>RIAZ01000001.1 GCA_003762615.1 Muribaculaceae bacterium Isolate-037 (Harlan)
GATAAGGATTCTGAAACATGGAAGAAAGGCAAAGTCGCTTGTCAAATATGGATTGGAAGAGATTTCGACCATACTTATGCGTCCGACTTATACCCCAAAATTCGATGTTTTCAAATTTTTGTCATGTACTTAAAATGAATTGTTTGATGTTTGCCACGATTTGGGTTTCAATGACTTTTTCGTTCCAATCCTGCTCTTTTTCTCCGATATTTTCCAAATTAACCATCTCAAGCATGTATTCATCTTTGAACGCCATTACTGCTTTAATGGCATATTCGGCTTCAGGAATAGCGCGAAGAAAGTTGCTGGGCAGAGAACCTCGTTTTGCGTATAGGTCATCTTTCAAGAAATTTTTAAGTGTAGTGCTTGTGCTGCACAATGGATGTAAAATAGACGCTCCGTTACATCTTTTGTGCGAGTGATAATCTCAATGTGATGCGAGAAGCTAATTTTAATAAAGTCGTCCCATGAGAAAGAAATCCCAACAGGTTGAAGAATAAGATTGTACAACAAATGCTCATCAACCTTGATTTCATCCAACACCGTAGGGAGAATTTCATCGTTAGATGAATTATTCAATGATTGTGTAATTTCGCCCAACACTGTTGGACGAATTAGAATGGACTGCCATTCTTCATAAAAAGAACGCATTCTCTTCAATGCCGATTCAGAAAATCCTCTTAATCCGGGAAGTTCTCTCTGTAAAAGAACTGATATGGATGCAAGAGCTTTAGTTCCCCAAAATCCTGTACGGGAATTTTCGGATACAAATTTACCCACACCGAAGTATAGAGAGAGTGTTTCACAATTTACGGCTGATGCACTTCGATAACGGCTGCGTTCAATAGCATGTTTAATCACATCTGCCGCCGTTGCATATTGTGAAAGGTCTGAAGGGTATGTTTGTTTCATGTTTTATTTGCTTTTTAGAGTGCAAATTTAGTGAAATTTTATGGCATTTAGGCTATATCTTTGAGCGATAGCAGACGATAGTCTGAATTGAGCAGTCGTTTTAGATTTGATTTGAAATCGTTACCCAGACTAATTATATTAACACAGAACGCTGATTTCCCGCCAAACACACGATTTGCCAAATTTACTCATTATACCACAGGTCATTATGACAAATAGATATAAACCACATATTGCCTATCGGTTGCTTGAAAGATTAGTCAGTATTATAAGACCCCATTTTTAAGAGATAAAGTTATCTGATGGACACACGAAGAAAAGAAAGAAATAAAAGAAATTATTTTTGTTTTATTTCTTTAAAAAACTAATAAATTTCTTTCTTTTATTTTTTTTCTTCGTGTGATTCCGTATCGGTTTGTATCGGTTTGTATCGCCTGTATCGCTTGTATCGGTTGTTTCACCCCGATACAACCGATACAACCGATACAAGCGATACAGGCGATACAGGCGATACGGCGGTTAGAGGTTGGCTTTTGTCAGGCAGCGTTGCACTTTGGCGAGGCTGATCCCTAACTCGGAGGCTATGTCTCGGAAAGTCTTTCCGTTACGCCGGAGTTCTACGATCTTGTTATTAATCAAGTTGATCTCCTTGTCGTCCTTCTCTCTCAGATGGTGGGCTTCCCTGTCATGCCCGATCTCATTGAAGTGCAGATAACCGTTGGGCTCCTTGACAATATCAGCCACTATCACGTTGTCCTCACCATATTCGAAGGCACCGGAACGACATTTTATCTGCTTGATATACCGCAGGTTCTCATCTTTGGCACTTCTGCCGATTGCAAACGCACTGTCAAAGAAGTTCATCAGTTTCTTACTTCCGGCAAGGGTGTTCTGGTCAATCGGGTTACGTAGACTCCGTTTCGGGGTGTGGGCAATGACAAGAATACTCCATCCGTGGTTCTTCTTCAGCTGCACAAGCCGAGCCATCAGTATGCCTGCGGCATCACCATTGTCAGACGAGTTGCAGATCCATGTCAGGTTGTCGATTATTATGGTCTTGATATTTAGCCCTAACGCCGTATCCTCAATCGACTTGATCACCGCCTCCTCAAAATTACAAGGTTCACAGTAATTGGCAGCATCCGACAGCTCCGCACGTTTGAAATTCGGGTTGAACCCATACCGTTTTTGAGTCTGAGTGTTTGTGAAACGGATTTGGAACTGCTTGTCGGTAAGTTCAAAGTCACAGTATAGCACCGGTCTTGTCTTTGATATTTCGTTGGCAATATTGCAGGCATATACCGATTTACCGAGGTTGCTGTCGGCAAACAGACAGCATATCTCCTCCTCATACCATAGAGATTTCCACAATGCCACCGGGTCCGGACGCATCAGTGCGTCCTCAATCCATTCGTTGGCATCCTTGATCTGTAGCAGACCGAAGTGACATTCGTTCATCAGTTGCTGGATCCGGTTCGGCTTGATAGGATTATCCGCCAAATTCCTGACAATAGAGATTCCCTCCTGAAGGGCACGTTCTCTTTTGAGATAGTCTTCAGCATCCGTAGGATAGAAGCTATTTCTTTGGGAATAGGATCCCCCTCCCCATTCTCTCGTATCGGGAATGGAGGAAATGCAAGCGAGCATATCGTTCATAATACCTTATTTTTAGTTTGATATTTATTTGATGCCGCAAAGTTATACATGACCCCATAACCCGCTTTGTTATTTTGAAACTAATCTGACATTTTTATGTGATTCGCTGATTCAAGTGATTCAATTATTCAGGGAGAATCACCTGAATCGGAAAGGCACACAAAGAAAAGAAAGAAATAAAAGAAATTATTTTTATTTCAATTCGTTGAAAAACCAATAAATTTCTTTCTTTTCTTTTTTTTCTTCGTGCAAACACCACACAAGTTTATGCGTTGACTTTGTATCGCTTGTTTCACTTGTATCGCTTGTATCGGGGTGAAACAACCGATACAAACGCTCGTAAGGGCACACTAAGAAAAAAAGGAAATGAAAGAAATTATTTTTGTTTTAATTCTTAAAAAACTAATCGATTTCTTTCTTTTCTTTTTTTCGTGTGATTTTCCGTATCGGAATAGTTCAAAGAAATGCAAACATCATGCAGAATTCTTCGTTTTCAGCCAAACACACGATTGATTTCCCGCCAAACACACGATTGATTTTCCGCCAAACACACGGTTGATTTTCCGCCAAACACACGGTTGATTTTCGGCCAAACACACGAATGATTTCCCGCCAAACACACGAATGGACAAATTTACTCATTATATCACAGGTCATTATGAAAAATAGATATAAACCACATATTGCCTATCGGCTGCTTGAAAGATTAGTCAAGATAAGACCCCATTTTTAAGAGATAAAGTTATCGGATGGGCACACGAAGAAAAGAAAGAAAAGAAATTATTTTTATTTTAATTCTTTAAAAAACTAATCGATTTCTTTCTTTTCTTTTTTTTCTTAGTGTGATTTTCCGTATCGGAATAGTTCAAAGAAATGCAAACATCATGCAGAATTCTTTTTACAATTTAATGCTGTTATTCTTGCAGATATGAAAATTTAATTCTATTTTTGCGAAATAATTGCAACAAGAGAGCGACAATTAACCATTCCTTCTCACATCGGTCAGCGACCGGCAGGGAGGGTGACTACATACTAAAAGGCGTTTATCCAAACGCTGTCTTCTTTCGTCTGAAACCTGAGAAATTTCAAAATTGCGAGAAGATAGTGCAGAAGGAAGCGTCCAGGGCTGGTTATATCTGCCCCTTTGGCGAGCCGCAGTGATGCGACTTGCCTATCGGGGGTATTACATATAAACCTAACGTGGGCTGACCGACTGCTTATCCTCGCAAGCAGGCAGTTCTCAGGGCCTCAGACGGAGGGATAGCAGGATAGAGCATCCCACGTCTTTTTTTACCTACTAACCTAATGCCTAATCCGGGAAGCTACAGGCACGCCAACAGGAGCAGATGCCCTTACACTCACTTCTATATCATTTCAATTGGTGGGACGATTTTATCAATCGCTGGCTACATGGGGAAGATCCGGAACCAAAATATCTCCCGGAGCCGTGGTGGGGATGGAGTCCTAAGACCGGACTTCCGCTCTACAGCGTATGTATCAATATCTCGCCAGGAGATGGTGGAGCCGCACAGCAACGCGAGATAATGACAGCTGTGCTTGGTGCCAAACCATACAGTGAGGCAATGCGAGACGGTACATTATCTTTTCACCTTGGTACAACTCATGGGTGGCACTGTTCACAGAGAGCCGATGTTATCGGTTCATATCTTCCGGAATATCCTGTTTTCCTCAACAACCACATAAATCATCATCTTTCGATAGAGCTTTGCCCGATGCATCAAAACGATATGAATCTGAAAGAATATGTGGACAAAACCAAAGAGGAATCTGACGAACACATTATAAAATTTGCAGCATCTGCGGCAAGGCGTGTTATGGGCGTGCTTAAAAACACTGTGATTGTTCGCTGTGCTGCGAGTCGTTTCATCGATGCCACTGAAAGATATGGCTACCATCCGTCACCCCAAGAGGGAGCTAACATAAAATCACCTTATGCCATACCCATAAGATTTGATGATGACGTCCTTCAAGACATAGACTTTGTGTGCATGGCAGGGGCTCGCAACAAACTGCCGAGGAAAATGCTCAAAAAACTGATTGAATCAAAATATAATTTATTAACTAAAAAAAGCAACAACGTATGAAAAAAACGTTTACTAAACTCTTGACCATATTGACGATGCTCATGTGGTCAATTAGCGCATCAGCCTTTGATTTCAGCAAAGACGGCTTCTACTTTTATATAGAGAATTCCTTTGTCAATATATTTGCGATGTATGAGGATGATCCACCATACTGGGTTAGGGGGGTTACTATAGGAGAGGCCAGTGCTTCTATGGCAGGAGATGTTGAGATACCAATAGGAGTTACTATACCTGCTGTCTCATTCCTATACGAGGAGGAACCCGGGGTAGTTATCGGCATTTTAGGATGGGGGGTTGATGGTGACAGTTTTTCCAAGAACGAAAACATTACCTCGGTTAGAATTCGTACGGAACATCCATTCTTCATCGGGGATAAGGCCTTTAGTAAATGCAGCAACATGAAAGCATTGATAATAGACGCATGGGATATGATAAAAATTGGGAAAAACGTGGTTGACGAAGGAACTGTTACACTTTATGTGCAAGATTTTTTGGTGGAGGATTATAAGCAGAATGAAAATTGCAAAGTATTTGCCGCAATCAAATCTATACGGGAATATAATTCCGGTATAGACGACATTGCAGCTGACGATGCTGGCAGCCCGAACGACATCTACACGCTGCAGGGCGTATGCATCAAGCGCAACGCTACGCAGGAGGATATCGACGCCCTCCCCGCAGGTCTCTACATCATCGGCGGCAAGAAGGTGCTTGTAAAATAAGCACAAGGTCTGACCTCCAGTTAGCAATCATCTCATCAACGGGTCATGCTCATATCTCTTTGGGCTATGACCCGTTTTTTCCTGACTTCGTCACTTAAAAACTCACTCCAAACGGCACTCCGTACTACCATTAGATTTAGATTTGAAAGAATAGCATTTAATGTGCTATTATACATACTAATTGCGAATGCTTGATAAAATGAGTTTTGCCCCTAACGCGGTTAGAATACCGAGATAGGGGCAAAACTCATTTTTTGAAAATCAAGATAATATTGTGCTTATTGCCACCGGTTCATCTACCTCATGGATGGTAGATAATTTAATAGAAAATCAGGGAGGTCTTCATAATCGTATAACTGAAAGCATATATTTGTCTCCGTTTACCCTTGGGGAAACGGAGGAATATCTTTCCAGAAAAAAATTTCCCAAAGACAGGTATCAAACGCTGCAATTTTACATGCTGACTGGGGGTGTCCCATATTATCTGAGTTTACTTGAATCCCGTGAAAGCGTTGCTCAAAATATTGACCGACTATGTTTTGATCCCAAGGGAAAACTCAGAATGGAATTTGATGAATTATATAACGCTTTATTCACCAATGCCCAATCGTATATTGCAGTTGTCAAACTTCTGTCAGAGCATAAATCCGGATTAACCAGAAAGGGAATTGCGGAAAAACTCAAAATGTCCGGAGGTTCTATGTCCGGCATACTCAAGAATCTTGAACGCAGTGATTTTATTGCGAAACGGTCGCAGTTCGGCAATAAAAAACGTGGTGGTATTTACCGACTGGTAGATTTCTACTCGCTATTCTATTATCGTTTTATCGAATCGGACGCAGCCTTGGATAAAAATTGGTGGAGTCATAACATGTCATCGCAATCTATTCTATCTTGGATGGGATTGACTTTTGAATTGATTTGCCTGGAACATCATCAACAAATCAAAAACGCCCTTGGTATAGGCGGAATGGCAACATCTGTTTCCACTTGGCGACATAATGCTGATAAAGAGAGTGGCAAGCAGGGAGGACAAGTTGACATGGTAATTGAACGCGCCGACAGAATCATTCATTTATTTGAAATAAAGTTCAGCACAAAAAAATATACAATCACAAAAGATTACGAAAAGAAGGTGCGAGAACGACTCTGGCTATTTCAAGAGGTTACGAAGACCACAAAAGCGGTTGTGCAAACATTTATCACGACATACGGACTTTCTAACCCAACATCATGGAGTATTGTACATGGAGAATTGACCATGGATGATTTATTCAATGATTAATCAGTGACGTATGTTTAGTCAATCATGGTTAAGGCATATCAAGAGTCGATTGTTCCCATTAGACAAACGAAGAAATACTACGATACAAATTGAATACTTCCGTTGGCATGACATCAAGGGTAAACCAATAAGCCGCCGCAGAAGCCATGTGATCCAGTCGAACAGCCCTCTGCCGACGGTGGCGGAACTTAGTCAGTATTATAAGACCCCATTTTTAAGAGATAAAGTTATCGGATGGGCACACAAAGAAAAGAAAGAAAGAAAAGAAATTATTTTTGTTTTATTTCTTAAAAAACTAATCGATTTCTTTCTTTTCTTTTTTTTCTTAGTGCAAAACTTCACACAGTACTCCCTTTTTTGTTTGTCAAATATCTCTTTTTTCGCTAATTTTGCCGACATGGAAATGATTTTCAATCCCGACATATTCTATTCTGTCATTACGGCTATGGCGATACTTGCTGTAATCGTATTCTTCGCCCTGCAACGTATCGAGGCGGCTTACGGCATGACATACTCCAAAAAATGGGGTCCCTCTCTCAATAACCGAATCGGCTGGATCATCATGGAGACCCCCGCTTTCGCTGCTATGGCTTTGATCTGGTGGATAAGTCCTCGTGCAACCGAAACGATCCCCTGCGTGATGGCTACCCTATTCCTGCTCCATTATTTCCAACGATCATTCATCTTCCCATTCCTCATGAGAGGTAGGAGCCTCATGCCTCTCGCAATTATCGTGATGGGGATAATATTCAACACTATAAACGCATACCTCATCGGCGGCTGGCTATTCTTTGTCGCCCCCGACGACTATTATTCCCCACAATGGCTCACCTCCCCACGATTCATCGTCGGGACAATCATCTTCCTCACCGGTATGGCAATCAACATGCATTCCGACCACGTGATACGCAATCTCCGCAAACCGGGCGACAACCGCCACTACATACCGCGAAAAGGTATGTACCGATTTGTCACTGCCGGCAATTATTTCGGCGAGTTTACGGAATGGGTCGGCTTCGCAATACTCACGTGGTCGCTCCCCGGACTCGTATTCGCGTTATGGACCTTCGCCAACCTCGCGCCAAGAGCACGATCTCTCCACAAGAGATATACCGCCGAATTCGGACAGGAGTTCACCTCTCTGCGTCTTAAATATATACTCCCGTTCTTATATTGAGAATTGAGAATTTAAAATTTAGAATTGAGAATTTAAGTTTTAAAGATATAGCATGATGGATCTTTTCACTCCCGGCAACATAGGGCCCGTGACCCTCCGAAACCGCACGATTCGCTCAGCCGCTTTTGAGGGCATGGGCAAGGATAACAATCCTACCCCCATGCTCCGCGATTATCATCTCAGTGTGGCGAAAGGGGGCGTCGGGATGACCACTCTTGCGTATGCCGGGATATGCCGCTCCGCGCTATCATTCAAGACTCAGCTATGGCTGCGTCCGGAGATTGTGACACCGCTGCGTGAGATTACTGACGGCATACACAGCCATGGTGCGAAGGCGTCGATACAGATAGGACATTGCGGCAACATGACCCACCGATCAACAGCCGGCGCTACACCTGTAGGTGCCTCATCCGGTTTCAACCTCTACTCCCCCACCATTGTGAGGGGTCTGCGAAAGGATGAGCTGAAGGATATGGCACGCTGTTTCGGCGATGCCGTGCGCACCGCACGCGATGCAGGATTCGACTGCGTGGAGGTGCATGCCGGGCACGGATACCTCATCTCCCAGTTCCTCTCCCCCTACACCAACAGGCGGAAGGATGAATACGGCGGCACTCTTCGCCAACGGATGCGGTTCATGCAGGAGTGTATGGAGGAGGTCATGAAGGCTGCCGGATCCGACATGGGGGTGATCGTCAAGACCAACATGCGCGACGGCTTTAAAGGGGGACTGGAGATTGATGAATGTATTGAAGTGGCAAGAGAATTACAGAATCTCGGTGCGCACGCCCTCGTGCTCTCCGGCGGTTTTGTCAGCAAGGCTCCAATGTACGTCATGCGTGGGGAGATGCCGATATACTCCATGACCCACTATATGCCGCAGTTGTGGCTGAAATATGGAGTAAGGCTCTTCGGAAAGTACATGATTCCGAAAGCACCGTTCCGGGAACTCTTCTTCCTTGAGGATGCCAAGCTGTTCCGTAAGGAACTCTCGATGCCGCTGATCTACGTGGGGGGCGTTGTGAGCCGTGAAGGTGCCGACAAGGTGATGGATGAAGGGTTTGACTTCATACAGATGGGGCGCGCTCTACTTAATGAGCCGGATTTCGTCAACCGGATGAAGCAGGAGGGCTCCCACCGTTGCGGATGCGACCACGTCAACTACTGCATCGCCCGGATGTATTCCAAGGAGATGGCATGCCATAAACATCTTGACAATCTTCCTCCCGCCATATTGAAGGAGATTGCCGACATAAGACGACGCGATGGGGAGCAGGATTGACATTTCGGGAAGTTGCGCCATTGTGACCGGGGCAGCCGGCGGCATAGGGCTACAATTTGCCCGTGAGCTTGCGAAACGCAAATGCTCCCTGATGCTGCTTGACATCAATGCGGAGAAACTCGAAGAGACTGCCGAGATGCTGACCCGCTACTTCGGGGTGACGGTGCATCATCTCGCCATTGACCTGACTCTCCCCGATGCCGTGGAACGGATCGAGGCGGCTTGCTCCGAGTTCGGAATCGAGCCTGACATTCTGATAAACAATGCCGGCATATTCGCTTTCCGACCCGTGACCGACATTGACGAGAGAAAGATAGATGCCTTCATCTCCCTGCACGTGGCGGCTGTCACGTCGTTATCCCGTTGGTTTGCAATACGCCGCAAGCAGTCAGGTAGCGGTTGGATTCTCAACATGTCGTCCATGTCATGCTGGATGCCTATGCCCGGACTCGCAATGTATGCCGCCACCAAGGCATATATACGCGTATTCTCTCGCTCACTGCATTATGAGATGAAGGACTACGGCATCGGGGTGACGGTGGCTTGTCCCGGTGGCATATCGACCGACCTTTTCGGATTGCCCGAAAATCTGAAACGCCTTGCGGTGAATATCAAGGTGCTCGACACGCCGGAGAATTTCGTGCGGAATGCCGTTGACCGCATGTTGAGAGGGAAGAAACAATATATCAACGGATGGATCAACCGTCTCTCA
This sequence comes from Muribaculaceae bacterium Isolate-037 (Harlan), assembly GCA_003762615.1. GTDB lineage: Bacteria > Bacteroidota > Bacteroidia > Bacteroidales > Muribaculaceae > Lepagella > Lepagella muris. The sequence continues at coordinate 9,852 of RIAZ01000001.1, forward strand.
ATCCTGTTTGTCGGTATGATGCCGACTTCGGTAAGGATGATGGTGAAACACCGTCTGCTTGACAAAGGTATCATAAGATGAAAGCAATTGTGACAGGTGCGACAGGCGCGATAGGCATGGAGATAGCCCGTGCTCTTGCAGAGAAGGGGCATGACCTTATCCTCGCCTGCCGATCGGAGAAGAGAGGGAAAGACGTGGAGAGGATGATTGAGATGCGCTACGGGATAGTGCCCGATATTGTAAGCCTTGACCTCTCCGACCCAGAATCGGTGCGGCGTGCCGCCGAAAGAATCGCCCGGTGTAATCCCGACATACTCATCAACAATGCCGGGGTGATGAATCCACGTTTCAGGATTGACGATAATGGCGTCGAGGACACTCTCAACGTGAATTACCACAACACCCGATTGCTGACCGAGCTGCTTCTCCCTGCCATAAACCCCGGAGGATGTATCGTATTCACCACGTCGGCGACCCGCTACTGGTATCCTCTCCAGAAGCTTTCGGAGAATATATCATCCGAAGAGTTTGGCAGGCTGAAGACCTACGCCCTCTCCAAGAAACTGATAACCCGTTTCGCCGCCTCGCTTGCCGACGATCCGTCGGTAAAGGGGAGACATATTCGGGTGAATTGCACAGATCCGGGAATAGTCGACACCCCAATGCTCTCGATGGGACGATGGTTTGACCCTCTTACCGACATCCTTTTCCGCCCGTTCTGCCTGAAGCCCGCCACTGCTGCACGCACTGCCATAAAGGCTGCCGAATCCGATCTCTCCGGATATATATTCCTTTCCCCTTGCGGGAAATTGTCTAACCGTAAATAATTTAAGTTTCGCAAGTTAGCAAACTTGCTTCACTTAAATGGTTTAAGGTTTAAAGTTTATGGTTTATTATCATTACGTTTTGTATAATGAAAAGATTCATAGATTGCCGTGAATCTTAAACCTTAAACAATAAACTGTAAACCACTGAAGTGCAGCTTGCGAAACTTCAGTAAATAATTATAATGGACTTAAAGACTGACAGACGTAAAACCGACAGACTTTATACCGTTTGCGACAATGTCGCTGCAAGCATAACCTTCCTTGTGGCTCTGACCGCGTATTGGCTCACCGCCGACCATTCCGCCTCTTATTGGGATTGTCCGGAATATGCCACGTGTGCCTCGATGCTGGAGATAGGTCATCCACCGGGTAACCCGATCTGGATGCTGGCTATGAAATTCGCCACCATCCCATTCCCGAAAGATATGCACCCGCTCATAATAAGCCTTTCCAGCGGGCTATTCATGGCTCTTGCCTCATTCCTGCTTGCTAAGATTATCTTCTTCGCAGTCAGCATGACGGCATTCCGATATGCCCGCCGCAAAATATCCGACTCAAAAGTATCAGGAAAACACCTGTCTGACCGACGGATAATCCCCTTCGTGGCGGCTACGGCTGCTATCGGTGGCGGTCTCTGTTTCGCACTATGCGACTCGGCATGGTTCTCTGCCGTGGAGTCGGAGGTGTATGCCATGTCTACCTTCATCACCGCCCTGATGGTGTGGCTAATGACAAGATGGTATGCCGCAGATTCCGCCGCACGCGAATACCGCATACTCATACTGATAGCCTATCTGACGGGGTTGTCGCTCGGAGTGCATCAGCTCAACCTCCTCTGCATCCCCGCCCTTGCGCTGATATACTCATTCAAGAGGTCAGGCAATAGGTCTGGCACAAATCCGGACGATGGATCGGGGGCAAACCATACTTTTCTTAAAGGGTTGATTGCGATATTGGCATCATTCGTCATCATCATACTGATTCTCATCGGGATGATGAACGGCGTGCTCACATGGGCTGCCGACTTCGAGCTATTTGCGGTCAACAGGCTCGGTCTCCCCTATTTCTCCGGCACGATAGCCTATCTCGTGGTGCTCACCGCTACGTTCCTCGCGGCGGTGCTGACTCCGGGAAGATTGCCTAAACATCTTTCCCTCCCCTTTATCCTCCTCTTCGTCTGGCTATCGGGGATATTCGTATTCAAGAACAGTCTGCCCCTCGCCTTCCTCCTTTCGCTTGCTGCCACCTGCATCGCGGCTCTCCCCCGGATATGGAATCCGGTGAAAGTGACCATCCCGCTATGGATGACTGCCGTCGTGATTCTCGGATACTCCTCTTTCGCACTTATTCTGATAAGGGGACACGCCGCACCTCCGATGAACGAGGCTCCACCCACCGATATATTCTCCCTCGCCTCATATATTTCACGCGACCAATACGGCTCAAAGCCCCTTTTCTACGGAGCCACACCATTCAGTCGTCCCATGCTGGAGGAGTCATTCCCCGGACCAGACAGCGTGCCGGCATATTCCCGATATGTGCTGAAGAGGGGTAAGCCTAAATTCGTGCCGCTATATGATTCCCCACGTTTCAGCTACAGAAGCAGGATGCTCTCCCATGAAGATTCCGCCGAGAACGCAAGGATAGCCGACGAGTGCCGACGCGGATATATACTCTCCGACTATACCTTCTCAAGAGTGACCACCCCGGAACTCGATATGTGGCTTCCAAGAATCACGGGTAACTCTTCATCTTATCTGGAGAGTTATCAGTCGTGGGTGGGTATGACAAAACAGAACATGACTGCCGTGGAGGTGTCGGAGACTTTCGACCCCGACGGTATGCCCGCAGGTAGACTTAACAGCGACGGCAAACGGGTGAAAGGGGTATCCTACCGCCCGACATATCTTCAGAATCTTAGTTTCTTCCTCTCCTATCAGGTAGGCTACATGTATTTCCGTTATCTTCTGTGGAATTTCATGGGGCGACAGAACGACATACCATCAACCGGGGAGATTGACCATGGCAATTTCATTACGGGAATACCTGCCTTAGATAATCTCATGCTCGGCGACCAAAGCCTTATGCCTTCCGATGCATCCTCCGATAATCCAGGTAGGAACGTATATTTCGGCATACCGCTGATATTGGGAATAATCGGTATAATATTCCTGCTGCGTTCCGGAAAAACGGGCAAGCGTATATGCTCTGTGGTGTTGCTGCTGTTTCTGCTTACAGGTATGGCGATTGTGGTCTATCTCAACCAGACTCCCGGCGAGCCGCGCGAACGCGACTATTCATTTATAGGCTCCTACATGGCATTCGCTATATGGATAGCCTTCGGAATGGCTGCCTTGGCTTTATGGCTATACCGCACGGCGCAACGCAGGCATATCAGGCAATGGGTGGCGACTGCCGCGACTACCGTAATAACGCTACTCCCTCCGGCGTTTATGGGCTACGTGAATTTCGACGACCATGACCGATCAGGAAGAAGCGAGCCCTACGACTTCGCCTCAAATATCCTTCTTAATGAGCAGCCGTCAATCATATTCACCCATGGCGACAATTTCACATTCCCTCTATGGTTTGCCCAGGAGGTGATGGAGACCGGAGTGCAACACACCGTGATCGACGCCTCCTATTTCGCTATGCCTGACTACGTGGTCAATCTCATGAAGCAGGGGAAGAGGGGTATCAGACTCACCGCACACCCCTCCGACATCCTATACGGTGCATATAACTACACGCGCATAGCTGCCGATGCCGACACCGTGCCGATTCCGGCTATCGACGCACTGAAAGAGATGTATGCCGACCGGAGCGGTGAACCGACCATACTCCACCGATTCGTGACTCTCCCCGGAAAGACACGCGATGAGGTGATGACTATCGACATGCGCCGTCTTGCCAACGGCTCATCATTGCTACCCTTCAAGAAACTGATGCTTCTTGACCTGATAGCCACCAACCTGTCGGAGAAATCCCCACGGAGGATATGTTTCCTATCATCCATGCCTACGGAATTTTATCATGAGTTCGAAAGTGCCACACGACGGATGCCTTATATGCTGGTGTATGACCCGGATGCCTCCGACTCAACATATCTGCCTACGCTCCGGAAAGCGGCTGCAATTCCTATAGAGAGGGATTACGGGGAGAAGACGGTATATTCCGACCCGGTGATAGCCGACCAACGCCGTCGGCAGAGGGGTGAGCTTATCATTGCCGCTCGCAACATGATTGAGGCTGGCGACACCACAGGTGGAATACGGCTGGCTATTGACGCCGAGAGACTGCACCCGTATTCGGAAATATCTCCGGCTTCGTTCACTGTCGCCGACACCACATTCCATGAAGGTATGGAGTTTGCCGAACTGATGTTGTCGTGTGCCCGTATGCTTGAAGACCCCTCCTACGCAGAGACAGCCTCCCGACTCATCGACAGGATGCTTGCCGAGGCATACCAATGGAGGAAGTTCTATGCATCGTTACCGAAGGTACGGAGGCACACCGTATCCAACTCCAGTCGTCGTCTGATATCAATAATTCCACGTCTGGAGGAATTAGAGAAGAAATCACTGAATATCAACAAATCATTAAATAAATAATCATGAAACCTATCTTTATCATCGGATATATGGGATGTGGAAAGACCACATTCGGCAAGGCTCTCTCTGCCGCCACGGGAATCCCCTTCATTGATCTTGACTTCTACATCGAGCAGCGTTATCACGCCACGATAAGGGAACTTTTCGACCGCTATGGTGAGGAGGGCTTCCGCAAGATTGAGCGCGAGATGCTTCATGAGGTGGCTGATTTCAACGACACGATAATATCCTGCGGCGGTGGCACACCCTGTTTCTTCGACAACATGGAGCACATGAACCTCCACGGCACCACCCTATGGCTACGCGCTGACAATGAAACCCTTTTCTCCCGTCTGATAAGGAAAAGGGAGAAACGCCCTCTCATAGCCGGACGTACTGATGAGGAGATCCGTGAGATTATTGCCACTCAGCTTGAAAAAAGGGAGCCTTTCTATTCCATGGCGGGAATAATCTGGAAAGGCGACTCGCTTGAAGACAAAAGGCAAATCAACGAAAACATATCCAAATTTATTGAAGAGCATCCTTTTTAGTTTAGAATTTAGAATCTAAAATTTAGAATTTAAAATTTAAGAAACGACTGGAGTGGAGCTTGCGAAATTACAGTTGTTTAAAAATATCATCGGTCTATTGTGAGAATTAAATCATTTTACTAATTTTGTGTATGGCTAAGTAATCGCCGGCGACTCTTTGCCGCACCATGCTTCTGCCTGACGCCACGACATTGACGTCGTCCGGCTGATTCCCCTATTCTAAATCATTTTATTCTCCTGGCAATGACTGAGCAAGACACCAATAACACCGTTGAGCTGGAACCACAGCCCAAGACCATAATTCAAGAGAACGCTCATAAGTCGATGACTATAGGGCTCGTAGGCAATTACGCCGACACCGACGAGACACGTTTCCTCCTTACTCCGGAAGGCTCCGGATTGCTGACTTCCTCCGACATCAGGATACTGATGGAGAAGGGTGCAGCAACCGACATCAGTTTCCCGGATTCCGCCTATCGGGAATTTGGTGTGGAGATCGTTTCGCGTGAGGAGGCTCTACAGGCTGACATCGTGCTGTCGTATCAACCCCTACACACCAAGGACGTCAAGAAGATGAAGAAGGGTGCGACGCTACTGACCATGATGGGGTCTGCCCTTTTTGAAGCTCCGGTAATAAAGGCTCTTCTCGAACGCCATATCACCACCGGATGCCTCGACCAGATGCTCAGCTATAATGATGAGCCGGTGTTTGCTAACGTAATCGATGAGATCGACGGGCGCGGGGCAATAATATACGCACAGGAATTCCTATCATACGTGGGGGGTGGCAAAGGGGTGCTCCTTGCAGGAGTGGCAGGTATAAATCCGTGTGAGATACTCATCATCGGCGATGGCAACATTGCATACGCTGCCGCAAAGGCGGCTATGGCTGCCGGAGCATACGTCACTCTGATGAACAACGACATCTCTGCTCTCCAGGTGGCGAAAGAATGTTGCGGCGATATGCTCAACACTATCGCCATTCATCCGAAGGTGCTGTATAATAAGGTGAAGAGTGCCGACGTGATTCTAATCGGGCAATGCACACGTCCGTTTGAGTTCCCCAAGAACCTGTCGGTGGCTCTGAAGGATTCTGTATACGTGCTCAATTTCGATGAGACCCACCCGTCAATCTCCGTGCCACGCACCGTAGCTATGGCTCTATCAAATATTCTGGTCAACTTCTTTGGCGATGCCCTAATAAAGGGGGGATTCGAGAATATGATTGCCACGACTCCGGGTGTGCAGTGCGGAATCATCACTTACCACGGCAAGCTGGTCGACAAACTCGTCGCTTCTTGTATCAACATGACTTCGGTTGATATAAAGGTGATGATCGCTGCCACAAACTGAATAATACCCATTTCATAAAAAAATCCGGGACAAGTATGTTGTCTCGGATTTTTTAGGATTAAGCAATTTAGTGAATAGAACGCTGATACATATTCTGTCTGCCAACCGCTGGGGTGGGGTCGAGAGATATTCTCTTGATATCTGCCGGCATTTCATCCGATGCGGCTGGAAGGTGTATGCCGTCACGAGGGATGCGAAGGCGGTGGATTCCTTCTTTGAGAAAGAGGGGGTGGCTCTTCTGCACACCCCTATCGGGAATATGTTTAATTTCCACCCGGTGAGACTTATTGCCAACACCCTGAAGAAATGTGAGAAGGATAGTGTTGTCATTCATGCCCACGGCTTCAGGAATGCGTTCACCGCGCTTCTCGCCCGTAAGATTGCCGGAAGAAAGGACGTGAAGGTGGTAGCCACCCGGCATAAGGTGAAAAAGGGTATCGACTCCTGGCTGTTCAGAAGGATTTACCGCAATCTCGACGCAATTATATGCGTGTCGCAACTGGCTGCCGACCGTTTCCTATCAACATGGCACGACAAACCGTTGCCTTTCCCGAAAGAGAAGGTGACGGTGTTGCACAATAGTCTTCTATCCGCTCCCGATACCCTCCCTGTAAAGACTGAGAAGGGTCCGATATGCGCCATGTTTCATGGTCCGCTGATACCGGGAAAAGGACTCGAGACGCTCATCGACGCGGTGGCAATACTAAAGGGGTCGAGGCTACGGCTGAAGATTGTGGGGAGCGGAACGCCTGACTATGTAGACAAACTGCGCCGTCGCGCTATCACAAGAGGCGTAATGGACATGATCGACTGGTATAAGCAGACGCCCGAACCCATGGAGCTGATTGCCAAGTCTGACTTCGGGGTATTACCCTCGCATACGGAAGAGGCTTTCGGATTGGCAAACATCGAATATATGGCTTGCGGACGTCCGCAGGTATGCTCTTCCAACGGTGCGCAACCGGAATACATAACCGACGGCAGGGAGGGATTCCTGACAACACCCGGAAGTGCGCTCCAACTCGCCAATGCCATGCGTAAGCTGGCTACCGATCCTGAATTGCGCCAACGTATGGGTGAACGCGCTTTCAATACTTTCCGCACCAACCTCGCCTGGCGCGCCTTCATCCAAAAGCTCGAAGAAATTTACCGGAACCCATAAAGTGCGATGTGCTTTAGGGGCTTCAGTGTGCATCCAGCCAATTGTCGGCTACTCCGAACGAGGCGGTCAGCGCAACCTGTCCCGAATAGGCTCCCTCCATACCTTCTACAACTATCTTCTGAAGCACCGGAAGTTCCTCCGGGACCACGTCGAAATTCAATTCGTCATGCACCTGCATGATCATCCTTGACTTCAATCCGGCTACCTTCATCTTATCCGCAATATCCACCATCGCCACCTTTATCACGTCGGCTGCACATCCCTGAATCGGGGCATTCACGGCATTCCGCTCGGCATAACCCCTCACCACCGGGTTCTTACTGTTGATATCCGGCAAACGGCGTTTACGCCCCATCTTCGTGGCGACGTAGCCTTTCTCCCGCGCAAGCTCTATCGACTCCTGCATATAGCGTTTGATTGTAGGAAACATCTCAAAATAATTATCTATCAACGTCTTTGCGTCAGCACGTGGGATATTCAGACGTGACGACAGACCGAATGCCGAAATCCCGTATAATATACCGAAATTCGCAGTCTTGGCATGGCGTCGCTCATCCGGACTCACCTCATCCCGCTCCTTATGATAGATCTTGGCTGCCGTGATGGCATGTATGTCGTCGCCATGACGGAAAGCGTTGAGCATTGTCTCGTCATTCGCGAAATCCGCCACAAGACGCAGCTCTATCTGGGAATAGTCTGCCGAAAGGAAGAGATGACCATCATCCGCGATAAACGCACGGCGGATCTCCCTGCCCTCCTCCTCCCTCACGGGTATGTTCTGAAGATTAGGCGATGAGGATGATATGCGACCCGTGGCTGTCACAGTCTGATTGTAGACAGTATGCACCTTACCCGTCGACGGGTTTATCGCCGCCGGAAGGGCGGTGAGATACGTGGTCAGCAATTTCTTGAGCTGACGGTATTCCAAGATCTTACCGACTATCGGATTCTTCGACGCCACTTTCTCAAGGATCTCCTCACTCGTGGAATACTGACCCGTCTTTGTCTTCTTCGCCTTTGGATCAAGTCCCAGCTTCTCAAAAAGTATCTCCCCCACTTTCGCCGGAGAGCTGACGTTAAACGTCTCACCTGCAAGTGAGTGGATATCCGATTCAAGCACTCCAAGACGCGCCTCAAGATTGGACGCGGCTTCGTTGAGTGCATCCACGTCTATCCTCACTCCCGTAATCTCCATCTCGGCAAGGACTGCGGCAAGTGGAAGCTCCACCTTCTCAAGAAGATGCGTCATCCCCTCCTTCTCAACCTCCTTGCGCATACGTCCGGCAAGACGCATCGACAAAGCTGCCTGTTCACACGCCCAATGGGCAATCTCCTCCTGGGTGAATGCCGGTTTCTTAGCACCACGACGCGCCGACAACACCGGCTCCGGCAGCACCTCGCAACCGAGATATATCGGGGCAAGCGTGTCTATGGAATGGCGCATCTCCGGCTGAAGAAGGTAATGGGCAAGCGACACGTCATAATAGTTTCTTATCCCGGCATCACCGTCATTCCTCAATCTGTAGGCAAGGACGTAATCACGCTTCGACTGACCCGTGACCTTCTCAATATCCTCACGCGAAAGCACGTCAAGCACTCCCGCAATGCCATTCCTACACTCTATCGGGAAATAGACACCCTCTGTGTCGGAGAGTGCGACTGCCACGCCCTTCACCTGCGCCGTCATGTCGTTCTCACCCTCGGCAACCATGCAGATGCCGCATCTTTGAAGTACGGAGATCTTTGAAAGAATACTCTCCGCCTCCTTCCCATCGGTTATCAATTTCCAATCGACGGGCAGACATTCCGTCTGTTCCTCCTCCGGCAATGCCGTCTGATCCTCATCCGCGAAATCAAACAGTGATGCCGGGAAACCGCCGGATGACGATGCTGTGGCTGCGGGCATCGGCTTCTCCGAGGCTATGCGTTTCGACACACGGTCACGAAGAGTCTTGAACTCCAACTCCTTGAATATTGCAAACAGCTTATCCTTATCCTCCGGTTTCCTGACAAGTTCCTCCGGCTCCTCCGCTATAGGCACGTCAGTGCGGATCGTGGCAAGGAAATATGAATCGCGGATCTGCTGCGCGTTCTCCTCCACTTTCCTCTTCAACGCACCCTTCAGTTCTCCTGTGCGGTTCAGAAGTTGCTCCACACTGCCGAAATCCTGAATCAGCTTGACTGCCGTCTTCTCACCCACACCCGGACAGCCCGGTATGTTGTCTATCTTGTCACCCATCAGGGCAAGGAGGTCGATCACCTGCGACGTATTCGAGAGACCGTAACGTTCGCACACCTCCTTCTCCCCACGTAGCTCGAAATCCTGACCACGGTAGGCTGGCTTATATTGGATCACGTTAGGACTGACAAGCTGTCCGAAATCCTTGTCAGGAGTCATCATATACGTGGTGAATCCCTCCTTCTCCGCACGCTTTGCCATGGTGCCGATCACGTCGTCAGCCTCGAATCCCTCCACCTCAAGGATCGGTATGTTGTATGCCTTTATTATCTCCTTTATTATAGGTATCGACCATCGGATATCCTCCGGAGTGGCTTCCCTACCCGCCTTATAGCTGGCATCCGCCTCGCTGCGGAAGGTGGGTCCCTTCGGGTCAAAGCACACCGCGATATGAGTGGGAGATTCCTTACGGAGAATCTCCTCAAGCGTATTGACGAATCCAAAGATTGCAGACGTATTGGTGCCGCTCTGAGTCAGACGCGGCATTTTTATCAACGCGTAATAGGCGCGAAATATCAGCGCATACGCGTCCAAAAGGAACAAGCGTTTTTCATCCATTTCGATAAATTTTCCGCTAATTTAGCAAATTAATCCTTATTGAGTGCCGTTGTTAGAGAGATTTTATTAATTTTGCAATTGATTAGCATGACCGCGCTAATGTCCGCGGCATACTTTTTTCTTATGGATCAGCTAAATTTAATTCAGAATCGCCTCAAAAAAGAATTGGGAGAGATGAACTCCATTATACATCAATCGTTGTACACACCCAACGAATTGATGAATCAAGTGGTAACCAATTATCTCACTGTCAAAGGGAAACAGATACGTCCTATAATGGTGATCCTCAGTGCCGCATTGTTCGGCAACGTCAACGAACATGTGCTTCACGCCGGCGCCGCCCTTGAAATGCTTCACAACGCTTCGCTGATTCATGATGATGTGGTCGACGAGACTTCCCTGCGTCGCGGACGCCAGACCATCAATTCCATCTGGGGAAATCATCTCGCCGTGCTTGTCGGCGATTATTTCGTATCAAATGCCCTATCGGCAGGCATACGCACCGGTAATCTTGAGATTATCGCCGCTCTCTCCGACCTCGGCAAAGAGTTGTCGCTTGGGGAAATCGACCAGATATGCAATGCCCGCGACCATCACTTCGACGAGCCGAGCTACATATCCATGATCAGAAAAAAGACCGCTTCCCTATTCATGAACTGCGCGAAAATGGGAGCGGAGGCTGCCGGAGCATCTGCCGAGGAATATGCTCCACTCGTGAGTTATGCCGAGCTCCTCGGGCTATGTTTCCAGATAAAGGATGACATATTCGACTATTTCGATGATCCCGCAATCGGTAAACCCACCGGCAATGACCTGCGCGAAGGGAAAGTGACGCTCCCTCTTCTTTATGCCCTCGCCAATGCCCCCCAACAACAGGCGCAGGAGATGAAGGAGCTGCTGAAACGCGGCAATCTCAACGACTCGGAGATCGCTATCCTAATTGACTTCGCTAAGGCAAACGGAGGTATAGAATACGCCTACTTCCGTATGGCGGAGATGCAGCAGGAAGCCGAGAGGTATCTCGACAATTATCCGGAATCAGAATGGAAGGAATCCTTCCGCGACCTCTTCAGTTTCATAATATCCCGACAGAAATAAGCACACTCCCATAATCCCGATGCTTAAGCCTTACCTCTACCCCGGCATTATGGAGGCAGGATGCGACGAAGCCGGACGCGGTTGTCTCTGCGGACCCGTAAGCTGCGCAGCCGTAATCCTCCCCCCCGACTTTGAATGTCCCCAGCTGAACGACAGCAAGCAACTCACCGAGAAGAAACGTGAGGAGCTACGTCCATACATTGAGAAGCACGCACTCGCGTGGGCAGTAGTGATGGTGGATGCCGAGGAGATCGACCGCATAAACATCCTCAATGCCTCCATCATAGGCATGCACCGCGCCCTTGACGCCCTCTCCATCCGCCCCCAACACATCCTCGTAGACGGCAACCGCTTCAAACCTTACACCTCCCCCTCCAACATTGTCCAGCATGTCAATAACGTCAATATTGACAATACCGACATTACTGACAATATTGACAACGATACTATCCCCGACGGCATAATCATCCCGCATACAACCGTAGTCAAAGGCGACGCCACATACATGTCGATAGCAGCCGCCTCTGTACTCGCCAAGACCCACCGCGATGAACTGATGAAGAAACTCGCCGCCCAATACCCCGGCTACGACTGGGAAATCAACAAAGGCTACCCCACAAAAGCCCATCGCCAGGCAATCGCTCGCCTCGGTGCCACTCCCCTCCACCGCCACACCTTCCGCCTCCTCTGACCAACCAAAAACTATCACCCTAAGCTCTCTCATCCATCACCACTACCTCTCCACCCAATCTACCACTACTCCCTCTCCTACAAACCACCTTCTCCCAACGACGAACCACCACCCACACAAAAAAATAAAAAGATTTAACCCAAAATATTTGGCAAAACAAAAAAAACTCCCTAACTTTGCATCCACAAACAGCGACCCACTCCCGTGGGTACGACACCTTGCCCAGGTGGCGGAATGGTAGACGCGCTCGTTTCAGGTGCGAGTGCTGAGAGGCGTGCAGGTTCGAGTCCTGTTCTGGGCACTCAAAAGCGACTTAACAAAGTGTAAATCACCAAGTTAAGTCGCTTCTTTTATTTTCTACAGGCAAATTACAGGCAAAATTCAAATAATCCGCGTAACTTTTGCCTGCCGATACGCATAGACGGTATTAGGGAGTAAGGCAAATCTAAGTTGAGAATAACATCATTATTAGATTCACTTACGAATCAATCCTCATCAAATAATGAGGGTTCTTCCCTTGAGTTCATAACAAAATCAAAGCAACTTTCCATTGATTTAATTCCTATTCCAGGATAGTCGATAAGAGCTATCATTGAGTGGATATCCTCTGAAGCAATTGCGGTATCTATTGTTTCAATTCTTTTATTCGTCTTCAACATTTTTTTCTTTTGTTCGTTTGAAAGTTTCATCCAATTGGATTTGAAAGTTTCAAACAAATCGTCAGGTGCGTTAGGATCATATAGGTATATCTCTACCGGAATATCACATTCCTTTAGGTATCGAACCATTAAATCCATGACTACATCTTTATCTAGGCCTCCATTATTGGCACCTAATAAAGGAAAAGCTATCGATGTTATTCCTCTCTCTTGATATGAGGAAACAAATTTTTGCAATCCTCTCTCAATATAATTGTACTCACTTGGCAACTTCCAATGGGTTTTAGTCGGGAAGTTTAAAACCCAAGGAGCATTATCCACACCTTTATAAAGCCATAGTTTACCTACGTCTATCAGGTGGGCAGCACAATGCTGCTTGTAAACATCAAACATTATCGGGTATCTTAGTTTGAAAACCAAAGCAATACCCTTTCCCATAACACCAACACAATTCACTGTATTAACAATTGTTTGTGCCTTGGTGTTAAAGATGTTCCCATTTATAATTGTTATATCACTCATAATCGTCTTCCGTTTTTATAGATTAACCAACTGCCATATCTAGGGCTATTAACTTCAAAATACACCTCAAAGGGAACATCTTTTCTTATTTCTACTAAAGATGATAGATAGATATTATTCCCACGTTGACGAATGACATTGTTTTTATTAACAATTGTCGGTACATTTTCAGAATAGGATACCCTAAATTCAAAAGGGCAAATATAATCTGTACTTATTCGAATCGAGTCAACTGAATCTTTAAAAATCAGTTCTTTGTTCTGATGTTCATACAAATTAGGATTTTCAGCAACAGTCTCTTCCCACGGAGTGTCCTTAAGTTCCTCTCGTAACATTTCAGCTTGGAATGAGTCATAACAGCAAATCTCCACATTTTTCAATTTAGAGAAATCCAACTCGCCATCAACTAGGAATTCCTGTTGACGTTCATTAAAAGTGTCAAAACTATTGATATATATTTCTTTTGCTTTGATTCTATTTGGCTCTTGGATGACCTTGAAATAGATGGAAGAATCCTTTTGCATATTACCGTTACTATAATAGCACTTATCCGGCATTGCCATTAGAAGTTCTTCAATATCAAATATGAAAAACACAGGCATTGGACATTTAGGCAGCCCAAGATTATAAGCTCTTTCGTAATACTTACGGTCGCTGGAATCCTTGCCTAAGCACTCATTATAAAATTGGGTAGGTGACTTTGGCATAAAGTAAAAACGAGCAAAACGATGAGCCGCACTAGTCCGATGAACATTAGAACCCGCACTATTGACAAATTTCCCTTCTGCATAGTTACGGCTCTGGAGTTTCATCGCCTTTATAATTTTCACGGCATTGCTCATATGAGTGAAATGATAAGCCTTAGGGCGGCGCGGGAAATGCTGAATAAAGTCAATGATATTTATCTGCTTCACCAACGGCATATCAGATATATCAACTTTATTATGGAACGCTCTGTTCTTGACCAAAACTGGCCAATTCCATTTATCTTTAAATCGTTCCACCATAGATTTCGAGAAGTTTATATCCAAAGAACTTGATGCGAAATCCCAATCGATATACTCTGAGAATGTTTCAAGAACATCGTTCGATAGCTTAAAATCTTCGCGTCTGCAAATAATAGTCCAATCCAAGCAATCTTTATATCGATTGAGCACCTCAAAATTGCCCATATATAAATGTTTATTTTGAGATACGATTCGCCAATCAACGTACTCACAACATTGGCCCAGATACTGAACAACAGCTTTCCGGCTAGAAAGAATTTTCCAGTTTAGTTTATTCAGAGGGACACTTTCAAGTACAGATTCCGTTATTGGGAAATAACCATGTGATGATACTTTCATCCAATCAATTTCAGCAGATATTATGCTTTGTTTAGCTAAGCTGAAAATTAGTTTTTCATCTCCCCAAACATCTTGATTATCTTGTTGCGACAAGGCGAACCAATTCAGATTATCATTAATGTGGTCATAAATAAACTTTGCAGAAGGTATGAAGCCGCTTTGCGATGTTAACATTTGCCAGTCCCATTTATAATCAGGTTTTGACTCAACAAGAGCCATAGTCGCTGTAAGCACTTGCCTATCGAGAAGACTATTATAATCATAATCTCCTTCAGGATATATCCTTATAATTTGAGCAATATCAACATCATCTCGCATAGAAAGCGCTTTAAAGTCGATAAATCCCTTAAAGGCTTCTATTGCTTCATTTAATTTCTGTTTGTCGGGATTACAGAATATACGACTAACCTGAGATAAATATAACCAATCGATTCTGTTTTTAAAATGAGACATGAACCATATCTCATCACGGAGACTCTCAAAATGAGACAACAAGGCAAAGTTCCACTTATTCCTAGAATCTAAGAGAATTGACTTTACATCATCTATCCATGCCTTTTGTTTGATTTTAAGCTTGGGATTGTACCAAAAACTATGGTCCACGGACGAAGACTGGGATAATTCATCCCAATCAATAATATTGCGGCAATCTTCAAGATCTCTAAAAATATCGAATTCACTATGCTGGCAGAAATACGAAATATCCCACCAGTAATTACGCTTCCTTACCGTAGTTTTTATAAGGTTCTTGAGCTCCTTAAAAGAAAATTGTGTAGTTAACGCATGCCAGCCTGTGGAGCATTTTTCTTTAACTGAAATGCTTGTTAATATATAAGCAATGCGATCAAGGAAGGTAATATCGAGACGTGTATCGTTAGTTAGAATTCGCGGAAATACTATAGTCCAATCCCAGTATTCGCTGAATTTCTCTAGATTGTCATTTAAGAACTCTGTACTTACATTTTGAGATAGGAACTTCCAATCCCATTTGTCTACAAAGAGTTTATTCCCGAGATTTTCTAACTTTAACTTGTAGAACATACGTTCTGTTAAAACCATCCAATCCCAAGGAAATTGAGAATCCTTATATTTAGATATAACAAATTCTATAGATGCAATGGCGGAAAATGCAGTCCAAGCACTTCTGTCATTTCCAATCATTAAATCTATATTTTCTAATGATTGAAAAAAAGCTGCGTCAGTTTGATTTGCAAAAATATATGCCCAGTTTAGTTTTTCTCCAAAAGAGTTATAGAGTCTCTTATCTGATAGCAAGTTGGGGTTACTTGAAATAGCTTCCCAGTTCCAGTTATATGTTGGGTATTCAATTAAAATATCAACATCGCTTATTTGCTGAGATATAAACTTTTTACCATCTTCTGTAGTTACAAATTTTGAGTATCTCTCAAAAAGAGACTTATTCCATACTAGATGAGGATTACATTCAAAACCTTTCATGTAGGGCGTAGATTGCCAAGATAGCAAACCGTTGCTTTCAAGCAAATCTATAACGGAAGGAATCCATATATAGTCCTTATCATTGAATATGGCAGAAGCCAATGCTCCCTCATTCTTGCTTATTTCTGATATTATAGACTGAAAATGAGGATTTGTGGCGAACGTATTAGCCCACGTTTCATCTGTAAATACTCTATCAAACAACGAAAAGAAGGATAAATGAGGACCTATGTTTGATATATTGTTATATATAAAGCTTAGGTCAAACTCCCGTTCAATCTTGCCCCAATCCCATTTCTTGTCAGCGTTGACAATAATAGCCTCTCTAACATCTGCCGTGTCATTTGTGAATCGACTAAGATTAACCTTTACTATATCCAAATGAGCCAGAACAAATGAGTCAGAGAGACGCATTTCTAATTCATCCCAATTCCAATCTTCCTCGGTCTCTTTTTGTATAAGGATGAGCTGTTCTATCACACTATCTTCCCTATCTACATCCCCGGACAACACCTCTAAATCCCAAGGATACTCTTTAAAATGAGTGACTAAGAAGCTGTTGTCGACTCGCTCTGTAAATATTGGCCAATCAATGTAATTTCGAAATCTATCTATATTGTCACATAAAACCTGTATGTCACAATGACGAGAAATGTTACGCCAACAAGTTTGATTAACTCTCTCGGCAATTGTATTTAAAAGGTTTATATCTTTCCAACATGTTCTTGAATCTTTGGTAAGTTCTTCATAATCAACCAGGTCTAGATAAGGCCTAAGTGTTGTGTAGTTTAAGACTGAATACTTGTTATCCCATAACTTATGGAAAAGGCATTCCAATATTAGGTTTTCTCGATGCAGTTCATTCAATGGCTCACAAACAAGCTCTGTCGCCCGAATAGCCACTTGTTCCCCATTCATGACCACAGGTATAAATTCCCCAGAATGTTTGTAGAGTTTAATCTGTATTTCTTGCGTCTCTAAATCAAAATACTCATCTATATTTGCTTCATAGATGTTTGATTTTTCCTTAGATTGAAGTTCTAACCTTTTAATCAGTTGGTCTGCTTTCCCATATATTATGTTCTCAATTTCAGAATCCTCAGGCCATATTTGTTTTTGAGTATGCAATGTAGTATATATCCCAAGATCTTTATAAAACGGGAACATAAGCATTGCGGTCGACAATTCAGATTTCAGAAGGGCATGTTCATAAACATCCTGCATTCCTAAAAAGAAATGATAATGCTTGAGCTGTTTCAGTGAAATTTCTCCAAGTTTTGTAAGTACGATCTCATCCTCAGACTCGTAAGTTATTATAAGATGTTCATTTTCTACCATTCTAAGAATGTCCTCAAACATACGGACTTCTGCCACATCATAATATACTTCATTCTTTCCATCTGCATCACGATTAGCTATACTAAAGCCAAGAAGTATGCCAAGGCTTCTTTTATCATAACGGCCACCATTTGTGGCTAATATGGAGCAAATCACAAAATACAGATCATCCAAAGGCTCCTCTTTATAGAAAGCCACACTACATGAATATTTTTTCAACCCCCATTTAGTATAGGTTGAATAGATATATTCAGAGTTGTTTATCTTATCTACAATCTGGCTCATAGTTCATTTTGATTGATCACTTTATTATTATGATTTGACTCAATAGTCAAGAAGAGTTGTTGGTAAATCTCTAAGTTTGAGAATAATTCTTTATTTCCAACAATAACGAGTAATCGTTTAGCACGCGACAATGCCACGTTCAAGCGATTTGGCGATTGAGCGAATCCCAAAGACGTTTGCTTTGGATAGCCTAATTCAGGGTATCGCTTTTTGTCCGGTTGTTGATTTCGTGAACTCTGAATGATGTTACTACGGACCATTGACACAATAACAATATTTCGTTCCATGCCCTGAAATCTATCCACAGTACTAACCCTTATCGGTAGACTGGAATGTTCACGAGCTATTGACCTCAGCTGTTTTATCTGCTTGCCATAGAAGCTAATTATACCGATTTGTTTATCTTCATCCTTAGGAAATTGATTTAAATATGAGAGAAATGAAGGTGATTGTTCAAACTTTGTAAGAAGTCTATCTATGACTTCAACTTCACCGTAGTTGACACGTGAAGTACCGTCTAACATTTCTGGAGAGGTAGTATTGATGAACAATACATGGGTGTTATGATCAATTAGTCCCGGAATATCAATTCCATGGTATCTCGATGCAGGGTTACTTATGTCTGGATTGTTGACACCAAGATCTTCGGGAAAAATTAGACCACAACGTAGCCCTCCATCTTCTCTATAGAACTGTTCAACGACTTCATTTATATCGGGATGCATACGATATTGCAGATTGAACGTCCCTTTTAAGGAACTATCAATACGCTCATAAAGTTTTTGGAAATGGGAGATTTCCATCTCATCAAAATGACTCTCAACGAATTCTTTAAGTTGTATTATACGCCTTTGGTCTTCGCTATCCTTACTTGTCCTATATGCATAATCAAAGGTTTCTTCAAATTCTTCTTTATCCAACATAGGAGGCAGCTGACGATGATCCCCTATTACAATTGCTCGTTTTCCATAAACGAAGGGTAACACCAATTCTGCAGGTGTCGCCTTTGAAGACTCATCTTGTATGACTGTTGTAAATTCAATCCGGGCTTTCCCTTTTTTCTGTTTGAAAAGATCACAGTAATTGTGAAAGAACGGCGTAAAGCCATTGAAGTCGGCTTCACCAGCCCTCCTGTCACCAATTGAACTACATGTAGCGCCAACAACATTGGCATTTTCGACATATCTCTTGTAAACAATTTCTCGAAGTCCCTTACTCGGGTTGTTAAGGTAGTCCCGCCATTTTTCAATAACGTCAACTGATTCGTCAACCACTCCATAGAACGCACGATGAGAAATGTTCTCTAACCAATTCTTAAGAATGAGATTATTCTTTATCGGTACTTCAGACTCATCATTGGTTTCTTCTGTTGTAAGACAAGCATCACCTTCCTTAACCCAGCGTTTCATCAACTCAAGAGAAAACTGAAGTCCTTCCGACTCTAATTTCTCTTCGTCGCCGAAGCGAACAGGTTTTACTAAATTAGTCTTTCCGTTGACAATACGTGATATAGCATTATCGACAGCTAAATTTGTCTCGGATGTAAGCAGGATTCTTTCACGTTTGTTTCCATACTGCAACCCTTTTCGTATCAGTTGCCATATAAGTTCTGCAATAGCTGTTGACTTACCTGTGCCAGGAGGGCCCTGAATCACAGCCATATCCTCGGCATACATAGCCTTGATTATGGCCTGTTTTTGAGATTCGTTTATTCGGTCATTTAGTAAATGTGCGCAAAACTCAATATAGACAGAACCGTCTTCTCTAAGCATTAGTTCAATATCTGGAGTCTTTGTCGCTCTAGAAGAGTCAAAAATAAAATTTTGTAATCGAGGATTGGTCAATTCTTGCCCGGTAGTGGCCATCGTAAATGTATTATTTAGGCGAGACATTTTTTCAATTTCTCCTGTAAGAATCGGGCAAATTGTCGTTATAATCTGGGACTCAAAAGCTTCAATAATAGTATCTTTTCTATCATCTGGGACATCTATGTCAAATATTAGATTTGGATAGTTGACTTTAAGCAGCTTACCAAATGGAACTTCCTTTTCGCCGAGTGTAAATCCGAAGTCAGCACGGCGCATATCCATTATGCTATCTTCCAAATCTTCAAGTCTTGATTCTGAATTACAGTTGATATTAAGACGGATTTTTCCAGCTACCTTTTGTGCAAATTTAATATTTAAGCCTGGTATGCTTATGTGTAATAAGTCATTGTTTAGTCTGGCACTCAATAGTTCATACAAATCTGACTCTATATAGGGAAGACGAATTTTTATCTGATGACACACGCTATCATTTATCACCGAAATATCTTCGTATTTTTCTTCCAAATAAGCTTTTAGATCATCATAGCCAATCAGCTTAGAGTCAACCTTACACTTATAACGATGATTGTCATAGACGTTGACTTTAATAAATGGTATATTTTTTTCTATATTAGCTATAATGTCTGCAATATTCTGCTCTCTCCAATTAAAATCAATACCTATAGCTCCAGTTTCTTCATTGAAACTATAGCCATCTAGTCCATCTATATAATGTGCGACTTCTTGTAGTTTTGTTTTTACAAGTTTATGTTTAGATATAGCGTATGAAAACAATACGTTTATCTCTATGTCATCTTGGGAACAATATAGGTTAGCTATATTCAAGAACGCCCTGATGTTTGCATTTACTTCTTGTATATAGTTGTCTTTACTAGGCTTTTCCTTCGAAAATGTACGCTTGAACTCAAATGTATCCGTATTAGGATAGAAGCAATCAAAGTGATACTTTAGTTCTTCTTTCGCAACCTCATTACATATTTTAAATATAAGCGTATATTGTTTGCAATACAAGCCGATATTTTCATATTGACGCAACGTTTCGCTCGTAATATATTCATTCTGGTATTCAAAGACCTCTATTATTTGTGGGGAATCTTGCTTTCTCCTCTTTTTCTCATAAATTACATAGTGGTTTCCAAATAGATAGCGAAGATAATCCTCACTATTCACTGAGACCTTGGAAATAAAAGCCACAATATCATCAATCTGTCCTTCGATAAGATTGCCATTCTTTAATATAGAATCCAGTTGCCGTAAATCGTCTAATGACAATTGGTCATAACGACCCATGTCATTTGCATAATCAATAGTGACATTTATAGTTGGTGTGGTATCCAATTCAATATGGCACTCGGATAAACAACGGCGGACCTCACTCAAATCAGATTCTGACAAAGCATCCCATTTATTTTCATCGACAAGTATTGAATCAGACTCAAGATTATAGTTTTCTACGCCAAGTTTATCTTTAAGAATGGAGTTTACCTTTTCCTTATCCTGGCTTTCGTCGATGGTTAAATATATTTTGTCATTCTCTATTTTTACAGAAGTTGGGTCTATGGAAATAGGAGAACATCTTTGCTTAATCAGTTTCTCTTGGATATCGACAAAACGCTGCCATATATCTCGTATAGCATTAGTGCTTGAGTCTTGGGCTACTGTTTGCTTCTGTGGTTGTGAAGTGGCCTTTCTTGCTAACCGATCTTGTTTTCTTTCTTCCTTGGTCTTTCTTTTGGGACGGGTTGTCGCATTCAGAGAAGACAAATCAATGGAGTCTACAACAGTAACCTTTGAAGAATTTAGTTGATTGGGTAACCTAAATACCCCTTGAGGTTTTTCTCTAAGAGGCTGCACTTTATCATCTGAAATGTAAGGCAAAACCGGGATTGTACCAGTTGGGTCTTTCAGTTTCTCTCGTACTACCTTTCCGTCAACAACCGCCATAGGACAATTAGTTGCAAAGTCTTCGCGAGTCCAAAAGCTAAAACTATCGCAACTTTGATCCTTAGGGATAAGAATGTATCTAGTGGGCAACGCAATGATTATATCATTACGCAGCCTATCCCAACCGTGAGAATTCACTTCCTCTCGATTAGAAATTGGATCTAGTCCAAACTTATCTTCTTGCCAAGTTAATGCAAATAAACTGGTTTCTCTACCAAACGATTTTGCTATAAGTTCATACTCTTCACCGGAAATCCGAGTATTGGGATTGGCATCATCCAGGAATATTCCGTTATTTTCCAGTTCTTTTACAATGGCTGAGATTTCTACATTGAAGTCCCTACATGCTTTCCCAAGTTTTATACGCATCTTTACTTCTCTTTTGATTGTAAATAATCAGAGGGAGTCCAAATGGTGAATCCATTATTTTTGAAGGCTCTTTCACTTTGACTATTAAACGGAAAAAATACAGCTTTCTCTGAATCTATTCCTAACTCAGCCTCTGCAATAACAATTCCAGATTCATCCTGAACGACGAATCCGCCCTCTGGATTAAATTCTATTCCATTAGTTAGCAAGAAACGAACTACATCATGGAGGTGCTCATCATAATGGTTAAGAATATCTTCGATATAACCAGATCCAGTTTCTGAAATTTCCTCTACGACTTGTGGCGTAGTCGTATCTTTTATAGCCTTTGCTTGGTATTCCTTTATAAAGGCCTCCGGAAGCATTACGTTTTTATTATTAATCAAGCTCTTAAACAGATTTGCCACTATGGACAATTCAAAGCCAGCGTGTCCACATCCAACCGGTGTTACCATGAATGTAAATTGATTATTGGCATTAACGTAATCAATAAAGCGTTTGACTGCTTTTTCTAAATCACTAATGCAAAAACCCTTTGTTGGCAATGCATAACAATTCCCCGTTGGTCCGTCAATCACACCTGCTTTGGCACCAAATCTATTGGCCGCCAGCCCAGCGGCTCCATATCTTTGAGACCCTCTTCTATCAGTACCGAAAACAAACACTTGATTGGGTCTCAAATTGAAAATATGATTTGGAGTAAACCTATCATAAGATTCAAGAGGAGTCACACTCTCAATTCGAGCCTTTTGCTTAAGATCACTTCTGCCATCAATTAGTGTACGACACGCATACCTTTGAGAATTAATACTCATAGACTTCACATCTGCCTCTTTATTATTTTCAACAGAATAGCAACTTAAGTCCTTAATCAAAAAAGGATTGAGGTTTAACTTAATTGCTAGGTCTATGATGTCTATGTTGGGAATATTGGTAGACCCACATGTTATATCTTCTATTTTATCTATAAAGTGCGCATTGTCGGTTATATGCAGCCAACTTCTCACCTTTCCTGAGAGTTGATTATCAAGAGAAATTGTCTGATTAAACACGACAATCGTAGGAATATCCTTAATCCATTGTCGGTCTATACCAAGTTCTTTTAACCCTTTCCTTAATGACGAATGATTAGCTCTTGCTTGTTGATATACCGTTTTGCGAGAGCCTCCTTTTATTTCAATTCCATTAGAAGTCCAATTACCGTTTTCACATGCAACAATGTTACCGCCATAATTCTTAAATTCAATAGCAATAACTGCATCTTGTTTAATTATAATGGCATCAAACTCGCGATCATATATATTATAATTCCCAATCATCAAATAGAAACTATCTGACTCGGCAAACCGTGCCTTCATTTTTTCACACAACAATCTGAACTGCTCTCGTTCAGCAGTCGTGTCATAATTGCCACATCTAAATGCAATAAATCCTCCAGCCATTATATTTTAAATTATAAAATGCTCAGATTAAATTGTCAAATCTAATTATTGCATGTCTGAGGATGTTATCAACTCCCTAATGTCAACACCAATAGTAGATGCTATATTTTGAAATGTATACAAATCGGGCTGCGAGGTATTGGTACACCACTTGGAGACGGTGACAGGGTCTTTACCGAGTTGTTCGGCGAGCCATTTGCCGGTGTGGCCTGTTTCTGCTAATACTGCTTTTATTCTGTTTAGTTTTTGTCGTTCTGTTTTTGTCTCCATTGATTGATTTATTAAATTTGAACGCAAAGTTACTAAAGATAAATGAGACGGAAAACGAATATGCTGTAAAACATAGTCATTGCCGTCTCATTTTAGCCAGATTTCAGTTACAGTGTCACTTCCGAGCACCTATTCGGTGCTGGCGCAGGAAGGCATCGAGGTCGGCGCGGTTGACGTAGATTTTGCGGCCTATCTGCGAGAAGGGAATGAGGCGTTGGTCGCGGTAGTTCTGCCACGTTTTGGGGGAAATGCCGAGGATTTCGCGGACTTCGTCGGACTCAAACCAGTCTTTGCCGGGATTTCCGGTCCGGGTTTTCTCGACTATCTCAATGAGGCGGTCGAGTTTCTCGTGCAGTGATTGCCACTCCTCCTGTGGAATCATTAGCATGAGCGATGTCGGAGCGGAGTTTTGCTGAGATTTACTCAAGGGGTTTGTCATATTCTTCAGAGAGCTTGACGATTGCTTCCTTGCATTCGTCGAAGTGCTGTCGGAGCAGGTTGTTGATGAAGGTTGTAAGATTGGCCTTGCGAGTCCCACATAGGAGTTGCAGCTGCCTGATCTGCTTCACAAATTCAGGGCAGATTCTTACATTCGAGCATCCGATGGGTGGACATAGATACGACAGATCATCAATAAATTTTTGTCTGTATTCTTCCACTTGTGCCGATAGAGCCGAATTGCGGGATTTTGATGTAGAACTTCCCTTATGGTTGGATTGCACCGAGGAAGGCGGTTCATGTGTTGTGGGAATTGATTCCTCAGTGCTATTTCGGGGAGCGGAAGGCGGTGCTTCCTTAGCGCGAAAATTCTCCACGAAGGCCTCTGCATCAAAGTCGTTGTCATATCTTTTTGCCATAATTCACTATTTCTGGGGTTAACATACATCTTGACTATTCCATTGGACGCTTCCACATCTACACACCTGAGGCTGTCCGGGCTTACTGTAGAAGTCCGGGTGATGGGTGCAGGGTTCGTTCTGAACGGCATATTCCTTTGAACATTGGGCGGTCAATCATTCCAAAACTCATCAACTGAATGTGACGGCGTATGTGCTCCGGGTAAATATGCTGATTCAAAAGAATCTGGTATGTGGTGGGAAGCAAATTTCAGCAAGTACGAATTTCGTGTTTTTCTCAAATAGTCCGGCGGCGGAATCTGAGGAGGCTGAAATTCTACGACAAAGATAGCATGACGCCCTATGTCTGCCCAAATTTTCAGACCTGTCGGGATTATGTCGCCTCGCATTGCCTGAATCTGCCGCGATTCATGGCTATGAAGCCGCATGGCTACGAATCCGCATTTATACGTTTAAATGTTTGAATAAATGAACAAACAGAAATATGCCTTTGCGCTCTTGCAAATGGATATTCATATATTTTCACATCAGCACTCTCAAACAGTCGTTTATTTATGTGGCAATCAGGATTTATGCCTATAACTATATCTGAGAGTATGTAAAAGCGAATTGATTCATAGATGTTTATCAAGTCGTATATACATTCCTATAATAGTAAGTATGCTCAAAAGGGTGCATACACTGACTTCCTTGCCTCTACATAGGAATATGACAAAGTTAACGTCAATAGATATGCAAGTCCAAATATTTGAATCTATGGGGCATCGGGTGCCTAAATCTGCCGTCAAATGCCGTTTGTTACATCGAAATTCAAGTATGGTACCACTATGCAGTCAAGAAAGTAGGTAGAAATTTCAAACGTTCCGCTTCCATTGGCCATCGAATTTCACTCCCGTTCAATCCGATTTACGCCACATGCAGACGGGTGTGTAGACGGGTGGAAGCGGAATTTGGTAGTTTCGGAAATTTTTCGTATCTTTAATATGGCATTCGTGGAAACATCCAAGACCGGATGTGGCAATTCGCCTGAAAAACAGATATCCACATGGATGAGCAAGGTATGTTGCAAGGCACTCGAAATAAAACCGGTGCCTCACAACCCTTGCTCTCCGAGGGAATGGTTTCCTCCAAAGTCGGAAACCCCTTTTCAACGCCTGCGGCATTTTTCAGCGAAGCAATCTGCGATGCCATCTATTATTTTTATGGGTAAATACTCAAACAACGGAGGTCGCAGACCCAAGACCGACCCTTCCGTGAACCGCTACGTCGTGCGGTTCAACGCAGAGGAAAATGCTCGATTCCTCTCAATGTTCGAGCAGTCCGGAGCCATCAACAAGGCTGCCTTCATCAAAAACTTTCTTTTCCAGAAGCCTTTCAAGGTCTTTGTTGTCGATGAAAACACACGGATTTTCATCAATCAGTTGTCCTCGCTGAACGCACTCTATCGAACTTATGGTGTCAGTTACGACACTTTGGTAAAGACGCTTCGTGAGAATTTCAGCGAAAAGAAATGCAATGCCGCCATCGAGAGGCTGCGAGAAGCAACGATGAGGCTGGTGTCTGTATGTCTCGACATTCAGGAACTGGCCAAACAATTCGACCATCGCTGGCAACAAACCATACAGGACAAATAAGAACAGCGAAAGAAAACGTCGGCAGGGAGCAACCTCCTTGCCAACGTTAATTCTCTCTATTCATCGTTCCGCATCGTTCTGGTCATTGTTCCACATTGTTCCGCATTGTTCCGCATTGTTCCGCATCATTCCATTGACGCCGGATTAGTGACATTATCGGTGCCATTATTGGTGCCAATCTCTAATTTATTGGTGCCATTATTGGTGACATCGATGCCATTATTGATGACAACAATGTATTTATTGGTGACATTCCATATAGCACCAACTCTGACTTGTGACTATTGCGGCAGAATAGAGACGACAATTCTTAATCAGAGTAGTTTCTTCAGCTCATCCATATCCGGGAGGGTGTCTTTCAGCATTTCGGGCATTTCTTTAGTTGTAGTATATGTGGCAACGCCCATCGGTTTGTCGTAGTCCTGCATGACGTACTCCACAAAGCTTCTGTTAGCCTCCTTGCATAGGATGATTCCGATAGATGGATTTTCATGCGACTTTTTAACTTTATCATCAAGGATTCGCAGGTAGGTCATCAGCTGGGCAAGATAGCTCGACTTGAATTTGCCCGATTTGAGCTCGACCACAACCAGTGCGTTCAGTTCACGGTTGAAGAACAACAGATCGGGGAAGAAGTCCTCTGAATATATTTCAAGATGGTACTGATTGCCGACGAAAGCAAAATCCTTACCAAATGTCATTATGAATTTCTTAATATTGTGTACTATCTGTTGTTCGACTACACGTTCATCAATATCCTGCAAATCCCGCTCGCCGATTTCCTCTGTGTTTATGAAATCCAATAGATAGGAGTCTTTGAATTGCATGACAGCCTTTCGAGCCAGATTCTTATCCTCAATTCGCTCTATAAAGTTATTAGGAGCTTTTCCGGCCTTTTTATACTCACCTTCTGATATAACTTGTTCGAGGCGTGGTACTGACATATGTTCTTCAACACACCTTCCCATGTAATAATACCGTTCCTCGTTATTTTTGCATTTGCGAAGCAGTACGGTATGATGAGTGAACGGAGTTTTAAGATAGTCTTCCATTGGAAATGCCGATGGTGTCTCAATCTTGATTAGACCCAATATATCTTCCACATTGGCAATAAGTTGTAATTCGTCGGTTGCAACCGACGAATTATCTTTGGTCAAATTGTCGGTTGCAACCGACGATTTAGAGTCTATGAATGACCAACCCTCATAGAATAATCTCATCTCTTTAAGTTGGGTCTCCCCATATCCCCTAAGTCCAGGAAGAATCTTTCTGAGCCGTTCACTGATAGCTTTCAATGCCCCGGTTCCCCACACTCCGTTTCTTGTGTTTAAAGACACATATTTCCCAATGGCAAAATATGTAAACAGTTGCACCCGATTGACACCCTTTGCTGCTTCATATTGACCTTTCAGAATAGCATTCTTGATGGTTTCAGCCGCATGGTTGTATATCTTGGTTATGTCTAAGCTCTTTTCCATATGCAAATTTACTGATTATTTGTCGGTTGGTCAAATTTCCTTCGGAATCGAGCACCGAGCTAAGCTCGATATGCGCTATTTGCCAACTCGCGAATAAGATTATTTGTTGATTGCCGAAATTACAGCCATTATTTGTTCCGGGGTCATACCCTTTAGCAATTCGATGGCCTGTTCTTCTTTTGTTGCTCCAGATTCCTCTGTCGCGGTTGCCGAGGATTGTTTCTTTGCGAAGACATTGCGTAGAGTTTCATCGGTCTTGGAGGTGTCGAAGCTACCCATATAACGCTCGGTTGTGGCGAGATTGCTATGACCGAGAATATTCTTGATGGCTGATGACTCGGCCCCGGACTCCTGCGCTATATGAGCGAACGAGTGACGGCTGATGTGCATTGAAAGAGGTTTCTCTATCTCAGCTTTCTCTGCAATCTTTTTGAGATATTTGTTAATAAGGGCGTTTTTTGATGAAATATCCTGATACATCTTGTGGCGCAGTTCCGGGCGCATTCTGTCTTTGTCGGCTTGTGTCACATATCCGGCATATTCGGCATCATTTGAGAGCAATGGGAAAATGTAATCTGTTGCCTTTGCATCCTCCCGCCGATAATGGCGCAGGATTTCAATAGCCTGCTCAACGAGAAGAAGGTCTCGCTCTTTATGGTTCTTGCCCATCTGATAATGCAATCGTCCGGAGGCGGTGACGTTGCCCCATCGCAATTGAATCAAATCAGCTGCACGGATACCGGCACAATAGTAGCTGAACAGGAAATAATTCTTACAGTGCCATATCAACGAGCCCTCCTCCAATTCCAGATTGGTGATTCGCTCCATCTCCGAGTCATCGAGTTTTTCCTTGATGGTCTTCACACCCTTGTATTTGAATACAAGGAACGGATCTTTTGAAGCCTCCATTATACCGACCTCGATGGCACGATGAACCAATGTGCGGAGTATATTGAACTGCACCTCGATAGTGTTCGGGTGCAACAATTTTCCCGGCTCGCGCTCATTTTCCCACTTGTGGAGGAAGTTGTCAAAGCGAGTCAATAGCTCGACCGTCATATCGGCAACAGTAATGTCAGCCATACGGCGTTTCTTTCGGAAGGCATCCAGCTTATTGATAAGCCCGCAATACTTACGCCAGTTGCGCCAGCCACCGTTATCATAAATCATCTGCGCCCGTTCACGCGCAAAAGCAAGAAACGAAGGTGAAACTGCCTCGGTATTCATCTCCTTGGCAAGCGCGACGGTCGTTACCTCGCCCTCCTTGTCGAGTTCCTTATACGTTTCCTTCGCCTTGGCGAGAATATCGGCCAATTGTGCATTGAGCACCTTTGCATCGCGGACACCGCCACGTATCCAATTTTCGCCTTTGCATTTTGCGTTAAAATCAGAAGGCCGGGCAATCTCGACCATCGTCTTGATAAGTTTTCTTTTGCCACCGACCGTCACACGAAGATACACCACGTATGTCTTGTTCTTGGTCGGTCGTCCGTTGAGTTCAAATCTGAATGTCGCCATTGGAGAGATTATTAGAGTTAAAATTACTATTGCAGGCAACTTTGCAGGCAACGCCCACGCGGTTCAACCCGAAAACGATTACAAAGGTAACTCAAAATAATTTTACAGGCAAATTTACAGGCAAAATTCCGCTATTTTAAGCAATTCAAAGAATCTCAAAAATCTGCAATATTTTTATAATACGCTAATATAAAGCGATATATAAAAGTATTAGAAAGTAATAGAATATAGTTTTAGTAGTTCTGTTCTGGGCACTGTAAAATCCCGTAACTCATTGAAAATCAAGAGTTACGGGATTTCTCTTTTGATTTTTGTCCTCCTTTTGTCCTCCTATTTCAATTTTACCGATTTTTCGTCCTCCGCAAAGCGCAGATTTGGCCTAATTTTGTAGCCTCCTTTAATCGTCATCAATAGAGATTATGAAAAATTCGCCATCATCAATTATTAAATAATGTTAAATTCAGGGTGCGAATTTTCCACTTCTCGCCACAGCCCTCCATTACATTTCATAAGAATTTCATTAGGTTCGAGTCCGAACAATCACAAGTCTTAGGGCAACCGAATTAATAGCGCGTCCACCTCTGCGTTTAGTCCTGCGTTTGGTTCAGCGTTCAGTTGCGCATTTGCCTCCACATCTGACCATCCGTTTGCATTTGCGGTAACACTTGCGTACAATGCCGCACAAAGGCCAGCGTTAAAACAAGCATCCACAGCAGGGAACAGACCCACATTCCAAGGCTCATATCATAGCGTCGCCGCTCCACCCTATTACGGATATTGAGAAAGCGGACGATTGCGGACGGTACGGTTCCAAAGCCAGACTACAAGCAGTTTCAGAATCAGTGCCGACTTCCGGATTACCCATAGCGCAACCCTAATCGACTTTTTGAGCAGGAACAATGCCAGCCGCAACAGCAAGGCTGCGACAATAACCACAGGGAGCAGGTATATAATCAGTAAAAGCTCAAACATATCAAATGCATATTAACTCGTTCCAACACTATTATTGGAATGTAAATATACTAAAGTTCAACGACTTATGCAAATTTCCAAGCGATAAAATTCAGCCTGAACCGTTGAACTTTTGACAATTATCCGACGCATCCGGCTAAGGTCAGTTAATAATATACTCTCTTTTTCCCTTAAAGCCATATTCATTGTATCACATCAAGAATAGCGGATATATTGTCTTGAAGATATAAAGACTGTATGACTTGAATAGATTAAGACCCCATGTCTTTATGATACGCAGGTCACATCTTTTGGCAATATATAATCTTATAGATAGTATCCTTGCAAGTCCGCAAATATTGAAAACATACCCCTTTTATCGCTTGTATGATTATTTACCGCATGGCTTGATGTCTTTAAGTCTTACAATCTTGATATAACCGGGTCTTGAAACATTAAAGGTGTCCAAAGTTAATGCCTGTATGTCACGGGGTGCCTAACTTCGTGGCCGGAGTGAACGATGGGGAGTAATAGCCCTGTCGTGCAGAGATTGGGTAGCAAGTTGTGCTTTTCTCCGTACAAAACCGAGTTTTGCCCGTGGAAAAGCGACTTGCCGACCACTGCGCGGCGGTGGAGAATCACATCGTTCCTAGTGAATTAATGATATGGATATGAAGCAGCGAACTGAAAGATTTGAAATGAGGCTTACGCCTGAGGAAATTGCCGGAATCCGTGAAAAATCAAAACGCTACCACAGCGTGAGCAACTTTATAAGGATGGCGGTCAACGAGTTTTCGGATACCGATGCAAAGACGCGCCTTGAATTGTGTAACGACACAGCCCGGCTGTGCCGCAAATTCCAAGATGAGCTGTCCTGGATGGGAAGCAATCTGAATCAGGCTGTCAAACGAGCCAACGAACTTGCCGTAGCCGGCATCCTGTCCGAGAGTTATTTCAGGGATAATCTATCCCCCCTGATTGAAAAAGTATCGAGGCTCGTGGTGTCGATAAAGGAGGAACAGGCTCACATTGCCAAGAAAGCGACAAGGCTACGCTCTTAGCCGCAAGTCATACAGTGTGTCTTACATTATCGGCTCAAAACATATAGAGATAATGGTTTCAAGACATATAGAGATATAAACATAATATATGATAGCTACAATACTTCCGTCAAGTTCCAACTTTCACGCAGTTGCATATAATGAGAAAAAGGTGGCCCTGGGAGTGGCACGCCTTCTTGAGATGAGCAATTTCGGCCATGTCGGGGTACTCTCACAGCCGACACCGAAAGAGCTTCAGGACTATTTGATAGTCTACTCTTCCCGAAATTCGAGAATCAAAAAAGCCCAGTTCCATCTGGCCATATCCTGCAAAGGACATGAAAAATCGGAAGATGAGCTGCTTGATTTCGCCCACAGGTATCTCGGTGAAATGGGATATGGAAGCGAGGGGCAGCCTTTGCTGGTATATTCACATACCGATACCGACAACACACATATACATATAATCACCTCCCGCATTTCTCCAGACGGAAAGAAAATCAGCGACCACCATGAAAGGGTTAGGTCACAAGCTGTGTTGAACAGGCTTGTCGGAAATGATGTAAAGGCAAAGGCCGGTGAGGATCTTGCAGCCTCACTGACCTATACATTCTCCACATTCGCGCAATACAAGGCCCTGATGTCCTCGATGGGCTATGAGGTGTATGAGAAGAACGATGTCGTGTATATCAAGCGCGACGGTGCAGTGCAGGTAAAGATTAACTTTGCCGAGATAAGCGACAGATTCCAGAGGGTCAGTGTTGACGACAAACGCAGGAGGCAGTTGTGGGCCATGCTGCGGAAATACCGGGATGTAAGCTCCGACCGCCGGGAACTACAGGACGCGGTTAAACGCAAGCTGGGAATTGATCTCGTTTTCTTCGGACGCTCTGACAATCCCTATGGCTACATGATAGTGGATCATGCGAACAAAACCGTATATAACGGCGCATGGGTGTTGTCTATAAAATCACTTCTTGATTTCTCCACACCGGAAGAAAAACTCGCACGTATCGACGCTTTCATTGACAGGCTGCTGGAGGATAACCCGACAATAGACACATGGGCCATCAACAAAAAACTATTCCGCAGTAACGCCTACATAAGACGAGGCGTGATATATTGCGGAGGAACCACACGGCCGCTAAAGGATTTTATGGCCTCCACAATTCTACGGAATGACAAGATTCGGAGGATAGAGTCTTTCCATCCCGGCTCAGCGTCCGAGCGCGACCTGCTCTGCCGTATATATAAGGTGAATACTCCAGAACTTGTAAGGCTCACCCCGTCACGAGATAACAGCTACCATGACGCGGTGAATAACCTGAACCCGCTCTTTGATGATGACAGTATAACAAATCTCCGTGCCGCCATACGTTCTTCTGGGTTCCACATCAGACATGAAGGCGATGAATGGTTTGCAATAGATTTTTCATCAAAAACAATCATCAATCTTTCGGAAGCCGGATTTGACACCCGTAAGCTCGAATACAGGAGATTTGAAAAACTCCGTCGCAGACAATCAACTGAAAAGCCTCGTGACAAAACAACCGGACGCGGCATAAGAGGTATGCGTGACGCGGCTTCCGGACGTGGGGAAAACCGTGAGTGGGAAGTTGGCTACCGTGGCGACTATAACCGCATAGATGATGATAACAGCATAAAGATGTGACAAGGGATTTTGTCACCATGCCGCGATTGCGACATAAAGCCTTGCAGACAGCAGTATATGATGTCTGCAAGGCTTTATCCTTTTATGACTGCAAAACTGTATCACAATAAATTCCCAAGATTTGAAGAAAGGTGTCCAAAGTTACATATCGCGATGAAGCACCGTGGTAATTTTGCCATATGAATCATTGAAGCAGGGTGTAATGGACGAATCAATAATCATAACATTTGCCAATCAGAAAGGGGGCGTAGGGAAAACGACTCTCTGCGTCACTTTTGCCAACTATCTTGTAAAGAAGGGGCTCCCGGTGATTGTCATTGACTGCGATTCGCAGGAGAGTCTGGCGCAACGGCGTGAGAGCGACCTGAAACGCTATCCTTCGGGAGATACCGCCATCCCCTATGAGGTTCTTCCTTTTTCATTGAATAAGGAAGAAGCCCTATTCGGGTTCATAGGCAACATCCGCAAAACACGGTGTGTGGCAATATTCGATTCTCCGGGGAATCTAAAACAGCAGGGACTCGTGACATTGTTCGCCAACTCCGACTATATAATTTGTCCCTACCACTACGACAGGACTACCATCCCCTCGACCGCCACATTCATCGCATTTCTGCAAAAGCTGAAAAACGTCATGGCCGGGAAAATGAACGCCCGTCTGATTCTCGTGCCGAACCGGCATGACGCGAGGGTCGGACGCCGTAGCGAGCTTATGCTGTGGGAGGAAACAAGGGAAACATTCAGCCGCTATGGTCTTGTGACCCCTAAAATCAATTCAAGGGCAGACATGGAACGCTTCTGCACACTATCGGATCTGGACGGACAATTAGAGGTCACACAGGCCGCTTTCGACACAATCTTCAAAGAAATATTCGGACACATCGAAGCTGACACTGAAAATGGATAACAATAATTTCCCTGATATAGACGGACTGCTCGGAAGCATCCGTAATGTGGCTACGCCTGTCGGCCATGCTGCCGGAACAACTACATCGCGTGAGGCTTCCGGGATACAGGAACCCGGTAATACTGCCGAATCCTGCATTAACACGGATACCGCAGATCCGGTATGGGAGTCTTTCATGGAAAACCTTTCGTCCTACGGTTTTCGTGAACGGAAAGACGAGCGGAAGGTCTGCATGATTGACAAGGATATTGCCGACTCCCTCGATGAGTGCGACATCGACCGCAAATGCCGCTCCGACGTAATCAATGCCATCGTGAGGACATTCATAACAGCATTCCTTCCCCGGCTAAGGACTTATAGAAAGAAAAACAAGTCACTGCTTGACAAAAACGACAATATATGAAAAGAAAAAACTGGACTGAGGCTGAAACCACTTATCTCATGGAGAACTACCCGGCTATATCGGACACGGCTATGGCCGCACGGCTCGGCGTATCCCGCAGGACATTATCGAACAAGGCTCATGAGCTTGGTCTTGACAAGGGCATCAACCCGGAATGGCTGGAGCGCGCTGAAAAAGTGCGCGGGCTTTACAGCTCACGCTCATATACTGAAATCGCGTTGGAAACCGGCATCCCCCTACGTTCCGTCGCAAGGATCATTTCCAAACTGGGGCTTAACCGTTCAAAAAGAGAGGAAAACCGAATACGCTCACGTATAAGGAGAAACATTACCGACCGGGAGAAACGGCGCGTCATCTTCGGACTCGCCCCTCTGACGAGAATAAAGGTTGTCACCAACAAGCGCCGGATAAAGTTGCGGCACGCCTTGAAGAAAGCCGGGTATATAGTACAGCGCGGCCAGAATGTGATGTATTATCATACGGAAATGGAGCGCGACCATCGGCGCGAGAATGCCGGAAGAAGCGTCGGCCTCAGCTTTGAGCCGTGGAAAACAATAGATAACAAACTATGCGTAAACCTCTGACACTATGACATACGGACAAATCATAACGCTGCTGTTCATTCTGCTGATTCTATATTATGCAGGTCTGGTAACTATGGATATTATGGCCGACAAACGGATGAAAGCCTCTGATGAAGCCAAAAACGAGGAAGCCGAAATTGACATATCCGGACTTGCTGGCGGTTTTGAACCCGTTGAGATCAATCGCGACAATTCCCGGCCCACGACAGTACCGCAAAGTATGGGTACGGTCAGGTATAAGGAGCCTGTAATGACAAACGGCTATCCCGTAGATAGCCTGATAAGCAAGACAAAAAATGCCATTGAATCCGGCAGATATGATGACCTCGACAATCTTGTATATAAGTGTGAGGCGGCATAACTCTTGCCCCGGCCACCGGCCTGACTTATCACTATGTAAATAAATCCCATTCCACTCTCTCTTTATAATACTGCCTTTATCGCCCGAAGCTGTCTTTAACGCCCTGCATTGCCTTTACCGCCCGATAACTTTTTTTCAAAAACGAATATCATCGCAAATGCAGAAGATTAAAACAAAATGCCTGAGGGCGTTGGCTCGTTTCAGCCGCTCAGGGTTCGCCCGCAAGGGCACGCTCGCGCTCGCCGCCGTCACAGTGGCCGTCGGCGACGCAATGGCCGCCAGCAAGGGTGCCGCAGGCTTCACGAAAGCCACGCAGGAGGTCAGCTCCTACCAGACCCCGGTTTCAAATCTTATGAAGGCAATCGCAGCCGTAATTGTCTTGGTAGGAGCGTTTAATGTCTATTTCAAGATGCAGAACGGCGACCAGGACGTGAAGAAAACCATCATGCTCACCATCGGCGGATGTATCGCGTTCATCGCCTTGAGTGAGGCGTTGCCCCTATTCTTCAAGTAGCCGGAAGCGGAAAACCATACATTCATGGCGGCATACAACGACGGCTACCCTGTTTTCAAAGGGTTACAGAAACCACTGGAGTTCATGGGAATCCGTGGACGCTTCCTGACGCTTGCGGCAGCGGCGATAGGCGTGTCATTCGTGGGATTCATCGTGTTCTCAATCGCGCTGGGGAAGCTCGCCGGGTTTGTCGCCATGCTTGTCATGGCCGCCGTCGGGCTGGTGACAATCTATGTCAAACAGCGCGGCGGACTCCACAACAAGAAACGTGACCGTGGAATTTTCATTTATCACAACCTGTTCAAACGCTGACAGATGGCAAAAACGCATAAAAAAGTCTTTGACGGCATATTCGCCCAACTGGAGGAAACGGACGGCGACGTTGTGCTGTTCGACGCCATGGGCTCCCCCTCGGTGATATTCTCAATGACTAATCCGGTGCCGCGCCTATGCACCGACCCGGAGCGTTATATGCTCTTTCAGGATGTCCTCGCAAACATAGTGCAGACCCTCGGCGAAGGGTACGCCCTTCAGAAGCAGGACATATTCTGCCGCCAGAGCTACCACCACGAGATACCCGACGGCGCGGAATACCTGACACGCAGCTATTTCGCATACTTCGATGGACGCGGGTACACCGAGATAAAGACATATCTCATAATAACGCAGGAAGCTCCCAAAGGGCAGTTCGTACAGTACGACCCCAAGCGGTGGCTCGACTTTCATTCCAAGGTGTCGAAGGTGGACGACATTCTTTCGGAGAAAGGTATCCGGCACCGCAGACTCTCCAAGCCGGAGGTCGCCGAGTACATCCACCGCTTCATGGCCTTACACTTCCGGCACGGGGCTTTCTCCATGACGAATTTCAAGGCTTCAGACGAATATCTCAGGACAGGGAACCGCATAATCCGCTCGTATCCTCTGGTGGATATAGACGAGATAAACCTGCCCTCAGTGGTGAGGCCATATGCCGAAACAAGCGTAAACGGCTATCCGATAGCCACCGACGTGTTGTCATTTCTCGCTGAGGTGCCGCACGCCGACTGTGTGGTGTTCAATCAGGTGGTGCAGATACCGGGGCAGCGGAAACTGCTCCGCAAGCTCCAAGGCAAGGCGAAGCGTCACGGCTCGATGCCCGACCCCAGCAATAAAATCGCCAAGGCTGACATCGAGGAGGTGCTGAACATCCTGGCTGTGGATTCATCATTGCTTGTAAATACAAACTTCAACATCATAGTGAGCTGCGCCCCGGACAAGGTTACTCCCGTGACTTCGTACCTCGAAACCAAGCTCTACGAGTGCGGCATAATGCCGTCGCGCACGGCCTACAACCAGCTTGAGCTTTTCATCGACTCCTTTCCGGGCAACGCCTACGGCTTCAACCCCGACTACGACCTCTTCCTCACGTTATCGGACACCGCCCTGTGCCTCTTTTTCAAGGAACACCTCAAAGGATGCGAGGACACGCCTCTCACCACCTATTACACCGACCGCCGGGGGCTACCGGTGTGCATCGACATAACCGGCAAAGAAGGCAAGGTAAAGATGACCGACAATGCCAACTTCTTCTGCATCGGGCCTTCGGGCAGCGGCAAGAGTTTCCACATGAACAGCGTCGTGCGTCAGTTGTTGGAACAGGACACGGATGTTGTCATGGTCGATACGGGCGATTCCTACGAGGGTATATGCGGCTACTTCGGCGGCACATACATCAGCTACTCCAAGGAGAAACCAATCTCGATGAACCCGTTTAAGGTGACACGCGAAGAGTATGACCTGAACTTCGGTGAGAAGAAGAACTTTCTCAAATCGCTTATATTCCTGATTTTCAATGGTAGCGAAGCCCCGTCTAAAATTGAGGATATGCTTGTCAACCAGACCATCGTGGAATATTACGAGGCTTACTTCCACCCATTCGATTCATTCACTCCCGATGAGCGCGACGGCCTGAGGCAGAAGCTCCTTGTAGCTGCCAAAATGGAGAACGACTACGACAGGTACGCCGAAAAGATGGACGACATAGAGGAACAGATAAGCAGTCCGGAACCTCCGGCCCAGATAGAGAGCAAGGCCCTCGTGCTTACCTCGGAGGAACGGAGGCTGAAACTGATACGCCAGTGCCGCGCCTTCCGCGCCGTGGTGCTTGACAGGGCATCTACCCCGGCAGAGAAAGAAAAGGCGGCCAACAAGATAGAGGTTTACAAGAAGGAACTCTATGAGGCATCAATGCTTGTGAAGATTGACAAACAGATCGACCATATCGAGGAACAGAAACGCAGGCTTAAAGTCAGAAGCCTGTCGTTCAACTCCTATTACGAGTTCGCCCTTGAACGCATACCGCAGATAACCTCTCTTGAAAAGATACATTTCGACATACGCGACTTCGCGGCGATACTCAAGCAGTTCTACCGTGGCGGCGAGCTGGAGATGACGCTTAACTCCGACATAGACGCAAACCTTTTCGACGAGCGTTTCATAGTCTTTGAAATCGACAAGATTAAGGATGACCCCGTTCTTTTCCCTATCGTGGTGCTCATAATAATGGACGTGTTTCTCCAGAAAATGCGTATCAAGAAAGGGCGCAAGGCTCTTATAATCGAAGAGGCGTGGAAAGCAATAGCCTCACCCACAATGGCCGAGTATATCAAGTTTCTCTACAAGACCGTCAGGAAATTTCACGGCATCGCCGGGGTTGTCACTCAGGAGCTTAACGATGTGATAGACTCCCCGATTGTCAAGGAGGCAATTATCAACAATTCCGACGTGAAGATATTGCTCGACCAGTCAAAGTTCAAGGACAGGTACGACGACATAGCGGCCATTCTCGGACTGACCCCCATACAGAAGCAGCAGATATTCACCATCAACGCCCTCAACAACAAGGAGGGTCGCAACTACTTCAAGGAGGTGTGGATATGCCGGGGCCAGAACTCGGACGTGTTCGGTGTCGAGGAGCCGCCGGAATGTTACTGGGCCTATACGACAGAGCGATCCGAAAAAGAGGCCTTGAAAATCTATCTCGCCCACTACGGCACCATGCAGGAGGCAATCACCCGTATCGAGATAGACCGCAAGAAAACCGGAATCGCGAAATACCTCGATTTCGCCCGGAAAGTCAACCAACACCAAAAAGTAATGACGCTATGGGAAAATCAATGACAAACAGAAATTCACAATGCCTTATGCGCAATCTATTGGCTACGACGGCTATATTGTTGGCCGTTCATTCCGCCTCGGCATGGAAAGTGGTGATTGACCCTTACTGCCTAAAAGCGGTGACGACCAACCTCACGACGCAAAAGGCGATAGAGGATCAGCACAACAAGAGGCTCGACTCCATATCATCCAAGCAGAACAAGCTGGAGCAGTACACCGTGAGCATGGCGACAATCACCGAGCTTTACAAGGTGACGATGGAGAACATATCCGGCTTCGGCACCGAGAGCAAATATTATGTGGAGATAGGGCTGTGCGCCTTCGATATTGTCAGGAGTGTGCCGGAATTGGTAAAGACCGTAGGAAAGGCCGATTTCGCGAATAAGGCCCTGTGCCTTAACGAACTCGGCAACCTCACGGCACAGACGCAGCAGCTTGTGGCCGATTTCATCAACATAGTCAACAACGGCAAGGTGAGGAACCCGCTCAAAGGAGCGGCCACCGCCGAAACCAAGTCCGACGGCTACAACTTCCTTGACCGCTACGACAGGCTGACGGTAGCCAACAAGATATATACCGACCTCCTGGAGATACGCTACAAGGTGCAGGCTATGATGGCGATGGCGCAATATGCCACAAAGGATGACCTTCTTTTCGCGATAGACCCGGAGGGCTGGGCCAACATGAAGGTGATGCAGAATCAGGTCGGTATGCTCATTCTCAACTGGAATGGGCTTAATATAATTAAACAGTGATTATATGACAGCGCAAAAGTTCCCGGTCATTATACTGATTGCAATGCTTCTTCCCTTTAAGTCACTCGCCTTCGACTTCCCCAAAGACCTCCCGACATTCGAGGCCCTTATGGCACTCCACAAGGCGGTGAAGAAGGACGAGGATCAGGCCCTCGCCCGTATAGCCACCAGCTTCGGCGAGCAGTCACTTGTCACAAAGGGAGCGGAGAAGTTCAACGATGTTCGCTCGACGCTCGACACGAGGCTCAACAACGCATACTCATACGTCGTGCTTGCCGCCGCAATATCGTCCACCGCAAGCTCCCTCTATCTTCTTACCAAGGAATACAAAGACTTCACGGCCAACACATACAAATATGTGTCGAAGAAGCCTTTTGTTGCATGGTACTATGCGGAGGCAAACGTGGCGATAGCGAGGGAGATAAAGCACGCCCAAAAGCTGTATGCCACGGTTGCCGCCTCCGGCATAAACCTTATGAAAGCCTCGATGGACGAGAAGCTGAACCTCGTGATGTCGCTGAAGGACACCATAGAGAACGCCCGGCGCATTATCGACAACGCCAACCTCTACTGCTACCTTGTGACCGACTGCGGCTGGAAGCCCGACTACATCTGGGAGATACTGACCTCGGATGTCAAGGACGAGATCGTGTCGGCGGTAATCGGCAGATGGAACAAATGAACGCCACTTTAACAACAACGCATATATGAGATTCAGAATTTTCACACTGGCGGCGGTGGCCGCCCTGATAGCCGTGGCACCTGCGGCGTGTCCGGCCAAGACAAAGAAAATACACGACGACCAGAAGGAGAAGCAATGGCTCTCGATGGAGAACGGCCCGTGGTGGTTCGCCCCCGACTGGTACTATTATTTCCTGCACAAGAATTATTCCGGAGCGGAGATGTACTGGAAATGGGCCGGCTTCAAATCCGGCTACCGGGTGAGGTTCAAGGAGGAGAAATCCAATGTCAAGCGTATAATGCCCGTGCGCGTCACGGCCGAGGAAACCCAGCGGCAGAAGCTCGCCAAGGTCGAGAAGGAACGCGCCCATGTCGAATCTCTCTACAAGGAGGAGCTGGCACGCGAGGCCGACCGCGCGGTAGATGTCACCTATTCGATCTACAAGGACGAGTTCAGCCGTATGCAGGACTGCATCGCCGACGGATTGCTCTACTGCCTAAACAAGAGCAAGGGTAAGATGAAGTACCAGGTTGACGAGCTTTCGAGGCAGAACGAGGTGATATGCGCCAACATAGCTTATATCCACAAACAGGGTGTGGGCTACGGTCTGGAGAACCCGAAGCGTCAGCAGGCATACGAAGAGGCAAAGGCCGCTATGGGCGAGCTTGTGAGCCGCACGGCGAGGCTTGCGGCGATGGCCGCGACACATTACTGATGGCCGGAAATGATAATGACGATGAAACAATAATCCTACAAATACAAGATTATGACTTTACTTTCAATATTATGCACTATGGGGCTTCCGGCCATCGACGAGAGCCTTGACAGGCTACTTGTGGCGATGGAGGCTTTTCCGAATGTGGCGATTCTCGGCAACACCATCGGCTTCGCCCGTGTCCTCGGCCTGCTTCTCGCGCTGTGCGTCGGCTCCTACGAGTGCTGGATGATGATGCTCGGACGGCGCGGCATGGACGTGATGAAGCTGCTCAGGATAATAGGTATTTCAATGTGCATATCCTCTTCCTCATGGATATGCTCTGCCTTGCAGGTGCCGGGCAAGTCTTTGGAATCCACCACAAAGGCTATGGCTATGGCGAAAAACAGGGAAGTGGCGGCCCTGGAGCTGAAAGTGGCGCAGAAGCAGGGCGAATACCTTGAAAGGCTGCGTGCCGTGCAGGATTCCATATCAACCGCCAAGCAGATAGCCGAAATCGGCGAGGACGCCAACTGGTGGGACAAGCTGATATACAATGTGGAGAATCTCGGAACAACAATCAACAACTACGCCCAGCGCGCGGCGGTGGCCGCCGAAACAAAGGTAAGCGAATGGATTAACGACGTGATACGCTTTGTCGGGGAGCTGATCTTCCAGATGTCCTATTACGGCATACTCGTGGCGCAGAGGATATTCATAGCGATAATGATAGTTTTCTGCCCGATAATGTTCGCCCTGTCGCTGGCCCCGCCTTGGAACTCGGCGTGGAGCCAGTGGATGTCGAAGTTCCTCTCCCTGACGCTGTGGGGGTTCGTGACCTATATGTGCCTTTACTATATCGACTTCATACTCATGTATAATCTCCAGGAGGATTTGGTGGCATACAACCACCTTCTGCACGGCACGGTCAACTCGTGGGAGCAGATAGGCGCGCTCGGATTGCAGGGCATAGGCTCCAACTGTATGTACGCGATGGGTATGCTCGTGGGTGCGTATATAATCCGCTTTGTTCCGGAGGTTGCCTCATGGCTCATTCCCGGTGGCATAAGCAGCGGCGCGGCATCCCCGGCAGGGTCGGTGGCTATGGGCGCGGCTACTATGGCCGGTTCCGCAGCAGGATCGGCTGTCGGCACCACCGTCGGCCTCGGTGTCAGAGGCGCGAAGGCACTTGTCAAATAACACTAACCGCAACACCTTATAAATATGCTTATCAAATCACTTGAACAGAAAACGCGGCTCGCGCTTATGACGGTCATGGCGACCGTCGCGGGCTGTGTCCTGATATGCGGATTCACCGTATGGCGGTGCGTGTCGCTTGTCAGCGAGGAGCGTCGGCAGATATACATCCTCGACGGTGACATACCCTTCCTTGCGGAGCGTGCGAAGCTGGAATCCAACTTCATAATGGAGGCGAAGGCTCATATCCAGCTTTTTCACCAATATTTTTTCAACCTGCCTCCCGACAACGACTATATCAAGTGGACTGTCGGAAAGGCCATGTATATGGCCGACGGCACGGCCTTGAAGCAGAAGCAGGCCCTTGACGAGAACGGATTTTATTCCGACATAATATCGTCGTCGGCCGTATGCACCATAATCTGCGACTCGATACAGTTCGACGAGCATACCCGCCGCTTCAACTACTACGGCACGCAGATCATCAAGAGGCGCACACGCGACCTGAAACGCTCCATGCTCACCACCGGCTCCATAGAGAACGTGCCGAGGACGCAGAATAATCCCCATGGCCTTATGATAACCAACTGGCGCACACTTGAAAACAAAGACCTTGATTATTGACAACGGTTATGAAATCATTACGAAAAACAATACGCGACGGCAGGAACAAGGCCGGAAACGCCTTAGGCTCATGGCTCCGCCCGAAGATGGGTGCCATAGGAGCACGCTACCGTCTGGCGGCGAGAATCCGCAAGGCCAACGCATGGGCCACACGCCACCCACGACGCACTTTCGGATACGTCGTCGGCTCCCTGTTGCTGATACTGGTGTGCGACATAATTGTTGCCGGGGCGCGCATGGAATCGAAAGACCCGAATCTTCACTCAATCGCCAAGGTTGAGCCTATCTTCAGCGGCTTTCGCACCATACAGGCCAACAAGGAGGCACAGCGCAGGAGGCTTCTGGAGATTACGGGCGACGGCCAGGCCGTGAAGCACGAGCTGGACTCGCTGATAGCCATTCCGCGCAAGACACACGCCGATTCCATAGGGATAATCAGGCGTTACAGGCAGCTCGAAAAGATTGTAGAATCACTCAAACAACACGATAATGAAAAAGATTAATTTCAAACAGCCGAAGTATATCTTTCCGGCAGCGATATTCGTTCCGCTGTGCTTCCTGATATACTTCGTAATGCAGACTTTCGGAGGCGGCGGTGACGAAAGACAGGCCGTGGCGACCGACCGTATCAACTCGACACTGCCAGAGGCAAACGCCGAGGCTCCCGGCGACAAGATGTTCGAGATGTCGCGACGCTTCGGCGACGAGGACGCCTTCACAGCGGTGGGCGCGCTCGGCGAGGAACAGGAGGAGCGCGAGGCCCTGGAACACGGTTATTCCGATGACGAGCTTGACCGCATCGACGCTGCCGAAGCCGAGCGTATGCGCCAGCAACAGGAACTGGAGGAATTGGAGCGGTCACTTGCCGAATCCCGGCGGCATATAAATTCATACGCCTATGGCGAGGGCTACAATCCGGCAGATTATGAGTCCGTCCTTGATCCGAGAAGTGAGTATGCCCGCGATATTGAGGCGATACAGCAGCGCAGCTACGAGAGGCAGAAGGCCATCGAAGCCGGGTTAGGTATCGGACAGCCCGACGCGGAGGAAGAGGAAAAGAAGCACCGGGCAGACTCCATCGCCAGGGCTAAGGCTGCGGAGCGCGAGAGGAACCGCCCCTTGCTTGTGCTTAAATCGCGTGACACCAACGCCGACAAGTTCAACACCGTGTCAGGTATTGCTGAAAACGCCGACGCTCCGCTCATACGCGCCATGATCGACAAGACCACCAAGGCGCATGAGGGCACGAGGCTCCGCTTCAAGCTCCTTGACGATGTGACTATACACGATGTGAGGCTTCCGAAAGGCACATATCTATACGGGACGGTAACGGGGTTCGGGCAGCAGCGCGTCCGCGCGGCCATAACCTCAATACTCGTGGGAGGAAAATTCCTGAAAGTTAACCTCTCGGTGTTCGACAACGACGGCATGGAGGGCTTCTATGTTCCAGAATCCGCCTTCCGTGACTTTATGAAGGAGGCCGGGGCAAGCACGGTGCAGCAGAACATCAGCTTTGAATCGGAGAGCGGCTACGGCTCCGGAATATCTGGCGAGGCTATCGCACTTCAGGCTTTACAGAATATGTATAACTCGGCCACTTCCGCCGTGTCGGCCAATATCCGCAAGAACAAGGCGAAAATCAAGTACAACACAATCGTTTATCTCATCAACTCAGACGAGGCTTATTGAAAGACAAACAACATATCATTATGAATATCAGAATAATTATCGCGGCTGCCGCGCTGTGCGCCGTCGCATCACAGGCTTCGGCCAAGGAGAAAATCTATGTCAACTCCGATGTAACCACCCATATCGTCATGCCGGAGAACATAAAGATGGTGGATCTTTCCACCGCCAAGATTATCGGCAACCAGTGTGCCGACAACATAGTGCGTGTAAAGCCGTTCATGGAATCCGACTCGCTCCCCTCCGGCTACCGCGAGGGTGAGCTGATGGGGACGCTGACGCTCATAGGTGAGCGTCACCTCGCACAGTACGATGTGGTATATACCTCCGTTCCCTCCCGTGCCACCTCCATACACCGCGTGCAGTATGCCGCGATGGACT
The DNA here is from genome assembly GCA_003762615.1 of Muribaculaceae bacterium Isolate-037 (Harlan). Lineage (GTDB taxonomy): Bacteria > Bacteroidota > Bacteroidia > Bacteroidales > Muribaculaceae > Lepagella > Lepagella muris. The sequence goes on from RIAZ01000001.1 coordinate 54,477, forward strand.
CGTACATAAACCCGGAGGTATCAATGCCGCAGTCGGAGATGGCCCGCTATGCCTGGGCTGTCTATGGCAGCGGACGCAGGTACAACCAGGTCGTGTCTAAGGCTCATGGCATGAAGGCGATTGTCAACAACATCTATTCGGTGGGCGACTATTTCTTCATTGACTACTCCCTCCAGAACAGGACTAAGATTCCCTACGACATCGCCGAGGTGCGCGTCAAGCTCACCGACAAGAAGGAGGTCAAGGCCACCAACTCGCAGACCGTGGAGCTGACCCCGGCATACTCGCTCAATCTCGCCCGGAAGTTCAAAAAGAATTACCGCAATGTGCTTGTGCTCGACAAGCTGACATTCCCGGACGAAAAGGTGCTGCGCATAGAGATTTCCGAGAACCAGATAAGCGGCCGCGTAATCACGCTAACGATAGAGTATGACGACATTCTCAATGCCGACGGCTTTGACTCCGACATACTCAGGAATCTCCCTTACTCATACACTCCCCACATCTACAAGTAATTTCCATAACACCGTGTCATTATGAAGAAGATAATTCTCGCCATGATATGCGCCATAGCCTCCCCGGAGCCTCGGCGCAGGACAGCAAGTTCACCGTAAACGCCGGATTCCTCTTCCCCTCGACGCTAAACGCCACCGTCGGCTATGAGCGTTCTTTCACCTACGGCAACGCCGTGGAGGTCTATGGCGAAATCGGCAATCACTGGAAAACCGCTCCCGGTCAGTTCTGGAAAGGATATTACTGGGACGGTGGCCTGATATACAAGCACCGCCTGCACCGTTACAAAAACGGCAGCTTCCGTGTCCGCTTCGGCCCGCAGTTCGGAGCGGTGGAGCGCAGGTTTTTCATCGGCATTGAGGGCGGTTTTGAATATAACTATGTGTTCCAAAACGGGTGCGAGTTCTCGATCATACAGAAGAACAACGTGAATTTCCTGCATGGCGACACGTTCCGGAACGGCCTCATGCTCGGATTCAAGATACCGTTATAACCGGATTATCCGAATAGCTCCGAGTGGGAGCCAAGACGCACAAGGTCTATCTGGTCAGTGTCGGGGTCAAACCATATAAGGAGGAAGTCACTCTCTATATGACATTCCATATAACCCTTGTAATCACCGGTCAGCATATGTGGGTTGTGCTTTTCAGGAATCGGCTCCTCGTTTGCGAGCCTGTCCAGGATCTCCTTAAGCGCCGTGACCTTTTTAGGGTTGTTTCTGAACCGCTTGTAGTCCTTCTTATATTGAGAGGACGCTTTCAGCTTTTTCATAGCCCCATGGATTTCTCCATTGCTTCGATGGAAGTCAGGTCGAGGGCGGGCTCATCACGCAACGCTCCGCTCTCGGCCTCCTTCATCGCGGCGAGAGTCGTGGCGTTAGGCTCGTGATAGGCGGCGTCAAGCAACAGCGTTTCGACATAATTGTTAAGGCTGCGGTTCTGACGCTTCGCAATCCGCTTCAGCCGCTCGATAAGGTCAACGGAAAGACGGAAACTCTGATTCTTCTTTTCAATAGCTATATCCATATCGGTAATCTTTTATACTGCAAAGTTAATGCTTTTATATTACAATAACAACATCTTTAGAACATAAGTTGTATGGCTTTTGAGGAAACAAAGGAACAGCAGCAGATGTATAACTACTTCCGTAGCTGCATTTACATATTCCTGATAATCGAGATTGTGATGAATCTGCCGATAACGGCGGACAACCGTGTGACGCAGTTCATCCTCGACCTGCTCGGACGCTTCAAGGTGTTCAGTTCCGTGGCAGGGTGTAAGGTAGCGGAGCTGATATGTATATGCGTCGTGTGCATCGGTACCAAGGCTAAGAAGGCTCTAAAATTCAATGTCAAGACTATGGTGATATATCCGGTGCTGGCCGGGCTTACGCTCGTGGCACTGTGCTTCATCTTTCATGCCGGAACATGGGGCGTGTCGGTGTTCGGGTTCCCGGTCAACCGCATAATCTATGCCTTCTGCTCCGTTGTCGGTACCATGCTCGTGCATCAGGGGCTTGACGGAATCGCCAAGTATTACAACCATAAGGTGGGCGACGACAGGTTCAACTTTGAAAACGAATCGTTCCAACAGTCTGAGAAGATTGCGGAAACTCCATATTCGGTGAATATCCCTATGATATACTATTACAAGCGGCGGATGCACAACGGCTGGATCAACATTATCAATCCGTTCCGTGGCACGATAGTGTTAGGCACTCCCGGCTCCGGCAAGTCTTTCGGAATCATAGACCCTTTCATACGGCAACACTCACGTAAGGGTTTTGCGATGATGGTGTATGATTACAAGTGGCCCACTCTGGCAAAGACGCTTTTCTACCAATACTGCAAGAATAGGCATTACGGTCATCTGCCAGCGAACTGCGGATTCCGGCAGGTGAATTTCACCAATGTGGAGTATTCAAACCGCATCAACCCCATCCAGCACAAATATATACCCGACCTCGCGGCAGCTTCGGAAACGGCGGCGACATTGCTTGCCTCGCTCAACAAGGGCGGCGGCGAGAAGAAGGGCGGCTCGGAGGCGTTTTTCACAAATTCGGCTGAGAACTTTCTTGCGGCCATCATATATTTCTTCGTGAATTTCCATCCGACGGGGTTTCTTAAAGGGAAGAAGCTCAGACGATTTATCTCATATGAGGGGAAGAAACTGGAGATAGTGATACGCAACTGGGACGATTACAACGCCATAGATGAAAACGGAGCGGTGGTGCTTGACTTCGTGGACAGCAACGGCAACGACGTATCGACCGACGAGGACAGGATGTTTGTTGACCTTAACGGATTCTCCTATATAGACCGCCTCGGCAAGCTGATACTGATTGACCGCTGCTGGTACGAGGACGATGCCGGAAACGAGGTGGTGCCGGATACCGTGACCGGAGAGTTTTCCGATATGCCCCATGTACTGTCGTTCCTCGGACGCAAGTATTCGGAGGTATTCGATATTCTGATGATGGATGACAAGATAGCCTCGCTGATGGCTCCCTTCAAATCGGCATACGAGAACAAGGCCAACGACCAGCTTGAGGGTATGGTGGGTACTCTGCGCGTCAATGCCGCAAGGCTCGTGTCGCCGGAGGCATACTGGGTGTTCACCGGTGACGATTTCGACCTGAAGATTTCAGACCCGGAGAATCCGAGCTATCTCGTGATTGCCAACGACCCGGAGAAGGAGCAGGTCATAGGCTCATTAAACGCGCTTGTGCTCAACCGACTGATTACCCGTGTCAATTCCAAGGGGAATATCCCGGTGAGCATTATCGTTGACGAGCTGCCGACCCTGTATTTCCACAAGATAGACCGACTAATCGGTACGGCGCGAAGCAACAAGGTCGCCGTGACTTTAGGATTTCAGGAGCTTCCGCAACTTGAGGCCGACTACGGCAAGGTGGGTATGCAGAAAATCATCACAACCTGCGGCAACATCTTCATGGGCGCGGCACGAAACAAGGAAACTCTCGAATGGGCGCAGAATGACGTGTTCGGAAAGGCGAAGCAGACATCAACCTCCATAACCATCAACGACTCCAAGGTATCTACATCAATCTCCGAAAAGATGGACTATCTCGTTCCGGCGGCAAAAATAGCTGACATGGCGACGGGCTGGCTCGCGGGTCAGGCGGCGCGTGACTTCACGGCTACAGACAAGAGCATGATGTCGCATTTCGACATCGAGCAGTCGGAGGAGTTCAAGACCACAAAATATTTCTGTAAGACCAACTTCGATATGGCACGGATAAAGGAGGAGGAATCCCACTATGTGGAGCTTCCCAAAATATATACATTCGCCAACGAGCGTGAGAAGGAGATTATGCTCAACCGCAATTTCAAGCGCGTGAACCTGGAGGTCGAGGACATGGTGAAGGAACTTCTCGGAATGCAATAATATATAATGCCATTATCAATGAATAACACCGCCTCATTCAGCATACCCCTCTCCCTCCGGGCAAGCGGAAGCGCATTGAAGATTATCGCGATTCTCTCGATGGTGGCCGACCACTGCGCTTATTTTCTGATGGAGCCGGACGCGCCGTTTTACGGCGTGCTCCGCTCTTTCGGGCGTATCGCGTTCCCGGTGTTCGCTTTCCTTGTGGCGGAGGGCTTCGCCCACAGCCGCGATAGAATGAGATATTTCCTTATCCTGGCATTTTCCGGGATGGTAAGCGAAATTCCGTGGCTTATGCTCAACGGGGCCGACGGCACGCATAACGTGATGTTCACGCTCGCCCTGGGCGTGGCGGCTCTTGCGGTGTTCGACCGGCTTTGCGAACACGGGCCGCTGTCATTCGTCGGGGTGTCAGGCATGGCCGCTCTCGCATGGTGGCTCGGCACGGACTATGACTGGCGCGGAGTGCTGATGATTTTTCTTTTCTACATACTCAGGCACGGCACCATGCGTCCGTGGCTGGAGCGTTCATCGACGCATTTCCCCTCGCAGGCCCTCTTGCAGATTATCTTCACATTCCCCCTCATGGCCCACTACGGCATAGCCGGAGCCATGCTTGCCTCCGCTGTCATCTTCCTATATGACGGTACAAGGGGCTTCATAAGGGGCAACGCCGCAAAATACGCCTTCTACTCAGTCTATCCTGCTCATCTGCTGCTCATTGCGGCTCTGATATAAAAAGCGAGGTCGTGCAGCGAAATGCACGACCTCTTTTTTTCCCTTTTATAGTGTTGGCAATGAGCCTTAAAGTCATTACCGGCACTTTTATAGAAAAGTTACGAGCCCAACCCGTGGAGCTGGACTCGATTTAATCTTGTTTATAGTGCAGTTGGCAGCATCGGGGCCATCCAAATACACTTTTTCTCCTGCAAAGGTAACAAGACTTTTCTAAACCAACAAATTATCAGTGCTTTTTTCTTCGGAAATTAACGATTTTTGACGCAATCGCCTCAATCCCACGTCTAAACGCGCTCTTTTCGGGTACAATAATCCCCGTCTGGTTTTCGACGATGGGACGCATGGAGGGTGTCTTTTGATAAAGCAGGTACGTCGCCTTATAAATCTCTCGCCACATATCGTTTGCCCGGTTCACCGAAACCTGTCTTAGCAAGTAGTCTATCACACGCAAGGCACCCTTGAAGGTCTGATTGTCATTACCGTTAAAGGAGGCACACGCTTCGCCTGTCCTGATACCGGAGGATAAGGTCATGCCAAAGAGAAGATTGCCATGAGCGCAAGCATTACGGACTTCCCTGAGAGCAGTCAGATAGCTCTTGAATGTTTCGATAGCCAACTCTTTGAAATGCGAGCTTATCAGCCTTTTATCCCTGTCCCAGACAAGACTGTCATAAAGGACTTCAAGATTACCGAGCGTCATATACTCCATTGTTTTCCATGCCGGAGCAAATTGACCGGTATATTTGGAATGATGCCGCTGTATTGGTAGTTTGTTCCTGATTGACCTGTAAGCCTCTCCGGGGAATTTTCTTATGAAATTGGCTGACACTACGTTGGAATCTACGAACCAGGTCGGATTTGACTTATACTTGTTGGATAGCTCATATACTATTGTCGTGCGGATAGCGACTTCTATTCTCGAAAGATACTTGTTCAGTATGTTCCTTAAATCTATATCGAAGTAATATAAGGCGACGACATCTTCTATACAGGTGCCGGGCTTAACATTATGCTGCCGCCGATAATCCAGGTGTGGATAAGTCAACTCGAAAGGATACAGATAGAACCCCAACCGATAATAACCGATGTCAGCAAGATACTCTTTTGCCTTGGCCTCATCAGAGATTACCACACCATGCCTACGGAGTATTGTAATTTGCTCCTCATAGGTCGTGGCCCTTTTATTATATGGTATTTTTCTTCTTGCCATTTATTATTGTTAAATCAGCTACAAAATTAAGCAATTATTCTGACATTTTGGGTATCCGGGAGGACCTAAATATAAGGATTCAAGGCCTGTATGTACTATTCCGTGCTAAATCTGTCGAAGTACCCGGATAACGGCGCGGATATAGCCCGGATCCTCGGCATAGCCGATGTTTTTCAGCCACAAGAGATAATTTCCTCCTTTGTAGCGATACTGCACCTTGGTATAGTATGCCCTGACGCTCTCCGTCCAATGGGAGAACTCGTAGTATTCGCCCGTCCTCGGATTGGTAAGCCCGAAAAGGTTATGCTTGTTTCGGCATACCGATGACTTGAACCATCCGGTTTCAAGAATCGCCTGGGCCAGCACTATCTTCGGGTATTTGATACCGTTCCTCCTTATCTCTTCAACGAGATTCGGAATCGTCAGCTCCGGCAAATTACGGTTATGCCCGCTATCCATCCGGGATGTGCTCACTGTGCCAGAATTGCGGAATACCGGGTTGTTATCATTCATTTGATTACTGTCAGATTTGCATTCTCGCAGAGATTTGATATTGGTAATTATTTCTTTTTCAATGACTTTATCCGTCTTGATAGGATTGTGACCCACAATGGGGCAATCCTTGGTGATGGTATGGAACTGGGCCATCGACGAAAAGGGAACCGCAATCATGGCGGCAAGTGTCAGAATTGTGTCCAAAGTGTTCATATGCGTATTTCCTGTAAAATAATTTTGTCGCTGACAAGTGGTTGACGCCACGAATTTAACCCTATTAAAGAACCCGTATGAAAGATTCGGACACAATTTTATCGAATCAGCTCCCATATGAACAGTTGGCAAAACTGGGCCTTGACCGGGAAAAAGTTGAAAAATTACCGCAAGAGGTTAAGGAAAAGCTGATTAAAGGAGAAGTGACGCCGCTTATGGGAGTGTCGTTACCTGCCAGGAATGGCATGGTGATAACATTACCCCTCAAACTCCAGCTCGCCGCCGACAGGGACGGCAACCCGACACTGATAGCCTACCCGGTGCAGCGTGAGCTTTCACCTGAAAGAAACAATGAACTCCGGCTGTCACAGCAGGAGATAGACGCGCTCCGTCGTGGCGACGTGCTGCAAAAGACCGTCGATATTGACGGCGAGAAAACACGCCGCTATCTACAGCTCGACCCGGAAACGAAATCCATAATCCACCGCCGCGTCACCGAGGTGCAGATTGAACAGAGGCTCAAGGACATGGAGAAGGTGAATGACATCGAACTCGGCACTCAGCAGAAACAGCAGGTGCGCGAGGGCAAGCCTATGGAACTCAACGTAGGCGGCGAGAAAGTCACCGTAGGCATCGACCTCAGGGAACCGCAGGGCTTCAGGGTCGTACAGGGCGACATGAAGGAATGGGAGCGTCAGCAGAAGCTCCGCTACGACGACCTCCACCCCGAATATATCGGTCTGGTAATGACAGACAAGAACCGCTGGGAGTATCAGAAAATAGTCGAGCATAATTCCAAGGAACGCGCCATAAAGCTTGATCCCACACAAAAGGAGCACAGGCAGTCAGGAATGAAACTGCGATGATGAATGGTACATTTGGCAGGGCCATGTTCGAGGAAGATTGCAGCTTTGTTGAAGAAATCCTCAATGTGCCTCGCAAAATCGCCGAGAAAATAGTTAACGGAGAATCCTTCTACAATCCATTGACAAAAAGAATCCAGACAAAGAAATCCCTGCTGAAAGGGGATTGTGACCGCAGGGCCGACAGAATCAAGCAATGGATTGACAGGGAGGAAAAACGGATAAGCGGTTTCCCCGGCTACGACGGAGTGGAGCCATACCTCATGTATGCAAAGGATACTGTCGATATGATCCGCTCCAACAGCCCAAGCTATAGTATCCGCAAAATTAAGGAAACAAAGGAACCAACCCATAAAGAAAAAGATATGCCAAAGAAAAAGAAAGAAAAAGCTCCCCAAGAGGAGCCGGCAAAGACCGTCAGGGCATCGTCCGACGGCGAAACCACGAAGGAGAAGAAAGGCGAATCGCAGTCAGCCGCACAAGGCGAGGCTGCGGCAGAGCGAAAGCCCCGTGAGCCCCAGATGGTGACAGTCAACGGCGATAAGGTCACGCACGGCCACGCCTACCAAAGCAATGTAAACCCGCAGGACTGGTATTTCACCGCCCGAATCAACGGCGAGCAGTTGAAGCCGCAGAAGATGGATCCCGCCGATGTAGCCGCCTACGACAAGAAAGAAATCACCGTGCCGGAGCTAATGCAGCGTTACTACCCGACAAAGCTCATGCCGAGGGTACCCGAGGAGGCCTTCAAATATCCCAACGGACTTGCCGGGCCGTCCGGCCCCATCACGATAGACAAGTTCAACGTGTATAAGGAAACCGACGAAACACGCGCCGACTACGGCAGGTACAAGTTCTACGCTCAGGTGGGCGACAAGAAGATGTCAACCCCCGCGTCGCGCGAAGACCTCAACGCCTACTTCGACCGCGTTATGACGCCCGGCCAGCTCGTAGAGCGCAATTTCGGCGAGCGTCTGCATCTGCCTTCCCACTACGCGCAGTTCCGGCTCCCCGAAGGGATAGACCCCAAGGGTGTCCGCGTCGCCAAAGACCGCTCGGACGGCAGATGGCGCGTGTCGGCCGACCTCGGCGAAGGACGCGGGCGCACGTCGAAGCAGGAAATCTCCTTCGACGACGGCTATTCGCTCTTCAAGGCCAAGAGCGCGACCCGCGAGCAGATAGCCGCCAAATATCTCGGACAGGAGATAACTGCAAAACTGGCCGCGCCGCTGTCAATGGAGAAGTCTGCCTCCATGAAAGTATAACACATCATATCACTTAACAGAATACCAATACCACAATGGCAAGATTAGAATACGACGAGCTTGTGCAGCTCCTCCAGGACGGACAGATAGGACATCTCCGCTTCATGCTGGAGAGCGACAACGCAGAGTCATACCTCGAATGGTGCGAACAGCATGGCATTGAGCCGTCCGACGAGTCGGCGGAGTTCTACTACGACGAAACCGAGATTGACATGATGGAGCGACAGCTCATAGACGACGAGAACTATGGCATCTGGAACTGACGGGTTCAACAGTTCCGGACAGCAGGCCCTCGACCGCTTCGCACAGATGATGATAGAGCGCATGGAGAGTATGAAGGCGTCGGACTGGCGGCAGGGATGGATCGGGGGCGCGTCCTCCGTCGGCCTGCCCCAGAACGTGACCGGGCGCAACTACTCCGGCTCAAACTCCTTCTTCCTCCAGCTACATTCGGCCATGAAGGGCTACGAGCTTCCGGTTTTCCTGACCTTCAAGCAGGCGCACAACTTCAAGGCGCACGTCCTCAAAGGCGAGAAGGCCTTTCCCGTAATATACTGGGATATGCTGGTGCGTGACAAGGACGGAAAGAAGATTAGTTCGGACGAGTACAGGGCCATGTCGCAGGAGGAACGGAAAAAACTTGACGTGATACCGTTCATCAAGGCGTTTCCGGTGTATAACCTCGACCAGACCAATTTCCGCGAGGCGCAGCCGGAGCGTATGCAGAAGCTCCTCGACCGCTTCAAGGTGCCGGAGATACGCGACACGCAAGGGATGTACGCGCACTCCGCCCTCGACAACATGGTGGCGCAGCAGACTTGGCTCTGCCCCATACAGGCCGACCGCAAGGAGAAGGGGGCATACTATTCCCCATCGCGCGACATAGTGATGCTTCCGATGAAGGCGCAGTTCAACACCGGCACGACGCCGGAGGAGGTATATCGCGACGGCATGGAGTTCTATTCGACCATGCTCCACGAGATGGCCCACTCGACGATGACACCCGAAAGGCTCAACCGCGAGGCGGGGGCGAAGTTCGGCGACCCGAAATATGCCAAGGAAGAGCTTGTGGCGGAGCTTACCGCCGCGATGATCTCCCACTCGATGGGATTCGACACGAGCGTCACCGACAATTCGGCCGCCTATCTCGATTCCTGGATTACGGTGCTGAAGCAGGAACCGAAATTCATAGTGTCGGTGATGGCCGATGTCAACAAGGCTTCGGAAATGATACTCGACAGGGTGGACGCACAGCGTCTTGCCCTGGGCGAGCAGCCATATCTCGCGAAGAATGACCCGTGGGTGCCTCCGTTGGAGGACGAGATATGCCCTTTCAAGAACGCCTCCATAGTGAAGACCCGCTCCGGCGATTTCGCCATACGCGCCTCCTACAACGGCGTCGATCTCGGAATGAAACCGATTGAGCGGTCAACAGCCCGTATGTATTTCCAACTCACGGACGAGCGCGAGAAGCACGCATTTCTCGGCAGCACCATCCGCAAGCACTACGGGTCGGAGATTGCCGGCATAGAACGCAAGGCGTCCAAATCACTGTCAATCGCATAATCCTATGGCACCGGGTGACTACAGAATAGATTTCAAGGCGTTGAAGGCGCGTGTCGGCATCGATGACGTGGCCTATTCGCTGGGCTACCGCCTCGACCGCAAGGCCGGGGTCGGACGCTACATAGAGCTTGTGCTGGGCGAGGGCAAGGATAAACGCGATACGATAATTGTAAGCAACCGCCGTGACAAGGCTTCGCAGACATTCTTCCGGCGCGACGGCTCCAAGGGTGACGTGGTGAGCTTCATACGCGAGAATCTCAACTCATTCAACGCCTCCGGGCAGAATGAGTGGCAGCGCATAGCCAAGGTTATGGCGCAGTTCGCCAATATGCCTGAACCTGACTACGGCAGGGAGCGCGACTATGTGAGGGCCGCGTCGGCACCGCAGGTGTTCGACTCGAAGCGTTACAGCGTCCGTCCGATAGACCCCGACCGGATTCCATGCCTCTTCTCGCAGCGCGGCCTCTCGGCTGATACGGTTAAGGCACTTTCTCCCTTTATCTACCTCGTTTCAGACCGCCGCAACGAGAATTTCAACGGCTTCAATATCGGCTTTCCCTATACTGCCGCCGACAGCGACAAGATAAGGGGCTATGAAATCCGGGGTATGGGCGGCTACAAGTCCAAGGCGGCTGGCACCGACTCTTCCACCGCCGCATGGGTGGCCGACCTCTCGCACGGCAGGAACGGGCTTGTGCGCCATGTGTTCTTCTGTGAATCGGCCTTCGACGCTATGGCCTTCTTTCAGATGAACCGCACACGGCTGGGCGAGGACATCGCCCTTGTGTCGCTCGGCGGCACTTTCTCCGACCGTCAGGTGCAGGGGGTGATGGAGCGTTTTCCCAACGCACGGGCGTATGACTGCTTCGACAACGACCTTGCCGGGCGTGTCAACGGCCTGCGCCTCATGGCACTGGTGGAGGATATTCCGCTGAAAATCACCAAGACCGACTCCGGGCTTATGGTGGAGGCGAAAGGAAAGAACTTCGATGTGTCACCTGAACGCTCCATATACACGCAGGTGGGCACCCATATCCCGGTGCGCTACCGTATGGGGCAGTGGCAGCCTCCAAAGGATTTCAAGGACTGGAACGACTGTCTTTTAGGCAGACGCACCGAGCCTAAGATAATGCCTACCAAGCATGAACGTGACGATAACCTTGCCGAAAGACGCAATTCCGGCATTAAAATGTGACTGACCGATGAAGATAACGACAATATTACAGCCATATAAGGTCGGGATTCCGGCGTTGCTCGCTTTCTCCCTCCTGTCGGTTCCGGGAGCGCAGATAACGGCGCAGCAGACCGACCCTACGCTCACGGCGGCGGTGATAGCGCAGACCGCCGAGCTGAAAAGCATACACAAGAAGCGCAAGACCACCCAGGAGCGGATAATAGCTGCCGAGGCAGCCGTGACAGTGGCCCTCGACCGGGTTCACTCCGTGGAAAACAAGATGCTGGAGTATCTTTCCAACGCCCAGGGCGCGATGCAGAACCTTTATCAGATAAAGCGCGCGGGCGAACTGGTGCTGACGGAGATCCCCAAAAACTGCGACCTGCTGAGAAAATCGGTGCCGGGACACCTCAAAGGCACGGCGATAGCCCTGCTGGTGTCGGACGAGCTGACCGACGCGGCGACCCAGATGGCTGCTCTATATCCCTTTATGAAACAGCTTGTGACCTCCGGGAGCTACACTGTGACCGGAGCCGACGACAGCAAGGAAAAACACAAGGTCAACCTGCTCAACTCCGCCGAGCGGTACTATATCGCCAACGAGGTCGTTACGCGCCTCGAAACGATAAACACCGACCTGTGGCTGCTGGCATGGCAGGTGCGCACGCTCTCATGGAACGACCTTTGGTTTTCTCTCGACCCGGACGGCTGGGCCTCGGTGATGTCGGGAAAGGCTATCGCCGAAAATCTTGTGTGGGAGTGGAACACCATCAAATACAGATAACGAGAATACAGTTGAAGACAATCAAATTTTTTACATTTCAATATGGATAACGAAACAAAGATTATCGGCCGCTGCCCGGTGTGCGGCGGCAACGTGGTAAAGACCTGCAAGGGCTACCGCTGCGAGAACAATACCGGGGAGGACGGCAAGTGCGGCCTCTTCATCAACGGTGTGATCGGCAACCGCAAGATGTCCGATGACGAGATTGCGAAACTGCTTGAGAAGCGGAGCATATTGCTCGACGGCTTCGCCACCAAGGAGTGGAAGGCTTTTCCAACGGTGCTTGTCATGGGTGACGACGGGGTTATATCAATGGAGTCTATTGTGGCGCGTTGCCCCCGGTGCGGCGGAGAGATCCGTGTCGGAGCAAAGGCGTTCAACTGCTCCAACTACCGTCAGGAGGGGAATCCCTGCGATTTCGTGATATGGCGCAACATAGGCGGCCACCTGATGACGCTCGACGACGTGCGCGAGATATGCGCCGACGGCGTTACATCACGCGAGATAGAGATGTATGGCGAGAACGGCGCGATATACCGCCGCAAGCTCGGCCTATCACCCGACAAGACAAAGGTTATCAAGGTATGAGGCCGGGAACGAAACTCGCAATAATGCTCGCCTCCGGCGCGTTGGTCTGGGGGATTATAGCGATGGCCGTGTGCTGGCGCGAGAAGCCGCAGAAGCGGGCCGTAAGAGTGGCGCAGACCGCCCTCCATGCCTCGGTTGACAATCCTGAATCGGTGAAGGTGATTGCCGTCAGCGATCCGGACAGCGTTTTCGGACGCTGCTACATCGACGACGAGGAAAAGATGGCGATAGCCGTGTCTATGATGAAGGTAAACGAGAGGGTGATGTCGCAGACCGACAACCTCGGCAGCATGGACTTTGACAATCCCGCCCTCCGGGAGCTTGTCGAGAGGCAGATGTCCTCTATGTCGGCCATGCGCTCCCTTATGTCGTTGGAAGGCCCGGACGCTCCCCGAAAGCCGTTCAGCGGCTGGAAGGTCAAGATAGAGTACGAGGCCGTATCGGAAAGCGGCACTCCCTACCGCTCGGAATACTGGTTTATCACCGACCGCGACGCGCAGTGCGTGGTAAGCTCTTTCGAGATACCGTTGCTGTAAACAATATTCATCATTCAACCAACCCGTAAACACGATTATATCAACTCCAAAACAACTAACGCTTATGAAGGATCTTCTTAATCAAATCGAAACTCTCACCACCTCGTTTATGAAGGACGCCTCGTCGCAGCTTGACAAGGGTAACAAGGCGGCGGGGCTTCGCGCCCGTCGCGCCTCCCTGGAGCTGGAGCCGCTGCTAAAGCGGTTCCGCAAACTGTCACTGGCGGCTGCAGCCTCCGGCAAAAGACAAGATTAGCATCAGGATGTTCTGGCAGGGACATTCATTATCCACTCATTATTGCGGCTTCCATTTTACTGCCATTCCAAATAATAGGACAATTTCTTTGCTATCCGGGAATCTCTGTGCGCGAGCATGGGGATTCTCTCTTCTGTCGGCCCGTGGCTCTCGCGCCCGTGTATTTTTCGTTACAAAGTTACGGCTGGCGGTGACGGCGGCAAGCGACCGCCTTCGGCTTGCCTGCGTGAAAAAATCCGGCAGCCTTCCGCGATTTGTGCCAAATCGGGTATTCCGTATTTTTTCGCTTGCCACGCTTGCCTTGCGCCCCCTGTGCCCTCCGTCCTGATTGTATCGAAAAAATCACCCGGACGCGAGAAGCCGCAAGGCTTCAGACAAAAGGGAAAAAACAAACATTTCTCAAACATCTAAAACCCTTTTAATTATGGAAGCAGCAAACCATACCAACGCCAACAACGCAGTAAACGTGACCACAATCGCCCTCTCGCTCATTCAGCCGAGTGGCTTCAACCCCCGAAAGAGTTTCGACGAGCAGGCTCTTACCGAACTTGCCGATTCTATCCGTCAGCACGGGGTGATACAGCCTGTAGGGTTGCGCCCCATACCCGGCACCGACCGATACGAGATAGTGTTCGGCGAAAGGCGTTACCGCGCCTCGCTCATAGCCGAGCAGACGGGAATCCCGGCAGAGATATATGACAACCTTTCCGACAAGGAGGCGGAGGAAATGGCGATTACCGAGAATCTGCAACGGCAGGACATCGCCCCTATGGAGGAAGCCTCGGCTTTCCGTCGCCTCATAGAGAGCGGACGCTACGACGCGCAGTCACTCGCCGTGCAGGTAGGCAAGAGCGTGGCCTATATCCGCACCCGAATGAAACTTACGACCCTCATACCCGAAATAGCCTCATTGCTTGACACGGACGACATCACCGTCAGCGTGGCCTCCGAGATATGCCGTTACGGCGAGGACATCCAGCGTGAGGTTTACGAAAAGCACCTCAAAGACGGTCTGCCGTACAATAGTTGGCGTGGCATGAACGCCTCTAAGGTGGCGCAGATGATAGAGCGCGACTTCACAACCGAGCTTTGCCGTTACAGCTTCGACAAATCAGCGTGTGCCTCATGCCCCCACAACACCTGCAATCTGCTCCTTTTCGTGGAAGAGGGCTACGAGGGAAAATGCGCAAAATCCTCATGCCTCAAAGAGAAGCACACCGCATACCTCGCCGAAAAGGCAGTATCCATGCTTGCCGAATACCCCGAAGCCAACCTCTGCCAATACCAATACGACACCAACGAGGCGGTTGCCTCGCGCCTTGCCGAAATGGGCTACGAGATAGAGACCGTAAGCGATTATCCCAAACGCTTCCCGACCGAACCCGACGCACCGCAGAGGGAGGAAGATGATACCGACGAGGAATACGCGGATATGGTGCAGGACTATCAAGAGGAAATGCAGGAGTATTACACTGAACGTGCCGAACTGCTCTCAAAGAGCGAGGCAGGAGAAATAACCCTCTATATATGGGTTGGGCGCAATGACGTGACCCTCGGCTACAAGGCTGTGCCCGTAAAACAGCGCGAGGACGGCAGTGCCTCCACCGCGATAATAGCCGACTTGAAGGCAAAGGATATGCGTAACAAGGAGATAGCCGTTGAGCATACAATCGCCGACACAAAGGAGCAAATCAAAAAGGTTGACATCACCGAGGCGAAATTCTCCAACGAGGAAGACAAGATGATATATTTCTTCCTGCTCTCATCGCTTCGCAGGGAGCATTACGAGGCCGTGGGTCTGACCGACCGTGACCCATACAAGGCTCTCGACGACATGGAGAAAATGGCAATCATCGCCAAACTCAACGCCAAGACCAAGGCGATTATCCGCAGGGATTTCCTTATCGCCAATTTCCAAGGCGCATACCGCACCAACGCAATATCCGGCCTCCTTTTCGCTTTCGCCAAGAAGCACATGCCGGACGAGTTCGCGGCAATCGAGAGCCAATACAACGAGATATACGAGAAGCGTCACAAACGCCTTGAAGAGCGCATAGCGCAACTCAGACCTACCGACTTGCCGGAGGCTGAACCCGAGGCTCCCGAAACTGCCGAAACGCCCGAAGCCGACGAGCCGGAGGAAGCCGTGACCGACCCTGCCGAGGAAATTGCGGCTGAACCTGCCGATAAAGCACCCGAAGAAACCACCGAAGAAACCACCGAAGAAGCCGAGGTCATTCAACCCGACCCTGCCGAGGACGCACCGCAGGGAACTGACAACGACACCGAAGAAGCTGCCGCCTAAGCGATAGGCAAATGTTTGAGCAAGCCACCCCAAACCGAATGGTGCGGGGTGGCTTTTGCTCGTACCCGACCAAAAGCCGCCGGTTTTGGAAACCTGTCAGCCAGACTGATTTGGAAAATTGTTTATCAAATAAGCCCCATAGGATATTACATATAATCAGGATGTCGGGGAAGACTGCTACTAATTGACAGATTTCTGTATCTGAAAAACGAGGGAGACTATTTTAATTAGTGAATAACATTCATTGCTGACCAATTTAGTAAAACAAGATAATAGGTTTGTGAATACCTATATTATATATGGACTCAAAACTTGTATGTCAGCATCAAGTGAAACCCAAGCTGCTTGCTCTCTATATGAGGACTTATGGTTGATGTTCCCCCATCTCTTATGGTCAATCCATCATAATTGGTATTTCTGATATACATATCGAATCCTGCCGTGAAATACAACCTTTTCCAAATGTCATAGCTAAATGATGCCTCAAAATGATTGAATGAAGAATTAGAGGAATCACCTTGCACATTGACAGGCTTGCCTTCTGGTGTAGTTGACCAATCAAAATCAGAATCATAGCCATTCCATGTATAAATCTTGTAAAACTGGTTTGCAAGCCTTAACGACAGCCTGTCATTCCAAAGATTAAGATTTGCTCCCGCCTTTATTGAGAATCCTGATCCCCAGTTGTAGTTGCGGTGATAGTCACGATAGAAGTCGGTAAGGATTCCCGCCAAAGCTATACCGTTTAGATGCAGAAAACCGTCAATTCTCATTATCGGCAATGGCTTGTATCTGAACATAACGCCGCCTCCGACCGAAGCCGGGGCACCCAGCTTGTACGGTACGGCGCATGGAAACAGTTTCGAGCTGTTTCTCTCTTCGCGGATTGTGTCAGAGTCAAAAAAGTCAAAATGCTGGTATAGACCAACATTTAGGTTTAAATCTTTTTTATCCACAATCTCCTTTGAAAGAAGTCTGCCGACAATCTCTGCACGACTTAAAAGCGGCTGAGATTTTATTCCCTGTACTTCAAGCAAGAAAGTAAAATAATCGTATGGAGCTTTCGTTGTCTCAGCAAATTTGTCGCCATACTCTATATTTACTTCCGCCGCAACGCCTGCCTTGGTACCCTCGTCATTATCCCACAATGTAAGCAATCGTCCGCCTAACGATAGCTCTACACTGATTGGGGGAATTCCGAAATTGCGTCCGGGAGTATTGCGCTTTTTCCAGGCATCACCGGAAAATATACGGGTAAGTCCCCTCATGGGGTTAACAACGAATGCAGCAAGCTCCCTTCCAAATCTTTCCCCACCCGATGCTCGGTCGTCGATGATAAGGTCGGAAGCCCTGTAAAGCACCTCTCCGATAGCGGCACCGCCCACAGGGGTGGCTATTATATCGTTTGTAGAGGGGTATTCACACTCCATGAACATCTCCCACATGGCACTGCCTCCTATGGCAAACAGTTCCGACTGCCAGAAATTATAGCCGTTGGAACGCCCTGCATTGAAGAAAATTGATCCATTATAGGGATGGTCGAACATATTGGTATGCAGATGGTCGTCATCCCACTCGAAGCCGTGCCGGAAATTCTCTTTGATGGTGCTCCATGATATATAGGCATAGTGCCCGTCAAGCACATAACGGTCGAACGCCCATAAACCGATATTGAAACCGACAGTCTCTCCGGCAGCGCGCCAGAAATGCTTCTTTCGATACCTTGCAACATCAATACTGTCTGGAGGAACCACCTCCGAGACAGTGTGTGAGTCTTGAAACCGGAGTTTGCCCGAATATATAACAGATAAGGTATCCGCCTTCTCTAATGTGTCGGTGTCAATCTGGGAGTAAGCCGGCAATATTGCAACATATACTGATATAATTACTAAAAGCAAAAGTCTTTTCATATTGTTCATCTCATCTTATTCAGTTGGAAATGGTCCTACAATCTTCATTACATCAATCTCACTTTCTGCCATAGTATAGCACCCCAATATGCCAACTCCGCCCTCTATGTTAGAGAAAACCTTTACCGGGTCAGCAATGCCGAGGTCAATCATACCACCCTGCAGCCCTTTGTCTCCCGTCTGGTTTATCAGAACGCTTACAAGATAGTCATAATATGCCTTGGAGATTGCATAAAGTCTGAATCCACGCTTCATCTGTGTTTTTCTCCATTCATTAGACCCTTTTACCATCTGCACTATTTCCTTGACTACAATGGTGTGTTCTTTACCATCAATCCCTTTGTCAGAAAAAGGAAGCCCGTATGGTGAATATGGCTCCCATCCTGGAAGTGTGGAATGGATTTGGCTGGCAAGCTGCTGAAATACAAGCTCATGGGCAAAGTCTCGTTCTCCCATCCTGATGTCCTTGCCTCGCTCCACCGCGTCCCATTGCAGAAAATAATAATTGTCTTCATCCGGACGGTCTGTAAACGTAATGCCATACGTGAATATAAAGTCTGAGTTGGTATAGATACTTACCGGACCCTGCCGCTCTACCGAGACTCCTTCTATGCTGGCCGCATCCGGCATAATGTCGGATGCGGAGACGAAGGTCTCTGAGTATTCGGTGCTGATAGTAACCCTGTCACCAGACTGTATTTTTATATCCGATATATATAGATTTCTTGTTTTATCATATTCCATGATTCCTCTTCCAACTTCGTTTACCTTAACCAATATGTTAAGGTCTTTCACGTATGTCCTGTCGTTATGGATGTCGGAAAAGAAATAGGTCTTTGTCGCCGACACCTGCAGTGAAGAATCCGGACATACCAAAGAATTGATGGTAAGGATATTCTCGCCGTCCTTGTCGCGGTATTCGTCAAGATCCACCTCGTGATAGCACGAGATAAGCATGACCGGGAACAAGGCTGAAAGCAGATATTGTTTGTTTCGCATTTTTTAGAATGAATATGTATAGGAGACTGATGGAATTATAGGAATGAAGCTCAACGTCTTGAACGCTCTGTGCCAGTTATCTTTGTTGGCGGAGTCAATAATGTTGTTCTCATTGTCTTTCTTGATAGTTATGGCATTCATCCGACAATAGGCATTGTAGAGACTGAAATTCCAAACCCCGGAACGTCCGTTCTTATATGTCTTGTAGATGCTCATGCCGAGGTCAAGCCTGTGGTATGCCGGAAGACGCACATTGTTTCTCGATGAATAATAGTCTATTCCGTCAACTTCGTTGCCGTATCCCGGAGGACCTACTGTAGGCGCGTCGGGGAACTGGCTCCCAGGTATGTCATAGTTATACATCGAGAGTGTGAGCCGGTTGCCGGTCATATAAGTCCACCCGGCATTGAAATCTATTTTGTCGTTGAGCTTGTAAGACAGGTTTATATTGATTTTGTGACGGTTGTCAAACTTTGCAGGGAACTTTCTTCCGATATTCAAATCCTCAAACTTGCGCCAGTTCCACATCAGCCCGTAACCGAGCGAGCCTGTAAACCTGCCCGCCTCCTTTGTAACACTAAAATCCAGCCCGTAAGACCACCCTTTCCCGGAAGTGAGTTTCTCATTCCATGAGAGTCCGGGATTCAGTACAGATACGCCTTCACGATATTCGAGAAGATTGTCCATGTCCTTATACCATCCCTCAAAAGAGAAATACATATACCATGGAAGGTTGCCGTAAAATCCCAGTGAATACTGGTCACTTCTTAGAGGCTTGAACCCTGCGGCGACGGGTTGCCAAAGGTCGGTTGGAAGACTTATATAGTTGTTTGAAACCTGCTGCACATATTGGTGCATTCTCGCATAGCTTGCCTTGACGCTATAGTTTGTCCCTATGGCTATCTTCAGAGATGCCCTTGGTTCAATATTGGAAAATGTGTGTCCCTGAATTCGGCAAAATGTCCCTCTAAGACCTAAGTTGAACGCTATCTTGTCATTGAAGTTTAGAGTGTTGTCAAGGTATGCAGCCAGTTCATTGGATGAGATATGAGGGCTGTTATTGTCATCCTCACTGCATTCCCCGTCGGAATAGAATTGGTTTACAAGACCTTCCGGCAGATAGTCGTGGCTGACAAACTCTATTCCGGCTCGAAGCCTGTAAGTTTTGGAGAAATCGGCAAGATAGCTTGTCCTGACACCGATGTCGGCGATGCTGTTTTTTGTCCGACTTTTGTTATATCCGTATGTGTCAGAATCCTCCAGATCACTCTGATATTCCCTTTCCTGACGGTAGGTGGAAGAATATTTGGAGTAATATACAGATGTATTCCATATCCCTGGTCCGAGTCTGTAGTCGAATGCA
The DNA here is from genome assembly GCA_003762615.1 of Muribaculaceae bacterium Isolate-037 (Harlan). Classification (GTDB taxonomy): domain Bacteria; phylum Bacteroidota; class Bacteroidia; order Bacteroidales; family Muribaculaceae; genus Lepagella; species Lepagella muris. The sequence continues at coordinate 74,662 of RIAZ01000001.1, forward strand.
CCGAGCACACCCCAGTTGCCCCATGACAGACGATTGACATCCTCATCAAAGAAACGGGTGGTTGACTCAGTGTCGTCAGGCACCGGTATGCCGTCAGGCCCCACTACATAGCTCTCATTCTTACCCTCAAATTCACGCAGGCCTATTTTGAGGCGGTCATGACCATAATATCCTATTATATAAGCCGTCATGTCTTGGTTAAACTTGTGGTCAAGACGGAGATTGAGGTCAGTGAAGCTATATCCGGCAATATGTTTCTTTCCTTTTTTCTTTTCAACCGCGTTCATTATTGCAAGTGTCGGTGCCGAGACCAGGTCAATCCATGAACGCCTGACACCTATGGTAAATGCCGTACGGTCTTTTATAACAGGTCCGGTAAGGAAGATATTGGCGCTGAGCAACCCCACGGAAAACTTTCCATGAAACTTTTCAAAATCAGAACGCTTCATGGCAACATCAGTTATTGAAGATATTCTCCCTCCGTAGCGCGCAGGAAATGCGGCCTTGTAGAAGTCAACACGGCTTACAGTCGGGACATTGAACGACGAGAATATGCCTCCAAGATGGCTAACATGATAAAGCGGTAAACCTTGGTAGAGAAAAAGGTTCTGGTCATTGTCTCCGCCTCTCACATACATTCCCGTGAATCCTTCGACACCCTGGGAGACTCCGGGAAGCGTCTGCAATGCCTTGACAATATCAGGTTCGCCAAACATCACTGGTAAGTCCGTTATCATCTTGTTACTTAAGCTTATCCTTCCCATTTCCGGAGCGTTGAGGTTGCGGTCGGCACCATAACCCCGTACTTCCACTTCTTTCAGTACATTGACTTTGCCGACTGAATCGGACGTGGCAAAGCCGTCTTGACCTAAAACACAGATGGCAGGGAAGCAAAACAGCCCTGCCATAATAGCGATTATCCTTAATGTCATTTTGTACTTAGCTTAAGGATAAGACCTTTATTCTCGTGATGCGAGAGGGGATCGCCGGTAAACTCGCCGACGTACTCATATTCTATATTCTGTATCATGGTCGTGCCTTTGAACCCCATTATATTGGAGACAGTCACAAACGACGACTTATCGCCTTCCAAGGGGAAGCCGGCAATCGATACGGTAGTCGTATAAGTCGGATCCGACGGATGGGCTATTTGGTCCGGATCCTTATCGGGGTCTAAATTGGCATCTAAAAGCCTTGAAGTCAATGTTACAGAGGATACTGTCATGGCCTCTTTTCCGTCAACACTGAACTCAAGTTGTTTCCCCGAATAAATGCCGTCGCGATAGCTTGGAGAATTGGGAAGTGATGGCTCAGTCTCCTCATTATTGCAAGACAATATTACTAATGGTACTATAAAGAGCCAAATCCTATATATCAATTTCATTATTTATTCTTATAAAACTGGGGTTTAGCGAATCAAAGCTACATTTTAGAAATTTACCCCTGATACATATTACTGCGGCAGGGGTAAATCATAATATTTATACATCACACCCTTAAATTGAGGGCTGGTATTGACCTTTCTTCGCAAATAATAATTTGAAAGAAGACATCTTATCATTAAATCCCGGAAGGCTCGGATATTTTTTTACCGAAGTAGGAGGCGCTACACAAGTAATGGTGCGATCACTGAAATTACGATCATCGTAGCCGATAAATACAGCCTCAATTTCAGAACAGGGGTATTCAAAATAACCCAATTTAAAGATTTTATTGGGATCATCGGGCATGTTGTTTGTCAAGATTAGAGACGAACACTTATCGTTAAACTCCCAAGGCTTATTTTTTAAGTTGGCCACCTCAGTATAGATAATCGAGTCATTCAACTGGAAAGAATAGTTTCTATCCTTGAAGTCTCTATCATCATATAATGTAACCTCAGCCAAGTCATTGTACCCTGCACGCGTAAGGGCTACGGCAAGAGCAGCATCAACAGCCTCAATACTCTCATCCACCTCTATACCATTCGAATCGAGATTATTCTTCAAATCAGGATAGAATGTAATGTTGTGCGAATCTTTGGCAGAGATAGACCAATCCAAATCGTTCGCAAGCTCTTCGGCATAGATTGCCGAGAACTCCGAGTCAAGGAACAAGAAGTCCCCATTCTCGTCATAAGAAGTTGGCACATTCTGGTAAGTTTTGCCTTTATATGTAATATTAAGGCATTCGACCAATTCACCAGATCTGGTCGAAATTTCTTCGTCCTGTGGGACAGGAACATCCGCATCGTTACTACAAGACCAAAGTCCCGCGATTGAAGCAACGAGCAAAGAATACAATAATGTTTTCTTCATCTGTTAGTTGTTGTATATGTTTTTATAGTATAACGCAACAAGAGGATAATTGTTCAGCAGTGTAAAAATCTTAGGAATAATTAACATTTAGAGCGTTACTTCTTCTTGATGAATTATTTTGCATAAGTTATAAATTATTTTCTAACCCTCCAAATATAAAATTGTTTTTTTGATTTGCGAACCACAAACAGTAGCACAAATAGCATTTGGATTAAAGCCTAAATATAACATAACTCTCTGTAAATTAGCAGATAATATCATTAGTGCCCTTTGCCACTACAACGATGAGGAGTTCTGACATCTATCTATACATCTTAGGGAAACCTACCGGGCTGAAGCCGAGGCAAAGCGGAGCGAGGTGTGGGCGCATGGAGCGCATCACGCCTCACTACCTTGCATTCCTCCGCTCCCTCCCGAATACCTGATAATCCGGGCTATATGCCATGTCCGTGAGCCGGGAGGCACACCGACATCACATATAGCCTTTCGTGTGTAAACCGGCCGCGCCACAAGACTGAAGCCTCCGTGAAGGCGGCTTCCGACTTGATCCGCGCTCTATGCCCGGAACACCGCAACCCCGATGCCGTGAACGGCATCCGGCCTGCCGCAACCTGCCGGTTAAGGTCGCCGGATATACTTTTTTGTTTGAAAACCCTGCGGGCTTCACCTGCGGCGGCGTTTTTGTGTGCGAAGCTACGGCGGACGGGCGGAACGACAAGTGACGCCGCGCTTGAGGTCGGAGTTCCGCGCCCGTGAGCCTCCGCATTTTTTGTCGCTCAAAAAATGGGTATCCCGCGCTTGCCCTCTGACTTCACACTTGTCTAATCCGCCCCGGTGGTCCGCCGTGGTGTATGCACAAAAAACATACCCCCTGCGGATGAAGCCCGGAGCTTCAAGCCAAAAGGGAAAAAACAAATTCAAACACTAAAACATGGACTATCAAGCAGCAGCAACCATCATCGACCGCAATTCGGGTCTTTACGACATTACCACCAACGAGGGCAGAGAACGCAGACGCCTGTTTTTCTCCACACAGGGCTATATATGCGAGTTCGCTCCACGCTCACGCAGACGCGGCTACATCATACCGCAGTCAACCGTAGCCAACTGGCTCGGAGTAGTGAAAGTGGAGAAGCCTGAAGCAAATATTGTGGAAAAGTTCAGGCGTTACGCCTCGCGTGCCACCTTCCCCTCGGCTTTCGTGCGAAAATGCCTCATGGCAGACCCTACAAAGGGCTGTTACGAAAACCGGCTCACAACCGGCACTCGCATAGATGGTGAGATTATCTCCCTCAAAGCCGTGGAGCGTCATGCGCCGTGGGCGGTAGAGGAATTTCGCAAGGCACTTGCCGAAAGGTGCGCCTATCATTCCGGCAGGTTCGACTTCCGGGGCTATGACGGCACCCTATGGATAGAGATAGCCGACAAGGACGACGGATATTATCGCAAGGGCGACATCAAAGCCGGACTTAGCAAGGAGTATCGCGGCTGTGGCAACGGCTACTACTATCTGTTGATTGACAACGAGCACTTTATAGGAGTTGATATAGACTGATTTATAAACCGCTCCCTGCGCGGTCAGAGGCGCAGGGAGCATAAACACAATACCGATATGATTACAACTGAAATCAACTACAAGGGCAAGGAATACACCTGCCGTATCGTGAGAAGCAACGAGGGCGAGGAACTGATAATCGCGGGAACAAGCCTGCTTGATGTCCTTATGCCTTATCCTGCAACCGACGGCTCGGACGGCTTCGCCGACAAGGAGGCTGAAAAGGTCGATGAAGATATTTTCTTCTATACCGCTGACAGCAACCTCGGTCTGCCCGATGACGCATTAATCGAGGAACTTAAAGAGGATAATCCGGAATGGTTTGATTGACAAAGCGAAACGATTATGAACCGAAAAGAGGAAATACGAAAAGAAGCCGCCGAGCGGTATAAGGACAGCGATTTTCGTGTGCCTAATATGTATTGCTTCATAGAGGGCGCGGAATGGGCTGACAAAAATCCATGTCCCGAATGGCATAGGTTTTCGGAGTGTGTGCCGGAAAAAGGACAGGTGATAATATATGCCGTAATCGAGGCTGATTTCAAGATAGCCTCATATCAGCTAATGCAGTATGACCCGTTACTACCCATGCCGCAAGGCGACAATGTGAGCTGGCTGGCAGTACCCGAATTATAGAACAGTGGGGCGTGAGGCGTATATACGTGTCACGCCTTGCTGTTTTGGGCGCGGGTCTATGGAATACCAATGTGCCGCCGGGTCTTTGGATGACCGCTCTCGGAACGATGGCCCTGATCCGCTTCAAGGCTGACGCTTTGGAGCGGATGTTTTTATGAAGATTTTTTCCTGTGAATTATTCGCTGCCGACAGGATTGGCGTTTTTCCGTGCGAAATTACCGCGTCCGGGAGGAACGGCAAAGGCCACTTCGTTTGAGGTCGGCGGACTGCGCCCGTGAGCCTCCGCAACCTTCAGCTCGAAACCGAGCCTTCGGTTTCAAATTTTCTCGTGCCTCCAAAATTTGGGTATCCCGGTCTTGCCGCTGACCTCACCCTTGCCTTATCCTCCCTTTGGCCGCAGTTGCGAATTGCACGAAAAACGGCCAGCCCTGCCGGGAAGCTCAAAGAGCTTCACAAAGAGGGAAAAAATTAGAAACTCAAACATTTCAAGACCATGCACAGCACAATCTATCAATTAGGAACAAGCCCGATTAGCGAGTATAACTACATCAACCCCGACCACATCACCGAGGGCGACACCGTAGGCTTCGACTATGCCAAAGAGGTGGCGCATGGGGAACGTAAAACACAGTTGGAAAAGCTGTTAGAAATACTCCCCAAAGGAATGCTCACACTCAATCATGACCTATCCATTACCTACAACGGAGGCATTGATGAATGGCGACTCTCCTATGCGGGGCTTATAAAGGAGAAAGCGGAGGCAATAACCCCTGACAAAGCAATGACGTGGACAGGCCCTGTCTATAATCTCCAAATGGCTGTCTTCAATCCGCTTGACACCAACTGCCTTTTCATAACCGACTACGGCACCGGCTACGGTGTGGCTGAACGCTCCATCGAGTTTATGCGCCTTATAAATCTGCTTAATCCGGGTGACAGACTGTATGCAGGCTTAATAGCCGACTATTATTTCTAACACCCCATACCCATGAGAGTTAAAAGAATGACAATTGAAGAGGGCAAGCGGTGGAACATAGACCGCTACCCGAATTTCCACCGTTCCGGCTCAATTATCGGAATGAAACGGCTCTACTACGGCGAACACGCCTTGTTGGTGCGTTGCGGAAACTACATCTACAACGTGACCGAAAATCCCCAAATCTATCACCGCGCACATCTATAAATCACAACAATATGAATACCGACATCGACTTTATGAACATCGCCGAGGGCGACAAGACTTTTGTCCGTGAATTTGAAAACTTTGTCAACGGCAAAGTGAGCAGCCCCGAAAAGACAGGCAGGGCAATGACCACCATGCACCGCTACCTGCAACAGCAGGCATTCAAGGTGTTCATGGGCTACATGAAAGCTCTCGCCTACAATTACCGACAAGGACACTATGACGACCGCAACGAGTGGGCTTCGCGCCTCGCTGCCGAGGCTTACAGCCACCTCATAGACAAGGAACTCATCTACGACCCCGAATTTGCTGAACTCAAAAACGCCGCCGACTATGTACGATACTGATACCGACTTTCCAGAATACGGACGGCAATGCGACCTCAAAGAGCCGTGGCGCGGCTACCGCAGAGGAACGGTTGTAGGTCGCAACGGCTACCGCCTTATAATAGAGGTGAGCAGCGGAGCGACCATAGAATTATACGAGGATGAAATAGAATTTGACTGATTATGAACAGACTGATGACACCAAGACTGGAGGAAGCCTTCAAGGGCTTCCCCCTCTACTCCCAGGACGGAAAGGGCAAGGACGCCGTATGCGTAGCGATATTCGCCATAGGAAACGCCCGGTGGTTTGTGCTTGAAGGGAGCAAGGAGGGCGACGACACGATAATGTTCTGCATTGTCGTTGGACTCGCCGAGGACGAATACGGCTATGTTTCGCTCAACGAGCTTGCCGGGATTGAGATAGACTGCCGCAAGCAGGGCTACGGAATACTCCAAATAACGGAGGTGCCGTATTTCAATCCCCGACCTATAGGGGAGATAGCCGACAAGCGGTTGCAGTCTTTCCTCTCCCGGCTGCATGACCCGTCCGATGAATGACCGATAACACGTCAGCCGTGGCATAACAGCCACGGCTGGCACAATCCGATAACGACATGGATATTCAAGACACGATAGACCGCATAACCGAGTGTGCCGAAGCCAAAGGCTGGAGCGTCCATACATCAAAGAATCCCAAGGCCGAGATATGGCAGTTCGAGTTATCCCAATCCACCAAGGCAGGGCAGGATTTCAACTTCTCCGCCGAAATGAAAGACGGCGACCCCGACAGCCTCATAAAGTCAGTGAGGGAGTATTACGAGGGCTTCGACCCCGACGAGGAAGCCTACCTCTGGATAGGCGAGGACGGACACGGCAGGAACGGCGCACCGTACCATATCCGCGACATAGTGGCTGATATGGAGGACGCGGAGAGCATGGTGCTTGACCTGCTCGCCGCCCTTGAAGAAACCGATTTCGACCCGACGGAGGAATAGACCCGTTCAGAAATATAACCCGGTCTGCCACAATCTTTTCGGTTGTGGCAGACATAACCATGTTTTTAGATATGTTGTTACAGACCATTATAGATATTGCCGCCAAATGCGGCTGGAGCGTTACCGTCAGCGTGATAGACATCGACTGTACCGCTTTCGATTTCCGGCGCAGGACTTGGAGCGGCGTGCCGTTCTGCTTTTGCGCCGACATGATAGGCGGCAACCCGGCAACACTCCTTGATGAGATACTCTCGTTCATAGACGCTTTCCAACCCTCTACCTTTGCCCGGCAGTGGTGCGAGCTGTCGGGTGCCGGGGATAACCTTGAAGCGAGAGCTTTGGCGGAAATGGACGATATGCGAACCGAGGCATGGCTTCTCGCCGTTGAGCTGTCAGAGACCATAGCCTCCCCGGAACGCCGCACCCCGCCGTGGCATATCTGGAACTGAACCGGAATTATAGCCCCTTGCGCCGCCGCAGGGCTATAATCTCTATCAGGTCATTACCTGTCAGGCGTGTGATTCCGTTGATGAACGTTGGCTTGGGAAACCCCTCATCATGATCGAAACAATAGTAGAAATACGACCGACTGATTCCGATTATCCGGGCCACCTCTGAAATGGTATATAGCCTGTTACGGTCAATCATAGAAATATTGACTTTTTTTTCGTATCTTCGTTTAGCCATCGCCCCCCGGAGTGTAGGTTTTTCGGAAAGTATTGCCGCGAATCTCCACGAAATTGAACATTTCCTTGCAGCGGTCATAGATTCTGGGTGAATAGACTTGCGAAAGCTGTTGCAGGGAAAGATTGGTAGTGGCGTGTGTGAACTGATTGTCGCGCAGGTCATAACGCCGCTGGAGGACATATTGCATCACATTCTCAAAGTTGCCCCACCGTCCGGTGGGTATTGTTTCGCTACCAAGTTCATCGAAAGCCTGGCGGGAACTTGTGATGTAGGTCTGGAGGGCATAATAGCCGCCGTCGCGCGATTCATCGGAAAACTCAGCGCAGATGTCGATTACGTTTGTCATGCGAAACCAGTAGCGCATACCGTCACGGGGAGGGTGTACCTCGTTGCAGAATTGCCGGACTACCCTTAGGAGCGTTGACTTTCCGGTGCCTATGTCGCCCCACAGCAATAGCCCCCGATCCGGATCGAGGTTGCCATGATAGTCTTTCAACGCCCAATGCACGATGTCGTTGAGAATCTTGCGCTGGTCGTCGCGGACAACATAGCCGGGGCATACCTTTTTTGCGCATCCAAGGAAGAACTGCTTGTAGGCGTCAATCTTCGTTAAGTCCGCAATCGGGTGTAACCGGCCCTCTGCGGCGTCCCGCATTTGGCTGATAGCCTCCTGCGGATTTATTCTTTTGGGGTACTTCATCTTTTGATTTTTTTATTCTCATCCGGGCCCAGTTGAGAAAGTGTTTCTTGAAAGCCGAGAACGTGGGATGCCAGTCCTCGGTAGTGATTGTTGCATTACTGAAATCATCGGCTACCGCCAGCAGATCTGACGGCTCGCAGTGCAGGCTCATGGCCATACCTTCAATCGTTGACTCCGATTTTCTCAGTTTTTCTAAAAAATCTTTTTCGCGCTCGCGCTTACCATCAATTAAAAGATTTTTTATTTCTTTTCTTTTATGTAAATATGGCCGCGTCCGGCTCTGCGTTTCGTCTGCCGTATCACTCCGCGTTGCACAGTGCTTTTCGATTTGCGTTTTATCAGATATACAGCCCAGCGGAGTATCATGCTCCGGATTTTGCATTTCATACTCAATATCCACCGAACCTTCCGGCAATGGTGCTTTTCCGTTGTTCTGCATATTGAAGCAATACTTTTCAAAGCCGCAGACGGATATAACGGTAACAAGCCCGTTTTTCCTACGGGTAATCAGACCGTCCTCCTCCAATGCCTCCAGAAAAGATATGACAGCTCTCTCATCTGCGTGCCATCGCGTACCAAGATAGGCAATAGTCACAGGCCATTCTCCGTAAGTCACCCGTATGCGGATGTTTGTATCACCCACATACCTCATGCCGGGAGTCTTGGCGGCTCGAAACCTTATTTCAAGCCACCACTGGTAACGTTGCGCGTTATCCCATAGCCAGTGTGTCATATCGTCTTCATAGACAGGCATCCATCTTGGCATAGCTTGTAGGTGTTTGAGAAGAACCGCAGCAGTTCGCTTCCACGGAAAAGCGGGTAAGGACTGGCCGGAACAATCTCATAGCGCAATCCTTCAGGATCACTGGCATAGCTGAACAATTCGATGTCGGAGAGGGCGAACATGGCTGCAACCTCCTGACGGGTGTAGAGTCGCGACGGCTCAACGGCTGGTAGAGAATTTCTCATAAGCATAAGTGTTGTGCCTTCCATAATGAAATGGCAAGCGGGTTAATACCTGCCTCACATCCATCGGTCGCAGTTTCCTTTTGCAGTGAAGCCATTTGATCGCACTTTGAATACTTATCCTTTTTAGATAAACCCGCCGGTTCCACCCAGACCAGTCGAATGATTATTCCGGCGGCTGCACTCCCTATAACTGGGAATGGATTGAACAAATAAACTATCAGACATACCGCGCATTCTCTATTAAAGAGCAGTGACACTCCAGAACCCAGATAATTCCGGACATGGATACCACAAGAGTCTGCATCTTCCAAATACGACAGGACATATGCCTGTTTTTTAGAAGATTCGGCACCAAGTGTATATAAACAATCCGCTATCATCGTGAGTCAGGTTATAAGGGAACCAAGACTTTCCTGGATGGAGCCTTAATTAAATTTTAATAAGTCGCGCTCGGCTAAAGTTTTTACAACCCGGAATCTCACGAGTTACCGAATTTCTGATTCAACACGTCTTTTATATCCGACATCTTGTAAAGCGGTGTCTTGCCTATCTTTACGGGCACAAGGTAACCGTCCTTCTCCCAGCGGAGAAGGGTACTGTATGAACGGTTGAAAATTTTGCAGGCCTCCTCGCGCGTAACCGTCGCAAGCTCGTCGTCATAAGCCCTCTGCTCGTCCTCGGCTTCACGTGTAATGCGTAGAAATTCCTGAAACGCCGCCTTCATGTCGGTGGCGTCAACTACCAGATATACGCCCTTTGGGCCGTCCAGTATGGAACTGATTATTTCTGCTGCCATAATCTATTGTTTTGAATTACGGCACAAAAATAGAGCCCTGTACGTACAGGACTCCTTTAACTTTTTCCGCTAACGCTTTTATTTAAGCAATTAAAGTTTAAGCGACAACGCGGAATGATATATGTTGGTTATGAACGGCTATTGTTTCAGCAACTTGGCTTCCATATCCTTTCCCCAGTCGTCAATGTTGAAGTAATCGCTCGGCGTGTCGATCACATTTGCAACGGCAGGATACGAGCAGGTCATTCCAAGCTCTCGCTCCAATGATTTGCCTTGCGGCTTTTTCAGCAGAAGTCGGTGTTTTATCGCGATGTTGAGTATCATTCCGATTCTTACCCCCTCACCGCACACCGGGGCAACCAGCTCTTTCAGTCGCCTGTATATCTCATCGGATGTGAGGTGGGGATAATCCGGATTCTCCGTAATGTCATAGCGGATGCTTCGGTAGTGTTCTCCGGCCAATTCAAAAAGCTTGTTATACCCTTTCGGGTCTTTATTGTCTGACATAGGGTTGACAACAATCCCTGCCGATTTGGATACATTAGGAAACAGGCTCTCAATAGGCGGCATCCATAGGAACACAATACGGTCATATATCCGTTTTGCAACAGCCATCTTCGCGCTTTCATGCCCATGGTCAGCCACATACCATTCCAGATATGATAAAAGCGATCTGTAAAGCTGCGTAACATAATAATCTCCACCTTTATCCCGGACTTCGTTCCGTATGGCCTTTTCAAACGCGAGCTGATTATCTATAAGATAGTCAGACAGTCTTTGCAACCTGTCAGCTGAAACGGAAGCCGTATCATTATGTATCAGCCCAAGTTCAGCAATAATGCAGCCAAGATTGTGCTGTATTTCCACTACATCAATATCCATACATTCATTCAGCTTTGTCCCATAGGTCTATACGACGCTGTATCTCCGATTTCGGGAGGCGGACATTAATAGAGTATAATTCTTTAAGTTTAGCTGCGGCAACTTCCGACGTGACAACGGAATATGCCACCAGCTCATCAAACACGAACAATATGCCCCTGACAGTCAGCTTTTCAGCCTCGGCATATTTCCGGAGCTGCCTGTCACCGGTCAGAAGGGTGATACCGTGTTTTCTCGCGTAATAGCATACCGAGCAGTCCGGGATTGAAAGATTACCGGACACCGCCGAATGCTCATCGACAATCTCCATCAGTTCCTCAGGCGTGAAACTCTCCACTTTTATCTTGCCTGCCGCCGCCAGACGCTCCATTTCCCCGCGTTGCCGTGGTTCGGAAATCTCGGCCATTACGAAGTCCACCGTGCGGATCTCATAGGGCAGTTCACATAAACAATCCAGCAGCCCGATTGAATGCAGGTCGATGAATATGTTTGTGTCATTGACTATTATCTCCATCCCGTCACACTAATTGAAGATGTGACTTGACGCTCTCGACGGAGGTGTTCAGCAACACTGCAGCCTTGGAGAAGGTAATGGCTTCATCGGCCAGCGCGCGATAAACCATACGGGCGAAGCGTCCGGATCTCTCGGCGACAGCCCGTGACTTTTCGGCCAACGCCTTGAAATCGGGCAGCCTGTTCTTCTTGGTCTGGTAGCCGGAATAACGTTTGGCAGTAATGACACCATTCGCATGGAGCGCAGCCATTATGTCATCCACCGATATTCCGAACTGACGCTGTATGTCGGTAAGCTCCGACAATGATATGTCATGTCGGGTATTGCCGACCTTGGCCTTCAGTACGCTTACAGGCAGCAGGAACTCACTGGCGAAAACATTACAGATATTCTCCACCTCTTTTGACGGAACGTCATCAGGAATATCAAACAGAAGATGCCCCAGTTCATGCAGGGCAGTGAAGCGTTTGCGCTCAGTGACAAAACCGCCGTTTATGACAATGAGAGGTATTGAGCCGTTGGCATATCCGCTGAGTCCGTCGAAATCCTTGTCTTCGGCAATCTCTATGACCTTGACGCCGTTTTCTTCAAGAACCTCAATGACATTTGAAACACCGTCATTGCCGAGTCCGAGATAATTCCTTATCTCCATGGCATGGACAGCAGCCTCTTCGGCGGTACGCACTGTCTTGCGCGGCATGGAGAAATCGGTCGAGCAGCCACAAAGCTGTTCAACCTCCAGATAACGCTCCAGTTCCTCTCGTACCCTCTCCCTCACGGCAGAGGCCATCCGTTCCGGGAAACGCGGCTTTTTGCGGAACTCCACATGATTGACCTCCACAGTGAACGGACGAAAGAAATAGTCAATCTTGACACCCAGCGCGGCGGCGAGTGCTATAAGCACCCGACTGTCAGGCATCATAAGACCTTTCTCATACTTGTTTATGGACTGGCGGGTAATTGCCGGAGTGACTGATTGAGAGAGTTTTTCCAAAGAAAATCCCTTAATCAGCCTTGCCTGACGCAACCGGCGTGAAAATATATCGTTTGCTTGCTTGTTCATATCCATGCTATAATTTAGTTGACAAAGTTAACAAATATATTTTATTTGTCAACCACAATAAGGGGGGGGAAATGTTCGCATTCCGCGAATTATCCCCTCCCTGTGCGATTATTCCATAAGCCCGATAAGCTCTTTCTTCATATCGTCGTCTATGTCGCGGTATCGCGAGAATGCCCGGCTGCCTTCTTTGTGGCCGCTCAACGCACCGACGAGATTCGGGTCTTTCACCTTCTTGTAAAGGTTGCCTACGAATGTGCGCCGGGCAAGGTGACTGCTTGCTATCTCGTTTATAGGACGCTGCTCCTCCTCCCCGGTGGTGGGGTTGAGAATCGTTACGATTCTCGTTATCCCACACTCCTTAAATATCTTCTTGATGGCCACGTTGTATTTCTGCGAGCTTATGAACGGCAAGATCCGCCCCTCGCTGTCCTCTCCCTTGTAGCGGTCGAGAATATCCTTTGCCCTTTGGGTAAGTGGCACACGTATCACATTAGGACGCTCCCCCTTGGTCTTGCTGGCTATATACTCCACCGCGTCATTTATAATGTTGCCCGGAGTAAGGCGCATAAGGTCGGATATGCGGCAGCCTATGCAGCAATGGAATATGAAGATGTCACGCTGGACTGCAAGCGACTTGTTGGCCGACAGGTCAAAATCCGCAATGCGGTCGCGTTCTTCAAGAGTTATGTAGTAAGGTGTGCCGTAATGCTCCGTGGTCTTACCTTTGTATTTCACAAACGGATTGTTGGTGGTAAGTCCTTCCTCAATGGCCCAGTGGAAGAATGTGCGCAGACAGGCGAATATGTTTATTATGGTATTGTCGCCTTTGGGGAACGGACGGCGTGATTTTCGCGCCTTTCTCGTTTCCGCCGGGTATTGCTCGAATATCCTGGGGTATTTGTCAAATATCTCTGGCTCGTTGCGCAGGAAACGTTCATAATCCTCCAGTATGTCGGTTGTGAACATCTCGAAGTCAAGTTTTGCAGGTAGCTGACGCTTCACTTTCCGGTAAAGTTCAAACCTGTGCAGGCTACGGCTCAATACACCATATCTGCGGTGACGCCACTCCGAAAGTCCGCGCTTTGTCGGAAATTCCTCCACAAGCTCGATGAACTTCTTTTGCAGCTTCTCCTCAACCTCCTTAGGCTTGCGCTCGCGCTTGGGATGATGAAAGCGGTCGATCTCCTTGGTAAGAAATTCTTTGGTAAGACGCTCTACGGGATTGTCCTCGCACAACGCATAGATGTAATCTTCAAGATCTCGAATCTTTCGTTCAAGTTCTTTCAATTCAGCAATCTCTTCCTGGTTGGCGCGAGGCTTGACTATCGTTCCTGCATTGAAACGCGACGGCTTGATATATATGCCGCTCTTCAGGCGGAGTTTTATGTCTTTGGTGAGGCTAAGCCTGAATTGTATTTCAGACCTGCCATTTCCTTCCACTTTGGAAGATAAATAACGTTTGATACTTGCCATGGAGGACAAAAATTTTATGGTGGAGAGGACAAGAAATTAAGTGTTAAAATGCGTTTTATGCCGCATCAACGCTCCGTATCCTCATTTACAAAGTTAGCAATTAATTCTTTAACGGCAAAATATTTTGTCCTCCTTTTGTCCTCCTATTTGATTTCTGCCGATTCTTTATGAAAGCGAATGACACCTATTTTTACAATTGAATTTTTGTAACATACTTATATATAAATACTTGTCAATTTTTCCAAAACTCGAACCCACTTCCATATCCTTGCATAGCCTTTCATTTGGTTGCTTCTGTTCTGGGCACCTCTGAGAAGAGATAAGATTCTGAAAAAATACAGTTTCTTATCTCTTTTTTTTCTTTAACATTGCACCGATTTTGCACCGAAGAAAATTTATTCAACAATGTTATACTTCAAATAATGGAAAATATTCCACCTGAAATAAATAATATAGAACCAAACTATTGGGAAGCATTAAAAAATCCTGATAGTCTGTTTTATGCCTTTTGGTTATCTGTTGCTCTTTTGGTATTTATGTCATTGTTAAAATATTTGGTGTCAAAAGAATCTGAACGGAAAGACTGGGGACTGCTGGCACTTGAATTGCCAATTGATTTATGTTTAGTTGTAATCACAGTTATAATAACAGGTTTTATGAAAGAGCCTAATTTTGCATTAGGAATTGTACTTGTTGTGATAAGCTTAGTGGTATCAATAATATGCTGTCATTTTAGACAGTGTTCTATCAGACACAGTTATGATGAAAAAGGACTTAAGGTATATTTATTTGGCATCCTTGATGTCATTCTCGCTATAGCCTGGATTTGTTTTATTTACCTACAAATAATTTAAGATATGTCTGAATTTATAATATATGCCTCTCTCGTGGCTAGCATTTTATCGTTAGGGTATTGCCTATATATATATCGTATGAGGAGGAAATACACCAAAGAAAATGATAAGGCTTCTATTACTGGTCAACGCAAAAGGCTAGAGAACCAAATATATAGTTTAAATGAAATTTTGTTAGGGGATCCAGAACGCTTATTTGACAATACAAAGCTGCTATTACAATTTCCTGATAAAGATTTGAGCATAAACTCTGTTATTCCAAACCATTCTTTTTACAAAGATCTGGGGATTGACCTTGGAAACGTAAAGGTCAAGGACAAGACTGTTTTTTGCCTAATGCCATTTCATAAATCTTTTGATAAAACGTATTTAACTATTAAAGACGCTTGTCAGTCTAATGGATATGAGTGTTATAGAAGTGACACACCATATAATCCTGGTAAATTATTGAATCAAATTGTCCAATTAATTTTGGATTCTCAATTAATTGTGGCGGTGTTGGATGGGAAGAATCCCAACGTGTTTTATGAAATTGGACTAGCACATAGCATTGGGAAAACCGTGATTTTAATAGCAAATATGAGTAATGTCAAGGACATTCCTTTCGATTTGAGGTCTGACCGATTATTGCTTTATTCTAACCCTAAGGATCTAAAGAACAAGCTTTCTAATATTTTAGGAACCATTCACTATGTTTGACGAAAAAACTAAAATAGAGATTATAAAAAGACTGTCGGAAAGAATTCCTTCGTTTGAATGTCCAATTTGCCATAATAAGAACTTTAGTATTGTAGACGGATTTCTAATACAAGGTATTCAGCATCAAATGGATAGCATAGTATTAGGGAATGGCCCTATGGTGCCTTCTGTAGCACTCGTATGTACTCATTGTGGCTTTATGTCACAGCATAATCTTGGTATCCTAGGAATGATAAATAGAGATTCTCTAGAATAACAAAATACAGAACTTATTGATATTTGTGGTAGTTCTCCGTCCAAATTATTACGGATTAAAACGAAGTGAAATAGGCGTATATCCCTATATAACATATCATAATTCACTCAAAGACTTAAAAGAGCCACTCAACTTGGATTGAATGGCTCTTTGATTATAGTTCTTCTGGAAGATCGTCTGAGTCTTGTGCCTGTTGCTCTTCTTCTTTTTGTTGAGGGATGAACTGAAGGAATAGACGGAGGAAGGCTTTGTCTCGGAAGAAGTAGTCGGGGTTGTCAATCAATTGCTCTTCCATGTAATAGAGACCGAAGTTGGCGTATTCTTCCATTTTCTCCACAAGAGCATCGACCACTTTTCGAGGTGTTACTTTTGGGTCTCCTTTATCGAGTGCAATCAAGTCTATGTCTGTTTTTGCTATGAGAGCAGCAAAGATATAGTCTCTTATCGCTCCATAAGTCTGACGGATGCCGCGAGTCTCAATATTGCCCCAGTACTGTATAGCCTGACCACAAGTTTTCCGCTCCTCTTTATCATCTGTCAGTTTACGAGTCTGGTCGAAATATAACCCTATAAAGAAAGCAATTATAAAGATTTCATAACCGGCCCCGAATATTTTTCCTCGGGTTTCTGAAAGTGAGGTATTCCCCTTGCCGTAATCGGCAAAGGTCTTGAAAATGGGCTCTTCAAAGCGTTTCTCCCATTCCGGGTTGCGTTTGGCCCAAAGGTCATACAGCTTCTCCATATTACTTTATAGGGGTTATAATGGTTCGAATTGTTGAAAGATCATCTTGATTGAAGCCTGCTTCTTTCTGGATGCGGTAGACTGTGCATGTTAGCTGGTCTATCTTAGCTTCGTCTATGTTGCCACGGTCATCAAGGAAATCTTTAGTTACGATGATGCATTGCTTCTCAATACTGTCTATAATGTTGTAGAATCCACTTTCCTTCATTCCTCCGAACGATGAAGTCGGAGCATCGAAAATCAGAGGATAATTCTCATCTCTTTTGCTGCTAGTAAGGTCTGAGATAGCGAATAGCACGGACATGTACATTGTGGTGAGTTGGGAACCAGATGGATCCGTTATAGCTCTTCCATTTGTACTAAGAAGTCTAATTTCCGTTGTATCCTGACTTGTGCGGACCAGTTTTATGATACCATGGAAGTCTTGTGTATTCAAACGCTCCAAATACTCATTGGCAAGAGTCTGAATTTCAAATAAGAAGCGAGTAAGGTTGAATTCCTTTGCTTCTTTGAAGGCTTCGGAGATATTACGTAAAATGATATGAACCTTTTGATAAACCTTAGCCATGCTGCTGCCGGGATTAAGGCTGTCATACCTATCTTCTATTTCCTTTTTAAGAGCTTCTGCCTTACGAAGTTCTTCACGCAATTCCACGAGCCTCTTCTCGGCCTTTCCCTTTTGCTCGAAAAAGCCTTTAAGGTTTTGAAAATCGAGGTCAAGCTGTTCTTCTGTTACGCCTTCTACTTGAATCAACAAACGCGCTTTGTCATCCAATGCATCTTGAAGTTTTTCTTCTGCTTTGGCAAGTTCCCTTTTGAAGGTTTCCAGCAGCTCCAATCTGTCGTAAATTGTACCAGATAATTCCGATATATCCTGAGCCTTGCTTCCCCCCAGAGAAATACTGAGATTATGCATTTGCTCAATATATCGGTTTACGAAGAGTTCTTCTTCCTTAGGTTTTTCTTCTTGAGCTTTTTTCTTTTCTTCGAGGTGCTTTTTGAACTCGTTGAGCTTTGCGACCATGAATTCATATGCATCAGTGCCTTTAGCCGCCGGTCTGCCACACACTTTGCATATCTCATCATCAATCATCTCTTGCATGGTTTCTTGATCGGGCAAGTACCATGGAAGCCTAGATGTACCATTTGCCAATGAAGAAATCTCATCAAGGACTTCCTGACGACCTTCTTCTTTAGCTCTTTGAGCAACAAAAAGGTCATGGAGCCTACGTTTCTCCTTACTAAACGCTGATGCCTTCTCTCGGAACTCCTTTAATATTGGACTGAAAGAAGCCAATATCCAAAGTTTGTCCAACAGATTTACGTTGAAGTTCTGTGCGCTGATTCTGCTTTTCCATTGAAGTACGTCTTCTTCTCTGGCTTTTATCAGTTTTTTGAGTTCCTGATACCGCTCACTCGCCTCTTGATTTTTCTCAAGCACCTCGATTCTCGAAGCGAAGAGGTCTGCGCTTTTTTCGGTGTCTCTTATATCTCGACGGGTATTGTTGATGCGCGCATTAACTTCCGTTTTTTGTCCTTCAAGAATATGTGCCTCACGTTCTGTCTTTTTATCGTTTTTACACTCTTTCTCATAGGCAGTTCCCGATTTGGCTTCAAACTCATCTGTCATTTCGACATACTCGTCAAACTCTCGAATGTCGGAAAGTTTATCAACGAGCATTTTGAGAGCATCCGGATCATCGAAAACATTCAATGTGCTCTCTCCTTTAAACATACTGTAACGTTGGATAAAGGAATCGAAGCATCGTACTATCAGACTTTTTCCGGTAACCGGGAATCTTTCGGCACCCTGGGTTTCATAGCCCTTGAATGAGAAGCTACGAGTTATGTACTTGTCTTCGTTTACGCGTTCAACGATGAATGATTTTTCAATCATTTTCTCACCATCGTGATCGAATGTCATTGAAACAGAAACAGTCTCCACCTCCCCGATTTCCAATTCGGATTTTCGCATTTCAGAAATGTTGTTTATATCTGCTTTTTCAAGAGCAGGATCCAACAACCATTTCAGCGCATCGAAGAAAGTGGTCTTTCCATCGCCATTGTCACCTATGATAAGTGTTAGGCCTGAAGTAAAATCGAAGCTACACTCACCATAGTAACTGCGATAGTTCTTAATGGTTAGATTCTTTATTATCATACCGTCTTCTTAAGATAATCGGTGATTTCGTTATAGATATTCTTGGAAGTATTACCTTCAGAGTGGCCTTGAATTATTCTTGCCACTGTACGGACAATTGGATTCAGTGAAACCAACGCCTGATCAAAAGTCGTAAAGTCTTTCTCGCTGTAGCCACCGACCTCCATCAAGTGTTGGTTCAGAAGAACTGCAGTCAGCATTTTGTCGTTGTTCGTTTTATATCCTATCATACATTAAATATAGAGAGATTGTAATAATTTAGAATGTCCTCCATCTCACGAATTGTATCGTCAAGATTTTCAGATAAGTGTGCGAAATTATATACTCGCTTAAGTTCATTTGCAAGCATATTCTTTTCCATTTTGTATGTCTCTTCCGAATCACATACTTCTGGGGCCACCACCAGGTCATGGATTTCAGCCATATGCTTGTCGGGGTGAGTACGAAGTATGCGTCCCCTTCGTTGAATGAATTGGCGGGGATTCCCCGTGCTCGCACAGAATATTGCCAGTTCACTTCTTGGCACATCAACGCCTTCGTCCAGACATTTCATTGAAGTCAAGACATTTAGTTTACCCTCAGCAAAATCCCTTAAGAGGTTGTCTCTTTCAGTAGAGTTAGAGGTGAATTGTCTCACAGTTATTGTAGGATTTAAGTCTCTAACAATCTTAGTATAGACATCTATCAGGTGAGCACTTTCCGCATCATCTCCTATTGTGTCTGTATTGTCGTAGATATCGGCATCTTCATCCCGTTTATTTCCTTCCGGTACATAAACGAGTGTGTAATCAAGATTGCCTTTATCTTTGATTCTTCTTTCAAGTATTTCTTTGAAAACCGCCTCCTTATTAGCTGCTTTATGGATGATGCACTTTCTCTTTAATAGTAGAGCGGTCAACATATCATCATCTTTAGGTCGAAATGTATTCTGGTTGAATACGTAATACTGCGCAAGCTTACGAGAAATTTCTAAATATTCCTCCATTTCGGACGATGTAAGTCTTACTATATGTGGATAATATCGATACCTGCAAAGCACACCCTTTTCAATAGCCTCGGCCATAGAATACTCATAGATGTATGATGAATCGCACCCGAAGAATTTCATGATTTTGGAGGTAGTCTCCTCGTCGTATTGACGTTCTGGTGTTGCAGACAAACCAATACGTCTCAGATACGGAACATTCTTAAGCCGACTCAATATCTTGCCGGCTCCCATATTGTGTGCCTCGTCCGCAATCATCAAAACTTGTTTACGAGGAAATACATTGAGTCTGTTAAAGACATTATCACGAGCATAAGATGCATAAGTGCTAATGATGATATAGGAATATTTCTTTCCCGATGAATCCAGGCTTTCATTGAACTCAATATCATCAATTTCTTTTCTCCAATTTGGATTTTTAGAATAAACTTTTACGATTCCACTGAAACCAAATTTTTTGCATTCGATAGCCCACTGATTTACAAGAGTGATTGTTGGCACAAGAATGAGTGCTTTATAGTAGCCGCTCCGCTTATATATTTCAAGAAGACAATTAAGCGACGTTATAGTCTTGCCCGTACCCGTTGCCATGGCGAACAGCCCCTTCTGAATGTTGTTTTTCCAATTTTCAAAGGCTATCTGCTGGTATTCTCGTGGGCCGGACGGATAAGGGAAGTGTGGAGCAATTAAATCGACTTGCTTTGAAACTTTCATCTTGTCGATAGCTGCGGTTATTCGCTCTTGAGCTTTCGATAACGCTTTTCGAACTGTTGCCGGCATTCCCTCCTTATCTAGGCTATTGATTAGCTCTTGTTCATTTTCAAGAAGTTCTTGAAGATGTTTAGGCTGTGCCCGTTCAATTATATATCCTTTTAGATCCGCTGCATCAATAAATTCTATGTCATCATCTTCCCCTTTGAATGCTCTGTCAAAAGATTTTTGAATACCGTTGATTCTCCCAGTATCTGCCGGTCCGTTCCAGTCACAAAAGACACTTAGGCTCTCTTTGTTGTGCATTAATGCTGAAAGGGAGAAGTTGACAGAGCCTTCAAACCCTATCTTATTTATTCCATCAGAGAAGGTACCGCATTTGGTGTGAGCGATACCGTTTCCATTAACCATGCGTACAATCTTAATCTCAATGTGGTCATTCCGTATCAGCCACGCAAGGCAATCGAAAAAATGCCGATTACGATTATTAAGAGTATAGCAAAGTGACTCGAAGTTACTTAAATCAAAGTATGGAAGATAATTTCCTTCATGAGCCATTGATATTGCACTAATGTCGTCACTGCTGAGGATGTCATTAATAATCATTCTCATCTTACCACCATTGTAAATGAAAGAAGCGAAGCCGTAAGAGAGGACGTTAATAGCCGTCGAAGAGAAGAATCCCAGCATTAGATCAAAGGAAGTCGCATTGCACAAAGCCTCGGAAAAGAAACCAACAGGCTCCCATTCGGTTTTAGTCTGATACCTGAAATCTTCAGGCCATGTTACGTCCGTCTTCAACATACCAAATTATATAAAACAGTTAGCGCAAAATGCATCATTGTCGTCATCGTCAAACATATCCACAAGAAGTCCGGTGCCGGCTTTTCTCTTTGCTTCTTGTTTCTTAATGGCATCAAGTTTAATTTGTCGAATACGCTCAGGACGAATCATTTCTTCAAGACTTTCGTTCTGATTCCATGTATAGCCATCCTTTTCAAATTCCATTGCTTTTGCAAATAGATCCGGATGCTGTTCATAGAGCCATATCCATTCTATTTTCTGTTGGAAGAAACAGAAGTAACAGCCTGAACGACTGCGGTTATATATGCCTACTTTTCCATCTACCTCGAATTCGATAGGTTTATAATAGGCTGGGACTCCAACACCACTATCTTCCAAGATTCTGAAAATATCCTCTTTGATAAGAATATCCTCATTGTCAACAAGAGGAAATTCATCCAATTTGCCGACTGGATAATCTGTACCTTTAAGATATTCAAAAACCGCCTGATTGAATAATTTCAAGTCAATATCCATCAATGCACTTGTTTTCTTGGCATAGTAGAAGTCCTTGGTCAGTGGATGCTCCAGAATTTCTTTCAATTTTTCCTTCATATCATCAGGAGCAAGAGAAAGATATATGTCTGTAAACCTCGCTATATTATTCTTATGTACGATGTTGTGAATTACATCAATACTCCATATATTTCTTCTAAAAGGAAAAATTGCTTGAATATTCGGCTTGGTTGATATGTAACCCTCACGATCTTCGTCACCACGAATACCAACGTATGAAATCGTAGGTTCGTCACCTACAAAGCGTTCCATCTCAGCCAATTTCATTTTTTGCGTACACCAACGCTGTTGTGGAGAAGGAAGAAAATTGCCGGATGCACGTAAAAAATGCTCAAAGGGTGTCGGCTCCGGACTCCCTTCTACCGCTCTTAGTCGTTTAATACCTCCAAGAAATGATTCAAGACGATTAATCAGTAGATCGGTTTCAGCAAGTTCACAACCAGTGTCAGTATTATAATATTCTACATTGAGATCTGGGTATTTCGACTTCATGTAGATAGCCAATGCCGCACTATCCTTTCCTCCGGAGATTCCTAATACATGTCTAACCATAATCATTTCAATTTTTCATTCAACAATTTAAGCAGAACACATATATCAAGGTCTCGATCCCCAGACATGGATTCTGAAAGTTTTTCCATCATCTGATTGGCTTTAATTTTCTTTGTAGAAGGGAGCCGGAATGTCTTTGCCTCTGAGAAATCGCCACTGGCAGTAGCCAACTCAAAATTAAATGCTTCGTCTCCATCTTCGAGGGCAACATCTGTTGAAATGGACGACGCGCGTTCCAATTCACTGAAAAGATGTAGAAGCCTATTTACGAGAAGTGATTCTTCATTATCTTTAGTTTCTTCAAGACGTTTGTCGTTGACAACAATGGTAATTTTCTCATAAAACTCTTTGCGATTGTCAGACGGTACAAGGATCCGTTCTAAAAATGATTTACTTTTTGGAGTAAGAAGATTTCCGTTCACCGTAGAATAACGTTTTGTGAGAAGCGGTTTATACTCGTCAAAGTCTGTTGTTAGACCGATATATTCCTTTACTTTATGCTCTATACGATCAATTAGAAAATCATAACAAGTATTAAGATCTCTTACTGCGGTACGGATAAGCTGAAGATACTGCGAGACGAAAGAGTCGCTATTCAAGTCGCGATAACCGAGTGCGGCAGGTAAGTCATCAAAAAATGTCTTTACCGGATCTTGCGCCTGAGCAAGTACATCTCTGAATTTGACCGTGAAAGGATTATCAAACTTTCGCGTAGTCTTGGCATACCTGTTAAGCGTACGATAAAAATGGAAAAATGGTTTAACAGTATCCAAAAGTGAATCAGTGCTTATGGCTACGCCATCATCTTTGCGAAGGAACTGACGGTAACGCTTAAAAAATTCCAAGCGCACCCCGGATACATCGAAAGCCTTGACAGAAAATTTTTTAAGTTGCTTTTGAAGTAGCTCAAAAACTTCTTTATTGAGATTCAGTACAAAAACGCTATCATTATAAAGGGCATAGTCCTGCTGATTGACATACAAGAATATAGGTAGCCAAATATCAATTACGCCTTGTTTAAGTTTATACGGACGTGTGCGAAGTATCTCGGACAGATCTGTCAGTTTCCGAGGTCTATCAACGCTGGATTTTAAGAATTCAATGCAGACTTGCCAAAGGGATTGAAGTTCCGGTTGAGTTGGTGCTCCCAATATCCAGTTTCCATTTTCATCTTGACGGTGAATACCAGAATCTCGCAGCAATGTATAATAGATTGTCTTCTCAGGAGGAAAAGATTGTTTTGCGAAGCCGAAATCCTCCTCATCAGAATGAAGAAGCATGGCATCCAATAGATTTACTCTTGCCAATGAAATAGCAGAACTGAGTTTTTGCTTATTGAATAATTCATTCCGAATAATTGGTGTTTTATGATATACTTCGGTGCATACTCTTGAAATGAGTTCGTTCAATTCTTTAAGAGAATGAATCCTTAGTTCCTCTCCATGAAAGTACCAGATTATAGAGCTTGTCGGTGATGCAATCTCCTCATTCAATGCACTGTTGAGTTTCTGTGTCTCATATCTTTTCTGATTCTCCAATTCTGCTTTTGCCACATTGTCATCCATTGCCACATTGTCTATAACATACTGGAGTTTCTTTATTTCGTGGAGATGCTTTGTTATGGAATCAGTGTTCTTAAAATATGCGTATACATTGGCACCAGCATTGTGCTTCTCTGATAATTCCTTGACATAGTTATGGATGTCCGATAAAGGGAATACCAAATGGATATACCCATCAATCTCTCCTGTTGGTTCAATATTTATCGGTTCATTCGTAACCTTGAACTCAAAGTAACGAGGTGTGCCGGTATGATAATATGACTCATTGGCCAAAAATACACGAGGGCGGACATGACCTCCAATTTCCTCAATAGATAATGAAGGAGTGGGAACAATTCCTGCTGCCTTGTAAAGTTCGTCTTCAAGATTGAGATTAGTTCCCTCAAAAAGGATGTATTGTGATTTATACTGTGCGTAACGAATTATTTTTAACGAAGTAAGTTTATCAATAATGGTCATAGGCTGATTTATACCCATAGCATTTTGAGCATAAATCTCAATAAACTCCTTTGTAAGTCTAATTCCTGCAAAAAAGATGTTTAGCAGACCAATTAACTTTATGATTTTTGTAGCCGATTCAATAAAGTTGAAACTTGCATCAATACAGCTAATTCTTTCTAAAGCAACGGTCAGCGACCGCCATCCGGTAGAATCGGAATTAGATTCTGATAATGCAGAGAAATAATGATAGCGAAGATAATCGCATACATCACTTACGTTATATGTGTTATTCGGTGTTGGCTCAAACTCATTGAGAGATCCTTTGCCTTGGGCAGAGAGAAATGAGAATAGACTTCGTTCATTTTGACCATACCGTTGGATTGCAATTGTCAAAACAACGGATGAAACCGGGTCAAGGGGATATAATTTTTCAGCAGTAGAAAACTTGAATCTATCTGAAACAATTTTCGATGAAATTGCGAAATCATAAAGAATTTTGAAGCCGAGCTTAGCTGCCGTGGTTATAGACAAAGGCTTGGCTTCCATCTGTTGAGTTGTCAGATAAAGTAGTTGTTCTACCGGCTCCGCAAATACAACTTCTTCAAAACGACCCTTAACCTTCTGCCATTCGTTTCGCTGCGTATCTGTGAGTTTGACTGCGTATGAACCGAAATTTTGATGAAGAGTAGTAATCAGGATAATGTTCCTACTTGGCACATTCACGAATTCCGCTAACTTCTGAAGGAAGTAAAGTTCTTTCTCAGGATTATTATTGGCAGCATACTCCAAAATTTTCCCAAACTCATCAATAACAATGAAAAGGAATTTGTTCTGTTTACGAAGTTGCTGATAATATTGATGTAGGTAATCAATCGGATTTTCATTCTCTGTAGACAGTTTCCGACCAATCAATTTACTTAGCGGTGCATAATCGCCAACAATATTCAGGAACTCAAAATCTTTAACGTCGCCAAAGACTTTCCTGTTTCGTACCAGTTGACCGATTCGGTTTTTGATGTCATTCTCAAATGCAAGAATGAAACTCGACTTCCCAGTGCCGTATGTTCCGATAAGTGTGAAAGAATGGTGTCCGCTATTGAAACCGTTTACCAAACTTCCTACAACGAGCTTGGCATTCTCAGTAACAATGTAATTAAAATCGTTAGCGGTATTATGCTCAATATTTACTGAAGGGATATAACTCATCGTTGTTCGTAATATTTGTCAAGAATAGATAGTGACTCAAAATTTGATAGGAATTGGACATTCTTCACGCCACTATTATCTGTAAAGGAAATCATTCCCGGATACTTTTGCTCTACGGATTGAATCATCTGGATAAGAGAAACTATTGGCATACTGAATGTCAAAGCCAATTCCGTCAATTTGTCAAACGATATTGTCCTATCTCCTTTGGCGATATAATGTAGGGCATAAAGAATGATTTCAGGAGAAATCTCGGCAGGAGAAACTTCTCTGAAAACATAATAATCTTCCTCATCCTTACCCTTAGTACCTTTGTGAATCAGGTTTAATTCGAGAAGAATGGATGAAAAATCCTCAATTGACTTTAGGTCTGATGGGGAAACATAGTTCTTCAGCAAAACTCCAATATCTTTACGGACAGTATTCTCATTGTAGACATTCTTCTGCTCTGGCACAGAGCATTTCCTTTTGATGAAATTTTGAAGTTCAGTTTTTGTAAACTCTTTTTTCTCTCGTTGATATTCAACGAATAGAAGATTATAAAGTGATGCTTCCTTTGTCGACACTATTAAGAAGTGAAGCAACCAAATAGTATTTATGTCTTGAACATATTGGTCACGACCAGTTGCGGAATCAAAAAGGTAAGAGGCAACCGATAATGGTTCATCTATTTTGATTAAACCAAATGCACGAAGCCAAAATCGGATGGAAGCTACCATATTTTTGCCTACACCAAGAATAGCAACACTATCCGGACTGCTGAAACGATTGCCGTTCAGCAAGAAATCATATCCTTTTTTCAGCCAAAGAGATTTACACTGAAAGGACTCATGTCCCGAAAAGCAGTATCTACTCAAAATCGTAATGTATTATTAGTTTACTTCTTATCTCTTAGTAAGAGATTTGTTAAAACACTAATAAATTGTTAATCAATAGAGTATAATGTAACTTTAGACAAACTTGCTTAACAAAATGAACTTTGATTATTTCAGGTGTAGCGATTATTTAGTATTTCACTACCTAAATATCAGAAATAATTACTAAATTTGCATAATTTAGGTATCTCTTACTAAGAGATTTGTCCACATGCTAAACAATATGACACTAAATGGATATATAGATTGTCTTTTACATCTTCCTGTAAATAAAAAAGATAATCTTGTTGCGCCACATAAGGCAGTTCTGTTATTGACAATATTGGAATTGATTAAATCCGGTGAAATTGACCGCCCATTTATACCTCTTACAAAATCTTTGGAAAAGGCTTTTAAAGCTACATGGAATCTGTATGTAAAGTCATCTGGCAGTTTCAAATGTGCATTAAATTATCCCTTTTATCATCTGTCATCATCTCCATTTTGGACATTGGTCAAACTCCCATCATTTGAATGCCGAAAAGAATATTCGTTGTCAGCACTGAAGAAAAGTTTTGCTGGAGCTGTTATCGATGAAGATTTGTTTCAGTTGATGAAAGATGATGCAAGCAGATCAGTAATCGAAAATATTCTAATTAAGACATACCTTAGCTCCGAATATCCTACACACAGTTCTGCCAATGTTGTTTTATCTACTTTGGCAATATTTCTCCTGACAGTTGCATGAATACCAAGTTACACTTAAATGTGGTTTGACATCAATATTATAATTAAAGTATTTTCCAAGTTCCACCCCTATCGGGGCTATCGTTAGTGATAATTCCAAGATTCTGCATGAACTTTAAATCGCGTTGTATAGTCCGACTTGTTGTTCCTATAGTTGATGCCAATATAGGTGCGGAAATTTCTTGATCGCTCTCAATCAGAGCGAGTATTTTGCGCTGACGATCATTCAATTTTCTATAGAGTCAATCGACAAGTGCAAAATTAACAAATCCTTTTCGCCTTGCAGCGCCTCAAACTGACATGACTTACCGAACTGCCCAAAAACAAAAAATCCCGATCCATCACACTGAAGCGTAGTGAACCAGGAGGTAGGATTATGTCGTTATTGATAATATAATCAGATGGTACTCATTCTATATTTATTACAGAATATTATTTACATCGTAATTGCTACTCATATTCTTTTTCCGAAAGTTTCTCCAAAGACGATTCTATTTCCTCAATTGATGGCAGAGAACTCTTTATTTCGGTAGGAATCAACTTGGATAGTTCGTATTGCGATATGCCGAGAGGAAGATTGTATGCTTCCAAAGAATATTGAGCCTCAATATTGTCTTTGTCCTTGCAAATCAGAAGACCTATGGTCGGGTTGTCTTGTTCTCCTTTAAGCTGATGATTCACAGTAGGTCAGTGTCGAGAAAATTGAGTAGGACATTTCGCCCCAGCCATTCTCGATAGTTTTTCTAACGAAGAATAACGATTTGCGACAATAGAATTTGCAGCAGGTTGCTGCAAATTTTCAAACAGGCTAATATAAGTTCGATAAAAATCAAACACATTTCGAAGAAGATTCGAAAGTTCTTTCTTCATATTTTCGTCGATGTCTCATACTTGCTTCATCGTATGCTTATGAAAGATTGTGGTTCGCTTCGATTGTTTTTTGCAGTTGACGAATCAGGACTTCTTTTGGTGGCAGTTCGGTCATATATTGCGCCACTTTAATGCCTGTGGCATCGAGTTGGAGAAGTTCTATCTGTTCGTTGCTGCCTTCGGTGCATAAGATAAGGCCGAGCGGTGTGCCTTCGCCGGGTTGCATCTCGTATCGCTCAAGCCAACGCAGATATAGTTCCATCTGTCCTTTGTATTGGGCTTTGAATCGTCCCAATTTCAAGTCCAAAGCTATCAGTCGCTTCAATTTCCGATGAAAAAAGAGCAGGTCAAGATGAAAGTCTTCACCATCTATTATCATCCGCTTCTGACGAGCCACGAAAGTGAATCCATCGCCAAGTTCCAACAGGAATTGCTCAATGTGCGAGATAAGAGTGTCCTCCAATGTCTCTTCACTGTAATTCCCTTTCAGACCTGTAAATTCGAGAAAGTATGGGCTCTTGAATACCATGTCGGGAGAAATTTTGCGCTCGTTTCTAAGGGCTGCAAGTTCTGTACGAATCAGTTCTTCCGGTTTCTCACTGATGGCGGTACGCTCAAATAGCATCCCGTCAATCTTGGCACGGAGAGTGCGTTTTGTCCACCTCTCTTCAGCAGCCATTGTGAGGTAGAACTCTCGTTGAATGGCATCCTTTATCGGTAAAACTTCCGTAAAATGAGTCCAAGATAATTGTGTCGCCAATGGCGACACAATTTGCGGATCCGGGAAATAGTCGGCAAATTGCATCATCCGTCTAAGATTGCGGGTAGAAAATTCCTGACCGCCATATTCCTGCTGTAATTGTGCCGACACCGTTGACACAATTCGCTTGCCGTACTCCGCCCGTTGATTTCCAAGCACTTCACGATTAATTCTCTCCCCAATGTGCCAATATAGCATGGTTATCCCGGCATTGGCAACGGTTGCAACTTTGAGTCTGGCATTTGTGATAAGTTGCTTTATGTCAGCAACGAGATTCACGTCTTGATTTATATTTTCTATCCGCACTTCCATATCAGGGTAAATTATTCTGTAAGGTTATTTATTGACTGAAGTTTCGCAAGCTGCACTTCAGTGGTTTAAAGTTTATAGTTTAAGGTTTAAGATTCACGAAAATCCACGAATCTTTTCATTATACAAAATTTAATTATCATAAACCATAAACTTTAAACCTTAAACCATTTAAGTTTCGCAAGTTGGAAAACTTGCGAAACTTAATTTATTGATTGCATATTATTCAGCACCAGATTCTTGGGGAAATATGGGCGAATGGATGTCGGCTGGAGTGTAGAGTCAACCGGCAAGTGCAAAATTAACAAATCCTTTTGAAGAACTCAATTTTTGGATTGATAATCACAATTTTTTCTTGTTTAATGTTTCCAATAAGAAATGCAATGTGATCTGAAAAAAGATTTGAATAATGGGGATTTATCAAAAAAGTTACTACCTTTGCATGGTTGCTTATATTAATATTGAGGAATGAAGGCATTGACTTATATTGAGAATGGCAGGTTTGAGGTAACGGATAAACCGATGCCTGTGGTGATTGATCCTACGGATGCGGTCGTGAGGGTCACGATGAGTAGTATCTGTACGTCTGACCTGCATATCAAGCATGGGAGCGTGCCACGTGCCGTGCCGGGTGTGACGGTGGGGCATGAGATGGTCGGTGTGGTCGAGTCGGTAGGCTCGGCAGTCACCAGTGTGAAGCCGGGCGACCGTGTGGCTGTGAATGTGGAGACGTTCTGCGGTGAGTGTTTCTTCTGCCGTAACGGCTGGGTCAACAATTGCACTGACCCTAATGGAGGATGGGCATTGGGATGCCGTATTGATGGAGGTCAGACGGAATTCGTGCGTGTGCCACAGGCTGACAACGAATTGACGAGGATTCCGGATGGCGTGTCTGACCGTCAGGCTCTCTTTGTAGGCGATATACTCGCCACAGGGTATTGGGCTGCCAAGATTTCAGAAATATCTCAGGAGGATACGGTACTGATAATAGGTGCCGGTCCGACCGGTCTCTGCACGCTGCAATGTGTCGCGCTGTTCAATCCTAAGAGGATAATCGTATGCGAACTTGATGAAGTGCGTCGCGAGTTTGTCAAACGGCATTATCCGGACGTGGTTGTAACGAATCCCGACAGGTGTCTTGCAGAAGTTGCCGGACTGAGTGAACATGGCGGTGCCGATCGAGTTATAGAGGTGGCGGGAGCTGACGACACGTTCCGACTGGCATGGCAGGCGGCTCGTCCGAACGCCATAGTGACAGTCGTGGCTCTATATGACGAGCCACAGATCTTGCCATTGCCCGACATGTATGGCAAGAACCTCACATTCAAGACAGGAGGCGTAGACGGATGTGACTGCGAGGAGATTCTTCAGCTTATTGCTGACGGACGTATCGACACCACTCCCCTAATCACCCACACCTTCCCGTTCTCGCGCATCCTCGAGGCTTACGACCTCTTCGAGAACCGCCGCGACAACGTAATCAAGGTGGCAATCCTACCCGACTGATCCGGTTGACTGAATGACATTCCACAACTATCTAAAACTTGACAGCAAATGATTCATGGACATGGCGATGACGCTTTCAGATACGTCGGCAAGATAAGGATAAACTTCAGCACGAATATTTATCAGGGGATTGACCATTCTAAGTTGAGGTCTCATCTCTATGCTCTCGGCGACGTATTCCGTAATTATCCGGAACCCGAACCGAGGAGTATTGAAACGCTCCTGGCAAGTCGGATGGGGATTGATCCGGAGTGTGTCATAGTGACAAACGGAGCCACCGAATCAATCTATCTGCTTGCCCAGCTCAAGCATGATGGATTGTCAGCTGTATGTTCCCCTACATTCAGTGAATATCAGGATGCCTGCCATATATTCCATCACAGGGTAGTCCATTTCAGATCACTTGATGAAATCCCTGCGGATTCATCCTGCGTATGGATCTGTAATCCGAATAATCCCACGGGGAAAGTCACTGACCGTCAATCATTGATAAAGCTTATTGACGGCAATCCTGATAAGCTGTTCATAGTGGATCAGGCGTATGCAGACTATACCCTCAAACGCGTGCTTGACGTAAAGGATGCCGCCTGCCGTCACAACCTTATTCTACTCAGCTCCCTCACCAAACGTTATGCCATTCCGGGATTGCGGATAGGGTATGCCATCGGCAATGCCGCCATCATCTCGCAACTGCGTGCCATGCGGATGCCGTGGTCTGTGAATTCTTTGGCAATAGAGGCAGCTCGTTATCTCCTGTCGCATGATGAAGACTATGTGATTGATTCCCGAAGACTGCATGAGGAGGCACTGCGGATCTCCTCCACATTCTCTGCAATGGGGATCAAGGTCACAGACACCGACTGCAACTTCCTTCTTGCCGAACTTCCGTCATCGTCTGCCCTATCGCTTAAAAACCGTCTTATTGACCGTCATGGGATACTCATTCGGGACGCATCAAATTTCCATGGTCTCGGAGCACGACATTTTCGTGTGGCGGCACAGAGCCCAGAAGAGAACGACATACTGATAAATGCATTGAAAGAATGGAATACCTTATAGCTATCGCCCCATTGCTCATAGGCTGGGGAGCCGACCTTATTCTGGGAGATCCCTCCCGCTTGCCACATCCTGTTGTAGGGTTTGGCAAGATGATAAGTTTCTGCGAACATAAATTCAATAAAGGAGACCACCGCACACTCAAAGGAGCCATCTGTGCCGTGGGGTTGATAGCGGCAGTATATCTTGCCGCCACACTCTGCCTCCGGCTTCTCTCCCCTTTCATCTGGGCAAAGATGACATTTGAGGCAGTCATGATATTCTAT
Source organism: Muribaculaceae bacterium Isolate-037 (Harlan) (assembly GCA_003762615.1). Classification (GTDB taxonomy): domain Bacteria; phylum Bacteroidota; class Bacteroidia; order Bacteroidales; family Muribaculaceae; genus Lepagella; species Lepagella muris. The sequence continues at coordinate 106,634 of RIAZ01000001.1, forward strand.
TGTCTTGCGGGAACAACTCTAATAAGGGAAGTGGATATGGTCTTTAAGGCTGCAGACGAATCTCTTGAAGCCGGACGTAGGCAAGTGGGCAGGATAGTCGGGCGCGACACGTCGGAACTGACCGACCAGGAAATCCGTGCCGCAGCCCTGGAAACTCTTGCCGAAAACCTTAGTGATGGTGTCATCGCGCCACTCTTCTGGTATGCCGTGCTCGGAGTGCCGGGGATGCTTGCCTACAAGATGGTGAATACTCTTGACTCTATGATCGGATACAGGAATGAGCGTTTCCGCAGCTTTGGAAAGGTGGCTGCACGGATAGATGATATCGCCAACTATATACCTGCCAGACTTACTGCCCTTCTCATGATCATATCATCGTTACGATGGAGAGCCATTACATTTGTATGGCGATTCGGCAACAAACATACGAGTCCCAACAGCGGCTATCCGGAAGCTGCACTCGCCGGCATCCTGGACTGCCGTTTTGGCGGTCCGCATAACTATTTCGGAGAATGCGTCCACAAGCCATACATCGGCGACAAAAGCAGGTACTTTTTCTATGACGACGTGATTAGAGCCACAGCCATAAACCGATGTTCTGAAATATTCGCCATACTCCTCATCGTCATACTGAAATACTACACCACGCCGTAACACTCCTACCAATTGTTACCAATTGTCCCCTTCATTTACCATCTACCGGACTTACCGGGAGTTTCATCATTACAGGTTTGAAATCAGGCGACGTGATGCGCAGAAGGGCTGTGCCACTCTCCGGCTTTGATCTCAGTATTACAGTGGCGGTGCCGTTGTAGAGGCTGCGGGAGTTACCTACGGTCAGTTCATTACTACGGTTATCGCCGTTGATGACTCCGACTATCTCTGCAGGACCTTCCACGGAAAACGTAAGCATGCCGCGTGCCGACACATCCCGACGTCCTTTCTTATCGACAGCCTCCACTCTGACATGCTGGAGATCAGTGCCATCCGCTCTCCAGTCGGCATTGTCTGCCGTCAAGAGAAGATGCGAAGCCCTACCTGAGGTCTCAATACGATGGCGAGCCACCGGGTTGCTCTCACCGTCATTATAGGCGAACGCTTCTATATTGCCGGGGGAATACTCCACATTCTCCCACATTATTCGATTACGTCGGCGGCTGTCGGTCCTGTCATTGCGCTTGCGTCCTATCGTCTTGCCATTGATTTTAAGTTCCACCTCATCAGCATTCGTATAAGTATAGAGTTTCAGTATGCTCGGCTCAGGATAATTCCAATGATCCGACAAGCGTTTCCCTCCCATCTGTATATCATTCCAGATGTAGGGCTCCTCATCCTCATATACCGCTATATGCACAAGCGGCTCATCCTCTTTAAAGTAGCTTTTCAGGAAATAGGCATTCGGTTTCGGCTCAAGAGATATGTCAAACACCCCCTGTTCCCAACCCTTTGCGGGCCAGCCGGCAGATTCACCCAGATAATCTATCATTCCCCAATATGCTAAACCTATTACCTTGTCGAGATCCATGTCAAAATAGTTCGGACCCATATTCGAGGTGTTCGCTTCACTCTGATAAAACATCATCCGGGGGAATCGGCGGCTGTCACCAGGGAAATACATATATCTATAGTTATATGCCGCCACGTCTGTCTCCATCGCGAGAGGGGCAGGGAGCGAATCCGTCTTTTCATTGCGTCCACGAGGATGCATCGCCACAGTGACGGGACGTGTGCGGTCATATCTGTCAAGAAGGGCTTTCTGCATTCTGTAGGGAGTGACTCCCCAATCTGCATACGGTATGTCCCATAGAAGCTGGAGTTCGTTGCCAAGGCTCCACATCACCACACAGGGATGATTCCTGTCGCGTCTCACCCATTCCGGCACGTCGTGAGGCCATTGCTCCATCCAGTCTTTACGTCCGCCCGCATATTGGGTGAGCCATTTGTCATACAGTTCATCAACCACGAGTATGCCATATTCGTCGCAAAGATCCATCAATGATTCGCTGTAGGGATTATGCGAACATCTGATATGATTAAACCCGAAATCCTTCAGTAGCCGTATTCTTTTCTCGATGGCTCGCGGATAAGCAGCCGCCCCCAATGCCCCCAAGGTATGATGGTTGGCAATACCCTTCAGAAGCACTTTCTTCCCATTTATCCGCAGACCGTATTCCGGAGAGTATTCCAGTTTCCTGACTCCGAAACGCGTGCTGACTTCATCAGCCACAGTCGCATCCGGACGCAAGAGAGTGACGGTCGCAGTGTAGAGATGGGGAGTCTCGCAATCCCATAGACGCGGATTATCCAAGACAAGGCTATCCGCCTCATATTCCTTTATCGTTTGCTTACGGTTGAATCTGTGGGATGATTCCGCTTCATACACCGCCTTCCCATCCGCATCACGTATTACGGTCTTCATACGCAATGAATCAAGCGATGCGATATGATTCGCTACTTCCGCCTGAATCCTCACTACCGCCCTGTCCCGCTCAACCTCCGGAGTGGTCACATAGAGCGGATGACGCGTGAAATAAAGTTCGGGATCAGTGATTTTAAGATTGACGTCGCGATATAATCCGCCCCCTGTGTACCATCTTGAATTTTCCGGGCTTCCGGTATCTGCCCTGACTGCTATCACATTCTCCTCTCCGTACCGTAATTTATCAGTCACGTCAATTTCAAACCCAAGATAGCCGTAGTCTGTGCCGCCTATGAGTTCTCCATTCAGATACACATCTCCCACCAGCATTATACCCTCAAAATCCAGAAGTATACGCCTCCCTTTCCAGTCATTATCCGGTATGATCGTCTTACGATACCAGCCACACCCCATCTCCTTGAAGCCTCGTGAACTGAGCCGACTCGCCACGTTTGCCACAGGATTATCGGCATCCCCCCTCTCATCAACACCGGGAGCGACCCATGGCTGACTTATCTGATAATCGTGGGGCACATTAACCGTGATCCATCCTGGAGATAACGTATGGGCAGACGCCCCGTCAGCCACATCGCCGGCATGAAACAACCAGTCACGATTCAGCGAGATCACTTCCCGCGCCTCAAGAGGAAAGGGAATGAGCCCTATCGCCACGAATACAATCAACAATAAGAGGAATTTATAGATACGAGTATTAAAGACTGAATAACAAGACTGAATAATATGCATAAATCATGTTTAAAGTAATTCTGCACAAAGTTACATTCCATAAACGAAAGAAACAAGAACAAATTAAAAAGTTTAGAATATAGCCGTAAAGATTTGGCAATTTCAGCAATTTATTCAGTGTATACACGAATCTTTTCATCAACTCCAAATTTGTGGGGGAAGCGTAATGGGCAAACTTGAAAAAAATTATAAAGTGACGACAATTTTCGGTCAATCATCCGACCTACATCGGAAAAGTTTCATATCTTTGCGCTATCTAAATAATTTTCATCATGGACATAATTCTACAGATAGCTGAACGCCTGCGCGGTCTGCGCGATGCCCTTGAGCTGACTACTGCCGATATGGCAAGCCAATGCGACATATCGGAAGAACTCCTTGCCGAGTATGAGAGCGGGATGCGCGATATTCCCGTGAGCTTCATCCACCGGCTCTCTTCCACATACGGCGTGGAGATGTCGGCAATAATGTTTGGCAACGAACCACGTATGAACTCGTATTACATCACACGTGCCGGTAAGGGGGAGAAAGCCGAACGCACCGGTGCATACAGTTATATGGACCTCGCCGCAGGATTCCAGCATCGAGTGATGGCACCATTCATGGTGACTGTCGAGCCGGCTCCCGCTGATGCTCACCTCACCCTCAACACCCACGAAGGACAGGAATTCAATTTCGTCGTGGAAGGTAAACTTGAAATCTCCGTTGCCGGAAAACTCAATATTCTCAACCCCGGAGACGCAATAATGTTTGACGCAAGAAAACCGCACGGTCTGCGTGCCCTCGATGGCAGCAAAGTGCGCCTGCTTGCAGTCATATCCTAATTAATTTCTTTATTATGCTCGATCGTTTTCTTGATAAAACCGAATTTGAGAGTTATGAGGATTTCATGGAGAATTTCCATGTAAATGTACCCGAAAATTTCAACTTTGCATACGATGTGGTAGACGCATGGGCGGAAAGGGAACCTGACAAACCAGCCCTACTGTGGACCAACGACAAAGGGGAGAAGATTCAATTCTCCTTTGCCGACATAAAACGCGAGAGCGATAAGACCGCCTCGTTTTTCCAATCGCTCGGTATCGGCAAAGGGGATATGGTGATGCTCATCCTGAAACGCCACTACCAGTTCTGGTTCTCCATCATCGCCCTTCATAAATTGGGTGCCACCGTCATACCCGCCACCCATCTGCTGACTAAGAAAGACATCATCTACCGTTGCCGCATGGCAGGGATAAAGGCTATCGTAGCCTCCGGCGATCCTGTAGTGACATCGCATATCAACGATGCCCTGCCGGAATGTCCGTCACTTCACGCTCTGATTTCCACCGGTCCTGTGATTCCCGAGGGTTGGTATGATTTCAACAAGGAGATCGAAAAGGCGAAGCCTTTCGTGCGTCCGGAGAATCCTAATGCCAACGACGATGTATCGCTACTGTATTTCACCTCCGGCACCACCGGCGAGCCTAAGATGGTGGCACATGATTTCACGTATCCGCTCGGACACATAATAACGGCATCCTTCTGGCACAATCTGCATGAGGACAGTCTGCACCTCACTCTCGCTGACACCGGCTGGGGTAAGGCGGTATGGGGAAAGCTATACGGACAATGGATTGCAGGTGCCAACGTGTTTGTCTACGACTTTGAGAAGTTTGAGCCGGTGGATGTGCTCCACATGATCCACAACTATGGCATAACCTCTTTCTGCGCACCACCGACCGTATTCCGTTTCCTTATACGTGAGGATCTGTCGAAATTCGACCTCTCAACCCTTAAATACTGCACAATAGCCGGAGAGGCTCTTAACCCAAGCGTATATGAAGAATGGCTGAAACTTACCGGAATCAAGCTCATGGAGGGATTCGGTCAGACAGAGACCACACTCACAATCGCCACATACCCTTGGCTGGAACCAAAGCCGGGTTCTATGGGGAAGAAGGGTCCGGAGTATGAAATCGACCTTGTAACCCCCGACGGCAGACAGGCGGAGGATGGTGAGCATGGAGAGATAATCATACATACCGACGGGCACCGTCCGTTAGGTCTTTTCAAGGAATATCTTCATGACCCGGAACTGACCCTTAAGGCTCATCATGATGGCATCTACCAAACGGGCGACGTGGCTTGGCGCGATGAGGATGGCTATTACTGGTTTGTAGGCAGAAAGGATGATGTGATAAAGTCGTCCGGCTACCGTATCGGTCCCTTCGAGGTGGAGAGTGCGCTGATGACTCATCCCGCTGTGGTGGAATGTGCCATAACCGGTGTACCCGATGAGATACGCGGACAGGTGGTGAAGGCTACAATCGTACTCGCACCTGACTATCGTCAGCGTGCCGTTGACGACAAGGAGGCTCTCATCAAGGAGATACAGAATCATGTGAAGCGCACGACTGCACCCTATAAATATCCCCGCGTGGTTGAATTTGTGGATGAACTTCCAAAGACCATAAGCGGCAAAATCCGTCGCGTAGAGATTCGCGACAAGAAATAGCCGTAAATACACCCGATAAAAAATTCATCATATACAATAATCCCGTCTTGGATTGACCATCCGGTACACCAAGACGGGATTAAATATGTAACACAAAAGGTTTACTCTATGACCATCTCAAACTGGTCGAAACTCTCCGTGCGGTGTGCCAGATGACGTGTTGACGGGGATATACCAAACAGTGGTGAATATGTCTTCACCCCTATCGTCTTTCCATCTGGCTTAAATTCAAGGATACGGAGCCAACCGTCGCCGCCATTCCCTTCCCAGCCGCCGCCAAGAGTCTGGACGTTAAACATCATCTGATGCAGATTCCTCCCTATTGAATTTTTATCGACACGATACGCCACCGAGTTCTCAAAACTACCGGTATCACCCATGTGTCCACACAACGCCAACACAATATTTTTCGATGGCTTCAGAAGTTTCTCCCACACCTGCTTACCCCAGTTGCGCGGAGTAATGTCATACGGCTCATTATCCGTCCATTCAGCCGTGCGCTCGGCAAGCAAAGAATGGGTGATGTAGATCACCTTATGATTCCGGAATCTGTCGCTATCTATCAGGCGTGCCGTCCAACCAAGCACCTCATCACGCGGTGCGAACTCATTGCATACCACAAGCAACTTGCCCCATTCCGGCGACTCAAACTCAAATGCCGCATTCTCCAGCGACTCAACCCCGCTCCGATTAGGATACACTTCCACCGCGCAATCATACCATGCCTTGTTGCGTTCTATCGGGAAATATTCAGGGAACTTTGTATTCCCATTCTCGGAATGACGGTAGCCATAATCATGATTACCTGCCGATATGATATATGGCACCTTGTTGTCAAGACGCTCAAACGATCGCGACACGTTCTCCCACATCTCCCTCGACGTCTGATTAAGCATCCTGCGGTTGCGGACGAGATTATCGTTCTGCTCTACGAGATCACCGGTGCAAAGCACAGCCTTGATATTGAGATTATCCACGTTATCCGCTATCCATGCCGTCTGGAGTTCAAACAATGGTTGGTTGATATCATACTTGATATACCCCTGTGGGTCGCCGAGAAGAATCATGGAAAACGAAGCCGGATCATCCAGCTGCTGACGGTCGGCGCGATCCTGTCCCATTGCCGTAAATACCGACAGAATAACACTTACACTTGCAAGAAATCTTTTCATAACCTTAAATCTTATATTTTTCACAAATTTAAGCATTATTATTCATTGAAATTGTATATAAGTGGTATCTAACTTCATTATTTCCTTAATTCCCTTGTCGAGAAACTGAAGAATATCTGTTGACAGTATCTTTCTCCGGGTCGCAGCAATTGCGAGGGGAACGAAGGTCGGTTGGGCGCATCAGGGAAACCCTGACATTCTATCGCCACTCCTGACCCTTTGTCATATTCCCCTCCGGATATGCTTTCCGGACTCCCTTTAAGCCATCCGCCGGTATAGACCTGCACTCCAGGTTGCGTGGAAAAAACTGTGAGTCGCCGACCCGAACGCTCCGAATCAAGCACAGCCACTTTCTGCAACCTCCCCGGTTGCCAATTATCAACGATCCAACAAGTGTTGTAACCCCTCCCATATATAAGATCCGGGAAATCCGCCTCAATATCCATCCCCAGTCTCTTCGGGGATGTGAAATCCATCGGAGTTGACACCACATCCGCCAGTTCACCTGTGGGTATGAACGCGGAATCGGTAGGCAGGTATCTCGACGCATTGAGCCATAACTCATGACCCAGCACCGAACCGGCATCCTCCCCGTCAAGATTGAAATACGCATGATTGGTGAGATTGCCCACCGTCGGCTTGTCGGTCACTGCCTCCAGATGCAATTCAAGCATATTACCATCGGTCCATACATAAGTGGCACTAACCGACAGATTCCCCGGATAACCCTCATCCCCATCCTCCGACAAGAGGGTGAAACGCACCCGACGGTCATCAATAATCTCCACATCCCATATCCGGTTATGAAAACCAGACGGACCGCCATGTAAAGCATTAGGATAATCATTCTGCGCCAGATGATACGTCTCCCCGTCAATCATAAATTCGCCGTTCGATATACGATTGGCATACCTTCCGGGAATCTTTCCCGCACACGGTCCATCTCCGATATAATCCGCCGGATTACCATATCCGAGCACCACATCCGCCAGATTACCATTACAATCCGGCACAATTACCGACACTATGCCCGCACCGACTGACGACAATGTGACCGACGCCCCGGATTGGTTCCGGAGCGTCAGATAAGTTATTTTCCCTATCACGCAATCAAACGTCGCGATACTGATACCATTCTCTTTCATTCGATTTAATCTCCTCCCAACGGACGGAACTCACCATTACCACCCATCCCATCTTTCGACGTGACCGAGGCTCCGGCATAAGCATCACCCATTGACACTATTTTCAATTGCTTTTCAAATTCAGAACGTGGCAATGTAGTGTCTACGTGTATGCGTCGCTCTCTTCCGGGCAAAATAGACCTTACCACATTCTACACAAAACGACTGAAACGAGTGGTGCTTCCATTCCTATTTTGATCGATAATATATATCGCCCTTCCATTATTGCTTGGGAAAGCATCTTTAGACGACAGCTCCCATACACTAATACGTCACTGCAATTCAGTAGACAGTCTTGAGGAAATCACGTAAATGTATGTGGATGATTCCCGGATACTCTTTAACGGGTCCAACGATATCTTCCATTGTAACGACATACTTCGGGAAGTCGTCTTTGATTGCCCGAAGGTTTCCGAACTCACGTTTGATAGTCTCCTCTGTGGAGAGTTTGTAGGCAACTTGAATATAAATTGTCTTGTCGCCTTTCTTTGCAACAAAGTCAATCTCTCCGGAGGGGATAACTCCTACATATATATCAAATTCTTGAATGAGAAGATGGTTGCGTACAATGTTCTCAATGATTTTTTCAATGCTGCCAAAAACATTAGGCATCTCGTTGATGATACAGTTGCGAAGACCATGGTCGCAGAAGTAATATTTCTCAATCAGCTCGAAAATACGCTTACCATGTATGTCATATCTGGAGAGCTGATTAATAATGAGCGCATTGGATATGGACTTAATATACTTTGTTGCTACATCATTGGTCACCTTGGAACCTTGCGATTTGAGATATTTCACTATGCTGTTGACCGAGACAAGCTGTCCTACATTATCTGCAAGAAAGAGAATCAGGTTTTCCAAAAATTTAATATTGCGGATTTGTTCACGGGCTACGATGTCTTTAAGGACTATCGTGTTGTAGACCCCCTGCAAGTATGCTTTTATCTCCGGCACATCATCAAACTGATAATTCGCCAGACCTGGCATTCCTCCGAAACTGATATATTTAAGCAACGCTTCATGACCGTCAGAAAGGTTGTGGAACCTCAAGAATTCTTCGTATCCGAGACTTCGAATGTTTATCTCGATATATCTTCCGGAAAATTTGGTAGCAATCTCCGAAGAAAACATATAGGCATTGCTTCCGGTTGCAATTATCTGACAACGGTCTTCTGCATAAAGGCTTCTCAGCGCAGTTTCATAGCCATCAATATCCTGAACCTCATCAATAAGAAGGTAATTCTCTTCTCCGAGAGGCAAATTTTCGACAGCATGGGCATAAAGATCATCAGATGTTTTGATGAAATTAAAACTGTTAAAATCCTTATCTATAAACAGCACATTGGATTTGGGCTTGTTTTGGCTCAACCAATTTGAAAGGCTTCTAAGTATAAAACTTTTCCCTACTCGTCTTTGTCCAACCAGAACAAGCATCATGCCACGGTTAAGCTGCCTGATGATTCTGTTGATGTAAATCGGACGGTCAATAATTTTCATAATCATATTAAAAATAATTCTGCACAAAGTTACATTCTATAACCGAAAGAAACAAGAATAAATCCAAAAGTTTAGACCATATCCGTAAAGTTTTGGATATTTTAGCAATTCTTTCAGTGTATAATCGAAATTTTCCTCAACTTGCAAAACTCACTCTAAACCGTCATAGTGACCGTAGTTGTTGAGTTTTTCTTTGTAAATATTCCTGAATTTTATTTATCTTTGCAAAACTTCTTGTAAATACTCATGCAGATGGAACGGAAAAGTGATGGGTTTGATAATCAGAAGGTGATTGTCATTCCAAATGACATTCTTAAGATTTTGGCTTCCGACAAGCTGACCCGATTGCTATATATCACGGATATCGGATTCTATCCTCATGCAGCAGGGCATTACCGTTCTCGTAAGGATGGATCCAATCAGAATATACTGATATATTGCAAGGATGGCGAAGGTTGGTATATGGTCAACGGCAAACGTTGCACGGTAGGCAGAAATCAATTCTTTGTAATATCTGCCGGAACGCCTCATATATATGCCGCATCCGACACTAATCCCTGGAGTATCTTCTGGATGCACTTCACCGGGGAGATGGCTGATCTCCTCAACGATATGTATAATCAGACACATACCATTCCTGAAACTTCTGATTCAAGATTTGATGCAAGAAACCAGATGTTTGAAGAGATATTCATCAACCTTTGGCGAGATTATAACATCGAAAACCTTCGGTATTCTTCCATGGTGTTATGGCATTTCATCGGTTCGTTGGCGTATATCCCACAGTTCCGGCTGATAACTCATGACGACAGCACTGACGTGATTGAGAAGGCAATTTCATTCATGAAGAGTTCAATAAATAAAATCCTGTCACTTGAAGAGATTGCCTCCCATGTGAATTACTCACCATCTCATTTCGGTCTTATATTCTCAAAGCGTACAGGATTCACACCGATCAACTATTTCCACAACCTGAAGATACAGGCGGCGTGCCGATATCTTGACTTCTCCGATCTAAAGATAAAGGAAATCGCCCAAATGCTCGGCTATTACGACCAGTACCATTTCTCAAAGACTTTCACAAAAGTAATGAAGATCTCCCCTTCTGAATATAAATCGCGTGACAAGGGTTAACCCTTGCCACGCGTTCTTCACACTTAAACCATCAAATACCTTTACCTATTTATGTTGTATAAGTTTCATTATCAATCATAGATTGATGTGGCGGATGTCGAAACATATTTGCCGTTACTCTTCAAGATTCCAGACAAACTTGACACATCTACCGATCCCGACGGATTGAAGGAAGGGGATGTCATATATTGCAACAGACTGTAAAGTAACTGACGGCGTTCCGGAGCAGTTGCATCTGAATTATGCCCAAGCAAATCAATACTGCTGAATATCAGTTTCCCTTTACCGCAATTAGCCTCAAATATGGAAGCCAACCGTCGATTATTGACAAAATTATCCACCTGTTTGATTATTGGCATGGCTCCGGGAATGGAATCTATGTCAACGGTAGTGGAATGTTTCAACAAATCCCACCATTGCCAATTGCTGTGCATCTCTGTCGGGAATGACTTCAAAGCCTGATGATTCGGGTCACAGAGAAGTCCCATTGTACCAGCCTGATTCGGGAAATGAACCGGACTCCAGAACACCGGCACAAATTTACCCTCCAGTCCTCGTATGGTGGCATAATCAGGTGAGAATAGCACCTTCTCCCCCTTTTCAAGACTCTCTAAAGCCTTAGCAAGGTTATCGGTAACAACTATTTGGCTCATCAGATTTTCAATATCTGATGCCTTTATCTCCGGATATACCCATATCGACCAAGTATTGTGAGCTAACGTGCCATCCACACTCACATCAAATATTAATTTATCGGCACGACCTGTCTTGACTTCTGTTGAAACCTTACCTACGTTGGTATTCTCTCCATTAATAAGATTCTTATCAGGCAGATACCCGGAGGCGAATATCTTACCCTCCGTATCCGACAATTGCCATTTCACCTTGGCTTCATCTATATTCTCTCCGGAATAATTGGCGATACTTATATCGGCATTAAACACGTCGCCGCTTCTGTATATCGGGGTGCCGAAATATGCCAATGGCACCACAGGAGAGCAGAACTGACGAAATTCCTCAGGCTCTATCACCCCTTTCGAATCCCAGAACGCATCAAGCAGACCCACTAATGCCGTTCCCTGTCCGGGGAAATCGTGCAAGTCAAGCAATTGGAATCCGCTTATAGCCTTTGTCTTCATGGCACGTTCAATCTCCTCTTTATAAAGTATTGCAGCAAGTTTTCCTGACGCATGAGTCCAATCAGATGCCTCTCCAATCAATCCTTTTGACTCCATATCTTTCTTGACTGCCATGAAATTCAAGGGCATAAGGGTGCCGGTATATTTATCTATTTCAGAAAGATTGGGATAGACGGAATATTGACCTATCTCATGAGTGACCAACGGCACTGTTATGTTCTTCACCCCTTCATCAAAATTCTTATCAAATCTCGGTGATTCGCTGTCAAACACACCCTGACCACGCACCCAGCCATCGTTTGTCCATTGAGTGATAAAGAACTGGTCATGAGGTTCGGGATAAGCCCCATGCCCTTTCTCAAACGTAAATGACGATGCAGCATACAAGTGACGGGGATCGGTCTTTCGCATATATTCCACAATGCCGTTCAAAGTGTCGAAATCCGGCTGTAACTCATTCCCACAAGTCATCATCACAAACGACGGATGACTGCCATACTCTCTTATGATACGGTCATATTCCTTATAGATATAGTTTGTCGTAAGGGAATCCTGACCAACAGTCAGCGACCATTGAGGCAGCTCCACCTGAAGATAGAAACCCTTCTTGTCTGCCACCTTGAATGCCGCTTCAGGCGGACACCACGAATGGAAACGGAGATGATTCAATCCGTATTCTTTCGCTGTGGAAAACACTTTCTCCCAACCCGCCTCATCTGTAGGAGGCGTGCCGGTAAGTGGGAAAATGCAACATTCAAGCGTGCCTCGCAGAAACACAGGCTTATTATTTACCAAAATATCTGTACCCTCGGAACTAACTTCCCGGAAACCAAAATCCACACTCTTCTGTGCTCCGGATGAAATGACACTTGCAACCATATTATAGACTGCCGGAGAGAACTCATACCATGCCTTAAAACCAGCTCCGCTACAATCCATACTAATCTCAACATTATTCAATCCAGGAAGTAACATGACTTTCTCACGAGTCTTCACTTTGCCAACATTCAGATTAATCTCTGTAGTGACAGTATCAGAAGTGTGATTATACAGTTCCAACTTTGACAACAACGGTTTTTCCGGGTCTGTGGCATAGACTGCCATTTGGTCTATGCTTATATCCGGGAGTGCTGTCAAGGTCATATTGCCCAAGACACCGTTCCACATCACCTGCGTGTTGTTGGTATAGGCGTGTGCCAAATCATTCACAGATATGTCGTAACGTTTTGAATTGTCAATACGCAGGGTGAGCGTATGCTTCCCTTTCGTCAATGCCGGTATAGAAAAACGATGCGGAGTTGTCAGACTCTCCTGAGCAGTGTCAACCTCCTCCCCGTCAATCCACAGACGGCTCTGCCATAACACTCGTCCCAATTCCAACGAAAGCGGTCTATTTGCCATCTCTTCAGTTATCTCCACATCCCGCTGATACCATGCCGGCCCTACATAAGAATATTTTCTTGTGAGATGCAGCAATTGTGTTTTTTCAAGCCTCGCATCCAATCGGCAAGAGTCGCCCTTACCATTCGTATCCATTGTGCCCGGCAAGGTGACAACATCATCCAACAATGATGCCGACCAGTTTTCCGATATACCTCTGTCAAGAGAATCAATTCTGAATCGCCATTCTCCCGACAAATCTATCTGTAATGGATTATGGTCAATGGCACCACATGCCATAAACCATAGTCCTGAAATTAATACAGATAGAATACCAATTATTATATTCCTTCTCATTTTTCCGATAGATTAAAGAATGAACGGGATGAGAGTATGCCTACATGATTGGGGTTGATTCTCTCCGCTTCGGTCAGGAATTTCTCTGCCTTGTCATAATTGCCAAGACCGAAATGACCGAGTGCCATCATATAGAGGCAATGCACTCTGTTTGTCTCATTGAGATCGCCGTCCCACACAAGAAGATCCGGTAATGACACCGCGAAGTAATCAGGTTTCTGATCCTCAAAGATATGGTTCTCTCCATATACCACCAAGCGATTGAAACGTCCTTTAGCCTTATCATAATTTCCGGTAGCCATGCAGCACAATCCGGCATAGAAGAGTTTATCGGGAGCTGCGTCATTGTAGTAGAGAGCTGCTGTCGGTTCCTCCGGTGCTATCATGCCGGCTTTCCAGCACTCCATAGCCTTATCCTTGTCGCCGTTAAGCTCGTGAGCCTTACCCAACAGATACATGAAATCATTCTCTAATGCTCCGTGCAGCTTACCCTCTCCAAGATTGTGGGGATAGACCAGACATTCCTCAAGCAGACGGATTGCCTCCGCAAGATTCTCCTTCGTAGGATTAGCGATAAGTCTCTTCGCCATCTCCACACGGCTGAACTGATACTGTGCAGGAACCTTGCCTTCACCACCCTCCCACGGATGGAACGTGTGGGCATCAAGAAGAGTCTTAGCCTTATCAAAATCTCCGGTGAAATTAAGAAGTGTAATCTGCTCCAAAAGGAGGTCATCCCTGCGGCTGACAAGCGACGGATATTTCTCCAAGAATGCAAGACGGTCGGCATGGCTGCGACCGAGACGCTTATAAAGCTGGTCAAGCTCCATCAGCACACGGGCATCAGTCCGGTCAAGTTCAAACGCACGCACCATCATTTCAAGAGCCTTATCCTTATCGTTCAATTTATTATATGCCGCCAAAGCAAGGTTTCTCCATACGGTGGGGAATGTCGGGTCAAGTTCAGACGATTTTGTCCACAATGCTATGGCAAGATCATACTGACGTTTGTCGTAGTATAGATTACCAAGATAATATGGAGCACGTGCATCCGACGGATTATACTTCATAGCCACGTTGAGCGCAAGGATAGCCTCTATACGGGTGGGGAAGCAATACTCAGGTGAGATTGTCACAGCCTCCTTATACATAGCCTCTGCCTCAACTATATTGCCTGACTCATGAAGGCTCCACGCCATATAATAGCGGGTCATCGGAGTCACGGCGGTCTCCTCTATCGCCATACCCCATATCTTGGCTGCATCGGTATATGCTCCCGCCGCACAATAGTCGAGTGCAAGCTGGTCATAATCATTAGCATCCTTGCGCATCATCTCTCGCATCTCCGCATACTTACCGAGTTCATAGAGACATCCGAAGTTGAACGGATCTATTGCAAGCGATTCGGCCGCAAACTTCTCAGCCTCCTCTTTCTTCCCCATGAGCATAAGGATATGAGTCTTCAGGGCACGTGCCTTGTGGTTATGCCAGTTGCGGATAAGCGAACGGTCAACCTCATAAAGAGCATCCTCAAGACGCCCCTGACCGTTTGAGATCTGTGCACACGCCATATAGCCGGCATCCTGCCAACCGCCATTCCATGTAGACTTATAGAAACGGTCGTAAGCCTCATCCGTCTTACCTTGAAGTTTCAATGCAAGACCGAGATTAAACAGAGGTTCACCATCATACGGGTTGGGATTTCGCTTCATAAGCACCTTGACAGCCGTGCGCAGATACTTCTCCCCCTTGTCGAAACGTCCCTTGCGGATATACCACAATCCGAGTGCATTGTTGCATCTCACGTCGATGGGGTCACGACGGAGACCCTCCTCATAATAATCCACCGGATTGAATGTGGCATGACGATACTGTTCGAGATGCAGACCGGTAAGATACAATTGCTCCACAGTCTTTATCTCTTCCGGACGGAGTGCCGCCTCTGCCGCATCGGGTATAGGACGGATTTCATCCGGTTCCGGCTCCCACACGAGAAGTTCCTTACCCTTGGCATCGGATATGACAACTCTCAGATTGCTCCATTCTGCATCTCCGGACGTAATCTCCTTGTCGTAGACCATCACAGGCGACATGGTTAAAGTCTCTGAATACAGACTCTCCTCGCCATTGTAAAGAGTGATGACCACATCCTGCTCTGAAGTGGCGAACACCTTCAGACGCACCTTACCCTCTCCGGCACGGTCTATATTCATGAGAAGATCCTTGGATGCGTTCTTCACTATGCCGAGTTCGCGATACGGTAGGAAATACTGGGTGAATGATTTCTCCTCAAAAGGCATGAGCCAAGTGAAGTCAGGCTGATTCTCTGTGTAGACACCTGCCATAAGCTCGATATACGGACCATCCTCATCGGTAAGGTTGCGGTCCCAAGCCTGACCGAAGTCACCGTTACCCCAAGTCCACTGTTTCTTTCCGGGTGATACATGATGGTTTGCGACGTGCAACATTCCGGCACGTGTGTCATTCTCATACCCACCCTCAAAGTTATATTTTGAATTGACCGCCATATAAGAGGTCGGCACCTTGATATTCTTATAGTTGGAGATGTCCACGCCAGCGGAATAATCCATCTTGTAGTAAGTGCCTGTGGCAATCGGGAACGAGCTTACAGCACGCTTACCATGGTCGAACACGGCATTGACATCTGCCGGGAAAACGCTCTGATAGTCGTCATTGACAGCCACTGCCGGGTTTGCCCACCAAAGGAAGGTCTGGGGCATCGGAGTAGGATTATAGAGCACACCCTTTATTTCAAGATATGCCTTGCCGGGACGAAGGGTGAAACCAGCCATACCCTTCTGCGAGAACATGCGCTCTCGCTCGTTGACCCAAACCGTCACTGAGCCGTCGGCATTCTCCTCTATCTTGGAATCAACGGGCATATACGTCGACGGACGATGATGCTGAGGCCAGTTGAACTCTATGCCGCCGGAAATCCATGGCCCAGCCAGCCCTACGAGGGCTGGCTTGATGACGTGGTTGTAATATATGAAATGACGCTCCTTAATCTTATCGTATGCCATCTGCACACGACCTCCGAGCTGAGGCAATATCATCACCTTTATATACTCATTCTCAATCCATATCGCATCATATTCAACGTCAGTTTTCTCATTGGAGATTGACTCTATTACCGGATATGGATAGACAACTCCGCTTGAACCCTGATATACACGTTTTTCAAGAAATATTGGATTCTTTTCCGGTTCTCCGGGAAGGTAAGTAGGTATCATCACCTTCTCTCTCCATGCTTTTACCATAATATCTGTATCTTTATATGATTTTTAATTTTCACTTCTTTATCAATTCATTTTCAAGCTCTTCCAGTGACTTACCTTTTGTCTCTGGCAACACCTTCAGGAAATAGATGTAACCCGACAAGCAGATCGCGGCATACAGCCAGAACGTGCCATAGCTTCCGAGCCATGAATTAAGTATCGGGAAGGAATATGTCAGCGTGAAACAACCGGTCCAAAGAGCAAAGGTGCATACCGCCATCGCAATCGCTCTCACCTTATCGGGGAAAAGCTCCGCAAGAAGCACCCATGTGATGGGTCCGAGAGTCATGGCATAGCAGGCTATAGCAGCCACCACACATATCACCATCAATATGCCGCTGACTTGGAAATAGTAGCATGTGCCGAGAATCATGTAAATCAGCGCGAGTCCCAACGCACCCATTAGCATCAGCTTGCGACGTCCGAGTTTCTCCACCGTGAAAATCGCCACAAATGTAAAAACCACGTTGGCAATACCTGTAACCACGATATTAAAGAGCATATCACCAAGTGGATAACCTGCCGATGCGAATATCTCCTGTGCATAATTGAATATCACGTTGGTGCCACACCACTGCTGGAATACGGCTATGATCACTCCCAGCACAAGCACCGGCACATACGGTCGGCTAAACAATGTTGATAGTCCGGCATTCCCTCGCTTTTCCGCATTCTGTATGGCGACAACCGCCTCTTTTGCATAATCCTTGCCCCCTATCTTGAAATATACGATCTCAGCAGCCTCCACACGTCCCACCATCGTAAGCCAACGCGGACTCTCCGGTA
The DNA here is from genome assembly GCA_003762615.1 of Muribaculaceae bacterium Isolate-037 (Harlan). Lineage (GTDB taxonomy): Bacteria > Bacteroidota > Bacteroidia > Bacteroidales > Muribaculaceae > Lepagella > Lepagella muris. The sequence goes on from RIAZ01000001.1 coordinate 124,248, forward strand.
TGAAGAATGTGAGGACTACAAACAGAACTGAAGGGAATGCCTCTGCCCAGAACATCCAACGCCAACCGGACTGCACGTTCCACGTCGTCATCATCTCCTGTGATGTCATTCCGTCCGGTATCGGATCGGCGAGAAGCATATTGACAATCTGCGCACCAAGGATACCGAATACAATTGTCATCTGATTTAGCGTCACCAATTTGCCTCTCACGTGGGTCGGGGCTGCCTCCGCTATATACATAGGCGATAATGCCGACGCTATGCCAATGGCAATGCCACCCACAAGACGGGCAATGATGAACAATGAGAAGTCATTAAACGCTCCGGTAGCAACCGCCGAGATGAAAAAGATGATTGCCGACAATGTGAGCAATGGCTTGCGCCCGTAACGGTCGGCAAGCATTCCGGCAGAAACTGCGCCTGCCAGACATCCCAATATCGCCGAACTCATCGCCCAACCTTGCATCGCAGGATTATCGCTGATTCCGAAATATAGTTCATAAAACGGCTTTGCACCGCCAATCACGACCCAGTCGTAACCGAACAAAAGGCCTCCCAACGCCGAGACCATACAAATGAAATAGACTAATCTGTAGTTATATCGATTCATGGTAATGATATTTTTTTGTTCTACTTATCATTCAACTTATGAAGTCGGTCAAACTTCATTTTCACTTTGCAAAATTACAACCTATCGATGCCTCGGCAAATAGATTTTAACTTGTAAATGATGTAAAATATCACGGAGAGATAGATTTCTTCAGAATTGCACGATAAAGACGTTTTTGAAATTGCAAAAATAGTGTAAGAATTGTTATATCTAATGGATATTGTAGCGAAGCTGCTAAGTAAACTTAAAAAATAACTTGTGAAATAATGAAGATATTCATATCGGGAGATGGTGAATCCGGAACGTATCTCGCCAAGCTTCTCTCTTCTGAAAACCAAGATATCATACTGATGGGTAATAACGACGAGCATCTGAATAATCTCGATGCCCGCTATAACATACTCACTACTTCCGGGAATCCTCTCTCGGTGAAGGATCTCAAAAAAGCCGGAGTCGCAGACTCCGACCTGTTTATCGCAGTCAATAAGAGGACTCCTCTCAATATCACCGCCTGCCAACTGGCGAAGCTATGCGGCGCACGCTCCACTGTGGCGCGTATCGACGAGGAGGAACTAATGCGTTCGCCGAGCCGGGAGTTTCTTGAAACGTCGGGAATCGGCACTATGGTCTTCCCCGAACTTCTCGCCGCCCATGAGGTGCTTGTGTCGTTGAGAAACAATTGGACAAAGAACAGATTCGAACTTCATGGAGGTCTGCTTACCGTGGTGGCGGTCAGGCTAAAGGGCAACTCCCCTCTCGTCGGGCTTACGCTACGCGACCTTGCCAATACGGAACGCACATTCCACGTGGCAGCAATCAAGCGCGGTTGGGATCTCATAATTCCTCGCGGCTCCGACACCCTGCTTGAGGGAGACACCATATATCTCGTGGCAACTCCTGAAAATCTCAATACTCTACCTGCATTATGCGGGACAGTCCAGAAACGTATCCGCCGGGTCATGATTGCCGGAGGCGACAAGTTTGCCCGCATTGTTGCGGCAAGGCTCATGAAAGACTACGACGTGGTCATAATAGAGCCAGACAGGGAGCTATGCCGGAAAATCACGGAGATTCTGCCAGACGTGACTGTGGTCAACGCAAGTTTCCGTAATCTTGACGTGCTGAGGGAGGAGGATCTGCCATCGATGGATGCTTTCCTTGCTTTTTCCGGTAGCGATGAGACAAACATAGTAAGCTGTATGATTGCTCGTGAATTTGGGGTGGGAACCGTGATAGCCGAGATTGAAGACACCCAATACATCGCCGAGGGAGAGAGTCTGAATATCGACAAGGTTATCAACAAGAAACTCGTCACCTCATCCCATATAATGCGGCTGATACTCAACAACGATGTGGAGGCCCCCCGCCTTATGTCGCTTGAATCTGCCGGAGTGATGGAGATTGTGGTGAGAGAAGGGGCGAAGGTAGCCGGAGAACGTGTGCGTGACGTGCATATATCCCGACATCTCACAATCGCCGGAGTGATTCGCGGCAGTAAAGGCTACCTCGTTGACGGCGACACGATATTGATGCCCGGCGATCATGTGGTGGCAGTGTGCCGCAACGGGCATTTCAAGGAGGTGGACCGTCTTTTCGGTAAGTCTCCTTTCCAAAAGAAATAATAGTAATATTGACCGACATGAAAACGAAAGTCATCAACTATCGCACAGTGTGCCGGGTGATGGGATGGATGCTTCTCCTGGAGGCAGCCATGCTTATTCTCCCCACATTGGTAAGCATATCATACGGAGAGAACGACTATAAGGTGTTTTTGGCAGCAATAGGATGCTGCATGGTGCCGGGTCTGCTTCTCGCACAGCCCGGCAGCGGGTTCAACACCGACGTGACCCGTCGGGAATCATATCTGCTCACAGGATTATGCTGGGTACTATTCTCAGCATTCGGCATGTTGCCCCTTATCTGGTCGCCGACATGCTCTCTCGGTGTGGCTGACGCCTTTTTTGAGACAATGTCGGGGTTCACCACTACCGGCGCGACTGTGATTGCCGATGTTGACCGTTGCTCAAAAGGGGTGCTATTCTGGCGCAGTGAGATACAATGGTTCGGCGGACTCGGCATTATCCTCTTCACTCTCGCCCTTCTCCCCGCCCTAAACAAGACCGACGGGATATGGATGTTCAACACAGAGACCACCGGCATAACCCACGACAAGATACATCCACGCATCGGGCATACGGCAAAGACCCTTTGGATGGTATACTCAATGATAACCATTCTATGTATTCTCGCCCTCTGGGCAGGACCGATGGATCTTTTTGACAGCGTATGCACATCCATGAGTTGCGTATCCACAGGCGGCTTCAGTCCTCACTCGGCAGGTCTGGATTATTGGGACAGCGCGTATATAAACGGAACTATGACAATCTTTATGTTTGTGAGCGGGATCAACTTCATAATTCTTTACAGGGTGGCAAGAGGAGACCGTAAGAGCCTCACCGGCAACGATGTCTTCAGATGCTATTGCATGATTCTGGGAGTCTCCTACATGATCACATTGCTGTCTCTGTTGATTAGCGGAGAGCCACGAAGCTTGAGAAATCTTCTCATCGACCCTCTGTGTCAGACGGTATCCGCTTTTACGAGTACGGGCGTATCATCAATGCCGTATGAGATAATGCGACCTTCGGTGGTAGCGGTCCTTACGTTGCTGATGGGGATCGGAGCATGTGCCGGCTCCACGTCGGGTGGTCTGAAAACTGACAGACTGCTTGTCATTTGCAAGAACGCACGCAACGAGAGCCGACGCATACTTTATCCCAACAGAATGAATGCCATACACGTCAACGGCACGTATCTCAGCGACGGCATATTGATAAAGATCTTCGCCTTCCTTGCATGTTACCTTTTTCTGTGGCTCGCGACAACAGTAATCACAACAATGTATGGATTCCCGGTTTTTGATTCCGCATTCGCTGTATTGTCATGCCTTAGCAACAACGGACTAGGATATGGAATCACCGGTAGCGAAGGTTCCTTCAGTGTGTTTCCGGATTTGGTGAAATGGCTTATGTCGGGGGTAATGCTTGCCGGACGACTTGAGATATTCACGATAATCGTGCTTTTCATCCCACGCTTCTGGCGAGGATAAGCGCACTCAGAGCCCTACCGCCTTCACAAACCATTTGCGCGCACTCTCCGGCATAGGCTGACCGGCAACTATATCCTTGAGTCGCGAAAATTTGTCGCGGAATGTGGAAAGACGCTCTCTGCTCTCTGTCGGATAATATTCGAGCATCTCATATATCACGCTCATGGTGCCGAAATCCTCATTGACCTCAAGTTCGGCATATTTATCCTTCAACTTCCCGAATGCCTTGACAAAACGGTGCATGCTTCCTATAGTGCCGTCAGCCTCGTCAGCATTCTCCGGGAAGACCATGTTTATCCTCTTCCCTTTGGCGCAGTCATAGTCACCAAGATCAACCACCACTGCCAACTCCTCCGGAGAATAGGTGTATTCCACAGGCATACCATCTACCGTCACTTTCTCCGGCTGCAATGTGGCATGAATCTTCACGTCAACATCCCTTTTGGAGGGCATCTCACGATAAGAGCCCTTTCTGGGTTCGAAAGTGATGTCAAGGGTGTTCCCCTCACGATGCGAGCGTATCTTTGTGACCGCGAAATTATCGGCATAGTTATCGTCGTCGCCGAAATCCTCATACAGGTCAAACTCGCCGTCTCCGCCGGGATATACACTGATTGAGAGAGGAGCGGAATTTGACCGCAGATTATCGACAGATGCCGCATGATGAGGAATCACCGACCCTGCCTTGATATAGACGGGATATTCATCCATCGCCATGGTGCGTTCATAGACCCTGTTGCCATCCAGAAGCGTGCCTGACGACTCCTCATACCATTTCCCCTCCGGAAGCCATACCTTTATCTTGGAATAGCCATCGACAGCCGGAGAGACCACAGGCGCAACTATCATGTTGTCGCCGAAATAATACTGCCCCTTGTAATCGTATGCCTCCTCTGTCTCGGGATATTCATAATACATCGGACGGCAGATCGACACACCGTCGTCATACGTCTTGCGAGCCATGGAATAGATATATGGCACGTTGCGGTAGCGCAGCTTGACGGCATCCCTTATCAGATTAAGCGTCTCCCTGTCGAAATTCCACGGCTCCTTATTAAGATGAACCTTCTTGTCGGAATGGGTGCGCATCACGGGAGAATATGCACCGAATTGGAAGAAACGGGTGTAGAGTTCCAGGTCTATGATGGAGTCGCCGGGAAGGGCACGGAAGCCACCTATGTCGTGTCCCCAATATCCGTAACCAACGTTGGAAGCCGTGCTCGTAAAATAGGGCATGTATTCCAAGGTCTTCCATGTGGTGTAGCTGTCGCCGGAGAAACCAAGCTGATAACGGTGGTTGCCCAGACCGCCCCAACGGTGGAAGATAATCGGGCGGGCATCGCTCGTATTCTTCATCTTGTTGAAGAACGTATGGTTAAGCCACCATGTGTTGCTTAGGGAATCCATTTTCGAATCATATAGACTCTGCTGCCAGTCAAGCCACCAGAAGCTGACGCCCTCTTTCGTCATGGGGTCGAGGATATGGTCAAAGACGCTGTTGATAAACGTGCGGTCAGACGATACCCACGGAATATCCTTTTCCGTCTTAGGATCCACGCCATTCTCGCGTGCAATCTGAGGATATGCCTGCTCAAACTTCTTGATGCCGGAGGCAGGATGCAAGTTGAGCGTCACCTTCAGGTTGCGGTCACGCAGATAGTTGAGGAATTTCTCCGGCTCGGGGAACAGGCGGCGGTTCCAGGTCCAGCCGGTCCAGCCTCCATGTTCGGCGTCAGTGTAATGCCAGTCCATGTCAATGACCAGCACCTCCACAGGTATGTCATACGATTTGAAATTGTCGATCAGCTGACGTACCTCATGCTCGGAATAAGCCCACCATCTCGACCACCAGTAGCCGAAAGCATAACGGGGAAGAATAGGTATCTTCCCGGAAAGCGTAGTGAAGTCCTTAAGCGCACCCTTATAGTCGGAACCGTAGCCGATGAAATAGAAATCCTGTGCACCTTTCTTTGACTTGCGCTTCTTTACCCAGGGAATCACCGGATCATCATCCAGCAGGAAGCCGCGTGAATCGTCAATAAGAGTCCAACCGTCACGGGCGAGTACACCCGGATCAAGTTTGCCCGGACGTGTGCACCATTCCCCCTCTCTGTTTTCCCACTGCAATTCATCACCGTTCCACCAGTCGAGCGTGCGTGTGGTGCCCTCCAGATTCATCTTCTGTGGAGTGCCCGGCTTCCACTCAAAAGGCTTGACACCCTCAGCCGATACTATAGTGAGGTTATCTGCCGAGAAGGGGCTGTTGCACTTCTTGTAATTAAGGGTAAGTTTCGACGTGGTTATCGTCACGTTCTTCCCGTCGTCTGTCACCTTGGCGTCAGTCTTTGGATACGACCTGTTGTAGCCTATAAAACTGGGGGCATCGTTGAATTTTCCGTCGGGCGCATATTCCATCCTGACAAGCCCGTCGGACACTACCGTAAAACGTTTCGTCTTGTCCTTATAGACAATTCCATCTGTCTGCGGTGTCGTGGCTGACAGAGAAAACACCGATAAGACGGTGAGACATGCTGTGAAAATCTTCTTCATTCCGTAATTCTTCATGGGATATATAGTATTTGGAAATTTCCGTCTCAGTCCTCCACATTCCCCTAAAAGGCAATACTTCAAGGGGTGCAGACAGATAATCATGTGTAAATTTAGATATTATTTTTTAATCTGACATAATATGCAGGCGTTTTTTTGAGTGATCCTCCCCTTTTTGAAATTTAAATCATATATCCCTGTTAATAAATATATTAATACTTAAAAATGTATTATTTCATCAAAAGAATGGACATACGGGCGCATACAATGTACGATAACATCAATGATTTGTACGTCTAAGCCATCTCTTAGGCACTCCAATTACTAATTTTGCGATATCGAAAATCAAACCATCATCTCTCTCCGAGGGAAAGTATAACCTACCAAACAAAACTATCATGAAAAGATATCCCTTATCTGTATTGCTCTGCTTCTCTTTCATGACAACGTTCACGTCAAACGCCAAGGAATGGAGAGTCAGTTCTCCCGACAACCGCCTTTCCGTGACTGTGAATTGCGGCAAAGTCACGACATACGAAGTAGAATATGGCAACAAACAAATCATTGAGCCCTCTCCAATCTCCATGACATGTTCCAACGGAAAGGTGATAGGACACAATGCCAACGTAAAGAAAGTGACACGCAAGTCTGCCAATGATATCCTACATCCGGTTATTCGCCAAAAAAGCGCAGATATCAAGGATGAATATAATAGTATGGAGCTTCACGCCGGGGATTGGTCGCTTGAGTTCAGGGTATACGATGATGGATTCGGCTACCGCTTCAACACCCAGTTCAAAGATTCAATCAATGTGCTTGACGAGGAAGCCACTTTCCGGTTGGCAGGCTACTATGAGACACTATTCCCCGAAGTGAAAAGCCTGCTGACTGCACAGCAACCTACGTTTACCCCTCTAAAACTTTCAGAAATAAAGACCGACCAGTATTGCTGCACCCCTCTTCTCATGAAAGGGGATGACAATATAAGGGTGTTCATAAGCGAGTCTGATCTTGATAGCTATCCGGGAATGTTCCTGCGAAAACAGAGTGAACGGGAATTTGCGGGGATGTTTGCCAACGTGGCGTTGGAAGAGAAAGCAACTCCGGGACGCCAGATTTTCCCATCAAAACGCGCAAACTATATAGCACGCACCACAGGACGCCGAAGTTTCCCTTGGCGTGCCGTCATAGTAGCCGACAACGATGCCAATCTCATCACCAACCAACTCATATATAAGCTCGCTCCTGAAAGTAAAGGTGATTATTCTTGGGTAAAACCGGGGAAGATCGCATGGGACTGGTATAACGACCTTATGGTGACAGGCGTTGACTTCAAGAGCGGCATCAATAATGAAACCTACGAATATTTCATTGACTTTGCATCGAAATATGGTCTGGAATATGTGGTAATCGACGATGGATGGTCGGAGGAATGGGATGTTACCAAGACAATACCGGATATCGACATACCGCGTCTCGTGGCATACGGTAAGGAAAAGGGTGTAGACCTTATCCTTTGGGTATCATGGGCTCCTTTCAGCAAGCAGCTTGATAAGGCTCTCGCTCAATTTGAGAAATGGGGAATCAAGGGTATCAAGATGGACTTCATGAATCGTGATGATCAGGCAATGGTGGATTTCTATTATGATGTGGCACGAAAGGCGGCAGCCCATAAGCTACTCGTGGATTTCCATGGTGCCTATAAACCTACGGGATGGCTCAGGACTTTCCCGAATGTGCTCACTTCTGAAGGTGTCGCAGGTCTGGAGAATCACAAATGGAGCAGCAAGGTGACACCACAGCATAATCTAATACTACCCTTCACCCGAATGGTGGCGGGTCCGATGGACTACACTCCCGGTTCAATGACAAACCTTCATGAGAAGAGTCATAAGGTAGACTATAATCATCCCGCCTCTATCGGCACACGTTGTCATCAATTGGGGATGTATGTGGTCTATGAAAGTCCATTGCAGATGCTTGCCGACTCTCCGACAAAATATTATCGCGAACCGGAATGTATGGAATTTCTATCTCAAGTGCCGGTGGTGTGGGATGAGACAAAGGTGATACAAGCTAAGATCGGAGAATATACCGTGATAGCCCGACGCAGTGGCGATACCTGGTATATCGGAGGCATGTGTGGCAAAGAGGGTAAATCCTTTGATATCCCCCTTGATTTCATTGAAGGGAACAAGACGCTGACAGCATGGGAAGATGGTGTAAACGTCGATCGTGATGCAAACGACTTCGCGCGCCGCACAAAAGACGTGAAAGCCGGCGATATCCTGACCATAAATATGTATTCCGGCGGAGGCTATGCCGCCGTCATACGCTGATAACCAATATTAACCAATTTTTAACCTAAAAATCTACCAGGAAATGATTTCAAATTCCAACAACACTTCCGGTAAAACTCTTATCGCTGCCGGGATGATGGCATTATGTGTAGTTTCCGCGTGCCCGGTGGGGGTATATGCCCGTGCTCCACAACAAAAGCAATCGGAACAACAGCTAAAAACTATAACAGGAGTTATAGTTGATGCCAGGACTCACGAACCATTGATCGGTGCGACGGTAATGGTGAAGGGTACCGCCGTAGGGACTGCCTCGGATATCGACGGTAATTTCTCTATAAATGTCGTACCCGGATCTACACTTCTCGTCTCTTATACCGGCTACCAAAGCCTCGAATGCAAGGCTTCTGACAACATGACGATATCATTGACAGAAAGCACATCCAATCTTGATGAGGTAGTAGTCGTGGGATATGGCGTGCAGAAAAAGGGGACTTTGACAGGATCCGTATCTTCCGTGAAAGGTAGCGATCTAAAGACCTCGGGCGTTGCCAACGTGACAAATACATTTGCCGGACAAATTCCCGGTGTAGTCGCCAACACACGTTCAGGCGAACCTGGGTCCGACTGGTCAAACATATACATACGAGGCAAAGGTACTCTTAACGACAATTCTCCTCTTATTATTATAGACGGAGTAGCCAATAGAGATGGACTTGAGCGCCTTAATCCGAATGATATAGAATCCATCAATGTCTTGAAGGACGCATCTGCAGCAATATATGGTGCAGAAGCAGCTAACGGAGTTATTCTAGTAACCACAAAACGAGGTACCATACAGAAGCCGACAATCACCTACAATGGCACATTCTCACTGCAACAAAACACACGGCAGCCAAATCTGATGAATGCGTATGAAAATATGGTGTGGAGCGATGAAATCTCAAAATATAAAGGACAGACCGCCCAGTTTGAAAACATAAAGGGAGGATATCTTGACGGCACAATCAATCGCGACCAATATGGAGACACCGATTGGATGAAGGTAGTATTCCGCAAGGCTACACCATCTACCCGTCACTCGCTGGCACTCAACGGTGGCAACGACAGAGTGAGATATTATATATCTGGCGACTATTCTTATCAGGAGCCAAACTACAGAAATACAAAACTGAATTATCAGACGTATCAAGTGCGATCCAACATTGACGCACAGATATTCCGCGACCTAAAAATAGGATTTGACATTGCGGCGCGAAGGGAAGCACGAAATAATGCAATAACATCTACAAGTAGTATCTTTTGGGAGGCAATGATGGCATATCCCTGGCTATACGACTTCTACCCCAACGGTCTTCCCGGTCCGGGTATTTCCGGAGGTAACAACCTCGCTCTACTCATTGATGGAGAGACCACAGGTTATAACAGGATAAAAGACACTTTCCTTGATACAAAATTAAGTTTCGATCTCCAAATGCCATGGATCACAAAGGGTCTGTCATTCTCTGGCTACGTAGCAGTGGATTATCACGCACGTGACCAGAAAAAATTCTTTGACATGTGGGACACCTACACCTACAACCCACTGACAAAGGAATATGACAAACGCACAACCAATACAAACGGAGGCGTGCGAGATCTGAATCAGAATCATGATGACAACTCCCGCACATCCCTTTTCTTCAAATTAGCTTATGATCGCACCTTCGGAGACCACACTATCGGAGTATTCATAGGTTACGAGCAGAGCAAATACCAGGGTGAGTATTTCTCAGCTTTCCGTAAGGACTTCATGAGCAGCAAACCCGACTATCTTAACTTCGGAGGAGATAAAGACAAGAGCAACTCGGGATATGGCTACCATGAGTCTAAACAGAATATCTTCGGACGTTTCAACTATAATTTCCAGGATAAATATCTTGTGGAATTTACCTTACGTCGTGATGGGTCAATGAATTTCGCGCCCAAGAAACGCTGGGGTACTTTCCCGGGTGTTTCCGTAGGCTGGCGTTTCGGTCAAGAGAAATTCATCCAAGACAATACAGATATAGTTGACGACCTCAAGCTCCGTGCATCATGGGGAAAACTCGGAAATGACCGTGTTGATGCATTCCAATACCTCAGCACATACACCATGGGGGCAGGCGCTATTTTAGGCACCGATCCTGAACGTTCAAAGGGATTCGCTCCCGGTCTCATCGGGAACACCAACATCACATGGGAGAAAGTCGACACTAAAAATATCGGTATCGACGGATCGCTATGGCATGGTATGCTGGGCTTCACTGCTGAATATTTCTATCAGAAACGCAAGGATATCCTTACTCCCAAGAACGCGTCCATACCTGACTACACCGGACTCACTCTCCCCGACCAGAACATTGGAGAAGTCAGCAACCAGGGTGTCGAGATTATGCTTACACACCGCAACCGTATCGGCAACGTATCTTACTTTGTGTCGGGCAACCTTACCTACACACGCAACAAGATTATCTATTTCGATGAGGCGCAGACAGTACCCGAATGGCAGAGACGTACAGGCAAAAGCATTGACACTTATTTGATGTATAAGTCCGACGGCATCTACCAGACTCAAGAGGAGATCAATAATACCCCGCACCTTGCAGGCGCACAACCAGGCGATATAAAATATGTAGATATCAACAACGATGGTAAAATCACGTCTGATGACCGTATCCGTAGCGACTATGGCAACATCCCCCGCATAATCTACGGTATCAATTACGGCGCGGAATGGAAAGGCATAGGCATCAATATGACATGGACAGGACAAGGACAGGCAAACCAGATGATAGTGCCCTATTCCTACAACCTCGACAAGGATTACTACAACAACCGTTGGATATCAGCTGAGGAAACTCCTAATTCCAAATATCCGCGTGCATTCAACAAGGATGGTGACAACAATACAAACTGGAGCGACTTCTGGCTCTATGACGCATCCTTCCTCCGCCTTAAGAATCTGGAAGTATATTATAACTTCCCCACAAAAATCACAAGCAAAATCGGTCTGCAAAATCTTAGAGTGTTCTTCTCCGGCACAAATCTTTTCGTACTTGATAAGATCAAACTTCAAGATCCAGAATCTGACGCCACTTCCACAGGACAGTCTTATCCTTTGCAGAGAGTATTCACATTCGGTCTGAATGTAAGTTTCTAAACGATTTTTCCAAATTATAACTTTTATGAATCATACGATGAAATCTCTAATATACAAAAGCACATTACTACTCCTTACTGCAGGGGTTATGACATCTTGTGACGTGCTTGACCTTGAACCGCTCGATTCCTATACGGAAGACGTGATATTCTCCGATGGCGCCCTGACAGAGGCGTATGTAACCAAGTTCTACACTTATCCGAAGAATGGATTCAATGAGATGAGCCACCGTTATTTCTGCGATGAAGCCATGTCTAACTTCAATAACAATAATGCATGGCAAATCGAACAGACCGGCTATACACCCGATATGATGGGATTCTTCAATATGTGGAAAGAATACTATACAAATATCAAGAATATCAATATCGTATTCAATAATCTTGAGAATCTTGACCGTGTACCCGAACCAGACAGGAGCACACTTATCGGAGAAGCTACATTCTTCAGGGCATTCTTCTATCTGGATTTAATATCGCATTTCGGTGGTGTGCCTTTGATCACACGTACTTTCGAACTTGACGATCCGGAAATGATGGTGGCAAGAAACTCTTATGACGAAGTTGCTAATTTCTGCGTTAAGGAATTCCAAAAAGCAGCCGATCTGCTCCCATTGAAACAGACGGGTGGAGATTTCGGGCGACTCACGAAAGGGAGCGCGCTCGCATATAAGGCCCGCACACTCCTCTATATGGCATCTCCGTTGAACAATCCTTCAAACGACCGTCAGAAATGGCAAGCTGTGGCAGATGCATGCGAAGAATTATTCGCTCTAAATCAATATTCACTTGACCCTGATTATCAAGGCTTGTTCTACAACCACATGAGCCCCGAGATCATTTTCCAGCGTCTGTATAACACGGAGTTCGGACATTGGTTCAATTGGTATAACCAACCGAACGGTTATCTCGGATGGTCTTACACTTGCGTGACTCAGGAGATGGTAGACAGCTATGAGATGGAAGACGGCACAATGCCCGATCCGACACCTTATATGGATCCGTCAAATCCTTCCGACCTCTATCCATGGGCAAACAGAGACCCGCGTTTCTACGCAACGGTCGTATGCGACGGTCAGAATTTCGTGAACCGTCCGGTAGAATATTGGGTCAATGAAGATGGTAAGACCGGTGGTCTTGATTCCGAATACTCAGGCACTGAAAACTGGAACTATTCAAAAAGTCATTATTCCATCCGCAAGTTCGCTGCCGAAGACATTACCGCACCGCGTGCAGTACGCGCCTCGAATCCTTGGATCTATTGCCGCCTGGCTGAGATATATCTGATCTACGCCGAAGCTAAGTATATGTTGGGCGATGATGCTACAGCAAGAACATACGTCAATAAGATCAGAGAAAGAGCCAGAGGTGGACGCCAAGACATACTTCCCGACGTAACTGAAAGTGGAGATGCCCTTATGGAGAAAATACGTCATGAACGTAAGGTGGAATTGGCGTTTGAGGAACAACGGTGGTATGACGTTCGTCGTTGGAAGATTGGCAAGGAGACTCAGTCCGGTATGTTCCATGGAATGAACATTATACGCAAAGCGGATGGCAGCAAAGTATATTATCTCAAAGATCTTCAGGATAGATCTTTCGAAGATATACACAACCTTGTGCCTCTTCCTGCATCAGAAATCAACAAGAATGACTTATTAATTCAGAATCCAGGATATTGACATAGGTCTAAAAACGTTCTTTCGCAGGTAAATATTAGTGCAAATATTAGGTCTATTTAGAAAGGGCCTGTAATGTGGATGTCAGGATCTCCCAATCCTGATATATAGGTCCTCTTCGGGCGGCATTCCCACTATTCCGGCAATATTCGGGAATGCCGCTTTATTCTAAGAAACTAAAGATGTTTACGAATTACAAACCGGTTGCAAGAGAAAGATTATCTGCGAAAAATACTATTATTTGATCTCTCCGTAGTTGCTTAATAGGAATTAAAATATTTATTTTGCGGATGCGACACCCTCATGAGTAGGCATGCACGGGATTATGCCGTATCCATCGATAAACAAATCAACCGATATGAAACTAAAACTGACCTTTTCCGCTTTACTCGTTGCCTCAGCGGTCTCTTCTGTATTCGCACGCCAATATTGGGAACCGGATGCTAATGGAGGTATCACATGGAACGTGAGTGATAAGGAGAATCATTCCGACCATATAGAAATGGCAGGCAAAAGAGTGGCGAGCGTGCTCCGTTATGGCGTAGACCCTTCCGGTGCCTTCACCATCGACAAAAGCATGGTGTGGCCTATGCTCCGAATTATACCCAATGATACGAGAGGATGCATCATGCGCCGTTTCGGTTGGGATCCTCTGGATGCGGTAACAGTCAACGGTCGCCCTCTCCTGAATGAGAAAGTCCGTAAGATATCCCTGAAGAACGCCCTTGAAGTAGAGAGCGATTTCAACAACGGATATTACGGAAGCTGGAAACTACGCCGCTCATACTTCACCTCTCCGGAATTACCCACACTGGTAGAGAAATATGTCGTTGTCAACAACGGCAAGAAAAATCTACAGGTGGAGATTCCCGGCGGAGGATTCACCGTAGCTACCGACCCTAAGAAGGGCGTGGCAGGCTCATACTCAATACAAGGCTCCACAATAGGCGCGGGCACATACTACCTTCAGCCCTCCGATTCAATCACATTCTATGCCCAGATAACGGCAGTCGCTCCCGGTGAAGAGGTAGTAGTGGCTGATGCAGAAGCTGAGTATGATGCGCGGAAAGGGTTTGTAGACAACATGATGAGTTCACTCGTACTGGAGACTCCCGATCCGGTAATCGACAAGATGATGGATTTCGCGAAAGTCAGGGCGTGCGAGAGTATATATGCCACAAAGGGCGGTCCCCTTCACGGACCCGGCGGAGAATCCTATTACGCCGCAATCTGGGCAAATGACCAGGCTGAATACGTAAACCCATTCTTCCCTTATACGGGCTATGACTACGGCAACGCTTCCGCACTCAACTCATTCCGTCATTTCGCACGATTCATGAATCCGGAATACAAGACCATCCCAAGCTCAATAATCGCAGAGGGAGACGACATCTGGAACGGTGCCGGCGACCGTGGCGACTGCGCGATGATTGCATACGGTGCGTCACGATATGCTCTCGCAAGAGGCGATCGTAAGGAAGCCGAGGAATTATGGCCTCTGATCACGTGGTGTCTTGAATATTGCCGACGTCAGATAAATGCCGACGGAGTGGTGGCATCCGATTCCGATGAGCTGGAAGGACGTTTCCCATCAGGCGATGCAAATCTGTGCACATCATCCCTGTATTATGATGCCCTTATCTCAGCCTCTTATCTCGCAAAGGAGCTTGGCAAACCGAATGGCAGCCAATATGCGAAACAGGCAAAACAACTGCGTAAGAACATCGACAAATATTTTGCCCACGACGTGGAAGGATTCGACACATACGCCTACTATAAGGGTAACGACGTGTTACGCTCCTGGATATGTATCCCTCTGACAGTAGGGATAGACGAGAGAGCCAAAGGTACTATTGACGCACTCTTCTCCCCACGTCTCTGGACAGAGAACGGATTGCTGACACAGGCAGGCGACAAGACATTCTGGGACCGCTCCACGCTGTATGCCCTGCGCGGCGTATTTGCAGTAGGTGCTACGGAGAAAGCTATGGAATATCTGAAGAAGTATTCCAACACCCGTCTGCTCGGTGACCACGTGCCCTACGCAATCGAGGCATGGCCTGAGGGTGGACAGCGGCATCTCTCTGCCGAAAGCGGACTCTACGGACGAATCATCACGGAAGGGATGTTTGGAATACGCCCCACCGGATTCAACAGCTTCACCTTATCCCCCCGACTGCCAAAGGATTGGGATTTCATGAATCTTAAGAATATAAAGGCTTTCGGTAAGGACTTTGATATTTTAGTGGCACGTGAAAGCCCCGATAATCTTAAAGTCACGATAATCAATGACGACAAATCATCCGTATATAAAATATCTGATGGGAAATCCGTTGCGGTAAAACTATAAGTATCCACATATCCGGACATAGCTTTAGACATGATTCAAAGCTATGTCTGGATAATTTTGCCACTCGATATGAAATCACCTCTATTCTCAATTCTGCTATGTGGGTTAGTTGCCGGAGGATGCACGGGCACCACGGTTAATGAATGCAGCAATACCCTTTCCAATGAGGAGGTGGCTGTCTTCACCTCTTCCGACAAGGTATTGCAGAAAGCTTACGAATGGGCGAAGAAGACTGCCCTATCCTATTCCCATTCCGACCTTGACCCAGTCGGATTCTGGTATGAGGCAGCACTCCCGAAACGCGAGGCGTTCTGTATGAGAAACGTGTCGCACCAGTCAGTCGGTGCTCAGATTCTCGGTCTTCAGCCTCACAACAAGAACATGTTCTCTCTCTTTGCAAAGAACATCTCCGAGGCGAAAGACTGGTGTAGCTATTGGGAGATAAACCGATATAATGTGCCCGTGCCGGCAGACTATCTTAACGATAAGGAATTCTGGTATAATCTCAATGCAAATCCCGACATGCTTCAGGCATGCATGAAAATGTATGACTGGACCGGAGATGATGACTACATATCATCTCCTACCTTTACAAATTTTTATAAGAGAAGCACTAATGAATACATAAAACGTTGGGACCTCTCGCCTGATAAGATCATGGACAGGGATTCCTACATGAATATATCGGTGGATTTTGACGAGAATAATAATTTCCATGCGTGCCGAGGATTGCCGTCATACGTGGAGGATCTACCCGGCATCAAAGTTGGAGTCGATCTGATAGCAGCTCTTTACGGTGGATTCGAGGCTTATTCAAGATTTGCCGGACTGAGAAAGGAGACTTCTGATTCTGTATATGCGAAAATGATTGCCGAACGTTATCGGGATATCCTGGAAAATGAATGGTGGGACAATACTCAAGAGCATTACAGAACCTTATTCACCAAGGAGGGCAAATTCATTCGTGGAGAGGGAGTGCCTTATATTCTATGGTTTGCCGCTACGGAAAATTCGGAGAGAATTGATAAAATTATTTCCGATATAAACTCGTCTGAATGGAATGTGGAAAATTTATCTCATTTCCCGGAATTATTCTATCGCTACGGATATTGCGACAAGGCATACGAATATCTTGTAAGTCTCCCCACAATGTCGCGAGCCAATTTCCCGGAAGTATCTTTTGGAGTGGTCGAAGGTTGTGTATGTGGGGTAATGGGATTTCTCCCATCTTTTTCCGATAAGACTGTCACGACGCAATACCGTATAATCTCTCCTGATTCTGATTCCAAGATAACCAACATAAAGGTCTTCGACGGATATATGAGCGTGTGCCACAAAGGGAATGATTTTACTGAAATATCCAACAACACATCTTCGGACGTTATGTGGAAAGCATCTTTCATCGGTGATTTTGATTGGATAAAGACAGAAGACGGGGTCTTTCATGCCGTAAAGACACATGACATCAAAGGAAATCACATCTCATACGCCGACATCCGTCTACCCGCAAATAAATCCATAAAGGCATTTGCCTTGAAAGGAGAATCCGATATTGCGGGAAACCCTCTCGCCATGTGTCTTGGATCTCTCCCCTGAATCCTAAATGACTGAAGTTTCGCAAGCTGCACTTCAGTGGTTTAAAGTTTATAGTTTAAGGTTTAAGATTCACGAAAATCCACAAATCTTTTCATTTACAAAATTTAATGATCATAAACCATAAACTTTAAACCTTAAACCATTTAAGTGAAGCAAGTTGGAAAACTTGCGAAACTTAAATAAATGAAAATCCATAAAACCAACATACCTCATAATTTTTGAAAAAAACGTATATTTGCAATGTTTTTAGAGATCACTTAGTCCTGTGATTCTTTCAGAAACCGGGCATAACCAAAATCTTATAATTGATGAGACGTGCTTTAATTTACATCTTGATATCTTCTTTTATGACGTTGATATGCATGGCAAGTTCACCTCTTGACAAGCGTCGTATCCGACATTACACTGTAGATAACGGACTTGCCTCCAATGCGATCTATTCTTTTCATCAAGACTCAAAAGGGAGAATATGGCTCGGCACAGTAGATGGTCTTCATAGTTTTGATGGCTACACTTTCCGCGAATGGAGAGACAATTCCATCTCCTCTCTTGGATCGGCGATATCCTCAATAACGGAAGATGACAAGAACCAATTGTGGATAGGCACGAGCCGGGGAATAGTGATTTTCGACCTGCTGAAAGAGGAATTTAAGGAATTGGATATAGCCCCCTCTTCCGGAGTGAGAATAAAATCTCTGGTATATGACATTATATTTGATTCCAACAAGCAGGCATGGATTGCAACCGGAGGGGAAGGCGTATTCCGTTATGATCCCACGACCAAGATATTAAGACAATATCCGGCAATAACCAAAGTCAACAGTGATGCCGTCAGAGATATAATGGAGGATTCTTCAGGCTTCCTATGGATTGCCACGCAGAAGGGATTAAGCCGATATAACCCCATACAAGACAGATTCATACCGGTCGGTAATTCAAAAATCGATGCCCTTTCCCTTTTTGAGGATGGCAAACACAATATATGGATCGGGTCAAGAGACAACGGTCTCTTCATGCTCGACAGGACCAACGACCAGCTCGTGCATAAGCTCAGTCCGAACAGTCTGCACTCTGTCATTATGATCCGCGACATCACCGAATGGGAACCAGAACAATTGCTTATGGTGTCCGATCTCGGTCTGATTTCTTACGACATAGAGACTGATGAAGTGTCGATCACGAAAGCCGACAACAACGGGGCTGGCAATAGACTAAACGACAACTATCTCCAATCCATTTTCATCGACAATGAGGGTGCATTATGGATAGGGACCTATTTCGGAGGTGTAAACTATGTGTCGCCTTATCAGAGGCTGTTTTCCCATTATTACAAGGGCAATACCGACCTGGGGGCCAAAGTCATCAGCGTGTTTGCAAAGGCTGATGACAACAACCTGTGGCTCGGAAGCGATGATGCCGGAGTGTTTCTTTGGGACCGCAATGACAATACTTTCAAATCAATATGTCATCACCCCTTGCTCGAGGGCTCAGCTCATCGGAATATACATGCAATCCTACAGGATGGCGACAGCCTGTTTGTCGGGATGTATCTGGGGGGTCTTAACATAATCGACCTGAAGACCAGCAACGTGAAAAACTATAAACTCGGGGAATCGTCATTCTCACTCTATTCCTCAAGCATATATTCAATCTTTAAGGATTCCTACGGAGATATATGGGTCGGCACTACCGCCGGACTTAATCGATATCGCCGCCAAACCGATGACTTCGAACGTATTTTTGAGGTGCATCCTGCAGATGTAGTATTTATGATGGAGGATAAACGCGGATTCCTATGGGCTTGCACAAATGACCAAGGGATATACCGCCTTGACAGGAAAACCGAGAAATGGCAGCAATTCTCCGCCGACGACAATAATGATCTTAACGGGCTCCCTACAAATGCAGTAGTCACCGCCGCCTGTGATGATGAAGGGAAAATGTGGTTTGGCACCGATGGGTTCGGTCTGCTCAGTTTTGATTATGATTCACAAAAGTTTACAAGAATCGACCTGCCGGAGAAAATCAGGGTAATAAATAAGATCATCCCATACGGCAAGATGCTTTGGCTCGCCACGACAAAAGGTCTGTTCTGCTACGAGCCGAAGAGCGGAGTCATTCACCCATACGACAAGGATTTCGGGCTACAGGACAACGTGTTTCTTCCCAATTCCGGACTGATGAC
This sequence comes from Muribaculaceae bacterium Isolate-037 (Harlan), assembly GCA_003762615.1. Taxonomy (GTDB): domain Bacteria; phylum Bacteroidota; class Bacteroidia; order Bacteroidales; family Muribaculaceae; genus Lepagella; species Lepagella muris. The sequence goes on from RIAZ01000001.1 coordinate 143,801, forward strand.
CTCCGACAGACAGATTGTGATGGGAGGAATCAACGGATTCAATGAGTTTAATCCTTCCAACATGACTCACGAAACCCTCAAGCCGGAAGTTATCCTTTCTGATTTCCAGATTTTCAATAATCCTGTTGAAATTGGAGAGGATTCTCCCCTGAAGGAGTCGATAGCCTACTCCAAGGGTATCACTCTCAACCATAATGAGAGGATGGTGAGTTTCAAGGTGGCTCCCCTAAGCTACATCAATCCCTCGCAGAACCGCTACCTGTATAAACTGGAAGGGTTCGACAAGACATGGAATGAGGCGTATCCAGGCTATCCCCACACCTACACTAACCTCCCTGCCGGCGAATATCATTTTAAGGTCAGCACCTACAATGGCAACGGCGGATGGAATGAAGATGCATTTGATTTCACAATAAAAGTGCTACCACCATGGTGGTGGTCTACCCCGATGATTCTCATTTATCTCCTTGCAATAGCTGCCGGAGTATGGTATGGTTATCATATCATCATAAGCAAGCAGCAGGAGAAACTCGCGAAATTGTCTGATCAAAAAGACCGGGAACTTTATCGTAGCAAGATTGCATTCTTCACCCATATCGTGCATGAGATCCGCACCCCTCTAACGCTAATACTCTCCCCTCTTGAAAGTCTGGCTCACTCTGACGGCGACATTTCCAACAGCCGGAAGAATATCGACATAATGGAACGCAACGGCAAGCGATTGCTGTCGTTGGTGAACAGGCTCATGGACTTCAGGAAGATTGAATCCGACGATATGAAAATAAATCCTGAGTCCATCGACCTTCGCCAGCCTTTGCATTATATATGCGATGAGTTTGTCGTCTCAGCCGGATTAAAGGATCTGGATATCTCAATTTCCATTCCCGACTATCCATGCGTGGCTATTGTCGACAGGGAGGCATTCCGGCAGATTGTAGACAACCTGCTCTCAAATGCAATGAAATTCTCCAAATCTCAGATTAGAATCTCCCTCTCAAAGGATGATGACGGAAATATTCTGCTCTCGGTGAAGGATGACGGTCCGGGCATACCCGTAGATGAACAGGAGAAGATTTTCACGCCATTCTATCAGGTGGAGGAGAACCGTCCAAGCGACAATATAGGCACCGGACTGGGTCTGCTCATAGTGAAACGATATGCCACCCTGCTGAATGCCGTGGTAAAATTGGATAGTATGCCCGGCAAAGGTGCTGACTTTACAATCATATTCCCGACTACGGATCAGGTGCCGGAGGAAGACGCTGACGAGGACATGAGACAGCAATCCTCTGAAGAGATGCAGGAACAACCCGAGCAGACATCCCCCAAAAGGGATCAGCTCCTCATTGTAGACGACAATTCAGATATGCTCTCTTACCTGAATGACCTGTTGTGTGAGGACTTCGACGTGGTGTGTGCATCAAATGCAGAAGAGGGTCTGAAAAAATTGGATGAGATAGAACCCTCATTGATCATATCCGACATAATGATGCCCGGAATAGATGGCGTGGAGTTCTGCCGGAGAATAAAGCATAACCTCAATACGAGTCATATCCCCGTGATTCTACTGACTGCAAAGGTGGAGGATTCCGACTTTGTGGTGGGACTGGATAATGGTGCCGACCTCTACGTGACCAAACCATTCTCACCGAACGTCATAAAAGCACAGATAAGGTCATTGCTTTCAAATCGGAATCTGCTCCGTCAACGATTCAAGACAGACCCTTCAAAAATCCAGGAATTTATTCCCGGGAGCAGTCTGGACAAGGAGTTCTTCAACCGGATAAACGAGATAATCACGCAAAGGATGGCAGATCCGGATTTCTCTGTCGATATGCTTGCCAAAGATGCGGCAATATCCCGTACCGGATTATTCACAAAACTGAAAGCCATCGCGGGTATGACTCCAAACGAATACATCCGGCAAATACGACTTCAGAAAGCCGCAGAACTCCTCGCGTCGCACACCTTGCAAATAAGCGAGGTATGCTGGCAGGTAGGATTCTCATCGCGTTCCCACTTTGCAAAGAGCTTCCAATTGAAGTATGGAATGACCCCAACCGAATATCGTAACCGACAGAAGTAACCACCTATCTATTGCCCGGCAAGCCCAATGAATAGTTAACTGAATATCGTAACTACTCACGTATAGCAAGCAGCTGTGATGACACGGCATAGCGATTGATCTATAAGACCAATGCCATAACTGCATCCCATCGCATTAGTGTTAATACATATTAAAATATACACATATTATTTGAAATATAGTAAATTTTATGTATGTTTGTCAAATCAAACCTTAAAACCTAAGCTATATGAAACAGTTCCTTATTTTAGCAGTGCTTCTTGTCGGCAGTGCATTGTCGGCGGATGCCTACATAGTGAATCTTTCGTGTAAGGCTGTCCAGACCATAAGTCCGGATTGTTTGCCGGAAAACGAGTGGAGAGAGTATATCGCTGAATTGGAGGCTGCAAATTGCGGCTCTGATACGGACAAGGAGGAGGATAGGCCGGAGGAGCCGTCAGAGACCCCTTATAATTGAAAGAATCAGACAGCATGGTGTATACACCATGCTGTCATTACTTGAAAAAATAGTCATATTTATATATAAATGCAGTATAGATGGGAAAGGATATCACCCGTTTTTTTATTTTGACAATGATTTTATCGTTCTGTGTGTGTGGAGGAAAGGGAGAGTTGCTTGATCTGCGGCATAGGAAAATCAATGTGGTAGACACTGCATATAATGAGGTTGTCTATGTCCATATTGCTGTGGATCCATATAAGAAGAATCCACGAGTCACATACGAGATGCTCTCCATAGGTAAACGTTTCCATAAATATGGAGGTTATGACGATTATCAGATGGATTCCACGTTTATGAGTGACCCGGATTTCAATCCTAATCATGAGGAGTATGTGGAATGGGGACGACAGTTTGAAGACACGCGTCAGGATGTCGTAATAAATCTTGAGACCAATACCATTGATTATTATTATAATAAATTTTGGTACTGCAACCGTTATTCTGAGCCGATTCCTGAATTTGCATGGGAACTGGAAGATGGCGAGGAGGATGTCATAGGCTATCGTTGCCGGAAGGCGAGGGTAAAATGGCGCGGACGGGAATGGACTGCATGGTATTCCGATATACCGGTTGATGCCGGACCATGGAAATTCCGCAGACTGCCGGGGCTGATACTGAAGATGGAGGATGCTACGGGTCAGCACAAGATAGAGGCAATCGGCACGAAGGATGACGTCTATCCGATGGGGTATGTAGATTCACTGTATAGCCGCCGAACGAGGGAGTTCGCGCAGAAGGCGGAGAAGGATTATTGTGAGAATTTCGGAAAGATCATTGCAGACTCCGGTATGCTTCTTGAACCGGCTGAAGAGCTGGAACGCCTGCGCAGGAGCAAGAAGAGGCGGTTCTATGCCCCTATCGAAATCGTGGGTGCAGAATAGCATCCGTACATCTGGCGTGTGCCAATATTTTCTATTTTTAATCCATGGGATATATGAAAAATCGGTTGTTCATATTGGTAATAATATTTTTCTCTGTATTAATATGCAGGGGAGAGTTACTTAAATTACACCATACAAGCATCAATGTGGTTGATACGGCATATAATGAGGTGGTGTATGTTCATATTGCTGTGGATCCATATAAGAAGAATCCACGAGTCACATACGAGATGCTCTCTATTGGCAGGCGCTTCCATAAGTATGGTGGCTATGACGATTATCAATGTGATTCCACATTTATGAGTAATCCGGATTTCAAGCCTAATCATGAGGAGTATGTGGAATGGGCACGGCAGTTTGAAGAAACACTTCAGGATGTCATAATAAATCTTGAAACAAATACCCTTGATTACTATTATAATAAATTTTGGTATTGCAACCGTTATTCAGAGCCTGTTCCGGAATTTGCATGGGAATTGGAGGATGGCGAGGAGGATGTCATAGGCTATCGTTGCCGGAAGGCAAGGGTAAAATGGCGCGGACGGGAATGGACTGCATGGTATTCCGATATACCTGTTGATGCCGGACCATGGAAATTCCGCGGATTGCCGGGGCTGATACTGAAAATGGAGGATGCGTCGGGTCAGCACAAGATAGAGGCAATCGGCACGAAGGATGATGTCTATCCGATGGGGTATGTAGATTCACTGTACAGCCGCCGAACGAGGGAGTTCGCGCAGAAGGCGGAGAAGGATTACTGTGAGAATTTCGGAAAAATCATTGCGGACTCCGGTATGCTTCTTGAGCCGGAGGAGGAACTGAAGCGATTGCGCAGGAGCAATAAGAGGCGTTTCTATGCCCCTATCGAAATCGTGGGGGCAGAATAATTAGGTATGCTTTTGCTATGCTTGTTGTCATAACCAATTATGCCTGTGTAAATATTATGAAGATACTAAGGAATATATTGTCGGCAATGGTGCTGCTGTTGGCGTTTCTGTTGCCGACGGTAAATGCCGGTGTGATTGTAAAAGGGAGAGTGACCGACACGGAGGGTAATCCGCTTGCCGGAATAATAATACGCCTTTATCAGGATACGAAGGTAAAGGGTTTTGCCAATTCCAAAAGAGATGGATCGTTCGCCGTAAAGGCGGACACGATCACACTGCCTGCTCTGCTGACTTTCGCTTCCAAAAGTTTCGGACATAAAGAGATCACAGTCGAGTCGCTGACGGATTCAATATATGCGGTGCTTACTCCGGAGCATTACCAGATAAAGGAGGTGGTGGTAAAGGCTCCGCGTGTCAGAGTAAAGGGTGACACCATCACATACGATGTGGCGGCACACACCGGTAAGGGTGACCGCAGCATTGAGGATGTCATAAAGAAGCTACCGGGCATTGAGGTGAGCGAGACCGGAGTCATTTCGTACGATGGGGAACCGATCAACAATTTCTATATAGAGGGTCTGAATCTGATGGGGGGCAACTACGCCGTGGCATCGCAGAACATAAAGCCGCAGGATGTGGCGGCAGTCAGCGTGTATGAGCGTCACCAGCCGAAGAAAGCCCTGAAGAACGTGGTGGAGTCAAAGAGTGCGGCATTGAACCTGAAACTGAAAAAAGGGAGTATGCTGAAGCCGGTCGGATATGTGTCTGCCACGGGCGGGTATGGCGATGAGACACTATGGGGCGCGAATCTCTACACCATGTTTATCTCTCCGAAAAATCAGACGATTGTGTCGGCAAAAGGGAATAATTGGGGTAATGACTATGTTGCCGACAAGAAGTCGGGCGACAATGCATTCACCTCATTCCCTGTGAAGCCTTTTGGTGCGCCTTCAATAAAAGGATCGCGCTACATACTTAACAAATCTGCTTACGCCACTACCAATACCCTCTTCAAATTGAGGGAAGAGCTGACACTGACCCTCAATGCGTCATACGGTCAGGATGACGACGGCTACGACAGCTATTCATCCACTGAATATCTTGCCACCGACATGGCCAACCCGATATATTCTGAGAGTGTAGACAATGGAATCAAGAAACATTCGGTCAATGCGGGCGTGAAGATAGAGAAGAATTCCAACGGTCTGTATCTGATGGATCATTTTACTTTCAAGGGGAGGTTTGACAACAATGACTATGACATAATCAATACATCCGGAATCAACCAGAGAATGAAGGGGGATAATTATGCGTTTAACAACAATCTGTCGGTCATAGCCAACCGCAACAGGAAAGTGTATAAACTGGATTCCCGGACGTCGTTCAGCAACACCCCGATGAATCATATCTCGGCGTATGATGCCGCGACCGGGGGGATGACGTTGCGTCAGGACGTGACAGGACGCAGTTTCCATAATATGGAGACAACAGGATTCTCTTGGGAGACGTCGCGCAGGTCGCAGGTGGGCACAGATGCCACATTCAATATCGATTACGACAGTTTCCTCTCCAATGCGGTCAATGGTAGGGAGTCTGCCGGCAGGAATGATATTTCCGGTCATAACCTATCGTTGGGGTTGGCTCCATATTACAAGTATGTGATACGCGGAAAGATTGTCTTACAGGCGACATTGCCGTTGGAATGGCGGAATATCAGATATACGGATATCGTGTCGGAGAAATCTCACAGATTCAATAAATTCTACCTGAATCTTGATCTTGACCTGTTTTATAAATTCTTAAGAAACAACGAAATCACGTTTAATGCCGGATGGCGGCACGACACAGGCGACATACGCAACTTCATTGAGAATCCCATCTACACCACGTTCCGCAACAGGACGACCCTCGGCACGGGCAGCCTCATAGAGTCGCTCAACAAGTCGGCAACGTTGAGATATTCGTATAAGGACCAGATGCGTGGATTTATCATGCGCGGGTCGGTGTCTTATTCCTACAAGACCGTCAATTCCACATCCGTGTATGATGTCAGTCAGGATGGCACATCGAGTTCATCAGTCAATCTTGACTCTCATTCCGATATGACTAATTTCATGGCGACTGCCATAAAGCATGTGTATTCATGGCACAGCCGTCTCTCGTTGAACGTCACCGGGATGTCGATAGGCAGGGAGAGTATGCGTTCGGGAAATGTAATCAAGACCCGTAATGACATATATACCACCTCATTGTCGGCGGAATCGGATCTGCTGAACGATATGCTGACGCTTACCGGTAATTTCTCATATTCCTACACACGTAATTCGTTCCATGGCTTCATGCCCGACAATAATCTTTCAGAGATTATGGTTAATGGTAAGGTGTCGGTGTTCCCGGTAAAAGGATTGGAGATATATGGCAATCTGTCGTTCAACAGGTCGCAGCTTGCAGAGGATAACTACAAGTCGAATCTCTTCGTGGATGCCGGGATAAAGTATAAACTTCGTAAGTTTGATTTCACCCTGTCGGGCAGGAATCTCACCAACCTCAGGAATTATGGCTACACCCTTTACAACACTCTCGACATAACGACATATTCCTACAGTCTTCGCCCGATAGAGTGTGTCGCCACCGTCAGATTCAATTTCTGATAACATTACTGAAGTTTCGCAAGCTGCACTTCAGAGGTTTACAGTTTATAGTTTAAGGTTTAAGATTCACGGAAATCTACGAATCTTTTAATTATAAATAATTTAATGACAATAAACCATAAACTTTAAACCTTAAACCATTTATGGTTAATTATTGTTAATTGAGGGTTTTCATATTGCAAAACTACAAGGATAGTTATTATCTTTGCAACATAAAACTACAAAAGTAGTTAACGCAAGGATATGACGATTATGAAGAATGACAATCAGAAGAAACGCCTCACGGATAAGGAGGAGGAATTGATGCAGTTGCTTTGGGAACATGGTCCGATGCCGGTCAGCCAACTCTTGGAACTGTATCCTGAGCCACGTCCGCATTTCAACACGGTCTCTACCGTGATACGGCGTCTTGAAGCTAAGGGATTCGTGAATCATGAGGTGGCGGGGGGCGCCTATAGATATTATGCCGTAGCGAAAATGGAGGATTTCCGCAAATCAAGTTTCAGCAGATTCATCAAAAGCTATTTCAAAGGGAGCTACTATGGCGCGGTATCAGCTTTAGTGGCGGATGACAAGATTTCTGCCGATGAACTGCGCGAACTTCTTGATCTGGTAGAGAGAAAGTCGTCTGTACGGAAAAACGGACAGACAGATTGAATCATCATGTAATCAGGACTATTATGGGAAGTTTCCTTACATATTCTTTGGTAAGCGGATTGATACTCGCAATTCTGTTATGCGCCTATCGGCTGTTTCTCGCAGGTGAGAAGCAGCTCGCTTTCAACCGGGGTGTGATATTGTCAATATATATCATATCTTTCTCTACCTATCCGTTGATGCAGCTTGCGGATAAGATGTCAAGCGTAGCGGTAACGACTACATTTACTGAAATCGCTAACCACCCCATCTCATTAACTAATTCGGGAAATTATCCCTCTCAACCGATATGGGGCACAATACTGATATGGATATTTGTCATCGGCATGTCGATATGTGCGCTACACTCAATCATTACTTGGACAAGAATCATCCACGTCATAGCGAAAGGGAGAAAATATCGCAAGGATGGGTTTATATTGGTATTGACCGATAACTTTTCGCTTGCTCCATTCAGCTGGATGCGGTATATGGTGATGAATCGTGCAGACTATGACGCTTGTCCCTCTGCAATCGCCACACATGAATTCCACCACATATCGTCCTTTCATTGGCTTGACCTGCTTTTGGCGCAAGCGGTAATCATAATCAACTGGTTTAATCCTGCCGCATGGTTCATGCGTGATGAACTGATGCTTGTGCATGAATATCAGGCTGACATGGCGGTGATTAATGCCGGTCATGACCCGCGTGAATATCAGATGTTGTTGATAAAAAAGGCTGTTGGCGCGAGATTCCCGTCACTTGCCAACAGCCTGAATCATAGTAAACTTAAAAAACGTATCACCATGATGTACAAATCAAAATCAAGCGGAGAGCAGCGTCTGAAGGCTCTTGCGCTCATGCCTGCCTTAGGGCTGGCTCTGATGGCGGCGGCATTGCCGCAAGCCAAGGCTGCAATAAGCACCATCGACAACAGCCGGATGCTTCCCGACAAAGTTACAAATTTTTCTTCGGATGTGAAAGACTGCGCGGAAAAACCGGGCTTTATGCTTCAAGTGAATGGTGAATATTCCATTACCGATTCAGTGATTAAGGCCGAAAATCCGATCTCCATTGTTATCCCGAAAGATAACCCCGATATCAAAAATGCCCCCAAATACTATATTGATGGAAAAGAGGTAAGCGAATCTGAGCTAAATTCGATAAAGCCGGAAGATATTGAGAGGATTTCCGTATTCCGGAATCCGGATAGAACCTGCGTGACATTAAAGGAAGAGGATTCTTTTGAAAATTCCCATATCCTCACACCTGATGGGAAACACAACTCTCCTGAGATCACGATTATGGTAGATGGGAAAAAGATCTCAAAGAAGGAGTTAAAAGCCATAAAATGTGAAAATATTGACTCAATCAGCATAGACAAGACCAAGGATATCATCTACTTCACGCTGAAAAAAACTACAGAGAAGTGATTTCTCCCGATTGGACTTATTGACTGATTGCAACGCAATAATGCTGATCTGCACCCCAAAAGCTAACTTGGACGGTTATCCTCCGTATGAGCCTTTGGGGTGCACTTCATTATTTCGCGTTGTATAATATATCTCTGTATTCAAATAGTTCCCTCTTATCAGGATTTACCGGTCGGTCGCGCGGTTCGCTGATAGAATTGACTTTCAGATGCGGCTTCAGTCCGAAGATGCTCATGTCATAGTCATTGACGAAGCGCAGAAGCTGAAGTTTGTTGACCACAAACACCCGTTTCGTCCTGTAACGTCCCCATCTATTGTGTGACGGTGTCATCCATGGTGGGATAGGTAGCATATAATAGTCTGCCCTACCTTTCATTTTGCTTAGGCTATCAGGGGGAAACTCCCCTGTGACGCAATATACATTCCTTGTATCCTCTTCTGGAAGTGCATACGCCACCACCACACGATAGAGCGTATCCAATGTCTGATTGTCGATATAGCTTCCGGTCAACCTTGTGCCGTTGCCCGCACACCATTCGTAGCTCGTCTGCGTCCTCACTCCCGACTCCCCTACCGCAATCGTAACCACATCGGGCAAGACCCATCTCAACAGACTGTTAGTACCCATCATTGCCATAGGGAACATCATAATCAGCCCAGCAATATACGCAATCCTTTCCTTCTTGACCTTTGTCACCTTACACCAGAATAGTGAAGACACTACAGTAGCCAACAGCATCAGAACAACAAACGTCCATCTCGCCCCATCATTCAACAGAGCAGCCTTAATAATGATTATATCCATCACTACTAACGATACAGCTCCTGCAACATCCAATACGCCATTTACGGTCTTTATCAGACCCTCCATGACTGACTTCGAATCCGAATTATCGGAATCTTGCAATTCAGGATTCTTAGCAGAAGCCGGCTTAGCATCCTTGGCAAGCCTCCCGCTACATCTGATGCTCCATAAAAAGAAACGATACCACAGATAAGCGAACAGCGGGACACAGATAATCACACTGACATATTCCAATTCCAACGGAGATAATACCATGACAAATAGATTTTTCCACAAATTAAACAATAATCCCGCTTACCTACAAATTTCCCTCGCAAAATCGCTTACACAAGTCCGGATAAATCCACTTTGTATATTCCTATGCCTTCAGTTTGCGGTTGGATAAACATAATCATATAGATGGGGGCATATACAATTTTACCAATATTCTCAAAATTCCCGTTACACAAAACCAACGCTTCTGTAAATTCATACGGTGAGTCATTGATCAAATTTGACAATGCGCTATGACGTTGATAATCTTTCCCGGATTTTACTTCTATTGGAAGCACTGATGATCCAATTGATATCACAAAGTCAATTTCTCCACGTTTCTTATTATTGTAATAATATGGCGTCAGTCCATGACACAGCAATTCCTGTGCAACCACATTCTCAAAAACCGATCCATAGTTGACAGAAGGATCACCGGTTATCACCTTCAATTGTATGCCGTCCACATATTGCGAAGCAAGTAGTCCAACATCGTTGGAAAATAGTTTAAACAGATTACGAGTCTCTGACAATTTTAATGGCATCTTCGGTTCCTCAACATTATACACCGGGATAACTACACCCGCATCTTTCAACCACAAGAAATTATCTTGATACCTCTCAAATTTAGCATGCTCGTTTAACCGTTTTAAAATAAACCTCTTATTCTTGGCATCAAGTTCTGAAGGCACCAAATCAAATATCTCTTTTATTTTAAGTTTATCTCTTTGTGCATATTTTGATATGTCCATCCGATAAAGAGTGACTATATCTCTCTGTACATTCAGCACATTATTCAAGTTACTTGTCGAAATGTATTCTGCAACCGCTGCCGGCATCCCTCCTACAACTACATATAATCTGAATAATTGCATCATTTTGGCATGAACGACAGAATCCACTTCCGAACGAGAATCCCAGAAATTCCTAAGTTTATCCAAAACTGATTGTGATATTCCCAAATTTATTACAAATTCCTCAAAGTCTAAAGGGAAAACCTCTTTTATCGACATATATCCCACCGGCACTGACCTGATATCTTTCAATTCCACTCCTAATAATGACCCACTAAGTATATAACGAAATCGTCCGTCATCCACTAAGAATTTTATTGCTGTCACGATATTTTCACAACACTGCACCTCATCAAAAAATATTAGCGTCTTACCCTCCTCAAGTGGGATATTTATAAGAGCTGACAACCGAAGTAGAATCTCATCAGCAGATGTAATATCTCTAAATATTTCAACTGCATCACTATTTTCTATGAAATTAATCTCTATAAAATTCTTGAAACTTTTCCCGAAACTTCTAATGGAGTAAGTTTTACCCGTTTGACGGGCACCGGTCAGCATTAGCGCATTGCCTGATGTCTCATAAAAATTTTCAATATATCCTTTAATCTTTCTATATAACATAATCTGTTTATTTTCAAATTAATAATCTAAAGCATGCCGCTTTTCCAATACAAAATTAGCTATTTATGCCGCTTTTCCAACAAGAATTTTGTTAATTTTGCCGTTTTTCCAACTTAAAATTTGTTAAATATGCCGTTTTTCCAATAAGGATTCCATTTTTTATTGTTTCCCCTACCAAAATAATTTACTTTACAAATATCAATACTTAGACTCATATCATTCCGGTTAAGACCAGATATAAACGACAGCTTCCGATTCATTTTCAGGATGAATCGGAAGCCGCATATTTGATTATGATTTCCGTAGATTTGATTACGGTTTTGGTTTGCGTCCGGCGCGTCGGAGCGCGTCGGCAACTATCCATTGAAGCTGACCGTTGACAGAACGGAACTCGTCGGCTGCCCAACGTTCGAGTGCATCCATGGTCGGTCGGTCAAGACGCAACAGGAAACTTTTCTGAGGCTGCTTTTCAGGCATATCCCTATTATTGATATAGTGTGCCTGTGTTGACTACCGGTTGGGCAGGCTCGTCGGCGCACAACACCACAAGCAGATTGCTCACCATGGCGGCACGACGCTCGGCATCAAGCGTAACAACATCCTGTTTCTCCAGATCGTCGAGTGCCATCTTGACCATGCTGACAGCTCCCTCCACGATCTTCTCACGCGCAGCTATCACAGCCGACGCCTGTTGGCGGCGAAGCATGACGGCGGCAATCTCCGGAGCGTAGGCAAGATAGTTGATACGCGCCTCCACCACCTCTATACCAGCCATTGACAGACGTTCGTTAAGTTTCTCCTCCAGACGCTCATTGATCTCATGTCCACCCGAACGCAATGTGATCTCTTCCGAAGCACTGTCGGCTGTCTCATTGTCGTAGGCATAATGACCCGTCACCTCACGAAGTGCGGCATCACTCTGAATCCTAACGAATGAATACAGAGCCTTGTCCTTGCCATTGACTATCTTTAGATCCTTACCCTTTTCCAGAACCTCATCATCGGGTGAATCAATATCGAATACGGCACGATACGTATCTTTCACCTTCCACACAAGTACCATACCGATCATGACAGGATTGCCTATCTTGTCGTTCACCTTTATCGGCTCAATGTCCATGTTGCGGATACGGAGCGACATCTTCCTGCGGCTCATGAATGGATTTACCCAATAGAAACCGGTCTCTCCGAATGTACCACGATACGTACCGAACCAGATCATGACGCGCGTCTGGTTTGGCTGCTGAGTGAAGAAGCCTATACACATTATGAGGGTGATGAGAGTACATGGGAGGGCTATTGCAACCGCGATACCGGGATTGCTCTCCGCCCATATCAGCAATGGTACGATTATCGACACAAGCAGAAACGTCAGGAGCAGCGTCAGCATAGCGAAACCGGGAAGCACCTTTCCGGCATACCGGTACTCATGACCGGGATTTGAAATTGAATTTGACATAGTTATATAGTTTTTTTGTTTTGATTTATGATATTATTTTGATATAATATCGATATGCAAAACTACATATTTTTTCCGTAATTTCCAAGTCAAAATCAAAAAATAAATCCCAACACCACTCTTTTCTCAAAAAACGATATCTAACTATTCTATTAAATAAAATAGCAGTAAAATAAATCTGTTATACATAATGCACAACAGATTTATTATCTTTGTCGTTGATAAAATTTTGAGATATGAAAACGATACAGCCATGGTTCAGGGAGGTCGTCTCTAATGTATCTCCTGAGATAAAGGAAGAAATCAGGCTCACAATGGGAGTGTCTGATAAACTTGATGCATTGATGCACGAAAAAGGTATAAGTAAGGTGGAACTTGCCAGAGCTCTTGACAAACGACCAAGCGAAATTACCCGTTGGCTAAGTGGTCAACACAATTTCACACTCCGTACAATTGCCATACTTTCAACATTCTTCGGGAAATCGCTGATCGAAGTTTCAGAATAATTCATAATCCCATAGATTTGAACATTGCTTCAACAGAGGATGTATCAACAGACGGTACATCCCGAAATTTGCCGCTACGCGCCTCCTCTATGGCTGCCTTTGTCACCTCATTCGGTTCATTATATGCGACATTAAGAAGTATGCACTCAACAAAATTATTGAGACTACGATGTTCTCGCCTCGCCATTTCTTTCAGACGGTCTACCAAGTCTACATTCAAACGGAACATAGTGGCTTTCTTTTGAATAGTTGCTTCCATAGTGCTATCATTTTGTTTGCAATTTATAACATTTATTCTTTACAAACAAACTTGTCTTCCCAAAATAAAACTCCACTGTAAAAATTTAGTCAAGATTAGCATGATTATGACACTATTTTATCTATTTATTGCCCTATCATGACTTGGATTTTGAAAACTCGTTGATTCTACGTAATTTCGCCGAAAAACCAAATAATCATGAAAACTGATACTCTCAGAAAAATCTTATTATGTCTCGTCCTTTCGGTGGTTTGCTCCGTATCGGCTTCCGTAGTAGACAAACATGGTTGGCTGAAAGTGGGAAACGGCAAATTGACCGATGAGTCGGGTAATCCTACCCAATTGAAAGGGGTAAGTTTCGGATGGCATTGCCTATGGCCTCAGTTCTATAATACCTCTGTTGTCGATAAGGTCGTCAATGAATGGGGTGCCGACATTGTGCGCTGCTCCATCGGGCTTGACCTTACCGACCGATCCTTTGAAAAGAATCCGGAACTTGCCTATGCCTGTGTCGACAGCATAGTTTCCGGCGCGGTGAAATCTGGCAGCTACGTCCTCATCGATTTCCATAGCCACGAAAACAACCTACCCTTAGCTAAGGAATTTTTCACCACAGTAGCTAAGAAATACGGCAATCTTCCTAACGTGATATATGAAGTATGGAACGAGCCACAGGAGGTGGAATGGAGTGAATGTAAGCAATATGGCGAGGAGATAATTCCTGTAATACGTAAATATGCCCCAAATTCAATCGTTATAATCCCGACACCTCGCTGGGATCAGGATGTAGACAAGGCTGCTGATAATCCTATCACAGACTATGACAATATCATGTATTCCTTACACTATTATGCCGCATTCCATAAGGATGACTACCGTAAAAAAGCAGAATACGCACTAAAACATAATTTGCCTATATTCATAACTGAATGTGCATCCATGATGCACACCGGCGATGGCGTAATCGACCCTGCTTCTTGGGAAGAATGGCTGAAAATGGCTGATGAAAACGGTCTGAGCTGGATAGCATGGTCTATCAGCAATAAGGATGAGACTTGCTCTATGCTACGTCCGTCAGCTTCTGCCAATGCCTCGGAATGGACTGACGCCGACTTGAAGCCATGGGCTATACTCGTGAAATATTATCTCAACAAATAAATCCGAACCACTCTGAGTTATCAAAATATCTCAGATTAAGTAATCTACACTTGCACTTCCGAATGAAAAAACTACTCTTATCTGTGTTCTCCATAGCATTAGCTATAGGAATGGATGCAGCCGACCTGAAGGTGAACGTTGACCTGAGCCACGACCTCTGGTGGAATGCTCCGGAAACCCCCACCGTAAAATTCTCTCTCGCCGACTCCCTCAGCAGAGCCAACGAATCCAAGATACGTTTCTTTGTCACTCCTGACACTGATGAGAATAGCGATATATTCTCCGAAGAAAGGGTTATAAATATCCCTAAGAACGACAGTATCAACCTCACCTTCACCCTACCTATCTCCCAACCAGGTTTCTACAAATGCTTCATCGAGGATGACGGCAACGTGATACACCGTTTCAACATAGGATACGAACCTACCAGCTGCATCTCCTTGCCTGACAGCCAACCCGACTTTGACACATTCTGGCAACGTGCGCTCAATGAACTCGCTGCCGTGGATGGTGAATACAAGGTAGTGCTTGATAAGAAGCAGTCAGGTAAGAAGCGTAAGGCTTACGACGTGGAGATGAAATCATGGGGAGGAGAAACCATCCGGGGGAAACTCTATGTGCCGGTTGCCGACGGGAAATATCCGGCTCTTATATATTACAACGGATATGGCGCACAGCCTTGGGATTTTGACGTTGACGGTCGTGACGATCTGATTGAGTTTGTGACAGGCGTGAGAGGTCAGATGTATAATCAGCCGTACAACACTTACGGCGACTGGATACGCTACAATCTTGACAAACCGGATTCCTACTATTATAAGGGTGCATTCATGGACGCGGTGCGTTTCATTGATTTCATATCCCAATATGAAAAGACCGACACCGACAGGATTTTTGCTGAAGGGGGAAGTCAGGGTGGCGCGTTGACGCTTGCAGCCGCATCTCTTGACGACCGGTTGGCGGCAATATGCCCCTACATCCCATTCCTATCAGACTACAAGGATTACTTCAAGATCGTGAATTGGCCTGCTGCTCCGGTAATGGAGGAGGCAAAGCTGAAAGGATTGGATGATGACACACTCTATCGCAATCTGTCATATTTCGACATCAAGAATCTTGCACGGAGGATAAAGTGCCCCGTCATGATGGGAATCGGGCTGCAAGACCCCACCTGTCCACCCCATACCAACATGTCGTCATACAATCTCATCACATCCCCGAAACGACTCATAATCTACCCTACCTGCGGACATACCGTCGACTATTCCGATTGGAATCCGCGTCGCGACAAATTCCTCCAAGACAAATAAATAAATCCGCTATACAATATGGGAACAGGACTCCGCACCGGAATCCTGTTTCTTTTTTATCAAACCATGTCTTTCAACAGAATGGAGATTTAAACGTTGTATATATGAGTGATATCGGTAACTCAATTATTGTATTTTTCTTAGAAATTGAAATTGCATAAACTTATTTATACAATTTCTCATAATCCTTTGGAACCGTATGAAATTATTAAATAAGATCTCTGTCAGACGCGCATTCCGCACGCTCTTTTTAGCTACCGCAATGGGTAGCACAGTGGCTCTGTCGGGCTGCTCTTCACTCAACATGGATTCCCTGATGAGTGGGGCATCAAAAGCCATAGAGGCCGCAACCATATCCGACGGTCAGATACAGAATTATGTGCATGAGTATATCGTATATTCCGACAAGCAAAATAAGGTGGCACCCCCTTCCAACCAATATGCGCAGCGACTCGCAAGACTCACCAACGGTCTTAATTCAATCGATGGTGTACCGCTGAATTTCAAGGTGTATCTCACTAATGATGTCAACGCATTTGCCTGTGCCGATGGAAGCGTCAGGGTCTATTCCGGATTGATGGATCGTATGACTGACGACGAGGTGCTTGGAGTAATCGGGCATGAGATAGGTCACGTGGCTCATAAGGACACGAAAAATGCCTTCAAACAGGCTCTGATCAACTCCGCCATTCTTGACGGGATAGCCTCCACAAGCTCTCAGGCTGCCGCCTTGTCGCAATCGCAACTTGCCCAACTCGGTTCATCCCTCGTAAGTGCGAAATATTCACGCTCGCAGGAAAGCAACGCTGATGATTATGGCTACGATTTCCTTAAAGCCAACGGCAAGAATCCCTGGTCAATGGCAATGGCGTTCTCAAAACTCGAATCAATGGAGGCGGGAGCACAGACCAATGGAATGGCACAGATGTTCTCATCCCATCCATCTACGCCCGACCGGATACAACACATCATCGACCGTTGCCACAAGGACAAGATAGCACCGCCGGCAGGGTGTAATCTAAAATAATACGACAACCCTACACATATATAGGAGGCTTGCACAATGTGCAAGCCCCCTGAAATTTATAGAGTCTAAAATATCATTCGGCAGCAATGATTCTGATTATTGACTGCATCTCTTCGTAATGCTCTTCCATGCTACGCAACAATTTGTATTGGGCTCGAGCCCGAACCAGATTATGCGCCGGATAACGGGTCTTGTAGTAGGTATCGCCGTCTATGTAATCCATGAGGAAACGGAGCACTTGTTCAAACGTGATGTAGAGTGCGGAGAATGCAAGGTTATCAATCTCTGCATCGGTCAGTGCCTCACGGCATTGCGACAGGTAGCCCTCCGCAAATCCGCGGAATATGTCAAGCGAAATCTCAACGTTATCAAGATTACTATCATCCTCCTTACCTGTGTTGGCATACGAACGGATTGCGTCGCCGAAGTCATACAGCACCGGTGCCCTCATAACGGTGTCAAGATCAATGACACACAATACATCCCCCTTCTTATCAAAAAGGATATTGTTGATCTTTGTGTCATTATGAGCCACACGCATCGGGATGGAGCCATCCTCTATCTTCCTCTTCAGCTCCATCATCCTCTCCTTGCGGCTCTCTATCCACTCTATCTCCTCTTTGACGGCATCCTTCCTTCCGGCGGCATCGCGCGACAGGGATTCATCCCATTGCTCAAAACGGAAACGCATATCGTGGAATCCGGGCAGTGTGTCATACAATTCTTCTTGGAAATCAGCAAGCTGACGCTGGAAACGTCCTATACCTATGCCACCTTTCCTCGCTATCCCTGCATCCGACACGCGGTCTATCGCCAGCACATCGGGTATGAGTCTCGACATTGCCCAATAATTGCACGACTCATCCTTGTAGCATAACTCTCCACTCTTTGTAGGCACCACATGCAGCACCTCAAACAACGGATTGCCACCCGCCTCCTTCACCTTGCGGCTAATATGCGCCGTCACCCGATCGATATTGCTCATCATCTCCGGTATATTCTTGAACACATTGCTATTCTTGCGCTGCAAGATATAACCCGGCACTGCACTCGACACTTTAACAAAATAAGTGTCGTTGATAAAGCCCTCGCCAACAGATTTGACAGACTCAACCCGTCCGTCAACCTTAAAATATTTTGCTATTTCTATTAGATCCATTAAGAAGCCCCCGACCCCCTAAAAGGGGAATATAGGAATTTTAAACTATAAACCTTAAACTATAAACTAATACTCAATCTCATCCCACTTAGGGGGTTCCACCCCAAGAAGATGACGCACGAAGAAATCATATCTCTTGTGCTCTCCGAAGCTCTCTCCCAAAGTGTGGTGCACACCCGGAAGCACAACAAGCTCGAAATCCTTGTTAGCCTTGATCAGCGCGTCTGCCACCTGCATTGTAGATGCAGGGTCAACGTTGTCGTCCAATTCTCCCACAACAAGCATCAGTGGACGGCTGAGTAGATGTGCATTCTCCACGTTTGACGCCTTGATATAGCTCTCATCAATCGGATAACCGAGCCATTGCTCATTCCACCATATCTTGTCCATGCGGTTGTCATGACAGCCGCACGCTGAATATGCAGCCTTATAGAACTCCGGATAATGCAGCACAGCCGTAGTCGATTCCTGACCGCCGGCTGACGCTCCATATATCCCCACCCTGTCAATATCAAGATACGGGTATTTCTTACCTGCTGCCTTTATCCATGCGATATGGTCAGGCAAGCCGGCATCCACAAGATTCTTATAGCAGACGTTCTCAAACTCACGGGTGCGGAAAGAGGTGCCCATGCCGTCAACCATAACTACGACAAAACCAAGTTCTGCCAACGCACTCATATTGCGGTTATAGGCAATGAACGATTTCGGCACATACTGGTCGCCGGGTCCCTGATAGATGTATTCCACCACGGGATATTTCTTCGTATCATCGAAGTTTGACGGGCGATATATAAGCCCCCACATCGGGGTCTTGCCATCACGTCCCGGAGCCACAAACACCTCCGGAGCCTGCCATCCTGCTGCCATAAGCTGCGACAGGTCGGCTTCCGCCACCTTCATGATCTCCTTTCCGTCAGACGCATCCCTGATGACTGTCACAGGGGCATCTGACACGGTGGAATATGTATCTACAAGATACTTGTAATCCGGAGAGAATACCGCACGATGCGTGCCCTTCGCCGGAGTGAGGTCTGTCAGTCCGCTGCCATCGAAATTAATCGAGTAATAGCGGATGAAATATGGATCCTCATCCTTGTTGACACCGTTGGCGGAGAAATATATCTTACTGTTCGCCTCATCTACGTTGACCACATCACGCACGTACCAGTCACCCTTGGTAATCTGATGGGTAGGCTTACCGGTGGCACGGTCATACATATAGAGATGATTGTAATTGTCGCGCTCGCTGCTCCATATTATTCTCTTACCGTCTGCAAGTTTATGACGGAAAATGCGTATCCAGTTGACGTATTTATCATGACTCTCATCTACAAGAGGACGCACACTGCCATCCGTGGCAGAGAGTTCAAGGATACGGTAATTCTTATGCCCGCGCTCATTATATTCAAACGTCACTCCGCTGCTGTCGGCGTTCCATTCAAGTGCCGTAAGATCAAATTGGTTGGGGAATAAGTCGGTGGAGGGGGAAATGACACGTCCGCTCTCAACCTCCACAATGATAGGATGCTTGAAACGCAACTCATCACCCGGCTTGGCATATTCCTGCTTATGCAGTATCGGCTGGCTACCCTGTGCCGGAGACGACTCCACATAATAGACGTAACGTTTCTCTGCACTGCGTATCTTGTTGAGCGCGACGTTGCGACTGTCGGGCGACCAATAGATATAGGATGAATAATAATTGGCAAGCGTGCCATCCTTTGTCAGCTGACGCTCCTTCTTATCTGCCAGATTCCTCACCCAAAGATTATTGTCGCGCACGAAAGCCTCATACTTGCCGTCGGGCGACACGACAGGCGCACCATCCTTCTCCTCATTCACCACCATCCAATGAGGCTGTTCGGGAGTCGGTGGTACAGTGCCACGGTCAGTCAGCACCCCTTTCTTGCGGTTGACGTATTGCCATACGTGTCCATCCCGTTCAAACCATAATGTATCGGCGGCACCGGTGGTCCTCAGACGTTCAAGTCTGAGATCTTCCGGCTTCACGTCAGCCACCCCGTTTGATGAAAGCGCGGCGGCAAGTGCCTTATGGTCAAACATCGGTCGGCTAACCTTACGGGAGGCATCGACAAGAGTATAGACCTTTGCCCCGTCGGAATCATCAGCCATATACCAGAAACATGAAGTACCGTCTATCCACCGGGGATAGATACGTCCGTTGGGCACCTGTCCGTAATTATATCTCTTCGACAGGCTGTATGCCCGGTTGTAATCCTCAAGAGTGCCCTGGGCAATGACAGTTGCCGATGATGACAGAGCTGCAGCCAGAGCCAATATTATGATATGTTTCATACCCATCTATAATTTCAGTTTAATGATTTAGCTGTCTTTCTTCCGGCAAAATACTGGTTGTAGACCAAACCGCCTACAATCAGACAGAGACCACCGTATGTGGTAGGCACTATTCTCTCACCAAGCACTATGGATATGAAGAAGAGCGACAGGAACGGGGCGAGATAGCACATCTGGTTGATGAGAGCGGGGTTATCAGTGTGGCGTATTGCAAGACCGAAGCAGATGAACGGCACGCCCATCTCGAATGCCCCGATGTAGGCACCCGACAGCAACGCCTCGGTCGACATCGGCTGCAACGGTGAGAACAATGTGCCTATCAGCAGATAGACCATGCCGAAAAGGAAGGTAAGGAAGAGCGACGTGCCCTCACTCACCTTATCTTTGAGCCCGTCGTTAAGAATCCAGTAAAGTGCCCACAGGAATGCACTACCGAATGCCAGCACGATTCCGAATACCGACACACTGCCGTTGATCGCGCT
The DNA here is from genome assembly GCA_003762615.1 of Muribaculaceae bacterium Isolate-037 (Harlan). GTDB lineage: Bacteria > Bacteroidota > Bacteroidia > Bacteroidales > Muribaculaceae > Lepagella > Lepagella muris. The sequence continues at coordinate 165,034 of RIAZ01000001.1, forward strand.
TCCTCCCAATGATATGAGTGCCACACCAAGTAGCGACACAAACATCCCAAGATATTTGGAACGCGGTATCGGACGATGGGCAAACACTGCAAGGAGCACGGCAAGGACGATAGGCCAAAGATAGTTGATGGGCTGAGCCATCTGTGCCGGCAGATAATCGTAGGCAGTGAAGAGCACAAAGTAGTATGCCACGGGAGCCACAAGCCCCAGTACGGCAAAACGTCCCCACAAAGTGGGGGTAAGGCTTCGCAGCTCGCGCCATGAACCGGTAGCGAATATCCACAGTGTGAATATCAGCAACGCGGTGGCACATGCCACTATAAGCATCTCGAATACAGTCATGTTGCGCAAGGCGACTTTGAAAGCGGTGGCGACAGTGGACCAGCTTAATACTGCCACTCCTCCAAGCACCACCGAACGTGCGGAAGTTTTCATTTTAAGGTCAGTTAGAAAAGTTTTCCAAAATTAATAATTTTCAATTGATTTGCAATCCTATTCTGGAGATTTTATGTTGCACCATGATAAATCATGATATGACATGATACATCATGAAATATCATGTTATATCATGTCATAAAATGAGCGACAGCCCGATGCGCCGACGAGCGGAATCTACATCCAGCACTTTCACCTCAACACGCTGACCAAGTTTCAGCACATCTCCCACATTGTTGACGCGCTTACGCGACATCTGCGAGATATGGATGAGCCCATTCTCCTTTATACCTAAATTCACGAATGCTCCGAACGCCGTGATATTATTAACGATACCGGGAAGCACCATCCCCGGACGTAACTCTTCGAAATCATTGACGCCCGCTACGAATGCCTCATTGTCGCCGTCGATGCGCGGATCACGTCCCGGCTTGCGGAGTTCGGCTATTATATCCGTGATTGTCTCCTCACCAGCCAATCCGAGTGATGCCATCTTTTTCACGTCAATCTTATCCAGGAGTGCGGAATTGGCTGCCAGATCGCCAGGTTTCACTCCGAGCTGACGTGCTATGGCAGTCACTACCCCGTAGCTCTCCGGATGAATACCGGTATTGTCAAGAGGTTCCTTCCCTCCCGGCACTCTCAGGAAACCGGCGGCAAGTTCAAATGCCTTGTCACCAAGACGTGGCACCTTCTTCAGATCCTTACGGGTGGCGAAATCGCCGTTCTTTGCCCGATATGCCACGATGTTTGCAGCCAGTGCCGGACCGATACCCGACACGTATGACAGCAGTTTTTCCGAGGCTGTGTTGACATCCACCCCGACGGCATTCACGCAACTCATCACTGTGTAATCAAGTGCATTCTTAAGATTACCCTGATCCACGTCATGCTGATACTGCCCCACCCCTATCGACTTGGGATCAATCTTGACAAGTTCGGCAAGCGGATCAATCAGCCTACGCCCTATCGACACCGCCCCACGCACTGTCACGTCTTTGTCGGGAAATTCCTTACGTGCGATATCAGAGGCGGAATAGACGGATGCCCCGTTCTCACTGACGATATAGATAGCCTCCGGATTCATCAATCCACTTGCTTTGAGGAATCTTTCCGTCTCACGCGAAGCGGTGCCATTACCAAGTGCGACGGCATCCAGCCTATGAGTCTTGATGAGACGCGACAATATGCGTGTGGCTCCTTCTATATCCTCACGCGGTGGCGCGGCATAGATGACGGTATCCTCAAGAAGATTCCCCTGTGCATCGAGTGCCACAACCTTGCAGCCGGTGCGATAGCCGGGGTCAAGAGCAAGTATCCTCTTCCCTTTCAACGGGGCTGCGAGAAGAAGCTGACGGAGATTGTCGGAGAATATGTCAATGGCCACCTTATCCGCCTCCTCTTTCAAGTCGGATGAAATCTCTGTCTCAACGGATGGACGCAGCAATCTTCGCGAAGCATCCTCCACCGCCTCACTTATAACTCCGGCACAATCCCTTGATGCTCCGTGCGGCATGAACGAACGGCATAATGACTCGTCAAGACGGTCATCCTCATCCCCTAACGTATATTTCACCCTTACCAGTCCTTCTCTCTCCGCACGACGTAATGCAAGATACTGGTGTGAGGGCATACGCCTGACAGTCTGTGAGAAGTCGGCATATCCAGACAATGGGGAGTCGGACAGTTCCTTCTCCTTACCCTTCACTGTCTGGCATACGATGGATGCGTTACGACGGTAGACGTTGCGGGTTATGTTGCGCAGACGTGGTGATTCCGACGCCCATTCCGCTATTATGTCGGCGGCTCCGGCTATGGCATCCTCGCAATCTTCCACACCATTCTTACCTACGAATCCGTTAGCTGCAGATGTGCAATCGGAAGGTTTGCCCGACATTATCATCTTAGCCAATGGTTCAAGACCCTTTTCACGTGCCATCGTTGCGCGTGTGCGTTTCTTGGGTTTGAATGGAGCATATATATCCTCCACTCCTGTCATAGTGTCGGCAATCTCCAAAGCATTTTCCAAAGCCGGAGTCATAGCACCGGCATTCTCTATCGCCTCTTTCACAAACGCTTTCCGCGCTTCCAGTTCGCGCTCCGATTTCAAAGCGGACTCAATACCACGCACCGCCACCTCATCAAGCGATCCGGTGCGTTCCTTCCTATACCTGCTGATGAACGGCACAGTCGCCCCCTCATCAAGCAATTCAGCCGTAGCCTTTACGGCATTCTCCCTCAATCCAAGTTTCTCCGCAATTCTCTTATATATATTATTCATATCCAAAATATAATCTACAAAATGTAAACTCAAAAAAGAATAATATTCTTTGAAATCATATAAACTTCAAATTCTGAATCGCGAAGTGAACAAAAAAAATTGAAACCGACAAATTTTTACAGACCAATCTTCCTTTTCTCCATTAAAGTTGACAAGTTTCAATAAAAAATAAATGCAACCAAAAAAGGTTGCATTTAGTACAGCATTGCGCTTATTTACGGAAGATTCATTCGTGATAATCGGTTTCCATGAAATCGTCATTACCCTTATAGTCTGCATTCTTAGGATTGACCTTACCGTTGGTCATCGCACTTATCATTGCCCCCCTATTCCGTCTGCCATAATCCTTCATTTTAAGATAGGATTTTCTCTTGGATTTGAAAAGTTTATCCTTATTGATATAGGTTTGCTTAAACATCTCATTACAGGTTTCCAATCCTGTTATCTCAAAACCGAAAAGTCCGTCATCCGTCACCGCCTTCATTATAAGACCCGGAAGCCCGCAGAGCTGCCAGGGACCATCCTGCACCGGCACTTCCGGAGCAAACCAAGCCTTCCACTTGCGTCCGTGATAGTCAGCAGTCGCCATGTTGCACTCATAGCCCAACACTGTCATGGTGGAATCTGCCAATTCCCAATTCAGGTCAGACATATCCACGTTATACTCATAGAAATCCGGACTTATCCAATCATAAACGGTTATCTTACTCTCCGGGAAATCCTTTATTGCACGATAACGGCTCTTTCCGGACAATCCTAATTCATCCAATTTTTGGAATAAATTTCCAGAGTTATCTGCCAGGGATTCCTTAAGTAATTTGGAAAAAGTTTCATCATATATCCCTCTCCCGACGGGATCATTCATAAGGGAATCCACATAATACGTCTGCGGGTCATAATAATATGATGTTCCCTCACCAATCTGAAGTATGAATTTATCAGTCTTGGTGTACTCTTTTCCTGTACCGCTTCCCAGAATAGACCATTGTTCATACTGTGCCTTAAGAAATGCCTCATGTCGCTCTTCTGCCGAAATCATGTGGCAGATGGTTGTAAATAAAATTACAGCAGTGATAAATCTCTTCATACTTTTAAATTTAGTTAGAAAAACGGGTAATTTACTGAAGTTTCGCAAGCCCCACTTACCCAAAACAGATGATGCAAAGTTAAAACTAATTATTTAACGAAACAACGAAATACTTAATATAGATTGGTTAAAATTCATTAAATATCTCATACAAATTTGTTTATAAAACAAATTGCCGGAAGAGAAACATTTCCCTTCCGGCAACCGCATCTGAGTTATGTATGAAGTCGTCAGTAACCTTTCCTCAGACGCATATCATCTATCTTGATTCGCAACCGATATTATTTTGCCTGCGGCACTTTAAGTCCCATTGAAGTGATGTAACCCTCCTGTGGCACGCAGTTCTTCAACTTGCACTGTTCTATGAATTTGTCAAGAGCCACCTTTGCCTTAGCCCTGTCAGGCTTAGCCTCTCTTATCTCGGCAAACGTGTGGTGCGGACCCTCTGCAAAACGGACAACCTCTTCCCATTCCTCCGGCATCTGTATGCCCATCATGCAACTGTTCTCGCGCTTCTTGTAGGGCCAGAATGTATAACCGATATTATTGTCTTTCATCGTCTTTACAAACTCTGCCTGCCATTCATCAGTGTTGTGACCGATCTCGCCCATATACATTGGACGGTTGCTCTTGTCGCGGAAATCGATGTATGACTGTATTGCTGCCGGTGTCGGGTCGCCGCCGTAACGATGGCATGTGAACATGAGCTGCGGATCATAGTCAGTATCCTTCAACGGCTCGAAATTACTGTTCCATTGTGGTGCTCCTATCAATATAACGTGGTTGGGATCCACCTCCCTGATAGCTGCCACGCATCTCTTGTGAAGAGGTTCCAGCTTGGCATTAAGCTCATCCTGATTATCAAAATATGTGGCTATAGGTTCGTTGATAAGCTCATAACCGAGAATCACAGGCTCATTCTTGTAATAGTCGGCTATCGTGCGCCATATATCGCAGAACTGCTGCTGGCTCTTCTCGCTCTCCAGAAGCCACGGATAGCCGTAGGAGTCATCGATATTGTCACCTGTCTGTCCGCCGGGGGCATCATGCATATCGAGGATAAGATAGAGATTGGCATCACGGCACCAGCTGACAACGCTGTCAATACGTGCAAATCCATCCTGTGAGGATGTGAGACCCATGTAGTCCTCATCTGTGAAGAGTTTATAGTGGAATGGCAGACGGATGGTGTTCGCGCCCGTAGATGCGATATACTCTATATCGTCGCGGGTGATATAGTTATCCTTGAATTGCTGCCAGAACTCAGCTGCTGCATCCGGACCGACAAGATGGCTGAAGAGATCGTTGATTTGTCGTGGCGCGTTCATACGCTGGAATCCGAACATGTATCCCTCCGGATTAAGCCAGTTGCCGAGATTCGTGCCTACGATAAATAATTTCTCCCCGTCAGGCTTGATAAGATCATGACCCTTTACCTGAACAAACGTCACCTCCTCTGTGGTGGCATCGACATTCTGTGCGCAACTCCAAGCCATAGAAGCGAGCAACAATGCGGAAGCTCCGCATACGACTGATGTCTGTAACTTATTCATATAAATGACGTTCTGTAATTTTTTATTATTATTTATAAGAATGGCTCCCCTGTTCAAGGATGACAGAGGAGCCACTATTACCTAAAACTCAATCTGATTCCTTAGATTTTATAACTTTGCTTATCTATTGTGCAACCATATCATCAATCACGGTGTTCCTGCACGATTATATCCTTGACCGTCACCTTGGTGCCTGCCGGATTACCGCCGAAATCAAGAACGATATTCATCTTCTCAATGTCGATGCCCGGGAGGTTAACCCATTTATATGTGACCTCATCATACGCCTCCACTACAACGCGGTCTGCCATATAGAAGATATTGTCGTCTTCAGAAGACACGCACTTGAATGTCACGCCCGGAAGATCCTGATTGGAATTGAAGGTCACACGGAAGTCATAGTTCTTATCTGCGCTTGTGGTCATGTCGGAGTTGAACGCGAACTGTGCCTGCCATTGGTCGGTAGTAGCCTCAGGCAATGTGAGGGTCCAAGAGTTTGCCTCCTCCACGAGTTCCGGATTATCTATCTGTGCCCATCCCGGAGCATAATAGTAGGTATTCTCATAAGTGCAGCCATGGAAAATATTGTCATCGCTGTTGACATCAACCCAGCTTACCGGAGCTTCCGGCTCCTCCTCTCCCGGAGTCGGGAGGACTGTGCCGTCGTCATCGGAATGCTTCTTGAAGACTATACCGGAGACTACGAAGTCTGTATCAGGATAACCGCCGAAGTCGAACGCTATCTTCATTACGCCGTCAAATCCGGGGAGATCGGAGAAGTAGTAGCATGAGCCGCCGCTTTCAAATGGCTGCTGTGCCGCCGTGCCCTCAAACAGAACGTTGTCGTCACCAATCTGCTGTACCTTGACAGTCACCTTGCTATCTACGGGAGAATCAATGTAACATGAGAAGTCGTATGTCTCTGCTGCCGAAACCTCAATGTCAGTCTCGATATGCACCTGACCTTGCCATTGATCATTGCCCATGGCTGCCGGAGTGTGGAGCGTGATCTTATCGTTCGCTACTTCAAGCAGGTCCGGTTCAAGACCGCCTGACCAGTCGCCGGGAGAGAACCATGTGGATGCCAAAGAGATATTGGCGTTTTTCCACATATTAAATTCGCTGTCATACTTGAATCCCTTGAAAGAGGTGTCTTCCGCCCTCGGCGCGATGATATACTGCCATGCTATTCCCTCACACTCCTGAACAAGCGTGATCTCGCTCTTGCTGAAATTAGCTATGCGATATCTGGGATTAGCGAAAGCCGCCTCTGTCGGAACGTAGGGGAACGGGGTGTTGGCGGGAAGCACAAGATAGAGGTTGGCTCCTTCCGGAGAGAGTGTGAACGTAGTCTGCACCTCTCCGACAGTCACACGGAAGTCGTTATCGTCATTCGGATTGTTGACCTCAAGACCGGGAAGAGAATTTACCCCCTTATTTACGTAGATTGTGCCTGACGCTCCGGGATTGAAAGTGTAAGTGCCGGATGACTCGCCTCCGTTATCACCGAAAGTAAGGATATTCTCATACAGACCCTCTGCCTCTTTCGCACCCGGTCCGCCATTCCACCATCCGGTGGGATTGCTGCCGTCGGGACCGCAACCGATGTTGCCATCCTTTGTTCCGTCGACCGACCATTCCTTCGAGGAGTTGTCGGTCAACGCCTTCATATAGGGGGTGAAATCGAAGATTGTGTTGGCTATATGGATGGTGCCGTTGACGGTGCCTTCAGACACGCCGTTGGCATTTCCCACCTTCATCTCAACCGGATAATCTCCGGCGATTGTTATGAGATCGCGGTAAGTGAGGGATGTGGAGGGACGGGTGCTGCCGTTGACATACCATATCGGATATACGCCCTTAGCATTATTGCCATTGGCATCGAGGATATTGAGTTCCACATTATTGAGTTCGTCAACCGCAATGCCGATCTTATAGTCGGAGGCTTTCGGCAAGCCTGCCATCGACGGCTGGAAGACCGATTCCTGCGAGCATGCGCTGAACATGAGGATTGCTCCTGCCATGACGCTGCTCCTGAAGATGATATTTGATTTTTTCATTTTTTCAATTTCTAAGGATTACTGGAAATACTGGTCATTCTGCTTGAGAGTGCCATGACACATGTCAATCTCATCCTGCGGGAAGGGGAGATATTTCTTGTTGTCGGTGTAGTTGCCTGTGCGGTCGTCAGGAATCTCATTCCCTTTCACAAGGAGATCTTTTGCAAGACCGGTGCGGATGAGATCCCAATAGCGTTTCCCCTCACCGAGGAATTCCCATGCGCGTTCCTGAATGATGTTGTCGAGTGTGGCGGGCACAGATTCAAGTCCGGCACGTGAGCGCACCATATCAAGGTATCTCTGTGCGTTCGACGAGCCAAGCTCCGCAGCATTCAGAAGCACCTCGGAGAAGCGATACAGACGCAGGTTGTTGTTGTAGTTGAGGACTGCATCGGCAATCTGTCCGGAATTGCCTCCGATCTTGCCTGCATATTTCGCAAGGAAATAGCCGGTGTCCTGGAAGCCCTTCTGATAAGAACCCTCTTCAGGCTGCCATATACTTGCATCTCGACGCTTATCATTTGCATCGTAAGAATCAAACGTAGACTTACGCACTGTCGCAAAGCCCCAGCCTGTATTGTCGTGAATGCCATCTGCGCTTGAATAACCACGCGGCAGAATCATACAGGGCACCACAGTGCCGCCGCAGGTGCCGCCCCAGCTCCAGTTACGGTTGGCAAGATAGTCGGAGTAGTTGATTTCAAACACTGACTCTGAGCACCATTCTCCCGTCACGTCCCAAATAGCCGAGAAATCATTCATCAGCTGATACTTGCCGGAGTTGATGATCTCCTCCATGTAGCCCAATGCCTTGGATTTGCGGCTCTGGTCGTTCTGATACATCACAATTTCTGTGTAGAGCATATATACGAAGTGCTTGGTGACGCGTCCTAATTCCCCGCCTTCGCATTTCTCAGGAAGATAATTGTCGGCAATAACCTTCTCCAGGTCTTTAATTATGAACTCATACACCTCATCGGCGGTATATTGCGTGCCGAGGAAGTCGCCTGAGAGGTTCTTGTCGTAGTATACGATGTTGCCCCACCAGTGCCATAGCTGGTTGTAGTAGAACGCACGTAATGCCAGTGCCTCCGACTCGTAACGATTGCGGTGAGCGAGCTCCAGATCAGTGTTCGGTGTCCAGAAATCAAACATATAGTGGAGGGCATCGTTGCAACGTTTCACTCCGGAATATGCGTTGGAATAGTTGGTGCTGAGCACAGATGTGGATGTGGAGACGAAGTTGAACACCTTCTTCCACTGATCCATGTCGTTGACGTCGCCGCCACCGGGGAAACACTGGTCAGCAAGCACCTCCGGATATATATTCAATCCGGTATAGTTGTTGGCGTAGTCAAACCAGTGGAGAGGATCGTATGCTGCCACCACTGATTGCCAGATGTTGTCATCGGTAGTGTAGTAATCCTCCACAGTGTCCTGTGTATTGTTGGTTATGTCCAGCCAGTCGGAGCCACAAGATGTGATGCCGGTGCTCATGATTGCCAAGGAGCCAAGCAGAATATATTTCTTTATTTTCATTGCTTTGTCTGTTATTGATGATGTGATTCAGGTTAGATCGACACGTTGAAACCTATAGTGAAGGTGCGCGCCTCCGGATAGTTGCCATAGTCGATACCGATATTGGTGCCGTCGCCTACTTCCGGTGTGAAGCCGCGATATTTTGTGGCAGTGAAGAGGTTTTCGCCCATCACAAATACTTTGATATTGTCAAATCCGATTTTCTTCACAATGTTGAAAGGGAGTGTGTAGGAGAGTGTCAGGTTGGAACAACGCAGATATGCACCACTCTTCACGTAAAGGTCAGAACTTGCCCAGTTGCGTGAATCGCCGAGACGGTAGATAGGAATTGTGTTGGATGTGCCCTCGCCTGTCCAGCGGTTAAGCATCCAAGACGGCATATTCTTTGCAGGTGTGTCACCACGAAGTGATGCGTCATAGATCTGGTTGCCCCAAACGCCCTGGAAGTATGCAGTGAGCTGGAAGCCTTTCCAACCTGCACCGATATTGAAACCGTAGGTCCAGTCAGGAAGACCCTTACCGATCTTGGTACGGTCATCAGCATTGATTGTGCCGTCGTTGTTGGTGTCAAGGAACACGACATCGCCCGGATTTGCATACCATGAGGTCTGACCCGGTGTGAGTCCGTATTTCTCATTGTAAGCGTCCGCCTCAGCCTGATTCTGGAATATGCCATTGGTCTTATAGCCATAGAAGAAGGGGAACACCTCACCGTTCATCGAACGAGCGATATCTCCGGCTGTACCATTGGACACCTCTGATCTCCAACCATCGGAGTTACCGAGGTTGACAAGTTCATTCTTAACGTAGGAAAGGTTACCACCGAGATTTACCTCCCATTCCCCGAATGTATGTGCCCATCTGAGTTCCATCTCGACACCGGTATTGTCCATCGTGCCGACGTTGCCGATAGGTTTGGATTCTCCCACGTAGGTAGGGATCATCATAGTCATGAGCATACCGGTGGTACGTTTCTTATACCAGTCGATGGTGAACTGCAATGAATTGTCGAGAAATCCGAAGTCAAGACCTACGTCTGTCTGAGTTGACTCCTCCCATTTAAGGTCAGGATTTGCAAGACCGGATGCCTTTGAACCGTATGTCTGGCTTGAACCCTCAGGTCCAAAATAGTAGTTGTTGTTACCGTTGGTGAGTACTGTGTAAGCGAAATCACCGATTGCCTCGTTACCATTCTTACCCCATGAGAAGCGCACTTTCGTATTGCTCCACCATGTCGGGCGTCCCTCAAGGAATTTCTCGCTTGTCGGATTCCAACCCAATGAGAACGATGGGAATGTAGCCCACTTGTTGTTTGTACCGAATCTGGACGAACCATCACGTCTTACCGTAGCCTGCAACATGTAGCGTCCGCCGAAGTCGTATGAAACTCGTCCGAAATATGAGAGGAGTTTAGGCCATGCAGAATTTGGTCCGGCATCACCGGTGCGGTTGCCGCCATCCTCTTCACCGGGCTGTCCCTGTCCCACTGTTACCCAAGGTTTAGCGAAATTGTAGAGTTTATTGGCTGACGCGTTGATCCACCATCCTGTGCTCTGTTTTGCTGACTCACCAAGCACGATGTTGACGTGGTGGTCGCCAAATTCCTTGTCATAGAAGATGATATTCTCAAGCTGCCATGTCCAGCCTCGGTTGGATGAGGCGGAAGCCGTGGCATGAATTGCATCGGTGTTGTTAAGGTTGCTGTAATAGCTGGGTTCCGTATGGCTGTCGCTACCCCAGAAAGCGAGGTCGCCGCCAAAGCTTATGCGATATTTTATTGCATCCCAAATCTGGATCTCTCCCACGAAGTTGGTCACAATCTTATGGCTCCAGTTTTTGCCTGCGGGGAACGACCAGCCATAGAACGGGTTGGTAAGCTCCTGATAACCGCCGCCGAACGCTTCAGGCACAGTGTAAAGGTTTCCATTTGAATCATAACGGGGCACATATTTGTCGTTGCCGGCATAGAAATCCATCTGACGCTTATATTCCGGAGAACCCGGAACAAGTGTCGGGGTAAGAATCGGCGACATCCCGAGTGCGTTGGTGATAGCACCACCATAGTAGCCACCGCCACCACCGAAGCCTTTGGAATGGATACGTGCGTATGATACGTTAGTGGTCAGAACCACCTTATTCAGATAGTTACGTTTTGCAGACTCATCAAAGAGCGTGTAGGTATTGTTGGAACGCAATGTCAGACGATTGTAGTTCGACTGATTGTAGTTGCCTCCGATGATACCCTCCTGGTCAAAATATCCGAATGAAAGGAAATAGTTGACTTTTTCGCTTGCACCCGACACTGATACCTGATGATTCATGACCGGAGCATTGTCGTTGAATATGGCAGCCTGCCAGTCGTAGCCCTCGCCATAGCTATATGGGTCGTCGTATGGAGCCGGCTGACCGATATTGAGATAACCCTCGTTCTTCATGAGTGCATACTGAGAGGCGTTAAGCATGTCGATTGATTTGAGTTTCGACTGCCAGCCATAAGAGAAGTCGTAGGTGAGTTTTGCACGTCCCTGCACGCCGCTCTTGGTAGTCACAAGGATAACACCGTTAGCTGCACGTGCACCGTAAACCGCACCTGATGCTGCATCTTTCAGCACCTCAATTGACTTGATATCGGCAGGGTTAAGGTAATCAATGCCACCCTCGATAGGCATACCGTCGACGATATAGAGAGGATTGGAGTTGTTGATTGTGCCGACACCACGCACGCGGATCTGTGCCGCGCTACCGGGCTGTCCGTTGGCTGTAGTAGCGGTGACACCTGCAGTGACGCCTTTAAGTGCATTCTGCACATTGACCGGTGCCGTCTGCTCAAGAGTCTCCTCTCCCACTTTTGAGATTGCAGCTGTGACCACACTCTTCTTCTGTGTGCCGTAGCCCACCACAACCAAGTCATCGAGAATCTGAGAATCCTCTATGAGGTTGATTGTCAAACCGTTCATGACTCCGTTCACTTTTATCTCCTGCGGTGTGTAGCCGACATACGAGACTATAAGCGTAGAGCCCTTCTTCGCATTGACACTAAATTTGCCGTCAATGTCAGTGGCGGCTCCGGAAGTGGAACCCTTCACCATCACTGTCGCCCCTATAAGAGGCTCTCCGTCGGTAGCCGAGACTACCGTACCTGTCACTTTGATATCTTGGGCGTATATCCCCAGACACGTCATGACCGCAATGAGAAACATGGTAAGTTTTTTCATTTCTTCATAGGTTATAAGTTAGTACATAAGTTTATTTAGAATCGGTTGAATGATGTGTCAGATCTGAAAGAAAACCGGTAATGGCTTCTTACTGTTTCTGAAACACACGTATATAGTCCACTTTCATGGTGATTGGCAGCGCACTTTCATCAACGCCCTTGTAGCCACCCCAATCGCCACCCCATGCGAGGTTGAGTATCGGATAGAAGGCATAGTGGAAGGGCCAGCTGTCATGGTCGGAACCCATCTCTGCTTTGGTCACTTTGAGCTGGACCTTACCGTCAACGTATGTGGTGATTGCATCCTCTGTCCATTCGAGGGCATAAGTGTGGAAGCCACCCTCCGCTCCGGCGCATTTCATCTCATGGGTCTTCTGTGTTCCCTTTGTATGGTTATATTTCTCAGTATGCAACGATGATGACACCCTGTCGGCATCTGCGCCGACCTCCTCCATGATGTCAATCTCTCCACACTTAGGCCAGGGGTTGGTGCCCCAATCCACATTGCAAGGCATCATCCAGAATGCAGGCCATGTACCTTTTCCCGACGGGAGCATGATGCGAGCCTCAATATAGCCGTAAAGCCAGCCTGTGGACGGACGGGCGTTGATACGTCCGGAATAGATCTTTCCATCCTTCCCCTTGAAGCAGTTAATGTTGAGGAATCCATCCTTTATCTCTGTGGTGCGCTTGCCGTCGATCTCTTTGTCGGTATAAGTCTGAAGCTCATTATTGACGTGTCCTGCCGCCCAATTCTCATGCACCCAGTCCTTTCCCGGGACGCTACCCTCATTGAATTCATCGCTCCATACCAGCGAGTAGCCTTCGGGAGCAACAACCTCATCGCTAAGCTGCGATACCTCTATCTTGGAGGATGTCTCTCCACATGATAAGGTCAATGTGGCATTGCGGGTAGACTCTCCGTCATTGGCGGCGGCTTTCACTGTCACTTCCGTGTCGCCTTTCCCACCCTTTACAGGTGAGACCGTGAGCCAGCTCTCAGATGATTCCAATGTCCAATCGGCGTTAGACGTCACTGTGAATGTGCCTGTCGATTCTTGTGCCCCGAATGTAAACGAAGAGGCTGTCGATATTGCCTTCTTCACGAAACTCTGGGTCAATGCCACTGTCTTTACCGCTTTGCCCCCCGACACGATGTTGATGGCTGCCGTGCGCTCCTCCATTCCGGAATTGGTCTGGACAGTAACCTTGACAATGGTAGACTCATTCTTGATCCCTCCCGACGGACGCAACGATACCCAATCGGCATCGCTCTTTACCGCCCAATCGGCATCTGCTGTCACGGTCAATTCAAGAGTAGCTGATTCCGGACCTGATGACAGGATTTCGGGGGCAACCGAAACCACTACATTCCCGGATGACTGCGAAGGCGCATCATTGCCGTCATCACCACATGCGCCAAGCGTAGGGGTGATGAATAGCATCGATGCCATTATCGCTGATAGTACTGACTTTTTCATGTGTAGTTTTTGATTTTGGTTTTGTTTTCGTTTAACTTTAGGTGTAGTTTGATTCATGAGTATCCGAGCCTGCCCGGTGTTCATTTTCTCACCTGCATCAAGATTCCGGAATTGGAACCCGTGCAGGTTTTCGGTTGCAAATGTAAGGTGTAAGCTTGATTCGTTGCAACTTTTTGCATGCTTTTTTATTACGTCACACTTATTTTTTCAATACGTCAACAATACATCACAATAACTAAATATTTATCTCACAATATTTTAAGTATACGCTGTTAACAAATTTTTAAAGTCGTCATTAATGCCGGGAACCAGGTAATTTCGAATATGAAGTCAGAATTTATTTATGAAGTCGGTCAGGCTGTCATCCCGCTCAAGTCCGAATTTCTTCCTGATGCGGTAGCGCATTGTCTCCACTCCCCTCACCGATATGTTGAGAAGAGGGGCTATCTCTTTTGTTGAAAGGTTCATCTTGAGATAAGCACACATCAGCACTTCATTATTCGACAAATCGAGGAAACGCTGACGCAGTTTCTTTATGAAATCGTCATGCACAAGATCAAATTCCTCAACCACCCTATTGAACACCTGATCGCTCTTTATATCGACCGTCACCTTCCCCTGGAGTTCCTGTATCGCCCGTCGGGCATCCCCCTGGCTCTTGGGAAGCATCTGCTGGATATTCTGCAAATCGCGTTTCACGGTCTGCAATGTCTCATTCTTATGCGACAGACTCATCATCACATTCGCCATCTCCTGCGCCTTATGACGAAGCTCCTTGTCGAGTTTCTCCTTCTCCAGTTCGATTATCTTATGGTCTTTCAGCTTAGACTCCCATTCAAAATCTGCTTGCTGGCGTATAAGCTGCGCATCTTTCTCCCTGATAAGAGCCTGCTGCTTACGATGCACACGCATACGCTCAAGCATTATGCAACCGTAGACCATCGCAATAGCCAATATCACGTAGACCGACATTGCCCACCCGCTTCTCCACCACGGGGGCAACACCCGGAACTCTATGGAATCCACACTCTCCAACCCGTCGGGAGAGATTGCCTTTATATCGAAACGGAAGTCGCCATTTTTCAGATTAGTGTATTCCTTCACGTTGGAGGATGATGGTGAGCTCCATTTCTCATGGTTCAGACGGCAACTGTAGACCACTCCTTGTGCCGACTCAAGAGGATTGCCAAATTCTATCTTTATACTGTTTTCTGAATATCTGAGCACGATCGTCCCCTTCTCCGATATGAAATTTCCCCGGAATATGGTGGAATCCTTCATTGCCGTAACCGCCACCCTACCGATGCGCGACAAGGGTGCAATAGGGAGTACGGTATCTGGATGATTCTCATCTGCCGATGGGTCGGAAAAATCAAAAAACAGGAATCCGGTATGGGTAGGATAGGCAAGATAGTCGGATGAAACCGGGAAAAACAGATCCCCATCATGGATGGGACGGGTGTCGGATCCGAGCAGGAGAAGGCGGCGCACTCCGAGTATCCCCGCCGGATCCGCACATATAATCTCCTTATCGGTAAGGGCATACAGCTTGCCGTCGCGCTTCTTAAGCCGCCGCACATTCTTAGGTGATCCTATCAGTAGACCAAGTCTTTCATCTCGCACTATCGAGTTTGCCTTAGAATCATAACGCCATATACCGGATGGGGCGGCGAAATAGATGTCGTTGTCTATACGGCTTACCGACACATCGGAGGTCAGTGACTGCCCATCCGCTGTCGCTCTATAATTATAAGTGTCTTTCACTCTCATTGTGGCAGTGTCGATATCCAGACGGTATATGCCGCTCTCCCCATCATAACTCCATAGCTTTGTGGGAGATTCCTGCACGAAATTATAGCAGCTCCCCTTATAGCCGTCGATTGCCCCGATCAGTATCCATGTGTCACCTCTCTTCTCTATTATCTGGAACCCGAAATATGTGCCGACATACGCACGCCGGTGTGTCCCCCGCAGAAGTTTGAGATCCCACGTGCCATTGGTTCCCTCTATCCTCTTTGCCAATCCATCCTTGACAATAAACAGTCCACGGTCATGACAACAGAAGAGGTCGCCATCGATCTCCGTAAGCCCCCACACCTGTCCCGTCACTCCCGGAATCTGCCGGAATGTTACCCCGGATATATCCTCTCCGGGAGTATAATCAAAATAGAAGAGCCCACGGTTGGTGCCGAGATACATCTTACCTTTGTGAATGGCTACCGCCGAACCGGAACCGATGGGAAGATTGTTGTTGGAGAATGTCTCCACCGGTGTGGTGAGCATTATCTCCGCCACTCCTACGTCAAGTCCTGTCCACAGATTGCCCGAAGAGTCAAAGCCCAACGACAGGACAGTATTATTGGGGAGTCCGGATGACTCACTATATACGCTCTTTGATCCGGTTGACATATCGACAGTCACCACTCCATTACCGATACTGCCCAATGCAAGCGTCCCACCGAATATATCCGCGCTGAATATCTCCCCCACGGCAGCGGCAGATTCCGACACCACTTTAAGATACGTAAGTTCATTACGATCATAGCGGAACACTCCCCTGTCGGCAGTCACTATCAGCATCGACTTACCGTAAGGCAATATCCCCCTTATTCTACATCCTTTCAGCAAGTCTGCCCCCGGAGCATCCACCACTGTCCTCCCCATCAAAAATTTAAGTCCGTCTCCGGATCCCAGCCAGAGAACGTCGTCAATCATATTGGAGCAATCAAGCTTGAAACTACAATCTATACGGTAATGTTGGTTCTTATCCTGATCATACACTATTATATTCATGTCGCCCTGTGCGTACACCTCATTCTTACTGGGATATATGCCCCATATATTCCCTATATAACGGTCGTTTCCGACACTGTCGCTGAGGCATACATATTTCAATGATTCACTTGAAGAGGGAAGGAAATAGCCGAACTCATTTATACCCCCGACATACAGCCGATAGGATTCCTCATCCATCCTCACGCTGCGTGCGGCATAACGGTTGTTGAGTCTGAAGAGGTCAATCGCAGAGCCGTCATATTGAATCACACCGTCCTGTGTGGCGAAAAACGTCCATCTGTCGCCGTATGTGGCAACGCTCCAGGCTTTTGCCACTGACAACATCGTGTTGGGGTATGAACGTATTATCTTCAACCCAATGGCATTGGCAGATTGGCATTGAACCATCGCCATCATTATCAGGAATATGACGACTATAGTATCGGACAAGCTATTTATCTTGCAGAAGGCATATTGTCTCATGTTAGTAGTCTAAAGTTTTTCATTCCATTCGGTCATGATGAGGCGTGCATATCATTTCACCTCTCTCGTATTGATGACTTTTCCAACCATATCAACAAGGTCTGGCTGAACTTCCGGCAACCGAATTTGCCTCCAAAATTAAAAAACTTTTCCCATATTCACAAAAAATTGTCATAATTCCAGCGTCATAATTAAAATTACATTATCAAATTCATACCTTTTCTCTCTTTTTATCCTATTCTGCATATTTTTCTTCAATAATAATTTACAAAATTCTTGGAGTATAAATATTTTTATTAATTTTGCATCCACACACCGAAGCGACACAAGCACTTGATATGCTTGATAAGTCCGACTCCGATTCTGAGAAGATTCGAACGCGATTAACGCTTCACATCAACTACCATGCAACATCGGCTGAGAGAATCCGCAGGTGTTGCCATCGGCCAGAGTTCTGTTCTTTTAATTTTGTCACTACGGCCGATGTATGTTTGGTTGAATAATGGTACATTGGAATCCACCGGCTTTGCCGGAATGATCCTTTGGAGTCAGCGACATTTCTTTCAGTTTTTTCATGTCGTGGCTCTAAAAAATCAAAGGGCGGCTCCGTGAGGTGTCGCCCTTATTGTCGGAGTGAGATAAAATTTCTATCTTTGCACTTGGTTTTTAACCTCTCGTTCAATCTGACAATGAAACAATTCTTTCACTCTGATGCCCCTTTCTCTCTCGAATGTGGCGAAACGCTACCCTCTCTCTCCATCGCTTTCCACACTTACGGCTCCTTGAATGAGGACCGAAGCAATGTAATATGGGTCATGCATGGGTTGACCGCCAATTCCGACGTGGCTGACTGGTGGCCCGGCACGGTCGGAGAGGGTCTTTTCCTCGATCCATCAAAATATTTTATTGTCTGTGCCAACATGCTCGGTTCTTGCTACGGCACGACAGGTCCATCGTCAATAAATCCTGCCACAGGTGAACCCTGGTGTGACTCATTCCCCCGCGTGACAATACGCGATATGGTGCATGCACATCAGCTACTCGCGAAGCATCTCGGAATCACAAGGCTACATGAGATGATCGGCGTATCTCTCGGAGGGTTTCAGGCGATTGAATGGATGGTGACCGATCCGCAGATAGCGGAAAACGTGATGTTCTGTGCCACCGATTCCTCTTGCAGCCCTTGGCTTGCGGCTTTCAATCAGTCGATGTATATGGCGATAAAGACCGACCCGACCTGGGGGCTACACTCTCTCGATGCAGCCAAGAAAGGGCTTGCCACTGCCCGCTCAATCGCCCTAATAAGCTATCGTGGACCTTTCGCCTACAACATGAGCCAGCGTGATCCGGAAGAGAAACCCGACCCATTCTTCCATCGTGTGCAGACTTATCAGGAATATCAGGGGAAGAAGCTGTGTGACAGGTTCGACGTCTATTCCTACGTGCGTATATGCCAGAGCGGCGACTCCCACGACGTCGGAAGGGGAAGAGGCGGTCTCGAAAACGCGCTGAAGAGAATAAATGCCAACACTCTCGTGATCGGAATCAACTCCGACATCCTCTTCCCTCCAGCTTGCCTTGAGGAGCTGGCAAAGAGGATACCGGGATCAAGACTTGAGCTCATGGACTCGAAATTCGCACATGACGGCTTCCTCATCGAGCATGAGAAACTGAATGAGATAATGCTCCGTTGGAGGGAGTCAAGATAAACCATCCACTCGATTTTGGGTCATAATATTGATAATATGACGATACTGAGGATTATTTTTCAGTTTTCGGAATTTATTGATTAACTTTGCAGAAATTTATAGCGCGGCGTCTGCCGCCATTAACAAAAAAATCAATTATGAAATTCAAGCATTTATTCCTTGGATTCGCTCTCGTAGGCATAATGTCTACAAGCTGCGTCCCCAACAAAAAGTATGCAGAGCTCCAGACAAAGTATGACGAGCTCCAGACCACCTACGGCAGCACACGCGAAGATCTCATCAACTGCAATGCCAACACCCGCAATCTCGAGTCGCAGCTCCAGGCAGCAAAACAGGGCAACCTTGAGCTCAAGAAAGGGATGCAGGATCTCAAGAACACTCTCGACAAGAGTATGGATGCCAACGCTCAGGGCAGCGTCAACATCGCAAAGCTCGTAGACGAGATCAATGCTTCAAACCAATATATCAAACAGCTTGTAGAAGCCAAATCTAAGTCTGACTCGCTCAACATAGCCCTCACCAATAGACTGACCCGCTCGCTCACAACCGACGAGATGAAGGAAGTGGACGTAAAGGTGCTGAAAGGCGTGGTGTATATATCTCTCGCTGACAATATGCTCTTCAAGAGCGGCAGCTATGAGGTGAACAGCCGTGCGATGGAGACTCTTTCCAAAATAGCAAAGATTCTTAAGGATTATAAGGATTTTGACGTGCTTGTGGAAGGAAACACCGACAATGTGCCTATCTCCAAGACTAACATCCGCAACAACTGGGACCTCTCTGCCCTTCGTGCATCTTCAATCGTGCAAGTGCTTCAGAATAATTTCGGCATTGATCCCAAGCGTATGTCTGCTGCCGGACGCGGTGAGTTTAATCCTATCTCCGACAACGACTCCGAGCTCGGCAAACAGCGTAACCGGCGCACAGAGATCATCATCACTCCGAAGCTTGACGAGTTTATGGATCTCATCGACAAGGCTCCCGAGACTGAAGACTAATCTCATATTCACCAAAGGACGGGCGCAATTCCCTTGCGTCCGTCCTTTTTTTATTATGTCGCTGTTTTTATTCTATGGTCATGAAAACCCGATTGATTGCACCATTATTGGCAATACTTCTCTCCGGATGCATCACGGAGAAGGATGAGGAAAATATCGGAATTCAGCGTGGTGACGCGCTGCCGGACTTCTCCGTTGACCTTTCCGACGGCAGACGGATATCTGCCGTCGACATGAAGGGGAAGAGGGTGCTGATTGAATTTTTCAACACGTCATGCGGAGATTGCCGGCGGGGACTCCCGTCTGTGGATAGTGTATATCTTGAATATAAGGATAATCCGGATGTGCTGGTAATGGCTATCGCACGCGATGAAAGGGCCGCGGAGATTGAAAGCTATTGGGAAAGCAATGGTCTGTCAATCCCATATTCCGCACAAGACGACAGACGGATCTACAATCTCTTTGCAACCACGGGAATCCCTCGCACATTCATCTCGAATGAACAGGGAATGGTAGTAGCCACTTTCGGGGATGCCGACCTCCCCACATTCTCCATGCTGCGGGATACCCTCACGTCTCCTTCTGACTGAATGCCTTCTGCTGCACTATGCGCGACCATGGCTCAACGGAATGGGTAAGCCAGATATTACCTCCGATCACTGAGTCGTGACCTACCGTTATCCGCCCCAATATGGTGGAATTTGAGTAGATTGTCACGTTATCCTCTATGATGGGATGACGCGGTATGTTGAGCGGATGCCCGTTGCTGTCAAGCGAGAAGTTCTTCGCGCCGAGCGTGACGCCCTGATATAGCGTAACGTGATTTCCGATGATGCACGTCTCCCCTATCACCACGCCTGTGCCGTGGTCTATGGCGAAGTATTCACCTATGGTGGCACCGGGATTGATGTCGATGCCGGTGGTGGAATGAGCAAGCTCCGTGATGACGCGGGGAATAACAGGAATACCCAATTTCAGCAGGACATGTGCCGACCGGTAATGCACCATGGCGTTGACCACCGGATAGCTAAGTATGATCTCTGCATAGTTGTCGGCGGCAGGGTCATTGTCATACATTGCCTCCACATCCGTGAAAAGGAGCCGCTTGATCTCCGGAAGCTCATCTATAAACTGCAACGCAAGCAATGATGCCTCTTCCGACACTTCCTCCTCCTCATACGTATTGTCGAAACGCAGTGCCCTCCTTATCTCTGTATGAAGCAGGGAGTATAGTTTCTCAATATTCACTCCAAGATAACATGAACGGATCCTCTCATTATTGCGCCGGCAGTCAAAGAAATCAGGAAACACAATCGCCCTGACCAACGACACTATATCCCTAAGTCCGGCAACCGATGGGAACGCCCCATCCCCACGTGGCACCATGCGCATCTCCTGAGGCGAGGACTGCGACAGAATCCTTACATTTCTCAACAATCTCTCCTCTATTGGCAGTCTGTTCATCTATCTGTTTTTATTTCATTTAATTTTCATAATTCCTCACAAAATTACACATAAATCCTCATAAAATCATATCTTTTCTAAAAAATACACGAGAAAGGGTTAGTTTTGTAAAAAAAATCATGATATGGCAGACAATTATCTCGAAAGACGCATGGATGACCTGCGAAACGGTCGCCTGCAACAATCAAATAAGATTCAGGCATCCGTTTCCCAACGGAAAGGATATATTTCTGTGAATTTCCCGATGCGCAGGGTGCTTGTAACGGGTGGCGCAAACGGCATCGGGCTCGCTGTGACGCGTGCTTTCCTGAAGGCGGGATGCAAGGTGGCGGTGATGGATATTGACCGCGAGAAGGGCGAGAAATTGGCACATGACGAGGGCGTGAGATTCTACAACGTGGATCTTGCCGATAAAGATGCTCTCGAAAAAGCTCTCGACAATCTTTTCTCCGCATGGAAAGACCTGGATATAGTGGTAAGCAATGCCGGGATATCCACTTTCCAACCCCTTACCGAGGGCGATCCGGAGATTTTTGACCGAATAATCGACACTAACCTTCGTCCCGCCTATCTAATCGCACGCGCATGGGCAATACATCGCAAGCAGTTCCCCATCCCAAATACGTTTGGAGGAAGAATGATCTGCATCTCATCCACTCGTCATATCCAAAGCGAAGAGGGTACAGAGGGCTACTCCGCCTCAAAAGGGGGTATAGCATCCCTTACCCACTCTCTGATGATGTCATTATCCCCATACGGAATCACCGTGAATTGCATCTCTCCCGGCTGGATCCATACCGGAGATCCCGAAGGATTATCCGAGATTGATCATCTCCAACACCCATCACGACGCGTCGGCACACCGCAAGATATTGCCCGCCTGTGCATCTTCCTGTCGCTCCCTGACAACGATTTCATCAATGGTGCCGACATACCCGTAGATGGCGGCATGACCCGAAAGATGATCTATCAATAAAAGCAATCTCCTCGTCAATTAAAAGCAATAATTTCCTAAATATTAAAATAATAGCATTTGTTAAGCATTTTAAGCATTTCTTTAATATAAACAATGCTTAAAATGCTTAATTAATTTAATTCGTAAAAAGCAAGCAAAAAAAATTCCCCATTCCAGCCGCATTCGGAAGTCCCTGCCCGTGCCCGGCAGTTTCTTTTGAGCCTCGCTCAAAACCAAGTCCATTTGAGTTCCACTCAAAATCAAAAAAATTCCCCTCCTATTTCTCCGGAATAAACAATTTCCCCTCTACCGAGCGTTATATACATAGCGGCATCTCCACTTCCCGACAAAAGAGGAGATGCCGCCAGGAATCTTAATTATTAATCGTATGAAATTAGCTGAAGCATTAAGCCGGCGTGCGGCTCTCACCGAGAAAGTGCAGCAACTCAAAGTGCGTCTCAACGATTGCATGAAAGTGCAGGAGGGGGACACTCCTCCTGAAACACCGGAAGAGGTGGTGGCGGCTCTTGACGACACACTGCGTGAACTCAGAAACCTCATCTATAAAATCAACATAACAAATTCCCGCACTTTCATCGACGGTGAATCCATCACATCCCTTCTCGCGCTGCGCGACGTGGAGAGCATGAAGGCCCGCACTCTCGCCGATGCCCTCCGCAACCTGACCGCACGCGAAGACCGCTACAACCGCAACGAGATAAAATACGTCCGCACTGTCGATGTCAACGATTTCCGTCGTATGACCGACCGATGCGCCGCTGAACTGCGTCAGCTCGACCTGAAGATACAGTCGCTGAGCTGGACCACAGATCTGATAGAGGAATAATCCCAATACCTACAAAAACCACTCCGTCCGACGGATGACGGTTGGCGGCGACGCAAACTTTTTTGCTTATGTTCACCGTTGAGACATGGTAATTCTTGCAACGCGCAGTCTCAGCATAGTGCACAAGAGCATAGCGCATGGCCTTGTCAGGCCGGCATAGAGCATCACCATGCATCGGCCGAACGCCACCCGCCGGACGGTTTCATATCCCTCATCCTCCACCCATAACCCTGCCGCGAAAAATTCGTCAGAATAATCTCATCTGAGAATAGACCTTATTTGGAAGTTTTTCTGTAATTTTGCCGAATCATTAAGACACGATTTTTCGCATGAACCACAGACTTCAACTATCAGGATTAAACCGGGCGCAATTGGTGAATGAGACAATTGATCTCATGTATATCATCATCGGAATTGCCATATATTCCCTCGGATTCACTATTTTCATCCTTCCACACCATATCGTCATAGGCGGCATGGCAGGTTTCAGCACACTCATCTACTACGCCAGCAGCCAAACAATACCCGTAGCCGTCACAATGTATGGCACAAACATACTCCTGCTGATATGCGGATATAAATTCTTAGGAAAAGGATTCGTGTTGCGCACAATATTCGGTGCCACTGTCCTCTCCCTCATAATCGGATGCATGGAAGGATACTTCACCTCGCATCCGCCACTCGTGACCGACCGCACGATGAGCGTCGCAATGGGTTCGATACTCCTCGGCATAGGCATCGGGGTATACTACAGCCACCACGGCACGACAGGTGGAACCGACATCGTGGCAGCCGTAATGTCGAAGATAAGCAACGTATCAATGGGGCGGGTAATGATGATTGTCGACATTTCAATCGTGGCGTGCTCATTCTTCCTCCCATTCGACGGCGACATGGAAGCGCGCATACAGTCACGCACGCAATCAATCATATACGGTTGGCTCGCAATATTCATCTATTCATATATCGCCGACAAATTCGTATATGAAGGACGACAGACAGTGCAATTCCTCATAATCTCCGACGCATGGAATAAGATAGCATACCGCATAACCCATGAGACCGGACGAGGCGTCACAACTTGGAACGGACAAGGCTACTGGACAGAACAGGAGCGTAAGATGATGATGGTATGGTGCAGGAAAGGAGACACACACGCCATCTACCGCATCGTGAAAGATGAAGACCAGACCGCATACATCACCACATCCTACGTAAAAAGCGTATATGGCAACGGTTTCGATGCACTTAAATTAAAGAAACGCAAACGTATCCAGACCCCGCCTTCAAAAGAATAAACGTTCACAATTCCCCTCAAATAATAAAAAAACGACCATCTTCCTAAAGATTTTAAGTGCAATATATTGCACGAATCAAATAGAATGATTAACTTTGCACTGACTTTGAGACCGCAAAGTGCCGGAATCCCACGATGACAGCACAGACGGTTTGAAGTTCTTAGGATTGTCTTATGGTGTAATGGTAGCACTACAGTTTTTGGTTCTGTCTGTCCAGGTTCGAATCCTGGTAAGACAACAATCCAAGCCCAAAGAAAAAAGGGAGTGAAAGAGACAAAATCTCATTCACTCCCCTATTCTTTTGCCATCCTCAGCCCCTTCAAAAGCCCTACCCCCTTAATAGCCCCCTTTCAAAAGACTGGAATTACAAGCCCAGAGCCCCGTATCCTCCTTTCAAAAGACTGGAGTCCCGTGCCCGAGCCCATGGGCGAGGGGTGCCGTCACCTCCCTCCTCCTCCCGTCCGGAGTCAGAAGAAAATACCGCTCCCACAGATCCGTAATCAGAATGCCATCCTCCCCCGCCTCCGAAATCCTCCGATAAATCCGCCCACTGCCGTCACCCCCATCCCGACAGCCACATCCAGCATCACAAGAACCATCCTTCCGATAGCCATCCTCCGGCAGAAACACCACATCCCCATACACCGGCACATTCACCAGCATCCATCCCCCGTGGCACCGCCTCCTGACGCGCAACATACCGTCCACCCCCGGCACCTCCAGATAATACCCCTTCCAGCACGACTCCGAGATCCCCTCCCGCGTCACAAACCAGAACTCCGGACAACCCCGGGGAGAAAACCCCTCCCCCTCCCTCAAAAACTCAATCCCGCCAATCCGCATAAAAAATCCAACCCCAGAAAAGCAGAAGCTAAAGATATTGGCTCCTCAGCCCCAGAAAGAGAGAGCCAAGAAGCCAAATGTTCCAGCAGTTTCGTTTGAGCGTCAGCTCAAATCCAAGTCAATTTGAATTCCATTCAAATTCCAAAGAAAAAGCCCCTTCATCCTCCCGGCGCATCTCGCTCATCTCCCCTTATACATCTCTTCGTAATAACGCTCGTAATCCCCGCTCGTGATATTATCCATCCACTCCTGATTATCCAGATACCAACGCACAGTCTTCTCTATACCCTCCTCAAACTGGAGACTCGGCTCCCAACCCAACTCACGCTGGAGCTTACGGCTGTCGATCGCATAGCGCATGTCATGACCCAGACGGTCCGTCACAAACGTGATCAGTTCGTCACTGTAGCCCTCCGGATTACCGAGCAGACGGTCAACAGTCCGGATAATCACCCGTATGATATCAATATTCTTCCACTCATTAAAACCGCCGATGTTGTATGTGTCGGCAACCCTACCCTCATGGAAGATCGTGTCGATCGCACGCGCATGGTCCTCCACATATAGCCAGTCGCGCACATTCTCACCCTTTCCATATACGGGGAGCGGCTTGCGGTGACGGATATTGTTGATGAAGAGCGGTATCAGCTTCTCCGGGAACTGGTACGGTCCATAGTTGTTTGAGCAGTTAGTCACGATCGTCGGCATGCCGTAGGTGTCATGATAGGCACGCACGAAATGGTCGGATGAAGCCTTCGATGCAGAATACGGGGAATGGGGATTGTACTTCGTCTCCTCCGTGAAGAAGAGCTCGCCATACGCCTCATGCTTCTGCCCGCTCGATGCCTTCGTGGAGAACGGTGCATCCACACCCTCCGGATGCGTCAGCTCAAGAGCCCCATACACCTCATCCGTCGAGATATGATAGAAACGCTTACCCTCATACCTCTCCGGCAACGACTCCCAATACTCCTTCGCAGCCTGCAACAGCGCAAGCGTGCCCATGACGTTGGTGCGAGCGAACGTGAACGGGTCCTTGATCGAGCGGTCAACATGACTCTCCGCAGCGAGATGGATGATACCGTCAATCTCATACTCACGGATCACGCGGCGCATCTCATCAAGATCAGCGATATCCGCCCTCACGAAAGTATAGTTCGGTCGAGTCTCGATATCCTTCAGATTAGCGAGATTACCCGCATACGTCAGCTTATCGAGATTCACGATATGATAGTCAG
This sequence comes from Muribaculaceae bacterium Isolate-037 (Harlan), assembly GCA_003762615.1. Taxonomy (GTDB): domain Bacteria; phylum Bacteroidota; class Bacteroidia; order Bacteroidales; family Muribaculaceae; genus Lepagella; species Lepagella muris. Next base: position 191,294 of record RIAZ01000001.1, read on the forward strand.
GATACTTATTCACAAAAAGCCTGACAACATGGGAGCCGATAAACCCCGCCCCCCCGGTGATCAATATATTCCTCATAAAAGATTATCCAAATTAAAAAAGAAAAAATGAAGAAAGAAGTGAAAAAATCAGATGTTCCGGCAGTTTCGTTTGAGCCTCAGCTCAAATCCCCGTTCCATTTTGAATTCCATTCAAAATTCCAAGGATGTTAATTTCTGCCGGCTGGAGCCCCATCCCCTCGCCCAGGGCGAGGGAGCCGTGAGTCAAAGATTACCGATGCATCTCCTCAGCGAATCCGTCCAATACGGCACTGCCATCCCGAACGTCTCCTTGAACTTAGTCTTATCCAGAACCGAATACGACGGGCGCACCACCTTTGACGGAAACTCATCCGAATGGCACGGCTGCACGTCACATCCCCTGTTGCCGGCATACTCTGCGATCATCTTCGTGAAGTCATACCACGAGCACACACCCTCATTCGAGTAATGATATGTCCCCTCGTTACCTGCCATCATCCGTCCATCTATAATGCGGTAGATCGCATCAGCGAGATCCTGCGCATACGTCGGAGTCCCCACCTGGTCGAACACCACCTTCAGTTCCGGTTTAGTGGCAGTCAGGTTAAGCATCGTCTTCACAAAATTCCTGCCGTACTCCGAATAGAGCCACGCAGTGCGGAAGATAAGCGCGCGGCAACCGCTCTCCGCAATCGCCTGCTCACCATGCAGCTTCGTCATCCCGTAAACGCCCGTTGGAGTCCCCTTCTGGTCCTCTCGGCACGGCACGTTATACGGCTCCTTCCCAAACACATAGTCGGTAGAGATATGGATGAGCGTGCCATCATTAGCCTTAACAGCCTCCGCCAGGTTCCTCACTGCTGTCGCGTTAAGCAACTCCGCAAGCTCCGCATCATCCTCCGCCTTATCCACGTTGGTATAAGCCGCACAGTTGACGATGACCTTCACATCATTCTCCCTCACCATCCTACCGACCGCATCGGCATCCGTGATGTCGAGACGCACCACGTCATCACCAGCTACGTCAGTAAAAATGTAACTATCATCCGATCCCCTGGCGGCATTCCGCAGACAGTTACCGAGCTGCCCGTTCCCGCCCGTCACAAGTATATTCATTTCTCATTAAAAATGAAGGGTGAAACAAAATCCTTCAGCAGCGGATGCCTCGTGTCCTTCTCCGACAGGATCGCCTCTGCCGGATCAACATGCCAGTCAATGCCCAGACTCCCGTCAAGGATCGAGATACCCCCATCAGCCTCCGGATGATAGAACTCGTCACACTTGTACTGGAACACTGCCACATCGCTCAGCACCGCGAACCCATGCGCGAAACCCTTAGGTATGAAGAACTGACGGTGATTATCCTCCGACAGCTCCACAGCCACGTGCTGCCCGTAAGTCGGCGAACCCTTACGAATATCAACCGCCACGTCAAGCACACGCCCCTTAACGCAACGCACCAGCTTCGCCTGCGTGAACGGCGGACGCTGGAAATGCAGACCACGCATCACGCCCCTCGTTGAGCAAGACTCATTATCCTGCACAAACTCAGCCGTGATACCTGCCTCCACATACGCCTTCCGGCTGTAGCTCTCAAAAAAATACCCCCGCGCATCCTCAAACACGCGCGGCTCAATGATCACCACCCCCTCTATATCTGTCTTTATAACTCTCATATCATCAAATTTTATCACTAAGACACTCAGTCCAGATTCCCATTCCCGGTCCTGCCCAGCTCATCCACCACCTTCAGCAGATACTGCCCGTACTGATTCTTCAGCATCGGTTGCGCCAGCTCCACCATCTTCTCCCTCGAGATCCACCCCTGACGGTAGGCAATCCCCTCCAGGCACGCAATCTTCAACCCCTGACGCTTCTCCAGCACCTCAACGTAGATCGATGCCTCCGCCAGAGAGTCATGCGTACCAGTATCCAGCCACGCAAAACCGCGCGGCAACGTCTGCACCTTCAGCTCACCATCCTTCAGGAACGCCTGGTTCACAGTCGTGATCTCAAGCTCACCACGTGCCGACGGCTTGATCGTCGCAGCCACATCCACCACCCTGTTCGGATAGAAATACAGCCCGACCACGGCATAATTCGACTTCGGATGCTCCGGTTTCTCCTCAATGCTCAGGCAATTACCATCCTTATCAAACTCAGCCACGCCGTAACGCTCCGGGTCATCCACCCAATAGCCGAACACCGTAGCCTTACCCTCGTTCTCAGCCGTAGCGACAGCCTCCCTCAGCACCGACGAAAAGCCCGCACCATGGAAAATATTATCGCCCAGCACAAGACACGCCGAGTCATCACCGATAAACTCACGACCAATGATAAACGCCTGCGCAAGACCATCCGGCGACGGCTGCTCCGCATACGTGAACTTCACGCCATAGTCCGATCCGTCACCCAACAGACGCTTAAACCCCGGCAGATCAGTAGGCGTCGAGATGATAAGGATATCCCTTATCCCCGCCAGCATCAGAGTCGAGATCGGATAATAGATCATCGGCTTGTCAAACACTGGGAGCATCTGCTTCGACACCCCCTTCGTAATCGGATACAACCGAGTGCCGGACCCACCGGCAAGAACGATACCTTTCATAAGAAATACGGATTAAGTCCCACAAATTTACGCAACCATACAAACCGCGCAAATCCGCAGGAAAAGTTAAGAGCAGACGCTCAAAATAAAGCATTCAGAAAATCAAAAATCCCATCCACACTGCAACACACCCATACTCAGCCGTGCCGTAACCCGACCGTACGTAAGCATCCAATTTTGACGTGTAGGTCAGGAGAAAGGGCTTCAACGCCCCTTCTCTTAATTTCTGTCAAAAATTTAGATTATTTTTAATTTTTGTTAACACTAATTCCGATGGTCATCGGCAGCAACTGTCCGTAATTCCGGTTGCCGTTATTTAACACAAAGGGCACGGGGAGCGCAGAGTTTTTTACTTTTTTCTCCGTGATCTCTGAGATCTCTGTGGTTGTTCCTCTACAGAAGCGTCTGACAGGGCCTTCCTCAGCTCGGCAATAAGCCGGTCCTGCTCCGCGAGTCTGTTGTCCTTGATACGGTTCGAGGCCAGCAACTCATTCATGCCACTCAGAAGTTCATCCATTTTACGGCTCATCTCCTCTGTCCTGGCTCGATCTTCCCTGGCAACAGTCTCCGCCTTAACAGCTCGATGTTCCAAAGCCTGAGCCTGCTCCCTTGAGTCTTCGAGCATCTGTTGCAGGAATATGATCAGTTTTGATTTCTCGTCTGGACTCATATTAAGCCCCCCTACCCCCTAAAGGGGGAGTTAAAGCTCATGGTATTGAAACAGATTATACGGCACGTTGTTCTTTTTACAGTATGCCTGTATCGAGACTCCACGAGGCATTGCTTCGACCATATAGCCAACATAGAATCTTTCAAAATCTGAGTCACTGTACATATTTTTCGATTTAAAAATTTGTCAGTGCAAAGATAGGGCTTATTCCTTAGCAATACCATACGTCAAAATTGGACGCTTACTGATGCTATTTATTCAAATATCTTAGGAAAATCAATTTTGTAATATGAGTAGGCATGAATCTAAAATAAAAATATAGATTTGATTTCCATTTAGACCAGCCTAATACCTCTTGATACACTGCAATATTATATTTAACCAATGACCGCTTATTATTTGATATTGACCCTACCCTCTTTCTATAATATGCCAACGGCTCTTTCATTCCACACGCATGACCACACTTTTCAAGAACCTTTAGTTTCAATGCCCAATCCTGTCGTTTCCTCAATTTAGGCATATATACTTTCCCTATTCCATTGGTATCATACATTACTGTCAGGAAACCCATCTTATCGTCCTTACACATCGATTCCAACGTCTCACGCTTTCGGCATACCACAATTCCTGTGATTTTATCAGCTTCATCACACGTCAAATACGATGTATGACTCATTTTACAATTCTTAGCCTCCATAAAAGCCAACTGTTTCTCCAACTTATCCGGGAACCACCGGTCATCACTGTCACAAAAAGCAATAAACCTACCTTTTGCCTCCTCTATCGAAGTATTCCTTGCGACACCGGCTCCGGAATTACTTTGAAGACGAATTAACTTTATTCTTGGATCTTTCCTTACATAATTCCCTATTACATCGCAAGAATTATCCGTGGAGCAATCATCAGTAATCAACAATTCCCAATTAGTATAAGATTGCGATATTATTGATTCAATGGTCTCTTTTATAAATTCAGCGCAATTATACGATGGGGTTATGATTGAAACTAGTCCGTAGTCTTTCATACGTTTGGAATATATTAGAGAAATACACAAATTAAAGATTCATTACGTATATTCCTCGTTTCCCCGATGAGGGAGAATCAAAACAAAGATATTTTCCAGATTTTGAAACACGAGGATGCAAATCACATGCAATATGGCACTTAAAATCTTTTGTTTGAAACTGTTTGGGGCTGTATACGCTTACAATTTCTTTACAATTATTATTATCAATATCAACTTCATATATATGTGCCATTCTCCTTTTATCCGGATAAGTATCTGTCACGAACTTTGAATTGCCTACAAATGACTGATGACCATCTGAATTCAAGACATGTGGCGCTATTATCTTATAATTATCAATAGCATTCATGTCATAAAGCACATGACAACTCTTACCATTAATAATACAAGAAGCAATCAGCTGATTACAATTATTCCATACATAATGCGAACCAGAATCTTGTGTTGGCAACGTATACAAGCATTTATTTTTACGATCATACACTCTGATCTGAGTCCATCTTTTCATATAATTTCCTTCAAATGGTATTCGACGATATAAGAAAGAAATATATCGACCATCCGGAGAAAATTCAGAATGAGTGACAAAATGTAGATATTTCTCCTTCATTTCTTTAGGAATAGAATTTGCCAACTCATCCAAACTAACCAATAGTTCCCTATCTCCTGTTTCTGTATTCATTAAGAATAGTCCTGTTTGTTTAGGATAATATTCTTGAATAAGTCCGTCATCATTATAAGGATATCCATATCCTGGCATACAACGTTCCAATCGAGTATAGCTAAAAGAAGTGGCTATCCTCTCTTTATCATTATTAAAAATTGCATCAATAGCATGAGGAAGTTCCTTATACAGTCTTCCATCTATTGTTTCAATTACGGCTATTGGATGAATTCCATTACTGGTATTAAAAATAACTTTATCATCATCATACCATTGAAGTCTACAACCCTTATGCCAGTTCCAAGCTATTGATTCCCCTATTTTATGAAAAGAACCGATCACTCCATCTTTAAAATCAAAATAGCCAACATCTAATTTTTCCCCAGGATTTGGCATACGCAAATCAAAATCAGCACGTTGCGCGAGAAGTTTTGTATCATCTATTGAAAATGGACTTATATCATGGAATCCAAAAAAATAACCTTCTCTGAAAACCAATTTATTTTTAAACTGATTTTTTTGTTTTGGAAGACAATCAAATGCCGATTGGTATATATTTCTTATAAATTGTTTAAGCGCAGGATTTTTCTTTACCGCATGATATACTAATTCTTCTATTTTATTCATAGTATGTATCTAATATGTATTTTATTGCTTGATAATTATATTCATAGTATGAGCCTCTTTTCATTTTACCGGTAGAAGCATGTTCTTCATCCATTATTTTCAAAGATGGTTCATATATGACCTTCATCCCAATTCGCTGAATTTCTTCCGCAAGATATTGTTCTTCTCCAAACAGGAATATTGGATATTCTATTTTCCCTCCTTTTTCAAAAAATTCCTTTGTTAGAATTATGAAAGCTCCATGACCTGCGTATATTTCAATTGCTGAAAATTTAGGTCGAAGTTTTTTTCTCTTATATAGTGTTTTCTCATACAGGCGATGGATAACTGGGAATCGGTACATCAATTTTAGAGCCTTCATTTTATTTAATGAAGGTCGGATTAATATTTTTGGATTTTTATCACGATTTTCGGCATTACTATAAATCTGTGGAGCAATCCATGCGTATTTATTATACTTTAAGTATATGGAAGATAACTGGCTAAAGAAATCTGAAGAAATGGTTAAGTCTACATTGCTAATTATTACTAAATCTTGTTCATTGATATATTTCTTTCCAATTTTATTCACTAACCAATTCACACCTCCGAAATATCCCAAATTATCAATAGGGAAAGAGAATAATTCAAAATTTTCGGGAATATATTCAATACTTCTTTTCATATCAGAAGCATCTCCTATGCAAATAGACACATTTACATTTTGATTACCAATTGCATCTAAAGATTGATCTATGGTATTAAGAAAAGTAACCAAATGAGAATAGGAATTATAATTTACACATAAAAAAAGTACTTTCATACCTTATATATTTTTAGTATAATTATTCAAAAAAATCATTTCATATTCTCATTTAATGTCTCAGATATAGCTTCAAGATAAGCATATCCCATCTCCGTATCAGGTTCAAGATATGTACCTTCTGCCCATTCATTCCAAGCATTTATAAACAAGTAATCCGTCTTATAGACATTCTTGCCAATGTCTATCTTCTTTTTTAGATATTCCTTAAATTGAGATTTAGATGGCCGAGAAATAAAAATTCCCTTTTCTTTTGTTCTTGGAGAATTGTCCCAACCCATAAACACTCCAGGATATGTACCCTCAGGAGAAAGATTACTTAACGACTTATTTACCTCTTCATCAAAAGAGATTGATGGATGTTCGGGGAGAGATGTCTTAAAGAGCTTATTTAATAATCTTATTGAATATCTCCTCAATCTTTGCAGATATAGTGTTGATAAATTCTTGGCTCCGGTTGGCTCAAATTCCACCTTTGCATCGAAAGGCAGCTTCCTCGTTTCCGGCAACCATTTTTTTAAAGTTTCAACAAAATGAATCCCTGGTAGCCCATTTTTCTTTGCAAGAGCATTCCAATAATTCATCATTTCCTCACATTTCTCAATGGATGCAGATTTATATATCAAGAACATTGGCTTTCCATTTTCCTTTATATATCTTTCATCTAAAAAGAATGGTAGCAGATACTCAAAATGCTTTTCCCATTCAGTTTCAGTTCCATATTCTTGAGGCATTAAGACTTCCGTATTTTTTCCGTCCCAAGTTCTTGCCCATGGTTCATTCGCCCAAGAGAAACAAAATTTTAGAGGTATATCCTTATTGGCTAAAAGATTCTGGGATGGTTTCTCCAATAATAATTTCCCATTAAACCAATAATGGTAGAAGCAAAATCCATAAATTCCATACTTATTCGCTAATTCAGCCTGCCATCTTAAAGTTTCAACTTTACTTAAGTCATAATAATTATCATTCAGTGGGATTCGCGGCTGTGACTGACCCTTCCTATAGGGTTTAGCCTTACGTACATTTGTCCACTCTGTAAATCCCTTTCCCCACCATTCATCATTCTCTGGAATAGTATGAAATTGGGGTAAATAAAATGGTATTATTTTCGTCATTGTAAATATTACTTATGTAGTGAGTAGTAATACTTTTGTATACTTATCCACTGTAAAAATGTATGTTATAAAGCCAATGCTTGATATACTTAGCTCAATACTCGCTATATTTTTCTTCCAATATTTCATGATAGTATTCTATTACATTATTTACATGCTTCTCAATAGAATACATGTTTGAAACAACTTTAAATGCCTTCTCTGTTATGGAAACATAGTCCTTTTCTTGGAGACTAATTGCTCTAAGCAACTGTGAATCTAATTCATTCTCAGTTATAAATCTAAAACCTATTTCCGAACCTATTAATTTATTTCCATTGTCAAATTGTTCTTTGGTGCCTGCCGTATCTCTACCTACCACCATAGTTCCATTCAACATTGCCTCTACAGTAATGAAGCCAAAGCCTTCATATTCACTTGGCACCACAACCACTTTCGACTCAGCCATCAATTTATATATATCACTTCTAAACCCCAAATATTTAATTTGTGACTTAGCTTGCATTTTTGAAATTATATCCTTTATTCCTATCTGATCATTTCCCACAAGCCAAAGTTCATAATCCTTAATCTTATGGGAGATTCTTTCAAAACTTTCAAGCAACATTCTAACTCCTTTTTTTTCTGAAAGAAGACCCACATATAACAATACTTTATTTTTCATCACGTTAGTCCGCAATGTTTGTATTATTTTATCAGAAAAAACACCATCATATATTATCTTATCCTTTGTAGAATTTAACCTATAATAATCGTATACACTCTTAGTTATTGCAATACAATGATTATTTTTTCTTTCAAATAAATCTCTTACCTTACCTTCTCCTCCAAATGGCTTATAATTATACCCCAATTTTTGACATTCTCTAACATGCCAAACGTGAGGTATATTATTTCGTTCTGCCACTTCAGATCCTATACGTATTGTTCCAGTATTGGAATGTATTATATCCGGTTTCTCTATTTTTACAATTTCTTCAAGCCTTGACCTAAAAAAAGGACGATATACCCAGACTCTAATCAATCTTGGCAAATATCTTATTTTATCCTTTATGCTTCTAAAATTAGGAAACACCTCATTTTTGATATACTTAATAACATACATTCGTATATTATCATTTTTATCTATGAGTTGCGCAACACCTTTTGAAGAAGGTACAACTGCAATAACCTTAATTCCCATTGAGGCTAAACCATTACATAAATTTGCGAAAGCAATCCCAGCACCTTGAATTCCTTGATTATGTGCAATTATTAATACCTTCATAAAATTCTATTTATAATTTTAATTACTCTAATTAAACTTGTGTAAGTTGTCGTTTTGGCAGGGGCGCTCCAAGTAAATATGGAGCCAACATACACATCCAAGTAGGATAGGAATTTTGTGTTAGAAGTAATAAGTAAATCACCGTAACAATAAATAATCTATAAGTTTTATATTTTAAGAAATAATATGAATATATACTTATAGCTAATATCAAACCCACCAAACCATTTTGAATAATAAACACTTTATAACCTGCGCTACCATCTATGATATTTTGATCAACTTCTTTTCCACATAAAAAGTCTATAGAATTGAACAATTTATTATATTCAGTATCAACTTGTGATGTAAATCTATTATTACCTGCAATATTTCCATCATCATTTACCTCTAAACGACTCCATAAGAATACTTCAATCACATCCCCGTAACCAAGAGATTCAAACATTATCACTAATCCAGAACATGCTAAAATTAAATATGCTAATCCTTTTATAAGATGTTTATTAAAATTAAATAAAACATATCCTATAAAAAGAGTAATCATTCCCGCTAATGAAAATGACCAAATTTCCGCAATAAATAATATTAATACATACTTATTCTTTAAATTGAAATTATTGAGAATTATTAACGGCACAATTCCCATTGTCATGTGACCTGGTTCTGCAAATATTGACATAAACCTAAAGAAATTTGTCAAACGACCATCATTCTGTATGATAAATGTAATATAATTTGATGCACTATATCCAACATCTTTATATTCAATTTCCGTAGGTTCTATATTCCAGATATCAAATAGCCACAATAAATATGTAAATAATGATATTAGCAATAAAATTGAAAACCATTTTGTTATATAGTTTATATATTCTTTTCTATCTTCATTATTAAGAGACAATAGTCCCCACCACACCACAAATAAGGCGATATTCTGAATAATTCCATTTATATTACTTTTTAAACATTCAAATAATGAATATATCAATAATATGAAAAATAATCCTACATCCTCTTTAGATAATCGAAATGGATTACGCAGACACAAAATAGCTATCGAACATAATGCTCCTATTCCTATAGTAATCAGAAACAATTGATTTGTCCATATATACCACGGATGCATGCTATTTAAAAACAACATAAATATAACAAATTTATATGCTGTTTTAATTCGATTCTCAAATTGCAGATGCATGTTATATATTCAATTCAATTGAATCACTTTATATTAAATTATTTTCTATAATGAAATTATAAATTCATTTGTCAGCTTCTTCTAATGCTTCCTTTAAAGCTTGTATATATCCTTTCCCGAATTTTAAATCTGGTTCCATATAATTACCTTCTCCCCATTCATTCCATGATTTTAATATTAGAATTTGTTTATTCTTTGGCTTCCTTTTAATTAATTCAAGAGCCTGTTTCACATGCTGTTTAAAAAGAGAAGGAGTTGAATCTGTGAATATCAATCCCCCTGCACCTCTTCTAGGACTCCAATCCCAATTAGGGACGATTACTGGCACTTTATTCTCATCTTCGCAAGATTTATCTAATAAATAACGCATTGCATCCTTATATTTGAATACAAATTGCGGAATTCTAAGAATCCCTCCTATTTTATTTCGATAATAATTAAAAATAAGTGACCTTTTAGAGTAATTTTGCTTTAGCTCAATATTTCTAATTAAATCTAACCCAACAACATCTGTCTTCCTTATTGTTTCATCATCGAAATCAGCTATATTTGTAGTATATGACATAAAGAAGAACTCTGGCAACCCGTTTTCCTTTGCTAATTGATTCCAAACATTCTTCATCTCTTCAAAATAAGATATTTTCTTTACGTCTAAAATCATATAAGCCAATCTACCATCAATTCTTAAATACCTCTTGTCTTTAAACGCAGGCAAAAGATGATTAAACATCTTAATCGCATCATTAATTCCTGGATATGCCATTGTTATCAATGGCTCTTGTCTCAATGATTTTGTATCCGGATTCCATTCTTTCTTTGCCCAATTATGATTTGCCCAACATAGACAAAATGGAAAATCTGGTTTGCCATATTCTATTACTTCTGTCAATGGTCTTTCCATTATTGTATGACCATTGCCAAACCAATAATGATAATAGCAAAAAGCAGTAACACCTGCTTCTTTTGCTAATTCAGCTTGTTTTTCTCTCACCTCAGGGATTCTTAAGTCATAATATCCAAGATCTGCTGGCACCCGGGGCTGATAATGTCCCTTAAACAATGGTTTGGCCTTACCAACATTCGTCCACTCAGTAAATCCCTCACCGAACCAATTATTATTCTCTTCAATTGGATGATATTGTGGCAAATAAAATGCAATCACTATTGGTTTCATATCACTTGTTTTATTAATTTTGCAGGAACTCCGCCTATTATACAATTTTCAGGAAATGATTTAGTAACAACTGAATTTGCAGCAACCACACAACCACTACCTAATCTTACACCTGGTAATATTGTAGCTTTATCACCAATCCAAACTCTATCTCCAATTTTAATAGCCCCCTTAAATTCAATTTCTCTATCAATAGGGTCTACATTTTCCATTTCTATACACGTATTATTCCCATGGGAATTATCTGTTATCGTCACCCATCTCCCGGTCAATACCCCATTACCTATCTCTATTTTCCCAACAGCTGTTATATGATTATATTCTCCAATATTACAATTATCTCCGATAATAATTTTTACATTATTTTCATTAACTATATGACTTTTTGAGTTCCAACATGTCAAAATGACATGCTTATTTATGATACAATTATCGCCTATTGAGATAGACTCAGGGTGATTTGTTGTAAAATCTGTACATATCAAGGAATTCTTCCCAAAGTTTAAGAATAAACTTAAAATCCTATAAGTATGGAATTTTATAATTATAAAATTCCATAAATCCAAAATCCTATTATTATGTAATTTCCCTATCAAAATGACTGGAAGTAAAATATATGATATAATTTTTTTTATTTTACGTATCATAATTATAATCAGATTAGCTATCTCAAAAAATTTCTTATCTCATCATCATTTTCAATAATAATATATTTCTTATCATTGCCATCTAAAAAACGTAAATCTAATTTTTCAATTTCAGAAAGAGTATCCTTACCATACGTGCGAGCAATGCCACTTGCAATCACTTTAGCAGGGCATCCTCCCAAAATACTGTAAGGTGGAATTTCCGAATAATTCTTGCATAATACAGAATAAGAAGCAGCTATAATTGTATTATCTGGAATCACTGAACCTTTCTTAATAGTACACCTATTTCCAATCCAAATATTGCTACCAATTTCTATTTTCTCAAAACGTGGTTTAATACTTTTATTTTTTAAATTAATTGTATAATGAAAATCTGTATCTAAAACCTGAGACTGATATGTAATACGAACATTATCGCCCATTACAATTCTATGAATACAAAAAATCATCACATTCTCCCCAAACCAAAAATTATTACCTAACTCAAGAATTGCCTTTTTATCTAAATTAAGATCAACACCTTTATGAATAAACCCTTCTTTACAATTTTTTAATTTCAAAATTCCATCAATCCTTATTATTCCATTTCCAGTTGTTCTATAACCTATATCCCAACCCCATTTAATCATTCCGAATTTAACTTCTCCAACAATTTCTATATTTCCATTTAATCCAGCAAATTTAGGATTTCCGTAGATTAAAATTGGAATCTTTGTTGCTTGTCTTTTGGGCAAACAACTATAATTAAATATTAATGTTTTCCTAAAATTAGGAATTTGAATTAATTGTATCTGCTGTATCTTATTCAATGCCTTTTTCCTATATTTATACAATACCAGACTAACAAAAAAATACAACATACAATTAAAATATTTTTTTATCCGTAATGATAATGTAAATATCAATAACTTCCACATATTATTTTATCCAAACTCCTTTAGCTTGATTATTAACAATTTTTCTAATTTGAATAGTAAATACTATTGCATATAATAAATTTACAATTGACATCGAGTAAACAATACCAATTGCACCGATACATTTCCCTAAAAATAGGGCTAATGGTAAATAACCAACCAATCCAATAATTATAAGATACAATTCCACCTTAATTGCTCCGACCCCTGTTATCAGTGTTATCTGAAGACTATCCCAAGTATGTATAATCATATATATGGCAATAGCCAATGTCATTGAAAACGGTATAATTGCATCAGATCCAATCCATAAATAATATACCGGACCAGATACACATACCATTGACACTATTGAAAATAATACAACATAATAAAATTTTACCATTTTATTATAGATATTCTTCATCCATTGATAATCTTTTCGTGTGAATGCATCAGTAAAGGCAGGCCACAAAGGTGCCAATATAATTTGGAAAATCATAGATGAAACCCCTATATATTTATAAACGATATTATATGAAGTAACGTCCTCAGGACCAGACACATTGGATATTAATATATTTGTTGATTGATAAAAGACAATAACTTGTATATTAATAATGAAAAATTTATATCCCAAACCGAATAAGTCTTTTACTAAAGAAAAATTTACAGATAAAATTGATGGTTTTACTTTTTTGAATTTCTTATTATAATATATAATTGAGAATATCAATGTAACAGTTACAGGGATGAATGAAATGGAAATTGCCAATATTGGTAAAGATGGAGGAGCAACTTTTATTAATATAAATATTACAATCAGAGAAATCGATTGTCCAATCACACCAAACATTGAAGATAATGCAACTTTCTGATATGCAGCAACGACTGTCGTAAAAACATTAACAATCATTTGCAAACATACAGATATCGTCAAGATATGAATTGTTTTAACAATATCTTGTTCATATACTTTATCAATATTTAGTAGAGAACACCAATCTATATAAGGAATAATTAAGTACATGACAAAAATTTGAAAACATCGAATTTTGGGGTATAAGTCGGACGCATAAGTATGGTCGAAATCTCTTCCAATCCATATTTGACAAGCGACTTTGCCTTTCTTCCATGTTTCAGAATCCTTATCGGTTTAATATTTATATCTTTATGTTCACCAACGAGATACGCCCATACAAGAGCCATGCAGACCATCGCGACAAGTCTTGCGATGCGGTCCATATCACGCATATGGGTATCCTCGATGTTGAAGCCGGAAGATTTCATGGCTCTAAAGGCCGTTTCTATCTCCCATCGTTTTTTGTATGTCAAAATCGCCTCCTCGGGCCGATTGAAGCATATGAGAATCTGCAATTCCGGAACACCATCGGAGTTTTTGATCCGGCTGCCGGCAAGATAGACATACTCACCTTTGTGAAGAAAGAGCGTATGGAAGAATTTCTCCTGACCGACCTTCAAATCATTGAACAGCCACCAGGCTCGGATTCTCTCACCGGTGGAAGGCTTGACAATCCAGAAGTTCTGACGTATTCGGATGTAATACCGTATGCGACGGCTGTTGAGCCATCCTGTCCATTCCTTTCCGATGAACTCGCGGTCTGCCACAAGGCAGTCGATGCATTCCGCTCCGAAAAGACGGATAAAACGTTCCATAATTTTCTTGCGTTCTTCCCAGTTGGAGTTGCCACGTTTCGGAAGAAGGCTGAATATCAAAGGGAAGGCAATCCCTTTATAGGTTATGCCCAACATAAGGATGTTTATATTGAACTCCCCGAACTTCCAGTTGGTCCGGTCCATGCTCAGCACAAGACCGGTCTTGACAGGAAGCAGCGAGAAAATCATACGGGCTATGATGTCAAGGTCAAGTACATACTTGGCAAAGAATCTTTGGAGCCGTCTGAGGTTGGAATCCTTGTCTACAGCCGTAGGCATCGCATCAGCCAGTTTGTGGAGGCTGACAGTCTGCACCACACAGAGTGCATGGAGCAGCAACGCCATGAGTTTTATGCGTGCCAAATTCATACTTTGACCAAAGTGCTCTTGCATAATCGGGAGGATTTGGTTAACTTTGACCGAGTCCTTGAAATTAGTAGTTTTCATGAGAAAAAGCGTCCAAACTTTTCCTTTAAATTACTAATTTTCAGGGACTTTTGCAAATTTAATCGACTAAAAATTAAGTGTTTAACAGCATAAATTTAATTTTTGTCATCTACTAAAAAGGAATAATTAGTTCAACAATAATACATAATGGGCAAAAAATAGCCACCATTACTACATAAGTGGTAGATACCAATGATTTTCCTCTATCATAATCATTTTTCGCTAAAGATTCTGTAAGTTTATTTTTTAATCCTTGAGTAAATCCAATATCAAAATGGTTAAGCCAGATTACCATTGTAGATAATACCAACCAAACTCCATAAATTTCAGAACTAAGATAACCTAACGTTAAAGGAACCAACATTAAGGATATAATAATACTTATACCCTTTATAACTAAAGATGCAATTACATTTTTCTTAACAACTACCGAACGTGCATGTCCTGAAAAAAACTGTTTATATTGTTCCTTTAGAGATTTCATAATAATCTATACTACTAAAACCCTTATAATGATTGGCCACTTAATTGACGATATAATGAAAGGGCATATTTATCTGTCATTCCTGCAACAGTGTCAACTACTGCCCTTAATTTATAATATGAACTTAATGATTCGGGATCAAGATCCAGATACTCAGCATCAGACATAAAATATAAATCCTCTCCACTTTTAACATTCTGATGATATGCTACATTTAATGTGGTTTTAGAAAGTACGCATTTGCATTTCTTCCGATATTTCTTATCTCCATTAAACATGTACCCGATCAATTTATCCAATAATCCTGTTAGAACAGCATTACCAATCAATTCCTCTTGTTCAATCTCTTTTCGAGGGAAAATCTTATCTTGTGCGAATTTCTTAAAAGCCTCTGATAACCTAAATGGATCATCATCTATCAATTCTTTAGAATAACTTCCATTATCTATTTCTTTTAAATTATTAATAAAATTTTTACCGGCTAATTTAACAAAATACGAGATTGTCTTAATTCTAAGATCTACCATCTTTGCTTTTTCCGATTTTTTCTTATCAGATAGACTTAAAAATTTTGATAATGAAAATTCCCCATTTTCATAATATTTTACGAGTGAGGACCTTTTTATATCTTTTGATGAAACTATCTCCTTTGATAAGAAGGATTTTATATCTTCAAATCCATACCAACCCATAGACATCCCATCTTCCATATCCATTGTAAGATAACAGATTGAATCTGCTGCTTCAACTAAGAATGATAAGGGATGTCTCTTTATTTTATTACCATTACTAAGATTACATTTATTCACTATCTCTTCAAATATATCTTTCTCACTACTGTAGATTCCATGTTTCTTATTACCGATATACTTTTTATTGCTTTTTCCTATATTTGGATATTTTAAATATGCTGCCAACGTTGCATACGTAAGATTTAATCCATACAAATCTTCAAGATACTGAAGCCTTGTTAAAATTCTTAAACCTTGTGCATTACCATCAAATTCCTCAAAATCTATTTTTTCTTTTGAGCTAATAATATGCCCTTTTTCCTTAAAGAATGATTTAAAATAGTTCTGTATAATCGTTTCTCCAAAATGTCCAAAAGGTGGATTACCGATATCATGAACAAATGCTGCGGTTTTGAGAATAGCTTCTATTTTCTGCTCTAATTTATACGATTCATCTCCATATAATTCTATAAACTCCTCGCTCCTGCAATAATTTGCACCTAATGAATATGCAATACTCATCACCTCCATGGAATGTGTGAGACGCGTATGTACATAATCTCCCGATGTTAGGGGTATGACTTGTGTCTTATCATGCATTCTTCTGACAGCTGAAGAAAATATTACTCTGCCTAAGTCACTTTCAAAGTCAGATCTGAAATCCGATTGAGCGTAACCATCTCCTGTTTTTCTTGTTGATTTTCGGAATCTTTCATTCGAAAGATATTTGTCCCAATCTATTTTATACATTAGATCTCTTTTCAATTAGTCCAATTGTAATGAATCATACAATATTTTACCAAAATGCCGAATTTGTTCTTTTCTCAGATTTCCTATACTTACCGATTGTTCTCCAATCCAATTCTTTAACCTTTCAGATATTGAGCAATTTAATATCTTCTTATAATGATAAATATTTAAAATACATAACCCTATGTTAGGATTCTCCTTTAATACGATATCCAATTCATTCGTCATTATGAATTCACAAAACTTATCTGAAATTATAAATGAATTTGCCTTATAATCATATATGATTGCTGAGGAATTAAAGAATGCAGTCTCTAAAAGCACCTCTGGTGTGGGTTCTAGATTAAATCTTCGTATTGCCCAGGTATCTTTTAGATACCAAATATCATAATTGAAATCATCAAATTTTATCTTCAATCCTCCAAAGGAATTAACTCTTACTTTAGCATACCGACTGATTAGTTTTATAAAATGAGATAAACTTAAATCAGTATTAACTACTATATCTAAATCTCTTGAATCACCACTCCTTTCCAAGAAATAATCCCTTATGACACCGCTGAATATATAAACATCACAATGTCTTGACAATGCATCCAATAATCTTTTCGCACTTTCATGCAGTACAAATACTTCTATATAATTTTGGAAAGCATTTCCTCGATCAATAATATTTTGTCGGGTATCTTTGAGATTCTGGTTAGACATATAATCCTCTATCTTCTTTCTTTAGTAAACGTCAAAATGCCTTTTGAGAATGAGCATATTGTTATACGGTGGGCGTATTTATCTCCTTTGACGTACTTGCCATGCGATGAAGAGGAGAAGCCAGTATCTGTTAATATTCGGATAATTTCTTTATGTGGTGTTTTTGATACCACTTCCACTATTGGAGTACGATCATTGGAAACTTCTTTTACTTTGAAACGTAGTTTATTGCCTTTCTCATCCGCAAATACTATAAATTCATTTTCTTTCTCGGACTCCATTAGACCGTAGTTTTTGCAGGCTTCCTTCATTCGATCTATGGAAATATCATCAATTAATGTGGTCGCAAGGTATATTGGATCAGCAAGTTTTATTTTTTGAGCCACTACCGATAGACATGATAATAGCAGGAGGAGTATCGTTATTGTTCGTGTCATCTTGTAGAAGATTTAAAGATTTAGAAACTTAGAGTAAGCGTCCAATTTTGACGTGTAGGTCAGGAGAAAGGGCTTCAACGTCCCTTCTCTTAATTTTTGTCAAAATTTAGATTATTTTTAATTTTTGCTAACACTGTCCGATGGTCATCGGAAGCGATAAGCTCCCCACACCCCCTAAAGAGGGAATTTAGGAGGGGTTATAAGAACAAAAAAGTTTTTGCATTGCAATGGCATGGTTGCATCTGCCATATAGCCGACATAGAATCTTTCGAAATCCGAGTCACTGTAAATATTTTCAAGTTAGAAATTTGTCAGTGCAATGATAGATCTTATTACTTAGCGATGCCATACGTTAAAATTGGACGCTTACTGTTAGATTGCGATTTTACGGACTTTTTTACCTTCTTTGACTATATATATTCCTTTTGGAAGGGTCCTAAGAAACTGTCCATATTCTTCCGAAACGCAAGAACCGGATGATTCATACATAAGCACACCGTTCATGGAATACACACGAACAGCCGCAGTATCGTCCGTCAATAATAATGAAGCTGCCAAATGACCGTCCTTCGTTATCTCATGAAACGCATCAGAATCCTTATCATAGTAATAGGCTCTCAACGCCTGCACTGTCTTTCCTTCCAAGTCAAAGATATGATCAGGTACATTTATATGAAATTCAGTATCTGTCTGACTGTATATGGGCAAGACGGTGTCATATTTCATGTCACCCTGATCTGTGGATACCTCAATACGTACGATATCCTCAAAATTATTGGTGGTGCCATTGACAATATGAACTCTGTATATGTGATCTCGGTTTTGTTTGTTATAATCGGATTCCAATTCTTCGATACTATCTGCAAGCATGAGGTTTGGATCTCCCGAATGATGGTCAGGCACTGTTATCCTGCAGAATCCATTTTCAACGAGAACCGACACAACACTCGGGGCATTCTCCCACACCTCTCGCCAATCCGGGGCAAGGGGGGATTTTGAATAGAGTCTCAGTTCATAAGAGCCGTCCGCCAATTCCGACGGGAGATGCATGCGGATGTGCACAGGCTCTGTAAATGTATAGCCGGCTCTCAGAGTGTAGGAATTGTTTGACAACTGGGTGACGGGATCACCGTCTTTCATAAGCCACCACCCAAAGCTTATTCTAGTCTTGTCGTGGCTTACGTTACGCAATCTGCAACTCAGCTTAAAATCCTCTCCCAACGACACCTCTATGTCTTGTAATGTCTTATCTCGATTCAAGATAACGCTTTCGTCCGACATGCAGACCTGAAGGGGGTAACCTGCATGGTCCGGTGTTGGATAACAGTTAATCACCATCGCCTGCTCGCAGTTATAGCATATACCCCTGCCTCCCGGATACAGACCTGTTTGGTTTATGGTCTCTATGTCAACGTCGTACATTTGTACGGTTAAATGTTTTTGAATAATTTCAACTTCAAATTTCAGGATATTCAAGCATGGAATAAGGCAGATGTCATGTTGGTTGACTCCATTAAGTACGATAGGTCCCCATGCTTTTACATCTAAAGACTGGATAGTTCGTTGGGGCGGTGAAACCGACCCCGTGTTTGCGACGAGAGTGCAAAAGATGTAGTTCCTGACAAAAGATTTGATAATATGACATACATAGGCATCGACATCAGCAAAGCGACTTTTGTAGCAGCCTTCCTTCACGGGAAAAGCTACCGTACCGAGACCTTCCCAAATGATGCTAAAGGCATCCGCAGGTTCATCTCGAAGCTTGACCCTGCCATCCACCACTGCGTGATGGAGGCGACAGGCAACTACTGTTTCCTCCTTCTTTATCTTCTTGACAAGTCGGGCATCCGGGCAAGCCTCATCAATCCGAAGAAGATTAAGAACTATGCCCGCGTGATGATGTCCGTAACCAAGACGGATTCCAAAGACGCTTGTCTCATTGCCGATTTCGGGGAGAGGTTCAAGCCTGAACCCTATAAGTTCCCATCAGAACAGATAATGATTCTGAAGCAGAAGAAAACAGTCCTGCGTCAGCTCCAGAAGCAACTGACAGCGACAAAGAATCTACTCTCATCGCTTGAACCTCTGCCGGTTAAGGACAAGAAGTGTGTCAATTCTCTTAAACAGACCATAACGTTCCTTGAGAAGCAGATCAAGTACATGCAGCAGGAAATGGAGGCGGTCGTGACCGAGGTGTTTGACAGGCAGCTGAAACTCCTTACCTCAATAAAGGGTATCGGGGTCACACTTGCCACAGCGCTGATTATAGCCACCGGAGGCTTTACCTACTTCGACAATGCCAAGCAGTTGTCCCGCTTTATCGGTATCTGTCCAACAATAGAGCAGTCCGGCACGAGCATAAACATCCGGGGACATATCAACCGTAACGGTGATGAGACTCTGCGTTCAATGCTTTATGTGGCGGCATGGTCAGCAAGTCAGCACAACAAGGCGTGCAAGGAATGCTACCAACGATTACGAGGCAATGGAAAATCCGGCAAGGTTGCCATGATTGCCGTAGCAAACAAACTCGTCAGACAGGCTTTTGCTGTTGTGACATCCAATAATTCATATATCGACGGTTTCGTCTCTACGAAACCTGATACCACCGTCTGAACACTTCCTCTCTCCTTCTGGCGAGGGGATGCCCCAGCGGCGGGGGCGGCCTAAACCGCCCCCAAGAGCGGACGGAGGCATGACTATTCTCAAATAATCTAAGGTGGATGTAATTTTTGCCTCATTTTATTTGGATTTTAATATAGTTCGTATTAAGTCGATAAAGGCATTCAGCAACAACGTATATGCCGTCTCGGAGCTGACCACAAAAGTGGTGGAACCGACCGGAACGGTATTCGTGACCGTAGAAGTTGGATCCACAATACTTCTCCTTCCGGAGAATCCAATGGCGCGACGCTTGGAAAGCCCGCGTATCGGATATTTCTCAGAGTCTCTGCTAAATTACTCCGATGCTCAGCAGCGCGTGCCGACACTAAACTACATCACACGCTGGAGACTGGAACCGAAAAAGGGTGAGGAAAAGGATTATCTCGCCGGGAAGCTCGTGGAGCCGGAGAAACCGATAGTATTCTGGATTGACAAATCCACCCCCTACCAATGGAGGAAATATATCCGCAAGGGTATTGAAGACTGGAACTCAGCCTTTGAAGTGGCAGGATTCAAGAATGCCATCCGTGTGGAGCAGGAATCAGATTCAACAGACATTGACACCGACGACATCAACTTCTCCACACTCACATACGCCGCATCCACAAAGACCAATGCGATGGGTCCGTCAGTGACTGACCCCCGTACAGGTGAAATTCTGGAAGCCGACATCATCTGGTGGCACAACGTGCTTGACCTTCTCCGCGACTGGATCGTGATACAGACTGGGGCAACCGATCCACGCGCACGCACACCGCAACTTCCCGATGACCTACTCGGCGATGCAATGAGATTCGTTGCGTGTCATGAGGTGGGACACTCCCTCGGTCTGCGCCACAACATGATTGCCTCGGCATCCGTGCCAACTGACTCGCTTCGCTCTCCTTCGTTCATAAAGGAGTTTGGCGGCACAAGCGCGTCAATCATGGACTATGCCCGCTTCAACTACATCGCACAACCCGGCGACGGTGTTGAAAGCCTCTCACCTCAGATCGGTCCCTACGACCGTCTCGCAATCGAATACGGCTACAGATGGTATCCCGACAACGACCCCAACAAGGAATACGTATATCTTCAGGAACTAATCGACAACCATGATTCACCGTGGTACCGCTACAGTGAGGCACAGAGCAACCGTGAGGCAACCGACCCGAGAGCCATGAGTGAGGATCTTGGCGACGATCCGGTGAAATCCGCTAAATACGGTATCGCCAACCTGAAACGCATAATGCCGCACATCATTGAATGGACCGTCACCGGTGAACCCGGACAGGATTATGACGACGTGTCTCGTCTCTACTGGGCAGCAATCGGTCAGTGGCAACGCTACATATACCACGTCATGGCTAACATCGGCGGTGTGAATATCGACAACGTGACAATGGGCGACGGACGACATGCCTATACATTCGTGGATGCCGACAGGCAACGCCAATCCACTAAATACATAATTGACGAGGTATTCACTTATCCGGAATGGCTTTTCAACAACGACATCTCCAACTACACGTTCCTTGTGCGTAATACTCCTGTAGGCAGAATTGAGGACTCGCCTACATACACCCTCACCAACATCCAATGCTACATCTTCTGGGATCTCCTCAGCGATGACCGCATCATCAGAATGTATGAGAATGAGGCTGCAAACGGCAACTCCGCATTTAAGGCGTCAGACATGATGGACATGCTTCATAGCGCAATCTTTGAAAAAGTGGCACGCCCCGACGTGCGACAGAGATCGGTGCAGAAGAATTTTGTCGATGCACTCACAATCGCGGCATGTGAGAGCCGTGGTGTGAAGGACGACGTGAAGCGTTCCCTCACGGATGCCGACATGCCCATGAATGCAATGATGCCGTTATGCCGTCACGCTGCTGG
Organism: Muribaculaceae bacterium Isolate-037 (Harlan); assembly: GCA_003762615.1. Classification (GTDB taxonomy): domain Bacteria; phylum Bacteroidota; class Bacteroidia; order Bacteroidales; family Muribaculaceae; genus Lepagella; species Lepagella muris. The sequence goes on from RIAZ01000001.1 coordinate 213,795, forward strand.
CGAACATTCCTCCGCAAGCCGCACGATCAACTTCTATGGCAAACAGGAGAACCGCATCTCCGATGCGATATCCCTGAAGCGAGGCGAACTGATGAGAATACGCACTCTCCTCAAAAGCCGTATCTCCTCTGCTCCACGCGACGTGAAGAACCATTATCAGGATCTCGTAATGCGTATTGACACTGCTCTCGGATTAGACCATCTGAGATAATTTCTCTCCTCTCTCCTCTTCACTCTCTCCTCTAAATTTTCAATTCTCAATTCTCAATTTCCAACTCTTCTCTTTCACTTCAACATGAAAAGAACTGTTTTATTTTTAGCGTTCATGACGCTATTCCTGTTGAATCCGGCTTACGCGGCCCAGACCACCCGGACAATCAAGGGAATAATTGTCGCGGCAGAAGATAAGGAGCCGGTGATCGGTGCCACTGTCGCTGTGTCGCAGACCCAGCTTAAGAAAAGCGGCACCACAAAACCTGTCGGAACCGTCACAGATATTGACGGCAATTTCGAACTGACCATACCTGCCGGCGTAGATCAGATTGAATGTCGCGCTGTCGGCTTCAATCCGCGCACGATATATCTTGTGGATGGCGTCGACTCCTACGACATAATGCTTGACTCTTCAGCCGAGATGCTCGGTGAAGTAGTAGTGACCGGTTATCAGGCTATCGAACGCCGCAAGCTGACCGCATCCATCACTAAGATGAACATCGACGAGGACAAACTCGGATCTGTGATGAACATTGACCAGGCTCTTGCCGGACAAGTGGCGGGTCTGTCCGCAATGCAGAGCAGCGGCACGCCGGGTGCCCCTCTGAAAATACGAATCCGTGGCACATCCTCTTTGCAAGGGAATCAGGACCCCCTATGGGTGATCGACGGTGTGCCGATGAACGGCACCGAGATGCCATCTACCGATGAACTGAAAGATATCGACAATCTTTACCAGTCATCTATCGCCGGACTCAACCCCTCCGACATCGAGAGTATAACCGTGCTGAAGGATGCCGCCGCCACCGCTATCTACGGCACACGTGCCGCAAACGGCGTCATCGTCATAACCACCAAAAACGGCAAGAAAGGTAAGACTCAGGTCTCTTTCTCAACCCGTCTGTCATATTCTCCCAAGCCCGGCATAGGAAGACTTAACCTTCTGAACGCCGATGAAAAGGTGGATCTGGAGTTGGAACTACTGCGCACCAATTTCACATATCGTGAGAATAAGGGCGAGGTATCGAGAATTCTTCAGCAGGCGCAACTCCTTGACGCATACAAGACCGGAGGATGGGACATGCTCCCCTCTGACGTGCAGTCGAGAATAAACGCTCTCCGTAATGTCAACACCGACTGGAACGACATCCTGTTTCGCGACACGTTCAGTCAGGAATACAACATCAGCGCATCCGGCGGCGGCGACAAGGCGACATACTACACATCTCTCGGTTTTCAGGATGAGCGAGGCAATGTGGAAGGCGTGGGCATGAGCAGATTCAACGTAGTGCTGAAGACAAGATACAGTCTTAGCGACAGTTTCAAGATCGGAGCATCGTTATTCGCCAACTACAGGCAGAACGACTCATATCTCACCGACAACGACGGATTCTCCAATCCTGTGTATTACTCCCGACGTGCCAACCCTTACCAGCTCCCATACGACAACGATGGGAACTACATCTACGACACCGACATTCAGGGTCGTGAGGACAGCGAACTGAAGTTTAACGTATTTGAAGAACGCAACAATACCAAATACTCTCAGAAGACCACCGGAGTCACTGCCCTTATCGATGCCAACCTGAGAATCACGGATTTCCTAAAGGCTAACACTCAGATAGGTTTCCAGCTTGATGATGTCAATACGGAATCATACGCCGGAAAGGAGACGTATGCGATGCGTAAGGAGTTCTACCGCACCGAAGTGATGAATCCCGACGGCAATCGTGTATCATTCCTCCCCGACGGCGGACGCCATATCCAGAACAAATCATCCAACAAGCAGATCAACTGGAAAGGTCAGCTTGAATATTCCGACAGATTCGGCACCGACCATGAGCTTGAACTTATGGCAGGCTCCGAGATCCGCAAGACGTGGTATGATTATTTCTCATCCACAGCCTACGGATATGACCCCAAGACCTTGACCAACAAGCCTGTCATATTCCCCAATGAATCGTGGGCACGCACTTTCCCGCTTCATCTTGAAAACAAGACCGAGAATGCGTTCGCCTCTTTCTACGCCAATGGATCCTACTCGCTCAAAAGCCGCTATATCTTAGGTGCGAGCGTGCGTTTTGACGGTAGCGACCTTTTCGGTGTCGACAAGAAATACCGTTTCCTCCCGCTGTATTCTTTCAGTGCCCTATGGAGAATTTCGGAAGAACCGTTCCTTCAGGAGAGCACTGCAGTGAATAATCTCGCATTACGCGCAAGCTACGGTATTCAGGGCAATATCGACAAATCCACCTCTTCGTTCGTAATGGGCAACTATAATCAGGAGTCGATCCTTCCGGGCGTTTCTGAAGATGTGATCGTTCTCGGCACTCCCCCCAACCGTCGCTTGCGTTGGGAGAAGACCTACACCGCCAACGTCGGTATTGATGCCGCATTCTTCGACAATATCCTCACAGCCTCAGTCGATGCATACTACCGAAAGGGCAGCGACCTGATTGCGCTGAAGATGCTCCCGCTTGAGACCGGATTCATGTCGACGATGGTGAACTGGGCAAGTATGCGCAACCGTGGTATAGAGATTGCTCTCTCCTCCCGCAACATCTCAACACCGAAATTCAGATGGACCACCAATTTCAACATCGCCTACAACGAGAATACTGTCCTTCAGGAGACCGTCCCCTTCAACCAGACGACACCCTCACGCGAAGGATACCCCGTCAGCGCATTGTTCGCATACCGCACTGCCGGACTCGACAGCGACGGCTATCCCCTCTTCTGGCTTGACGGGAACAAGGTGACTGCCAAGGAATTTCTGAAGCTAAACGGTGCCGGTGCGTCTACATTGACGGCTGAAGAACAGCGCGAAAGATACTCCTACATCGGTTCCGGTGAACCGCTCTGGACCGGAGGCTTCATCAACAGTTTCTACTACGGCAACTTTGACCTCACCGTCAATTTCGCCTTCAACCTGAAGATGTACACCCGCATACAGCCCTCTTACAGTCCTGTATGGTTTGACCGTGGAATGAACACCAACCGCGACATCCTCGACAGATGGACGCCCTCAAATCCCGATGCTACTCTACCCGCACTTATGCCGGAGGGCTACAGAAGCGACGAGAGAACACAATATGGGGAATTTTCACTCTATTCCATGCTCGACTCTTGGGTGAAACGGAGCGACTACGTGCGTCTGCAAAGCCTCATCCTCGGCTATAATCTCCCGACAAGCCTTCTCGCCCATGCCGGAATATCCACCGTCAGAGTGGCGGTAGAGGCAAGGAACCTTTTCGTATTCGGAGCGAACTACAAAAATTTCCTTGATCCGGAGACTATGGGTAATCCTTTCGCCCAACCTATCCCTAAATCCTTCACTTTTAATCTACAGGTAAAATTCTAATGAAATTCAATAATATTTTTGCAATAGCGATGGTGGCTGCAGCATCCCTTCTCTCCGGATGCGACAGCTTCCTCGACATCAAGCCCGTCGGGAAGGTGATTCCCACCACTGCCCCGGAGTTCCGGAGCCTTCTCACGGAAGCATACACTACTGTCCCTGACGACCGTGGACTTGCATCCTTCAGAAGCGATGAGGTGCTTCTCGACGCCACTATTTCAAGCAACGACCTCAACTCTTATCTCGACATCTGGAGATGGAATGACGACGGTGCTGACGAGAATACCGCCTCTTTCAGCTGGCGACAGTTCTACCACGTGCTCTTTATCGCGAATTACGTGATCGAGTCGGAAAACATGATCACCGACGGCACCCGCGACGAGATACGCCAGATGGTAGGCGAATCATACATGCTACGAGCATATATGCACTTTATCCTTGCCAACCTTCATGCACCGGCATATCAGTCATGCGATCCTGCCACGACCAAGGCAATACCTCTGAAACTTGACAGTGACGTGGAGGGTGTGTTGTCAAGAAACACTGTGGAGGAAGTCTACACCAGCATCCTAAGCGACCTCACAACTGCCGAGACATACCTCAACGTAGCGGAATGGGACAAAGGCTACAACTACCGCTTCAATATAATATCTGCCGATGCACTCCGATCTCGCGTCAATCTATATATGGAGAATTGGAAAGAGGCGTTTGAGGCTTCCGAAAGGGTGCTCGAAGAGAGAAATGAGATTGCCGACATCTCCGCTAAACTCCCGAATGAATATGACTCTCCTGAGATGATTGTAGCTCTGGAGCAAGTGATGACCGCACAATATACCCGTGCACTTAAAGTCGACAGGAATTTCTTCGCTATTTACGAGAACTCCGACCTACGCAGGAAGGCTTATTTCAACCGCATATCCGCATCAAATATCCTCTTGCTGAAAGGCGGCAGCAACACCTACTCCTGCTCACTCCGCGTCGGCGAGATGCTTCTCAACTCTGCTGAGGCGGCGTGGCATCTCGGTAATTATACCCATGCCGCCGACAGGCTTCTTCAGCTCCAGCGTAAGAGATATGCCGACAATGGTGCGGCTAAGGAGGCGGCTGTAGCCGACATGCAGCCCGATCAACTCCTGCAAGAGATCATGAATGAACGTGCAAGGGAACTCGCCTTCGAGGGGCACCGCTGGTTTGATTTGCGACGCACCACAAGACCTCGCATCGAACGCTCTTTCAAAGGGGAAACTTTCATACTTGAAGAGAATGACCCACGCTACACAATACGGATACCTTCCGAGGCTATAACTGCCAATCCCGGTCTCGCTGACTAATTAGGTTTCATTAATACGATGTTGTCCGGTATTACCGGACAACATCAATTTTCACTTAATTTTTTTATTATGAACAGATTTTTACTTTCTGCCATTGCTTGCAGCGTATCTTATGGTGCTTTTGCCACCGCGCCCGCGCTCAACAAGGTATGGGATGCTTCTGCCACACTTCTCAGTGCGGCTGACAAGGTTGCCTACAACTCTCCCGTGGCTGTCGATGCTGACGGCAATATGATTGCTGCCGGTAATTTCGACATCAACGCCACTTTCGGCGACGTAGCTCTTTCTGCCGATGACTTTGAAAGCTACATCGTGAAGTATGACAAAACAGGCGTGGCAAAATGGGCTGTATCCATAAGCCTTGGTGCCACAGTCAAGGATATCACCACCGATGCCAACGGCAATATCTTCGTGGCTGGTTCTTTTGCTGATGAAGTGACTTTCGGCACAACTTCCGGAGAGACAATCACTAAAGAGGGCGCAAAAATCGACGGCGACTTCACGCCATCGCAGAACGCATCTTTCATCGCCAAATATGATGCTAACGGTGTGTTGAAACAAGTTCAAACATTCGTTCCAGAACCTCTTCCTGTTTTTAACGGTAGTGAATCGTATTTCCCAATGGATGGAGACGTATTCTTCCGCATCAACCATATCGAGGTTTCCGACAACGGTGTCTACGCATCCGCCATCTATACGGGCAAGACTACTGTCGGCAATACGTCATTCGAAGGCTCCTACAATGACTTTTTGGGTTTTATGTTCTTAGACCTCAAATCATCTGCCATCCTTAAATGTGATGCAGATCTATCCGGCTGTTCTGCCGTGGCAACATACGGTGTAGATACTCCTCTCGCTACAGAAGATGACCAATATCAGGCAGGTGTCGCAACATTCGGCATAAAAGATAATAATGTGTATGCCGTATTCTCCGGCAACGGTCCTCTTACCATCTCATCTGGGGAATATAATGAAATCACTCTTGATGCTGAACCATCCTCCTACAACTATCTTCTCGCTGAAATCACCGAGTCAGGCGAATTGGGTGAAATGTACCCCGTCGCTTGCCCCGAATCTGGATTCCAAACCAATTACATCCCTGCCATCGTGACTTTCTCCGGTGAGAATATGCTCGTGGCTGGATCTGAGCCTTTTGCAGAAAACTATGGTACTCCCGAAGAGCGCTTATCAAACCGTCTTTTCGTCATCACTGCTCCGTTAGCCAACTTTGAGGCTGCGACAACAGAGGCTAAAGAGATAGCTGAAGGCAAAATCAACTACAACGGCATCAAGAGTGCCGCTGCTCTTGCCGACGGCACAATATACCTCTCCACACTCGGTTACTATTCCGACGTCGAAGGCGACAACAAGAAGGGTGATTTCGCCGGCACCGTCAAGACTTTCTCTTTCTCTGCCGGTGAATTTGCACCCGTGGCTGTAGCTGAGAATGCAATCGGCGTGGCTGCTGCTGAAGACTACGTGGCTTTCGCTACTGAGAATGGCGTGGAAACCAAATTCTCCCTCTTCAACACTTCCGATTCTGCCGTAGATGAGATTCTGTCAGACGATGCTAACGCTCCTGTGGAATATTTCAATCTTCAGGGTCAGCGCGTTGCAAATCCCTCTGAAGGCGTATTCATCCGCCGTCAGGGTTCTAAGGCTACAAAAATCATGGTGAAATAAAATTATAGTTTATGGTTTATGGTTTACGGTTTATGGTTTACGGTTTACGACCAAACGACTATAAACTATAAACTATAAACTATAAACCATACACCTTAAGAGTCCGGTACGTCTGTGCCGGACTCTTTATTTTTCATTGCCGTGTGATAGTTCCAAATGTGAAAAATCAGAACCAAATTCCCTAATAATTGTTCTAAAAATATAAGTAATCTAAATTACACCTAATTCAAGCAAGTAACCAGCCATATTAAAACTATTTGATTTATGAATAAATCAGTTATTCCGGCTCCTGAACCGGCAGTCACAAAATCCGGAAGGAAAAAGATAAGTTCAACTGCAAAAGGATCATTGACCATGGTAGCCATGGCGATTATGATCATTACCTCAATACTGAGTATGCGCGGACTCCCCTCTGAAGCAAAGTTCGGGGTTCAATCGATATTCTACTACGTATTTGCCGCAATTGTGTTTCTATTGCCCTATTCCCTGGTATGTGCCGAACTCGCGTCTACCTACACCAAAGCCGGCGGTCTTTACCGATGGGTGTCGGAGGCATTCGGTCCCAGATGGGGATGGACTGCGATGTATCTTGAATGGCAGACCATCATAATATGGTTCCCTACAGTTCTGATGTTTGGTGCGGTATCTCTCGCATTCGTATTCTGGCCTGAAAGTTTCGATACCAAGTTGGCATCAAACAAGATATATACCCTTATCATCGCTCTCGCCGTATATTGGGGTGTAACTTTCAACTCATTCCGTGGTCAGAAATCAGCCAATAAGCTGAGTACTCTTGGCGGTTTGTTCGGAACCATAATACCGGGAGCAATACTGTTGGTATTGGGCGTAATCTACGTATGCACCGGCAAACCGGATGCTCTCACCCCGATGCCATTCTTCCCCGATTTCTCCAACATGAGCACAATCGTGCTTGCCGCCTCAATTTTCCTTTTCTATGGTGGCATGGAGATACAGGCGGTGCATATCAACGATATGAACAACCCGGCAAAGGAATTTCCGAAATCCGTGTTCCTCGCTATCATTGTGATTGTCGCGGTTTATGCTCTCGGCACTCTCGTAATCGGAATGGTGATACCTTCACAGGAGATTGACCTGCTCCAGTCGCTTCTCGTATCCTACAATGCCCTTTGGGCAAGTTTCGGATTGGAATGGCTCGGTAACGTGATGGCTCTCGTCATAATGTTCGGTGTAATCGGACAGGTCAGTGCTCTCGTGACAGGTCCTGCCACAGGTCTTATGGCTGTCGCACAGTCTGGCTATCTCCCGATGTCGCTCCAGAAAGTCAACGAAAATGGTGTCAACAAGAGCATCCTTATCATTGAAGGCGTATTCGTATCCCTCCTGAGCCTTATCCTTATCGTGCTCCCTACAGTGGAATCAGCCTATCAGATCATGTCGCAGATGGCTACCATCATCTATCTGATCATGGTGCTGCTCATCTACGGTGCATTCATCAGATTAAGACGCACGCAGCCAAACAAGACTCGTGGATTCCGCGTCCCCGGTGGCAAATTCGGTGAAATCATAATATGTGGTATCGGCATAATCGGTGCACTCCTTGCGTTAGTGCTCAGCTATATCCCGCCATCGCAGATTTCCACCGGAAGTCCGATAGTTTACGTCGGTATCATTCTCATAGGTGTAGCCGTATTCGTTGCAATACCTCTGTTCATATACTCAAAGCGTAAACCGTCATGGCGTAACCCGAACGCCCACTTCTACCCCTTCGATTGGCAGATAGAGGGACGTAAACCCTCCGAGGTTTCCAAATGGGCTCCCGGTTACGTGCCTACTGAAGACGAAGTGGAAGAGGCAGAGACCCAAGCCATCAACACCCACGGCACAGGAAAACATTAGCGTGCTTCGCGCAATGTAACAAGTAACAGGTGACACGTAACATGATACAACATGATGCAACATGTTACTTGTCACCTGTTACTTGTCACCTCTATTTGAGAAGTGCTGGCTCCTGTACGTACTACCCGTATCTGCGTCGGTATCCTATCCTTCAGATCCTGTACATGACTTATGATACCGATCCTCCTCCCGCCGAGATTATGAAGGCGGTCAAGCGTATTGATCACCGTCTCAAGAATATCCTTATCCAGAGTGCCGAAACCCTCATCAATAAAAAGCGTATCCACATTGATCTTCTCCTTACTTATGGCAGAGAGTCCCAACGCAAGAGCAAGCGACACCACAAAACTCTCACCACCCGACAGCAGCCCCACGTTGCGAACCGCGCCTCCCAAATGAGCATCTATCACGTTTATTGTCAGTGATCCATCCTCACAGTCAAGACGATATCGCCGCGACAACATGTCGAGATAATAATTCGCCTTCGACAACAATGCCCTAAGCACATAGCTCTGCGCCACACGCTTGAACTTCTTACCGTCGGCACTCCCGAAATTATCATCCAGAAGTTTCCAATTGTTGCGCTCCTCCCTAAGCAGATCAAGCCTACGGCATTCCTCTACCAACTTCTCCTTATTCCTCTTATCATTGGCAAGCAGCGTCTCCAGCTCTATCCTCCGTGATGTCGAGGCATTCCGCTCCACCTCTGTCACCATCTTCAACTCTGCCAACGATTCAACTGTAGCACCATCCTCAATCTCCGGACGAGATTCCTCCATGCTTTCAAGCTGATTCTTCACGACACCGATTTCATGACGAAGTTTCACAATCCTGTCGGCAATCCCCTTGCAGGTCTCCCGCTCTCTTTCAATATCCTCCACCCTCTTCTTCGCTATCTCATCCACATCCTCACGGATGATACCGTCATGCGCCTCAAACCATGCTGCAATATCCCGACAAATCCGCGCATGCTTCTGCTCCTCCCCTCGAATCTCGCCGTCAAGGGTATTAATCCTCTCATTCAGTTTCCGAATAACGTTCTCAAGTGCGCCACATTCTATTGTCCCAGCCTCATATACAGGCAGAAACCTATTCACCAGCCTTTGGGTAGCGGAGACACCATCCTCAATCCTTCGGTTCAGTTCATCCACCTTACGCTGACTCTCTTCCAATCTTCTCTTATCAGATTCATACTTCGCCCCTCTTTCGGAGATATCCTTGGCAACAGATGCCACATTCTCAAACGTGGCTGTCGAATCACGCATATAGCTATTGAAATCAGCAAGGGAATCAGCCGCCTCCTTATCAAATTTCTCTGCAAGCTCATTCTCGCGTGCAGCATTATCAATACAACTCTTTGTTGACTGACACTGCTTATCAAGGGCAGACAAAGCCGCTTCCTTAGCCGCCCGTCTCTGCTCAAACACCTTACGCGACGCGTCAAGTTCATTCAGGCATTCCTGACCCTTCTTTAACCGGGAGGAAATAGTATCCTTTCGCGTCTCCGCCTCACTAAGCTGCTTCTCTAAATTCCCCCTGCATCCATCCGATTCATAATCCTCTGCAAACTGCGAAGCCCTCTCTTTTGCCGATTCAAGGTGGTCGGCACACAGCGTCTCATCCTTTCCGCATGCCTCGGCATCGCGCTTCTCCATATCAAATTTAGCCTTCAGACCACTCTCCATCTTCACAAGCTCATCATATCGCCGCTTCGTGGCGGCAGCCGTTTCCTGTGCGCTGAGAAGTTTATCCGCTATGACTTCATCACCATGAATATGCGCATCGCGGTTTCCGCAAAGAGGGCACTCATGGGTCTTCGTAAATCTCTCACGCAGCGATGCAATATGATCCTTCAACTCCTTCATCCCCTGATAATATGCGTCTGCCCTATCTTTCTCCCTCTCAGACTCAGGCAGCAACGCCTTTGTCTCAGCAAGTGATTTCGCCGTAGCTTCCATTGCATCGCGTGCCTTTGATGCCCGACTACTTGCCGCAACATACTCAGCCTTACATTTCATATAGTCATCAACTGAGGTGATAGCCTTCTGAATCGCAGCTATCTCGTTAACCGTCTTGGTCAACTCCTCAGATATTGCCCCCATGTCATACTCCTTCATGGCTGACTCCCGACTATCCATAGCCGATTGAGCTGCGCTTAGTTCACATTCCGCCTTGGCAAGGGACTCCGCCAATGGTTTCTCCCCTTCTCGCGACTTATCCGCATCCTTCGTGAGCCGATCCCAGTTCTTTCTATGCTTGTCGCGATTCTGTAAAGATTTCTGCACCACCTTTGCTATCTCCTCAACTCTCTGTGCATTGGTATACACCTCAGCATCCCCACCCTGTGCCGACAGTGATGCTGAAAGCTCTGCGATAATACCCTGTAAACCGTTCTGCTCCTTACGCAACCAACTGATTCCGTCAAGCACCTTGGGAAGTGTCTCCCCCGACTCTCTCCCCAATTCCGTATTCAATCCGTCAAGATGACTCTGCGAATTTCTCTCCTCTGAAATAAGTCTGCGCACCTCAACCGTATCATCATACAGCTTCACCATTGACAGACGCGCCTTATTTTCATCCGATTCTATCTCTCCGGCTGCCTCTGTCATACCGGATTCCATCTCGACTAATTGACGATTGAATTTCTGATTCTGACTAAGCCATGAATACCCGGCATCAATCCGCCGCAGACGCGAATCCATCTCCGTGATACCTGATGCAAGTCTCTCAATCTCCCCGGCATACTCCATCTTTGTCTCATCCGGGAGCAGACGCGCACCATCTATCTTCGCCTGAACCACGTCAACCTCCGCCGACTTCCCTCGATATAGCTCGTTTATCTTCCTACCGATTACCGAATAGATCTCCGTACCGGTCAGTTTCTCCAATATATCCGACTTGTCATCATCAGTAGCCTTCATAAACGTGGCAAACTGACCCTGTGCGAGCATAGTAGTGCGCGTGAATTGCTCAAAACTCATCCCCACAACCCTCTGGATCTCCGCATCTATATCATTCTTCTTGGTGTATAGCTTATTCTTCCCCACATCGAGCAGGTTGCGCGGATAGATAGATTTCTGTATCGCACCTGTCGGCTTCTTCCTCGCACGCTGCGATGTCCAACTCGCCTCATACTCCTTCTCATCGTTGCCGACAAAACGAAGCCGCACGCAGCTGTAGCCCGTACCTTTCCGCATGAACTGGCGCGTATTGTTGGTTCTCAACCCTTCGGCATCCTCATCTGCCGAACCTATGGTGTTGAGTGCCGGCACCTTGTCAAACAATGCAAGGCAAATGGCATTCAAAATCGTAGTCTTGCCGGTGCCTGTGTCACCCGTGATCAGAAAAATCGGGTCTGACGACAACGGTCCATTCTCAAAATCTATCTCCGCCCGCTCTATGGAGGCGATATTCTCAATATACAGATGCTGTATTCTCATGATTATTCCTCAATCAGTGATTATTCCTCAATCAGTGATTATTCCTCAGTCAGTGGTTATTCCTCAATCAGTGATTATTCTTCTGCAAGTTCAATTGCCCGGTTCATCATCTCTATCAACAGGTCGTTCATAGCGGTGCCCGTCTTTCTTTCATAACTCCTCCTTACGATATCAATCGGTTTTATCTGCGTGAAATCCTCTATCTCCGTAATCTCCGGCAGGTCGCCATTCTTGGGCACATACTTGCGGGGCTTACGTCGTATCTCACAGAATCGGCAGGCTTTCCCATCCACAATCTTACGCGCCCTATCCTCCGCATCTGCGGCAATGACATCCTCCTGATCCACGAGCACACGGATATAACTGTCGTCGGCATCATCCAGATCACCAAGCGAATCCAAAGCCTCCTGAAGCGGTGCGCCTCCCTGCGGAACAGTCTTCACCCTGCGTTGCGGCACAATCTCAACCTGTTCCACCGTCGGCAGCGCACCCCGCTCCGCTATCTCGACAATATTGACGAAATGACTGTAAGCCTCACTGAAACTCAACGGCAGTGGACTACCGCTGTAATATACCCGTGGGTTTATCTGCTGAGGTCTATGGATATGACCGAGAGCCAGATAATCATAACCCTCACCCAATTCAGAAAGATTCTCCTTCAGCATACCCCCTACCGGTTCATCCTCATGACCGAGCGTGTCGCAACCCGCCACTGCAAGATGCGCCATCATCACGACGGGCAGCCCCGTATCACCGACGCTCCCTAATAACGCATCAAAGAAGCCTCTCTGCCTATCCTCCCTATCCATATCCGCCGATGCAAGCGGATAATTAGAGGTATGGAAATATGGAGCGGCAATTATATACCCCTTACCCGAAATTTCTACTACAAACTGATTCGGATCAAACGTACCGTCCGGCAACCTCTGGCATCCTCCTACGACGTGCACACCGAGTCTACGCCAAAGCAACCTCTCCGCATCCAAACGACTACCGCTGTCATGATTCCCCGCCGTAATTACAATCGTAGTCTCCGGCGACGAATCCGCCAGCATCATCACCCCCTCCACAAAAAGACGCTGGGCAGAAATCGAAGGTGCAGAATTATGAAACACATCCCCGCTCACCACAAGCGCATCCGGACGCTCCCGACGCAACACCTCCGCCAACTGCTCAAAAAAACACAGATGCTCCTCCTCCCTATCAAAACGATAGAAATTCTGCCCCAAATGCCAATCACTCGTATGCACAATCCTCATAACAAAACCTATCTCTTGACTTACTTCACCATACGGCTATAACATAATAGATACTATTCATCTGCATCACATATTACCAAGTATTTTCCTAACCTTATCAATCGCCATATTCGCAATCACTGCAATCTGTTCAATCGGCAAACCGGCTTTCACCATATTGACAATCATCTCAGCTTTCCCTTCCTCTCGTTCCTCTGCTTTGGCGTAGGAAAGCTGACCGACAATATCTCGGTAAGCCTTCAGATCAGCATCATAATCCATCTTATCTTCGTCACTCAGATTCGCGTAGGATGCCACTGACGACAGTCGGCGGAAAAGTCTATCCTTTTGTATAAACGGCATAATCTCCATCTTCGACTCTTCTCTGCCGAAAATATACTTGAAACCGAAATCGGTCATCGAGTTGATATAGGTAGACATGGCAATAGTGTTTTGGTTTCCACAAAAATAGATATTAAAATCCATTTGCGCAAACTTTTACCATAGTTTTTCACCACATTAATGCCCTTTGCAACATAACATGCCTTTCAAGAAACCCACGCCAATATGCAAGCCACCCCAAACCCATTCCAAGCTATAGACCTGGAATGAGCAGAGATGGATATATAACATACCCGTGGGCATCTACTATTGCATTATTCTCGGCTGAATTAAACTGGTCGTTTTTTTAGCTTTGCTAGAATAAAGCGAGTAAACGCCTTTTATATTATCCGCCCGCCTCGCTCCCTCTCTTGGAAGACGCACGGCGTGAGTCTATCTGCAAAATTACAAAAAAATTACAGATTACAATTATATATGTTGTGCAACACATACCTGACACATCTTTTATTTCAATAAGACATCAAATGATAAAAATACAGTAATGGCAATCAAGATTATGGTTGTTTTTTGGGAATACCTATCTGCGAAGTCCGGGGTGTCTGGTGTTTCGCCCTGTATCGGGTGTTTCGGGTGTTTCAGGTGAAACAAGTGAAACACCTGAAACAGGCGATACACCTTGATATAGAGGTGAGGTTCTATTGGATGGGTTGGCTATTAGCTTTTATTATCACGGGGAGGAGTTGACCCGGATAAGTCTTATCACTATGAGAGGTTGACGCTGTTTATATTATAACTGGAGCGGGTTGACTGCTTTGGGTGATGTTTTTCACTAAGAAATAAAAGAATTTCATTTATTTTCAAACAATTAGATCCATTACATTTCTTTCTTTTCTTCGTATCAACAGGTGATTCAGGGTGATTCAGGGTGATTCAGGGCGAATCAAGGCGTTGTCAATAAATATCAAGGTGGATGATGGGGATTAGTTTCAGAATAACACTGCCGTAATAGCCTTCGTTTCTAATTTTGTAGGTAGAAAGTCTTCATCCCCGTAAGAAGGAATGAAGAGGGATGTCGTATATAAAAGGTAATCTTTTATATTTTGATTGCAGACACAGTTATTACTTAAAAATTTTCAAAATAAGTATTGACAAATTCATTGAAAAATATTGAAAAATTAGTAATTTTGCCTACTATTTTTACGATTACTAAGATTTTTCGGTGGTATATATGCCACACATCTATTGATCGGGTTTACGTTATGAAATCACTTAAAGATTATTTCCGTCCACTATACCGGAAAACCATCTCCCTGATACACAGAGGGGACAATGTGAAGTGCAATTGTTGTGGATCTTCCTATAGTAAAATGCGCACTCTAAAATCCGGAGCAACGGGAGTGTGTTGGCTCTGTGGTTCTTACCCTCGAACAAGGGGAATGAAAATAATATTGGAAAAGATTTTGAGAAATATCCCGAAACCTGCAAAAATGCTACATATCGCACCCGAAGTTCAGCACAGAGATTGGTTGAGGAATTACTCTGGTCTGACATATATAGCCGGTGACAAGAGAACTGAGGGATACACATATCCCGATTATGTAACAGACATGGATATCATGTCACTCCCTTTTGAAGACAACTCTTTTGATGTTGTAATGTGCAGTCATGTGCTTGAGCATGTTTTTGATGACATAAAAGCTATGTCTGAGTTTCGCAGAGTGCTCAAACCTGATGGGATCGCGATAATTCAAGTTCCATATAATTCGGATCAAAAGATTACAGATGAGGAAAAGGAGTCGGAACATCTGACTCCTCAACAGAGAAAACAAAGATTCGGACAATTTGACCATGTAAAAACATACGGTCTTGATTTTTTCGATAGAATGAGTAATTGCAATCTGCCAGTCACGTTAATAAAGATGAGCAAAACAGACTGTGATACATACGCACTTTTTGATTGGGAGAATTTCATGGTTGTGAATCCATTACCAATACTTATGGAAAACATTGAATAATAACCAATTCAAAGAAATATTAATTTTAAAATAATTAGAGTATATAATTTCTTTATTTTCTTCGTGCCGACTGATGATTCAAGGTGATTCATCTGATTCAAGCGTATCGGGCGTATCAGGGTGATACAAGCAATACGGATGATACGTTTTTTGGGGAAGAGTTCGGAAACTCCACATCTCCTGAGCTGCATTGATGGCATACCATTGACGAGCTTTGGGATTAGACACCGAAAGCAAACGGCGGATCCGTTTGGAGTAGTTGCGTCCATAGCTTGCAGTCAACTCCTTTGCAAGGCGTGAAATTAGTTGCGAACCATATTCGGCACGTTGCTCTCCGCCTTGCTCCTCCTCTACAATGCGTTTACCTATATGCCAATAGGTCAGTATTCAAAACCTAATACGCTATCTTGTTGGGTAAACGACATTCTCTTCATATTTTTGCTGGTTTGCACAAAAATAGATATTAAAATCCAATTCCGCAAACTTTTACAATATTTTTCCAGGGCTAACGCACGACTTCTTCATTTAAAATATTTTGTCTTTACCTTTAGAATCTGCAATTTTTTTAATTTCACTTTTTTATTTAAATTCTTTTGTCTAAATTTGCCTATTGTTCTATCAACAGTTATTTCACTTTTTCCAAACCCTGCCACATGATACCCTTTATGATGAGACTCGACTTCAAGAAAATTTTAATTATTCTGCCTTACCTGCTGCTGACGTCTTGCAGCAACGACCCATATACTCCTGCCTCTGATAAGGAGATGGTATACTCCTTCACTGCCGTTCTCAACAACCGACCAGGCACTCGCCTAAGTTATGAGGAAGATCAGAATAAGACAAAAATGAAGATGGTGTGGGACGACGGCGACGTGATACGTCTTTATCCTGATGAGAAAATTAAAGGAACGAATGATCCGGAGTATTATGAATTTATAGCAAATACAGGAGCCGGCACTGACCGTACTGTGTTCGTGCATCAGGGATACATAACCCATTGGGAAAACTGGACAGGCAGGGCGATATATGTATTCCCCGATGAAGATAACCTCAACGTCGATCCTGACAATCCAGAAGAGTTCCTTACAAAATCTTTTACTCAAAAGTGCAACAACAATACTGAGCACCTAAGATATGCTGAACATCAGCTCCTTCCGGACGGGAGAAAAGGATATACGGAATACTGGTCGGACGATCTCGTGGATTATAATCTTAAGCATGACCACGAGATGCATTTCTCTCATCCACACACTCTCATCTATAAGATAATGCTGCGGGGACTACTCTATGATGTGCCAGGCGGTTCGCTGCTCAAGGTGAGCGGGGCTTCATGGGCAGAGAAGACGATATCCCTCAATCTCGGCAATAAAGATGATGCCACGCCATTCGTGCAGGTTGGTGATATACCCGGAACACAATATGGAGATAACGAGTATAAAGACAATCCTTTGGTGGCATATATCATACGTCAGGTGCCGGCATCATCCGACATTGATGCGGAGATAAAAAAGGGGGAACATCTGAAGTTTGAGCTATTCACCTACGACCCTGACGATGGCAAGCACTATCCCCTTAATCCAAAAGACAACGAACCACACCGACATCATGAGTATATGCTCGCCACGGCTAAGGACGGCAGCAAAAACTATTTCGTAGATCTCCCGTGGGGTGAGGAATACACGTGGGAAGTAGCCGCTTCTCAAGATATACAATACAGAGCCGGTGATTATGTCGTGGCAGACCTCCTCGACACAAATAACAACAGCTCCTATCCCCACGTAGCCGTAGATCTCGGGCTGACACAGAAATGGGCTTCATGCCATGTCGGTGCTACGAAGATTGATGATTCCGGGTCCATTTTCCTTTATGCCAACACCACGAAATATTCATATTCTTCTGTCAATTTTCCCACGCTGGAAGACAATAAACTTGTAGATAACGATCAATGGACTAAGCAAGCTGACCCCAATTATGATGCAGCCACCAGATGGTGGGGTGATGATTGGAGAATGCCTACCTTCTTTGAAATGATAGACCTTTTCCAATACACGAAATTTACTTTACCTGGCGGAGAAGAAATCACATCTGAGACTATTTTTGACCCTTCCAAATCATGGATAGAGGGTGAGAAACAATTGTCTACTACAGAGAAAAAGGATTTGTCGTATGCATGGAACACGCACGAAGATCAATACAACCTGTTCAGACTATGTTCCAATTGGAAAAAAGGAAGAGAAGGTGAAGCGAAATGTATCTACATACCGCTGTCGGGCACCAATAATTCCAAGCAAGGAGAGTATGGTCGTTTTTTCGCAACAGGAGCTCTTCTGGCTGAAGATGCAGGAATCGCAAGCACTTCCAGGGTAATCCTTAATTATTGTTGTAGACATACCATAACAGGCAGCGGCTGGTTCCAAAAAATAAACACCGGTATAAGTATCGAGTCATCAATAAATCCGAAAGAGTGTGCTTATTCTATCAGACCTGTGAAACGTGACAAAAACGAACCGTCAAAAATAATATACTACCCATTCGATAAAAATATGCCGTCAACTCCGCAACGGAAATAACCACTGCCGAATGTCGCTTTCGGCCAGATCGGAATGCAAAAGCACCCGGGGAATCCGATTCATTCGGTGTTTCGCCCTATCTTATAACTGGGGAAGGTTGACTGCATTGGGTGATGTTTTTCATTAAGAAATAAAAGAAATTTATTTTCAAATAATTAGAGTATATAATTTCTTTATTTTCTTCGTGCCGACCGATAATTCAAGGTGATTCAAGTGATTCAGAGTGAATCAGTGAATCACCCTGAATCACTTGGATCACCAGATTTCTTTTATACAATTAAGGTCATTAAAGTATTTAATGACCTTAATGACCTTAACGATTGATCCTTCAAGTTATAGACTATGACTGCCGTTCGGTGCGGAAGATCAGAATGAAGAGTATCGAGACTACGGCGGCGAAGGCTGCAAACGCGTACCATACGGATGACCAATCTCCGACGAGAAATGCCATACTTCCCTTGCCTCCCTGCCAATGGCAATAATGTTCTACCACGTAGCCTGCCAATACGGTGCCGACTGAGGCTCCGATGCCGTTGCTCATCATCATCCACAGTCCCTGTGCCGAGGCTGTGATGCTCTTGTCGGTCTCCCGCTCAAGATAGACGGCTCCCGCTATGTTGAAAAAGTCGAAAGCCACGCCATAGACTATCATCGAGAAGATCAGCAACCATAATCCTTCGCCCGGATTGCCGAGTCCGAAACTCCCGAACCGTAATGCCCACGCCACCATTGAGATCGCAAGCACCACCTTAACGCCATATCTCTTCATGAAGAAGGGTATCAACAGGATACAGCACGCTTCCGACACCTGCGATATCGATGTCAACAGAGTGGCATTTGATGCCCCGAATGAAGTGGCAAATTCCGGATCTGCCATAAAACTCGTGATGAACGGACCTGCGTATGCGTTAGTGACCTTCACGCACATGCCCATAAGTATGGAGAATATGAAGAACACCACTATCTGCTTATTCCGGAATATCCCGAGGGCATTAAAACCCAATTTATCTGCCAATGACGCGCCGGAGCCACTTTTTGCAAGCCCGACATACGGCAGGGTGAAACTGTAGACAGCAAGCATAAGGCTTATAATTGCCGACACGAGAAACTGCCAGTATTCAAACTGAAAGCGATTCGTGCCTACCGATGTGAAGGTGAACGAGCCATTATCCAATGATGCGAAATTGACAAACACCATGGCACAGATAAATCCGATCGTGCCCCACACCCTGATTCTTGGGAAACCCTTCACCGTGTCGATGCCACGGCTGCGCATCACCCTGAATGCAATCGTGTTGCTCAATGCAACTGTCGGCATGAAGAATGCCGAGCTTAGCGTGTACATCACCGTAAACATCACCTTGTCGGGCATAGGCGATGAGTATCCCAACCACCAGCACATACCCATCGACACGCCTGCCATCAGCTGACATGCCGACAGCAGATGGACAGGTGCAATGTAACGGTCTGCAAGGATACCTATGACGGGGGGCGTTATCAGGCACACCAACCCCTGTATGGCAAAGAACCATGGGATTAACATTCCGAGACCCGCACTCCCCATATAGTTGCTCATGCTCGTGAGATACGCACCCCATACGGCAAACTCAAGGAAACTCATCGCCGAAAGGCGAAGGATTATTTTTATCTGACTCTGCATCCCTTACTTTTTACGCTGACCGCAAGGCCAATAATTATCATTGATATATGGCAACAGTCTGTCTTCGAATATACCTCTCTCTATAATGCGGTAATGCGGATCATACTCCTTCACATAATCCTCACTGTGATGCCAGGCATATCTACCCTCTTTCAACGCATTCCCTATTGCCTGACGCTCCACCTCGAAATCCGGAAGATCAAGATCCATCGATTCTATGACGGATAGAATCTCGCTCCAATCGGAAATCCATTGCTCCAGCGGCTCCCCCTTCACCTTTCCGCAACTCTCAAGAAAAGACGATACGAATACATCATTCGGTATCACGCCATTCTTTACCAAATCAATGTTCACACGATAGAAATGACCCTCATAGAGTGTAGGTTCATAGTCGGCATAGCCGGGACGTATCTCACCGAGAATCTCCGATTTAAGATAATCCAGCGCGGCAACCGTATCCGTAATCAGGTGTCCGGGACCGAAACGGTCCTGGAACGCTGATTTATATATATCCGTGAGATGAGCCTTAGGATAGGTAACCACAAGGCGCGATACGGATTCCCGTATCGAGTCTTGCCGTGTGGCTGCCACTCCGTCAAATATTCCGCATGCCATGAAAAGCATGGCAATGAATAAAAATGCTGATCTTTTCATAAAATCTTTATTAGAACTTCAGGTCTATGCCCGCCATGGCTGTGGCACGTGGCATCGGGAAGCCATAGATGGTTTCATATTTTGTAGCGGTGATATTGTCTACCTTGCAGAAGAATGTGGCACTGTATCTGCCGCTGAAATTCCATTTATATGCCACGCGACCGTTAAGGAGTGAATAGCTCTCTGTCTCCGGTCCACCCGTGCGCATGCTCCAGACGCTACTCGATTCAAGGGAGAACTGCCAGTTGCCGGGATGATAGCTCACCTCTCCGAAAAGCTTGTTCTTCGGTGTGTAAAGCACGTTGTCAGAGCTCCAGATATAGCCGTAGTTGGCATTTACGCTCCATTGGTCATTGATATGGTAAGCTGCATCTATCTCAAAACCCTTGTTGCGGAAGTCGCCGATATTCTTGTTCATCATCTGTCCTCCTGTGTAGGGATTCTTCTCCTTCACGGTCTGGATCATATCCTTACCGTCGATATAGAAGAGTGACAATCCGGCATCAAGACGCCCGTCAAGCAGAAGCTGACGCCATTCTATCTCATAATTCCACAGATATTCAGGCTTCAGGTCGGGGTTGTGAGGAGGATACATGTAGAGCTCGCGGAGATTAGGACTTCTGAAACCCTTACCCCATGAGAATTTGAATGTGTTGCCTGCGAAGAGACGAGCGATGAAGCCTGCCTGCGGCACAAGCACGTTGCCGAACTGTGAGGAATGTTGGAGACGCAGACCGGCATTGACCGATAATTTCTCGTCGATGAAGCCCTGCTGCATCATGAGGTAGCCGGCTATCTCATTCACGTGCTTATTTACTCCCGGCTCATTCTCCCCATTGTTCTTAATATTCCATGTCTTTCCTCCCCAATGCTGAAAGTCAATACCCACCGACGTGGTGTTGGCTGCCCAGGGATGGATATTCTGATAGACGTTAAGACCCGTATTGAAATCCTTTGAATGGAAGATATAATTGCGTGGTTTCCCTCCGTTGGTCGGTCCTCCCGGTATTGCAGAATAGCCGTCGTTCACCTCATGATTACCCCAATTGGTATAGAACTGCACCTGTCCGGACGAAACATCGTAATTGTTGTTGACGTAGACGGATGCCGTGCCACGTACCACGCGGGTCCACATGTCGATCAGCGGGTCGTCAATCGAACCGGGATTGTGAGGTTTTGTCTCTGTCATGGTGATATTGGCGCCGGCATTCCAATGATCCGAGAATTTATAGCGAAGCTGACCAAATTGGCTTGCCAGCCATGTACGGCTGTTCTTGCGATGACCATCCGTGCTCTCATACGTGGCACTCACAAAGGCATTGAGCTTACTATTGCTGTAGCCGAGATTCACTCCATATTTCTGAGTGCCGTAGCTGCCCCACATAAGACGAGCCGAGCCGTTGAATCCTTGTTGTGTGGCATGCTTGGTGATGATATTTACCGACCCTCCCATGGCATTTGAGCCGTAAAGCATGGACGACGGACCACGGACCACCTCAACCTTAGCCACATCACCCGATGTATATGTGTCGGGCAACGCATGTCCGAATATAGATGCCCATTGAGGCTGTCCGTCTATCATGAAGAGCACCTTATTGCCCCCACCCACTCCACGGATGCTGACTCCTCCGGCTGCTCCCCCGGATACACCAAAACCAAGGATACCGCGTTCGGTCACAAAGAAACCCGGCACATGGTTCGCAAGTACCGGGAGAATATTCGACTCTGTGCTTTTTTCAATCTGGTTCGCATCTATGATAGATACGCTTAGTGGCGTAAGTTCCACCGGTGCCTTCGGGGTGCCATACACTGTCACCTCATGCAATTTCAACGTGTCGCTCTCCGATGCATGAACCGACCCACTGACTGCCATAGCTCCTGCACAAGCAATAATAATCGTCCTTTTCATTTATAGTTGAATCGTTATTTAAGTTTCGCAAGTTTTCCAACTTGCTTCACTTAAATGGTTTAAGGTTTAATGTTTATGGTTTATGATCATTAAATTTTGTATAATGAAAAGATTTGTGGATTTTCGTGAATCTTAAACCTTAAACTATAAACTTTAAACCACTGAAGTGCAGCTTGCGAAACTTCAGTTAATTGAATTATTATAGTGAAGTTGTATAAACTTCATATTGGTAAAACAATCCGCATGTAAAAATTATTTCACACAAAATATTAATAATTAACGATATTTTAATCTAAAAATGACTTATTTGTAGATTTTAAACCATTATATTTGACTTATTTGTAGCAATATAAGGGAATATCTCCGAAAAAACGCACCTACAGATAAAATTTTAAAGCAAATGATATTTATCAAGCAGAAACTCATAGACAGGCACCATCGTCACCTCCATCCCTTTCGTATTTATGACTGAAGATTGCCCGTCGGAAAGTATGAACATACGCTTGCATCCCGTCTCCCTTGACAGTGAGACCATCCCTGCAATTTTCTCCTTCAGCATGGCTTCAGACTCCTCCTCCGGCATAATCTGAATCAATACCCTCATGCGCATATCCTTGCACACGGCAAAACTGCATGCAAGCTCCCGACTCGAATAATAGTGAACGAAATAGCCATGCCTTTGCGCTGCCCTGAGCAACTGAATGTATACAGCAGTCTCGACCCTTGCCACTATATTCTCAGCAGACACGAGGGAGACGTCGGCGGCATAAAGTTTCTCCCTGTAATTCCTGACCTTATCGAAAAGCGATAGCCTTGCAAGCCTTACGAGCAAGCATGTACGCTTAATTGACTCGACATACTTCCTGAGCGTGTTGACAGATGCCACCTCATAATGATGCAGGCTCTCCTTATAGTCCATGCTCATTGGGGTATCCCTGACGAGATTACATGCCAGGCGCTTTATCTCCGGGATTTTAGCGGCACGTAAATCATTCGGCATGTCTCTTTCCATTATTTTGGAAATAACAGGATCCGTCGACCTCCTGTGATATTTTCTTGACTGGTCAGCCGGGAAACCTCCCCTCTTCAGGAAATCCTCAAATGCAGCAGCCGCAATTCCTCGTGATACGGGGGACTGGGAATCATAATCTATACCATGCCATATACAATATTCCGAAAAGGATAGGGTAAACATGTCGGTCGTTTTCGCATTGAGACAATTCTCCGGGATTTCCCCCGAATTTATCGCCACCACCTTTATGCCCAACTCCCTAAACGAGCCTATCAGAATCTCCCACGACGGATATTTCACCACCTCATCAATTATGACCACATCAAACTGACCGTACACACCCGTCAGAATCTCAATTATGGCTGACGCCGGAATACGGTCCAATCCGTTTTGAACAGATTCCGACACGTCGATATATGCAAATCTCTTTCCCGAATCTTTTAGCTTTCTCACGATTGCCGTTGTCTTGCCTGCCCCTCTGACACCCTGCACAAAATTAACGTCTGCGTCCAAGTCAATCACCGACAGACCATGACGATGGTGATACTCCCCCTTACATATCTTATCGACGATAAGATTCTGATTCTGTATCAATTCCTTAATACCGGCATACCACATTTCCTCAGCATTTTACTATGCGCACTATGTAATATTCCCCATTGTCTTCCAGATAGTCTACCGTGAGTCCGAGGCTCTCCAACTGCGAAGCAAAGACCTTACCGTCAATCAGATGGTCGGAATGCACCGAACCGTCGTTATGACGGTGTATCCCGTTGATTGATTCCTTACTTTCCGGGAAAGCTATCACCAGACGACCTCCCGGATTAAGATTGAGCTTCACAAGCCATTCCAGAGTGTCGAACGGTCGGTCCAGATGCGGATACATGCAGTAAAGCATCATGCAGTCATACGTAGCATCTATCGTGTCTTCCTCAACGTCAATATTGAGGTAGTCAACGTTGAGGTATTGAGGGTATTTTGCGGCTGCACGCTTAAGCATCTCTTCCGAAATGTCAGCGGCATCTATATGCCCCGTCTCCCCTATCCTCTCTTCAAGATAAGGGATAAGCACGCCGGTGCCCGTGCCTACATCAAGCACTCTATCGCCCGGCTTTAAATCCGCGATATCAAGTATATGGGAGATTCTGGCGGGATTCACGTCAGTGATCTTATCCCAGTTTTCAGCCATCTCATTAAAAAATTCCCGGTTGGTCTGTTTTCCGCAAGACATAGTTCTGTTGGTTATGGTTCATTTTATGAATAACAAAATCCGGAGTTGTTTTGTTTCACGACCCGGCGATTCTCTTGAAAATCGAAAGTAATAGGAGATTGTATAAACATTATCTCACGTCACTACGTTCTAAATTTTGTAATCAAAACTTAATAAATATGACACAGAAAGAATTCAGACAAATATTGAGGGAATGCATACAAGAGTATATCGATAATTTCGACCGTTTTGATTCCGACCCACAGCTTCGGATAAATCCCCTATCTCTTGACGTGGAGCTTGTCAACGGTGCCGATATGCGTGAGGAGATTGAAGATTCAGATGAAGCTATCGAGGATGCCGCGGCAGCTCAAGGGATGGAGAATCAGGATGCCTCTGACTACCAGGCTAAACAGAATCCCGATTTTTATCCTGTGAAAAAACTTCTCCAGGCATCCGGTAATACTGATGTGCCGTCGGAGACCGCGATAGAGAGAATTGTCGTGAATTATATCAAATGACTCGGAGTCTCCCGCCGTTATTGCGACTTAGGCAATTACATTAACCAATCTTAATTATGCAAATATGAAAACTACAATTATCGCCGGCTTAGGTGGCTTTCTCGGCACTTGCCTCCGGTTTCTATCTGAGAAACTCGGAGCTCTGATATGCCACCTTTCATTTCCGCTCGGCACATTCATGGCAAACATGTTGGGATGCCTTATAATAGGACTCCTATACGGCTATCTCGACAAGACCGGAAAATTAAGCAAGACCCAGAACGCTTTATGGATCACAGGATTCTGCGGAGGTTTCACCACATTCTCCTCTTTCAGCGATGAGATGGTGGGGATGCTGAAGACGGGCGACTGCGCAATGTTCTGGTTTTATCTTTTAGTGAGTTTATTCTTCGGCATCTCAATGGTTGCACTGGGTGCCTCTGTCAATTATAAAAACACAGCGAATTCATGATGAGTCAATGATAATAGCCGGAGTCGGAGGTTTTTTCGGCACGGCATGCCGATACCTCGCAGGAATAGCCGGCAAGAAATTTTTTGGTGACAAGTATCCCGCCGGGACATTCTTCGTGAACGTTGTAGGATGTTTCATCATCGGCATTCTCGCCGGACTTTGGACACGACATGAGATGAGCGCGGAAATGAATGCCCTTCTCATCACAGGTTTCTGCGGAGGTCTCACCACGTTCTCCTCCTTCAGCCATGATGCATTTGCCATGATTCAGAAAGGTGAATGGATTAAGTTTATTCTTTATGTAGTGCCATCCGTAGCCCTCGGACTTCTCTTCGTATGGCTCGGGATGTCAATAACAGACTGACAGATAGAGAATCCTTATCATCCGACACACTCCAAAAGCCTCACACCCGGCTTTTGGAGTGTGTCTCTTTTTTCGATACCATACACACCGAATATACATTTGCGTTAAACCAAAATTTTATATAAATTTGTAGACGATAAGAAAAGACAGGAAAAGCATTGATTTAGCGACATGAAGCTCCGTTGCGTTGTCGAACATATAACTTACCAGAATCCGGAGAACGGATGGTCGGTAATGAAAGTCAAGGTCAAGGGATATGATAATCCCGTGACCTTGGTCGGCTCATTGCTTGAAGTTCCGGTGGGTAGTGTCCTGCTCGTTGACGGAGAATGGAAAGTAAACCAGCAGTATGGCAACCAGTTCGTGGCGCAATCATGGGAAGAGGTGATGCCTGCCACAATCTACGGCATTGAGAAATACCTCGGTAGCGGTCTTGTAAAAGGTATCGGACCGGTGTTTGCAAAAGCCATAGTCAACAAATTCGGTCTGGATACTATCAATGTCATAGAAAATGACATCGACCGATTGAAAGAGGTGCCGAATCTCGGAAAGAAACGTATCGACAAGATACGCGAGAGCTGGGAGAAACAGAAGGACATCAAAAATGTTATGGTCTTTCTCCAGGGATACGGGGTAAGCACCGCATACGCCGCCAAGATTTACCGTCACTACGGCAAGGAATCCATCACAAAGGTAAAGGATAATCCCTACCGTCTTGCTGACGACATTTGGGGGATCGGCTTCAAGACAGCCGACGGGATAGCCTCAAAGATGGGCTATGAGAAGAATGATCCCCGGCGATGCCGGAGCGGTCTGCTATACACCCTAAACCAGCTTGCGGAGGATGGTCATGTATATGCCGGACCGGAGCAACTTGTAGCAACGGCTCGCGAATTGCTTGAAGCCGAAGAGGAACCGATCCGACAGGCGTTGTCTGACATGATTACTGACAAGGATCTGATTCAGGATAATGAGGCGGTATATCTTCCACCCTTCTATTATGCAGAACAAGGGTCTGCTAAACGCCTTACGGAACTGTTGGCTTCAGACCAACCGCAGATTGCAGCCGAGCCGGAGACGGAATACGGCAATCGGTCTGCGGATATAGTGTATGATGATGTTCAGCTTGAAGCCATCAGACGTGCGCTTGAAACTAAGGTGATGGTGCTTACCGGCGGACCCGGCACCGGCAAGACAACGACTACAAAGGGGATAATAGAGGCTTTCAAGGCAAGGGGGAAAAAGATACTCCTTGCCGCGCCTACGGGTCGTGCAGCAAAACGCATGAGTGAGGCTACCAGTATGGAGGCGAAGACTATACACCGCCTGCTTGAATACAATCCGAAGGATGGATACAAGATCAATGACGAGAACCCATTAGACGGTGACGTGCTGATCGTGGATGAATGTTCGATGATCGATCAGATTCTTCTGTATAATCTGCTGAAGGCTGTGCCGCCGACAATGAACCTTATCCTTGTAGGCGATATCGACCAGTTGCCGAGCGTGGGTGCCGGCAACGTGCTACGCGACATCATTGATTCAAACAGGATTCCGGTGGTCAGACTTTCCAGAATATTCCGTCAGGCTCAGTCAAGCCGTATCGTGATGAACGCCCATGCCATCAATGCCGGACATTTCCCTAATATCAGCAACGGACGTGACACCGATTTCTTCTTCATCAAGGCAGAGGATGCCGAGGCTATGCCGGAGATGATTGTGAGTCTTGTCAGGGACAGGCTTTCGAGAGCATATAATCTCCCTGCGAATGAAGTGCAGGTGCTCACCCCCATGCAGCGTGGAACTGTAGGCGCATCAAACCTCAACATATTGCTCCAGCAGCGACTGAATCCAATAGGCGCGAGTCTCAGCCGTTCGGGCTACATCTACCGTCAGGGTGACAAGGTGATGCAAATCCGCAATAATTACGACAAGAGCGTGTTTAATGGCGATATCGGCTTTATAAGCAGTGTAGACGTCAATGAGAAGAGATTGACAGTGACATTCGATGGCAAACCTGTGGAATATGAGCAGTCGGAACTTGATGAGTTGACATTGGCATACGCCATAACTATCCATAAGAGTCAAGGTTCGGAGTTCCCGATTGTCGTGATGCCTGTCACGATGAAGCATTTCGTTATGCTCCAACGCAATCTGATATACACCGGCATTACCCGTGCCAAGAGAATCTGCGTACTTGTCGGCACCACCAAGGCACTCGCATACGCCATCCGAAACCAGACCGTCTCAAAGCGAAATACCCGACTAAAAGAACGGCTTAACTTCAGCAACTAACAAAAAACAGTTTCCGAAACCGCCGTTTCCGAAACGGTGGTTTCGGAAATGTATATTCAATTAAATTTATGTACAAATCTACATTACTTTCAAAAATATGCAGTAACTTTGTACATCTAAAAATATGGCAAATATATTCCTAAAAACCTTAAAAACGAACTCGCTGACCTCAACGACCAAGGTCGTGAACTGATGGATAGCATTATGTCGAACCTCAAAAAAACTTGGAATATGACACCCGAACGTACCCCACATGACCTCCTTTCGGAAATACGTGCGTCACTATCCGAAGCTCGCACATCAATAGCCCGCACTGTCAATACTACTTTGGTCAATACATATTGGCAGGTAGGTAAATATATAGTCGAATATGAACAGCGTGGCGAAGCTCGCGCCGAATATGCAAAAGGCTTGATTGACTTTCTCGCCAAGCACCTCACCAAAGAGTTCGGTGGTGGCTTTACTGCCACTAACCTCAAATATATGCGTTTGTTTTACAAGCGTTTCCTAATTCGTCACTCACTGCGTGACGAATTGACATGGACACACTACCGCACCCTGCACAAAGTGCAGAACGACGATGCGCTCGCTTACTACATAAGCGAATGTGCCTCCGAGAATTGGAGTGTGCGACAGCTTTAACGCCAAATCCACACGCTTCATTATGAACGCCTTCTCGCAAGCCGCGACAAAGCTGCGGTGAAACAAGAAGCCAATACTCCTAAGGAGGGTGAGATGTTCAACCCACGCGAAATCATCCGCGACCCATATATTCTGGAATTTCTTGGTATAGCGCAGGGCGAACATTTCCTCGAAAGCAATTTGGAGCAACAGCTTATTTCCAAATTGCAGAAGTTTCTTTTAGAACTTGGTCGCGGTTTTACTTTCGTGGCGCGACAAAAGCGAATCACCGTTGACGATGAGCACTATTATATTGATTTGGTGTTTTATAACATCCTCTCGCGCTGCTATGTGCTTATTGACCTCAAAACCGGGCGGCTCACCCACCAAGACCTCGGACAGATGCAGATGTATGTCAACTATTATACACGCACTCAGATGAACCCCGGAGACAATCCTCCTGTTGGCATAGTTTTGTGCGCCGAGAAATCCGACATGCTCGTTCGTTTCACATTGCCGGAGGGCGAAAATCAAATCTTCGCAGCAAAATATATGACATATATGCCCACCTCTGATGAACTTAAACAACTATTGCTATGAAATTAACAAATACAACATTTGGAGATGTGGCTTTGGTTATACAGACAGGTACCTTTCTGCTTTCAACTCCATTAATATGCGAACCTATCGCGAATACAAAATGAAACATTCTCTGTAGAAGGGTTTGTTATTCGCCATCCGAAACCAGACCGTCTCAAAGCGAAACACCCGACTAAAAGAACAGCTTAACTTCAGCAACTAACAAAAAATAGTTTCCGAAACCGCCGTTTCCGAAACGGTGGTTTCGGAAATGTATATTCAATTAAATTTATGTACAAATCTACATTACTTTCAAAAATATGCAGTAACTTTGTACATCTAAAAATATGGCAAATATACTTCTAATAATCTGAATAGCAATTACATTAAATGACTATATGGATGTAATATCTTTAAGAGAATCATCTCCTGAGTATCCAGAATCTGCGATAACCTATTTTCAAGAGAAGTGGGCAACGGAAGAATCAAAAAACTAATGGAATTTAAGAATTTAGTAAACACAGATTTTGATACGCTCTTTCAATGCTTTGAAAAGGCGTTTGCCGATTATGACATCCATTTTGAGAAAGAAGAGGTGCGCTCCATGCTCAAACGACGTGGATACAATCCACACCTATCCTTTACCGCTTTCGATAACAATGAAATGGTAGCATTCACGTTGAATGGAATCGGGACCTTCAACGGGATTCCCTCCGCATACGATACAGGCACCGGGACTGTAAAAGAATATCGAGGACAACGTATCGTCGGAAAAATTTTTACAGAATCAATCCAATTTCTTAAAGAAGCCGGCATCCATCAATATTTGTTGGAAGTGCTGCAAAACAACCATAAAGCGATCTCTGCATATCGGCGGATGAATTTTGAAGTAACCCGCGAACTTAACTGTTTCAGACAAAAGATTGAACATATTGACAACGCAATAGTAAACAATGACTGCATCATAAGGCAAGTCAATACAGATTCCATCAGAAATGCCCGGCACTACTGCGACTTTAATCCCTCATGGCAAAACAGCATAGAGTCCATTGAAAGAGGAATATCTGAGTTGACGTGTCTTGGCACCTTCCTTGACGGCAATATGGTCGGCTATTGTGTGTTTGATACTCATACCGGAGATCTGAGTCAAATAGCGGTGCAAAGCGAATACAGACGGAAAGGCATAGCCTCACGATTATTGCAGGAAACTATTGCAAATATGAAAACCGATTTCATCAAAGTTTTAAACATCATCTCCACCGACACAACCATGCCAGCCTTCCTCAAAAGCAAGAACATCACTATGGCAAACAATCAATTTGAAATGACATTGACACTCTGACCATAACAAGGGCCGCGTCGTTTGACACAGCCCTTGTAATAAAACTTATCTCTCCATGCCGAAATTTCTCCTTGCTATGCAAGGTTTTCCTGTTGCTCGGCTTTCTTTTTCTCAAGGAACTCGTTAATGCCGCAAAGGTGTTCTCGTACACGTCCACCACCAAATTCGTAGACCTTAGACACAAGACCGTCAAGAAAGTCTCGGTCATGGCTGACTACTATGAGCGTGCCGTCGAAATCCCGGAGTGCCTGTTTAAGGATATCCTTAGTCTTGAGGTCAAGATGGTTAGTGGGCTCGTCAAGTATCAGCAGGTTGATTGGCTCCAGCAAAAGTTTTATCATACACAAGCGCACACGCTCACCACCGGATAGCACCTTAACTTTCTTCTGATTCTCCTCGCCACCGAACATGAATGCACCAAGCAGGTCGCGAATCTTGAGTCGCACATCGCCTACTGCAATATCATCGATGGTTTGGAAAACAGTGAGGTTTTCGTCAAGCAACGAAGCACTGTTTTGTGCAAAATAGCCGATTTTAACGTTATGTCCGAGGGTGAGATTGCCATGGTGGGTTATCTCTTTCATAATAGCCTTGACCATCGTTGACTTACCCTCTCCGTTGCGACCGGCAAAAGCCACCTTGTCACCACGCTCAATAGTAAAAGAGGCGTTGGAAAACACTGTCTCACCATCGTAGCTCTTGCCTACTCCATCAGCAATTACAGGATAATTGCCACTACGGGGACAGGGTGGGAATTTTAGTCTTAGAGCAGATGTATCCTCCTCATCAACCTCGACAATCTCAAGTTTTTCAAGCCACTTTACCTTGCTCTGCACCTGGAAGGTCTTTGAGTAAGTGCCTTTGAAACGTTCGATAAATTCACGAGCCTCGGCTATCTGTTTTTGCTGGTCGTCATACTGCTTCTGCTGTTGCTGGCGGCGTTCCTTACGAAGCTCAAGATAATGACTGTAAGTGGCCTTGTAATCATAAATCCGTCCAAGCGTCACCTCGATGGTGCGCGTCGTGATATTGTCAATAAAACGGCGGTCATGACTGATTACCACCACCGCCATGGGGCTATTGATGATAAAATTCTCAAGCCAGCCGATTGATTCGATATCGAGGTGATTGGTAGGCTCATCAAGCAGCAGGACATCCGGCTTACGGAGCAGCAATTTTGAAAGTTCGATACGCATACGCCAACCGCTGGAAAAATCCGAAGTAGGACGGTTGAAATCAGATCGCTCAAAGCCAAGACCAAGCAGCGCTTTTTCCACATCCTCCTCAAAGTGGGTCATGTCGATGGAGTAGAATTTTTCGCTCATGGTCGCAACCTTCTCAATCAAAGCCATATATTCATCGCTCTCATAGTCGGTACGAGTTGCCAGTTCATTATTCAAAGCATTTATCTCTGACTCCATCTCAGAGAGATGAGAAAAGGCTTGAGATGCCTCCTCGAAGACCGTGCGACCATCCTCAGTCATCATGTGCTGAGGCAGATAACAGATGGTACAATCCTTTGGCACCGACACCGATCCACGGGTAGCACCCTGCACCCCTGCAAGAATTTTAAGCAGAGTACTCTTGCCGGCACCATTCTTCCCCATAAGAGCAATGCGGTCCTTGGGATTAATAACAAAAGAAACGTCTTTAAAGAGAGTCGTTCCTCCAAATTCAACAGTCAATCCATCAACTGACACCATATTATTTCGTAATTTTTGATGTAAAGTTACAAATAAAAAATGAAATCCAGAAACGAATAATGCCAAGCCTCAAAGTCATTCACTTTTCAAGGAAGGTCAGTGTGTCTTGGGGCGCATATCTGTTCACTCGGATTTATTTGTTGGACGCTTCGAGAGAGAGTTTTCTGAAACGCTTTAATAGCGGTTCCATATCGAGCGAAGTGATGGAGGCATACGAGACGTGGCACCAGAATCGCGGCAATGCCCCCATGTACCCTGATGGAATATGAAGCACAAGCCGAAGAAACTTAAGCCTACTACAAAGTACAAGAAGGATTACAAACGGTTCAGGAACAATCCAAAGAAAGTTGAGAAACTGTTTGAGATTCTGAAGATAGGTGTCCGTATTTATCGTTAATTTGGCTCGCAGAGTGAATCCAAATATACGAACCGTCTAAGAACAGCTTAGGCTGTAACTGTTGTTTTGCAACAAGTTACAGCCTAAGTATATTATGTAGTCAGACTATCGCTTAGTCCTCTATTGCAGCCTGGGCGGCTGAGAAAACCTCAACACTGACAACGTCTAACTCACTTTGTGTAAGTCAATACTATTTCGATGCCTTCAGGAGGGCAATTTCCCTCTCCAGTTCCCTTATCCTTTCTTTCGCTCGTTCCAGCTGCTCCTGCAGTGCGTCTGGATCTGTAGCGAGATATTCAGACCAACCGGCGAAGCTGTTCCACTCGTGTGTCTCTGGGTCGGAGTACTCCATTTCCCACAGGTCTGATAGATCATGATACACCTCTCCGGGATTGGTGCCGTATGCGTCCACAACCTCAGAGGGGTACTGTTGTATCAGCAAATCAATCCATCCGGACCGGTCGATGCCGGGATTCTCTCTAACGATGTTGAAGGCACAGGCCTTTAGTTCCTCAACGAAGTCGGGAGCTTCCTCTTCTCCGAACCAGTTGTCATAATTGAATTGGTTCAATGTATCACATAAGTCGCCAGTGGTGTATTTAGCCATACTGCAATACTTAAAACTTTTAATTGATTTGATTGTGTAACTTTGTAATTTTAAATTCAGAAATATGATACGTAAAATCTTCAACCGAATCTCTAATGCAATCCTGCGCTATCGCTATCGTCGGCTGTACTGCCGTCTGTTCTGGTATTATGCTTCCAAAAGTGAGACTTCCGCAATAGCTATCCAGGAGGCTAATGATGCTTTCGAATGGCTTACCGGAGAAGACTGGGTGGATTTTATTTTCCTTCCTGAGAAACTTCAACGGAAACAGAAGATCGATTCTTAGTTTTTAGCTCCTGTAGTTTTCTTTTGGCTGATTCGTCCCTAAGCTCACGATCTGTCTTAACCTCTGCGGTGGGATATATTACAGGAATGGAAAAGGAAATACGTGATACTTTTTCCGATCTTGACTCATTTCCTGCATTGACTTTTGCGGAAAATACTTGGAGGATTCCTGCTCCTGCATTCCCTTCCATTGAATCTACACTTCCTACAGTAATCGCCACGTTGAAATCTATATCCGAGATCAATCTATTTTTGCCTTCTTGTTGTAGCGTTTTCAGTGCAATAGGAGAGGGCATTGGAGGCGATACAACAGCATTGTTTCCTAATTCGTTTTGCAATTCACTGATAGCATCTGTTATGTCTGTGATCGCTGCCTTTATAAATTCTTTCAGTTCCATAATTCGGTTGTCAAAAGATTTTTCTATTTTTTCGGATAGAAGATCTGCCAGTCCTTGAGTCCCTTTTCCTGGGCGGTCCCGTGTTTCTCCATGAAGCTGTGAAAAGAATCGCCACTTGAGAAATGAGGAATCATCACACGGTGATTCTTGAATATGACTTCTTTCTCTTCTTCGCTCATATCCAGCATCCGATCCGGATGCACTTTGTTCCAATACTCATCGATAAAGTATATCGGGTTGAGGAGGATTCTTTCGTATTCCTTAATGATATGTCGTTGATGATTTTGTTATCATTTATGGTTTATTCATTAGATCAATAAGTTTATCTGCATTTTCATCTGCCACTTGTCTCTCAATGTTATCAGGGGAGGAAAAAACTGGAAGCAGAAATAAAATGAATATAACACCGATTATATTGAAAACTAACTTTGATATTATTCCAAAATATAGTAAGCATCCCCAAGAAAATGAATTGCAAAAGAATAAAGCAAAACACAACAAAAGACAAACCAGTCTCTGCTTCTTGAATGTTATATTATAACCCCTTTGTAAGAGGGATATATGTAAGAGTTTTAGATATTTATATTTTTCACTATTAAAGATAATCAAAGATAGCGAGCCAATAAAAATCCCAATAGAACCTACAAGTCGTACCATTGGAGCATTAAAGAGCATAAGTAAGATGCCTAACGAGAAAAAAATTACTCCATAGCTAAGAACTGTACTGCGACTCATACTCTTGTTTCTTATCTTTGTTTTAATTCTTCAATTCTTTCCTTTAGCTCTGCAATCCGCTCATCTTTTTCTGCAATCCGGATTTCTGAAGTTCTAAGTTCTCTCTCTAACCGTGAGATACTCTTATCCTTCTCCTTCATCAGTTCTTGTAAAGACTTGATCCGTTCTTGCAGGACCGAATTAGAACCTCCATTGATGTTCCCATATGCGCCACTCTCGTTGAGTTGATTATTATTACCCTCAATAGAGTTTCTTGTGGATGAAGTATCTTCAAAGAATACGGCAGGAGAAACACCGTAAGCGATTGCCAATTTTTCAATAAACCCTGTCTTGATGTCCGCTGCGCTTAGAGTCTGATTTAGTGCTTGTGGAGAGGTAGATAAAACTCTTGCTACATCTGCGAGAGTTTTATATCTCTTAATTAGACGTTCTTTAAGAATTTCTCCTGTCATATATACTTTTGTGTTAAAATATGTTAAATATATAAATACTTTTATTGATATATAAATAATTTTATATACCTTTGCACTCAAAGTTACTAAAAAGTAATCAAACTATCAAGATAATGGATATAAAAATACTGAAAACAGCCACACTGTCCGAAGCGCTTACCGACATGAAAATCGGTGAGACGGCCATTGCTCCGGTTGGGTACAAACCCAAAACGGTGATTAAGACTTGCAGCGAATTGAAGGAGAAAGGATTTTTATTCAACACCTCAATGCGCGGTGGAATGCAAACAGTAACCAGATTAAAGTAAGAGATCATGAGAAAAACTATTCTTCTGTTTCGTGTCGGAGACTTCTATGAGACGTTTGCCGAAGATGCACAAGCGGCCTTTGATATTCTCGGCATAACTCTCACTTCTCGCGCAAACGGAAAAGCCGATAGAATATACCTTGCAGGATTCCCACATCACGCACTCGATACCTACCTGCCTAAGTTGGTGCGCGCCGGAAGAAGAGTAGCAATCTGTGAGCAACTTGAAGACCCTAAGACAACTAAGAAACTTGTAAAAAGAGGGATACAGTAATGAAGAGAAACTTGCAATCTCATAACGGCATTTGGCTTTTGGACATAACTTCTCTTGCTTTGGCATGGTCAGGAAGCCAACCGGTGCCAAAGCCTACGGCAAAAGAACGAATCAGATTCGCTATGCTTTATATCCGGTCAAAGGGAAATGGCCCGAGGTTCATAGACTGCATGAAACGGTTGGCAAAGGCTGTCGCTTTCTGTTTGAAACCGTTGCATGTATCTTGGTCGGGGAAACCGATGCTTACTACAGGACGATCCATCGAGGAAGAATGGGCTAATTTCAGTCTGACAGAATGCGTCTCGCCACACTCCGGACATGGCAATTTGGATAGCTTGGATGCCAAATCATCCAGCTTGGTCTGATTAATCATTTTTGTAAATTTTTGGTTTGGTCACTGCAAATTTACAAAAATCCCCCGACAAGCGCAGAGCGTCACTTCGATGTGGCCGGGGGAACGAAGTAAAAAACTTAAATCAAAAAGCAGATGAAAGATATAATTCGCCTCTCGATTTTCGGCTTTGGCATAGCCGGATTAATGGCAGTAGCCTGTTACCTGCCCTCCAATACTGAGCAGCTTCCTGCGGCTCTTACGTCCGATGAAATCTCTTGGATAGAGTTCTGCAAGGCCCGCGGCCATGACATCCATGACTCCAGCGACGAGACAGTGGAGGAGTTTCTCAATACATGGGTCGGATCGGCAGAGGAGCAACGGGTGTTCAACAATCTTCCGGCCATGGAAGACTAAATTCATAAAGCGATGAAAAAAATTCACATAATACGGGTCGTGACCCTTCTCTCCCTTTTTACGGCGGGCATACTCTCATTGTTTGCCGTCCCCGTAGATGATTCCCCCACGTGGTACTCCGACCTCCTTCTCTCCAAAGGTTTAGCCGCTGCATGCCTGTGGGCTTTCGGCAGGCTCTACAAGCGGTGGAAAGAGACAGACAGTTGGGTCCGCGCCTATGACAGATGGAACGGCGTGAAATGCCAATAAACCATTCTAAAGATGAAGCTGCTACAATTCCCTGACAAATGTGTCTCCTATCAGACCTTCGTCCATGACGTCGCCGCACAGGTCGCCTTCTTTATGAAGGCTGACCGGAAAGACCCTGAGAGGATAAGCCAGAACAAAGCCTTTTCAATTTTCGGTCGCGGCAACGTCGAACGTTGGCGGAAAAACGGACGGCTGACGGTTTTCAAGCGTCCGGGCAAGGTTGAATATCTCACGGCAGAATTGCGCTATTGTCAGCGGACACAACAGGATTATTTCTGAGACTTAGGACGGTAAGTGCTAAAGGCTGAAACACTGCGGATGCGCGCTCACGCAGAGAGGCCGGTCCGATTCCGGCACCGTCCACCAAGCTAATAAACAATTTTAATCATCAGATTTATGTGTAAGCAAAATCAACAACAGCAAACCTCCACTCAGGCGCAATCTGCTAAGGAAGAGAGAACGCCTCTCGACGTGGAGATCAGGAAGGCAGAGCTTGAAGTGCAGTTAGCTACGCTTCGCCAGAATGCCGCCTATAATGCCTCCGTCGCCGGACAGATGCAGAGGCAGTTCGAGACCTACCAACGTATTGCCGTGCCTCTTGCGGAGTCAGACTTTGTGCCGTCCGCCTACAAGGGGAAGGTCGGCAACTGTGTAATCGCCGTGGAAATGGCTGCTCGCCTCAATGTGCTTCCTCTCACTGTCATGCAGAATCTTTGTGTTGTCAACGGTACACCCACATGGAAGGCGAAATTTCTTATAGGTTGCGTCAATTCCTGTGGCCGGTACACTACCCTCGACTACCGAATATCAATTGACGGTACTGTCGGCGACGTGAGCTATAAGACTTGGGAGAAGGACAAGAGCGGAAAGAACCATGAGGTATTGAAGCCCTTTGAGCGTCCGCAACTTGACAACCTCGTGTGTGTCGCCTATGCCACGGAAAGGGCAACCGATAAAGAACTTGTTTCAACGCCTGTATCTATCCGCATGGCCATTGAAGAGGGCTGGTATATGAAATCAGGCTCCAAGTGGCCTACAATGCCGGAACAGATGCTGCGCTACCGCGCCGCCTCCTTCTGGGTCTCGGCCTACGCTCCTGAAATGGCAATGGGTCTCCGCACGGAGGAGGAGCAACGCGATATTGTCGATGTCGAGTATGAGGACTTATCCGAAACACAGTCTTCACCGGCTCCCAAACCTAAGCCAACATCTTCAGCAATCGAAGAGGCAAAGGAAAGACTGCGCAACCGTGGCGGCGCTTCCGCCTCCGGGGGGGCAAAGAATGAATCTAAGTCTAACCCCGCAAGCGAAATGCCATGAACACTACAGTAAACAAATACTCCCTTCTCTCCGGCGACGAACTGGAAGAGCATTTCTCCCAGTTCCTGATCGAATCATGGTCATTCTCCGGTGTCTCCACCTTCGCACGCAACGAAAAGGAGTTTGAACGCCGCTACATCTACCGCGAACCCTCGCGCAAGTCGGCAACAACCGTAGCCGGCACTGCCTATCATGCCGCCCTGGAGCTATTCTTCGCCGGTCTCCGCGACGGCGAGTTGAAACAGATAGCCGAATTGCAGGAGTGCGCCTATAAGGAAATCGACAAGGTTGAGGCCAACGAATGGAAGCTCGGAAAGAAAACACCGTCTGTGGCCGACTGTATCGCCGCTGCAACCAAGACGGCCAATGCCCTTATCGGGAACCTCTATAAGGAGCGCGACATATACACGGCAAAGATCGCCCGGATATTGGCCGTGGAAGAGAACATATCAAGCTGGCTTATCGTCAACGGCGTTGACATCCCCCTGCCGTGCCATTCCAAGCTCGACCTCGTTGTCGAGCTCACCGA
The DNA here is from genome assembly GCA_003762615.1 of Muribaculaceae bacterium Isolate-037 (Harlan). Lineage (GTDB taxonomy): Bacteria > Bacteroidota > Bacteroidia > Bacteroidales > Muribaculaceae > Lepagella > Lepagella muris. The sequence continues at coordinate 252,485 of RIAZ01000001.1, forward strand.
CGGTCGCCGCATAATCATCGACCACAAATCGAAGTCCGCATATACCGACGAGTCGGAGCTTGCCTATACCGGTGCCAAACAGGCCATAGTTTACGCTCTCCAGTGGGAAGCCCGGCATCCGAACCTCCCGGTTGATGAGGTATGGTATATGGAGAACAAGCACAGCCAGAACAAAGACAAGTCGCCACAACTCCACAAGAATGCAATCGTGCTCGATCCCGACACACGCCGGTTGTATGAGGCGATACTCTACGAGCCTCTGCGCCGCATGATTCTTGCCACGTCTGACCCCAACTATCTATACACAATCAACGATGCAGACCCGATGGTGGATAAGGCAGAGCTATACGACTTCTGGGCAAGGACGCTTATTGCAGACATCGACGACTTCCTCTATCTGCCGGAAAGCAAACGTGAACTCATTTCACGCCGCCGCCGAAAGATGCGCGACGCATCCGCCGCCTCGATCTCTCCCAAAGTTATAAAAACATTCCGCAAAAACGCAGCAACATTCATCTCTTACGAACTCCGCGACGATATGACAAACCAAGAAAAAATCGAGCATACACTTCGTATGTTCAACATCATGGCTCAGGTGACTTTCGCCTTCGGCTCATACTCTTCTGTATCTTACCTGCTCGAAATCGGGGCCGGTGTGATGATAAGCAATATCTCTAAACACGCGCTCGACATCGCCAACGCGCTCAACGTGCCTTCCGTGCGTATCCTCCCCAACCTCACCGTGTATAACGGCAAGTCTTACCTGTGTGTCGAGGCTCCCAACCTCTCCAAAAACAAGGACACGCTGTTCTGGGACGACAAATACCGTGACGGTTCCAAGATACCTGTCGGCCTCAACAACTTCGGCGAGGTTATCTACTGGGACATTCACAACCATTCCACACCTCACATGCTCATCTGCGGCGCAACAGGCTCCGGAAAGTCTGTCAGTATCAAGTCAACAATCGAATACGCGCGTCTCGCCGGTGTATCCCGCATCATCGTCCTGGATCCCAAGTATGAGTTTCTCAACCTTCAGGGTAGCGGCATAGAGGTAATTGCCGACATCGAGGAGATCGAACAGCGCATGAAGGAGCTTGTTGCTGAAATGCAGCACCGCGCAAAGACCGGAGGCTCCGGCATGACAATGATTGTGTTCGACGAGTTTGCCGACGCTGTTTCTTCCGCCCGCTCTGGCCGCGCCCTCGACATAAAGGACGAGGACGGCAAGGTGATCGGCCGCGAGAAGTCGCTTGAAGAGAACCTGAAGATGCTCCTTCAGAAAGGCCGGTCGCTCGGCTACCGTATCATCGCGGCCACTCAACGCGCCTCAACGAAGGTTATCACCGGTGACGCAAAGGTCAATTTTCCGGTGCAGGTCTGCTTCCGTGTGCCTAAAGCCGTCGATTCTAAGGTCGTGCTTGATGAAGAGGGAGCAGAGACACTCGCCGGACGTGGCGACGGCCTCATGAAGTCTCCTGAATACTTCGGCACAATGCGTTTCCAAGGATTCTACAAACCATAATCCCCTTACAATATGCCGAAAAAAGGACAATACGTATTCCGCCTAAAGAGAGGATACTGGAGAATATGCATAGTGACAGAGGTTTTCTCCAACGACACATGCAGCGGATATGGAATCAAAACATGCGACAATGAACCCAGTTTCCCTTACGCCGACCGCAATGGGGCAGTCCGGAGAGTGTATGATCTCAACGGATGGAAAATCCCAAAGGGGCTATAACCCCATCGGCCATGGCTGATGTAAGCAAGACAGACCTCAAGCGTCTGGTGAAATATCTTGACGATGCCGCGGAGCTCTATGCACGGCAGTCAGGTCAGAAATATGAATCCCGGAGATACTATCTCAAACTATACTCAAGAAAACTTCAAGACAAACTAAACAAATTTCACAATGCACAAACACCAATTGGAAAATGAGCTCGCAACCTCAGCGAAGTTGCCGCTCTCAACTGCGGTCAAGGCCATAGACGGCCTAATCCGCATCATGAAAGAAAAACTCGCCGAAGGTGAGGAAATATCAATCAGAGGATTCGGCACTCTCTCAGTGGTCAATCGTGAGGAGCGCAAAGGTCGCAACCCCCAGACAGGAGAAGAGAAAACGATCCCGGCTCACCGTTCTGTGAAGTTCAGACCGAGTAAGGAATTTAAAGAAACCCTAAACAATTAATCAACATGGAAACAAAATCAGTTTCAACAAGCCAGCTCTTCAAAACCTATACTGGCACAAAGACAGTCAAGGCGGCTCCTATGGGAGCCAACGAAGCGAAGCTCTACGGCGCACAGATCACCGAAGAGACCATACACAATAACATCGGTAACGATGGCTATCTTGTGGAATATCCTGACGGCTACCGTTCATGGTCGCCTAAGAAGGTGTTTGAAGAGGCCTATAGAGTCTCGGAAACAAAGCTTGACCGCTTGAAAAACGAGCTTGCAGACCTCAACGGGCGGATTCTTGACGCGGTTGACAGTCGCTACAATCTCAACCGGATTATCTCGCCAGATGATCGTTGGGCACTTGGCCGTCAGCTTGATCACATGCTTGAGTACGCAGATAAACTGTACGAGCGCATTCAGCATATGATCAATCCGCCTCAAGCGGTATCAGCTGAACCCTGTCAGGCTGATTGCAAAGCAAAAGAAGCAAACGGATAATATGGCACTATGGTTTGAATGTCGTATCCGTTACGACAAAATGATGGAGAACGGTTCCGTCAAGCGAGTAACTGAGCCTTATCTTGTCGATGCACTCTCGTTCACCGAAGCCGAGGCAAGGATAATTGAAGAGCAGAAACCTTTCATTTCCGGCGACTTCTCGATTCCTGCCATAAAGAAGACCAACATTGCAGAAATCTTCTTTGATGATTGCTGTGATAAGTGGTGGAGCGTAAAGTACAACCTCATCACGCTCGACGAGAAGAGCGGCAAGGAGCGTAGAACTGCGGTTTACGTCATGGTTCAGGCAAATGACCAACAGGGCGCAACCGATCGCTTCAACAAAGGTATGAAGGGCACGATGTCTGATTATGAAATTGAGAAGGTCGCCGAGACAAAGATTATGGACGTTTACCCGTATTCTCCGAAATGAGAAACTACATTGACCAGCTAATGAAACTCACCGGGGGCAAGTCCTCCGGTGGGTCTCGTGCCAAACGTGGGAAGGGCAAAAACAAGTACAATGCCCAAAAGACAGGCGGCTACGACTCTAAAAAAGAATACCGACGCGCCTGTCTCCTGAAAGCTTTGCTTCGCTCCGGTGAGATTTCCGATCTCCGCGAACAGGTGAAGTATGTGCTTATTCCCACTCAACGCGATTCTTCCGGCAGCCTCATCGAAAAGGAATGCTCCTACTATGCTGATTTTGTCTATCGAGATAAAGACGGTAATCTGGTGGTGGAAGATACCAAAGGGGTGCGAACATCGGAATACAGGCTAAAGAAAAAGCTCATGCTTCAGGTGCATGGAATACAGATAAAAGAGGTTTGAAAGTCCTTATGGCCGATTGGTTCGTGGGTCGCTCTTCCTGAGAGTGTAGAGCGAGACGGTCCGGTGGCTGACTTAATAGAGTTAAGAACATGGAAAAAGAATCTGAACACAAGAGGGATTCCTTTATTTTCTATCGGAGTTTCTATGAGGCTATACATGAATTGAAAGACGATATTAAGCTGGAAGTATTTACAGCCATTACCGAGTATGCGCTGTATGGTAAAGTTCCGGAAGACCTTAAACCTGTCGCTAAAGGCATGTTTACCCTCATTAAGCCTAACCTCGATGTCAATACAGCCCGATACGAAAACGGAAAGAAGGGTGGCCGGAAACCTAAGAAAATAGCCGGTCTTCCTGTGGTCGAAACGTCTGTTGCTGCGCCTTCGTCACCTCCGGCATATTCTTCTTTTGAAGATGAAGTTGCACAAATCAAGACAGATCAGATTTGGTGTGAGCCGGTATGTATGCAATTCCGTATCGACATGTCAGAACTTGACAAGCGTCTCGATGCCTTTGTCATGCACTGTAAGGTTGAGCGAGAAAACGAGCTACACCCTTCTATAAAGGATGCGAAGCGGCATTTTACCTCATGGATGCGTAAGGCTTACACAATCACAGAAAGGAAAAGTAACGAACAACCCAAGTCCGACGATTACACCTACAATGGTGGTTTCGGAGGTCTTGATTAGCAAAGATTATTATGTCAACATATCCAAGCTGTCTGTATCAGGAATTGGTAAAGTATGGCAAGCAGCCAACCGGTAACGTCGAATGGGACCGGGGCGTTCTGGCCGTGATGAAGTCAGAAGAGCGTAACAAAGAACCGTGGGAGATTCTTCACAAGATAGCCGTCAGGTTCCAGTCGGAGTACGAAAAAGAGCAAAGTGCGCTGCCTAACATGGAAGATGAAGAAACCTACAGCGCACATGCAAGATTCTTTCTCTTTGTGGCTAATCATGTCCTTGCACCTCAGCGTCGCGAGTTTGTGATTGACGACAACAACAGGCAGGTAATTCGCTTTCTTCTGCTGTATTTCAACGGTAGCCGGTTATGTGAGGATGTCTTTCCTGATCGCGGCTACAAGCTGCATAAGAATATCCTCCTGCAGGGCGGTGTCGGTGTTGGCAAGACAATGCTCATGCAGATATTTTCAGAGTATCTCAAACGCATTAACTCTCCCCGGCAATTCCACAACGTATCTGTGACCCAGATGGTAAATTACTATTCGGTTCACAATGATATAGACGGCTTCCTGTATAATATCAAAGGTAGCCGGGGCTTTCAGGGGTCGCCGATAAACCTTTGCCTGAATGACATTGGCGTTGACAACCGGCCTTTCTACGGCATAGAGACAGACACTATTATTCATGACTTCCTTCATGCGCGAAATGAAATCTGGTCTAACTGGGTCGAGTATGACCGCAAGTTTGCTCACCTCACAACAAACCTCAACGACGAGAAGCTAAAAGCGAAATTCGGCCAGAAGGATTCATACGGTCGTATTCTCGACCGCTTCAAAACCTACAACGTAATTCCAATGACCGGCGAAAGCCGGAGATAATTAAGAAAAGATAATTAAGAAATATGAAAAGACTCTGGACACCTGAAGAGGAAGCAGTCCTCAAGAAGATATACAAGACTATGACCGCAAAGCAACTTGCTGAACATTTTGGCAGAAGCGTCCATGTGATTCAGGTAAAATGTTTCCATCTTGGTTTAAAGAAAGGCTACGATCACGCAAAGATACAGCTTAGCTTTGATGATAAACTTTGGCTGCGTCTCAATTTCCCACATATGCGCAATGAATTGTGCGCTATGCGTCTCGGTGTGAGCCTTCGCACTGTTGTTAGGTTGGCACGTTCTATGAGGCTTGAGAAAACACCCCAATTCATGAAGGACTCTCAGGCTTTTGCTTCTCGGAAGGCTCAAGAAAGCCACATTCGCAATGGCACTTATCCGGCAAAAGGTTACTATTCCCCAAATCTTCAGAAAAGGTGGAATTTATCAGTTAAAACCAACTTACTGGTAGCCAACAACCGTAAGTTAGATAACCTTAGAAAAGAATTTGAAAAACTATGATAACAGAAACAATCTATCATCCCTCCGATCTCCACAGTGGAGAATGCGAGTGGTGCGGAGAAAAGTCAGACGAGCTTATCTATGCCGTGGACGGTCAGGAAGTTTGTGTTGACTGCATCGTAGAGAAAGAGTTTTATAACGAAACAATGAAAGGAATATGATTAGACCAATTAAACTTAGAGCGAAAACCACTGATGGAGATTGGGCAACAGGTGATCTATGCTTCAATGGAGTGGAGCCGCCTCAAATAATTTGGCTGCGTGAGGATTCGGAGGTTATCGAGGCTGACATTTTCGACCATGCTACAATAGGAATGTACACCGGAATAAAGGATAAGAACGGTAAGGAGATATGCGAAGATGATTTCGTGCATTTCGTAAATCCCGGCCTTCACTATGACCTTATCGCGCCTGTGGTTTTTGAGAATGGTGATTATTGTCTTCTTAAAAATATAAACTACCTGATTCCGATGGGTAACTTCTCCAGTGAAGTATTTGAGGTAATCGGAAATATCTTTGATAACCCGGAATTACTAAAACAAAACAAGACAGATGGCAACAAATGACAATTCAGACTACGAAAGCATAAAAGACAGACTCCGGAAGATTCAGGCACTTGCCGAAGGAGGCTATGCAGGAGAGGCCGAGGCTGCTAAAAGAATACTTGAAAATCTCTGTCGTCAATATGGCGTGTCGATGGATGATATTCTCGACAAAGAAAAGATAAGCCGATGCCGTTTTAATGTCGGGCGTTCCAAAATCTATATTAGGCTGTTCGTTCAGTGCTATGCAAACGTCACCGGAAATAAGAGTATGAAATACAGCAAGGTTTCCGGAAGCGATATTATTCTTGACCTTACAGCTTATCAGGCCGCCGAACTTGCCAATCTTTTCTTCTGGCATAAGGCCAACCTGAAAAAAGACTTGGAAAAGACTCAGGAACTTGTATTTGAAGCATACATAAACAAGCATCATATCATCCGTGACAAAAGCAATGATCCAGAAGGAGAAGAGGAAGAACCGGTTGATTTTTCCTCTATCGACTTTGAGCATTTGAAAAAGGTGCTATACATGCAGGAGACTTTGAACGACAACAAATATCGTAAGATGATAGAGAAATGACAAACCGACAATTCTTTGATCGCGTCGTACAGCTTCGCCGGTTCCAGAAGGAATACTTTGCGACACGCTCCCGTGAGTCTCTCCAACAGGCTAAGGCTCTGGAAAAGGAAATAGACGATGAAATTGCAAGAGTGCAAAAGATTCTTGCGAGTAGAGAACAGCAACAACCGCCAAATCTTTTCAATCAATGAACATGACAATACTTCAACGCGCCGTCCTCGCTATCGTAAAGGAGGTCGCACAAGACAAAAAGAACCGCAACATCCTCCCCGGAGACGTAATGCGCTCAGAAATCAGTGTAGCTGTCAGCAAAACCCTTGAACAGCTTACCGAAATGGGAGAATTGACACACAGGCTTCTGTCTGTAAACAAAATTGATGCGTATGCAATACCCGAAGCGTCGAGCTAACCTTCTTTATAAGCTGCGTCGCCATGGCGTGGAGTGCGACACGAAACATCGTGTAATCTTCCTGCCATACTTCGACACTCCTGAGCGTTACCCACAGATTCCGCGCCTCTGCCGGGAATTTCATTTTAATATTCAATATATCATTATATAATACTGTATCAAATTTGCGCAATGGAAAAGATTCTCTCAACTACACGTCGGCCAGACATAACCTTTCATGATACAGGCGAGATTTATATTACCGCTCGTGTCGCCCGGATACTTCGGCTCAACGGTGATTCTTGCCTCAATGTGGCGATAGAAAACGGTGAGTACCTTCTCTTCGCCGAACACTATGAGAACATGATCGGCAATCACACCGGACGCTGTTACCCTGTCAATTCAGGGAGCCGGTATTACCGGGCTAACTCCGTCAAGCTATGCCGGGCAATACTCAATGCCTGTGGAGTGTCAGGACGCGCTGCCCTGATGTGTGGTGAGACTATCTCAATCAACGACAAACCTCATATTACCCTAATAACCAGAACTACGCTATGATAAAAGAAATAAAATACACCGGTTTCACGGCTGTACCGTCTGACTATGAATGTCAGGACGGAGACCTCGCCGCCTCTATCAATATTGTTCCGGAGGATGGTCAGCTTAAAATCATAAATCAGCCATTGGTTATAATGACTCTGCCTTCGGAAAGCCAAAGGGTGATATTTATCCATGAGGCGACAGGCTACAAGCACTACATCATCTATGATGAGGCTTCCTATAAAATCCTTTGGCTTAACGACCTTTCAGGCACATCCACGGAAATAGGCTCTTTCTACGATGTTACCCACTGTAATGCCGTTGGAAATACATTGCTGATTTTTACAAAGTCTGCGATCTATTATCTCCTGTGGAAAGATACTGCATATAAAAACCTCGGCACACACCTGCCGAATATTGAGGTTTCTTTTGGCCTCGTAGGTCACCCTCGATTGTTCAGTGTTTCAGATAAGGACAAATCCAAATTTACCATAAACTTTGCAGAGAAGATTTCTATATGGGATTCTTACACTGAATTGAGTGAGGCCAACCAGACTACCATAACAGAACAGGTAATGGCAAAGGTCAATAAGTTTATCCGTGAACAGTCTATTGACAAAGGCCGGTTCTGTTTCCCCTTCTTCGTGCGCTATGCGCTTCGGCTCTATGACGGTTCTCTTGTGTGCCATTCTGCGCCCATTCTGATGAATCCTCAGACGCTTCCTGCGCCGTTGGTGCTTCTGGGCGGTTTCAGGGGTTCAGACGGTTTCACAGAGGCCTATGACTGTAATGTAATGCTTGTGGCTTGCGATCTCGATTATAAGGTTCGTCACACGGCTGATTATTATAAATTGGACGACTGGGCAGACATCGTGACCGGGATTGAGGTCTTTATCTCCAAACCGATATACACCTATGAACAGGGAGGCAAGATTTCAAGCCTACGCGATACTGATAATTTCGACAGCACATTTATTGGCCGCATTTACCATAATAGTTATCATCTCGGAGGTGCGCCCAACTATCCGTCGTCTGTAACTGAAGATTGTGTATTGGGCCCAATGGCACAAGAACAGACAACCGATTTTCTCAACTGTTATGCAGAATGGACATACAAGCGACTCTATACGCTCTATTTCTCGCCTGACCGCACATATCCCTCATATACTCTGCACATGCCGGAATTGTCAGACGAGAAAATCGGTGAGTCTATTAAAAGCTGCTCGCTTTTCTACAAGTTGCGCACTCTTTCCTCGGCTGATATAAAGGAGACAGACCGCAAGGTTATTCCTATTGAAGATGATTACCTGCAATCTCTTGTTTCGCGTGAGGTCATGACGGATGATTACCTTTCACATGATCCGTTGTCGGCAAATTCTTCACAGGTCTATAACTCTCGCCTCAACCTATCCGGTGTGAAGCGTAGCCTTTTCAATGGCTTTTCGGCTTCCTCAATGTTCGCGTTTACAGACCGTTTCATCGGTGAATGGAAGGATAAGGACGGTAAAGTTAAGGTTCAACCTAACACCTTTCCCGATATGGTACGAATTGGGATATATGTAAAAGAGGGTGGAAAGGTTCATTATGTCACCACTGAAGGGGAATGTGGTGCGTTCTTGTCTCCAAAGGTCAAAGTTCCGAAGTCGGGCATGGAAAATGAGGAGGATTGGGATAGTGACCCGAATAAATATAATGAAGTACTTCTCAAACGCTCTACAGGCTGTTTTATATTCTATCCTAATGTTAATGCCACTACTGCTGTCATATCGAGTTTGTACGGCGATTCCGGCTCTCCTTATGGCGGTGGCAGTATGGTGGTAGAATTGAAGCCTCACGAATTTCTGAACGGTGCTTATGCGCTGCTCGATTATAACATGGAGCGAGTACACAACTATTCTTCTGATCTCGTTCCTCAGATAACAACATCTCCATACGGGGATGCAAACACAATAGATTGCGGCTCTAAGGTATATACCTCGGAGGTCAACAATCCGTTTTACTTTCCTGTCACTGGAATTAATACGATAGGCACCGGGCGAATACTCGGAATGGCTACGGCGGCGAAGGCTCTTTCTCAGGGTCAGTTCGGCCAGTTCCCTCTCTACGCTTTCACGACTGATGGAGTGTGGGCTATGGAAGTGAGTTCTAACGGAACATTCTCAGCCAAGCAGCCTATCACGCGCGATGTGTGTATCAATCCGGAAGGAATAACCCAGATAGACAGTGCCGTCCTTTTCCCTACCGACAGGGGCATTATGCTTATCTCTGGATCACAGACGCAATGTATCACTGACGTTATAGCCAACGATGTTGATTTTGACGTACTGACGCTCCCCGGTATGGATAAACTTCACGCAATGGTCGGACATGATGAGGAAGATTCCTGTTTCCCGGTTATTCCTTTCCTCGACTTCATTTCTTCGTGCGGAATGATTTATGACTATCCGCATCAACGAATAATAGTTTTCAACAAGAATTACACCTACGCCTATGTCTATTCCCTGAAGTCCAAGCAGTGGGGCATGATGTATTCAAAGATTGCTAATGTCATAAATTCATATCCGGAGGCTCTTGCCGTCGATACGGGAGGCAACCTCGTTGACTTCTCACAGGCAAGTGAGGAAAGACAGACCGGCCTTCTCATTACGCGCCCCCTGAAGTTTGGAGCGTCCGACGTGCTGAAAACTATTGATACACTGATTCAACGCGGCGTGTTCCGGAAAGGACATGTTAAATCCGCACTCTACGGCTCGCGCGATCTGTTTAATTGGCATCTGGTAAATTCCTCCGTATCTCACCAAATAATCAACCGTAGGGGTACACCTTACAAGTATTTCCGTGTAGCTCTCGTGTGCGACCTCGACCCAGACGAAAATGTTTGTGGCTGCACAGTACAGTTCTCTCCGCGAATGACAAATAGAATTAGGTAAATCTTTTGTAAAAAGGATTGTTTATTAGCGAGAAGAGCCGCCATGCGTGATGCACAGCGGCTCTTCGTTTATCATATACCAAAATTACAACCAGTGCGGCCTTATTCGTGACCGGTCTCGTGTCTGGCTCTTCACTTGGTTTATCCTCGTGAGAGTTGCTTCGGCCTTTCGCTTCCACGTCTCTTCCTTCGGTGGGTTGGTGATACTCATCCAGTCGGCTATCGCGATACAGACCATAAGTTCATGTATCAGCCCTCCTAAAAGATTGAGCGTTGTCTGTGAATAGGTTTCAGGGACGTTCAGGAAGATTCCATATACTGGCTTTTCCCTCAGCCGGTCGTCAACTACCGGGTGGTGGATTTCGTGTTGCGTGAAGGGATAGAGCCTCTCGACTACATCTGCGTGGGCAAGACTCAGAATCCGGATCACGCGGTCCACGTTGCCCTCTTCGCCTACGTCCTGCACCATGTGGCGACTGTGCTGCGTATCCTCCGGCATGATGTCTCCCTCGATGTAGCAATAGTTCTTTATGTCATAAAGAAGCTGCTCACGCTTCAGGATTATCACGACGAGACGCTTTCCGGTCGGCTGTCTGCCGCACTCAACTATTTCGACGCTCTTCTCCATGTCTGGATCTGTTAGGTGTTGGATGCTCCGCTCTCTTCAGGCTTCGGAAATTCCGGACGCTTCGGGCGTGTCGGACGGCTGCGCTTGTAGAGGGCTGCTCTCACGTCCTCAAGCATTACGCCGGCATGTTCGGTATAGCCTTTTGCATCCTGCGGATTGGTGATGTTGAACCAGTCGGCCAGAATCAAGTCTACAAGGTAGGCATGGATTCCTGCGCCGAGTGCGTCGGCCGAGGCGTTGTTGTAGTTGGTCGGGAGTCGGAATGCCAAAGTCAGGATGCCTTCATTCTCGATAAGGTCGGCCACAAGGTTGTTGGTCGTTGTGGTCTCTTCGTCAAAATACTCGCCGAGTTTCGATTTCAGCCCGGTGAAATAAGTCATGAAGCTCCGGTTGAGCTGATCGGTTTCCTCGTTGTCCTCCGAGGCTTGCATCTTTGATCCAGCTTCATAGTTCGCTGTGCCGGATGCCATGCGGCTGTTACCTGTGATGTAGGCTTTGTTCCTCACATCATAGAGGACGGTTGCAACGTCGATGTGGACGGTAACAATCTGTTTTCTCTCCATAGTCGTTATTCGTTATTGGTTTCTTGGGTTGGTCGTGGAGGTCTGGGCGGTTGTGGTGTTTGCCTTGTAGGTCTTTGGGGCTTTCTTCGGTAATATGCCTTTCGTTTTACTCCGTCGAGCATACCTACTGCAGAAGCGGAGAAGTCGGCCGCCTCCTTTTTGTTGGTAAACACATACCACTTGCTGACGATATTCGTCACAAAGAAGGAAAACAGCTCTTTCTTCATGGCCGGTTCAAGAGCCGGATCAAAAGCGGAAGATAGACCTAAGAAAATGGTAAAAGAGCCTTTCTCGTTTTGCTCTTCCTGAACAAACTCTTTGAGTGCCTCGCAAACATCAACACAGCTTTCGTGCCAGAATCTTTCAAGCTGACTCCGGTCGGCTTCGGTGGTAAAGATGCGGTCATAGGTTTTGTCGTCGCCTCCTTCCATTTTGGCACCGGTATATGAGGTTGTCTGTTCGACTTCCTCATATACCTCTTCTTTGTCTATGGTTATCGTTATCTCTCTCATATCAGAAATTCCACAAGTTGTAATTGATGCTTATACCTGCGCATGGTTGGAGACCCTGCGGTGTCATGCCGTATCCGGCGAACACTCCGATTCCCCATCGCTTCGGCTTGATGGGAGGCTCGCGGATGGTCACTGTCTCATGCCGTGGGAAGACATAGATACTGTCCATCTTCGGGTCATATCCGCTTACCCATGCGTGATAATCCTCACCCTCATATTCCTTTTGGGTGATGGGGATTTCAACCGCAACAGTATCGGGAATCTCTTCGGGAATATTTTCCATGACAATGTTACCATCCTGCGGAACATCCTGTGTGGCTCTGTCATTCGGGCTGGACACAGGCAAGAATGCTATTTTAGTCCCAAGTGACACCTCCTGCTTAGGTTTCGGTTCATAGTACGGGATGGTATCTATGTAAGTGATTGTGTCCACTACACAACTGCTGCCCTGTTCCGTACCCGGAGACGATTGGCACTTGTGGAGATACGCACCTGCCAATATGCAAATGGCAAGTATAAACACTATGGCAAGTATGTTCTTGACCTTGCGTATCACTTTGCGTATTGTGTCGCCTCTCATTTCGTGTATCCTTTGATGTAATCAATGATTCCGTCCACATGGGCAAGCATGATGCGTTCCTTGCTCCCTGTAAGCAGCTTCACACCATCATGCGTGTCATGGAAGGCACTCTCCGTCAAGACTGCCGGGCATTTGGTATCGCGACATATTCCGAGATTCTGTTGAATGAACCGTTTGCCCTGTTTCTCAATGACTGCTCGGTTCCCTTTCAGTCCCGCTTCGATTGCCCTTGCCCAGATGGCATCGGCAAGCCACTTCGATTTCTGAGACGCGTTGAGCGATACCTCTGCCACAAATCCGCTCCACTCACCGTCATGCCACTTCCCGTCATTCGAGTTGGCATTACTGTGTATCGACACAAGGATTACATTCTCTTTGCCGTAGAGGTCGCAGATTTGATTTACACGTTTCACCCGGCTGTCTGTGCCACTGTTGATTGGAATGTCCTCGCGCTCCGGCACAAGCAGACGTGCATCATATCCGCGTTTTGTCAGCTCTCCGGCAATCATGTGCGCCATCTCCCGCGCCCATGCCCATTCCTGATACTTGCCGTCCGGCGAACACTTGCCCTTCGTGTCAAAGCCGTGTCCGTTGTCAATTAAGATTATCATTGTTTGAAATATTTGATTCTAAAAATCCGCTTTTCTGTTTGATTTCACTGTGTCCGAGAACAAGGTCGGCAACCATTTTGGAAATATCTTCCTTGTTCTCAATTATGATGCTCATGGTCTTTTCTGCCTTGCGAAGCTCCGCTTTCGTCCATGACTTCTCACGGACAGATTTAAACTCGCAGAATATGCACCATGCCGCCCATATCATGGAGAAGAAAGGCGCAGGGAGTATAATGCAGCCGATAAGGTCTATGCACATCAGCACAGAAAAAGGCATGATGTATTTGCGTCCTTTCTCACAGGTTTTCTTGTAGCCTGTTGACGTGGTGGCCATCCCCAATGCTTTAGCTTTCTTGATCCCGAAAAACAGGTCAACAGCCATAGCAACAAGCATGCCGCCGACACACAGGCAGATGAGCAGTATATGAAGATACATGTGCTCATGAAGTAGGTCGTTCAGTATTTCCCGCATGGCGTTACTCCTCGTCTATTGTCCCCTCAAAGTAGTATCCACGCTTGTTGCGGATGATGGTATTGAAGGGAAGGTTACTTTTGTCTATTTGCTGAAGAACTTCGCAGAGGAACTGATAGCCGCCTCCCACGAAACGCTTCTTACCCTCAAAGCGTATCTGCATTTTCAGATACAGCGTGTCCGGCTTCTTCTCGCTCGGTCGTACCGTGAAGTCAAGTATCTCGATAGGGCGGTCAACAATTGCCTCTATCTTGATGTTGTCACCCTCAAAGGGTCGTTCTATCTTTTTCCCAATTAACTGTGATAAGTCCATATCGTTGTCTCGGTTTACTATTTTTTCAATAAGGTTCTTTGCATCGCAATGTTGAACTATGCCCATGTAGCTCGGTACGCTCTTGGAGACGTGCCGCCTCCTTGCAAATGCCTGTTTGATGCGCTTCCTTACAAGGGTACTGTCGTGACGGTAAACATATCCTCCGAAGTCAAGACCCCGCTCAGACCGGTTTCTGCCAAGTGGGAATATCTGCCTCTTGCGGTTGCTCTCAAGCCTCAGTTCATACCAAAGAAAATTCATTATTCTCCATTGCCATTGATGAAGCTGCGATTTGTCCTCGCTCATAATCACAATGTCATCCATGTAGCGGAAATAGTGCTTGGCTTTCAACGTCTCTTTGATGAAGCGGTCAAGCGAACCGAGATAGAGGTTTATCCACAACTGCGAAAGAAAATTGCCGATTGGCAGACCTTTCCCGTTGAAGTTGATGAGATCAAGCAGGGCAAGCATCTTTTCATCTTTGCAGAAATGACGGTTGCGTTTGGCAAGTATCTCATTGTCCACGCTCGGATAGCATTTGGATATATCCATCTTCAAAACAAACACACTCCGGTGTCGATAGCTCTGAATGGCTCTCTTAACCTTATGGTTCATGTTATACCGGGCGATGCCGCAGTTTATCCCACGGTCTTTCAGACAAGCGTATGTGTCTGCCGTCAGACTGCTGTCCCATCTTTTCCGCATTACAAGGCTGATAGCGTGTTGAACACACCTGTCGGGATAGAATGGCAGTTTAAATATCTCCCTCTCTTTCCCATACTCGGTTTTCATTATGTCAACCCGGTAGGGTGATGGTTTGAAGTGTCCCTCACTCAGCATATCGCTGAGCATCCTCGCATACTTTTCCGGCTCTGCAA
Source organism: Muribaculaceae bacterium Isolate-037 (Harlan) (assembly GCA_003762615.1). GTDB lineage: Bacteria > Bacteroidota > Bacteroidia > Bacteroidales > Muribaculaceae > Lepagella > Lepagella muris. Next base: position 267,609 of record RIAZ01000001.1, read on the forward strand.
GAACCCTTCTTACATTGCGATATTTCTTCTTGCCCTTTGCCGCATTGAATATGGCAGTAAGCAATAAGTTCTCGTCACAGAGTTTCTCCCAAACGTTGTTTATTCTATTCATTGAAGCGTTATTTCTTTATTAGCCCGTGTGAGCCTTTTCGCTAATGTTCATTTGCCGTACAACTGACACACTACTGATAAGCGGACCGTCTCGTTTCTATAGGTCTTGTCTGTCGTGTTTCACCATGCAGGTGAGGCTTCCGTGCCTTTGGTACTTATTGGCTGTGTTGTTACTTCACACGTAAGCTGGAACCGATGTTCGTGTTCGCATTCGAGGGCGCGTTGTTGCCATTCGCGTAACGGAGGACGCAATTCGCCTCATTCGCATTGCCGCCGAAGTGAGTACCACGCAAGCACAGACAGCCTGTTTGGGGTCAGTTTCCGTGACTTGGATTATTATTCATATCCTGCCGCTTTTGCAGCTTCGCGGATTTCGTTTACGAAAGAGTTGAATGCAGCCACTTCCGGATCATTGCCCCTTGCCATGTTACGCAGGATACGCTTCTGACCGTCCTCGCCATATTCCGATGCAATGGCGGCATCAACGATGTTGTCAACAGTCAGAGGCTGTTCAACCTTGGGTACAAGGTCGGCACGATACCCGGTTTTCTTGACTCCGTTTTCTTCGGTCACTTCCTCTTTGATGTTGAGGGGTACGATTCTTTTGTTGCCCCATTCCTGCGGAACAGGCATTTCAGAAAAATAAATTTGTCTTTCCATTATTTTTTTTGATTTTGAAATTCTTGCTGATGTTTTTTATGACCACAACCCTTTGCTGCCGCCCGGTTTGCGTCTTAGGCTTGGGTTGAGATTTCGGTTTGAGACCTCTCCGCCTTATCCCTTGCAGGGGGCGGAGAGGTAGGGATTTCGGTTTTCGTCTTGAGTGTCGATGTTCGTTAGTCGTTAATCTCCACACGGAAGCCGGAACCGACGTGCGTGCCCGCACTCGAGGGCGCGCCGCTGCCAGCCGCGTAACGGAGGACGCAAACCGCCTCATCCGCAAAGCCGCCGAAGCGAGCACCACGCCGTCTGAACTTACCCTGTACCAAGTCAGTGGCAGATGAGTAGAAGTGCGCCTGCTCGTAGGTGCTGAGACCGGCTCCTCCCACCTCCGTGAGTGCGGTGGCAATACCGTTGACGGCAAACATCTTGGTTGCCCATGCACCGCCTCCGGCTTTGTTTACAATTACAGGCATTTCTCCGAGACAGTCGTATGTCTTTTCAAAGCCATAGTTGCCCTCGCTGTCATATAGTGCGACATCGCTGTCGCTGACAAGTGCGTCAATGCTTGGTGAGCGGTATGCCTTGTGATGAAGTTTTTCTTCTCCGTCAAGCCACTGAATAAACTCGTAACCGCTGTACCACTGTGTGCAGTGTCCCCACAGACGGTTGCGTCCTCGCCACAGTGGAACTCGCATAACAACGTCCACCTTCCAGTTCTGTTTTTCGCCTCCGGCGGTGAGTGCCGCATTGTTGAGGTTGAAAGTGAATGTCTTGGTATAGATTCCGGTCATTACACCCTGCTCTATACCTGCGATAGGATTGCCGTCTGAATCTTTTACTGATTCAAATGAGGCATTGCCGTCTGACACGGCGAGCTGAGCCTCAAACATTTTCAGCATCGGGCATGATCCGTTGAGGATTGTCCACATATTGCTCCCGACAGTAGAGTCATTGATAAACATCTGTGTGCCGAAGGTGTGATAGCGGTAGGTCGCTCCATTGTCTGCCGTGAGACGGAAGCCGGATACCTTGCCCCATGTCTGTGCGGTCGGGGTCGAGATGGAAGAAAGACTGTGACCGAGTAGGCTGTTGAGCTGTTTTGTGCGGAATTCGATATACATGAAAGCTGCGGTAAGCTCAAGGTCTTGGTTGCAGATGTTCATGTACGGACGGTTGCTGTTGGTGTCAGCATTCTTGGCACGTGCATACTGTTCGTATTGGAAACGGCTCAGAGAATTGCGCGGATAACCTCCTGCCTCTGTGGTCCCGAAAAGCGGATCGGTGTGTCCTACCCCGACACCTGCTCCATGTGTTCCTGTAACACCCTCATTACGGATGGAGCGCATGACACCGTTGAGCATGGTGGCATAGTCCGGGGTCTCACCGTATGCAGGATACTCCTTGGCAACGTCTCCATCGTAGGTGAACGGCTGGTCAGACACGATGAATCGCTCGTATGTCGGGTTGGTGCCTCCGATGATTGCATAGACAGTCTTGGTATGCACCTGCATGATGTCTGCTCCGTCCGTACCGTCAAGCACTGCGTTTGCTCCATCCTCTGTTTTGCGCCAATTGGTCTGGTTGAGGATAGTCTGAATTTCTGCGTCCTTTACAGATGCAATCTTCATCTGATTGTGGAAACGCATCTCCTTGAGAAGCGAGGCGTCGCCTATCATCTTGTGATAGCCGTTGTCTCCACCCTGATTGCTTGCGCCTCGGGTAAACTCGATACCGTAATAGTGTTCAAGTTTACGGAGTCCGGCCGCATCCGTCACTGCTGACGGCAAAACTACTTTAAGTCCTTTCGTTGACATGATTGTTTTGAATTTAATGATAAATATTATTGGTTTTCAATAGCCGACAGACGTGTTTCTATTTCGTCAATCCTTTCTTTGATGTCACGGGGGATACCTTTAAAATCGGTCTTTCCCTCCCGGTCTATCATGAAGAGTATCCTGTCCTCACAGTCAAGGATATAATAGATGCCGTAGTCATCGCTCTCCATGATGCGCGTGTCTCTGAGGCGGAGCGCGCCTCCAATCTCGTGGTCGCCTTTGGTTTTCGATTCACGGCTTGTAATCCCGACCTCAAATCTCGCCCTGCCGTTGCGGTCAAATGCGGCGAGTATGCGGTAGGCCGCATCCGTGATTGTCAGTACATCATCGCCTATATCTTCCGTTTGGAGAATCTTTTCAAGAGCCTCAATCCTTTCGTTTGAAGCGGAAAGGAGAGCCTTGAAAAGTCTCCATATACGGTTGATATGTTTCGCCGTGGCAAATTGCATAGGGTCAAGTCTGCTTAAGATTTATAGGTGCCGCTGATAATCGCCTCTATTGTCTCGTCCGGGATTGCCTCCACACCACACTCGGCAGGAGTGTGGACATGGCTCTCCGGCGGGAATGCCGTGGGTTTGCCTGTCACCCCGCCCCAAGGCACAGCATCCGCAAGAGCCGCCTTTGCCGCAGTCCCGACAACATAATCGGTAAATGCCGCCTCTGTGCCGAGCTTGGTGTCATCCACAACGGCATACATCTTGCCCGACTGTGTGACTTTGATGCTGTCTCCGTTCTGCACATCATCAGATGTAAGGGCGAGACGTGCCGCCTCAGTCTCTACGATTGTTATGCGTTCAAGTGCCGCTTTCGGCAACTTGTCAAGAGGTATTGTCCCGGAAAGCTGTGCCGCATCTACCGAACCGGCTTTCCCTACTACAAGTGTCCCGTCTTTAAGTTTCTGAATAATGAGGTTCAGACCGTGAACGTCGAGAATCTGTAAATTACTGACTGCCATAAAATCTAAAGTTTATTGGTTAATCATGTTGTCAATGGTGGCATCGTTGATTACGCTCGCCTCCGATAGATTTGCAGGAGCGGAATAACTCAATAGCTTATCCATGTAGGCGAGACGTTGCACAAGCCAGTTCTTCACACGGTACACACTGTCATAGTGTCCGAGTTCTTTAGGATAGAGGTTGTAGAACCCCGTTAGCGGTGCTTCTCCGATACATGGCTCTAAACAGGTAAAGCAATAGAAATTTGTCGAACCGTAATAGCACACCTCATTCTTGGCATACTGCCTTGTCGGGTCATAGGTCACCTCTTGCCAATTAGTTCCGTCATCTTCAATCGGGTCATTGCCGACATTCCCGGCAATAAGGCTCTTAAAGATTCGTGCGCTCTTGTAGGCGATGGCATTCTTCGCGTATGTGGTGGTGGCTGTCCATGCTGTGGCAGTGCCTGCGCTGCGCCTCCAATAGCCGGAGTTGATGAGGCTGTCCCGGTAGCATGGTGATTCTGACCAACGCTCATATTCTGCCTCGAAATTATCAGAACCGATGCGCAGAAGCCAATCCATAACGATACTTGCAATATGTTCGGCTTCAAAGATGCCCATATTGCGGAGTTGTGCATACCGTGACTGTAGTTCGGGAAGGAAATATTTGATAATCCATCCTGCCGGACTTGTCAGTGTGTTGCCCAGCCATCCGCTGCCCGGACCGCTCACATAATTTCCTATATGGTATGCACCGAAAATACCGTCATGGTCATATGGGTTGGCTACCCATTGCACACCGTTCCATGTAGTCCACTGCCAGTTTTTTGCGTAGCCGTCACCGTCCTGCACGACATTCGTTTCAAGAATGTAATCCACCATGAACGATACTTTGAAATAAGTGGCTATAAGTTCCCTCATTTCCTCGGTTGTCTTTCCGGCGGCTTCCGCCTCCTTCAGTTCGGTGATGCGTTTGCTGAGATCAATGATATACTGCTTGGATTTTGCGCAACGCTTCATGTCCTTGTCGCTGCTGTCGTAGTTCTCGCTGTCGCTGCCCATGATTTCACGGGGACGGTCACCGTCATACTTTACTCCGTCCTGGCAGAAAAGGCTCTTGGGATTGCGCACTTCAAACTGTGTCCAATTGATATTGCCTCCCCAAATGCTGTCAGCCGACAATGTACCGTCAAGATGGACGTGTTCAGCGGTCTTTTTATTCATGTGATAGTTGTCTCGGTGCTTCTTAATCTGCCATGAATAGATGCCGTAGAACTCTCCGTTCTGAAAAACGATTACCGGGAAACCCTGTGGGAAACACTTTGCACCTGTGTCGAAGTTTTCTTCTATGTCGGTCACGCTGTCCGTACCGGTTTCGCTTGTGGTGAACCTGCTCATGAACTCTTCCTTGTACGGACGGTTGTCCTGCATCCCGCGGGTGAGTGCCATTTCCTCATACAGTGTGTAGGAGCAAGGGCATACACCACGGAAGGTGTCGGTGTAATATGCTTTGAGATGGAAGCTGTCCTGCGACACCCAATCACCAAATTTGATGACATACTCGGTGTCCATCTCTTTTGAGGTGAACAGGTCAAAGGCAAGATTCTTTTTGGCGAATGCCATTGACGAGTTGCCTTGTGCCGACATGGATGCCCATATCTTGCAGTAGTTTCCCTGCTGGTCCCAAAATTCAATCTGACACGGTATCTGACAGTTCACGCCCGGAGTGCCGAGTCCGCTTTTGGCGGTAGGCATGATATTGCTGTGGATGTTAAGCAGGGCGCAGCGCGGAATAGGAATACGCATTGAGCCGTTGTCGCTCCAATCTCCCGTCCCTCCGGTGAAGTTGGCGAGGAGTGTTTCAATATTGCTGATGCGGCGGTGGATGCGACGGTTCTCGGCTTTCTGTTCATCGGGTATGCCTTTGGGCATATAGCCTGTTCCATCCCATCGTACACCGAAGACAATAAGACCGTCCTTGTCGGTGATTTTGTAGATGAACTCATTGTCCTTTTCGTCTATCTCCGTGCAGTTTGAAGAGGCATTATGTATCTGCCTCATGACATCCGGCGGAAGTGCGAATTTTGACACTTGGAATGTTCCGTCATTGGTCACACCGAAAAGCAGGTTTCCGGCTGAGTCCATGACTGCGTAGATAAACTCTTTCGACTCAAACTGCTCTATGGTGCATACACCGCTGATGGAGTTTATGAGGCTTCCTCCCTTGCGGTCGAGGGCAAAAAGGATGTTATTGTTGCTGTCGGCTATGGCGAAAAGGTACTGAGCGTTTTCTATAATCTGAAGTCCGCTCAGTTCGTCAAGCCGTTGTCGGGTCTGTTCGGGTATCCCTTTCGGCTGATAGACTGTCCCGTCATGACGGATGCCCCAAAGGAGTGTGCCGTTGAGGTCAACTATTGCGTAGGCATACTCGTCCGATGTTGCCTGCTTGAAGTTTTCGGTGAATATACCGGTGGCTTCCTTGGCAAGTTCAGCCTCCTCCTTTGCTTCCTTGGCGGCTTCCTTAGCAGCTTCAGCCTGCAACCCGGCTTCCGTGCCTGTGGTTTCGGCAAGGTCGGCTGCGGTTTCCGCTCTTTCGGCGATTTCCTCCACACCTGTTGCATCGGCGATAAAACCCCACTTGTCCATGTCGGGAGTATCGCCACTGATGTGGTCAACCTTTGCATAGCACAGGCTTCTGCCGATATTGGCTGCATCATCCTTTCGGTAATGCTCGCCCGGCTTCCAAGCTCCCGTCATGCGGAATCCGATTGTTCCTAATGATTTACTCATTTTGCTGTGATATTAATGGTTAAATTAAAAATAACATACCGTCCTCCACCATGAATAGCGGACCGGAATAATCAGATGGATAATCTATCATGAGCTGCATTGCTTCATGGTCTATCCATATCCGGGGGAGCGGGGACATTCGTCCATGATACATGAGCAGGTTGCCTTCCCGCGTAAAGGCATATTCCTCTCCTGCGCTGAGCGCACGTCCGTTGATATACGCTCCGTCAATCCTGCCTCCTTTCCCCTCTATCACATAAAGAGTGTCGGGATGTGGTTTCTTTTTGATGTAGTCTTCCCATGTGACCACTTCGACAATCCCTTGTGGAATTACCGCATGACCAGTATTGTCGATGCCGAAAAGCAGGTTGCCAAGATTATCGGTCATTGCGAAGATGAAGTTCTCATCGTGCATTATCTGATAACCTTTCAACTCATCGAAACGCGTCTGCACCTCACCCGGAATACCTTTGTCGAAAACCACACTGCCGTCATGTGCTATCCCGAAAAGAAGATGTTCCTCTCCCTCATCCATGATGGCGAAGATGAAGTTCTCATTCTCCATGAGTTTGTATCCGTCAAGTTCACTTAGCCGCTCCTTCATCTCCGAGATGGATTTCTCGGCAACGGAAAGCCGGACTCGTGTTTCTGACAGCACACGATTTAGTCTGCGCAGTATCGGCTTTACTTCCGAGGGTATGCCTTTGTCATAGACAACCTCGCCTCTGTGTGTTATGCCGAAAAGCAGCCGTCCGCTTGCATCGGTGATGGCATAGACGTAATTTTCATTGCTCATCGGCTGTATGCCTTCAAGCTGTTTGAACCTTGCTCTTGCCTCATCGCTCATTCCACGGTTATATACCACCTCTCCGTCATGTCTTATGCCGAAAAGGAAAGTCCCCTCAGCATCAACAATGGCGAAGATGTATTCTTCGGTCAGCACTTCATTGATGGGGACGCTCTTGCGCCAACGTCCTGTCTCGGGATCAATGTCATTGTGGCTGTTCCACTCATACCAGCATTGCGTCTCGTCACAATACTTTGTGAAGCCGTCCGGAATGGATGTTTCCGGGGTTGCCATAAGTTCTGCGAGTGTCGCGCAATGCTGACGCAGGTCGAGAAAACGCTGTCCGCTGTAGCGGAATGCGTCAATAAGCTGTATGCCTCCTGTCGTTGCCATGTCACTTGTATATTTGGGTTACTCCCGATGCCGTGACAGGCACGGTCAGCAGGTAGAGATAATATGGATGTCCGTTGACGCTAACCTCGCTCCGGGTGTAAGAGGAAAGCACTTCATATCCGTTGCCGTCCTTGACTGATGTCAGTGCGCCGAAATCTTTAGGATATGCGAGGACTATCTTGCCGTCATTGGTTGAAATACCTGTGCGTGTAAAAGGTCGGTCTCCGATAATCAGCTCAGAAAGGGTAAGGATATTGGCTTCATCAGCAACCCATGTCTTGGCTACTGTTCCGAAGTATGTAGGAAGTGTCCCTTTCACACTCTGGTTACTAAGCACCGTCATTCCGGCATACTCCGTCCTGAGTTGGTATTGGCGGTATTGTCCGTGGGATAGGACTATGTTCACTGCCATTGTCTTGCCGACAACAGCAACTCCGTCAAGTGTCACATCCGCTTCGGCAGTAACGTCACGTTCCTTTCTCTTGGCATTCCATGACAGGTTGATGGTGGTCTCCTGTCCGGCTTTTATAACTGATGGCGAAACACTGAAAGTCACTTGGAGCGGGAATACCTCCTTTTGAAGTTCAAGGACATCGGCATTCAACTTTTCATCTGCGCACGATAGGGCGGCAAGTTTGGTGGAAAGTTTCTCTGTGTCTTTCAGACCGTCAAGGAAACTAAGCACCTCTGTAAAGTTGTCGATTGCTTCTGATGCGTTCTCGCCGACAAGCGCGTCAAAGTCTCGCCTTAGTGCGCTTATCAGTGTCTGGAGATTGGTGTCTGCTTCTTCCCTGTCTGCTATCTCTTTGTTCAGTTTATTCTGAAATTCTGAGGTTGAGGTTTCAAGGGTAGCAACCTTACGGTTAATCTCAATGATGTCAAGTGCAGTCTGTGAAAGAGCCTTCTTGTCGGCTGCGGTCATCATCCCTGCTTTTTCAGCAGTGGCGATTGGAATAGGCTTGCTTCCCTGCCTGGCAGTCCCGTCTCGTTTGAGAACGGTGAATGTCATTGAGGCGGCAGTCCCGGTGGAGGTGAACGCGATGGTCTCTGCAAGCAGGATGCCGTCTGATAATAGTTCCTCGATGTCTTTGACCTCATCGGTAAGGTCTTTTACATCGGTTTCAAGTTGATCGAGATAGAGGGAAAATGTTCCTCCCTTTTCACCCGTAGGCATCCACTTTCCACCTTCTGCACGGTACACGTCAGCCGGGAGAGTATTGCCCACAAGGGCAAACCATCCCGGCATTGGTCGTGGATATGCGGCTGTGAGCGAATCTTCGGAAGCGTAAAGGCCTTTTAGCGGACCTTTGATGTTAGGTGCATCCAACCATCCTTTTACAACGAGGTTGTGATTGATGAGAGCATCACCGTTCACATTGGCATGACCGCCTACGTTTAAGTTTCGGCTTACGCTGGCATTCCCCTGTATGTCATTTTTGAATAGACTCATTGAAGTAAAGATTTACTGATTTCAAGCATGGTTGTCGATAGTTGGTCTCCTACGCTTGCCAAGGCAAGTGAGGCGGCTCGGTAGATGGCGGCTCTGTAGCAGTTTTCGGCAACATCAATCCCTCCGTCAATGTCAATCCTCGGGATTGGCACATAGGTGGCTTGGGTCACAATAGCCGTGTTGTCATTGCATGAATAGAACTCAAGCACTTTACCCTCGCCACGTCTCACGATGGCGCATACAGGCTTCTCCGGATTTCCACAGATACCTTTCCACTTGGATGATTGAAGTGCATATTGAGAGTCGTTTTCGCTTATGGCTTCAAAGACAGTGCGCTTCCAATCGCTCATGCGGAAGGATATAAGTCGCATGAAATCTTCCGGCAGAATGATAAAGCCTTTCCCGTCCTCCCCTATAAAGATGTTATCCCCGAAGTCGTGACCGCTTTCAAGCATGGTCGCAGGGGCTTCCATCTCTACCAATCTCACTGCATCGGCGAGTTTGGCCATGATTATTTCATCAAGACTTAGGGTGTCGGTGTCTCCCTCCATGATCAGCGGTTCGTCACCCTTGTTCATGTCGATAGCCACTCTCACGGCTCTTGCCATTTCCTCTGCCTGTACTGTCATGACTTATACGAAATCAAACCTTATACCGTATTTGGCTGCACATTCCTGTACGTCCTTGATTGTTCTGAGCGGTGTGGGGTTTTCGCCGTAGTGTTCCTCCAGATACTGCTTGGCAACATCTTTGCAGCTTACCTCTACCGTTTCCAGATTGTTTGTGTCGCCCTCTTCCGGATTCTTTTCAGTCTCGGCTTCCACCTCGTCCTGCGCGGTCTCTTCTATTTGAGGTTCCGGATTTGGCTCAGGGTTCTTTTCAGCCGTGTCGGTGACTGTTCTCTCTGGTGCGATGGCGGCTGCTCGTTGCTCGGTCTCAGGCATGATGGCGTTGAATGCCTCTGTCTCCACTGTTTCAGGAGGGTTCATGCCGATTTTTACCTCGCCCTGCACCGGGTATTTGCTGAGAAGGGTGACTGCGCCACTCTCAAAGTCCTTGCTTTTCTCGATAGCAAGCTGCACGATAGGGTCGTCTGTTGTGAACGTAGCCGGAGTTACACCCTTCTTCGTCACCTGTCCTCCCGTGAAGGAGACATGCACCTTTGTCTTTCCCAGATGGAAAGTGGTGCGCTTCTCCGCAAGATGGAGGATGGCATACGTCTTTTTATATTTCTTCATTGCTCTAAAGATTTATATGGGAGCGGAGACCCTATCCGCGTCCGGTAGGTCTCCGCTCCCGGATTCACAAAAGGATTCTCAGATTAGTTGACCTTTATTTCACCTACATACTCAGACCACTTTGCATCTTTGTACTGCCAACTCTGGCCGGTCACTGCTCCTGCGTCTATGCCCGGACAGTCAACCAAGAGGACATATACCTTGCCTTCGGTAGGGTTGGTCGGGGCTTTGGGGTCTCCCCAGAGTTCAAAGGTTGTCTGACCTTCTACGCTGCAGTTGCCCTCGCCGTCAATCCAGATATGAGCGTTTCCTTTCAGTCCGAGTGCATCCCAGACAACGGTGCTTTCTCTCTTTGCCTCTTCGCCTTCGATGTCCTCGCTGCTCTTGTGCTCGGCTGAATAGACGTAATGCACAAGGCCGTTCGAGTAGTTTATCACTGCGGCTGAATTGCTCCAACCCAGACGGTCAAGGCAAGGCTCAAGCTTGAATTCGAGGTCGCCAAAGATGGTGTGGATTGCAGTGACCTCCCATCCGATTTTGTTGGTCTTGACACTGATCTGCACCTCCGGGTGCTTGGAAAAGTCGATTGTCTGAATATTCTCGACGAAGTTCTTGCCGCAAAGGATGATTACTGACTTGGGCACGTCGTCACCGGTGAAGATCATCTTGGCAAGTGCGATGAATTCTTCGTATGTCCACTTGCCAACCTTGTCAAGGTGGCGGCGTATCTGCCAACGTACACCTTCCGTAGTGTAGATGAACTGGTCGCCGAGTTTTGTGCTTACGGTAAACTTCGATGCGCGGCTTGCCCAAAGCGTACGGTTGCCGTCACACTTGAACTTCTTTATCTGCATCTGTGCGATGAGTGCCTTGCCGAAGGGGATGTGCTTGCGCTGAGCCTCTAAGTAGTCGCTGACTACACTGGAGAAGCCTCTCTTCTGGCAGTATATCATGTTGGGCGACGGGACGATGATGTTGGGGGCCACGTCCTTCTGAGTCTCATACAGTGCGTTTGCCAGTCCTACGAGAGTAGTGCCGGCAGGGATTTCGGGCACGGTGCCGATTGCGTCGGTCTCATTCGCCTTCTTGCCGTTCACGGCCATTACGATAGGCTCTTTATCTACGTCGGTGAAGCCGGTCACGAAAAGCATCAGCTCCTGACCCGGTGTCTTGTTCTTGCCCTTTGCGTCGTAACCGTCCACACCCTTTACGAGTATTGTTGTGTACGGTTGGAAAAGGCCACGGTCTGCCTTGTTGAGTTTTAGCACTACATTCTCGTCTGTGCCGTCGCCCACCTTTGCTGTGGTGACTGCCTGACAACGTGGCTCGTCAAGAGCGTAATGCTCTACTTCGGGAGAGGTCACAGAGACGCGCTTCGAGCGCAACATCAGCTGCATCAGCGGAGTATCGTCACTGTTAAACTCATAGATCTCGCGGTCAATGTCACTTTCGATAAAGTGACCGGGGCCGATGTCTCCTGTGGCATTCGCTGCAGTGCTGACGGTCGCGGCCTGACCCTGAACCTGTGTGCCAAGCCCTCCTGTGCCGGGGGCTGGCGTGATTGTGCCGGTTGAGGTTTCTACCGGACTGTTGGTTAATTCGTCTGCCATTTTTAGAAATTATTAATTGGTTTATATTATTTTCGGTCGGTCTCAAGCAGGCCTCCCGGTCTTATTCCTCCTGTGGCTGATGCTATCGCGCTGACGCTTGCCACGCTCCCATGTATCTGGCTGTTCAGGCCTCCGGTTCCGGCTGTGGCTACGGAAGATGGCGATTTGACTACCTTCACTTCTATTGCCATGTTCTCTAATCCGCTTCGCGTGCAAGGTCGAATACAGATTTGGTCTTATCTGGATTCTGTCTCGGAGTGCCGTTGCGTCCATTCAGGTTCTGGATTCCGTCCCCCTTCTTTGATCTGCGCAGTTGCTCTACGATTTTAGAATTGCGTCCGGCCACTTCTCCCTCTTCCTGTGCGTTGGCCACGTCCGTGTCGTGATTTATGGCGTTCGCCATGAGGGTTATTGTCTCTGGCGAGAGTATGCCCATGATTCCTTCACGGATTATCTGTATCCATGCCGCGCCGATTGCGTCCATCTCCTCATCGCTCAGGCCGTGCTCCTGCTGATATTCCGGTAGCGTCTTGTTGAGGGTGGTTTCCATGTTGCGCTCATACTCTTCGTCGAGCTGTCTGCTTTTGGCTACCCGGTCGAGATATTCCTTGTTGGCCGACTCGATTTTGTCCTGCATCGCAGGGTCGTCCATAACGTCCTTCACTTCTATTCCTAAGCGTCTGACAAGACTCATTACTGGGTCTTTTCCCTCGCGCATGTCGTTGAGGAAAAAGGCGGCTTGGGGATTCTCTCTGAACATATTGCTCATAGACTTCTCCCTCTCCTTCATTGCACTGTTCTCTTGCTCAAATGCGTCGTAATCGTCTGAAATCTGACCGAAGATTTCTTCATCATCCTCGAATTGTTTTTCAGGATATCTTTTGCGCAGTCGCTCAAGATGTTGGTCTCGCTTGCTTATAACCGGGTTATTCTCAGCCATATTCTTGAAGTTGTTTAGATCAGTATATTACTGGGTGCAAAAATAACTCAACATCTTCCAACTTCACTTTTATCCGTTGTGGCATGAATTGATTAATTTTGTATTGCGTTAAACATCATGAAACACTTCGGCTCAATAGTAGATTTTACACGTCAGCGTAATGCTGACATTATGCGTGTCTTCCGACAAAAGATTGTCGAAGCTGATGTTATTCGCATGGACGATATTTGCAAGGCCGTGGCTGAATCTCCCTCATGCAGGTTCTGGGTAAGCGAAAAGCGTGCGGCGATAGTGATTTCATCCATGGAGTCAGGCCGCTGCTTGCCGTGCATGACTGAGACAAAGCGTGAGATGTTTGCCGAAATCTATAGACGGTATAAAGAGTTGCGACTTATTCACCCTAAAATGACAATTTTGGAGTTGGCCACTATAGTTGTCAATCAGCCTGCGCCTAAGTTTTATTTTACTCCTCGCACTGTCAGGGAGATTGTTCGCCGTATTCGCAATGGTTATTATGACCGTAAGCATAACAGCATAAAGGCAGATGGATTTAGTAAAGGAAGTGAAGGGTCGGTTTGCCCTGATAGCAAACCTTCTGAGAGAGAATGACCGGCGCAACGAGATAATCTTTGCTAAGTTTGACCCTATCACGGGTGAGGGAAGCGTCGGCAAGAGGGTGCGTGTTGAGATTCCTGATTTTGTCGTGCCGGTGCAGTGGCTCCCTGAGAGAATGATGCAGGTCGAGTTTGTCAGGAGGCTCGTTGAGGCCGGCTCGATAGAGAGGTTTCTTTCTGACGTGCTTGGCGTGGAGCCTAACCCGTCTGACGCTTCAAAGGTTTCTAATCAACTCATAAGGTTGCGCTATCGGCATGACTTCCCATTCTGGTGCGCCACACTCGTAAAGGTCAAGAAAAAGGGTGGTGGCGACGACGTGCTGTTCCGGCTTTGGTACCCTCAACGGCGACTGGTGGAAATGTTTGAGAAAAGCCGGTTGTCCGGTGAGCCTATACGTATTATCATGCTGAAGGCTCGTCAGTGGGGAGGCTCGACTACAACGCAGTTGTATATGGCATGGCTCCAGTTTCTCCATCGCAAAGGTCTCAACTCTCTAATCATCGCTCATCAGGGAGCGGGTTCAGACGAAATCAAAGATATGTTCGACCGTATGATTGCTGATTATCCCGTCGAGATGCTTCATCCCCTCGGCGATTCTTGGTCCGATTCCGAGGTCAAGATGGTTGGCGTCGGTAAGTCAGGCTCTATTCATCGTGTGCCTCAGCGTAATTGCAAGATTAAGATTGGCACTGCCGAACGTCCTGATTCATGCCGTGGCGGTGACTACAACCTCGTGCATCTTTCCGAGGTGGGACTGTGGAAAAAGACAGAGGGAAAATCGCCTGAAGACATCGTGCGCTCGGCATGTTCAGGTATTCTTTACAGGCCTTACACAATGATAGTCTATGAATCTACGGCCAACGGTACCGGCAATTTCTTTCACTCCGAGTATCAGGCCGCTGCATACCCTGACCCTGACGCAAAAGTGCAATCCCAATTCTCGCCCCTCTTCATCGCATGGTATGAGATTGAGCAGTATTCCCTTCCCTTCAAGTCGCTGAAAGATACGGCCATGTTTGCATATAATCTGTGGAGTGGCCGCCAGAGTCGCGCGGCCATGTCTGCCCGTGAGGAGTCTGGCCGCTATCTGTGGTGGCTATGGGAGAAGGGTGCCACTCTGGAGGCTATCAACTGGTATATTCATGAGCGCGCCGGAAAGAACTCTCACGCGGTCATGGCTTCCGAGTTTCCCTCTGACGATGTTGAGGCGTTCGTGCATTCAGGCTCTATGGTGTTCGATAAGTATCTTGTCAAGGAGTTTGAAAGCGCATGTTCGCTCCCTCGGTTTGTGGGAGAGGTCAACGGTGATGCCAACGAAGGCCGTCAGTGCATGAAGAATGTACGCTTTCGCGAAGACGGACAGGCCAACTTCTGGATCTGGGCGAAACCGGAAATCGACCCGGAGGTCAAGGTCACTGACCGCTACCTCGTTGTTGTGGATATCGGAGGCAGGTCAAACAAGGCTGACTGGTCTGTCATTGTGGTTTTCGACCGTATCAACATGATTGATGGTGACCGTCAGGCGGTCGTGGCGCAATGGAGAGGACACTGTGATATTGACCGGCTCGCTTGGCGTGCCGCTCAGATAGCCGCTTATTATGACAATGCGCTTCTTGTCATAGAGTCCAACACATTGGAGACGCACGACCGCGAGAGGCAGATTGAAGGTGGCGACCAGTCGCAGTATATACTCAATCAGATTTCCGACGTATATCCCAATCTCTATGCGCGTCGCCAGTCCGAGGACGAGATAAGGCAGGGATTGCCGCGTAAATATGGCTTTCATACCAATGCCGCCACAAAGCCCATGATAATAACAACCCTCATTAAGGTTGTCCGCGACCATCTCTACACCGAGAGAGACCGTCAGGTACTCGACGAATACCTCACCTATGAGCGCAAGCAGAACGGTGCCTACGGTGCTATTGTCGGCAAACATGACGACCTTCTCATGACTCGCGCCATCGGCCTTCACATTTCCCTTTATGAGATGGATATACCTCAGATTATAAAGCTCTCCGAAATGAGACCCAAAAAAAGAAGAGGCCACGTTTCCGAAGCCTCTATCTGATAGTCTGCATCTCTTGTTGTCAGGCGGCTGTGAGCATTGCCTGTGCCTGTCTCACTGCGTTCATGTCTGCTCCCTGTTGTGCCTGTTTGAGAAGCTCCGGAGATATGTTGTCCGGTGTCTCTCCGCGCTCCAGTTGCTCCTGACGGCTCTTCACGCTTTGGAGAAGACTGTCGGCGAAGGGGAAGTCCCCATGCTCCAGAAGTTGCTGGAGCGTTATCTGACCCATCTCGAATATCTTCATCAGGAACTCGTTCTGCATTGCCCTGTATGCCGGTGTCGCCGTGCTTTCCGTGATGCTCAGGTCAAATTCCACCTCGCTCAGTTTCTCCGGATCATATATTGCCTCCTTCCCTGCTATGCTGCATGTCTTCTTGTCGTCATAGTACTGTTGGAAATTCTTCACGTCCTTGTATGCTCCCTCTCTGACGAAATCCGAATACGTCTCCAGAATATCGAGTAGCGACGTCGTTGCGTTCTGAGTCTGTTGGTTGTAGAGGCTGGCGCTCATCCCGGAGAAGCCCGGCTTCCCTTGCAGTGCTCCGTTCACTCCGCTTATGTCCTCGAAGAGCTTCAGTTGGATGTTCAGCAATTCGGATATTCCTATCTGGGTGCAGTTGTTCGCTATCTGCTTCGGTAGCGTTCCGGTTTTGTTAGGCTTGAATACGATTATGCCGTCCGCCCGCGCCCACTCGTCAGCTATATCGTCCATGCTCATGTGGTCCGGAAGTGCGTCCTCCGGGAAGAGCAGCACACCCTTCGCACTCGTTTTCATGATGAAGTCGTAGAGCATGATCAGGCGGTTCACGTATCTTTGTTGGTCTATAACGTCAGCCACAAAACTGTGGATCTCTCCGTCGATGAAGGGATATGCGACGAAGACATAAGGATGTTCCTTGTGTTCGTAGGGTGTCTCTCCCTCGTCGAGAATATCCCCGAAGGGTGTCAGGAAATAGTAATACCAGTATGAATCTATAAACCATTCCGCTTTTATGTAAGGTATCTCTTCCTCCGGTATTCCTAATGCCGCGCCATCTCTTCGGCGTTCCTCGTTCACATTGGCTACCTGCTCCTGATAGTCTTCGATTTCTATCTTGAATATCTCGCCGCTGTTCACATCATGGCAACGGTAGCGTGCCTTGCTCTCCTTTCTCCACACCTCGATCAATCGGCAAAGACTTGTGTTGTCAGGCACGAGGAAGTCATAGCGGTTGTTAAGGGGGTATCCGAATTGCTGATACGCCATCCCCACCACATTCCGGTTCGACGCATAGCTGTATATCTCCCTCAGCCGCCGTTCCTCCTCCGGAGTGTGCGCATACTTGCTCATCAGCTCGCCGTATGTGATGTCGTGGATCTCTCCGAGACAACTCACGTCCCAACCTCGGAAATCACGCATGTTCGGATCGATGAAGAAATTGTTGGGTTGCACATAGTCTGTCCAGCAGTCGAGCGTGTTCTTGCGCCAGCCGTACCATTTCCTGTGTACGACTAAACCGGAGATAAGAAATTCCTCCATGCTTCTGGCGTTTATCCTCCTCATGTGGTTGCGCTGCATGTTGTATTGCAGCACCGTGCTCATCGTCTCGCCATATTTCTGTTCGTCGCGGTCTCTCGCGGTGCATGTCGGCTCCTTGTCTTGGCTTTCATACACACCTAAGACATTCCTTATCATCCTTCGGATAAGGTTGTTTTTCAGGGGGAGGTTTCCTTGCCTCTTGATAAGCTCGGACTCCTTCATGCGTCGCCCGTCCACACACACTACGTCGTCCCACTGTCTGCCGTAGGTGTACTTCTTGTTCCTCTCTCGGTCGCGCCTGAACTTATCCATCAGCATCCAGTAATGCTGTGCCTCCATCAGCACGTCAAATGCCTTCTTCTCTCCCCGACGCGCTTTCTGTTCCGCAACGGAGTCATATTTCCCTTTCGGCAATACCTTGCTGACTCTATGTAGTTTCTTCTTTGCCATACTTTACGATAATTTTATAGTGGGGCTGAGACGCAAAGATAATGCCTCCCCGCGTCTCAGCCTTTTTATTTATTGCGCCTCGATGATGTCCACGTCTATAAGAAGTCTCTCACGTGCGTTGAGCATCGCCCTTGCGATTGAATCGGCCTCCTGCGGTGTCTGGGCATTCAGCCATTTCTCGGTCAGGCGTTTTATATCATGATTGTATCGCTTCACTCTGTTGTGACGTATCATGTTGGTACTTTCCCTGAGCTCCTTCATTCCTTCTCGGTATGTTGGTCGGTCTGTCTTTTTCAGGCGGTTCAGCTCCTTCTCCTTCTCCGAAACCTCGTCAAAACTGTCAAGGAGTTCGCGGGTCCGCTCGGTAGCAAGAGAAGAGGTCATGCGCTCCTTCATGGCCTTTTTCGCCTTCTTACGGCTCTTCTCCATAGCCTTCTTGCGTCCTTCATCATCGTAAGCCCACCCGGTAAGCGGTGCATTCCTGTGAAGCTTATACTCTGCATACCTCTCTGCTATCACTTCCGGAATCTTATCCCTCGGTATCTCCGCAATCTCCTCGCCGCTCATCCCGATCTCATCAAAATAGATCTCATCAAGCTGGCTCTGAGGGCAGTTCAGTATCCGCGCCACGAGCAAGGTGATCTCCCTTGCGGTCCACATATCACCGTCGCTCCAATCTATGATTGCCACCACGACATCGGTCAGCGTCTGCGGATTGAAACCGAAGCCCGATTGCACACATAGGTTGATCACATCGTTCATCGCCTCCGTATTGTCCCTCCCGAATTTATCATAGATTGCCTCAAGATCGCTCACCGCAGGCATATCCTTCGCCACTCCGCGCAAGCTCATCTCCCCTTTGTGCATCTGGTTCAGGGCCGCGCTGATGGCATCTCCTCCGGTCAGGCCTTCCACGCTCCCAAACATGGAGTGGCTCAGCACGTCGTCCCACATCTTATCTTTCTCGTCGGCGTTTTTGCCGAAGATCAGGTAAGGAAGATATGCGCCTAAGTTCCATGCTAATTGAAGGGCATAGCCGAATATCCCGATGCGCACAATATCGCGTATCAGTCCGCGCCGGTATTCCTGCTTGGCATTCTCGTCTGCTTTGTCTGGATCTATTCCGTCTCGCCTCATCTGCTTAGCCATAAATTCAAGAGACATTCCCTTGTAGCCGGGTCTCAGGCGGTGGCCGATATTGCGCATTGCGTCATAGAGCTGTCTGGTGTACGACATTGAAGAGTTGCGGAATACGGTGAAGAGTACGCTGAGCCATGACCTATCTACCTGCATCGTTGAGAGAAAAGCTCCCTCGCTCGATTGCTGTGTCTGATTGAAAAGAATCGTTGCATCCTGCAAGGCTCTTCTTCGCGCCTGTTCCGGAGTATAACCCTGACGCTTGTATTTGGCAAGTTTCGTCTGATACATTGAGCGTGCGCCGATCGATACGGTGAGAGCGTCCACGAAAGCGTTAGGCGACATGCCGACACGTCCGGCAATCTCCACTATGCGGCTTCTCCACATCTTCCAGTCCATATCTGATTTCAGGAGTCTCGGGTCTCCGGCCATGCGGCTTTTCCATCTCTTTTCAAAGAGCGGTAGGTTTTCCATACTCCACTTCCACGCCTTATACGGATTGGCGATGTTTGCGGCCAGATGGATCGGGTTGCTGTCCGACACGTATGCCGGCATGGAAAGGAACTGTTTTAGTGCCGTGAAGACACGTAAGCTGACCTTTGCCGCCGTCACACCCTTTGCCACGTTCACTGCCGCCTTGTCGAGCGGTGCGATAGGCGGCCGGTACGCTCCGGCGGCCATGGCGGCGACGTTACGGAAATTCGTCCACAGTGTTTTCCCGGCTCCGTATGCGCTCGTCATGTTCATTACCTGATTCCTGAATCGCTTATACGATAGCAGGGTGTTGAGGTCCCGGTTATACTCCGCGAAGGCAGCCCAACGCTCCATCTGCTGTATATGATCCAAGATCACGCTGAAAGCGTCCGCGCCGGTCACGTCGAGGGCAAGATTGTTCCTCTTGCGCTTGATGATGCTCCCAGTTGATGTGGCTGGCAATCCGATTTCTCCGGTGTCATCGGCTACATCCACGTTCTCCACTCTCGCGTTGGCGAGTATCTTCAGGGGGAAATAGTTCTCAATGGCTGCCATCGACGTGCCGAACATTCGCTTATGCACCTCATTGTAGTCGTTTCTCTTCTCGGTAAGATATTCCTCCTGCATCCAGTCGGCAAGTTGTAGGAATCTCGGATCGACGAAGTTCTTTATGCGCTCCACGTCGTCCTCCGTGATTCCCATGCGGCGGAGCTTCATGCGTCCGTCCGTCATTTTGTCTGTCATGTAGATGTAGAGAAGGTTTCCCTGCGTCAGCTCATGGTCGCGCATTTCCCCTCCGTCCCAGAATCTCACGGACGCTTTCGGCATTCGCCGCTCCATGGCGAAGAGGTCGCCCCATTTCATATCCTTGCCGAATACCTCGCTGACCTTTTTGTCGAGCGTTTTGAGTGCCTCCTGATAGCCGGTGTATTCCTTCTCAGTGCAATCTACCCATCCGCGCATGTAGCGGTTCCACAGGTAGCCCTCGCCCCGGACGCTCTTGCTTCCGAACATCCTCAGCATCTGGTCGAAGGTTCCCAATGGTGCGAGAAGGAAACGGAGGATTCCGTTGTTGACAAACTTCTGGAGCCGGTCGGCCTTGTGGTGTTCGTTGGTCGCCCTTCCCTTCATGTCAGAGTTGGCGTTATGGTGTATTTCTTCCACACGCTGTTTCTCGGCCTCCCTCCATTGCTTGGCACGCTCCACGCTCTCACCCAGAACCCCTCCAAGCTGCTCCGTCAGGCTCCGGTACGCCTCCGCACGCTCTATCTTGTTCTGGCGTATGGCGTCCTTGGTCGCCTCGGCATACTGCTTGAACGCTGCCCAGCGCGCCCGCTCTTCATCCTCGATGTCATGGACGAGAAGGTTGAAGTCCTGTTCGGTCATGTGTCCAGCGTCCTTATGCACTCGCGCCTCTTCGATGCTCTTCTTTGAATCCTCGGCCTCTGCGTTCCTCTCCGCCTTGTAGTCGTCGATGCTCTTGCGCAGTTCCTTTTCTTCGTTCTTGCTCTCCCGGATTTCCTCAGCGTATTGATGAGCTATCTGCAATCCAGCATATTCAAGAGCGGCCTCGTCTGCGATGGCATGATCATTACTTACCATTCTGTTACGGGCTTCCAGAATTTGGTATGCGATACAGCCGGGTTGTAATATTCCGTTTGCATCCTTGGTTTCTTTAGGAAGAGTCATGGCCTTTCTAACCACCTGGGCAATCTTCTGGCCGTCCGGGTCAAGCTCGCCCTGAACCTCGATGCCTCTTGCATCTATGCGGCTTCCCTTCACGCTCAGGAGCTTCCCGAAATAGTTCGCTCCCATGCGCAGCTGATTGTCAACCATGATGTCCATAAGGCGTTCCACCTGCTTTGAGGTGTCCTCCCTTCCCACAGCGTCCTTTATCGCTGAAAGTATGCGTTTGGTCTCATACTTGCTCAGGTCGTCGAGAAGTCCTGCGTCCAGAAGTATTTTCGACAGGTCGGTCATTGACTTTACGGTCGTGATGTCATACTCCCTCTGCCGCGCCATTGCCTGGCGTAGCTTGCTCAGGTTGCCCCCTATTGCCCTCATAGCGTCCTGCTTCGCGGTAAAGCCAGCGCCGTTGGCTGCCGCTGCGTCGGCCTTCATCTTCGTGATGGTCTCCTCAAGTCCCATGTCCGAATCACGGAAAAGGCGGCTCTCGCTCGCTCCGAAATTGCTCTTCTCGCGCCTTACGATGTCCTCTGCCTCTGTGAAGAAAGACCGGCGGTTTCCTTCCCGGAGGTTCCGCCATGACTTCCACAGCACATAGCTCCACTCCTTATCGGTCCACGCCCTCATCTTCGGAAGTTTCAGACCTGCCAACAGACGGTCAAGTGCCTTCTGGAGCATCCCTTTCAGTTTTCCCCAGAAAGTCAGCTCTTCTGCGTCCATGCGCTCAAATCCTTCCTCGCCAATCTTCATTCCAAGGTCGGAGGCATATTCTTCCGTCGCGTCTCGCCTTATCTGCTCGCGTTGTTTCTCGGCCTCGATACGTGCCTTTGCCATGTCGTTGTAATACTCAGCGTCAGGATTCTCGCCACGTTCCTCACGTTCTTTCCTCATGGTCTCCCGGAGTCGGTCAACCTCATCGTCCATCATGCGCTCAGTCCTGCGGTCTATCTCTGCTTTTATCCTGTCATTGCTGATGTTGTAGGCTTCATCGAGGAAGTTATTGAGTTTTTCTTCGGTGCCGAAGAGCTGACGCAAACCATGATGGCCGACGGCCTCATGCACTGCCGTGTCTGCTATGTCGCCCACGTTACGGTGATTGTCGGCCACAACGGTAATCTGCCCGGTCTCACGGTCATACCAACCTTTCTTACGGCGGTAGCCCTCGGCCTCGGCTTCCTTTCGGCTGATAACCCTGATAGGAGTATTCAGTTTGTCGCTGAGAAGAGTTACTGCTCCCTCCATTGTGTTGGGGTCGGTGGAGGAAAGACGGTCTATCCGTTGGTTATACTCTGCGATATCGGAGTCTAATAATCCTCCTTCTACGCCGAAATCGTGATTGCCGGCGGCAAGCTCTCTCTCAACTTCTTCAAGATGCGCCCTCTGATCTTTGCTGACAGAACCTGAAATGCCATGAAACTTTGCACCTCTCTTCGATAACTCTGCACGCAAGCGGGGAGGTACGACGTTGAGGGGGAAGGTTACATCTTCCCCGGCGATATGATCCATAATACGCTCTGCAACCTCGCTCCACGGAACAATGCGTCGGGGTTTGAAGTATCTGGAAAGAACGGTTTGCACCTTCTTGCCGGGCGACAACTGGCCGTTGACGCTTCCGGCGTGCCAGTCTGTCAGGCCGACGGCATTCTTCGCTCCCTCTGCACGATAGCCTGATGTTAGTTCAGTCTCAGGATAATCCCCCTCCACAACAACAAGCTCCGGACGGTCATATGCTGCGCTGAACTGGTCGTTGAGAGGATGAACGCGAATATGGAAATATGGATTGTAGGCGACATTGCCGGTGGTGCGTCCATTGCCCTGAACGAGATCGGCCTTGCCGTTATCCTTTCGCATACCTTCCACACTCTGCTCCCATTCGTTGAAGACCATAGGGGCACGCCAATCCTGCGTTTCGCTGTCAATGGCAGTCATGGGAGGGCGCACGCCTTCACGCACATAGCCGGTGCCATACTTAGTGAGGCCTCCGGGCACGAACTGGGCATAACGGTATGCTGACCGGTGTCCCTGAGCGTCGAGGAAGTCAAGACTGTTTCCTTCGGTGACAAGACGGCTAAGCTCCCGGCCTTTCTCCTTCTTTGCCGATTCTTCCTCTTCCTCATCGTCTTCAGACGTGAATACGATGTCTTCGAGGTCGGCAACGCCTTTGTCCATTTCGGCATACTTCTTTTCCTTCGCCGCAAGGTCTTCCTGAAGCTTGACTGTGTACTCTTCGAGAAGTTCTCTAAGTTCTGCGATACGTGCGGTATGTTCAAACGGTTTGCCCTTATCCTTGCTGAGAGTTTCTATATTCCTGTTGTATCCTGCCAGATCGTTTACAGTATCTTCTCTGAATCTTCTGAACTTATCAGGGTTAAGAAGCTCAAATATCTCATTTATGTCGCCCTTAAGCCATCTTGATTTCAGCCGGTAGCCCGTGGCAATTCCGGGAATCGATACTGTTGCATTGACATACACGGCCATGTCTCCCATAGTATTCACCATTTGCTGGCCGATCTCACGATTTATTTCACCATACAATTTGCCTTCAATAGCAAACCTGACTGTATGAGTAGTCGTCGTGCCGAGGGTTTCAGCACGCTCTATCAATTCTCCCAAAGCTTTGTTATCTGCTTTAAAGGCTTCCTCCATTCCGTCAATGCCTTTATATTTTCGGCCATTGACAGAAATTGTCTTTTCTGCAGGTAGCGACTCCAACAAAGCAATCGTCTCGTCAAGCCTTGCAATCTTGGATTCCGAAGCCTCGGCCATCCTTCTGTATTCCGGAATTTTATAGTGGATATAAGTCTGGTGCTGACGGTGCTGTTCCTCTTTTGCAATAAGCTTGCGCAGTTCCTTTTCAGTCTGATTCTGGAGTATTGCATACTCAGAGCCTGAAAGTTCGGCGGTAATCTGGCCAAATTCATCACCCTCTTCCTCCAATACTCGATTTTCAAGATTGTTGGATAGAAGAGATTTTGAGTTCATTACGGCATTGGCTATCGCTCCTTTCGTTTTCAGACGCTGATATGCGGTCACGTCAAGAGAATCCTCAACTCCGAAGCGAAGGACACGGACAGGTATATTCATTTCTTTATGAAGGTTGCCCTGTCGCAAGAGACGACCCATGCGCTGCCAATAGTCCATAGGACGGTTAGGAGCGTCGAGGTGCATAAGCGTGTGGAGTCTTTCCTGAATATTTACGCCTACGCCGAGAAGAGGAGTTGTGCCCATTATCACGCGAATTTCTCCGCTGTTGACACGAGCGAAAATGTCCTCTTTCTTTTTCGCGGTCATGCCAGAATTCATAATCCAGATCTGACCTTCCGGAACTCCGCTCTTTATGAGTTTTTGCTTTATATCCTCAAAAAGATTAAACTCGACCTTTTCAGTCTGCTTGTTCTTACGCTGATAGTTGTCTGCAAAGATTGCTACGGTGCCGTTGTATTTCTCTGTCTCTTTGAGCGAACGCAATGTCTGGCGCACGGCCTCGTTGGTCTTGGAGTGTGGATCATCGGGAGCCGACGCGCTGACTAAGCGTGCATCGACAGCGGCGGCTTTGGCAATGCCGTACATCGTTAGGGGAATGTGGGAGTTTTCCTTCTTCTCCTGTCCGGTCATTTCCTCAAATTCCTTTAGACGCTGACGCACGTATTTGAGGACAGAACGGAGTGCCGAAGTCTGGGGAAGATGAATATCGGTGGGCTGTCCTCCTTCAAGAGCCGGGATATGTTTCTTGACTTCTCCTGCCTCATCAGTTTTGACAGTATCGGCTATTCCTGCCCACAGTCGTGCCATTTCAGGAAGATTATTGTAACCGGCGAAACGGTTCACTTCCTTGTAGGTACCGCTTGTGTCGTATTCAAGCATCTGCTGAATGCTTCCGAAGTTCCTGACGAAATCATCAAAATACCAAATGTTGTACGCTTCCATCTCCTCCTTCGGCATGAGATAGCGCATGAACGTCCATATCTCGGCTGCGGTGTTGGATATAGGGGTGCCGGTAGCGAATACAACGTTTCGGCCTCCTGATCTTTCCTGAATTGCTTTTACCTTCAGGAACAGTCCCTGGCATTTCTTGGAAGGAGAGGGATCCACGCCTTTCACGCCTCGCTGCATGGCAGTGGCGAAACCGAGATGCTTGTATTCATGAGCCTCATCCACAAGAATAGCATCAATGCCGAGATCGTCGAAGTTAAGGTTATCGTCAGTCTCACGCTCCAACAGCTCCTGAGCCTTGATTTTAGCGTTGGCCTTTTTTATAGCCTCCTTCTTTTCATCCTTCTTCTTCTTTTTCTCCTCTTTGGCATGAAGTTCAACAAGGTTATCGCGAAGCTTCTCCACCTCCTTTTTCATGTTGGCTACCATGCGTCCATTATCCCGGTCGCCTGAAAGCTGATCAATGACTTCAAGCTTTTCTGCAATAGTGTCCTCGATAAATTTTCGCTTGCGGTCCGGATGGTCATCTATCTTTTCAAGTACAGACTGAGGGATTACAACCATGTCCCAGTCATTGTAGCGTATCTTTGCATAGAAATCCTTTCGTCCCTGTGCGTTGCGGTCTTTATCCTCCAGACTGAGGATGCGCGCGTCAGGATACAACGCCTTTGCGCTCGCCACAAATTGACCGAGAGTAGAGTTTTGCACTACAATCATTGGCTTCTTGGCTGTGCCGAGTCGCCGCATTTCCATCGCTGTGGTGATAAGCGTATAGGTCTTGCCGGTACCTACCTCATGGGCAAGCATGAGGCTTTGCATTGTGCCTCTTACCACTGCCTTTGATTGATGCGGGCGCAATTTCAGCGGCTTGCCGTTTACAACTGTGGCCGCCCCTTCAAATCTTTCAGGAACATACTCATCGGGTATCTCTATAGGTGCGGAGTTATTGAAGATGTCGTTGTATTTGTTTTCAATCTCCGTGGCAAGCGCTTCGTCCTGTTGCATACGTCCACGTAGCCAGGAGCGGAAGTCCTCGCGTATCTCATCAACCTTGCTTGCGCATACCTGTGTGGCTTTGGGGTCGGAGATTACTCCACCTTCCTTCTGTGTCTTTGTTACCCTGATGGTTTTGTTCGACATGGCTGCAAGTATCAGCTCATGCCCCGGAATGATTTTTTCGCAAATCTCACTCTGTACGCCGAAAGACTTATCTTTTTCAGGAAAAAACCTCACGTCTGTCTGCATGGTCCATGTTCCGGCCGCATAAGACAGCTTCACGTTAAGGTCAGTCCTGTCTTTAACATATTCATTGAATAGTTCTGGGTTAAGCCATGAAGAGCCGATACTGAACTCAATCATGTGGCTTGGCACTGTAGGAGGCACGATACGGCGGAGGGCGGTTATGTTTGCATCATACAGGCCGTTCTCATTGTTGGCTTCAGCGAGCTTCAGCTTCTCCCGCACATTTCCGGAAAGATACAGATGCGCCGGTTCCATGACATGGGTCGTGGGGTTCTCATATCCCAGACCCTGCTTTACAATCTCTTTCTTGACCTCCCCGACAGGTCTTCCTAACGCCTCGGCTATGTATTCCATGTTGAGGTTACCTGACTGCCGGATGCTGAGAATTACGCCGTCTGTGATATTCTGCGGCTTCGGCTGTTCCATTCTCGCCATGACGCGTCCACGGAAAATGTCGGCTTTCCCGAACACAGGTGTGTGGTCAATACCTTCTTCCCGGTAGGTTTCAAGAGCAAGCACTGTCGGATAGTCAACATCATTCTTCAGCCAAGAAATAGATGTATTCCTATGCAGGTTCCCATAATAGCCGACAAACTTGTCGTATGCCCTGTTGAGGTTGTCTAAGTATGACTGTAAACCTTCGTCTCCTTCGTTGTTCTTCTGATAGTCGAGAAGCTCGGTAAGTGCCTTTTTGATTTCATTGTAATCGGAGATTACCTGCGGACGGGTGCGCCCTTTGACTTTGTTCTTGTTGAACTGCGCTATCCGCTCTTCCTCTCCTTTCGGATTCTTGTTGTCAAGTTTCGACATGAGGGGGCGGAGTGTGCCGTCATAGTTGACACACACCCTTCCTTTGGAGTCAACCTGCATGGTGCCGGTCTTTACCTCGACTCCTGCCTGATCATAGGTAGGCACATATTCCTTCCTGTGGTTTGTCGGTTCGGTTATCGTCTCCGGTTCCTCAAAGGTCTTTTTGCCCATCTCCTTCACCCATGCTTTCAGCATTCTCCCCTGATCCTTTCCCTTGGCCGGATGAAGGGCTACGGAAGTCGGACGGTATGTGTTGCCAGTCTCAAAGCCGAATTTCATTTCTCCGGCCATGTGTTCCGGATGCTCCACGAAATAGCGGTTGTAGCTAAGCGATCGGGTGACGGTTTTCTTCCCGTCGTTATACTCCGCTGTCCTGACTCCGGTGGTAGATGATGCGTCTATGGCGTGTTCACTCTTCTGGCCGTTGACCCTCTTCCGCACTACAATGATGTCACTCGTCGCGTCTGTGTCTCCGAAGGTCTCATTGTGGAGTCTGAAGAGGCCAACGATGTCTGAGTTGCCTTCGTTGGTGAGCCAGTTATATAGGCCTCCCATGCTGTCGAGCGTCCCCTTTGTGGTGATGAATATGCCGATGCCTCCGTCGCGGAGTTTCCTGACGTTCTTGGCAATGCAGAAATTGTGTATGTCCTTGAAGCGTTTGCTCAGGTCTGCGTCGCCGGTAGTGTCCTTCACTCGGAGTCCGGGCACAAATGGCACATTCGTTATGGCAAGGTCGATGCTGCCGTTCTGGATCCTGGTCTCTTCAAAGCCTTGTACGTCCACTTTCGCGTCTGGATACAGCAGACTGAGCATAGTGCCGGTGGTCGTGTCCTTCTCTACGGCCTGTATCGCGCTGCGGTCGCTAAGCTCCGGAGGCATGAGTCCTATTATGTTGCCTATGCCGGCGGAACCTTCAAGCACGTTGCCGCCACGGAAACCGAGGCTCCGCGCTACGTCCCACATTGCATCTACCACATAGCCCGGCGTGAAGTATGCCGAGTTGCGGCTCATCTGTGCGTCCTCCGAAAATGCCTGTTCTCCGACAAGCTGACGGAGACGGCGTGAGATGTCCCAGTCGCTGAAAGCTTTGCCGAGACCTCCCCAGCCGCTGAAGGCTCGCATTTTCGCCATGTCCTCTGCCGTTGCGTCCGCTCCTGTCGAGGCAAGACGCTTCATTGTCTCGATAGCTTCTATATTTGCCTTGATGCGTGCGTCAACGCTTACAGGGGCTATCTCGCTTCCTCGCTTGATTACATGGTTGTGGCGGTTCCTGCGCTGTTTCTGCGGAAGACGTGTAAGAGGTTCGTCTCGCTTTGCAGGTTTTACGGCATGTTCTGTAGATACCGTAGATACTGAACGGCCTCGTCCCGCGTCAGGCTCAGTATCGCCTCCGCCACGTCCAGCCATTCCTCTTCCGTCAGTTCCTCCATCTTCATTCCGTTGGCTCGTTCCCACCGGTTCATCCTGTCGAGGTTCGTGTCCCTCTCCTCGCCCGGAAGTGCCGGGGCGAGATTGTATGTCAGTTTTCTCTTGCTCATTGATGTTTACGGTTTCATCGAATAAATCAGCGAATAAGCCGCTAATAGGCTCTTCCGCTTTCAAAGATATATCTTTTTTTCGGGATTTCCTAACCTTGCCTCCGGCATGCGCATCCACGGCTTTCTCATGCCCGGCAACAGGTTTGTAGGCAGGTGATGAATCCGGCGAGTGAT
This sequence comes from Muribaculaceae bacterium Isolate-037 (Harlan), assembly GCA_003762615.1. Lineage (GTDB taxonomy): Bacteria > Bacteroidota > Bacteroidia > Bacteroidales > Muribaculaceae > Lepagella > Lepagella muris. The sequence continues at coordinate 296,009 of RIAZ01000001.1, forward strand.
TCACCTTCGCAAGCCCGCGCTTCTCCTTTGCTTCGTTGGCCACACGCTTGGCCTCTCCGAACACTCCGTCAGCAGGCTTCACCCGGCTCCAGTCTCCCTTCTCGCTCATTATCCCTTTCACGGATTCAAAGATTGGACTGCCGTCCGCGTCAAAATCCTCTATCTTGACTTTCTCCCACTTGCCGTTGCCGTAACGGTCCCACATCACCTCATCGCCACGCTTGTAGCCGTTGTGGCTTACTCCCTCAAGTTTCCACACATCGTCGGCTGAACCCTCGTCTGCATCTCGTTGTTCGGCGAGATGCGCCTCAACTTCGGGCGTGATAGTATATGGAGATTCTCCACGCTCTGCCATATCGGCCCATTTCTGCATAAGATCTTCCACTGGCTTTTCCTTAGGAAGATACCTCCTCATCTGATCTCTTATCGTATCAAGAAGCTCTCCATATCTCGGCGCTACAAGCCAAACCTTGTGGTCTTCTCCGATTATATAGGAGTGTTCATCTCCACGCTTTAGGGTTGTCATCAGTTCGGCAAGGCGCAGACTTCCATTCTCCGTCCGGACAAATCGGATGTCAATACGTAATGGCTCGTATCCTTTTCGCACAGGCAGGTTGATTCTGACGTAGCCTCCGTTATCGCCGAAGTCTGCGCTCGCCACATACACACCTTTGGGCAGTTCGGTCAGATTAAGTCCTAACTCCTCAACGAGCCGGGCGGCCAAGTCTGCCCCTGCCTCGGCCGCCTTTCGCTCTGCTACCGCTACCGGGTCTTTCCCTTTTCGCTCAAAGTACCCTAAGATAGCAAGTTGTTTGCTGATTTTGTCAAGTGTCTTATCTACTTTCCCGGAGGCAGTTGCGACTGCTCGCTCATCTTTCGCGCTGTCTGCTGTAGTCTCTGCTTCGCTTGCAACAGCCTCTGCTTCTTTTGCAAGAGCTGCTGTATCTGCTGTTGTCTGTTCATCACGTTCCTTACGTTTTTGGTTTCTCTGTTCGGTTATCTCTTTTCTGGCTTCATCGGCTGCGGCCTCCGCTCTCGACTCCGCTACAACTCCCTGAGCTGTCCGCATGGGGTCGGTGTCCTTCTCGGCCTTGTCGAAGTTCATGATGTCGAAGGCCTTCACCTCGTCTGCCGGCGTGAAGGGCAGGTGGTCATAGCCGGGGGCTGACTGTGCGCCGTTGTAGAATGATTTTATCCACGGTCGTATCTTCTCTCCCAGACTTCTCACCATGAGGGCGGCGAAGTCCGGAAACTCGATGATACCCTGATCGAAGTATTTGAAGGCATACGTCGTGCCTACGGAGATTATCTTTATCTTCTCCGCTGTGGTGTAGTCCTCCGGATTCCGGAAGAGGTCGCCTCGGTCTCCCTCACTGTCGTCGATGCCTAAGAGGTCGCGTAGCTCATTCTCAAGATTGCGCATTTCCTCATCCCTGACGAGCCGGGGCTTTTGCTTCGGCTTAGCCGGTGTGCTCTCAGGCTTGACAGGTGCGGAATGGTCGGAAAGCTTCGTCTCTCCTTTGGTGCTTAGGTCATTGAAGAGGCCTTCCACGTCAACGTGGTTCATCGGGATTGGCTTTGGTACTTCCGAAGTGCGCTCAGGTTTTCCTGTAGCATCCTTGTAGTCCTTTGCGGAGAGTGGCTGTGCATCGGCGACTGCTTCATCATTGCCAAGCATTCCGGCAAGTCCTTTGGCGGCTTCCTCGCTTCTCATCATGTAGCCTCCCTCCTTGCGGTCATACCATCCGCGTGGGGTCTTTCTTCCCTCGGCAAGAGGTTCGCGTATGTATGTGTCGAGTGCCGCCTTCTCCTCTTTGCTGAGGTCGCGGCCAAACTTCACGAGCCATACATCGCTTGTCTTCCCCTTCTTATTGGTGTAGGTGGTAGGCGTGATGGTGTAGCCGTCAGAACTTTCCGCTCCTTTTCCTTGTTTATCTGATAGCAAAGCATTATCTTTGCCCCCGGAAGACAATCCCTGTGAAGCATCGCCAGCTGCATTGCTCTCTTGCAATGTGAGGATACGGCCACCCTCTCGCTCGGCTTGTCTTTTTTTCTGTTCAAGCTGCCGTCCGTTGAGATAATGCCAGTTGACTATTTCAAGATGATCCTTTGTCGGATTCACCTCCAGTATCACGGATGAGTTCTTTTCAGCCAGATGCACGAGGATCCAGTTGTATGGCCTCTTCACTTTCTGGTTCTGCCCGTATAGGTCAGGATTGTACAATACTTCCTTAAGGATTTTCCTCCCATCCTCCGGCGTGAGGTCCTTATGGGAATCTCTGTTCTTGACGAAGATATTCTTCTTTATGATAGGTTTGCGCCCTTCGGCTCCTATTGCATCCGATACTTTCCCCGGTAGCTCCGGCAGTCCCACTGTTCTTGTCGGATTCGTGAAGTCCCCGTCGCTGACCTCGTCTATCGTCATGACATCTTCTATAATCAGTCTGCCCATGTGATCAATAGGATTTCCCTGCTTGTCTTCTCCCTTGAATTTATCCGAAAGTTCGGCTGCTTCATCGTCTGTAAGTTGGTCTATCTGACGGAATACACTCAGGTCAGTGCCACACTGCGGACAGGTCACGTCATTACTCTTATAGTCCGGGATATGAGCCTTGCCGCATACCGGGCACGTGGTTCTGACACGTTTATACTCAGCAAACGCTTTGGTCTTACGCTTAGATGATTCAATCCACTTTTCAAAGTCCTCAAGGTTCACCTCAGTGCAGTCGAGCCGTCGCCCGTCCTCCCAGCCCTTCTCATAATTGGAGAGGTAAGCGGAATAAGCCTCGTCACGGTCGTTAAAGCCAAGCATCACCTTATGCTCGTCGAAAGTGCCGTCTGGGTTATACTGGTCAACGACAAACACCTTCCTGCCGTCCCAATCGTCTATGTCGGAAGAGAGATACACGTCGATGTGGTCGCCGTCCACTCCCTTAGTTCCCTTGATGTAGCCGTAGGTGTGGGTCATGGTCGTTTCCCACGGCTTGCCGTCTGCATCGGTGCCGCTACGCTTTGAGCCTTTAGGGTTCTCTATGGTAACGTCGAATGTCCCTACCTGAACATGCCCTTTCCGGTAGTTTCCTGACTCCTTCTGCGCCTCGGTCGGCTCTGTGTTCACTGTAGCCTCGGCCTCGGCAATACGCTCTCCCAGAGAAGGAGCGGACGCTGCGGCTTCCCTAATCTTCTCTTCGTCGTATGAGCGTGACTTCTTCATGTAGTCGGATAGGGTGCCGGTTTCCTCTGCACGTATGGGGTTCACGTCCACCTCTATGCCCTCGATCTCGATAGGCGTTTCGTTGATGGCGTTAAACATGGCATACTCCTTGACATCGCCCTTGTATTCAAGCACAATGTCAAGGTCGGAGTCCAGGCGTGCGTCGCCTCGGTTCCGGCTGCCGTGTATCTCCATGCCGACGATTTCTGCGTCGATGTCCGCGTCGCTGAATATCTGTTCTACCTCACGCCTGACTATATCCTTTACTTCCTGATGTGTGTAGCCTTCAAGTCCGGCGATTGGCTTCTCTTCGGTCGCCACGTCCTGCATAGGCTCTTCGCCAGAAGTGGGGTGGCTGTCAATGTATGAGGTCACTTCCCCCAGATAGCTGAAGGTCTTGCCTTCATACTCAAAGACAGAACCTTTGTAGTTGCCCTTCTTGTCAGGAGCATCCACCTGTGTCACGCTGTGCTTGCCGTCGATAATGATCTCGCGCTTGTAGGTAGGATTCTTGCTGTCTCCTTCCTCCCAGTCGTTTTCAGTCACCTCGATGCGTGCCGTCAACGCCTCTTCGTCCGGGGTCAGTTCCTTTTCAGGCTCTGCCGGTGGTAGCTCGGCAAACATTTCCTTCGCGGCAAGATATTTGCAATATGAGAATTTGTATCTTTCCTCATCGCCGGGTTGGTATCTTCCTTCCCACTCTGCAATGCTATTCTCTAATGCCGTGCGTAAAGACGCTTCGTCGGGATTCTCCTTCTTGAAAATCCTTTTGTTGATTTCAATCTTCTTCCTCGCTTCTTCCTCAGATAACGGGGTCTCAGGCTGTTCTACTGCTGCGGGTTTGTCTGCGGCTGCTGGTTCAGGCTCTTCACTGCGTTCAACAGGAGGTTGAGTTTCATCGCCTGTTTCGATTCGTCCGGCTTGCTCTGCTGTCGCTTCCGCGTCTCGCTTTCTCTGCTCAATGGCAGCGTCCACGAGTGCTTGCTGTTCTTTTGGGGTTGCATTTCTGAAATGTTCGTTTACTTTGGTTAATATTTCTTCTTTGGTGTCAGGATTTCCAGTCTCGCTGAATATATCAACCATGCCCGCTGCAGCTTCTCCGGCTGACTTGTTATACATGGCAAGAACCTTCCTTACGTCGCTTGGCTTAGTGCTGTTGAAAAGGTCTGCCAGAATGAGGGTCGTTGCGTCGGTGACGCGGCTTTCGCCGTATTCATCGTCGAAGAGTCCCTGCATACGTCCGAAGGGCGACACTGGCATTCCGTCCTTGTAGATGTCAGGTGATGCGGTTTTGGCTCTGAATACGAGATCTACTGCATCCGATAGCTCTTTGCTGAGGTCATAGCCCTTCTCGGCAAGTGTCCGGTTGTTGGCTATCTCGTTCAGTCCGAGTATTACGGCCTGTCTCAGCGTCGGCATGGGGATTATCATGCGCACTGCGTCCGGCTCGGCCTGAAATATCTTGCCGATAAGCGTGTTCTCGATAAGCTCCTTTCCGGCGGCTGACAGTGCCGTGCCTGTGCGGAGTTCCGGTAGCTGCTTGTCGTTGACGGCTCCTGCGGCAACGAGTTCTCCCAGTGTCCGCGCTGCGGCCTCTTGGTCGGCATAGAAGTCGCTAAGCCGGTCATACTTGTTGAGATCGGCCACAATCCGGTTGAATGTCGCGTCGTCCACAATCTTGCCGAGTTTGATTGCCGCTTCCGGCTTAGACTGTGATTTCATCTCCTGAGCGTTGAAGCGAGAGAAGGTATTTGCGTCGTATGGCAAATCCTCATCAGGAACGAAAACGACACGTGGATGCTTCATGCCCTGCACCTGTTCAGGCGTGAGTCCATATTTACGGCCATACTTGCTGAGATATTCCAGATATGCGCCGTCTGTCCCCTGTGTGGCTGCCATGTCTCCGCTCATGGTGCGGTTGTTGCCTGAAAGCACGATGCCGTCCTTGCTGACGATTACAGGAGTCTGCATTGCCCGGCTGTCGTATGCGTCGGCCATGTTATGCACTATCTGCTGTGCGTCCCTGTCTCGCTTATAGTCGCGGTCGTTCACGCTCTGGCCGTGTTTGTCGATCGGGAAACCCTCGGTCGGCTCGAAGGCGTTGTTAACGTCATGGCTCGCTGAGGCGGCTCCTGCCTCGGTCATGACGTAGTGGCCGGTCAGCGTGCTGCCGTCCGGAAGGGTGATTACGTCAGGGTGGCCGTCCACCTTCGGGGATGCGTCCCATTTCTCCTTTATCTTCGGATTAACTGCATGGGTGCCTATGCGCTCCTGCTCGGCATGTTTCTCGGCCTTGATGCGCTGCTCTTCCTCAAAGCGTGCCACGGCCTCATCATGGAGCTGTGCGTTTCGTGCTGCCGTCTCTGCCGCTTTTGCTGCGGCTTCCTCGGCTTTGCGACGCTTCTGTGCCTCTTCTATGGCTTGCCACTTGGCAAGTGTGGTCTTGGCGGCCTCCACGCGGTCACGTGCGGCCTTCAGGTCATTTCGGTATTTTGTCATGCCTCCTGTCGGATTCACTTTGCCGACGGTCTTTTCTGCGGTCGTGATGGCGGTCTTGGCGTTGCCTATCTCGGCCTGAACATAGGTCAGTGCGTCCTCCGGTGTGCCGAAGAACTCCGTCGCGGCCTCCCATGCCGTATCTGCATCGACGCTCTCATGTGTCAGGATAGGGTCGCCGGTCTGCTCGTCCACCGGTATTCTCTCCAGTGCCGACGGTGCTTTCTCTTCCTCCGGGGCATTGTCAGGAATATTCTCACCGGCATTGTTGCCCTCTTTCGGAATATTCTCAGGAACGGCTTGTGATCCTTCCGTCGCCCTGCGCTGCTGTTCATATTCGTATGCCTCCAACCGTCCGCGCCACTCGTCGCTGAGGAAGTCGCGGCCTCGGAGATCGTCGATGGCGGCATTGAGAATGTTATCGTCGAGCGTTGTCGCTATTTGTGTCCCTTCCTCATAACCTCGGTCATATTCTTGCACGTTGGGAACGCTTTCAAGCGTTTCCTCTGCCGTTTCAGGGGCTATTTCTTCGTTTTCTCCGGAATTGAGTACGATTTCGTCACTTTCGGGAACACCCTCGGTCGCTGCGTTGATGATTGCCTCCTGCTCCCGGTCTATGGCCTCGTATGCGGATTGAATCTCAATCTGTGGGTCGATAGCTTCTCCGACACTCATTATCTGGTCCGGTGATGTAAACTTGTATTCCCCTGACTCGTCGAGTATGATTACATCGTTGGAAGAGTCGCTCACGTCAACGCCGCTGCCGTCCGGAAACATGGCAACGTCGCCCTTGATGATATAGACCGGCTTGTCGTCGGCCTTCATCGTGGCCGGGACGATAACGCCTCGTTCCTTGTGTGTCCGGTGGGCAACCTCGCCCTGCACCTTCTGACGCTTGTCTGCTGCTGCCTCGTTAGATGCGTCAAGTACTCCGTCAAGTGAGGCTTTGGCGTTGATGTAGTAAAGCACTGCGTCCTTCTGGTCCGGTGTGAGGTTTGGATCATTGACTATTCCCCACGGATTTTCTTTGATTTCGGCCATATACACCTCTGCCTCGTCGCCGAAAGCCTCCTCGCAAAGTTGGTGTGCCTCGGTCATGCGAAGCGATATCGCGTCGATCTCGGACTGTGCCTCCGGGTCTCCCTGCTCAAAACGGCCATAAAGAAGGCGGCTGTCCTCATAGATGCGGTCGGCCTCTGACTCTTCAGGTGTAGGCTCGTATGTCTCCTGTTCAGGGAATAACTCACGGACGTAGCGGTTTACTGCGTCCTTCTCATCCTGTGTGCGCTTGCCCGGCTCCTTGCGTATGGCTTTGTCGATGTCAACGCCTGTTTCCTGAGATATGCGCCCCCTGATTCCTGCCGGGCTTACCTCCGCTCCTGCATCCGTGTTGCGCTCTATGGCCTCGTCTATCATGTCGGCCAGATGTCGCTGTTCTTCGGTGACGTTTTCGTCGCCACGTCTGACGGCCTCATAGATGTTGAAGACGGTCTGGGGGTCGGCTCCGGGAGAAACGTCATTGATGGCGGCCGCCATGACGCGCTGCTCTGCCTCGGCATTGCGGTATTGCTCGCCTATGTCGATGGTGTTGAGTTCAGTTTGGCGGTTGATGCGCTCAATCTCTCTGTCTGCCGCTTCCTTGTTTGAGAATTTACGGGAGGTAACGATGCCACCCTGTTGGTTGATGGAAGAGACGTATATGGTTCCGTCCTCGCCCTCATCCATTGACCAGCCGGTGACGGTTGACATGGGGAGCATACGGCCAGTCAGGATATAATATGCTTTGGCTCTTGTGGCCTCGCTCACGCTCTCGTCCTCCATAAGACGCTCCATTGCTGAATAACCGTCGAATGTAGGGTTTCCGGTCTCGTCAAGTGTCGGCTCGTAGTCCACAGCCCTTGAAAGGCCGGTGATGCCTGTGTAGTCTCCTTCTAACTTCTGCGCTGCTGCGGTCTTTCTTGACTTGTGTTCGGGGTCGTAAGCGAAGAGATTAGAGAGGTCACCGTAGCCTTTTCTCTTCAGTTCCTCGCGCTCTTCCTTACTCATGGCAATGTCAGAAGGTGACTGATCCAGACGCTCACGGAGACGCTCTGCGAAGCTCTTGTTGTTGTGTATGCGCTCATCACGCGACAACGGACGGTCGCCGGTGGGCTGTATCGGGCGAAGGCTGCGTATCATGGCCGGTGCGGTCTTGATTGCGTGGCTCAGCTTGAAACCTGCCATCATCGCCATGTTGTCAGTCCACACGTCGAATGCGTCCTGATCTCCGCTTATCCATTCAGGAATTGAGAACACTGTACCCTCGGCCAACGTCGAGGCCAACACCTCGGTGCCTCGCATGGCTGCCTTCCCGGCGGTTGAGGTGGTAGCCTTGACCGCTTTGTCCGCTACATTGCCGATAAGGGGAGAGACAACGCCTGTGGCCGCTCCCATGCCTATGCCATGCACACCGCTGTTGAGGACAGAGCCGAAAGAGAAGCCTTCCATTTCCACTGTCTCCGGATTCATGTAGCCTCCCTGATACAACTGGCGTTCCGCGTCCTTCACGGCCTCGAATGTGCCGAAGTTGGCACCTCCGGCGGCCATGCCTCCTATGATGCGTCCTGCAAGGGTGGTGGCGGCATATCGTTCGGCCACGTCTCCCAGTGCCTTCTTCGCCATCACCTTGCCTGCGGCTCTTGTGGCGTTCTTGAAGGCGATGTTTCCTGCCCAACCGCCTAAGTAGGTGGTAGGGTCTATCGCCATACCTGCTATCATGCCGGCAATGTCGAGGCCTCTATGCTCCGCGCCGTACCTCTCCATTGCGTCAAGCTCTGCGTATGCCTGACCGTAAGGGTTGATAGTGCCTGACAATACAACGGATGCCGGATTAAGCTCCAGCATCTTGCGGACGAAAAACTCACTCTTGCTCTGTGGCCCGTTGCGCTTGACGTATTCCTCATGCACCTGTCCGTACACAACGGATTTGGCCGCGTCCGTCGCTGCCTGTTCTATCGTCTTGCCGTGAGTGTCCTCCGGATGCTGAGTGAAGTAGTCGGTATATGAGGCTATGAGGTCACGCCTGTATGCGGAGGGAAGGGAATTGTAGGCGTTCTCTGCTATCAGGCTGAGGTCTCCGATTCCTGCCTGTTTCCGCGAGGCGGCATGGCCGAGTGCGGCATTGACACCTCCAATCATATTCAGGGGATTGCTCGTGTAGGCCTCCTGCTCCTTGTCGCTTCGCTCGTCGTCGGCCTGTACTGCGGCGGCTACGGCCTTCCGGATCGGTGCCTCGTAATCGAGCTGCGCCTGACGCTGCACGTCCTCCTTCTTCGACGGGTCGAGCCCGTTTTCTTTCATGCGGCCTACAAACTGATTCATCAACCGAAAGCGACGTGCGCCATATTCGGCTTTGTCTGCCTCCATGAAGTCAGTGGTAAGACTGCCGTCGGGCAGGAGCCACTGGGTTTTACGCTGTCCGTTTACCTCAACGACACCATAAGGCACCGGACCCTGACCGGAAAGAAGAGGTTTCGCCTGTTCGCCGGTATCTCCCTGACCGTTTCCAGAAGGTGATGCCGACATGTCAGGGGTCAATCCCATTACCTGTGTGGGAGTACCGGCGAGTTGTGCCTGAAACTTCGCCGCTTTAAGTTTCCTTCGGCCTTCAGGGGTATTGCGCTCCGCCACTCGCCGGGCTTGCTCAATCCTTGCCCTTGACCTCGCATTGAAATCCGACATCATGGAGTTGAGGTTGTATGACATCCTGATTTTCTCCTGCTCTGTCGGTTGCCATGTCGGCTGTGGAGCCGGTGCCGGAGTTGATACAGGCTGTTGCGCGGTCCGCTGTGGAGCGGACGCTGTTTTAGGCTGTGGGGCGGTCTGGGGCTGTGCCTGCTTCCCCTGCTGAGGATTGGAGACAGGTGTCGTGTGTTCAGTAATGAACGGGTGCAGTCCTTGTGAAACAGCATTATCAAAATGAATGAGTGGAATATCATAATCCGCACCTTCTTTGTCACGCATCCTGACTGTAGCGTCTTTATATGAATCAGCATAAGCGCCAATACCATACTTTTTGATATTCTCTTGGCTTACTTCATGAGTCTTGCCATCTGAGGTGGTAATGCTATATGTTCTTTTATTTGCCATTGCCAATTAGTTTAATGGTGGAGGCGTAGGAGAGGAATTTCCTCGTTTATAGTTGCCTGGATTGAAAGAGTTGGTCTTAGGGTATATCTTTTTTTGAGTGGTTGTTTTAACACCATTCAAATCTTCGGTCACTTTAGTTTCTGTAGAGGCATCATCTCCCCATCGCGTAGGGTCGTAAGTCCCTTGCCTTCTCTCATAGTCTATTGCTGCTTGTCGTGTACGGAATGGCTCATATTTACCACTTTTGCCGAGTCCGAAAAACTCTTCCTTATTCCCACGCTGATGTTCCTTTGCCGATTCTCTTGAATTTTCTGCTGAGGCATATGAGGCGGTAGCTGCTGCCTTACGCTGACCTATGCCGGCTTCCTTGTATTTATTTTCCAGTTCAAGTTCTTTCGGTTTGTTTTCGCTCTCCAGACGGGAAGATTCTGCTTCATATCCTGCTTTATCAGCCTTGCCTTTCTGTTCTCGCTGTTTGTCGGGCTGTAAGAGTGCTTGCCAACTGTGCGCCTCTGCATCGCGCTCGGCCTTCTCACGAGCAAGTTTCTGTGCCTCCTGCTGCGTTCTCATGTCGCGTATGGTCTTGGCCTTTGCGTTCTGTGCATCACCCAGACGTAGCATATAATTGTTGTAGCGGTCTGCGTCGGCCTGTCTCTCGGCCTTTAGAGCCTCTATGCGCTCGTTGACCTTCCCCAGATGGGAGGATTGGGGATTATAGGCATTGGGGGCGTATTGGGTCGTAAAGAAGAGATTGGAGAGTGCTGACAGGCCATCGACGGTTGCGGCGATTACCTTCTTGGACTTCTCCATTCTCTCACGCTTTTTCTTCTGCTCCGGGGTCTCCTGATTCACTGCGGCTACTGCCGCTTTGAGTGCGGCAATCTGCTCGTCGTAGCCCATTACGGCCTCCTGCTCCGACATGGGGGAGGTCGTGGACTCCTGAGACGTTGCAGGTGCTTCCGGGGTCTGCTCGTTGATCTCGTCGTTTGTCATAAGCGTATGGTGTTAGAATGCACCGGCGATATTTCCGGCGGCTGAGGCTACACCCTGCACGGCCTGAGAAATAGCCTGTGCCTTGTTTACCTCCATGTTGTTCAGTGCCTCATTGAGTTGTGCGTCGCGCTGCTGATACTGCTGCTCGATTGAGTCCTTCCTGCGCTCGGCGTTGACCGCGATGTTGGTGGTCGCCTCTGCCAGTGCCTGTGCGTTGGCCGCTTTCGTGGCGGCAACGCTCTCTTCCGTGCCTCCCATAACTGCCTGTGCTCCGGCAGCGGCTCGGTTGCGCGACTTGATAGCCTCTTCGGTCTTTGAAAGTATGGCCTGTGCGTCGGCACGTTGTGTCGCGTCCTCGTTATATCGTTGGTCGTACCAATCCTGATTGTTGCGTTTCTGCTCCTGCAAGTTGTTTTTGACATTCTTCATAGCTTTGCTGGCAGAGATTCCGCCGAAGATCGACCCGGCAATGCCCGCCGCGCCTCCTATGATGCCTCCGATAAGTCCCATATTAGCTGATTTTATAAGGTATTGCAATACTTAAAATTCACGCGCTAAGTTAATGCACTACCTTTGCATCTCAGTTTTAACCGTTGCGTCACGCGCACAAAATATATTTCAGGCTTATGGCAAAAGGATATAAGACAGGCGGGCGACAAAAAGGCACGCCCAACAAAAGCAACCCGATAAAAGGCATACTTATTAACCACTCCGCAGAATACTTCTCCAAGCGACTGCAAACAGATGCAATCAGCGGTGGCGCACGCGAGATCCAGCGTGCCAGACTCGTGCAGGAAACAGACGGGACAATCAGAAAAGTAATTGACACAGTCCCTCTCACCGATAGCAACGGCTTTCCTCTCAATCTGTCAGACTTTGAGGCCGACATGCTTGCACTCGACCCTGCGGAGCGTATGTCCGCAGAACTTAAGATACTCGAGTTCCACACGCCGCGCATGAAATCCCAGGATATAAACATGGAGGTCAACATGGGACCGCGAACAATAGAAGACACATTGAAGGCTCTCTGCGGATGTGGAGAAGAAGACGAGGACGAATAAAGGGGCTTGTCTATTTATCTACTTTAGAAGCGTACAACCTGATATTTCGTACATAAATCTGTAAGGTGTGGCCGTCCGTGATGGATAGTCACACCTGATTTTATAAACCGACACATACACCTCGGTTTCTCAATTCACCGTCATTTTATAAACCGAAACGAAACCAAAACACAACCTAATATAAACCGACACATGTACCTCGGTTTTTGAATTACACATTATTTAAAAACCAAAACGAAAGCTTCGCGCGTGCGCGTGATGGAAATTCTCACGCACGCGCGCGGTAGGAAATTCTATATGGATTAGGATTAGGATTAGGATTAGGAAGAAAATATCTATTCAAAGATATTTTCTATGGATGTAGATAAAGATTATCGCGCTCCGCCCTCCGACATCGGCGGCAATAAAAACTTCGGGAAAGGAAATTTTTATGTTGATTTGGGAAATTTTTAATGGAGATCAGGAAAGAAACAGGAAAATAATAACCGACTCAGAGAAATTTCTAAGCCGGTTCTGGGAATTCTTAGATGAAAAATGGAAATTAAAAGCCTTTGCCCTTCGTGCGTTCATACACAACCTCAATATCTGCGTCAACGTCCTTGATGCGAAAATAGACTGAACACCCCGGTGGAATAGTGTCAGGAAATTTTGTTGCCAGTCTCGCCATGACCTCATCGACATTTGAAAATCCTATATCGGTTACCTCGGCCAGAAGCTCACCACGGAAATAGGCACGAGCATAAACAAGTTTCTTCGGCGACAACCTGAACTGTCTGTCCTCGTTCTTGGGGTGGTTGAGGTCTTGCGCCGCTCCCTGTTTGCTTGGAGCGTTGGAGAAGAAGATAAACTCAACAACCTTTGCGTTGAGTTCCCATGCCGGTGAGAAGTCCGGCTTGATATATCCTCGCGTGATGTTATGGCCTCCGCTGTGGTTCATCGCGAAGCCAACCTCCGATATTGACGCGCCGCAGTCATTCTGGGCAATCGTTCCCCATGTATGACGGAAGGTGTACACGCAGTATCGTCTGTCTTCCGGAATTTCCAGAGCTTTGCATACGTCCTTTATTCCGGCATTGGCGTTGGCTCCAAAGCTGTCACTGTCCGCATAACGTTTATGCCAGTTGAAGAGATAGGGGTCTTTGTCGTCTGCCCTGTACTTCTCGAACAGCGGTAGAAGGATAGGCTCGACTCTCATCTCGATGTAGGCCTCATCCGCTCTGCTTTTCTTGGTCTTGGCTCGCTTATACGCTATGACCCCATGCCGGTAATCCGATTTCTTCAGGTTGAAGAGATCAACCGTGTTGATACCGGCGAGACACAACACCAACATGGCAACGTCTCTGCCGAGTTCACCCTTCGGACGCGACGACAAAGATTCAGGAAGAGCCACACTAAAGAACCGTCGGCACTCTTCCGCGCTTATGGCTCTCTTTTCTGCTCGGTCTGCCTGTGGTATCTTGACCTTCGGCCACGGATTGGTCTTTATCCTGACGACGTTGTTGTCATAATCGTTGTGTTCTTTCACCGCCTCACGGAAAACCTGACGCATACAGACCGGATACATTTCCTTTGCCCTTGCTGTCATTTCAAGATCCTTGATCCAGTTGTTGACCCATGTGGAGGTCAGTTGAGCAAACATGACTCTTGTCGTACCTGCGTACCGTTCCAGATGCTGGAGTGCCAACTCATAGTTACGAGCATTCCTGACCTGCCCCCGGTCTCTCATGCGGTCAATGTGGAGTCGTGCATAATCCGAAAAACATAAGTCCTCGTCCTCCATGGAGAGGAAGTCAACAACCTGCTTTACCGTCCACTTCCCGATCTCCTTCCGGTTTAGACGTTGGGTAAACTCCAATATGCGCCGTGCGCAATACTCATTCACAAAGGGGTCTCGGATATTGCCGTCCTTATCGAGATCGGATTTATGAATGACTTTATCCGTCAGGATATATCCGGGCTTCATGTTATGCACGCACCGGATATAGACAGGGCAATAACCGTCCTTTCTTGTCTTTCTTATAACTGCTTTGAATGTAGCCATATATGATTTATGTTAGCACACCGGAAACGGTGTAAGTTTTGGTGTAAGTTTGGTGTAAGTGAGCGCATCTGGAAGAGTACCAAAAAGTGTAAGTTTTACCTCCACATTCTGCACGATTATCGTGCAAACCTTGAAAGCGTCTTAAAAATACGATAGGCGATAACCCACGTTTTTACAGTGAGTTATCGCCTATCTTAGCGATTGTCAGTATCTTAACCTTAGTCTTCGATAGCTGCCTGGGCGGCGGCTACGCGGGCGATGGGCACGCGGAAGGGTGAGCAGCTGACGTAGTTCATGCCGAGTTTGGCGCAGAACTTCACGCTTGAGGGCTCGCCACCGTGCTCGCCGCAGATACCTACCTTGAGGTCGGGATTTGTGGAGCGGCCTTTCTCTACACCCATCTTCACGAGCTGACCTACACCCTCCTGGTCAAGCACCTCGAACGGATCGACTTTCACGATGCCATTCTCTTTGTAGAACTTGAGGAATTTGGGTGCGTCGTCACGTGAGTAACCGAAGGTCATCTGAGTGAGGTCGTTTGTACCGAATGAGAAGAAATCGGCTACCTCGGCGATCTTGTTGGCGGTGAGGGCTGCACGCGGAACCTCGATCATTGTGCCTACCTTGTAGTGGATCGATTCACCTCTCTCTTCAAATACCTTTGCAGCTGTAGTGTTGATCACGTCTGCCTGGTTCTGAAGCTCTTTGAGAACGCCTACAAGCGGAACCATGATTTCCGGCTCTACCTTGATGCCACGTGCCTTGCAGTTGAGGGCTGCCTCAAGGATAGCACGGGTCTGCATCTCGGTGATCTCGGGATAAGTGATGCCAAGACGGCAGCCACGGTGACCGAGCATCGGGTTGAACTCCTCAAGAGCATCAACTTTTGCCTTCACCTCCTCAAGGGAGATGCCCATCTCGTTGGCAAGTTCCTTCTGAGTTGCAGTCTGATGAGGTACGAACTCATGCAACGGGGGATCGAGAAGACGGATGGTCACTCCGTAGCCGTCCATTGCCTCGAAGATACCCTCGAAGTCGCCACGCTGCATCGGGAGAAGTTTTGCAAGAGCTGCACGACGTCCTTCAACGTCGGAAGCAAGGATCATCTCGCGTACTGCCTTGATACGGTCGCCTTCGAAGAACATGTGCTCTGTGCGGCAGAGACCGATACCCTGAGCACCGAAGTGACGTGCCTGTTTTGCATCACGCGGAGAATCGGCGTTGGTACGAACGAGAGTCTTTGTATATTTTGCTGCAAGGTTCATGATTGCGCCGAAATCGCCGTCAAGTTCGGGATCGCGGGTCGGCACCTGACCATCGTAAACCTCACCTGTAGAGCCGTTGAGAGAGATCCAGTCGCCTTCATTGTAGACTTTGCCATTCATCTCTACGGTCTTAGCCTTGTAGTCAACTTTGATTTCACCTGCACCGGATACGCAGCATTTACCCATACCACGGGCTACCACAGCAGCGTGGCTGGTCATACCGCCGCGCATTGTGAGGATGCCCTGAGCCACTGCCATACCACGAAGGTCTTCGGGAGATGTCTCGATACGGACAAGCACCACTTTCTTCTTCTTCTCAGCCCATGCCTCAGCATCATCTGCCTGGAATACAATCTGTCCGGCAGCTGCACCCGGAGATGCGGGAAGACCCTTAGCCATTACTTTGGCCTTCTTGATGTCTGACTTGTCGAATACGGGGTGAAGCAGCTCGTCGAGTTTCTGGGGCTCCATACGGAGAAGAGCCTCTTTCTCGTCGATCATGCCCTCGCGGAGAAGCTCCATTGCGATACGTACCATAGCAGCACCTGTGCGCTTGCCGTTACGGGTCTGGAGCATCCAGAGCTTGCCATCCTGGATAGTGAACTCCATATCCTGCATATCCTTGTAGTAGCCTTCGAGCTTGTTGGCGATTGCGATAAGCTCGGCAGCACATACAGGCATTGACTCTTCGAGAGAGGGATATTTTGAAGCACGTTCCTCTTCGCTGATCCCCTGGAGAGCAGCCCAACGACGAGAACCCTCGACTGTGATCTGCTGCGGAGTGCGCACGCCGGCAACCACGTCCTCGCCCTGAGCGTTGATGAGGTACTCACCGTTGAAGATGTTCTCACCGGTAGCGGCATCACGGCTGAAAGCAACGCCTGTAGCGGAGTTGTCGCCCATGTTGCCATATACCATCGCCTGAACGTTAACAGCTGTGCCCCACTCCTCCGGAATCTGGTTCATACGGCGGTAAAGGATAGCACGCTCGTTCATCCAGCTGTCAAACACGGCGCAGATACCTCCCCAGAGCTGTTCCCAAGCTGATTCGGGGAAATCCTTGCCTGTATAATCTTTTACGGCAGCCTTGAAACGAACTACGAGTTCCTTAAGGTCTTCCACCTCGAGCTCGTTGTCGAATTTCACGCCCTTCTCCTCTTTCACCTTATCCATGATAGCCTCGAAAGGATCGATGTCAGTCTTGCTCTTCGGTTTCATGCCGAGCACCACGTCGCCATACATCTGCACGAAACGACGGTAGCTATCCCAAGCGAAACGCGGGTTGCCGCTCTTCTCAGCCATAGTGGCAACAGTTGCGTCGTTCATACCGAGGTTGAGGACAGTGTCCATCATACCGGGCATGGAAGCACGCGCACCTGAACGTACAGATACGAGCAGCGGATTGGAAGAATCATCAAATTTCTTACCGGTAAGAGTCTCCACGTGAGCGATAGCCTCCTCCACTTCGTTCTTGATGTCGGCTACAACTTTATCGCGGCCATATTGAGTGTACTCAGTGCAGACGTCGGTCGTGATGGTGAATCCCGGAGGTACGGGCATTCCCAAAAGGTTCATTTCCGCAAGGTTTGCGCCCTTGCCGCCAAGGAGATTTCTCATCCCGGCATTACCTTCGGCCTTACCATCGCCGAACGTATAAATAGCTTTTGCCATAATTATTATATATTAATACAGATATTTTATTTATTAAACTTCAGCGGGTTAACGGCTCGTAAACCCTATCGTCTAAAGTGTCTGTTTTTGGGTTTTTCTACTTAGATTTTCAAAGTATATCATTTTCGATGTGCAAATTTATAAAATCTTTGGGAAATTCACTAATTTTGCATCATTAAATAGTGTCAAAAATGGCAAGAAAAAGAAAAGAACTACCCGAATTGCATGGAGTGGAGGTTTCCGGCGTGGCTGCCGAGGGCAAGGCGATAGCCCGCGTGAAGCTCCGTGAGACGGATGAGACGCCCATCGTAGTGTTTATCCCATACGCCGCTCCGGGCGATATCGTGGATCTGAAGATCGACAAGAAGAAACACAGTTATGCAGAGGCTCACATCACCCGCATTGTGGAGCCATCCCCTATCCGCATGGCTCCACGTTGCCCTTCGTTCGGCACGTGCGGAGGATGCAAATGGCAGCATATCCCTTATCAGGAGCAGCTCAGGCATAAGCATCGCATTGTGGCGGATGCCCTTGAGAGGATTGCAAAAGTGGATCTGCCGGAGATCCGCCCTACCCTCGGCTCTGACAACATCTGGGGCTACCGGAATAAGATGGAATACACATTCTCCAACAAAAAATGGCGTTCATGGGAGGATATAAGATCCGGGAAGGAGTTCGCCGACAGCAGCAACGCCCTTGGATTCCATATCCCCGGAGCCTTCGACAAGGTGCTGCATATCGACAACTGCCATCTACAGGATACCAAGGGGGATGAGATACGCAATTTCATATATGACTTCGCCGAGAGCCACGGCTACTCCTTTTATAATATAAAGGAGAACCACGGACTCCTCCGCACGCTCATGCTCCGTATCGCCTCCACCGGGGAGATAATGGTGTGCCTGACGTTCGGAGAGGACGACCGCGAACGTATCGCCGAGATTCTGACCGCTATAAAGGAGAGATTCCCGGAGATCACGTCACTGCTCTACGTGGTCAACAGGAAACTCAATGATTCGATAGCTGATCAGGAGGTGATAGCATTCAGCGGTCCGGAATATATAGAGGAGGAGATGGAGGGACTCAGATTCCGTATAAATGCGAAATCCTTCTATCAGACCAATTCGCTCCAGGCCTACGAGCTTTATAAAGTGGCGAGGGAGTTCGCCGGACTTGACCCGAAGGGGAATAATGACGGGAAGAAACCCTTGGTCTACGACCTTTATACCGGCACCGGCACAATCGCCAATTTCGTGGCGCGCCAGGCAAGCCGGGTCATCGGTATTGAATACGTGGAGGAGGCGATCGAGGATGCCAAATTGAATGCCTCGGTCAATGGTCTTGACAATACCCTCTTCTATGCAGGCGACATGAAGGATATACTCACGGATGAGTTTGTACGCCGTCATGGGGTTCCTGACGTCATGATTGTAGACCCACCGCGTGCAGGTATGCATGAGGATGTGGTGAAGGTTATCCTCAACGCCTCCCCTGCCGTCATAGTCTACGTGAGCTGTAATCCCGCCACGCAGGCACGCGATCTTGCGTTACTTGATGCGAGATATAAGGTCACGGCAGTGCAGCCTGTCGATATGTTCCCCCACACTCATCATGTGGAGAATGTGGTGCGTCTCGAACTTAGGCAACCGGAGGAATCATCCTCTGCCGATAATGACTCAGCTGATATAAATAACTGTATAAACAACGAATGATGACCCCATTACAGACCTTACAGTCACGCCACTCCGTGAGGGCCTTCCGAGAGGAGGCTCTCTCGGATACTCACGTCAAGAAGCTGAAGGCGTGCATTACGATGATCAACACCCATCAACAGGGGCTGAAATTCCAGTTGATCACCAATGATCCCGACCCATTGGCAGGCTTCAGCAAGAGTTATGGAGTCTTCACCAACCCCCGAAACTACATGGCAGCTGTAGTAGATACCGCCACTCCCGACGTGCTCGAAAGGGCGGGCTATTATGCGGAACAGGTGGTGATAAAGTCCTGTGAGCTGGGCGTGGGGAGCTGTTTCGTCGGTGGCACCTATAATGAAAGCAAGGTGAAGGTACAGCTACGCGCCGGAGAGAAGGTGCTGTTTCTTGTGCTTCTCGGTTATCCGGCAGAGAAGACAAAATTCATGGCGAAGATAATGGCGAAGATGGTTCATCTGAAGAGAATGGACGCGGAGCAATTCTTCGAGCCCTCCGGAGATCTTACTGAGGCGATTGGCAAATTCCCGTTTCTGACCGTCGGGCTTGAGGCAGTGGCATGTGCCCCCTCCGCACTCAACAAGCGACCCACCCGCATATTCCTGCGCCATGACAGCGCCGGCGACGCGCTCTGCGCCCGCGTGGACGATTCCAACCCCAAGAACCTCATCGACCTCGGCATCGCCAAATACAATTTCAACTATGCCACCTCCACTGAATGTGAATGGGGCAACGGCGCGCCGCTCACAGGAGGCTACACGCTACTCTGACCGCTACCCCCTTATTCATTTAGAATCCGGCATCTCCAAAAATAAATTCACCACTCTATTAAAACTAAAAATATGAATAAGACCATATACCTTGCAGGAGGATGCTTCTGGGGAACCGCCCACCTGTTTTCTTTAGTGCCGGGCGTAGTCTCTGCTACCGCCGGTTACGCCAACTCCATTGTGGAGAATCCGTCATATAAACTTGTATGCACAGGCATCACCAATGCTGCTGAGACCGTCATGGTGGTATACAATGATCAAAAAGTGTCGCTCTCCTCTTTACTGTCGCTATATTTCAGAAGTATTGATCCTCTGAGCATCAACAGACAGGGAGGGGATATAGGCACGCAATACCGCACCGGAATATACTATACCGACTCAGCAGACTCTGCGGTAATAGAATCCCAAATAGCCGCCCTACAGACCCATTATGACAAACCGATTGCTGTGGAACATTCACCACTTATCAATTTCTATCCTGCCGAAGAGTATCATCAGGACTATCTGTATAAGAATCCTGACGGATATTGCCATGTCGATCCCATTCTATTCCGCGAAGCCAGGGAAATTGGGAAACCATAGGATTATCCCAACCCCACCCTCACGACCGGCTTCAAAAAAACGGTTGTGAATTTTGTGATTTTAGATTTTAGTTGTAACTTTGCGCCACGTTCTGGTGCGCACAATGCGTGAAAAGGGAATCCGGTGAAAATCCGGAACAGACCCGCTACTGTAATTCCTACCACAACTCCCGGCATAATGCCACTGTCGCTGTCAACGATGGGAAGGCGCCGGGAAGTCAGGATAAGTCAGGAGACCTGCCAGGACAACATATAGTTTTGTAGTTTTCGGGTTATATCACCACAAAACGTCAATGCGCTTTTACTTTTTCCATGTCATCCCCGGCATAGAGGAGTGCTTTTACGGTCTGCTGCGTGATAATGCCTACAAATCTTTCAGTCAATGAGCAAGCAGACTACCGGAATGAAATCTCTTTTATTCCTATCCACAATTCTCGTCAGCCAACTGCCGGCACTGGCGCAATCCACTGTCCATGGCAATGACTCCATTAAAGATCGACAATCTGTTGATCTCAATGAGGTGAAAGTCTTTGGAAAATCTGCTGCCCGAAAACTTGAAGAGGGGGTGTTTGCAGTAAATGCCCTGGAAATAGCCCCCGACATAAACAGGATGGTCACCATCAACGATCTTGTCAATCGCACAGCCGGAGTGAAAGTGCGCCGTGAAGGGGGAGTCGGCTCTGACTTTGACCTGACCATAAACGGCATGTCGGGCAATTCCATACGCTATTTTATTGACGGAGTGCCCCTGGAGTCAAAAGGTTCCGGGGTATCGCTGGAAAATATCCCCCTGAATATAGTCGAACGTGTGGAGCTTTATAAAGGCGTGGTCCCCTCTCACCTTGGTGCCGACGCATTGGGTGGAGCCGTCAACATCATAACCAAGAAAAAACGTCAGAATTTCCTGGATGCATCCTATGGCATCGGATCTTTTCATACGCATACCGCCGATCTGACAGGACAATGGTTCATACCCCGCACTGCAATTGCACTACGCCCCACAGTAGGGGTCAACTACTCCAAAAACGACTACAAGATGAAAGGGGTGGAGATATGGGACGAGGATGAAGAACGGTACATACTCACTGACCGCCGGCGTTTCCACGACGACTATCTCTCCATATTCGGACAACTTGAAGCGGGCGTAAATAATGTCGGATGGGCCGACATGTTCTTCTTAGGGGTATCCTACAACGCTGTCGACAAAGAGATCCAGACAGGAGCCATGCAGAACAAAGTGTATGGTAAGGCGGAACGTCATTCCCACTCACTGGCTTTCTCTGCCATATACTCAAAACGATGGGGTGATATCGCCTCCCGAATCAACATATCCCACACCCTTGATCATAGCGAGACTGTCGACACGGCATACCGCAAATATTCCTGGGACGGTTCATGGCTCCCATCGTCAGGCAACGAGATGACAAACCATGCGCGGACAATAAGGGTATATAATCGCCCCTTGACCATGATCAATGCCGGAATTGACTATGAACTCAATGAGCATAACTCCTTTGCATTCAACTATATGTTCAACAGAAGGGGAAATGATAGGCATGACAAGGTTGACAAGTTGTTTGAACCCACAAATGATGTTGTGACAAAACACATATTGTCGCTCACATATTCACAGTCCTTCTTTGACCAAAAGTGGCAGACATCCTACTTTGTGAAAGACTATATCAACACGCTCCACATAAGACAGACCAATGATTTCACAATCACAGGTTCGGATAAGATAGACACCAACGCAACCAAGAACTATATGGGAGCCGGCATCGGGAGCCGATATGCCTTGTGCGAACCCTTTGCTGTGAAGGCTTCATACGAACATAGTGTCAGGCTCCCTCTCTCCAGGGAACTTCTTGGAAACGGAACCACTGTCTACGCCAACCTCGCGCTGAAACCAGAACAAAGCAACAACTATAATGCAGGCATCTTCGGGTCATGTTTTTTTGGAGATGCCAATCATCTTACCTACGAGGCGAATGGCTTCATACGTCACGTACAGAACTTCATACGTGCCACTGTCTCCGAGCGTGAAGGGATGATGCAATACGTCAACGAGCCTGCAATACATATCAAAGGATTCGATTTCGACGTGTCATATTTCTGGGAAGACCGTCTGAAGATTTCCATAAACGGGAGCTGGAACGATGCCCGCGACCTTAAGAAATATAAGACCGACGGCAATCCTTCCGCCACCTACAAGAACCGCGTTCCCAACCGCCCCTGGATGTTTGGGAATATGGAAACCACCTACTCATTCCACAACATTATATCCAAAACTGACCAACTGAATGTCGGAGTCGCTCACCAATACATCCATTGGTACTTCCTGAATTGGGAAGCATTCGGAGCCATCTCCACTAAAGCCCGTATCCCAACACAGAATATCACCGACCTCTCATTATCTTACTCCTGGCAAGCAGACCGATTCAACATCTCGCTGGAATGTAATAATCTGTTTGACCGCCTTGCGTATGACAACTATATGCTTCCGAAACCGGGACGCAGTTTTGCTGCAAAATTCCGTATTTTCCTAAAATGAACTTCAATCTCTCCTCAGCCTCTTCTCCAAATGTTACCGAAGTGGGAGCAGAAAGTACATTGATTATTCACCAACCAATAAATATCAATCACTTATGAAGAAATTCAAATTCAGTATCCTTCAGCTGTTTGCACTTTTCATGTGCATCCTGCCGACAGCATGTTCAGACGATGACAAACCCGAAATCCCAGATGACCCAACAATCATCCAGGACTATCACTTCGATCTCTGGGTTGCTCTTGACCGTCATGGGGGAATGGGAAGGGATGTACAGACTCTAGTGCGCAGCCTCAACTCGCTTGATGCCGACCAACCGGAAATCACTTTCAAGGGTGTGGGCACAGAGGTCAATTCAATCCTCTCCTTGGAAACTATCCTGAAGGGTGGGTATTACTATCAGGTGCCCGTTTCCGGCGACCGTTTCGCAAAATACACCATCACCGACAATAAGATTGAGGTGGTAAAGGAGCGTCGATTTAAGGACAACACCTACGATACACGCAAATACACCCATGCATGGATCTCTGACAACACTCTCATCATCATGGCAGCCAACGGCGACGCAAACAAGATTATCTGGACAAAACTGAATTCCGACGATATGTCAATCATCTCGGAAGGCACTCTCGATGTGAAAATGCCGGAAGGTGGCGAAATCTACACCACTTCCGGAATACTCACCTACCGTCAGTCAGACAATAAGCTATTCTATTTCTATTATGCTAAGACGGGTGGGAAACGCGGAAAACGTGTCACGCCTATGATGACTGCCGTCATAGACCCGGCTACAATGGCAGTCGAAAGCGACACACCTTGCTTCCTTGACTGCGAGATGGTGGGCACTGCCTACGGCGAACTCCTTCAGACCACCACCTTCATTGACGGCAACAACAATCTATATATCGCATGCGTGACCGATGATGCCGACGGCAATGAGATAAGCCACCTCCTCAAGATTCCGGCAGGCTCAACCTCATTTGATAAGAATTATGATGGGTTCACAGCAGGTGGGAAACTTGTCTCCATTCTTTATATTGGAGACAATAAGGCACTTGCATACGCACGCGACGACAAAGCGGGAACCGGCATAGATTCGTTCAGCCATTACTATACAGTCATCGACGTAGTGACGAAAACGAGCACCCCAATCACATACAACGGTGCCGCCCTACCCTACAGCAGCGGACGATTCTCCTCGCGTATGGCATACGTCAACCACAAGGCATATATCGGAGTAGATGCAGAGAATCAGAAACCTCAAATCTATATCTATGATGTCAAGACAAACTCGACATCGCTCGGAGCAACAATGGCGTCAGGTTATTATTTCGAGCAGATCCGTGTAGTGGAAAACGTGAAATAATACAGAATACCTACATTTTATTTAATCCAGACCGGTCGTCGGTAACAGATGAACACGACGACCGGTCCTAAAAACCGACGACATGAGACGAACAATTACTTTTCTTCTGATATTCGTAGCCTTCATTGTTATGAAGGCACAGGATTTAAAAGATATGCCCAAAGATAAGACAGCTATACTTATGGTGCATTTCGGCACTACATTCGACGATACGCGTGCTGCCACTATTGATGCCATAAATACAATGGTAAAGGACACGTTTCCGGGAGTGAAAGTTACAGAAGCCTACACCTCACGCATAATAATAAAGAGGCTCTCCAAACGAGGCATGCACAAATCAACACCGACGGAAGCCCTCTTACGTCTGGCAGCCGACGGATACACTCACGTCGTGGTGCAACCGACAAACATTATTTGTGGCATAGAGGTGGAGACTCTCCGTAAGGAGGCATCTCTCATGACCCCATTCTTCTCCGATATTCGGGTAGGGAATCCTTTACTATACTCTGTTGATGACTGTGAGAATGTGGTCAAGATTCTCTCTGCACGCTACGCCAAATATATCGGCAAGAACAACGCTGTCGTGCTGATCGGACATGGCACTTCAACTCCCGCCACTTCCATATACTCTCAGATGGACTATATGTTTACGTCAGGTGGGGCACCATCCTTCCATGTCGCGACAGTAGAGGGTTATCCGACGTATATGACGACTCTCCAACGTCTGAAGAACGGACGCGTGAAAAATGTCACACTCATCCCTTTCATGTTTGTCGCCGGAGACCATGCACGTAATGATATCGATGGAGAATGGAAAGAGATGCTCGGTAAGGATGGATTCAACGTCTCTTCCGTAATTGAAGGTCTCGGAGAGATTCCTGAAATACAAAACATATACATTGACCATATCCGTCAGGCAATCGAGACTCCCGTCACCGATATCTCTGCACAAAAAGCATCCTATCTGAAAGAGAATTTATAACCAACAAGAAAACTATGTCACGTATCAAGAAGACTGTATTGACATGCATCGGAATTGCTATGGCACTCATAGCGATCCTTATGGTCTGGCATTCCCTACTGAGACCCACCAAAATATTGGTGGTCAATCCTCTTCCTGCTCAAAAGGCGGAGATTATACTGAACAACGACAGCCGTCTGATTTCCGTGACATGCACGACAATGGAAGAAGCCCGCGATTTCAGCAAATATGATGCCGTCCTCATGTACGGTCGCGGGCTTTATCTTGACTCCATACAGATGGCTGACCTTGAGAAGGCGGCACACAATGGAGTGCCTGTATTCACCAACTCACTACGTAACTTCAATTTTGTCGTAAACCACAATCTCGATTCCATACAGTCTGCCACATTGCAGACTTATTTCGCAAACCCATGCCGACCCAACTACCGCAATCTTCTCCGATACGTGCGTCATCTTTCAACTCCACGCCGACTCGGAGACCAAGACTATGATCTTCCCGTAAATATACCATCCGAATTATTCTATCATCTCGAGCCGGGGAAATATTTCAAGGATGCTCACGCCCTGACGCAATATCTCAAGGACAAAGGTCTATATCACCAAGATGGGCGCGACGTGGCTTTCATCTCAGGAGTGAGCTTTCCGGTGGAAAGCAACCGTGCCCACGTCGATACAATCGTCACGCGCCTCACACAATCCGGATATAATGTCTATCCCATCACAGCTACCGGAGAGAAACGCAGCGCAATGATAAAGGAGGTTAACCCTGATGCCATTGTCTATTTCCCGATGGGGCGCCTCGGCAATGACTCTCTTTTGAATTGGGTCTATGCCCACAAGATACCTCTTTTCATGCCTTTCCCTCTTACCCAGACACAGTCGGAATGGCTAGATATCAGAAAACCGTTGGAAGGGGGTACTCTCAATGCCAGAATCGTCGTGCCTGAAATCGACGGAGGGATGTCGCCTTTATGCATTGCGACACAAGATCCGGATCCAGAAGGATACATCCTCTTCACTCCTCAGCGGGAACGTGTGGATGCTTTCATGGATCAGTTCAACAGATTCATGCGACTACAAGTGATTCCAGACAAAGAGAAAAGGATTGCCATAGTCTATTTCAAGTCGCCAGGGAAAGATGCACTCCTTGCCTCGGGTATGGAGGTAGTGCCTTCTCTCTATAATTTTCTGTCGCGTCTGTCAGCAGAGGGATATGACGTCAGCGGACTACCCTCCTCAATGGAAGAATTCGGGAAGATGCTGAATGAACAGGGGAGCGTGATGGGATCCTATGCTCCTGCCGCTCAGAAACGATTCATTGAAGAATGTAACCCCATCCGTATAGATAAAAGACTCTATGAAAAATGGGCAGAGACAACACTAAGTCCTGAAAAATACGCCGAGGTAGAAATGCGTTATGGCAAGGCTCCGGGAAATCTTCTCGCGAGTGGCGACACTATATGCATGGCAGCCCTCCGATTCGGCAACATACTCCTCTTCCCTCAGCCCCGTCCCGCACTCGGCGATGATGATTTCAAACTCGTGCATGGTGCTGACGTAGCACCTCCTCATTCCTACATAGCTCCCTACCTCTATATGCAGAATGAATTCGATGCCGATGCCATAATCCATTTCGGTACTCACGGCAACCTGGAATTCACACCCGGTAAAAACGCTGCCCTCTCAAAATCCGACTGGGCAGACGTCTTGATCGGCGGCCGACCGCATTTCTATTTCTATACCACTGGAAACATAGGAGAGGCTATCATTGCCAAAAGAAGATCCCATGCCGTGATTGTTACCCATCTTACACCACCCTTCACAAAAAGCGGGCTACGGCAAAAATATGCATCCCTTCTGATGAAAATACATGAGGCTATCTCGAATTCCTCCGCCAATTCCCAAGACTTAAAGAGGGAAATCATCGCGCAAGGGTTCCACAAGGATCTCGGACTTGATTCCATCCCGGAAGGGAGATATACCACCCTTGAATTGCAAAAAATCGATGCCTTCCTGGAGGAACTTGCAAATGAAAAAATCACAGGGGCATACTACGTAATGGGAGTACCCTACTCCGGTGACGATATGACGGAAAGTATTCTCGCAATAACCGCCGACAAACTCGCATATTCCCGTGCCAAGAATGATTTCCACGCCGGGAAAATATCTCAAAAATCGCTTCAGGACTTCGCATTAATCGCCCACAATTATCATCCAGGAGCATCCCGTGACATCAAATCGGCATTATCAGGCAACCCGGCTCCTGCCGATGCTGCAGAAGCCTTGCGTATACGCCAACTTCTCACAGAATCGGCAGGAGCCGAGATCGACGCAATGGTAGGGGCCCTGAACGGCATTCCGCTGTGCCCGGCACCAGGCGGAGATCCTGTAATAAACACCAACGTGCTCCCTATGGGACGCAACATGTTCAGCATTAATGCAGAAGTCACTCCCGGAGAAAAAGCATGGAACGACGGTGTGGTTCTCGCAGAACACACTCTCGATAGTTATCTCAAAAAACATGGTGAATATCCTCGGAAAATAAGTTTTACATTCTGGGCGGGAGAATTCATCTCCTCGCAGGGTGCGACCGTAGCACAGGCATTAAGAATGCTCGGTGTGGAGCCCGTGCGCGACGGGCAAGGGCGCGTGATAGACCTGAAGCTCACCTCTTCCGAAGAATTGGGCCGCCCGAGAATCAACATTCTTGTGCAGGTGTCGGGACAGCTGCGCGACATAGCGTCATCGCGCCTGAAAATGCTCACCGATGCAGTCACTCTTGCCGCCTCGGCAAAGGATGACAAATATCCAAACTTCGTGGCAGAAGGCACTATCGAGCAGGAAAAAGCCCTTTTGGATAAGGGGGAGTCGCCAAAAAGAGCACGTGAGCTTTCAACAATGAGAGTGTTCGGTCCGGTCAACTCCGGATATAGCACCGGGATGCTTCATTTTACTGAAAATTCCGGAGAATGGGATGACCGCGAGCAACTGGTAGATGGTTTTCTCAACAACATGTGCGCCATATATGGCGACGACAGCAATTGGGGCACAATGAATAAAGACCTGTTTAAGTCTGCCGTTGCCGGCACAGACGTCATCGTACAGCCACGCCAGAGCAACACGTGGGGTCCCATATCTCTCGACCATGTTTATGAATTCACCGGAGCATTGTCGCTGGCGGCAAAATCTTTGGGGGGCAAAGAGCCGGACGCTGTCATGGCAGACTATCGCAATCCTTGGGTACCTCGTATGCAAGACACAAAAGAGGCAGTCGCCGTCGAGACACGCGCCACTATCCTAAACCCCGAATATATCAAGAACCGTATGAAAGGAGGGGCGACTACGGCACAGATGTTTGGAGAGATATTTCGAAACATCTTCGGATGGAGTGCCACGCGTCCTTCTGTGCTTGCCGATGATATCTATGACCGTCTTTACGATATATACGTGGCAGACAAGGATGGGATCGGGATTGAGGAATATTTCAACCGTGTGAATCCGGCTGCCCTGCAGGAAATGACAGCCACGATGCTTGAAAGCGCACGTAAAGGATTCTGGAAAGCCGACGACAAACGCATCTCTGCCGTCGCCGAAATGCATGCCCGTATTACCCGGCGGCACGGCGCACCATGCACGGAATTCGTCTGTGCAAACAGGAAACTTCAGGAGTATACCGCCTCACACCTCTCTGCCAAGGACGCTGACAAATTCCTCGGAGAGATCGGGAAAGCCACAGCAGCCCAATCAGGATCCCAAATTCTGAAAAAAGATGAGAGGAACCTCATGCAGAAAATCTCACCTGACAAAACAGGTCTCTATGTGATAATTGCCTTAGCACTGTGTATTTGTGCATACGGGTGCGTCGTAATATTCCGGAGAAGAGCCAATCATAAAACCGGTGGCAGAAAGGAGAACCGATGACAGTGATATTGATGATATTTTGCATAGCGTCTATTGCGGGATGCATAGTGAATATTTCACTCATGCCCGTGAAAATGCGTGTGGCATTATGTCTGCTATGGGGAATAGGCGCCGGCATCATCGCAATGATAATGTTCGGACTCCCCCGTCAGGAGATATGGACAGCGAAATGGATTGTATATGCCGTTATCTTGGCATCGGTAGACGTGATTTTCTTTCTCCGCCACATCTTTTCTGACAGACATCTTCCCCGGATTGCAGGTCTATACCCCGGCTTCTCAATCCTATATCCCATGATAGTCTTGGATTGCATCTGCACACGCTCTTTTCCGGGAGCCGACTTCGCGACTATCTCAATACTTACCGGGATTGCTGTCGTTCTGCTCCTTGCCGGCAGTGTTGCCATCTGTCGCCATCTCAATGCCGGATTCGGCACACTATACGGCATCACTATCGTTCTGACAATCACAAGTATAATTTTATATGGTATGACATGAAACCTATCTCAGATATACTGTTTATAATTTCCAACGGATTACTGATTCCGGTAATCCTTTCCCTATTGTTTCTGCTGTCGCTCTCATTGATCAGAGCGATCGGATTCTATCATCTCTTTCGTGAGCATCGTCGCATTTCCGACGCATTGAAGACAGTGGTGGGCAACTACTCACTTGACAGTTTGAAAGAGACGCTGGATAGTCTCAACGATCTCGAAGATTCGCCGGAAATCAGATGTCTGCGCTTGTTAGTCAGTCATAGTGCGGATGCTGATTATTGCGAACATGCTTTGGGAGACTATCAGATAGAGATAGAGCGGAAACTCTCGAAAAGCCGACTCTTAGTGAAATTCGGACCAATGCTCGGACTCATGGGGACCCTCATACCGATGGGACCCGCTCTCGTAGGACTCTCTGCCGGCGACATATCATCAATGGCATACAACATGCAAGTGGCATTTGCCACGACCGTCATCGGCATGCTCATTGCAGCTATCGGTCTCCTGCAGCTTCAGTCAGACAAACGCTTCTTTGCCCGCTCTTTCAACGACATTGGGTTCATTCTTCGTAAAATTATCGGAATATGAAACAGAATCCAATTCTTCACAACTCCAACGATGAGGATGATAATCCCCTCGGAATGCTTACGAATCTATTCGATATAGCGATGGTCTTTGCCGTGGCTCTTATGGTGGCGCTCACCACGCATTTCAGCATGAGTGAGATTTTCTCTGATGATGACTTCACCATTGTCAAGAACCCCGGGACTGACAACATGGAAATCATAACCAGAGAGGGGGAGAAAATAAATCGTTACACCCCTTCCGACACAGAGTCGCCCACATCAGGCAACCGAGGGAAACGTGTCGGGACAGCTTATCAACTTGAGAACGGAGAAATAATATACATACCTGAATAACAGACACCCATATAAATATGAAAAAAGCCATCCATATCCTCTGCCTCGCAGCTGCCGTGATGCTGACAGCATGCGGAGCTCGCAATGCCGCCGGAGCCAATGATGCGGAAGCATCATCGGCAACTGACTCAATCGCAACCGTTATTCCTAAATATGCACAGGGTTTCCACGTGAAAAATAGCGGGGATATCACTCTCCTCGACATCAATGACCCTGAGAACCGAGAGGCGGAAAAATTCCATTTCGCGCTCACCGATAAGAATTTCATCGGAGAGATACCGCAAGGATATAAGCGCATCAATATCCCGATAGAGTCAGCTATATGCATGACATCTCTCCAACTGTCAAATTTCCTGAAACTTGATATTCCGGAAAAGGTCGTAGGTATTACAAGCACGCGCCATCTGCATAATGAGAAAATGAACCGTCAGATAAAGGAGGGCACTACCCACAAGATAGGGATCGAGGGAAATTTCGACAATGAGGTCATAATCGCCATAGATCCTGACGTCATTTTCGTCTCCCCTTTCAAACGTGGCGGATATGATGCCATACGCAACGTCGATATCCCGCTCCTCCCCCATCTCGGCTACAAGGAGCTGTCGCCACTCGGACAAGCGGAATGGATAAAGGTGGTGGGACTCCTTACGGGAAACACGGCAAAAGCAAATGAGATATTTTCGGATATCGAGCGCCGCTATCTCGCGCTGAAAGCAATGGTTGACACTGTCGGGGTGCGCCCCACTGTGTTCAGCGGGGAGATGCGCGGTGGCAACTGGTATGCCGTCGGTGGGAAAAGTTTCCTCGCCCAGCTATTCCGTGATGCCGGCGGCGACTATTTTCTGAAAGACAATACCGAATCCGGCGGTATCACCCTTGACTACGAGACGGTGTATGCAAATGCTTCCGAGGCAGACTATTGGAGAATTGTCAACAGTTTTGATGGAGATTTCTCCTACGATGCACTAAAAAAGATCGACAACCGTTATACTGATTTCAAGGCATGGAAAAATAAAGGGGTCATTTACTGCAACATGAATGAGGTGCCATTCTACGAGCGGATGCCCGTAGAGCCGGAAGTTGTGCTCGCTGACTTCATCCATGTGTTTCATCCTGACATCCTGCCTGACCATCAACCTGCATATTATCATCTGCTTAAGAAATGAACCACACTCGCACAGGACTCATAATGACCCTCCTGGGGGTATCTATTCTGCTTTTCTTTTTCCTTAACCTTCTCCTCGGTTCGGTGAAGATTCCAGCAGATGCCATCTACAATATCCTGACAGGAAGTGAAGATGAGTCTCCGATATGGACCAACATAATAATGAAGTCAAGGCTCCCGCAATCGTTCACCGCTGCCATGGCGGGTGCAGGTCTGGGAGTAAGCGGACTACTGATGCAGACTGTATTCCGGAATCCACTTGCCGGTCCCTCTGTGCTCGGAATAAGCTCCGGAGCAAGTCTCGGTGTGGCTTTTGTAGTGCTCCTTTCCGGCAGCATAGGGGGTGTGACATTAAGCAAGCTCGGAGTAATAGGAGAGGTCACCATCACCCTTTCCGCCATATTTGGAGCCCTACTTATAATGGCACTCATCGCCTTCGTTGCCGGAAAAGTAAGGGGGAATGTGACCCTTCTGATAATGGGCGTCATGATCGGATACGTCGCAAACGCAATAATTGGCGTGCTGAAGTTTTTCAGTGCCGAGGAAGACATAAGGGCTTACGTGATTTGGGGGCTCGGAAGTTTCTCGCGTGTTTCAGGTGGGCAGACAAATGTATTCATCTTTCTGATGAGTGTGCTTCTCCCTATCTCCTTCCTACTTATCAAGACCCTCAACCTTCTCCTGCTCGGCGACTCTTATGCCCGCAATCTCGGGCTCGATATTAAGAGAGCACGTATGCTCGTCATAGCAAGTTCCGGAATATTGGTGGCTGTCGTGACTGCATATTGCGGACCAGTTATATTTCTGGGACTCGCTGTCCCTCACATCTGTCGAGGTCTATTCCATAGATCTAACCACGCAGTGATTCTGCCGGCATCCATGCTGGCGGGGGCATCTCTGGCTCTCCTCTGCAACCTCATCGCCAGATTACCCGGATTTGAGGGTGCGCTTCCGGTAAACTCCGTGACAGCTCTTATCGGCGCGCCTGTCGTCATGTGGGTGCTTTTCAACAAAAGAAGAAATGAAGTATGAAAAAAAACAATGAGACAATAAAAATTTCAGGACTTGAGACCGGATACATCTCTAAAAAGGGCAACACCGTCATCACACGTGATATCGACGCATCCCTTGAATCGGGTGAGCTGACGTGTCTTCTGGGTCCTAACGGTGCAGGCAAATCAACTCTCCTGAAGACATTGACAGCTTTCATCCCCCCTATTCAAGGGGATATCTTCATAGAGGGGAAATCCCTAAAGGATTATTCCGCTCCGGAATTGGCAAAAGTGATCGGGGTTGTACTCACTGAGAAACTGAGCATCAGCAATATGACTGTGGAAGAACTGATATCTATGGGCAGAAGTCCCTACACGGGTTTCTGGGGAAAGATGTCAGAATATGATAAAATGGCGGTTGAGGAATCAATCAACCTTGTCAATATCAATAATCTGCGAGGCAGGATGGTGCAGACACTGAGCGACGGCGAACGCCAGAAGGTGATGATCGCCAAAGCATTGGCACAAGAGACTCCTGTCATTTTCCTTGATGAGCCAACAGCCTTTCTTGACTATCCGAGCAAAGTGGAGATCCTGCAGCTCCTAAAGAGGCTTGCCATCGAGAAAGACAAGACAGTCTTTCTATCAACCCACGATATGGAGCTTGCCCTGCAGATAGCCGACAAAGTATGGCTCATCGACAAGCCGCATGGTGTCACTATCGGCACCCCGGAAGACCTTGCCCTGAACGGGGAAATGAACCGCTATTTCCATAGCGACGGTGTGGTGTTCGACATTGACAACGGACTTTTCAAAATATCTCAAGAAATGCACGGATCAGTCAGCCTGACAGGAGAAGGACAGCATCTCAACATGGTAAGGAAAGCCCTTACCCGACGGGGCATATCCACCGCCGAAAAGGATTCCTCGGTCTTTGTTGAGGCTACCCCTCGATGTCTGTCTGTCAACGGAAGAGACGTGAAGTCAATCGCCGAGCTACTTGATGAGATAGATTCAATAATAGACAACGACAACAATTCATAAACTCAGAGGAATGAGATAATGAGACCAAAGATCACAATCATCGGGATAGGACCCGGAAACGTTGGCGATATGACGGGACGCGCCATGACTGCCCTCCGTGAGGCAGAAATCATTGTGGGCTACAAATACTACATCCCTTTCATTTCCGGAATCGTCTGCGAAAAGGCAGAGATTATTCAGAACGGCATGCGTCAGGAAGAGGCGCGGATTGAGAAGGCGTTTGAGATTGCTGCAGAAGGGCGTGATGTATGCGTCATAAGCTCAGGCGACTGCGGAATATATGGTATGGCTCCCCTTGTATTTGAAATGATACGCCGAGAAGATGCCGACATTGAGGTGGAAGTGATTCCGGGAATAAGCGCATTCCAGAAAGCCGCCTCTCTCCTCGGTGCTCCGATGGGTCACGATTTTTGCGTCATCTCACTCAGCCATCTGATGACTCCTTGGCAAGTCATCGAGCAACGAATAAAAGCTGCTGCCGATGCTGATTTTGTCACCGCTGTCTATAATCCCAAAAGCAACGGCCGCTACTGGGAACTGCACAGGCTCAAAGAACTGTTTCTGAGCGTCAGGCATCCTGCCACTCCCGTTGGTTATGTGCGTCAGGCAGGTCGTGCCGGAGAAACTGTGAAAGTGACCAATCTTGCGGAGTTTGATCCTGAGGATGTGGATATGTTCACCGTGGTCATCATCGGGAACTCAAATTCATTTGAATGGAACCGACATATCGTCACCCCACGGGGATACTACACCGGCAAGACCGGTGAAAAAGAGAAACTCGGACAATCCATCATGATAGAGAGCTTCCGCACCATTGAAAAGGAGCTTTCCAATCCGGATATCCCACTCAACTTGAAATGGCCATTGCTCCATGCCATCCACACGACCGCCGATTTCGATATGGAGAATATAATAAAAGTGGATGAGGATGCCGTGGAAAGGATCTACAAGAGGTTGACTGAAGGGGGAGTGAAGACAATCGTAACCGACGTGACTATGGCTGCTTCCGGAATCAGGAAGGGTGCTCTCGCTCGTCTCGGTCTTAACGTGAAATGTTATCTCAACGAGCCGCAAGTAGCGGAGCTGGCGACATCTAAAGGCTTGACGCGCACTCAGGCAGCCATACGCCTCGCCGTGAAAGAGGATCCTGATGCCCTCTATGTATTCGGTAATGCACCCACTGCCCTCATGGAACTTTGTTCCCTGATAAGACGTGGTGAGGCACATCCGGCAGGAATCATAGCTGCCCCTGTAGGATTCGTCCATGTCTGTGAAAGCAAACACATGGTAAAGCCTTTCACCGACATACCTAAGATTATCGTGGAGGGGAGAAAAGGGGGAAGCAACCTTGCCGCCACTCTTGTCAATTCCATCCTGTGCTGGCCCGATGCCGGGATGCTAAAACCCGGAAGAGATGTCTGAGACGCGTTTTATAATCATCGGTATATCCGATAGCCGTATGCAGACATTCTCTCCGGAAATAATGCAGGCTATCAAGGCTGCGAAAGTATTTTCCGGAGGGAAACGTCATCATGATATTGTCGCGCCCATGCTCCCCCCCGGCTCGTTATGGATTGATGTGACAGTGCCGCTTGCTTCCGTTTTCGATAAATATACCGACCATGATGAGATAGTGGTGTTTGCATCAGGTGACCCTCTATTCTTTGGATTTGCCGCTACACTGCAGCGTGCATTTCCCGACACCGAGATAACAGTCTATCCTTCATTCAATTCATTGCAGACACTCTCCCACCGGCTCCTCCTCCCTTACGCGGAGATGAAAAATGTGTCGCTGACGGGGCGTCCGTGGAAGAATCTTGATGTTGCCCTTATCACTGGCTACCCTCTGATTGGGATACTTACCGATCGGTCCAAGACTCCTGCCGAGATTGCCCGGCATCTTCTCCGATATGGCTATGACAACTATTCGATCAGCGTAGGGGAATGTCTCGGGAATGACACTGAACGGATACGCATCATGTCTCTTGAAGAGACGGCGCAAGAGGGTTTTGCATTCCCCAACTGCGTAATCCTGAAGATGACTCATCCTCGCAAACGCTATTTCGGGCTACCGGAAAATCTATTCCGGCATCTTGAGGGTAGAAATAACATGATCACAAAAATGCCGGTCAGGCTATTATCCCTCTCTATGCTTGATCTTTCCGAGAGGAGAGTGATGTGGGACGTAGGGTTCTGCACCGGTTCCGTATCTATTGAAGCGAAACTAAGATTTCCGCAATTAGATATCATTTCATTTGAACGTCGCGCAGAATCCAAAGCAATTTTTGAAGAGAATTGCAGGATCTTCGGC
Source organism: Muribaculaceae bacterium Isolate-037 (Harlan) (assembly GCA_003762615.1). Lineage (GTDB taxonomy): Bacteria > Bacteroidota > Bacteroidia > Bacteroidales > Muribaculaceae > Lepagella > Lepagella muris. Next base: position 331,685 of record RIAZ01000001.1, read on the forward strand.
ACTCCCGGAATCGAGGCAGTCATAGCCGACTTCCTTGACTGCGAACTATCCACATTCCCCGCTCCGGATGCCGTCTTCATCGGCGGCCACGGAGGAAGGCTCCCTGAAATGATGAGACGTATTTTCGGGAATCTCACGGCGGATGGCATCGTGGTGTTCAACTCTGTTAGTGACGAAAGTCGGTGTGACTTCCTATCCTCTGTCGAAAGCTGCGGAGGTAAGATTCAGGAAGAGCATCTCCTTTGCTACGATGCCCATAATCCGGTAAAGATAATCAAAGCCTCCAAATGATTTAAAACATCTCCTTGAAATATCTATGAAAAGAATTATATATCTGAATGACAGCGGACGCACTGTGGCAGACCGTATTCTCTCCGTTTCATCCGATTTTGAGGCGGTCTCCTACAAGGATTTTGATATGGCGCGCTTTCAAGAATGCGAATCGATTGTCTTCATCGGAGCTCTGGGGGTATGTGTGCGGTCGATAGCACCATATATCTCCGACAAATATTCCGATCCTGCGGTAGTCTGTATCGATAGCCTGGGGCACAACGTGATTTCCGTATTGTCAGGACATGTCGGCGGCGCCAACGCTTTATGCCTGCAACTTGCCCGTGCGCTCGGAGCAAACCCTGTAGTCACCACCCAGAGCGACATGGCGCGGATATGGCAACTCGACACTCTCGCCCCCCGTTTCGGGTGGATAGCAGACGCGAGCCATGAGGAGATGAACAGGGCGATTGCCACTCTCGTGAATGGCAGACCTGTGGGTCTTCTGTTAGACGTCAGAGATGAAGGCACCCGATGGCTTGAATCTACTCTCCCTCCCAACGTCAGGATCATTTGCGATTGCAATGAGATGCCGGAGGCGGAATTGATTATCTCCGTCTCCCCTTTCATTCACAACTGCCACACACCGCTCCTATCATTCCGCCCCAAGGTGCTGAATCTCGGCTTCGGGTGCCGACGCGACTGCAATCCCGACGGGATCTACAACCACATCGCCGAATCTATGATCAGATTTGGTGTCAGCCCGTTGTCAGTGAAATCTGTAGCAACAATCCCACTGAAGAAAGACGAGAGGGCTGTTGCTCACCTCGTCAACGCTTTCGGATTAAATGAATGTGATGTATACACCGCCGACGACCTTAAAGGAATCGATGTGCCGAATCCTTCTGAAAAAGTATCAGAGGTCACAGGCATCCCCGGAGTTGCCGAAAGCTGCGCTTTAAAAAGTGCTGACGGGGGGCGACTGATCATTGAGAAACAGAAATGCAAACTCAATGATGGCTCCGACTTCACTTTCGCAGTGGCAATAGATGCCGATGCCGAACGGGAAGGTCATATTGAGATTGTGGGTGCCGGTCCGGGAGATCCGGAGCTGATATCGGTGCGGGGGAAACGTTTCCTTCAGCAAGCCGACCTCATACTGTATGCCGGAAGCCTTGTGCCTGTGGAGCTGACCCACTATGCAAAACCGGGATGCACAGTGAGGAGTTCTGCGCCTATGAATCTTGCAGAGCAATTTGCCCTCATGAAAGAGTTCTACGACCGAGGTGCGCTCGTGGTGCGCCTGCATACCGGCGACCCGTGCATCTATGGAGCGATACAGGAACAGATGGCATTCTTCGACCGCCACGGCATGTCATACCACATAACGCCCGGAATATCATCTTTTCAGGCGGCGGCCGCCGCGCTCCGCTCTCAATTCACCATACCGGAGAAAGTGCAGACAATAATCCTGACTCGAGGAGAGGGACACACGCCGATGCCAGAGCGAGAACAGCTTCACAAACTCGCACAGTCACGGAGCACAATGTGCATCTATCTCAGCGCGGCTATTGTAGACGACGTGCAGAGGGAACTCCTTATGGCATATCCTCCGGAGACCCCTGTCGCAGCATGCTATAAACTCACGTGGAAAGAGGAGCGCATATATCGTGGCGTGCTTGCTGATCTCGCACGCATCGTCCATGATAACCGGCTCTCACTCACCACTCTTCTCGTCGTTGGCGATGCAATAGACAACAGAAAGGGTCTTTCTCGTCTTTATGACCACAATTTCAAACATCTTTTCAGAAAATGATTCTTGTATTCGGAGGCACCACGGAAGGACGTATAGCTGTCAGCACCCTCGATGAAGGGGAAGGGGGATATTTCTACTCCACATTATCCGACGCGCAGGAAATAGAATGTGCCCACGGGACCCGGATCTCAGGATCCATGTCGGCTGACTCCATGCTCTCTTTCTGCAAGCAACATGGCATACGGATTATTGTGGATGCCGCCCACCCTTTCGCGACACGTCTGCATGACACGGTAGCCGTGACAGCTGACCGTCTCGCCATTCCTGTGATCAGGCTGGAACGTCTGCCTGCCGATTGCGAATCAGATCATATTATCCCCTGCTCCGATTTCAATGATGCTATCGGGAAGATGCGTCATGACGGCGTGACCCGTCTGTTAGCTCTCACCGGGGTAAACACTATCTCCCCCCTGAAGCCTTTCTGGGAAAAGAGAGAGACGTTTTTCCGAATCCTTGATCGCGAGGATTCCGTGAAAAAGGCACTCGACGCAGGATTTCCCACATCCCGCCTCATATATTACAGACCTGACGACACGCCACGCCTTATATCCGAGCTACATCCCAATGCCATAATCACGAAGGAGAGCGGCGCATCAGGAGGATTCGCCGAGAAAGTTCAGGCAGCCATTCAGCACAACATACTGATCTACGTGGTCCGACGTCCCCCCCTCCCGAAATCATTCATAACAGTTGAGGGTACTCACGGACTGCGGCGTGCCATAGAAAGACTGTTGCCTCAATTCTATCCTCTCCACACCGGGTTCACTACCGGCAGCTGCGCCACTGCTGCTGCAAAGGCAGCTCTCATCGCTCTGCTGACGGGAGAAAAGAGAACGGAGATCACCTTCAGGATTCCGGAGGGTGAAAGGATGGCGATGTCGGTGAAGTCTGTAGAGACCCGAGATGAGGATGCGACGGCAACTGTCATCAAAGACGCGGGAGATGATCCCGACGTCACCGACAAAAGTGAAATATCGGCACGCGTGGCTTTTGCCCGGCATGAAGGAATCCGGTTCTCTGGGGGTGAAGGGATCGGCATCGTGACGTTGCCCGGACTTGGGTTGGAAGTGGGAGAGGCTGCCATAAATCCGGTGCCCCGACGCATGATAACAGAGGAACTCACCGCACTCTATGCCGGAGGATTAGACGTGACCATCTCCCTGAAAGGGGGTGCGGAACTTGCCGCCCGCACGTTCAATCCCCGTGTCGGGATATCCGGAGGGGTCTCCATCATCGGCACAAGCGGCATTGTGCGTCCCTTTTCTCACGAGGCATTCGTGGAATCGTTATGCCGCGAGATGAATGTGGCTATTGCTATGGGATGCCGACCGATCGTGGTCAATTCCGGTGCAAAGAGCGAGAAGTTTTTGAAAAAACTATTTCCGGCGCTCCCTCCGCAAGGATTCATACATTATGGGAATGCCATCGGAGAGATCATGACCATATCCCGCGATCTTGGGGTGGAGTCGCTCGTCATCGGAATCCTGATAGGGAAAGCTGTAAAACTTGCAGAAGGTCATATTGACACCCACAGCCACAAAACGACCTTCAACCGTGATTTCCTTCTCAATGTCGCAAGGGAATGCGGTTGCTCGCAAGAGGCATCAGTTGCTATATCGGGGATGAATATCGCCAGAGAACTGTGGTCTATCCTGTCGCCAAGCGATGCCGAAATGTTTTTTCAAGAGATTCTTCGGAGATGCCATGAGCAATGTGCGCGTATTTATCCGGGAAATCTTGAATCCATTCTTCTCTCCGATGACGGAAGCATATTTTATTCCTCTCGCTCATATTTATCTCGAGAATCAAATAAATCTACAAAATGAAACCATCATTTCTGATAGCCTCCGCCTCGTCCGGCAGTGGAAAAACCACATTCTCACTCGGAATCATGCGTGCGCTGCGCAGGAGAGGATTAAGCGTGCAACCTTTCAAATGCGGACCGGATTATATTGACACCCAATTCCAGACTCTCGCCGCCTCACGTGAGTCGGTCAACCTTGATCTATTCATGTCATCTCCGGAGCACGCAGGCGGTCTCTTCAGCCATTTTTCCGACAATGCGGGTGCCAATGTCATCGAAGGAGCGATGGGGATGTTTGATGGCTTCAACGGATGGGAAGGAAGCGCAGCCAGAATTGCCATAACAATCGGTCTGCCTGTCATTCTCGTTGTCGATGCCTCGTCAACAGCATATTCTGTGGCTGCTACAATCTACGGATTCACTCATTTCAAGAAGGATATTAAAGTGGTGGGAGTGGTATTCAACCGGGTTGCTTCAGAAAGCCACTTCTCTTTCTTGAAAAAGGCATGTGCCGATGTCAACGTCTCATGTTTCGGATACATGAAAAAGAGCTCCGATCTGATCATACCATCCCGTCATCTTGGATTGACACTGACATCGCAGGATGAAATGGAACGTTTCATTGATATGGCGGCGGATGAAGTAGAACGCCACGTGGATATTGATGCAATACTTCACGCCACCTCCACACAGCCGAAGAGATGCAGTCTTGACATCCCACGTCTGACCGCCACCAAGGTGGCGGTGGCAGCAGATGAGGCGTTTAATTTCATCTATAAGGCAAATATTATCGCCTTAGGAGGTGACGTGAGATATTTCTCACCCATCAACGACATCCGATTGCCAGACGCTGATCTTCTCTATCTTCCGGGTGGATACCCGGAGCTTTATGCGGATAAACTTGCTGCCAACACCTCAATGAGAGCTTCAGTAAGGGATTTTGTCGAATCGGGAAGGAAGGTGATCGCAGAATGCGGAGGATTCATTTATCTCACGGAAGAGATCGACGGAAACCCTATGTGCGGAGTATTCCCTCTGAAAACCACCATGAGGGAGTCGCGTCTGAAACTCGGATACCGTGAAGTTGATTTCGGGAATATGGTTCTACGTGGGCATGAGTTTCATTACTCCCGGGTCGAACCATCCGGCAGCAGACCCGTGACAACCACCGCTTTCCCTCAGAAAAATGCTAAAGGGATACCAGTGGAATCCCTTACATACCGATACAAGAATGCAATAGCCGGATATACCCATCTTTATTGGGCAGAACACGGCATTAGTGATATTTTTAAGTCATAAATTAAGAGATGCATTATGAGAATATATACTCGAACCGGCGACAATGGATTCACCTCCATACACGGCAGAATAAGGGTGCCTAAGACCGATATACGCATAGAGGCTAATGGCACTCTTGATGAGCTTAACGTAGTTGTGGGGACTATCCGCACATATCTGTCTGAGACGCATCCGTTTCAGTCGCTGCTGTATGGCATACAGGTCAATCTTATGTCGGTAATGAGCCTTGTCGCCACCAAAAGCGAGATGCGCGGTGACAATCCCAATCAACTTGACGATATTGTCACTCCTATCGAGAGGGCAATCGATTCGATAAGCGCCGAATGCACCCCATCCGACTCCTTCATTCTCCCCGGAGGCACACCAATGGCTTGCATGATGCATCAGGCAAGGGTGCTTGCCCGCAAGGCTGAACGAAGACTTTGGAGGCTGAATGAATGCGATGCAGTGGACCACACGATCCTGCAATACGTCAACCGTCTCTCCGACCTTTTCTTCCTAATGGCACGTCATGAACTACAATTCGGCAACGTGAAGGAGGAGGTGTGGCGAAGATTCGGGTACAAGACCAAACTAAAATCCAAATAAATAAATAAATCCATGTAGACAAAATTGATATGACCACGAATACGGTGATCTCTCGGAAGAGAGAGGGAACCCGGTGAGATTCCGGGACAGTACCCGCTACTGTAACGCTTACACAAAACGCGAGGGAAATATGCCACTGTGCCCATGCATGGGAAGGCCCCCCGACGGAGCCAAGTCAGGAGACCGACCGTATTCTGCATTAATATTATTTCCGGGATAGTCTTATCCCATTCTTAAGAAAGGATAAAAGACTTATTGAAGTTTATATTAATAAAATCATGATTACCTATTTTATTAGAACGACAGTCGCCATCACAATGATGAGTGCTGTCTCGGCAATCGGTTCTGCAGCGTATGCAGACAACTTCGTCAAGGTTGAACCTGACGACAACGACAGCATCGTGACCCTGCTTGATTTCCACGTGGTAGGGCACAAGATCAAACAGACCAAGATGCTCCCCTTTGATGTTGATGAGAAGCATCTGCCAATCAACATGGCAAAAGTGGACAGAAAAATGCTTGAGAACCGCGACATAAACGATATCTCAAGCGCGACCCGTTTTCTGCCATCAGTAAAAAACCGCACGACGTATGGCGGCTTTCAGGAATTCTACATCCGAGGATTCTCAAGCCAGCTCGTCGCTACAGACGGTATCGCCGATCAGAGATCGTTCATCACGTCAATGCCTATGCATGACCTCTCCAATGTGGAAAGAATAGAGCTGCTGAGAGGTCCAGCCTCTGCGCTCTACGGGCAATCTATTGTCGGAGGCGTAATCAACATCTCTCGCATGCAACCTACTCATGAGACTCATTTCAGAACAAAACTAAGCGTAGACTCATGGCATTCCTACTCAGCTTTCGCCGGGATGTCGGGTAAACTCATTGGTCCGTTCAATTACTATGCATCTGTCAACGTAGGCAACAGCGATGGTTGGCGCGACAATTTCGAACGCCGCTTCACGGCATACGCCACAATATCCGGATGGTTCACCGACAAAGACTATCTTCAGCTCATATACGATTTCTCTAACGACAAATACGGCACTGACACCGGTCTGCCACCGTTGATGAGTCATGATATTCTCAACGCGTCCGACGGCTCTCTGTATCTGCCGGCGTTCTCCAGCCTTCCCGACCTTCCCCGTAAAGCAAGATACAACAACAATTCCGACTATCTTCGCAACAGAACCCAGGATGTAGAACTCCGCTATGAGCATATCTTCAATGAAGCTTTCAAACTCAGAGACATCGCGATGTTCCGTTTTGACAACATCGATTATCTCTCAACCGAAGAGCTGTCTTACGTGACGAGTGAGGAGCCTGTCTATCCGTATTACTACGAAAACAAGGGTAAGAAAATATATATAAACCTTGAGGAACTGACCAACAGTTATCCTCTTGCTTTCAACCATAAGGCTTATTCATATCACAACCAGCTTGAGCTCTCCGGTAAATTCAACATTGGAAAAGTGAAAAACAACTATGTGGCAGGATGGTCAGTCAACTATCTTCACCGTCCCTCTTTCGGAGGATCGAAATTCTTTGGACCGGGAAAATCATACACGTTCCCTACCTACGATCCCTATTCCGGCGGATCATACTGGGCGCAGAGCGGACGCGTAAGCATATCCGATCGTATGTCGCAAGGTGTGTACATATCAGACGTAGTTGATGTTTGCCGTCAATTCAAGTTCATGCTTGCCGGAAGATACGACTACTACAAATATCGTTCCACAACCGTACAGCTGAAAGATGGAGATCGTAATTATGAAAAACCAGCTTCGGATGCCTATAAATCAATTGTCAACAATGCCCTCTCCTACAGGGTTGGTGCCGTCTATGAGCCAACTGAGGCTCTATCTCTGTTTGCTTCAATGGGATCCTTTTTCAAACCCAACAACACCGTCTACACAGACAATTACATCTATCTTGACAAAAACGGTCAACGCTATCATCCCGAAGATGGTGGCGAGGTGTTTGCCCCTGAAAAGGGATGGCAATTTGAAATCGGGATAAAATACGATTGGAAAGGTCTGACGCTCAACGGATCATACTTCTATATCCATAAGGATAATGTGGTTACATCACTCGGGAATGTTGAGGAAGACGGTGTGACGAAGCAGGTGCGCGGACAGGTCGGCAGAATGCACTCCCAAGGCTTCGACATTGATCTTTCGTATGCCATAGGCGATTTCCTCTTAGGAGCCGGATATGCATATACCGACCCTCGCGTAGGGAAGATTGCCAAGAACTCATACGTAGAGGTCAATGCCGACAGAGGAAACAGATACACTTATATTCCCAAAAACCAGTTCTTCGTTACCGGAGACTATGAAACTTCCTCTGGAGCGTTAAAACGTTTTGGAGCCTCTGTATCGCTCACTTATCAAGACCGTGTCTACACCAACCTGACAAACAATATATCTCTTGATCCATATCTCTTGTGCGACTTGTCGCTAAGATATAAACTCAAGAATGGAGTGGGATTCATGGCAACTGTCAATAACTTGTTCAACCGTCATTACAACGTATCCAATCTGGGCACACAGATGATACCCGGACAGGATATCAATTACAAACTCAGCGTGACTTATTCGTTCTGACAAACAGAGGGGATGCCTTAAAAAGCATCCCCTCTACTACATAATCTTATCACTGATTTTTCCTATGAAGAAAGTTTTCTCATTCATGTATAAATGCCATAAATGGTTTGGATTACCATTGGCATTGATGTTCTTGATGTGGTATTGCTCAGGCATAGTCATGATGTATCATTCTTTTCCTCGGATCTCTCCTTCTGAAATCCCTGTTGAAAAGACTGACAGCGCAATTCTCTCAACTCTTTGGTTTAATCTCCCCGACACGCTGCGCTCCTGCCGGATAACACATTCCGCCAGACACATGCTCATCCACGCCAACGGAGAGACTTACGGGGCATTCTCCCCTACCCGCATGGATCTTGACCGGATAGCTGCATCATTCGGAACAAAAATTGAAAAAATCGACACTCTCCACGATGTGGACAAATGGACTCCTTTCAATCAACTAATGACAAAGCTGCCATTCTACAGGATAATCGGCGACGACAGTTCCTACATCTACGTCTCATCAAAAACGGGAGAGATAGTTCAACAATGCACCCTCTCTGAAAGACGATGGGCATGGGTCGGGGCTCTTCCTCACTACGTCTACATCACTCCTATACGTAGAGATGCAAAACTATGGAGAACCATCGTAATCTGGATGTCGGGGCTTTCAACTGTTTCTGTGATCTTTGGCATCATAATTGCCATACGCTTCCTCTTAAAAAAGCATAAATGGCATCTTTTCAAAAAGAGATCATGGCAGTGGCATTATTCTTGGGGACTTGTTTTCGGATTATTTATGCTTGCCTTCATATTCAGCGGCATGATGTCGCTCGCACAGATTCCGGATTGGATCATGAAGTCAAGGGAACTTGCCAATTCTCCTGTGATGTCTGTCGCCAAATCCCGGATAGACCTCTCGACGATTCCACAATCATTCGGAAGCGCGTCATTGATGACAGACCCCCAATTGATGTGGAGCGTCACATCAGGAAAGAAAACCTCCACCATCGCAGCGTCAGCAAGTCCCATTGATTTTTCACCCGCATTCATGACCCCCATCATTGAGCATCAGACAGGAGAGAAAGTAATATCCGTCAGAAAGATTGAGGAAGATTTCTTCTATCATCGGGGAGGGATCCCAGGATGGCGTGCCCGGACAGATCATTTCTCCGTATATTGGAACGAGAAAGGCTATTTCCGAATCCTTGACAGAAAGGCTAAGGCTCACTACGTATGCTATCGCTTCCTGCACACTATGAAAATACCCGGTCTTTATCAGATAAAATGGCTACACAGCATCTACATGTGGGTTATTCTCTTGGGAGGGCTAATGATTGTGGGAACAGGGACCTGGCTCTCTTTGAAAGCATTGAAGAATCTTTAGAGGTCTAAATTACAACGAAAGCGACATCAGACAACCCCATACCTGAAGTTTCACCATCCTATAGGATTATCGTGAAGCGGGTGTGGGGCTTTGTCGTGAGGGTCAGAGTGCCGTCGAGGCGCGTGATGATGCGTCGGGAGAGGCTTAGGCCTATACCGCTACCGGTGGGTTTGGTCGTGAAGAAGGGGGTGAAAATCTGGGAGGCTATGTGCTCGGGCACGGGGGTGCCGTCGTTGGTGAGCTTTATCTCAAGGGATTCATCTTCCCTGATCTCTGCCTCTATCGTCACTATCCCTGCGCCTGCCTCTACGGCATTCTTAAGTATGTTGAGGATCACCTGTCCGAGCAGGTCGCTGTCGGTATATGCCATGGCATCCGGTGGGAAGATGGTCAGTCTCACGTCTACTTCGCCGACATTCGGCAACCCCCTTACCAGAGACACTATCCTTTCCAAGAATGGCTTGACATAGAATACCCTCATCTGCGGTTCGGGGAGTATAGTGAATTGACGGAAGTTCTTCACAAACGACATCAGCGAACGGCTACTTGAGCATATCACCTCCATCTGGTGGCTTATCTCCTCTCTGTCAGACTCTTCGGTAAGCCTTTCATCCGAAATTCCGGCACTCAGCGATTCCGCTATCGAGCATACGGGGGTGAGTGAGTTCATTATCTCATGCGTGAGCACACGGATCAGTTTTTCAAGCGACTCCACCTCCGCCAATTGCAGGTCTCTCCGCATGTCGCTCAACGTAAGCACCTCAATATCATCATTGCCGAGACGGGCGTTTGATCTCTTCATGACAATATCGGGCAATTCTGCCGGCAACTGACGTATATCCTTCAGCACCGGCACGGAGAGCATCTTCAAGGCGGCGTTGTTGACATACATCACATGCCCGTCGCTGTTAGCCACTATGATCCCTACCTCAACCCTATTGATCACGTTATTAAGGAATCGCTCCCTCTGACGTGCCTCCTCGCTCAATTTCTCGATATGGCTGACAAGACTGTTGAGCATGACGTTGATATTGCGCTGATATTCCGGCACCCCTCTCAACGGGAATTTATAGGAGAAATCCCCGTTCATGGCTGCCGAGATAAGGTATTCCACATTCCTCCGCATACGATATATGCCGCTGACCACCCTCTCCCCACAGAACAATGCGCACAGAAAGCATCCGATCCCCCACCACGTCTCCGAGGAGGAATACAATATGCACGCCGCGACAGTCGACAATATCGACAGACCCGACCACAACAAGGGGGAATGCCATGTGTCATGCAATATATCGGTTATCTTCTTCCGCGCCATCTCCTCATAGGGCTTACAGACCGTATTTCTTTATCTTATTGTATAGCGTCTGGCGCGTGATTCCAAGTTGTCGCGCCACCTCCGCAAGATTACCGTTGTGCTGATGTATCGATGCCACTATCGTGCGTCGCTCGATATCCTCGAGGGTGCCGCCCGCTGCAGCTAATGCCGACGCAGGCTCATCAAACAACTCAAAATCCTCGGCTCTTAGCATGTCGCCGTCGCACATGATCAGAGCCTTCTCCACAACGTGCTCAAGCTGGCGTATGTTGCCCGGCCATTGGCGCGATTTCAACCTACGCATGGCATCGTCGGAGACCATCGGCACATCCTTACCGTAGACCTTGGCATATTTATGCAGAAAGAGATCCACAAATTCCGGGATATCATCGCTTCGGTCTCGCAATGAGGGGAGTTCGATGTGGATGGTATTTATGCGATAATACAGATCCTGACGGAACTTCCCCTCCGCCACCATCTGCGGAAGATCGCGGTTTGTGGCGCATATCAGTCGGATGTCGATCGGACGCGGCGTGTTGCTACCCACCCTGACCACCATACGCTGCTGCAACGCGGTCAGTAGTTTCGCCTGAAGATGATATGGTATATTCCCTATCTCATCGAGAAACAGGGTGCCGCCATGGGCTGTCTCAAACTTGCCTGCGCGGTCGGCACGCGCATCCGTGAAGGCACCCTTCACGTGCCCATACAGTTCGCTCTCAAACAGCGACTCCACCACCGCCCCCATGTCGACCGTCTCAATCGGACCCCGGCAACGGAGGGATAATCTGTGAATCTCCCTTGCCAGGAGATCCTTACCGGTACCGTTCTCCCCGGTTATCAGTATATTGGCGTCAGTAGCCGCCACCCTATCCACAATCTTACGGAGCGAAACCATAGACTCCGATGATCCCCATAGCATGTGGGAAGCAGCCTTACTTCCCGGCATACCCTTATCACCGAATGCCCTTTTCAGCACCTCCATCAGCACGCTGTTCTCAAATGGCTTGACCACGAAATCCACCGCCCCGAGTTTCATCCCCTCCACAGCCAATTTCACATCGGCGTATGCCGTGAACAGCACCACAGAGGTCTGGGGGCTTAGCCTCCGTATCTCCTGAAGCCAGAACAGGCCCTCATTGCCTGTATTTACCACAGCACGGAAGTTCATATCGAGAAGCACCACCTGCGGCTTATGCTTCCTCAGTAGCATGGGGATAGAATCGGGCGTGGACGAGGTGACAACCTCATCCACGCTTTTTCTCATCAGAAGCCTTACCGCCTCCAATATATCCTGATTGTCGTCTACTACAAGTAGTGTCTTCATTTCCATCGCTTTTTAAGTAACCGATCATATTAAAACGATACTAAGTTACTTTTGCAAAGTTATAACTTTTCCAAGCAATATGCAACACCACTCCAATCAGAGATCCATATTATCCACGATCTTACCGTCGAAGAGATTGATGACACGGTTTGTATATGCCGCATCGTGGCGAGAGTGAGTCACCATCACTATCGTGGTGCCCTCGCGGTTAAGTTCCGTCAGCAGATCCATCACTTCCTGACCGTTCTTTGAATCGAGATTACCCGTAGGCTCGTCGGCAAGTATCAGTTCGGGACGCGCTATGACGGCACGTGCTATGGCGGCACGCTGCTGCTGACCGCCCGACAACTGCTGTGGGAAATGCTTCGCACGGTGGGAGATACCCATGCGCTCAAGCACCTCTTTCACCCTTGTCTTCCTCTCCGAAGCACTCACATTGAGATAGCGCAGCGGTAATTCCACGTTCTCCTCCACCGTGAGTTCATCTATAAGATTGAAATTCTGGAAGACAAAACCGATCTTACCCTTACGCAGTCCGGTGCGCTGCTTCTCTTTAAGGGAGCTTACGTCGGTTCCGTCAAGGATATATTTCCCATCCGACGGATTATCGAGCAATCCGAGGATATTGAGCAACGTGGATTTGCCACATCCCGAAGGACCCATGATGGCAACGAACTCACCTTTGTTAACATCGAGCGACACCCCTCTGAGTGCGAATGTCTCCACCTCTTCCGTGCGGAATGACTTACTTACATTCTCTATCTTTATCATAATTGTTTTTGGTTTTTATTGATTAATTCTGATATAATGCCTTTATCGGATTCTCTGATGCTGCCTTGCGGCTCTGGAAATAGACGCTTATGACGCTTATGACCATGCACGCCAAGCCCGACACAAGGTATATCCACCAGTAGACCGATATCCGGTAGCTGAAACCGGAGAGCCAGTCGTTCATTATCAGATATATGATGGGTATGGCTATCACGAAGGCAATCACCACATACATCAGAAACGACAGCACCAGTTTGCGAAGCATCTCACTCGTCTCGCATCCGAACACCTTCTTCACCGCAATCTCCCGACGTCGTTGCTGCACGAAGTAGGTGCTCATCGCCACGAGTCCGAGGAGGGAGATGATCACTGCGATTCCGGCAAATATCGCCACAATCTTGGCAAGATTGCTCTGAGAGCGGAAACGCTCCTCTATCTGCTGGGTGAGATACGGCATGGTGTCTTCATTATCCCATTCATATATCTCCTTGAAAATCTTATTGACCTCTTCGTATGTGGTCATCTGATCCCCCTTCACTTTTATCAGGAATCCCCACGGATAGAAATTATCCACATCCGTGATACTTATCCGGAGGGGATGCTGGTCGTCAAGAATCGTGCGGATATGGAAATCCTTGATTATACCGGCTATCGGCTCCACATTCTCATAATATTGGTATGACTCCGCATCCTCCTTAAGCCCGAGTTCATTTATCGCCTGACGGTTGAGATACGTCTTCACAGGATCTGTAGTCTTATTGTCGCGCTCAAGACCAAGCCCGAATATTTTCATGAAATTCTCATCCGCTATAAACGACTGGAAGGAGATCGTGCGGTCATTCCACGACATGGTGTTGTTGTTGCCACCCTGAAGAGGATGACCGCATGACGCGCTCACCATCTCGACTCCGGGAAGCTGCTCCACTCTCTGCATGAATACCTTCGTCTTATCCTTTATCCCTCCATTCTCAATATACATTATACCCTCTGTATTATATCCCAACGGAGCATTGATAAGATGGTTTATCTGAAGATACATCGTAACAGCCACAGCTATCATTGTGATGGTCACCATGTTCTGCACCACGATAAACACCTTGCTGAAGACCATCTTCGTCTGGCGCCGGAACGTGCCGCGAACCACGTCGATCGGCTTTGACGAGGATATGAGCAACGACGGCACTATACCTGCCAACACTCCCATCAGCAGGATTATACAGATGAGAATTGCCATCGTCACAGGCGTCACACAATAGTGGATATCAATCTTACGGTCAAGCAGGTTTTCGGCATACGGCCATGCCAGCCATGCCAGAGCCGCCCCTATCAGGAACGATACGAAGCAAAGCAGGGTGCTCTCCCCCATCAGCTTCATCATGATTCCGGCGCGACTGTCGCCCAACAGACGGCGCGTTGCCATCTCCTTAGCCCGGTAGCCCGAAAGAGCCACCGTGAGATTGATATAATTCATCAGCGCGAAAAGGAGGATCGCAAGACCTGTGGCAAACAGAATCTTGACAAGCTTCACATCGCCGCGTCCCAATGCTCCCGTACTGCTTGCATATCCGGAGAAATAATGATCCTTAAAAGGGATGAGCTTCATACGACATTCCACGCCAGGCATCTTGAGTATCCAATAGAATTCCTTCGCAAAATCATTATATCGCTGCTCATTCTCGGAAAGGTCAGTGCCATCCTTGGCAAGAAGCACTATTTCCGCACCCGTGGCATTGTTCATCTCGTCGGCATACACTGAGTAGTTCCAATACTTAGTCATCTCAAACGGTATCAGCGCATCGACCGGCTTATCATCCGGAGAGAAGATTGAGGTGTTCTCCATCGGTGCCATTATACCCGACACGATCAGAGGATCCTCTTGACTGTTATATATGATAGTCTTCCCTATCGGATCCTCATCTTTCCATATACGGCGGGCATAATCCTCCGTGACGACGATGGAATTAGGATTTGCCAGCACTTTCTTTCTGTCGCCGCGGATAAGCTGGAAATCAAACATATCGTAGAAGGTGGAATCAACGAATACCACGTTGGTCGGCACATTCTCGCCATCCACGGTCTTAAGCCAACGGTGATTGGTAGCTAATGCCGTGCCGTTCTCTATCTCCGGGAACTGATCCATCAATTTGCGGATCATTCGCCAATGCGAACCGGTAGTGGTAGAACCTTCCATGTCTAATCCGATGACGTACATCCTGTCGATCTTGCTGTGCTGACTGTCAAGATGCGTCTCCTGCCAGGTATAGGCTCCTATCAATATGATGAACATGACACTGAGTGCCAGTCCCAGCACATCGATGAGCGTATATGCCTTGTTTTTTCTTAGAAATTTGAAATAAGATCTCATTGTATATAGTTGATAGTTGATAGTTGATGGTTGATGGTTGATGTGATTTTGGCGGACAGTCCCCTCGCCCATGGGCTCGGGCACTCAACTCCAGCCAACACATTTTTTGCTCCCCCTTTAGGGAGCTGGGGGGCTGAGCTGAATCGGATCCTCAATTTATTTTTAGCTTCTTGGAGTCGCCGTACGCCTCATAGCCATTGACTATTACTCTCTCTCCCGGCTCAAGACCCTCGAGCACTTCGTAATACTGCGGATTCTGACGCCCAAGACGGATGTTGCGGCGATAGGCATTCTTGCCGTCCTTGTCTACCACGAATATCCATTTCCCTCCCGTGGTGGAATAGAACGTACCTTTCGGAATGAGCACGGCATCTGTCGATTGTCCCAACTGTAGATTCATGTAGTAGGTCTGTCCGCTGCGTATATTGTCGGGATGGGCATCAGTGAATAGGAACTCCACCCGGAATTTACCTTCGCGCACCTCCGGATATACCTTTCTTACGCGCATGTCGTAGCGTTGTCCGCCACGTTCGAAGGTGGCGTCAAGTCCGGCACGCACCCTGTCGATGTAATGCTCATCTATCTGCGCCTCCACCTTATAATCGCTGAGGTCATTGATCTGACCGATCTTCTGACCTGCCGTGATATTCTGACCAAGCTCAACGTCAAGCAGACCCAACTCACCGTCAATATCGCTCACTATGTTGAGATGCTCCTTGCGTTCGCGTATAAGCACCACGTTGCGCTGCATGTTGGCAAGATTCTCCTCCATCTGATCCACCTGCGACAGACGGAAAATGCTGTCCTTGTCAAGACGCTGGTTGACGAGCGACTGACGGCGCACGGCAAGCTCATAATCCTCCTTGCTCTGAAGATAATCCTCGCGTGGAGTCAGCTTCTCATCATAGAGACGCTTCTGCTGCTCATGGGCACGACGCTTGCGCGTCACCTCCAGATCAAGCTGCGCCTGCTCATTGCGGTTGTTAAGGCGATCCTGCTCCATACTTATCTGCGTGTTGCGCAGAATGTTCTGTTTCTCCGCAAGCTCTGCCTCAGCATTTAGGATCTGAAGGTCGAGATTGCTGTTGCTGAGACGCACGATAACGTCACCCTTCTTTACTCTCGTGCCCTCCTCTGCCACTATCTCACGGACGATGCCACCCTCCTCCGGACTTATCTGCACCGTGCGTATCGGAAGCACCCTGCCATCCACGCGCACAAAATCGTCAAACTGCCCTTTCTTGACATCGGCTATGTTGAGACCTACCTTATCCACCTTATAGGTAGACGCCATATCGCTCGTGGCTATCCACACGAAGGCTCCCAACACTGCAGCAGCAATACTGCCGTAGACCCAATATCTCGGTTTTATTCCACGCAATCCCTTCTTTTTCTCTATCTTTACATCCATAGACAGTTTCCCTTATAATAATCTACCAATTTATTTTTCAATATATAAAGCATCTGCTTCTGCAGTAGCGACAGACGCGAGGAGAAGTAGGTGTTGGCGGAGAGCTGACGGTCGATTAGCGTGATCAACCCCTCCTCATATTTCCGGCTGTTCAGCTCGTATGCCTCGCGATCTGCCTCCACCTTAGTATTAAGCGACATAACCTCCATTGCATATCCGTCGCGATCAGTCACGGCAGAGATCACATCGTCGTGCAGTTTGCGAAGCTGCTCGTCGCGACGCGACACAGCCTTATTCTTCGCATATCGCGCACGTCTGACCGACGAGATTCTTCCCAAATTTGAGAATAGCGGTATTGAGATTGTAGCCGACACGTATTCACCCCTGTTGTTGCGGAACTGCTCCCCGAAGTTTGGGGCGGCGGAACCGCCGGTGATTGTCTTGTAATATGAGGTTGAGATGCCTGCGTTGATTCCGATAGTCGGGAATAGCAAACCCTTCGACGCCTTATATGCATACTCGCTCGCCTTCACGCCCAACTCTGCCTCACGTGCCACAGGATTCGACATCAACGACATCGTGTAGACCACCTCCGCATCATCACCACCTGCCAAGGCATTGATATCGGATATTGCCACACTATCAAGCTCAAGCTGCTCCTCATACGGGAGATTCATGTGGGAACGCAGTTTGAGCATAGCCTGCGTATAGAGATTCTGCTGATTCACTAAGTTGTATTCATCTCCGGCAACCGTGGCCTTAGCCTCCGCCACATCGGGGAGACCCTTTATCCCCAACTCCTCCTGGCGTTGGGTCAGCGTCAGCACCCCCTTGCTCTGAGCAAGTTTATCCTCGGCTATTTTCACCGACCCTCTGTAATAAACCGCATCCACGTATGCCATCATCGTGGCTATCGCACGGTCATCACGCTGCATATCCACAGAACTTGAACTGCGCTTACGCTCCACCCTCGCCTGTTTATAGCGGTTGAAGGTCTGTCCGCCGTCAAACAGGGTCAGCGAGGCATACACGCCATAACCATTGTTGAAGGTGGTCACGTTGTTATAGGTATTGGTTTCCGGATCAATATTTCGACCCCAGTTGAACTGTCCGCCCACTTGTGCCGACACTGACGGGAAAAAAGCTGCCAACGCCTCATCCTTATCCGCCGAGGCAGATGCCAGATCCCAGCGCGCCTGTTCAACATCGGCAGAATGCTCAGCGGCATACGCCATACACTCCTCCATTGTCCATGGATTCCGACCTGACGCCGAAGCAGCTGCCAATGCGATTGATAATGCTATTACAAATTTTTTCATAATTTTTAATCATTCTACACCTAACAATATCCAAACCGCGTGCCAAAAACATAAACATAACCATATCAATAGATTACAAACCTCACCTCGCATACTATGTCAAAAAATCATACACACACAGGTAAAAATAATTTACAGGATAGTCCCCGGAATCGACCCATCGCCGGATAAGCCACTATCACCCTAAGAGGAAGATCTTAATTCCCCGGATTTGCGCATTAATCTATATTTTATTATATTTGCACATATTTTAACACTGACCAATAAATTTTCACTAAGCCATTTAAACTTAATCGAATTTTTATTGACTGAAGTTTCGCAAGCTGCACTTCAGTGGTTTATAGTTTAAGGTTTAAGATTCACGAAAATCCACGAATCTTTTCATTATACAAAATTTAATGATCATAAACCATAAACATTAAACCATTTAAGTGAAGCAAGTTGGAAAACTTGCGAAAATTAAATTATTGATTTATATCTTAATTAATTCAGAACATTTATCTAAAACACTGACCTTATGAGACATTTATTTTTGACTCTATGCTTGTGCATACTCTCACTGGCAGACATAGCTGCCCAGGAGATTGTCAGCGGCACCATCGTCGACAATAAGAACGAGCCATTGCCTGGTGCCCGTATTGAGATAGTAGGGCGTTCCGAGACAGCCTACTCCGATATCGACGGCACATTCCGTATTGAAGTGCCCGAGAAGATAAAGAAAATCAGGGTGATATATGTAGGATATAAGCCTATTGAGCGGAAATACAAGCCCGGTATGATCGTGAAACTTGGAAACGGATGGGCAGGAAATCCAAGCGGATTCAGAGGCTTCTTCGAACTGAACGGTGGTTTCGGATTCGGCGGCAACGTCAACATACATGCCGGAAATATGAGTGTAGAAGATCTACGCACCTTCCTTAATGCTGGTATTTTATTCTCGTTCGGATACCAGATAAACCGGAATTTTTATACCGGTCTCGGTTTAGGATTTATGGCTCAGATGGCAAAATACAAGGAAAGAGTCTATAATCCCTCTTCCAATAGCAATTACTCAAACTATGTACAAACATATTCTGATTACCTATACGAATCGCTCCCCCTCTTTCTTGATTTAAGATATGACCTTGACATTGCAGCCAAGACCACTCCATACATCGGTCTGAAAATAGGATATCAATTTCTATTTGGAGGTTGTGAGGGAGAAGATTACTTCATGTCAGTATACGATTCAAATAACGAATTGGAACTATACACAGACGATGTAGGTGCGTTTCTCTTCCAGCCATCAATAGGATTCCGTACATCATTAGGGAAAAAAGCCGGTATTAACTTCGGCTTATCATACAATATAAGACAACCAAAAAAATTATATGGGATATATCATTACAATCAGTTAGGTCAGGACGGATCCATAATTAACAATGATGAACGCATGGATTTCGGTAAGTCTTATTCCGGCGTGCTGATGTTTAATATCTCATTTGATTATTAATTATTGAAATTCTATAATTATGAAATTATCTTATATCAACATATTATTCCTCTCAATCTTTATTCTGTCAGGATGCTCTGAAGATAAGACATTCATATTTCCGGGCCACAGAACCGATAACGTAAATTTCACGGTCTCCAATAAAAATATCGAGAATGGCGAGGCAATATCTGTCTTTACCAATCTTGTATATGAAAAGGTATTTAATAACAACTCTAAGACTGTTGAATTTGAATATTATCACCCTGATTATGATTCATCTTACGAATCTATTGAAACTTTCAGCCAACCCCAATATTACACCAACGCCATATTGGCTGGAGGAAATAATACCCTCACTTTCACGTTCTATCCTAATTCTCCAGAGGAAGAGAGTGCGGAATTCATAATGCCTGACGGCAAGATATACACCGCCACTCGACAGAATCCTTCTTTCGAATGGACACTTAATTTGAATGTGATGCAGAATCTCATTGATAATGGACATCAAAGCAACGATGAATTATTAGTAACTGCAAAAAGTTCATACACAAAGAATGGGGAGCTTTTCGAGAATATCGGTTATATATTCATTGATGTGCTATCTGATTTTATTTATTATCCATCCCTTGATAAATGGTATCTGCATAGCTGGACTTCCGGTATGCCCATGCAGCTACAGCCAACAGTCAATTTCGAAGTGGTGAATACATCCGTAGGCGATATTGATAATGCCTCGTCTGCAAACCTCAATGAGATAATATATAGGGATCCCATGGTGACAATACCTATAACGTATTATCTGATGCCATCTACAGGTGATAATTCTCCCTATCGCAAGGATATAGATCTCAGATACCAATTTGCCTTGTGGACAGGCGGTGATAACAGCATCAAAGTGACATATCATCCGGCTTGCGACGAGGAGAAAGATAACGTCGTGTTCATACTCCCCACCGGTGAAAGATTCACCCCAACAAGCAATGATCTCTCTTTCACCATCAATATCAATAAAGAACTTATCAGCAATATTGATATGGAAGCCACCGACATGCTCATGGTTAAGGCTGAGAGCAACTATATTAAAGATGGTATCCAATTTAATGCCACTGGATATATCCTCTTAGATATTGACACGGAGTTATGGTTGAACAATAACGACGGCAAGTGGTATTTCTCCGACTGGACAAAATAAAATCAATCGTCCGGAATTTATTCATATTAAAATTGCCAACTTAATTTTATGCAAATATGACAATGAACAAGATATTAATTACAATACTGCTGGCGGTATCCTCATTCTCTCTGAAAGCCCAGGATTTCATGGACGGATTCCATACTTTTATCGACCTGTACGCCGGATTTCCATCGGGCAGTTTTTCAGGCGAGTATTCTGATGATTCTGGTTATTATGCCAAGAATATAAAACCGACGTTCAGTTTCGGCATGAACATCACCGAAGGTTATCAGGTGCTTCCAAACTTATTCGCCGGCATAGGATTCGGAGCCTACGCACCCGTCATTTATCACAAAGATGGTTATAACGGTCCGGATTATCAATATGCATATACTGAGCATAATATAAATTCCATCTATTTCCCATTCTATGCTGACGTGAGATGGACCCTAAAACCGGAGGCTACCATAACCCCGTATGCCGACATCAAGATAGGATATCAGGCGGGCATAGATTTTGAAGATTCTGAATTATTGTGGGAAGGCACGAAAAATTATGAGAAAGCACATATCAACGGTGTCTACTTCGTGCCGTCGATAGGCGTCAGATTCGGACGTGCAGCAGGTTTCAACCTGGGCATTGCCTACAACACTTCCATGCGAGCCAAGATTATAGAGACTTACTCCAACGGACAAGAACCCAAGACTATAGAAAAGAAGAATTTTGGAGTATTCATGCTGACCATCGGTGCTGATTTCTAAGACTCCATCACACCCCCTATAAGAAACCGACCTCGCTACAATGCCTTTACAGCATTGCCGCGAGGTCGGTTCTTTTTGCGATTATTACCTTCGGCTTAATCCCGATGGCACATTCGTCAGACTGCCACGACGGGTGCCGGCTCCTCCAGTGTCTCTCCTCTGCCGACAAAACTCTTGGTCTGCCATTTGCGGCGGTGCCAACGGCGTATCAGGATGACGCCACGAAGATTCTCGTCCATACAGAAGGCAAGCCATATTCCTATGATGCCGAAGCCTAAATGAATACCAAGGACATACGCCATACCTACGGCTACCGACCACTGTACGATCACTCCGACTATGACGGGGAACACGGCATCTCCCGCCGCACGCAACGTGCCGCACGCAAAGATATTAGTGACCCTCCCGAACTCAAGGAAACAGTCGATTATGAATATCCACATGCCGGCACGCACTATCTCCTGATTGTCGGTAAGCGCACCTAATATCAGGGTGCTGCAAGATGCCAACACCACGGCAAGTGAGAGGGTTATACGCATCGACCACTTGTAGAAATAATTGCCTAAGGCATACGCCACCCTATGTTTCCCGGCTCCGACAAGATGCCCCACAAGTATGTCGCCACCCTGCGTCACGGAGCAGCAGAACAGTATCGCAAACATGAGGATGTTCCAGCAATATGTGCGCGTGGCAAGGGCTTCGGTGCCGAGCTGGTTTATGAACAGCGTGATCACAATCTGCGACATACAGTAAGACAATTCCTCACTCATGGCAGGGATGCCTATATGCACAAGATTCTTAAGCTCCCGCCAAGGAAACGGACGGAAATATTCCAATGGGAAACGTGGGATATGCTTGTTGAAATGGAAATATGTGAGGGCAAGCAAACCGACTGTGCGGCATATCGCAGTGCTTATGGCTGCACCCTCCACACCAAGTGCCGGACATCCGAACCGTCCGAAAATCAGCACGTAGTTGCCAAAGATGTTAAGCACGTTGACCAAAGCCGTGACTATCATCGGATACATCACCTTATCGACGCTTCTTAGAGAGGCGGAGAAGGTGAATGCCAATGCCTGCACGAATGACAGCGAACCCGTGATCTGAAGATATATCAATGCATCTGCCATAAGATCCTCGTTGAGATCCATCGCCGTAAGTATCGACGGAGCATAGAAATAGAGCAACGAGCTGACTGCCGCACCCATCACGAAATTCAGCATCAATGCGATACCAACTACCTGCACGAGCCGTTTACGCAAACCCGCTCCGAAATATTGCGAGCATAGTATACCTGCCCCCATCGACATAAACTGGTAGACAAGAAACACAAGGGAGATGATCTGATTGTCGAATCCCACAGCCGCAACCGCATTATCGGAATGACGGCTAAGCATGATAGTGTCGGTGGCTCCGAGCATCATCACCAACGCAAGTTCCACAAAGATAGGTATAACCAACCTGCGCAACTGCTTTTTCAAATTCATCATATCTAAAAACCGCTTCTTTGCCCGGACCATTTCCGGACAGTATTACTAAATTATCTTGAAAACGAGCGCAAAATTACATAAAATCGCAATT
This sequence comes from Muribaculaceae bacterium Isolate-037 (Harlan), assembly GCA_003762615.1. GTDB lineage: Bacteria > Bacteroidota > Bacteroidia > Bacteroidales > Muribaculaceae > Lepagella > Lepagella muris. The sequence continues at coordinate 354,935 of RIAZ01000001.1, forward strand.
CCGGCAAAATTTTTGCGCAGATTACGAAAGCCACAAAAAATAAATCAGCTATTTTTTATATTTTATTAATTTTTTTATTCTTTTGCTTGCAAATTACAAAACATTTCAATAAATTTGCAATCATCACTAAAATAGGTTCATAATTATTGATATCGGCATCTTCCGTTGCCATCCCTTTAGTTTACACACCTGTTTTTTTGCGCTTGAGATGATCCGGCAGAACTATCTGACCGATCCGTATAGTATTAACCCTAATATCAAAATTATGACAAGTCCATGTAAAATCTCATTCTTGTCGGTCATGTCGATCATAGGATTGGCAGCTTGTTCTAATGAGAAATTATCCGACATTCCCAATGAACCTAATGAAACCCAATCTTCTGAAATCCGGTTTCATCTTAACACCAACGACTTCACACGAGCCGACAATCACGATTCCGATATAAAGACTCTGCATCTCGCCTTCTATAAATCCGGAGCGACGACTCCCTCCCTTATTACCGTAAAGAAAGCGACTCTTTCGGGTGAACCCGGCAATTACACCGTCAAGGCAGAGTTCTCCCCCATCGATATGCCGGATATGGTGGTGGCGTATGCAAATATTGATGATCTTACTCTTATTGAAACGGGTCTCTTCACTACCACTACCGACAAAGTCATTCTTGACGACGGCTATCCTATCATGTCGTCTGCAACATACTTCACCAATACGGAATCTAACGAAATTGCCTACTTCTCCAAACTCACGCCAGACAACATTTCCGGCAAAGACCCTGTAAATATATATCTTGATCGCCTGGCTGCAAAAGTGCAGGTCAAAAAGGCTTCCGAAATCGGACTGACCGATGTTAAAGCCATTGACAAAGATAACAACAACATCACCCTTTCCATTAATGCCGACGATATGAAGTGGGGAATACTCGCCACTGACAAATCAACATATCTCCTTAAAAAAGTGGAGAATAAATCGTATGAAGACTATGCCAAGCTACTTTCCCTATGGAAAACCCCCGACAAGTGGAATGATACGGAGAAACATACTTTCCATTGGGCAAATTCCGTGAATCACGGCACTTCATTCAATTCTGAGAATATATCCTCTTTGGCAGTCAAGGATATAACGACAGGATTAGGGGTAGATCCAATATATACACATGAGACTACCCGTTCGGGAGAGGAGACGGCAAAGGTGAACGCACGACCATCAATTGTGATTTCCGCTCAATATTACAAATCCGACAATACTCCGGCTAATACTTTCTTCCGCTACCGAAGCGGCGGTAAGGACCGTATCTATACTGATGCCGCTGACTTCATCGCAGAAGTGGAGAAAGCGCAACGTTGCATCTATACTAAGGAAGAAGGCTCCGAGAATCCTACGCTCGCCAATCCGGGATCGCTGACATCCATGCTGACACTCTCGCATCCATCTGCTGACATAACATCCACAGATGGCACGGAATTTCCTGCACAATATCTTTCACCTCAGATAAATACTGAATCCTTCTCCAACTATTGTGATGCGTCAGGCAAGTCGTATGAGAATGCCGCCGATATCAACAAGGCTCTCTTCGCCCAATTCAATGTTATTGAAGAATATAACGCCGGCAAATGCGTGTTCATAATACCGATTGAGCACATCAACGGTGAGAATCCGCTTTACGGACTCGTGCGTAACCATTCTTATACACTGACTCTAAAGTCGATTGCCGGATTCGGACGTGGTGTCGCCAAGGAAGACTCACCGATTTCCGATATGGTGGTGCCCGGATTATCCGACTCTTACACTATCAATGCCTCCCTTCAAGTAAACGATTGGACAGAAATAACGCAAGAGATCGACATTTCTAACCAATAACTCATCCACTATACTTACAATGTCGCGGGCTTCGGTATTCTTGTGCCGGAGCCCATTTTATTGTATATTATATTTTTTGTAACTTTGCAGTCGGATAAAAAATATGTATATGTCATCAACAACCCTATCTTTGCCGACGAAAGAGCGTGTAATCTCTTTCATCTGGCAACATCTCTTATTGCTTATCTCTCTTAATTTCATGACTCTTGGAGTCGCATTGTGTATCAAATCTGATCTCGGAAGCAGCGTAATCTCCTCGTTGCCCTTATCCTGCTCGATGGCAGGACAACAAGGTATGGCTCCGGCTCTGACTGTAGGAGGCTATACCATCATCATGAATTTTATCCTTGTGTTTCTACAGATTCTCGTGCTCCGACGCCGCTTCAATCCGCTTCAGCTATTCCAACTTGTAATCGGCTTTGTATTCGGCTGGCTCATCGACATGAATATGATGCTTACCTCCGGCATACAATGCGACACACTGCTTGAAAAAGCCATTACCCAATTCGCAGGATGCGCAGTTATGGGTGCAGGCATTGCATTTGAGGTGAAATGCGGCTCTGTCACTATGCCGGGAGAAGGATTCCCCGTCGCACTCAGCAGAATCACCGGAATACCTTTCCCAAAGATGAAGATTGTGGTCGACACATCCCTTGTGATTCTCGCCGTGGCAAGCAGCTTCCTATTCTTCAGCAAATGGGAATGGAACATCATAGGACCCGGCACGCTCTTCGCCATGTTCTTTGTCGGCTGGGAAATCAAACTTATCAATCCCCACATTCAATGGTTTGACCGCCTGCTCCACTACCGACCCGGATTCCGACGCTACATCGTAGGTCTCGCCCGCTTCATCTACAAAAAGTAAATACAACCTCTACTTTGAAATAGGGTCTTAGACAACTTCAATGGTTTGAGGATATATCAGAAATAGGAGGAAAATATGACAAGGAGCTTGACCGAACAGTTCAACATAATAAAGAAGTTTATAAAGTGCCATGCTGGCGAGGGCGACCATGTCCAGGCACGTCAAGCGGCAGAAACGATAACACCGGCGGCAGAGCAAGGCGATGGAACGGCTCAATTTCTTCTCGGACGATATTTTTCATGGGGCTATCATAGCGACTGCGACAACCGGAAAGCGATTTATTGGTATGAGAAAGCCGCGAATGACGGCAATCCCGAAGCGGCTGAACAAATAATGAATATCTATCGCAACGATTGTCCCGATGAAACGGATACCGATGAGCGAAAGACATTGATACTGAAATGGCACAAGCGTTGGTTTGACATTTTGGCAGCAAAAGCAGATAACGGTTCGGCAAATGCGGCAAAAGCATTGATGAATCTGTATGTTGAAGACTGTTTGGAGGATATAAATCCCCAAGAGGGTGTCAAAACAGCCCGCAAGTGGTATGACCGTTGGATTGAACTTTTGAGCGCAAAAGCCAGTAAAGGCGATGTTGCAGACAAGATGCTTTTGGCGGATATTCTGCTGTATGGCGACGATGTGCCTGAGGAACTTTTGGATTGCTTTACAAATGAGGACGACGAGCATGGTTTATTAAAAGCCATACAGCTTTACAAGGAGATTGCAGACGGGGCGAATAACGAAGCTCTCAAAGCAGAAGCTTGTTACAAGATGGGGCGTGCATATCATGATTTAGGCGAAGAGAAAAAGGCTCTCGCCTGTTTCAAAAAAGCCGTGAAACTGAATTATCACGAAGCGTATGCCAAAGTCGGCGATGCTTATCTTTATGGCAACGGCGTGGAACAAGACGATGTGCAAGCCCGCAAATGGTATCGGAAAGGGGCGGAGCTGGGTGAAATAACGGCAATGCTTGGATTGGCTGATTGCTACAAGAATGGCATCGGCGGCAAGCAAGATTATGACAAAGCCATGATTGAATATCTGCATCTTGCCGAACGCACCGGCAACCGATGGAAACATCAGGCAGTCGGAATCGGAACAGCCTTGTACGAACTCGGCAATATGTATCTCAATGGGCTTGGCGTTGAAGTTGATTTACGAAAGGCATACGACTACTTCAAACGAGCTGTATCCCATTATAACCGTGCCGCAGAAAACGCTCTAAACAACAAAAAGTTCCGCGATTTCAAATAACCGACTGAAGCAACAGCGTGACGAGATACTGCAAAGGCTGCGCAACTGCGGATTCAAAAAGAAGATACTGCTTGTATTGCACCGCAGATTTTCCGAGTTTTATGAAAATTACGGATTTTCGGCATCCATATCTTCCAATCCATTCAAGAATGTAAATATTGAATACTATGAACGCCTTCCTGACAATATTCAAAAAGACCAAATATAAGCCGGAGGATTTCAAGCCGGAGGATATTCTTGGCTTCAAGGAATTCATCATGAACGAATACAAGTATGTTGACAAGTATGTTGACAAGTATGTTGACAAGTATCCTCACATCTACAAAAATCTTGATAGACGTAGGGTTGACAAGGAGCTGAATGTGGTGGAAAACGAGGTCAACGTAACAGAGAAATAAACTTTTTCATGTAAAATCACGTTGATATTTTGTAGAGTACGGAAATTTCTGTATCTTTGCATCAGAAAAAGCAACGCCCTACTTTCTTGTAGGGAACAGGCCGCTTACGAGCGGCTTTTTTTATTTAACAACATGGAACAGACCAAACGAGTGACATTCTACATAGATGGCTTCAATTTCTATTTCGGTCTCAAGCGCACTAAACGTATTGATCCGGCATGGAAGCGGTTCTATTGGATTGATATGGTGAAGCTGTGCGAGAGTTTTCTTGGCACCGGGCAGGTGCTTGAAAAAGTCATTTATTTCACGGCATCCCCTCTCAGTCCTCAGAAAAATAGCCGTCAAAGTGCTTTTCTTAATGCCAATAAACTGATAAACGGAAACAGGTTTGAAGTTGTCCGGGACAAGTATCTTGAAAAGCATATTATCTGCCCATACTGCAAAGGAGATATTTAACGCCCCGAAGAAAAGAAAACGGATGTCAACATTTCAATCCGAATGATTGAGGATTGTGTTTTGGGAGCGACTGACATTGTTTCCCTCGTCAGCGCAGACAGTGACCTTGTTCCGCCTCTTGAACTGATATAACGAAGATTCCCACAAATAAGCATAAAGGTTTATTTCCCACCGTCCAATTTCAGCAATGATCTCAAGGACAATGTGATTCACCATCGTAGTAAGCCTGTACTGATGTTGAAAAATATGCGGCGTTTCCAATCTGCGATAATGCCTGACATTGTGTCAAAGGATGGGAAAAGTTATTCCGTTCCCGACAAATGGAAACTATGAGGATGATTTAGAATGAAATTAGATTCACTTTCGGAATTAGAAATTCTACAAGGTAGCCATAATCAATTGAACAGAACAATCAAACAAGCTGCTCTGTTTCATCGTAAACACCTGCATTTCTGCATTTTGTAGAACCAAAATGTAGTTGAACTCTCAATCTTAGAAGCGATACAACGTTTTGCAATTGGCTGATATTTTGGCATCTGCCTGACACTCATCTCAAAAATAAATATTAACTTTGCAAGCGGATAGGCGAAAGTCTATCCACAATATTTTGGAAAATAAGAAGGAATATGGAAATAAAATTCTGTCAGAGTTGCGGTATGCCGCTGACTGACGACAACAAAGGCACAAATGTCGATGGCTCTCTGAGCGAGGATTACTGCATGTATTGCTACAAGGACGGGAAGTTCTTGCAGGATATCACTATGGAACAGATGATTGACCACTGTGCCCAATTCACGGATGAAATTAACAAGCAGTCGGGGCAGAATCTGACCATAGAACAGGCTAAAGAGATGATGCGGCAGTTCTTCCCGCATCTGAAGCGTTGGAGACAGTAATCAAGTATAATAATGGCCTGCTCAACCGAGTATATTGATTACATTTGTCGCCTTCTTTCCCCACTTGGTGAGGTCAGGAGTCGCAAGATGATGGGCGATTATGTAATCTATGTAAATGAAAAGTGTGTGATTACAGCTTGCGATAATATGGCTTTTGTCAAGAAACTGCCATGTGTCGAAGCATTGATGAAAGATGCCGAGACTGGCATGCCTTATCCGGGAGCAAAGGAAGCGTACATACTTGATATATCCAACCAATCGCTCGCATTGAAAGTCATATCTATTTTGTGGGATAATCTGCCGTTCCCAAAGAGCAAAACAAAAAAATAATCAGTATTATGTTTATAGCAATTCTTACTTACAAGAAACCTCTTAGCGAGGTTGACAAACACCTTCAGGCACACCGAGAGTATCTGGCAGAGAATTATGCCGCAGGACGTTTCATTGCGTCCGGACCTCAGACGCCGCGCGTCGGTGGCGTGATTGTGATGAAAGCCGCCAATCGTGAAGATGTCGATGTTTTGATTGCTCAAGATCCATTCCACATCAACGGAATTGCCGATTATCAGGTCGTGGAGTTTACGCCGACAATGTTCTGTGACGATAGTCTGAAATCATTGCTATGATTGAGACTGAAAGACTTGTGCTGCGACATTGGCGAGTAAAAGATGCTTCGGCTCTCTATAAATATGCTTCGGACAATCGGGTAAGTGAATTGGCATTGTGGCCGACACATACTTCAGTCAAGATGAGCCATGAGGTGATTGAAAAAGTATTTATGCCCAATCCATATTGCCTTGCAATCGTCCTGAGAATGATGTCAGCTTTGGCTGTTCAGTCCGCGTGGCTCTGCAAGCTGACGGAACAGTCCAATCGGAGTGTATCGGCTTGTTCTCAGGGTTACTGCTGAAATAGTCCTTCGGGGTGCGGTGGTAACCGCAACTCTGCTCCCGGTCGCATCTGCCGACATTATCGGGAAATGTTATCTCACCCTCGATGTCGATATACCAAGAGAAGCATCGTTTGCGGTGGCAGGACGGGCAAGTGTGGCGCGTGGCAACCCCTTTATACGGTTGCAGAATAAATGTAAGAATCGGCAGATATATCTTCCAATCCTAACATAAATATAATTTTTGGTGCCGGGGATTTTTTGCACATAAATTTGCGCTAAAAAAGAGACAGTCGCCGCTTTCACGGAAACCGTCTCTAATGTATAGGGATATTTATGATTCTGTTGAATTGGATTATCAGCAATTGCCGCCGCCGTCTATCGGAAGGATCTTGCCGTCGGCATCATAGTGGAGCTCACATACCTTCAGACTGCGAAGCCATGACTTACCTCCTGACGGCACACTGTCATGGTGGAACAGGTACCATTTACCCTCGTATTCGATGATGCTGTGGTGAGTGGTCCAGCCTACTACCGGAGTGAGTATCTCTCCCTGATATACGAATGGTCCGTAAGGATTGTCGCCTACGGCATAGCAGAGAAGATGGCTGTCGCCCGTAGAGTATGAGAAATAATACTTCCCATTATATTTATGCACCCATGATGCCTCAAAGAATCTGTGGGGATCATTAGCCTTCAACGGATTGCCCTCCTCATCTACCACCTGTATCGGACGCGGCTCCTCCGCATACTGAAGCATATCCTTGCTCAGACGCACGCAACGGCTCGGCAACGAAGGCGCATCCCCCTCCGGAAGCTCCGGAAACTCGAGTGCCTTGTTATCCTTATATCTCTGAAGCTGTCCGCCCCAAAGACCACCGAAATAGAGATAATAATCCTCCCCATCCTTAAGCACGCATATATCAATAGAGTAGCTTCCTCTGATTGGATCCGGCTGCGCCACAAACGGACCCTCCGGACGGTCAGCCACAGCCACACCTATACGGAATATGTCGTTCTTATCCTTCAGCGGGAAATAGAGATAGTACTTACCATCCTTCTCAACGCAATCGCAATCCCATAGCTGGCGGCCTGCCCACGGTATATCGGCTATATCAAGAGCCTTGCCATGATCTGTCACTTTCCCTGTCATCGGGTCACCATCAATTGAGAGCACGTGCATATCCTTCATCACGTACTGGTCGCCGTTGTCATTCTCCACGTTCGCACACTCCCAATCGTGCGACGGATATATATAGATCTTACCGTCAAATACGTGCACACTCGGATCTGCCATATAATCCTCCGGGAAGAGATATCTTTTTTCTGGATTCTGTAGTTTCATATCAACAGTTGTTAAAATTATCAGATTGATGAAGATTCACCATTTATCATGTTCTGCATGAACGGTTTCAGATTATACTCGCGGTCAAACGGAAGAGGATAATCCGTGCGTCCGTGCATCGGGAAATCATTCTTCCACGACATACCATCCTGCGTGCCCCAGAACGTGATGCGGGTTATAACATCGGAATGCTTCCTGTAGAGATTCATCACGCTGTCCATACGTGCATTCCAATGTGCCGACACCTCCGCCGGAAGTCCGTCGGGATAAGGATTCCGCATCGCGTTAAACGCAACGCTATCTGAAATATTCGCGCCCATCTGCACCGTAGGGAGTGCCGACATATCCAATTCCGTCATCATGACATTTACACCTGTATTGGCAAACTCCACGATCGACTTCTCATAATCCTCCATATTGGGATAATCCATACCGATATGGCTCTGCATACCTATGCCATCGATACGCAATCCGCGAGCCTTCAAATCCTTTATCAGTTTAACGTAGGCATCACGTTTTCCCGGAACCGACATAGAAAAATCATTCAGATAAAGTTCGGCATCAGGATCCGCCTCATGAGCATATTGGAATGCCAGCGGGATAAACTCCTCTCCTATTATCTCATAGAACGGCGACTTACGATATGAACCATCGTCAAGTATAGCCTCATTGACCACGTCCCAACCATGAATCTTACCCTTATAGCGGGTCATGACCGTGGTGATATGGTCTTTCATGCGCTGTTTAAGCACGTCGGCACTCACATTATTACCCAGACTGTCTTTCGCAAACCAGGGGGCAAGCTGGGAATGCCAGAGGAGAGTATGTCCGATTATCTCCATTCCTCGGTCGGTGCCATATTTCACAAAAGCATCGGCATCATCCCAGAAATAAACGTTCTCCTCCGGATGAATCTTCTCACACTTCATGCAATTTTCCGCTACAATGGAATTATAATGCAGCGTCACGATGGAATCAGCCTTCGGATCAGCACCATTCACATGCGATACCGGAATTGCCGCACCTATCGTGAAATCATTCTTGAAATAATCTTTCATCGTCGCCACTGGGGTCTCTTTTTTTGCCTGGCATGATGAAAGTGCTAAGGCTATAACTGCCGGGATTAAATAAGTAGTTCGCATAATCATAAAATTATTTATCATGATGACGGGCCTCGATTTCCATATTGATCTTATCTATCACATCATCCGTCAATTCATATCTTGAAATTATGAATATCGCCAAAGCAAGCAATATTGCAGGTATGACAGCCACGAGCCAAAGTATACCCTGCTGTGCGAGTGCCGTCTGCTCTGATGCCTGATTATCGAAACCTACAAACGCCAGCACCAATCCCGGGACAACGCCGCCAAGTGCCATGCCTGCCTTATAGAAGATGCCAGTCAATGCGTTGACGATACCGGAGATGCGGCGTCCGTGGGTATATTCCCCGAAGGAGATTACCTCCGGCACGAGTGCCCACATATATCCGGTCGCCACTATCACGCCCGTAGATTTGATAAACTGCGCAACGTATACAAGCCACATCTGATCCTTAAGGCTATCCACCATCGAGATGACGTAGAGCATTGCCATTCCGACGAGTGCCACAATAAGGAAGATATAGAACATGCCCCTCTTCCCTACCATGCGCTTTATTGCCGGAATCATCGGCATGAAGATGAATGCCGGTATGGAACCGAGTCCCATGAAGATGGAGAGTTCGCCTGCCGAGCCATGAAGGTTGTAGTTGATATAGTAAGCTCCGGCGGCATTTGCCACTGCCATCATCGCGAATGCCGTGATGAAGAAGAAAGCAAGTATGCGCAAGGGGCGGTTGTGTACAAACTCCATCCAGAGGTCAGATACCTTCACATTCTCCGTCTCCTTCTTATCCATCACGACCCGCTCGCGGCTCTGCGAGAAGCAGAAGAAGAGAAGCAGAAGACCCACGATGCCATAGATGCCCATCGTGTAGAGCCAGGATGTGTCGTTCATTGAAAGGTCGCTGCTCTCCGACGGGTCAAAAATCTTGAGCACGATGGGGATACCCATACCTACTGCAAGACCGCCTACGTTTGCCATAAACATTCTGACGGAGGTCAGTTTTGTTATCTCATTCGTGTCGCGTGTGAGCGATGCGTTGAGCGCACCGTAGGGTACGTTGACAAGCGTGTAGCACATCGACAGACCCACATACGTCACATAAGCGTAAAGAAGCGAGCCGGAGAAGCCGTTCCAGAAGCAAAGGATAGCAAAGATTGTCAATGGTATGCCACCCAAGATAAGATACGAGCGGTATTTGCCCAGCTTGGGGTCATGCTTGTCGACGAAAGTGCCTACCAAGGGATCCCAGATCACGTCGATGATCCTGACCACGAGAAACATCACGGCAGCCACTGCCGGATCAAGCCCATAGACGTTGGTATAGAAGAAGAGAAGATACATGCTGATGGTCTGATAGATCAGATTCTGGGCAAGATCGCCCGAACCGAAACCTATGCATTGCAGCATCGAAAGTTTATAGAAGCCATTGGCTTCCCTTGCCGTTCCGGCATTTTGAGTCGAGTTCATTGCTATTAGGGTTAATTATTGTTTCGGAGCTATTACGAATCCACCGTTGGCGGGAATAGTTATTTTCACTTTTCCTTTCTTATCAGGCTTGCAGTCCGTCTTTGATCCTACAAGATCCTTATTGTCGGAATAAAGGGAGAGTGACGCGCCTCTCATCTCCTCCGGAAGTTCCACGGTCAGTTTCACCGGTGTCTTGTCGGCACTCACGCCGGCATAATACCAATCATTGCCATGACGGCGTGCCAGCACCACATACTTGCCGGGATAACCATCTATGAAACGCACATCATCCCACGTTGTCGGCACGTTCTTCATGAAATCTATCGCCCATGACGGTGCATCAGTAAGATTATTGGGTGCGAGAGCGAAATGCTGCACCGGACTCTGGAAGAGAACAGCTGTGGCAAGGGCAAACACATCAGACGTCATACGCTTTGACCCTTTAGCCTCATTATTGCTTGAATAATACTTGTTGAGCGCACTCCCTCCGAAGTCCATGCTCCCCACCGTATTCCTGACGTAGGGGTGGATGCTGGCATTCTGAGCCTCTGCATCGCACATCCCCTGAGAGAAATGAAGATTCTCACTTGCCAAAACCGCCTCCGACGCCGCAAAATTGGGATACATGCGCTCCCATCCTCTCGGCAGGGTGCAGCCATGGAAGATGACGAGTATGCCATAGTCGTTGGCATCGGAAAGTATGTCATGATAGAGGCGCATCGTCTCCTGCTTGTCGCCGCCGAAGAAATCCACCTTTATACCCCTGACGCCATTCTCCTGCATCCATTTCATAGCCTTGCGTCGCTTCACGATATCGCTCATGATTCCGCGCGGTCCCTGGGGAGCATCATTCCACGAACCGTTGGAGTTATACCACAGGTAGAGCGCAACGCCCTTTGATTTGGCATACTGCGCAAGCCTCTCTATACCCTCATATCCTATCTGGGTATCCCAAAGGGCATCCACAAGCACTGTCTCATACCCCATGTCGGCTGCAAAATCAACGTAACGTTTCTGCTCATCGAAATTGCAGCTCGGATCCATCTTGATGATCCAGCTCCACACCCCCTTGCCATACTTATACGGACGGGATGCCTCATAAAGCGGCTCCACAACATCGAAGGGCACCGTGGTCTCCACTATCGGAGCCAACGTCTCGCCTACAGTCACCGTGCGCCATGGGGTATAACCCGGAAGTGCTATCGCAGCACCCGTTGAGCCGAAACCGTTCTGTTCACCGGGCTGTGCGTAGGCTATCTGATATTCCCCGCCATCTTTACCCGTGAGATGCGACGCTACATAATCACCCGCTATACCGGTCTCGGATATGAGGGTCCATCCATTGTCGCCATTGCGGAAAAGACATGGGAAGGAATACCCGTTGCCCCAGCCATTCTTGCCCATCGTGTCGTCAAGGGTATAATTGGTCTCATAACTTGGTGCTGTACGTGCGAATCCACCCATCGGACCACTCTGCGGACACAGGAACGTGGTCGTGCCCTCCGGCATATCAAAACCGGTGGACTCCTCCTCCACCACGCAGCAGAGTGTCTCTTTCTGCGGCAACAATCTGTAGCGGAAAGCCACATTGTTGTCGCTCACCTCAAACTCAACGTCAAACACCGGCTGACCATCCTTCCCTACCTTGAAAGACTGGGCATTCGCCTTATAGTCGACCTTGCTTCTCTTGATATTGGGCAATGAATACGACTCATCCACTGATTCCTTCACCGTGGTCCCCAATATTGAGAGACCTGAACGATAGTCGCCTATATTGGTGAGCATCCCCAATGGTGAGGGCATGATGAAATCCTTTCCGTCAAGTTTTACTGAATATTTCAAGGCTCCCCCCGCATCGGCGATACACACCTGTGTGCGTCCGTCAGGGCTTGCCAACAAATACTCTGAAGCATTCGCCACCCCTGCGAAGGAGAGAAGCGACATACATATTACGCTACTAAAAATCGTTTTCATGTCAAGTGTTTAATTTTGATTCCAAACTCAAATCTCAGGTTTAACAAGCATTTTCTTCCCTCCGGATATATATATACCCGGCGACAGAATTGTGTCGGATTCTATACTCTCCGCCACCTTTCTCCCGGAAAGATCATATACCGCCTCATCCATGAGCACATCCGATGCAATGGCATCGATGCCCGAATCATACGGATTCTCGTTGGTGGCATACACCTGTTTCACGTGAATCGGATTGTTGCCATACCCCCAGAATCCCACGCGGTAGATCTCCGACGTATTGAGCGGGACTATGCCGCTTGAAAGATTCTTCATCATGCCGGCAAGTTCTCCTACGAGGAGCGTCCCACCGTTGAATTTATAGGCATACGGTATCTCCCAATAGCTGGCCGTATCAAACACCTTGAACTCAACACCGTCGCGATCCTGCTCTCCAAGTTCAGCCACGATATATTTGTAGCCTGAAAGATCAATCGGAAGAGTATATTCCCAACCGCCGAATCCATACTGACCACATTTAAATTCACCGGTCTCTATATTAAACGTGCCCTTCTCCCAAATATTTGGATTAAATGAGTCTAAAGCAAACACGAAGTCGCCCTCCGAAGGTTCAGGCTTAGGCACGTAGGGTATCTCCTCAGAATATGCCACGTCGGGATTCATGATACCCATCGTCGCAAGCATCTCCACGGCATAACGGCATCCGAGCACACGATAGCCATGCGCCGTGAAATGCAGACCGTCACCCTTCTGCGGAAGATTGCCGGCTGAGACCACATGAGCTGTCGGCAACGTCTTGGGGAGACGGTTGATTATGGTGTTCATACCGCCGCACACGCCACCCTGTTCCGTCGTGACCACCTCTCCGGCAAGAAGCGGAACGGAACCCGACTCCATGCCTAAATCTGACAACAGGTCGTCATATATCTTCTTTACCTTGACACACCACTGCTGGTCGCCCGTGTTTGATTCTCCCTGATGCAGGAGCACACCCTTTATCACGCCTGCCTCCTGTGCCTTTCGAGCACACTGAAGAAGACGCTGATAGGGAGCATTGTCATAATTCAGCATGAAGGATTTAAACCAATCCGCCTCGTTGGCAAGCGTGGAGGCATCGAAATCTTTGTCAAGATGCTCTATCTTGCATCCTCCGATTGCCACACACACCACTCCAACTCTCACTTCCTCAGGCAGATTGTCTACCATTGTCCTGCCGAAATAGTCCATCGGGGTCAGTCCTGTATTCTGGCGTACCAACGGGGGGGTCGCCGTATACCATTCCCCCTGCTTACGTCCGCTGTCGGTGAAATCTACCGCCGCCATCATCCGGAAACGTTCCGGCACGTCCTTTCTGTCAATCGGCTCAATCGAGGCATTACCCTCCATATTTGACTGACCAAGACAAATATATATATGGAAATTCGGATCGTTTGCCGACATGCCGAGGCAGCTGCCGGCAAGCAGGATAGACGTCATCACTTTCTTTATCAGATTCATAAATTCCGGGTTTAATAATTTCTATCAAATCTTAATCTTCTTGCCACCCACAATGTAAATGCCGGGGAGTAGTCCGTCTGTGGCATCCTCAACACCGACACGGCTCTTCAGCTTTCGCCCATGCAGGTCATAGACGTCTACCGCCGAAGATCTCTCCTCCGACAGGATGTCAACTCCACTGTCGCCGTCAGGATCATTCGTGACATAGACGCGTTTCAGCCGGAAGGGTTCGTTGCCCAACGACCAGAAACCTACTATATACACGTGAGACGCGTCAAGACGTCTCCCCTCATTCGACACCATCTCCTTCAGATTGACGACAACCTTCGTATCGCCTCCGAAATCAGCCATGGCAGGATCAGTCCAATAACTGTCCTTGTCAAACACACGGAACGATACCCCTCTTGAACTCGGGGCTGCAAGTTCAGCAACGATATAGTCATATCCGGAAAGATCTATGCCCGAGGGATATTGCCACCCGGCAAATCCGTAAGTGCCGGTGGTGACTTCTGACGTTGACTCATTGAAATTGCCCTTCTCCCATATCGACGGATTAAAATAGCCCGATACCAACGGGAAGGGGGTGCATACGAAATGGATGTTGCGTGTGCCGCTATCCTTACCGTAGGCATAGCTTAGGGTGCAATCGGTCTCTCCGATACCATTGGCGTGGAAATATCCGTCGCGCCATTCCACCACCGCTTCATCATCTATGCTCACCTCCACATTGCCGCTTATGTTCAGTTCGTATCCTGCGCCATTATTGCCGATCATGACAGCTGCACACCGGCGTCCGGGCAACATAATCATGCTATCCCCTACCGCGCTATCCTTGCGTGGCGACATGTAGAGATCTATATCCTTCACCTCCGGCAACTCATCACCGGCATACTCCTTAAACCAATGATAGACGGGCCACGGGCACGCGTCCGGATCAGTAAGGAAGGTATAGGCTCCCTCGGTGCCCGGTTCATCCTTAAATTCTGCCAGCAGTTCAGGTCCGGTGAATATCATCCAGCTGACGTTGCCTGTATTATCGGCAAGCAGCTTGAAATTAGCACCAAATCCTTCACCGAGCATACGTCCGGTTATACTCTTGCCCCATGAAGCATTATATACGGAAGGTGCCCAGTCCATCTCTGTCACCATGATCGGAGCGATTGCCGCAGCCGGCTCTATCTGCTTCGCCCAGCCCTCGGCAAACGTGGTGAACCCGCCGCCGTAGCTTCCGCCAAGCTCATGACTCGGCTCTATGGCATCGCTGCCATACCAGCCCGGATAGACATGGACGGCATATCCGATATTTTCACCCTTTATAGGATATTTCGCAAAACCCGCATACTGCGACTGATAACCCGTGCCCGGAACCCAAAGGATATTATTACATCCGTTGTTGCGCATCAGATCCACAATCTCCTGAAAGAATTGCGTCAGGCTTTCGTTGCAGGCATCAGTGCCGGCTCCATAATTGCCATCGGTCCCTTTTATCTGCACAGGCTCGTTGGCAAGCTCAAACATGATGTGAGGGTTGGATGTAAGCTTATTCAATATTGACACGTAGCCCCACACCCTCTTCAGGTATTTATGATAGTCGCCCCCCACCTCGATTTGCTCAGGGCAGACACCCGGCGGACGCATCACCACGTAAAGACCCTTCGAGATGGCATACTCAGCCATCGGAATAAACACCTTATCCAGATAAGTCTTAAACCGGTTGAAATCAAACGCAGAGATATCATTCTCACCAGTAGTTGCCACTCCGGGCGTATTCGACCAATAAGGATCCATGTGAAGGCGGAGATAATTCACCTTCCAACCAGCCTTCATTATCTTGTCGATCTTCTCCTTGTTGTATTTCAGGCACGCCTCTACGTTATAGTTGCTCCACTTTGAACCCTGTTCGTTAAACCAGGGGCTATACGTCTGTCCGAATCCGTGGAGATTCACCTTATTGCCTGCCTCATCCACGAGGTAACGCCCCTCCACGTGAAGTTCCGGCATATCCATACCCTCCCATGCAAACATCGGGAAGGAAGCCATAAACATTGCGAGAATAAATATGTATCTGATCCGAGTCATAATGGTAAAGATTTTTTATTCAAAACGCCACCAATCAAGATTGAACAGTTCCGGGCCTTTTCTCCCTTTGAAGAGGAGATAGAGGTCGTGCACACCGGGCACCTCCGACTTGCATGAGGTCTTAAACGTCTGCCAAGTTTCCCAGCCCCCTGTGCCAGTAACGGGCAATTCAGCCACTACCGGACCGCCGATACTATCCATCCTCACCTCTATTGAGCCACCCCTCAATCCGCTTGCAGCTCTCGCCTCAAACATCTTGGGTCCGCCGCTCATGAAATTCACGTTTGCCACCTTTATAAAGTCGCCGTCATGAACATCGGTCACGTAGACCCCTGTCTGCGCATTCTGTTTGGTCTTCAACCCCTTAGACCAAGCCATTGTCTCACCCTCCACTCTATCGTATGGATTGAGCGTATCCACAGCCTTCGCGCCCTCCTCAGTCGGCATTATGGTGGGGAATGTGCCGTCGGCGTTATATTCAAACGGCTCAACGGCTATACTGCGGGCAAAGCCTCCCCCTTTCGGGAGTTTTCCCGTATGGTAGAAGAAATATGGCTGACCCTTGAACTCTGCCACGCCGCAATGGTTGGTGAAAGAGCCGGTGTCGCAAAGCGGCATGATCTCTCCCATATATTTCCAAGGACCTGTCGGGCTGTCGCTCATGGAATAAGCGATATGCTCGGGCACCCCACCGGCGGCATACAGAAGATAATACTTGCCGTTTCTCTTGTAGAACCACGGTCCCTCCGTATAGTTATCCTTATATTTCTTATCCTTCTCCCTCAACTTTGGAGAGGGGGCACCGAAACCCTCCACGGTCTGCTCCACTACGTTGACATCACCCGAATACGACACCATGTCGTCATTCAGCTTCACATAGAATATCTCAGGATTACCCCAATAGAGATAAGCCTGTCCGTCGTCATCGATATAAACAGTCGGATCGATATATGCCCAATCGCCATCCACAAGAGGCTTGCCGATAGCATCCTTGAACGGACCCGTCGGGGAATCTCCCACAGCCACGCCGATTGCCATCGCGCCGGTCAGCTTCGAATGGAGCGGCACATAGAAATAAAACTTCCCGTTACGCTCCACACACTGCGGTGCCCACGCACGGTCATCGCCCCAGCTGAAATCCTCTATCGCAAGCGGTGAACCATGATCTGTCCAGTTGACCATATCCTTTGTGGAATACACTCTCCACTCCTGCATCCAGAAGAAATCTGCACCATCCTCGTCATGTCCGGTATAGACATAAAGAGTGCCGTCGTGCACCATAGGTGCCGGATCGGTTGTAAAACACGTCTGTACAAACGGGTTATCTGCCGAAGCACTTAGGATGCACGACAGCATCCCGACTGAAATTATAATCGATTTTCTCATTCCAAATTATTGTTTTTTAGGTCGGGAATCAGAATTATGAGTTATGAAGCATTATCTTCACTCATAACTCCGGCTCCCAACCTATTTATTTGATTCATTTAAAGATAAGCGGAAGGAATTGGTTGAGGCAACGGCGCCATGTCAGCCATTCATGATGGGTGCCTTCCGATTCATAATATTTATGGTTTATGCCGGCTTTCGTCAGCGCATCGCTGATCTTGTCGCTACCGAAGCCCTCTTCCGAACCCATACCGAAGAAGAGAGTCTTCACCTTCGAATTGAAACCGGGAGCATCATTAAACACTCCGTTGTAGGCATTCTCCAGACCGTCCGCAAGGAAAAACAGCGCGCCACTGAACGAGCCGATATGTGCGAACTTGTCGAGATTATGCATCGTGATCTCCAGAGTCTCATGTCCGCCCCACGACAAGCCTGCCATAGCACGGTTATCCCTGTCGGTCTTGACTCTGAACGTGTTCTCGATATATGGGATCAGGTCGTTGAGCATGACCTGAGTGAATGTAGCCCCGAATTGGTCACGCGTCTCGCCGGGACGGCTTCCGAAGATATAGCCGCAGTTGCCGTAGTCCATGACCACAACCATCGGCACGCATTTACCCTCGGCAATCTGATTGTCAAGAATGTTTGCCATCATACCCTGTGTGTGCCATCCGCGCTCATCCTCACCCATGCCATGCTGGAGATAGAGCACCGGATATTTCGCATCGGGATTCTTTTCATATTCCGCCGGAGTGTAGACGAAGCATCTGCGCTCCCCACCTTCAGTGGCGGAATAATATTTACATTCGCGCACCTGTCCGTGCGCCACATCCTTATTGAATGTGTAATAAGCTGCGGTCTGCGCATCCTCCGGTATCTCTATACCCGATGCCTGACGTCCGCAACCGAAAAATGTCTCTGATGCCGGATCATTTACCTGTACTCCGTCTACAAGCAGGAAATAATAGTGGAATCCTTTGACAAGCGGATCAGTTGTTGCCATCCAGTTGCCTTCGGCATCCTTCGACATGTCATATTTTTTCCCACATATATCTACCTTTACATCCTTTGCCTCCGGTGCATGAAGTTTGAACGTGGCGCGGGAGTTTGCATCCACACATGGATAAACAGCCTCCGGTATGTTGGTGGATGCAGGTGTACCCTCTGCAGGATTAATTGCGTAGGAAGCCAATACTGAGAGAGAGAAGAGACATGTGAAAAGAGTCTTTTTCATGATGAGAAAAATAAAAATACATGAATTATAAGTAAAGTTTAAAGGTAGGTAAGATAATATAAGGGAATATTGAGGTAATTTGGAGGAGTTTAGATAGGAGAAGCGACGGATGTCATTCCGTCCCTTCTCCCCTGATTATTTGATTTGGGATTATTTCACTGCAATCTTCTTGCCGTTTACGATATAGATTCCGGCAGGAAGGTCATACACCTCTGCCTTGTTGTCTGTATCAAGCACCTTGATGCCCTGGAGATTGAATACTACAGTGCGTCCGTTCTCAACGGGAGCGACAGCCTCAA
The DNA here is from genome assembly GCA_003762615.1 of Muribaculaceae bacterium Isolate-037 (Harlan). Taxonomy (GTDB): domain Bacteria; phylum Bacteroidota; class Bacteroidia; order Bacteroidales; family Muribaculaceae; genus Lepagella; species Lepagella muris. The sequence continues at coordinate 373,942 of RIAZ01000001.1, forward strand.
CGCCGGAGCTCTTCTCTGTGTAGATAGTAAGATTTGTCAGATAGAAAGTGCCTACATATTTACCGAGATTGGCAACCCAACGCATCGGAGGATTGGAAACACCACCCTCCCCTGCATCATAAGGTTCGCAATAGATTGTAACTGCAGACCAATCTGTGGTAATATTGAACTTATTGAAATCACCACAGCTTGCATAATTCTCCTTTGCCTGTATGCCTGACGTGATTCCTTCAGCAGCATCACCCTTTACATCAAAAGAGATATAATATTTAGTGCCGGGTACAAATTCATAATCAATTGCCATCTGCACGCTCCAGTCATTTTCTGAAGCCTCCGGATTAGTGAACTGAAGACAAGGCTTGCCATCCTCATCTACATTATCAAATTTAGCATTTCCGCCCCAGCCTCCGAAGGTCTGTCCGTTGCCGGTGTAATACTGTGCCACGATATCTTTTGCTGACGGATCTTCCGTACCGGGATCATCACCTGTAGTATCTTCTGTGTATATTTTCAGATTGGTGAGATAGAATGAACCTACATATTTGCCGAGATTGGCAAGCCAACGCATCGGAGGATTGGAAATGCCATTCTCTCCTGCGTCAAACGGCTCTCCGTAGATAATGACATGCTTCCAATCTGCGGTGATATCAAAGTTTGTCAAATTTCCGCAACCTGCATAATTCTCCTTTGCCTGAAATGCAGAAGTTATACCCTCTGCCGGAGTCCCTTTGATATCAAATCCGATATAGTAGGTAGTGCCCGGCTCAAAATCATAGTCAATTGCCATCTGCACATTCCAATCATACTCGGTAGCCTCCTCATTAGTGAATTTAAGGCACGGTTTTCCGTCCTCGTCCACATTCTCGAATTTGGAGCTTCCGCCCCAGCCACCGAAGGTCTGTCCGTTGCCGGTGTAATACTCAGCGATCACATTTCCCGTTGTCGGAAGATCTGCGGCGTTTGCCTGCAACGCTACCGCTGCAATTGTCAGGAAAGAAAGTAAAGTTTTTTTCATAAAATAAAAATTTATTGGATTTTAAGTGAAAGGGCGGAGGATCCGACTCCTCCGCCCCTGTAATTACCATTTACTTACCGGAGAGTCCATCTGCGAAACCGCCATATTCGGGTTTGCGCTGATAGTTCAGATTCCATAGTCCGATTGGCTCACCGCCACGCCAGCCTGATTCTGCCGGACTGTCAGTAATTGCCCAGTTGCAGATGCCATACTGCTGGCTGAGAGGAATAATCTCGAAATACTTCTGAATTATAAACTTATAATAGTCAGCCATAAGTTTATGCTGCTCGAATGTCACATCCTCCGTCTTGATGGTCTGGTTATCAGCATCGGAAATACCCATGTCAAGCTCCGTGATACGGATAAGTTTACCTGAATCCTTGAGGATATTGAGCATGTTGACCACTGCCTCCTCGTTTCTCTTCTGTGTCTCGGGGTTGAGACTGTAAGTTACGTGCATCTGAGAACCGATACCGTCAATCTTAGTGATGCCGTCTGCCTCCCACTTGGCGATCCAATTCACAAGGCTCTTGCATTTGTCATTGTTGTTATAGGCTGCCTCGAGATTGTAGTCATTGATGAAGAGTTTCAGATCAGACGGATTTGCGCCCTCCTGTGCGGCATAGTGCTCGCGAGCATATTTCACTACATTGCGCACATAATTCTCACCGAGATAATCCTGCCAGTAGAAACTGTTTGGATCGGCATTGTCGACACCGTTCTTCAATGGAATATCGCCCCAAGTGTCCTGAAGAGCTTCGTTGACCACATCCCAAGCCGTGACATAACCACCGGTGGCATCCATCATACCCTTGATCCATCGGCTGAGTTCTGCATCAAGCACCTCTGCCTTCTCCTCCGGACTCAACGGCAGCTTATTCATTTTTTCAACTCTGCATACCGTCACTGAACGAACGTCGAGAATCGCCATTGCCGTCTGTGGCTTGAGAATCATATCATAATTACCACCGGTTATTCCTGAGAATTTAAGTTTGTAGGTGTTTTGTCCGGCTACTACAGGCACAGTCGCCGTAACATTCTGAGCATCGCCGCCCCAGCCATTCTGCATGGTCAGCTGCACGCCCGAAGCATCCTCGGATGCCGTCATATCAAGATATACCACATAGTCTCCCTCAGTCAACGGGTTGTCACCACCGGGGAATATGAAGAACTGCGACCAATCGCCGGTAGGAACGAAGTGAATGCATCCGTCGATTACCGGAGGTTCGCAACCCATGGCATGGAATGGGAAGGGACCATCTGTATAGGTCTGCTTGTTTACTTCTGTCTCAACCTCCATGGCGGGTGCCTCGGAATGGCTCAGTTTTATCCATTCGATCTCAAGCTTACCGTCATAAGTGCCGGGCTGGAAAACCACAAAACTGCTCTCTGTAGTCACCCCATCGATATCTACGGAACATTCATCCCATTCATCGGTGAACGACATCTTCTTCTCCATTGTGGCTCCCCAGTTACCAAACTGAACATTAAGATCACCCGGTTTACTGCCGCGTATCTTTGCAGTGATGGTATAGCTACGTCCGGGAACGGTCGGAATTTGATCCATCACGAAGAACTGATACCATTCTCCGGGATATTCCGGCACTGTCAGGATACCGCCTACAATCTGAGGCTCATAGCCCATAACATAGAACGGGAATTTGGCATCATTGCTGAAATCCTTCTTTGCATCCTCTATAAGAATCTTTTCATTCGGATCCACATCAAGCTCCCTGTCGGCGATCAGGCTGTTGAGCCATTTCACGTTCTGTTGTGCGTGCCAGCAGAGAGTGTGTCCGTAGATCTGCATACCGGCTCCTTTGGCTGCCTCCACAAATGCCTCGACTGTGCTGAAATCCATATCACCGTTGTCATTCACCACCGATGCATATTTCATGGCATTGCCTGCCGTGATCTGATCATAATTGGAGTTGGCAAGACGATATACGACTCCCTTGTTGATATAATCGCTCGCTGCGATCGCACCGCCCAGCAGAAAGCCGGGGTGTGCCGCGCGATCGATATATTCCTTCAGCGGTGAGTAGGCATTAAGATACTCATACTCTGCGATCGACTGTGGCTTCTCCACCTGAATGTAGTCAAGAGTGGTGTCGGCACATGCTGTCAGCATAAGTCCGCAGAATCCCGCTGCCGCTATTTTATAATATTGTCTCATTTCTTAATTCATGGTTGGTTAATGGTCTCCGGCGCAACTTCCGGCTGCGCCGGAGACTCAGGTCATTATTTCAATACAAATGAGAATTCCTCAAGAGTGTTCTCACGCGCACGCAGACACATCACCTCGTTGGTCTCTACAGTGTAGCTTGCGGTCTCTCCGGTCTGCTCATTCACCACGTAGTTGATGGTGTACGTGTAGTTGAGTTCCAGGCGGTCGCGATCCTCATCGGCAAACGCTTTCTTCTCGCCGAGACGCTCCCACTTGCCTGAGCCGGATGCGGTGCAGTCCGGAGTATCTGTTGCCACAGAGCAGTTGCCACTCTCATCGATAGTGAGGATAAGGTCGCAGCTGATGTTCTTCTCCGAGCCGTTGCCTTCGGCATCGATTGTCGGCACTGAGAAAGTGTGGGTGTAGACCGACTGGGTGAGACTCCTTGTCTTGAGATAGCGCACAGATGCTTTCTCCCAATATTCAGCATTACGGTCAGACGTGGTGGTAGAGCCTTTATGAGTGGTCTTGTCTGTGCCCTTGCTCAGCCAGCTGCCGTCATACTGATTCTTATATTTCACTGCATAAAGCACGTAATCCTGGGGAATCACCGACCAGTCGTCGCTTCGCAGACGGTTGGGATCGACAACGCCATCCTTCACCTTACCGCAGAGAATGGAATCGGCAGAATTTGTCAAGACCACAGGGATTACATAAGTGACGTCGATCGACTTCGGATCTGCGAAGAAGGCATCAGTAAGATCAAATCTTGCTCCGCCAAGCACGTTCCCCTTCTTGATCACCATACGGTCGGTGGCAACCGTGTAGTATGACTCCGGCATAGCCTCCACCTTACGTCCGTCGGAGAAATAAAGGTTGTCGCAAAGCGAATTGTCAATCTTGAAATTCACCGCATGATCAGCCCTGTTCTCATTCACGCCGCCGAGAACAGCCTTGATCTCGAATGCGTGTTCATTGTCAAGTGTATTGTCGGCATATCTCTCATCGCCGAGAGTGATTGTACGCACCGGGCTTTGGCGAGCGAAATAGATTGTCTGATAGTCGTAGTCAGGGAAATCCACATCGCCGTTCTTACATCCTGTGAGCGCAACGCCCAATGCCATTATATAGAAAATCGATTTTTTCATGTCGTATTATTATTTAATTACCATCCGGCATTCTGCTGGAGATTGCTGAATTTCAAGGTCTCGGAATAAGGCACCGGACCATAGATCATATAATCCTTATAGTTGCGGGTCTCGACGTCAAACGTGTCATACTCGCCGTTGACAAGGCGGATGCCCTTTGCCGTGGTGTTGAGATCAGCCTTCCATCTGCGCAGGTCGTAGAAGCGGAAGCCCTCGAAGCATAGCTCTATGCGGCGTTCGTTGCGGATAAGCTCGCGCATCGCCTCCTTGGTCCCCTTGCAGCTCTCAAGATAGGGATCGCCGTTCTCCAGTCCGATGCCGGCACGCTGGCGGATCTTCTTGATGATGTCGTAGGCAGAGAAGCTGTTGGAGCCGGTGCCTGTCGGACCCCATACCTCATTGGCTGCCTCGGCATAGTTGAGGAAGAACTCCGTATAGCGCAGGCGAGCCGTATAATGGTTCTTGTCTACGATGTTGCTCGGATTGCAGTTCACGTCCATGCGGAGATGCTTCTTCATATAGTAGCCCGTGCGTGTGGAAGTCGATGTCATGTCAAGACCATCGTTTGTCTCCTTGCCGAGAGTATTGATCTCCTTATTGTCGATACCTGCCTTAGCACCGTTGTAAAGCACATACATCCCAAGACGCGGGTCACGTCCGGCGTATGGATTCTGGGGGTCATATCCGGAGTTGGCTGCATCCGTAATAGGATAGCCGTTTTCCATCGGGAAGGCATCCACAAGATTCTGGGTAGGATTCATTCTGCCGCTGCCGTAGAGTGTCGGAGGGAAGTTGGTGGTCTCCAGGTCGTGGCTGTTACCCTTCGTGGTGCGCCAGAGCACTTCATCCGGACATGCACCGTCGACAAGATCATCCATCGCGGGATCGCAATACCAGTTGCCACCTGTCGGGGCCAATTCACGCAGGTTGCCATTGTAGGATATCACCTTAGCGGCGGCATTAGCTGCCTCTTCCCATGTCACGCCCGATGCGCTGAACGCCGGGCTGGCTGCCATAAGGGTAGCCTTTGAAAGATATGCCTCTATGATACGTCCGCTGACACGGCCCATGAAGCCCGCTCCAAACACACGCATGATGCTGCCCTGGCTCACGCCCGGATATTTCTGTGCCACCTCTGAATAATATTCCTCACCATATTCCGTGGGAAGATACTTCATGGCAATATCGAAATCCTTCTTCATCGCGTCGATACACTCTGCAAACGTGTTGCGTGGCACGTTGAACTCGCTTGAGGCATCCTCCGCAACCTCCACGATGGGTATTCCGAGGAGAGCACCGGCATTATCCACTCCGGAGTGTGCCTGAAGGAGATAATACATCAGCATGCCGCGAAGAGCATGTGCCTCCCCGAGGAAGCGGTCATGAAAAAGCTTGTTGACCTCCTCATCTGCCGCCCATGTCACTCTCTCGATGTTGGCAAGGAAGATATTGCAATATTGGATAGCGATGCGGCAGCTTTCCCAACGGTTGACCGGATTGTTGGAAGATGTCCAGTTGCCCGCTGCTATACGGCGCCAGGAATTGCTTGCATCGTTGCTGACAGCGTCGTCTGTTGCCGGATCATTATATGGTATGCCGGTCGGCAGGTAGATATAGATGCCTCCGATAAGGTTCTCAGCATACGATGAGTTGAGTTCCAGATAATCGAGCGGCAGGTTATTCTCCGGAGCAGGCTCAAACACGTCGTCGCATGATGCGAGCGACCCGGCGACGAGCACTGCTGCAAGAGCTGTTTTGATTATATTTTTCATGTTGTTTGCTTTCATTAGAAATTGACGTTAACACCGAGATTATACGAACGGCACTGTGGCGATCCGCCTACTGCAGTCTCTCTGTAAGCACGGTTCTTGCCGATGAGAAGGAGTGAATTGCCGTTGACATAAAGCTGAAGACCCTTCACAAACTTCTGGTCGAACCATTTTGCCGGGAAATCATACGTCAGCTGCACCTGATCAAGTGAGAAGCAGTCTGTATCGTATGTCCAGAAATCGGAAGTCACGAAGTTAAGCTCACCATTGTTCTCTGAAGTAAGACGTGGATACGTGGCTGTCTTAGCTGTCTCCGGAGTCCAACGTCCGCGAACGATCGGAGTATACTTACGGTCGCCATACACCCATGCTGCATCATTATTGATAAGACCGGTGCCGCCGGCATTGCCCGAACCTGCAACAAAGAGAGTGAACCCTTTGTATTTGACGGTGAAATTCAGACCGTAGGTCCACGGAGCACGCCATTTGCCGATCTCCACCTGATCCTTATAGTCGATGATGCCATCCTCGTTGATATCCTGATACTTGAGATCGCCGGGCTTGGTATTGTTGTTGATCACCGCGCTGCTTGCAATCTCCTCCTCGCTCTCGAAGAAACCGAGACAACGGTAGCCTCTCATAGAATTGGCATTCGCGCCCTCCTGTTTCAGCCAATCGTATTCCACGGTCTCACTGATGCGGAGGTTCTTCGTAGTGGCATACATCACGTTGGCTCCAAGGCTGAACTCTACAGGACCGAAATCCTTCTTGAACTGCAGACCGAGATCAAAACCTGTGACACGGCGCTTATTGTAGTTGATCCATGGAATGAATGAACTGTTGGGCCAATAGGTAGCCATATAGTTAGGATAGAGATTCGTAGCCTGGATGGGGAGTCCGTCAATATCGATATTGAAGAAGTTGCCGTTCAATTTCACCATATCATTAAGGAATCCGGCGTTCAACCCGAGATTGAACTCCTTGCGCTTAACGAAGGTGAGATTGGGATTGGCACCCTGACGCGACTGGAATGACTGGATTGTGTTATGACCGTCGTTCCAACCCCACCAGTCGCCCTCTGCGGTGTACTTGTTATCCCAGAGGTAGTAGCTGTTGTCAGCTTTCTGATTATCATTTTCTCCGGTAGTACTGAGGATGTCGATGTCCTGAAGAATCTGACCGTAGGTGGCATTGATGCGAAGGTCGCTGATCACCTCGTTATCCTTGAGGAACTCCTCATTGCTCAGACGCCAGCCGATGCTGCCGACCGGTGAGAAACCGTTGCGGTGTCCCGGTGCAAACTTTGATGAATGGTTGATCGCGCCGTTGAACTCAGCATAATATTTGCCGGCATAGTTATAGGCTGCTCTCAGGGCAAGACTCGCATTGGTGTCGCGGTGATAGCGTCCCGTGTAGCTGCGCTTGTAGCCATGAGCCACGAGCATACCCTCCACGTTGTGAACGTCTTCAAATGTACGCTTGTAGTCAAACTGACCGGAGAACATAAGGGTCTGACGTTCTGACGATCCGCTGACATTCTGTGTGCCGGAATTGAGATCATCGCCATATTTCACGAGATGGTCAATCACGTCCTTGCCGTTGTAGCTTGTCCAATATGCCTGATATACCGCATATTTCGGATCGATTGAGGTGGCATAGTAAGTATTGTAGTCCACTGCGCCACGTCCTGTGAAGGAAAGACCCTCTGTGATCTTGCTCATGTCGATCTTGATGCCGGCATCAAACTGGAGCTGACGGGTGGTTGCCTTTGTGTAGCCTCCGGCATAGAGTGCTGCAAACGGGTTGGTCTGCTGCTCCTGTGTGCCGCCGATCAGATATTTGCCGTCAATCAGATAGCGGGAGTTATTGGCAAGAATCCAGCTGTTCTCATCGCTCTCCTCTATTGCGTCGATAGGGATCAACGGAACGAGGGGGTTGGCACCAGGCACTGTCGGACGCATCGTGGATGCACTCCCCCAGAAGCCGGAATGGTCATAACGGTTGTCGTAGAATGTCGCGCTCGTATTGACCCAACCGGAAACCCAATCGTTGAGGAAGAGGTCGATGTTACCACGCACGTTAAGACGTGTCGTGCCGTTATTCTTACCCTCACCCACTTTCAGAAGGTCGTCGGCATGATAGATACCGACAAGGGCATAGAACTTGGCAAACTCACCACCGCCGACAAACTCTGCCTGTCCCTCATATTTCATCGACTGCTTCTTCAGATAATCATCCGAATAGAAGTTGATGTCGGGATAACGGAATGGATTGCGTCCGGAAGCATAGTTATAGATATCCTCGTTGGTGAAGGCAAGTTCCCTACCGTCGTTGGCACGTGCCTCGTTGTAGAGGGTCATGTATTCAGCCGCGCTGAGATATTTCTGATAACGCTTGGGCACGCTCATGGAGATGTTGCCACGCACGTTGACCTTGAGACCATTCACGTTGCCGCGCTTGGTCGTGATAAGGATCACGCCTTTTGAAGCCTGGCTACCATAGAGCACCACTGCCTGCGCGCCCTTCAGGAACGAGATTGACTCTATCTCCTGAGGAATCACGTTGTTGGCATCACGGGGAACACCATCGATAAGCACGAGAGCACCGCCCTGGTTCCAAAGTTCGCCGTCATAGCCGGTCACGAGTGCCTGCATATTCTCAAGGCTATAGGTGGTGTAGCTCTTCTTCTCCAGATCTGCCACATTCACCGTAGAGACTCCGCCAAGCACATCGGATTCGTCAGCCGTGCGGAACACGAGCTGCACCTTCCTTTTCAAAGAGTCGTTCTCCTGTGCTGTCTCCGCTTCAAGTGCCAGAGCATCAGGCGCCAGACAGAAGGCAGCGGCGGCTGCCACAGGATATATGATTTTATTTGATTTCTTCATTATTGATTTCTTTTAAGGTTATGATCACCATCCGGGATTCTGTCCGAATTCCACATACATGGAAGTGTCGTCTATCTTCAGGGGAAGCCAATAGTGTTTCTCCGTGAAATTACGGGTCAGGATAACCTCCTCATGGAAACCGATCACCTCGTTCTCACTCGGATCCTTGATATTGACACCCTTAGAAGAGTCTGCCTCAATACCTGTCAGGTCGCCTACACGTGTGAACTCCTGTGAAGTCTTGATGGTGTAGGGATATTTGTCGATCAGGAGCCAACGGCGCAAGTCGTTGAAGCGATGAGCCTCAAATGCAAGCTCCACGGCACGCTCACGGCGCAACTCACTCATGAATGAGTCAAGATTTCCTGTGAACTTGGCATTGACATGCTCAACTCCCGCACGGTCGCGAATCACGTTGACAGCATCAAGGGCGGAAAGAGAGCAGTTGGACGATTTGCCTGCCGGCGCACCGGTGGCGTTGCAAGCTGCCTCGGCATACATCAGATAGATATCGGCGAGACGCATGTAAGGGATAAGCATGTGGTTGTTGGCACCCCAGTTGCCGGCTCCCTGATTGTCCCACTGGTTGAAGTCGTCGCGGACAAACTTATAGTTGAGATATCCTGTGCGGCTTCCCTCACTCGGGCTGCGGAGTGCTCCTCCGGTGTAGAGAGGCGCGTAACGCACGGGATCTGCCTGCTTGTTGCCTCCGAGTTCAAGTTTACAGCCGTCGAAACGGATGTCGTGGTAGAAACGCGGGTCACGTCCCTTCCAGGGGTGCTGCTTGTCGAAATCGGAATCGGGATCGTCAAGAGGCAGACCGTTTGCCATGCCGTAGTAGTTGACGTAGTTGGCGGTCGGCTGGTAGCATGTGCCGGCGGTGGTGATCTTCTTGCTGCCATAGTCGTTGGTCTGTCCCCAGTTCGAACGGTTCCAGTCGGGCGACGGGTTACGGTAGATAGCCTCTGTAGAGCCGGGCATCAAACCACCCTTGGCGTGGGTGAGGAACAGTTCCTTATAATCCTTGAAGTCTACAAGAGCGTACTGTGTCTGTCCCGATTCAACGAGAGAGAGCAACTCGCCGAATGCCTCGGCTGCGCGTTTACAGAAATCGGCATTGTAGCTTCTGCCATTGTCGGAAGCATAGTTCATCAGTGGACTTCCTGCCCAAAGAAGATTCTTACCGAGATAGCCGAGAGCCATTATCTTATTGATGCGAAGGTCGTTGTTACCGCGTGTCGGAGCTCCTGTGGAGGTTGTGTCCCAGTTGATCGGGAGAAGGTCGGCGGCTGCCCTCAGGTCTTCCGCTACCTTATCAGCACATTCCTGATATTTCAGTCGCGGAAGTGTGAGCTTGCCGCTGCCGAGCACCTCATCGATATAAGGGAGACCACCGAAATACTGCATCAGCTGGAAATGGAAGAATCCACGGAAGAAGAGAAGCTGACCCTTAATCATATCCTTCTGCTCTTTGGTAGCCTCTGTCAGAAGGTCGAGGTTAGCAAGTCCGAGGTTTGCCTTGCGGATGCCATACCAGCTACCTTTCCAAAGGGTGGGATGCCACGACACGTCGGCATATCTGCCGGTGTCAAAATTGTTGATATCCATGAAGCCGCACGCCCAGCCGTCATGCTGTGCCTGCCAGCCCCAGAAATCACCGTTGTCTACCTTCGCTCCCATCATATAGGTCTCGTTGATGCCGATAATCTCGTCATCACCCCAGTTGAAGGAGTTGTTCCAGTAGCAGGTCGTGAAGTTTGGCACGCAGAAATACAGTTCCTCCACGAATCCCTGGAAATTCTTGAAGTTCTTGAATGCCTCCTCAGCCGAAAGCTCACTCTCGGGTGCCTTGTCGAGATAGTCGGTGCATCCGGTCAGCGGCACACATGCGATACCGGCGACAAGAAGAGGAAATATATATTTTTTTAATTTTTTCATGCTTAATTTTTCTTGATCGTGTAGATTAGATGTCAAATCTGATACCAAGGTTGAAACGACGCACTGTAGGATAAGCACCCTGAGATGCATTGCCTGTGCCGGCGAAGTTTGACTCACGGTCATCAGGCATTCTCGACCACTGCCAGAGGTTGTTGCCGTTGAGGAACACCTTCAGATTGCTCAGTCCGAGACGCTTGATCCAACCATCTGTCCATGTATAGGCGATCTCCATGTTCTTCAGACGCACGTAGGAACCGTCGTAGTGGTTGAAACGGTTGTCCCAACCATTATAGTAGTTAGGAGTGGAGTTCCATACCGGGAGAGGACGGTTCGGGTCGTTATCGCCGACACTCCAGAAATCAACTCCTGAATACAGTGTGTTGAGATTGCCACGGAATGAATCGAATGTCACGGTGCGCTGCACGTTGGTCACACCATAGAACTGCACGTAGAAGCTCCATCCTTTCCAATCAAGACCGATTGTGGCGTTGTAGGTGTTTTGCGGAGTGCCGCTGTAGCCATAAGGTGTGGAGTCAGAGCTGTCAATCACGCCGTCGCCGTTGTAGTCCACCATGATGGGCTGACCGGGAAGTTTCTGATTGTCGTTGGTGTTATGCTTAGTCATTGCGATGACGTCATCCCATGTCTGTGCATAGCCGGCATCATAGATGATGTGGTCCTGACCGATCTGGAAACCTGTGCTCTTACGATAAGCCTCTTTCAATTCCGGGTCATCATACTCAAGAATCTTGTTCTGAGAGTGGGTCATATTCAAGTTTGCCCAGAGATGCATATCATTGGCGAAGGTATGATTGAAACGGAGTTCCAACTCAAAACCGCTGCTCTGCACCTTACCAAGGTTGGCAGTCGGCGCACTACCACCGAAGTATGAGGGGATTGCTCGGCTTGAACCTGCAACGAGGATGTCGCGGCGACGCTCCTTGAAGAATTCAAGAGTACCGTTGAACATGCCGTGGTAAACAGTGAAGTCGATACCGAGATTCTGCTTCAACGCCTTCTCCCAATGGATATCAGGGTTGCCTATAGATGCCTCCTTATACCATGTGTAGGGTGATTTCTGACCATTGACGGTAGAGAATTGCTGCTGATTGTCTACGATAGCCCACTGGGTTGCATATATCCAACGTTCCCACACGTTGTCATCGCCGACCTCACCGATTGAGTAACGGATCTTGAAGTTGTCAAGCCACGGGCGGCTCCACTCCATGAATTTCTCCTCGCTGAGACGCCAGCCGACAGCTGCAGAGTTGAAGAAATCGAAACGGTGCTTACGGTCGAATTTCTCTGAACCGTTGTATGCGCCGTTATATTCGAAGAAATAGCGGTCAGCATAATTATAGGTGGCACGGAATGCCCAGTCCTCACGATAGTGGGGGAACTCCGAACCTGTGGCACGTTCATTACGGTTGAATACGCCCATAGCGGTCACGTCATGCTCACCGAACTCGCGTCCCCAGAAGAGCTGTGCCTGATAGAAGAGATTTCGCTGGGTCTCCCAGTCGCGAACCGCGCCTGATTTGGAGCTCCATTTCATATCCTCGTTGAAGTCAAGACCGTTTGTGCCGGTGGTCTGTGCCCATGTCACTTCGCCGGTCTCCGGATCAATCCATTTGGTCTGTGCAGTATACCAGTTCTCGTTGATGCCTCGCTCTGCCTCCACCATCACGTTGTCCCATGAAATGGTCGCGCTTGCGCGAAGACCCGGGGTGATGAATGCAAGATCCTGGTCAAGTGTAAAGTCGGTATTGATGCGGGTAGTTGTAACGTACTCGATACCACCTGTCGCGATACCCTGCAAGCCGTTGGGTGCTCCCTGTGAGTTGGAGGGATAATAACCCCACGTGCCGTCGGAATAGATAGGAAGATATGCATCCGGTGGAGCACTATAGGCGGATTGCCAGAGCTGGGTAGTTGCCCAATCGCTGTCGCCCTTACCCCACGGTCCCTTTCTTTCTCCGTGTGATCCGGAAAGGTTGACCTTGAACGTGGTTGAGCGGGTGATCTGGAAGTCAAGGTTCGAACGGATATTGATTCGGTTGAAGCCGAAGCCGCCGTTATAGCCACGACCTACGTCTACTGTCTTGTAAAGGTCGCCCTCATGAAGGAAGTCGATGGCTGCATAATACTTAACGAATTTTGTACCACCACGAACGTTGATGTTGGGGTTGTACGCCATTGCCGTTTTCTTAAACATCTCGCTCTGCCAGTCAACGTTGGGATAACGCTCTGCCTCCTCAAGATTAGCGGGGTTGGCATACTTGTTGATGATTGACTGCGGCGTCATCTTCTCCCAAGAATCCGGGCTGAGACCAAGCTCACGCTCAATGATCTTATTTCTCATATAGAGAGCTTCAGGCGAACCTGCCACGCCGGGAAGTTTTGAAACCACCTTCATTGCGGCATTCACAGAGACGCCGATTTGTGCACGACCCTCCTGACCACGTTTCGTGGTGATAAGGATTACGCCGTTCGCACCCTTCACACCGTAGACCGCTGTAGCTGATGCGTCTTTGAGCACCGACACTGTCTCAACGGAGCTGATGTCGACCGAAGTCATCGGACGCTCAACACCATCCACGAGGACAAGCGGATCAGAACCGTTCCATGAGGTCTGTCCGCGGATCACAATCTTTGGATCCTCCGCGCCCGGCATACCGGTAGACGACATTGTGGTGACGCCCGGCAGATTACCGGTCAACGCTGCACCGACGCTCGACACACCGCCGGCACGGGCAAGGGTGGCTCCCGAAGTCTGGGCGATTGCACCGACAACAGAGGCTTTCTTCTGCTGTCCGTAGCCTACCACCACAAGCTCTTCAAGTGCCTCATCGCTACTCTTCATAACGATATTGACCACTTCTCTTGAATTGACCTTCTCCGAAGTCTGGTTCATGCCGACATACGTGAATGTCAACACGTCTTTCTTCGGGTTAGGCACCTCAATCTTGTACACACCGTCAATGTCTGTGACGGTTCCTCCGGCTACACCTTCCACCCTAACGGTAACGCCGATCAGGGGTTCCCCCGTGTCGTCGGTCACCGTGCCGGTCACTGTGAAGGCAAGTGCGGATGCAGAACACAATCCGACCATTGCCAGGACCAGTGTCAGGGTCCGGAGCAGATCTTTGATCTTTTTCATGCTGTAGGTAAATTAAATTATTATTTAAGGTCTATGACTCGCAATATAGTATAGATATAGGCATAGTTTTAAGACCATATTGCCCCTATCCTTTCCAATCCTCAATCCACGTCAGAAGCATACATCCCGACAACGGTGCCCGTGAAGCCACCGGCATCTGCCGTGGAAGTGTAGCCGGCGTCTACTTTGTCAGCAAGGAGGTTCCAGGTGGCGCCACCATCGGTGGAATAATGGAACGCATAGTTTGCTCCATCCCCCTCCACCTTAAGATTCACAGTAGGCAATTCCGCATCAATGGCAGTCTCTGCTATAGTGGATACTCCGGTGTCGGAAATCTTCCTGACCTCAAGTTTATGACCATCATCCTTCTTTGTTCTCGCGAGGAGATACTGATGAGTCTCATCTTTCAGGATAAGGAGTCCGGCACACTGGCTATCCTTCTCCGGAACGAAAGTCATCTTCGTGTCTGCCGTAAACTTGTGGTGGTTCAGACGGCGGCATACGTAAGGAAGAACTGCCTTCTCGCTTGATTTGACATCACCGCATTTTATGGTCAGGTAACCCGGATTGCTCTTCAATGAGTAATAATCCTCTGCCGGACCGCGGAGTGTCATCCATTCGTGGTTAAGAACAGAATCTTCAAACTCATCATGACGTTCGTAATTACCGAATGTCACCTTCTCTCCTCTCTTTGCTCCAGGTTTGTTGACCACCAGCGGAACCTCCTTACCATTCTCCAGGAAGACAGGCCAGCCATCCTCTGTCCATTCCACCGGGAGAAGGAATGTCTCGCGTCCGAGATTCTCCTTGCCGTTCTCGGTGGGGCGGCAAGCAAGGAACACTCCCCACCAGTCACCATCTTTAGTCTGGATAAGGTCAGCGTGACCAGCGCAAGTGACCGGGTTCTTGCGTCCCTTGTCAAGAGTGCGCTGAGTGAGGATAGGGTTACCGCTGTATGCCACGTATGGACCAAACGGTGTCTTACCTCTATATATCACCTCACTGTGCCAATCGCCTGTGCCACCCTCGGCAGTCATGAGATAATATTCTCCGTTCACCTTATATATATGGGGTCCCTCACACCAGATCGGTTTCTCCTCCGGACGACAACCCTTATTGACTACAATCTTACGTTCACCGACGCATTTGTCAGTGGCAGGATCAAACTCCACCACTCTCACAGTGCGGTGTCCGGGATATTCCGCTTTTCCATCGGGAGCATCATCATTATTGACGATATATCCCTTGCCATCCTCGTCGAAGAAGAATGCCGGATCTATGCCCTGCACTTCGGGAAGCATGATCGGATCGCTCCATTCGCCAAACGGATCCTGCGTCTTGACGAAGAAATTGCCATCACCTACGTTCGTCGTTATCATATAATATGTCTTGTTCGACGGATTGTAGGAGATAGCCGGAGCAAAGATGCCGCCGCTCACATGCTGCTTCTCCATATTGCGGAGCTGCGACGGACGGCTAAGTATATGACCCACCTGCTCCCAGTTGACAAGATCCCTGCTATGGAACAGGGGCACCCCCGGATAGTAGGTGAACGAGGACGTTGCCAGGAAATAGTCACCCTCCCCGTTGGTGCATATCGATGGGTCGGAATACCAGCCGGCAAGTACAGGATTATAGAAAGAGCTCTCATCCGGCAACGGGGTAGCTTTGTAAATATCATCATCCCCCTTATAAGAGAAGGAATCAAAAATCGCTACCGAGCTTTGTGGCTCAATCCCACCTGTTGACGATGTGCAGCTACCGAACGTCGGGAGCAGCAAAGCAGTCATGGCTATTAGAGTCAGTTTCTGTTTCATGTGATTAGTTTTAAATTCGATTGCAAAATTACCACATCCGCACGATTAACACTTTTTCACATCTATTTATTTCTTTACAATTCGTAACATGCACTTTCAAATTTGTATCAAATGCTTTATTATTTGTATAATTTCATAATTTCTCAATTTACCTCACAGTTTAAATAAATACATAATTCATTAACTTATAATATTTTATATGATTTTATAACAAAATATACGTTTCTTGCGAAAAACAACTCCGGCAATACTCCCATATCGGTATTATCCGAGTCTATACAAGATTGGCAATGGAAGAAACAAACAGTGAAGGTGGAGAAACGCGATGGAAAACGTGTAAAAAAAAGAGTTCCGCAGATAGTCTCTACGGAACTCATACCTAAAACATCCAACCAATTTTTACCTTAGAATCTCATTAGATTAAACTCATGTAATGAAAATAATTTACCCAAACAACCTATATACTACTTAATATTTATTCATCAATAAAACCTATCATGTACTCTTCAAAATCCTATATCCGGAAGCTTCACGCCTCTGATCCACCATCCGGTGACGTACAGGAGATATAATCTTCCGATATTGCAAAATTATAAATATTCC
The DNA here is from genome assembly GCA_003762615.1 of Muribaculaceae bacterium Isolate-037 (Harlan). Classification (GTDB taxonomy): domain Bacteria; phylum Bacteroidota; class Bacteroidia; order Bacteroidales; family Muribaculaceae; genus Lepagella; species Lepagella muris. The sequence goes on from RIAZ01000001.1 coordinate 390,444, forward strand.
TGCAAACGGATTTTACTATTTGTATCAATAATATTTGAATACGTAATATTGATTTTAATATTTGAATCAGAATCTTGCATAATTGTTTATTTTAGGGAATTGGTGCTGAGAATCTTCTCCGCCACCCGCGTGCCGGGCGTCTTCTTATCCCTTGGATGAATGTCGTTCCACTCCCCTATATCGCCGTTTTTGATCCACCATGTCCTATCTGTCTCATCTGCCGCCGCACGCTGTGCGTCACGCATCTCCTGCCAGCTCTTCCTACCGTATTTGTCGTCGGGATGTAGGAAATCGGCAAGTTCCACGATATAGAATGGCATCTCCGCATCGGAATATGCGTTACGCCAATCCTTTATCAAGCTTTTCATAAGCGATTTGTATTCACCTCGAATATCCACGTCTGATTCACCCTGATACCATACCACTCCACGGAACGGAATGTTCAGGAAAGGATGTATAAGACCATTATACAGCACGGAGGGGGTCTGGAAAAAGTCGGTCACAGAGGGTGTAGGCGGCATCTCTGTGCCACGACGATGCTTCCATTCCCCTTCCAACGATACTTCCGAACCATCATTGAATATGATCTTATGCGGTTTATCTGTAACGAAATGTGGCGTGCCGCCGTTACTCACCACCCGCACGCACACAAGATTATCCCCTGACGTCAGCACACCTTCCGGGATCTGATATATGCGTGGCGGATATTGATAGGCAGTGAAGCCCACAAACTTGCCGTTGACCCATACGGAATCTGCATCAACTATACATCCGAGACGCAATTCTGCACGTTCTCCCGATTTTTCTGCCGGGACAGTCACTTTCTTTCGCAACCAATGTGAGCCGTTGACAGCCTTACCATCTTTCGTGCCCCACTCCTTTCCCAACAATTCCACCGTATTCCATTCGGTATCATCAAGTTGAGTTGAATTCCATTTCTCCCCCTTATAACCGGGATCATCGGCATTCATTATGGCATACCAAAGATTTTGTGCGCGACGCTCCCCTGCTCCAAGCTGCTCACGGTATTTATTATCGGCTGAAATCTGAAGACGGTGCTTCCTCTCGGGATAATCCTCGAGAGCATCATCGCTCAACCATGCCTCTATACGCGAACCACCCCAACTGGAATTGACAATACCCACAGGCACGTGACCATTCTTCTCATAAAGCCCCTTACCCATGAAATAGACCAAAGCTCCAAACTTCTCGCTCTCTCCGGGGATTGCTTTCTTCCATATAGCAGCCGAAACATCCTCTTTTTCAGTATCAAAGCTATATTCCTTGGGGGTCTTAAACTCCCTGACGTTTGGATTTTTGTAAGCGGCGACCTCCTCGCGGAAAAAATCGAGAACCCTGTTGACGGGAAGCTCCATGTTGCTCTGTCCGGAACACAGATAGACGTCGCCTATCAATACGTCGTTGATACTCTTGTCGTTGACAGTCATGACATACGGTCCGCCCGCCTTCATAGGCGGCAATGTCACACTCCAAGTGCTGTCGGGAGCCGCCACTGTCTCCTGTTTCTTACCTGACAACGACACCTTCACCCTCTCCCCGGGATCTGCCTTGCCCCATATCTTCAACGGCACGCCGCGTTGCAACACTACTCCGTCTGACAGTACCGACGGCATACGCACGTCGGCATATACATCACCCCAGGCGAGTGCCACCAATGCAGCACCCGCGATTCCAATCTTAAATCTCATATTGTATATTAATTTATCCCGGCTCAACCAAGGAAGCCGGGAAGGGTTAACTATTTATTCTCTGTGCGCGATTCTCCGCCTCAGTTGGCTCCTCCCAATTTCCCTATGGGCATACTTCCCATATCCTCCGGCTGCGGTATCTCTCCCTTTGCCGACTTCATCTTATACTCTGTTGGCGTATAGCCCGTATAATTCTTGAATGCCGTGGAGAAATGAGAGGGAGAGGTGAAGCCCAAGGTGTAGGCAAGCTGCGAAACACCTGCCTCTCCCTTCTGAAGTACCTCACAGGCACGCCTCAGACGCAACGTGCGGATAAAATCGCTCGGGGTCATCCCTATGAGGTCTTTCATCTTGCGGTGGAGATGAGCGCGACTGATCCCAACCTCCTGAGAAAGAAGTTCAACGTTAAGCTTCGGATTATCGATATAGGTGTTGACAACCTTCATTATTCTCTCCAGAATCTGGTCATCACCATTCTTCATCTCCGGAATGTCGTCATTACCTACCTTATCCTGAATGCCGGAGAACTTGCCTTTCATTCTCAGACGATTGTCAATCAGATTGTCAATCATCATCTCCAACTCCTCCAGATTGAAAGGTTTGCCGAGATAGCCGTCGGCACCCCGATCCCAACCTGCCATACGGTCAGCTACGTCGTTCTTGGTGCTAAGGAGTATCACGGGGATATGATGAGTCTCGGAATTGCTTTTCAATCTACGCAATAACGTCAACCCATCCATGCCGGGCATAGCCACATCACTGATGATCAATTCCGGAGGATTATCTATAATCTCCTGTAATGCCAACTCTCCATCCGCCACACCGGTCACGAGATACCTGTCGCCGAGATACCTGCAAAGATAATCGCGAAGTTCCTGATCATCATCCACCACCATTATATTGCGCATGATGGATATATTCTTAGGTTTCTGCTGGTTGTCTGGCACCTTATCTGACATCGGGAGGATATGGCGCGAGATAAACGACCAGTCCTTATCCTTGATATCAGCAGATTCCTCGTCATCCTCTATTATGAAATCGTCATCACCGTAGCACGTCTCGTCAATAGGCAGACGCACGGAGAAGACGCTCCCCTTGCAGCCATCCTCGCGGTTCTTTCCGGATATGACTCCATGATGCAGCTCTACAAGACGTCGGCACAGGTCAAGACCGATCCCGAATCCCCCATGAGAGGACTTACCCTCCTCTCTACCCTGATAGAAACGCTCAAATATGCGGGCTGCTGTCTTAGTGTCGAGTCCGATGCCGGTGTCAGTGACACTGATCTCAATTGACTCCCCTATCACCTCATCCACCACCATATTGACATCCACAGAGATGGATCCCCCCGAGGGCGTATATTTTATGGCATTGGAGATAAGATTAACAAGCACCTTGTCAAGTTTGTCGCGGTCAATCCACATCTGTGGTACGTCGCCATGCTCCATATATGTCATGTCTATATTCTTCTCCGCCGCCTGCGGTTTAAACATCTCGACAAGCTCCTTGACGAAGTTGTCCACATCGGTAAGACGGCAAGAGAGATGCATCTTCCCTTTCTCCAGTTTCCGGATGTCAAGCAACTGGTTGACAAGACTCAATATGCGGTTGGCATTACGGTGCATAGTATGGAGCTTACCTTTGACATCATCATCAAAAGGCTTAGTCATCAGAGATTCAAGTGGACTGAGTATCAGCGTAATCGGTGAGCGTATGTCGTGCGACACGTCCATGAAGAAACGTATCTTGGCATCATTCTCCTGCTCCTCACGCTTATGCTTCAATATCATCAGTATCAGCACCACAAATACCACTGCGATCATGAGATACAGGATCTTAGCGGTGGTCGACAGATACCACGGGGAGGAGATTCTGACCTTTATGGATATAGGTTCCGACATGGTGTCGTTCTCCACCCCCTGCATCTCAAGCGTGTATTCTCCGGGATCAAGATAAGGCAAATAGATGACACTCTCTCCGGGTCGCGTGCTGCTCCATTCCTTCGACTGACCGAGCAGACGCCAGCGATACGAGATGTTTGAACCGTCGCGGAAGTCCTTGGTAGAAAGCTGAAACATCATGGAATTGTTGCTATATGGAAGGCTCAATACCTCCGGCATCACCGGATTGCCCTCTATCACATTCTTATCCCCTATCTTGGAAGCACCGGTAAGCTTATTTCCATTAAGATAGATAGCCGATACCCTTATCCCCGGTATGTCGAAATCATAAAGCTCGCCTCCGGGTGTGAAGGTGGTGATGCCGAGATTGCTGCCGAGATACATGATGTTGTTATCAGGGGAATACACCATGTGTCCGAAAGTGGTCTCCATCATACCCCTCCCTCCACGGAAAGAGATGATTGTGTCGGTATCCGCCTTCTTGTAGGATATACCACGCATCGACCCAAACCATTTCACCCCGTTGGCATCCTCCGACATGCTGCGTATCTCATTCTCTATCAATCCATCATGATGAGAATATTTCCGAAGGAATCCTTTTGTCGGATGATAATGAATGAGTCCTTGACTCGTGGCTACATACACAGACCCATTCTCCCCGGTGGTGATAGCTGACGACACTCCCGACATGAAAGGCAACTGATCTACCTTTATCAGGGAATCTGCCTCAAGATCGTAGCATGACAATCCGCTGTATAACCCAATCCATATCTTGTTGTCGGGGGTACGGTGGAAGGTGTTGATATAATAGTTAAGAAGCTTCTCCCCCTGCGAATCGCACTCAAGCCAGGTGGTGTGGCCTGTATTTCTGTCGTAACGCATCACGCCTATACCATGGGCTGCAATAAACAACTCCCCGGCACGTCCGTGCTCTATGACTATCTTGGGATAATTTCCCGGAATATCTATCAATTTCCGCAGATTGCCCGACGGCAGAGACAACTCCCATATACCATCATCGGCAACACCCACAAGCATCTTGCCATCGCCATCGGGAAGCAGGAAACTGGCGGTGTGCATATCGGGAATCTTTGTCTGCATCAACACCTTGCCCCCTGGGGAGAACATGACAATTCGACCTTTATCGATGCTGACCACCACATTCCCATTCCATACCGACATGGCGTTGATACCACCCTTGTAGTTGGGGAAGCTATCTGAAATACGCCTGTAAAAGAAGGGCTGCTTACGGGCAGGAACCATGACTATGCCGAAATAATTGCAGCCAAGCCATAGATTACCCTCTTTGGAGGAATAGACTGCCCCGACCGACAAATCCCCTATATTAAGGAAAGGGGAATAGATGTCGTCACATTGTTCAACGCGGGAACTGCCGGGAGATACACGCCATATACCCCGTCCCCAAGTAGCAGCATACACCACACCATCGCTACCAGGCGACAGGCTCTTGATGTTGATCCTCGAGTCTGAATCCAGACATGACACCTCATTGGAGTTCACATTATATCTATAAACTTGGCAAACATCGCTCACGAGGATATTCCCATCCCTCTCCACAGCCATGGAATTAATATAGCCTGACGAGATCTGAACCGTTTTTACTGATCCGTTCTTTGAAATCACCGACAGCACTCCCTTATGCGACCCGGCATACATGCGTCCGTCGGGAGAGGCGCACAGATAATTGTAGTTTTTCTCCTCCGGCATATTATGCATGTATCTGATCGCTTTCGGCTCCCCATCCTCATCTCCAATCACGAATATGCCCACTCCGGAGACTATGAATGACACAGTGCCGTCAGCCTGTTCTGCCATTGAGATGATGTAGCCATTGAAATCTAACGATGGAAGTTTGATAAGCCGGAATGAGTCGGTGTAATGATCATAGAGATTAAGTCCGTTGGCAGTCGCCACCCATAATCTTCCCGATGAATCACTCAAGAGATCAAGGATACGGTTATCGCTGATTGAATTTTCCGATGTTGGATCAGGGGTATATATGTCGTAGTTGTTGCCGTCAAAACGCAACAACCCACTGTCTGTGCCTATCCAGAGAAATCCATCCTTATCTCTACTGAATGAGGTGTAGTCGCTTGCTACAGAACCGGGAGAGGAATAAAGCCATCCTGTGCGGCGCTCCGGAACGGAATCCGAACTTATCGCATCGGCGGCAAAAATAAATGTAGAAATTATCAGAAATAAAATTTGAATTAATTTCATGGTTCGGTTTTTTATCTCTGCAAATTTAATAATTATTCTCTTTTTGTTAGCAAGAAATACCTCATATAAACCGCCAATATTACAAATACGAAAGCAAATGTTACAAATTTGAAAGACTCCCGCCCCTCTTTTCAGGCATTATAGCCCCTGATTCATTATCGTCATCATCGTCTTTATCGTCATTGATGTCATTATTGACATTATTGACAAATTGACAATATTGACAATAATGACATCAATGACTCTGATCGCGTCTCAGCGTTGTCTCAGCGTTTCTTTATCAGTCTGACGTGGAAGATGCCGCCGGCTGTCGCCCCGGCATCGCTGACAAATTTCACCCGCACGCTCTCTTTCCCATTCAGCAGTCCTGCCGGAATCGAATATTCCTCCTCCACAAATTCATCCTTCTGCCATTTGCCGGACGTATTCTCTGATGCAATGAGTGTATCGTCGACATAGATGCCGAATTTACGGTTGCCCGTCTCGTTACCCCAATATCTCAGGCGCAGCATAAGGTCGGAAAGTCCATCCGTCTTCATCTTATATGAGAAGGATCCGCCGTTGGAGGCATCGCGCCAAGGCTCCCCGTTGAAATTACCGGATGTAGATGATTTGTTCTCCATGAAATGATCCGCCTCAGGCTGCTGTTCGCCGGTGTTGACTGCATCTACCGTTATACGGTCGAGCGCAAGACGGTTCTCCTCATCGCGGCGTGCCTTATCCTTATAATTGGCATACTCCTTATCGGTCATCGAAAGCCAATACATCATGTAGCGTGAATCATGGATATTATAGAATGGCTCGAGCGTGAGATTCGAATATTTCCCGTCAAACAGCCCGGGCACCGAAAATTTCAGATTCTCGCCGCTTACCGGTTTCATGCCGTTGAGCTTCTTCAGAATCTCAGAACGCTTCCCTATCAGCAACGGAGTGTCGAACACCGACACAAGCGGACCATGCGCGATATGCGCCCAACGATGATCATCTGCTATGAGTCCCGTAAGCGGTGCATCTGTATCAAGACGCGCACCCATCACGATAGGACCACGAAGGATGCTCACATAGCTGGGAAGATGATTCAATTCCTCAATTGTGACCTTCATCGGCATCTCTATATCTATGCGGTCGTTGTCAGCCCACTCCCTATCTATACTTATATAGGATGATGGCATGGATTTAGTTTTGATCGGCTTACCGTTGACCTTTACCGTCATCTTCTCGCACCATCCCGGATGACGGAGCTGCAGCGAGAAGCGTTGCGTACTATCCGTGCTAACCGTAAAAGTAGAATTGCCCGACACCGGGAAATCGGTGGACTGCGTCAGCTTCACACCTTTCTCCCTCCAGTTGAGTTCCGAAGGCATGAAAAGATTCACCCAAAGTGAGTCGTTATTATGGGTATATATGAACTGCCCATACTTTCCGGGATTCTCCATACCGGTGCCGACGCAGCACCACATTGCAGCGTTAGGCTTCGAATAGACACGGTAATGTCCGGGACGTGCCGAGGTGAAGTAGACGTAGCCGCCATGCTCAGGATGAACAGTCGAGAGGATATGGTTGAACAATGCACGCTCGTAGAAATCGGCATACTTTGCCTCAGGCGACATACGGAATAACCCCTCTGTCAGTTTGAGCATATTATTGGTATTGCAGCTTTCCGGTCCCTCACGGTCATCGACATAGCTTTTCGCGTCAGATGCCGATGCGAAATGTTCGCGACGGCTGTTACCACCTATCGACAATGAACGATGGTTGACCACTCGGTCCCAGAAAAATTCCGATGCCTTCTCATAATCCCCGTCATCTGCCAGTTCAGCCACACGCTGGAATCCAACGACTTTCGGCACCTGCGTATTGGCATGACGGTTGTCGAGATTATCCACTCCGGCAAGCATACCATCGTAAAGCTGATGATGAGTGAACTTACGCGCCGCATCGAGATACTTCTTGTCGCCTGTCATGGCGTATGCATCGGCAAACACCTCGTTCATGCCTCCGAACTCATTATTAAGCATCTCCTCCATCTTATTGGGAGGCAACGCAGCGATAATGTCGAGCCCCCAGTCGCACATCGAGAGGAAGAGATTCCGTCCCACCTTTGAGCCGGTGTAGACCCAGGCGTCGCGAAGTCCGGCATACATCTTATGGACGTTATACCAAGGCACCCACCATTCCCATATCTTGCCGACGTTGCCCTTACGGATCTCCTCCCAGAGCACTTCTCCGCCGGGAACCCCACCGACATAACCGTCGCCGCGTGCCACAGCACACTTCGCCAGTTCGCCGAGCATATAATCCATACGGTTCTTTATCTCCTCGTTACCGGTAGCGGCATAATGTATCGCCAGAGCCGAAAGGTAATGTCCGCCGACATGACCGTCGAGATCATCCCAGTTGGGGAAACTCTCCCCTTTCGGCTCCAGACCTGCAGCCTTCAGATATGGAGCAAGCAGACGGTCGACGTCATATTGAAGGAGCACTTCAGTATTCAGATCCAACGCACGCTTGAAAGGACTGTCGAGGAGTTGCACATCCCCAAGGTCAAATTCGTTGTCATAAAGACGTGACTGCGCCGACACAAAGCCAAGCGGCATACCAGCCAACAACAATGAAATCAAAGTTTTTTTCATGTGGGTCAATTTCTATGTAGGTTAAATTCTATAAAGATTAAATTCCATGAAGATAAAATTCTATGAAGATTACGTTATCAGAAAATCTCGATTCTACCTTATTTATAGGATTGATTCAAATATGAGCCATTCCCCATAAGTAACCATCCACAAAGTTAACCATTTTAGCGCAAATACACCTAATCCATCACTTATCACCACGTATCATACTCTTTTCAATTCGTAACATTTCCAATTGTAACCAAAATAAATGTTTCTTCCGATTGATTATATTCACTTACATGCAATATAATGAAGTTGTCTAAACTTATTCCTAAAGGTTAAAATACCATACTTTTTGTGAATTCCATCAGTCTTTTCAATTGAAGTTGTCTAAACTTCAATATTGACAAAATATCACGGTCGTGCAAAAACGTTTTTTAACATTCATTATTTTTATGTAACTTTGCAGTCGCTAATCTAACATAATCATTTCAACTGAATATGGCAATCAAGAACAATATTATGATTGTGCGCCAACGTCTCCTTAAGGAGCTGGTTCAGCTTTGGCGCGACAATTCATTAATAGAAAACATCGACAGACTACCTATCAAGTTGACTCCTAAAAGGTCGAAACATCCGGGAAGATGCTGCATCCATAAGGAACGCGCCGTGTGGCGTTACAAGACCCTTCCGCTTCTCGGTCTCGACATGAGCGATGAGACTGATGAACTCACGCCTCTGTCATCTTATGTCAAGATGGCTCTCGGACGCAACGATCAGTCGAAACCGAAAGACAACATAATGTGCGTGATTGATGAGGCGTGCTCTTCCTGCGTACAGACCAATTATGAAGTGACAAGCCTTTGCCGTGGTTGCGTGGCACGAAGCTGCATGCACAATTGCCCCAAAAACGCAATACGCACTGACGCGGAGACCGGCAAGGCTACAATTGACCACGACAAATGCATCAGCTGCGGTATATGCCACGACAGCTGCCCTTATCATGCAATCGTCTATATCCCCGTGCCTTGCGAAGAGGCATGTCCCGTTAAAGCCATATCCAAAGATGAATACGGCATCGAGCATATCGACGAGTCGAAATGTATATTCTGCGGAAAATGCCTCAACGCTTGCCCCTTCGGTGCGATATTCGAGATCTCACAGGCTTTCGATGTGCTGAAAGCCATAAGGAATAATGAGAAAGTGGTGGCTATAGTAGCCCCCGCGGTGCTCAGTCAGTTTGACGCCACAAAAGAGCAGGTGTATGGAGCATTCCTCCAGATCGGATTCAATGACGTAATCGAAGTGGCACAGGGAGCAATGACCACCGTGTCAACCGAGGGGCACGAACTTCTGGAGAAGCTCGACGAAGGACAGGCGTTCATGACCACATCATGCTGTCCGTCATACATCGAGTTGGTCAACAAGCATATCCCTGCCATGAAGCCTTACGTATCCTCTACAGGATCTCCGATGTATTATGCCGCACGAATCGCAAAGGAGAAGCATCCGGATGCTAAAATCGTATTTGTCGGTCCCTGCGTCGCAAAACGCAGTGAGGCTCGACGGGATGACCACGTCGACTACGTAATGACCTTTGAAGAGATTGCATCAATATTCGAAGGGTATGAGATTGACTTCGCTCAGGTGAAACCATACGAAATGGAATTCACTGCCGTAAAGGAGGCTCATGGGTTTGCCGAAGCCGGAGGCGTGGCGGGAGCTGTCGTCTCTTATCTGAAACTTGATACCGATCGCTTGAATGAGATCAACCCGATAAAGGTCACAAACATCAATAAGAAGAATCTCGCGCTCCTCGCCGCTTACGCAAAGACGGGTAAGGCTCCCGGAAAATTCATAGAGGTGATGGCATGCGAGAACGGATGTATCACTGGTCCGGGTTCATCCACCACAAACCGTGAAGGGAAAGTGAGATTCACCAAAGGTCTGGCGAAGGAAGACCTGCATTACTGACCAGATGATGACCACGGAAGAATCCCGCATCATAACAAGTCTTGAAGAGGCACGGCATCTATCCCACGCGGAATATGCCGTGCTTCTCTCACATTCCCTATCCGATGACGCGGCGGAAAACCTGCGTAGCGTCGCCCGCAAAATCACGGATAATATATTCGGAAGGGAGGTAAGGGTGAGAGGTCTAATCGAAATCACCAACGTATGCCGCAACAATTGCCTTTATTGCGGACTGAGAAAAGGGAATACCGATATACGTAGATACTCACTTTCCGACGAGACTATTCTGGCTACCTGCCGGGAGGGTCATGATGTCGGATTCCGCACATTCGTGCTTCAAGGTGGCGAGAATCCGGCTTTCACCCGAACCCGCATGGCCACGCTTGTCGCTGCCATACATTCGGAATTTCCCGATGCGGCAATCACCCTCTCTCTCGGAGAATGGGATGACGATGCTCTGCGCGATTTCAAGGAGGCGGGTGCATCAAGATACCTGTTGCGGCATGAGACGTATGACCCTCTTCATTACTCACGTCTTCACCCTACGGAGATGAGTCGCGATAACCGTATCCGCTGTCTCCGAACACTCAAACGGTTGGGCTATCAGACCGGCACAGGCATAATGGTGGGGTCACCTTTCCAATCGCTTGGAAACATTGCCGACGACCTCGCTTTCATGCACTCCCTTCAGCCGGAAATGATCGGAATCGGTCCGTTCATACCTCATAAAGACACCCCGTTTGCCAGTTTTGCTCATGGCAGCGTGGAGATGACATTACGGCTCATCTCAATATTGCGGATAATGTTCCCTCACGCAAATATCCCCGCCACCACCGCCCTTGCATCAATCGACCCTGACGGGCGCAACAAGGGTCTTATGGCAGGTGCCAACGTGGTGATGCCAAACCTATCCCCTCTCTCTTGCAGAAAAGAATACGCCATATACGACAACAAAGCATTTTCCGGTGCCGAATCCGCAGAGGGTCTTGCGATCCTCGCCGATGAGATAAAGAGAATCGGGCTGGAAATAACAACTGAAAAAGGAGATTTTTCTTATGTATGACATAAAATCAAATATTGCCACTGACTTTATTGACCATAACGAAATTTTAGAGTCAATCGCTGAGGCGCGTGAGAAAGCCGCCGACAGGGAGTATGTGGAATCGCTGATCGAAAGGAGCAAGGACTGCAAGGGTCTATCCCATCGTGAGGCTGCCACGCTTCTGGAATGTGACGACCCGGAGCTGACGCAACGCATTTTCGACACAGCTCGCGAAATCAAGCAGCGTTTCTATGGCAACCGCATAGTGATGTTCGCTCCGCTATATCTCTCCAACTATTGCGTCAACGGATGCGTATATTGCCCCTATCATCTGAAAAACAAGACTATCCCCCGACGCAAGCTGACGCAAAAGGAGATTCATGACGAGGTGGTGGCTCTTCAGGACATGGGGCACAAGCGTATTGCCCTCGAAGCCGGTGAGGATCCGCGCAACAATCCGCTTGAATACATCCTTGAATCTATCAAGACTATATATTCCACCAAGCACCGCAACGGTGAGATTCGCCGCGTCAACGTGAATATCGCCGCCACGACTGTAGAGAACTACCGACGGCTGCATGATGCAAAAATCGGCACCTACATACTCTTTCAGGAGACTTATCACAAGGAGAATTATGAACGGCTACATCCTACGGGTCCGAAAAGCGACTACGCTTGGCACACTGAGGCAATGGACCGCGCAATGCTCGGCGGTATTGATGATGTCGGGCTTGGAGTGCTTTACGGTCTGAACACCTACAGATATGATTTCATAGGTCTGCTGATGCACGCAGAGCATCTGGAGGCACGCTTCGGCGTAGGTCCGCACACTATCAGCGTGCCAAGGATATGCCCTGCCGACGATATATCGAAAGAGGATTTCCCGGATGCCATTTCCGACGACCTTTTCTGCCGTATCGTGGCTGTATTGCGACTCGCAGTGCCCTACACCGGACTGATTGTCTCCACCCGTGAATCTCCCGATGTAAGAGCGAAGGTGATTGACCTCGGTATCTCGCAGCTAAGTGGCGGGTCAAAGACTTCCGTAGGCGGATATGCCGATGATTCCGCCGAATCGGAAGAGTCGGCTCAATTCGACATCTCCGACCGCCGCACGCTTGATGAGGTGGTGGAATGGCTTCTCGACACCGGACACATCCCCAGCTTCTGCACTGCCTGCTATCGGGAGGGACGCACCGGCGACCGCTTCATGTCGCTCGTGAAATCCGGAAATATCGCCAACTGCTGTGCCCCTAACGCGCTTATGACTCTGAAAGAGTATATGGAGGATTATGCCTCTCCGGCTGTCAGGGAGAAGGGGGAAAGGATGATACGCCAAGAGATCACGAAGATACCGAATCCCCGCGTGAAAGAGGTGGTGAGCGAGAACCTGCGCTATATCTCCGAAGGGAAACGTGATTTCCGGTTCTGATTCCGGTTCATCCGGATAATTTGAACAGTAGTACTTTAATTCAGAAATGACATGAACACTACACCCTCTGCCAACAGGATACACATAATCGTGCTCGGCGCATGCAACAGCGGCAAGTCGTCAGTAATCAACATGCTGGCGGCACAGAATGTGTCGCTCGTCTCCGACCATGCGGGCACCACAACCGACCCCGTGCGCAAGGCTATGGAGATTCCGGGGATAGGTCCGGTGGTATTCATCGACACTGCCGGATTTGACGACAACAGCCCTCTTGGAGAAGAGAGAGTCCGACTGACCGAAAAAGCTCTCGATGATGCCGACATAGCCCTGCTTCTGACAGGCGAGAACAGCGACTATGAGGCAGATTGGCTGGAAAGGCTTAAATCCCGTAATATTCCGGTAGTGAAGGCAGTCAACAAGATTGACACCGATCGCCGTGTGCCTGACGGACATATCGGGGTGTCTGCCATTGACTCTATCGGAAAGACAGAACTTCTTGATGCACTCTCTCGTGCTCTCCCTACAGATTTCGGAGAACCGGATCTGCTGCGTGGACTGGTGAAGCGAGGCGACATCGTGCTCCTCGTGATGCCACAAGACAAAGAAGCACCTAAGGGTAGACTGATTCTCCCTCAGGTGCAGACTATTCGTGCTCTTCTTGACAAGGGATGCAATGCCTTGTGCACCACCCCCGATGAGATGCCGGACGCTCTCGACCGACTAAAATCCTCACCCGACCTTATAATAACCGATTCGCAGGTGTTCGGCAAGGTGAAAGATATGACTCCCGACGACTGCCGACTCACATCCTTCTCGGTGCTTATGGCAGCATTCAAGGGTGACATCGACTATTTTATCGAGAGTGCCGCCACAATAGGCAGCCTGAAAGCGGGCGACAAGGTGCTGATAGCCGAGGCTTGCACCCATGCACCACTCTCTGAAGATATCGGACGCGTAAAGATTCCGGCATTGCTGAAGAAGAGATATGGCAACGTGACGCTTGATTTCGTCGCCGGGAAAGATTTCCCGGAAGACCTGAGCGCATACCGGCTGGTGATCCACTGCGGAGGCTGCATGTTCAACAGGCGGCTCGTGCTGAACCGGGTGGAGAGCTGCCGCCGCCAGAAAATAGCCATGACCAACTACGGCATCACAATCGCCTACCTCACCGGCATCCTCGACAAGATCGTCTATTGAAGCTCGATATTGTCAATTTGTCATTATTGTCATTATTGTCATTATTGTCATTAATGACCTTAACGACCTTAATGCCCGCCTCTATTATAAGATCGATTCTACGGAGGCTGTCTCCATATCCTGAGAGGCTGCCTCAGCCTCCTCCTCTTCCTCTATCTCCTCTGCATTTAGGATCTTCTTGAATTGCCCCAACAGATTGAAACGCAAGGTAAGATTCCCGGAGATGCCCACGTCATAGCCGGCATTACGCTTGCATATACGCACGATCTTCGCATCAGAATAGTTCTTGCTTACATAGCGGCTGATAGCCTTCGGCACGAGATCAGCAGGCAGGCTCCTCTTCCCACAGTCTACAGAAGTCCATTTCCCCTTATTGGTAAACTCTATTTTAGTCCCATTAGTGAGACGCACGTCATAATCCGTCTTCTTCAGCAGATGACGGTCTACCTTGATCATGCTCACCTTTGCCTTTGGGAAATGCTCGTCGAGCATCTCGCGGGCCTCTTCAGGAAGTTTGTCACGACTGATGGTGTAGGAATCAATAAAAGCATTTGCCGACATTACGGTCATCAAAAGCGCGACAAGAGTAAGAAATACCTTATTCATTTATCTTTTTTTAAAATTAAAAATTGCGTAAACATGAGTTGACGTGTTGAATACGTCTTCCTAATGTTAACGCAATTTTCATGCCGTTTGGCTATCCTTTATGATTAATTACGGATAGTTTGCATTCATTAATTATTTAAGGTTTAAGGTTTATGGTTTATGATCATTAAATTTTGTATAATGAAAAGATTCGTGGATTTTCGTGAATCTTAAACCTTAAACTATAAACTTTAAACTTTAAACCACTGAAGTGCAGCTTGCGAAACTTCAGTTAATTATCTCTGCGGGATATCTACCTCCTGCTTCCTTCCCTCAATCAGATAATCACGGAAATGATCCACCAGTCGCCAGTAGAAATATTCATCCATGTGTCCGAATGAATGACGCTGAGTGGGGAGAACAAGCAGTTCGAAACGCTTGTTGGCATTGATCAACGCATTTGCCACACGGATGGTATTGCCCGGATGCACATTGTTGTCGATGTCGCCGGTGACGAGCATCAGATGCCCCTTCAGACGTGATGCAAGATCCGGATTGGTGGCAATCTGATAAACGAATGTCGTGTCGCCCTTCTCAGTCACTTTCTCCTTCACGCCGTGGTGGGTCTCACTCCACCAGCGGTTGTAGATACGGTTATCGTGGTTGCCGGCTGCCGACACGGCTGCCTTGAAGAAATCAGGATACTGGAGTATCGCAGCTGTCGACATGAAGCCGCCACCGGAATGTCCGTGGATACCCACCTTGTTGACGTCGATATATTTATGACGTGCGGCAAGCTGCTCGATGGCTGTCTTCTGGTCAGCAAGTCCGTAATCACGCAGATTGCCGTAGCCATAGTTGTGATACCATTTCGAACGGTTGGGATGACCGCCACGGTTGCCCACAGTTATCACCACGAATCCTGCCTGAGCAAGACGGTCGGTACGCACGCTCATGCGGGTGAACGGATAATTGGTTGCCTCCACCTGAGGTCCGGGATATACATAGTCTATTATAGGATAGCTCTTCTCCGGATCAAAATCAAACGGCTTATACATGACACCATAGAGATCAGTAACGCCGTCTGATGCCTTAACCTTGAATGTCTCAGGGAACTTATATCCGTTGGCAAACAACTGGGAGAAGTCGGAACGCTCCAATGAAAGTATCTTGTTGCCCGACGTGTCGTAGAGCCACGTCTCCGGCACGGTGTCAACACGTGAGAAATTATCCACAAAATATTTTCCGGCATCATCCACCACCGGAGCATGGAAATAATCCCCTTTGTCGAGAAGCCTCACTCCGCCACCGTCAAGACCTACGGAATAGAGATGCTGATAATATGGATTCTCATCCTTGTCGCGTCCCATCGCGGTGAAATACACCTTACGCGACACGGGATCCACGTTAAGGATATTGTGCACGTGCCACGGACCCTCTGTAAGCCGGCGTTTCATATTCCCCTTGCCGTCGTAGAGATAGAGATGCGCCCAGCCGTCGCGTTCGCTCCATTGTATCACTTCGTCAGGCTCATCCCCTACAAGTGCGAGAGGACGCACCTCCTGATACGTATTCATACGCTCCTCGATCACTGGCACGATGGAATCCTGACCAATCGTATAGCTGCATATATCTATGCGGTGAAGGTCACGACTGCTGCGCGTCACGTAGAACGTCTTGTCGTCGCCGAGCCAGATATTGGGCACGTCATGCATCGAACGCTGCTTATGCTGGCGGGGACGATAACCCACAGACAGCGTCTGATTCTTGAAACGGTTAGTCTTTATCTCTTTACGTGAGTTATCGGAAAGGTCAAAGAGATACAGGTGTTCCTCCGGAGCCTCGCTCTCACCCGGCATCTGATATTTGTATGTCTCCAGCGTGGGACGCGGGGATGCTAAGGAATTTATGACCCATAGCTCCTTCACGGGGCGTTCGTCAGTCACGTTTGCCACGAAATAACGTGAGTCAGGAGAGAAAAGCACGTATGTGCCCTTACGTTTCCCGTTGGCAAGTGTGTCAGTGTTGAGATAGCTGTAGCCCTGACCATAGCCGAAATCTTTCTCACCATCTGTCGTTATCTGTATTTCTGTTATGGTGCTGTCATTCTCGTTCTTCTTCAGTTTCTCATAATCCTCACGGCTCATCCGATAGAGATTGAAGTCCTTGGCATAGACCACCGTCTTGCCGTCGGGAGATACAGAAGCCCAATGAAGTTCCTTTGTCTCCTTCTCCTTCCCCTCAAGATGAGTAAGCTTCCCGTTGCGTGAATCGTATGAGAAATAGAATGTCTCCTTCTCCCCGTTCTCCGGTTTCTTCTCTTTCCCGTCGGCATCCTTCTTGGGCTTTGCGTCTTGAGATGACTTAACGTCGAAAGTGAAGGTGTATCCGTCGGGCTGCACCTCAAGATTCGCGATAGGCAACGCAGCCGCATTCATCGGGTCTTTCACGATAGTCGTCAGTTCGGAAGCCATCTTGTCATTATCGAAAAGCAATGTCTTCGAACGCCGCACAGGATCCACGATATACCATTTTGTACCGTCCGAAGTCTTGTAGGAATACCAGAACTTCTCACCTGACTGGAACCAATGCGGGTCAACGGTAGTTGAAAAAAGCATGTTCCAAAGTTTCCCGCCGGAGAAACGTTGCGCCAATTCAAGCGGATTCGTCTCCGATTTGACAGGCTCCGCAGGTTCGGCACATATTCCGTAGAGAGTGACCGTAGCCGTCGCAAGGAATGTAAATAGCTGTCTCATAATATTTAGATTAATTATCTATTACCCACACCCAAAGGTGTAAGTTAGGTTTCAATGAATGACACTCCGAAAAATGAGGAAAGCAACGCAAGTGTTTTCAATGTGAAATTATGTTGACCACTAAGCCATTTTGTAACTTCACAAGGGCGTTTACCAATAGCCTTGGCAAACTCAACCTTTGACAATCCTCGTTTCGTCATAAGGTCATATATGCGATTAGAAACCGCCATCTGCATCTCCACTTCCTTATGAATCTCAGGAGGAATAGAGGCTACAATCCGATTGTATTCTTCAAATGCCGTTTTCATATATCAAAATATTTTTAACTGCAAATATACGAAAAAGTTTTTCACATCTGAATAAAGAACCGAAAAAAATAAAAACAAAATGTGCAAACATATTGCACAAAACCGATTTAACTCTCGTATAATTCCTTGCTACGACATGCATACCCGGCAAAAAAATCATCAAAATTATCCATCTTTTGAATTCAGAAGCCAATTTTATCATAACAACATTATTATCAACCCATTATTTATGATTATATTTGCAGATTTCAATTGCAATCTCAACTCTTATTCAAAAATATTTCAGATTCATGGTTAGGTTTTTCTGAAATCAAGTGTCTTATCTGTGTATGACAACAAAAAATGACATAGAACAGCTTTTCAAAAGGCATTATCCGGATATGTATCGGTTGGCAATGATGATTATTCGCGATAAGGAGACGGCAAGAGACATAGTGCACGATGTCTTCGAATCTCTCCTTAATAGCGACATGAAATCCGCCACAATTGCATATCTGCTGAAAGCCGTAAGAAACCGATGCATTAATCATGTGCGCACCCTCTCAACCAGAGAAAGGATAAGAGAACTTTATGCTCTTTCTGAATCTGAAATCGCAGATGAGGATTGGCCGGATGATGAAGTTATAGCCGTCATCAGATCGACGGTGGATTCCGACATGTCTGAATCTTGCAGGAGAGTTGTAAAACTTAGATTCACATACGGGAAAAGCTATAAGGAAATTGCCGACACTCTTGGTATAAGTGAAGTCGCTGTCTATAAGAATTTACGTCATGCAATAGATATCTTACGCAAAAAATTTTCTCAAAATGGATAAAATAGACCATCTGCTTGATGCAATTGAGCATCCTGAGAATTATTCCGACTCGGAAATAGAAACCTTATTGCAAGATCCGGAAACGAGGGAAGTTTATCGCATTCTTGATAAAACCAAAACGAGTCTACAATCCCAATCATCTCCCGATGTGGACGCTGAATGGGAGACCTTCAGACGTCGTCATCATACCAAACGATTCCGCATTTCCAACTTATTCTCACGCAATATTGCTGTTGGCTTAGCAGTAGGCATCATGTCACTTGCTGCCGTTGCCGCCGTGATCAGCATAAGCATAAATCATACCCCGAACCACAATATGGTGACAGAAAATGAAAATACCGATCCAGCAAATGAAGCCACCGTATACGCCGACTCTACCTACATCGAAATACCAACTGCGTCAAATCCTGAAATAATTGTCTTCAATAATGAGCCACTTGAAATAATCCTCAACAGGATTGCAGAT
Organism: Muribaculaceae bacterium Isolate-037 (Harlan); assembly: GCA_003762615.1. Lineage (GTDB taxonomy): Bacteria > Bacteroidota > Bacteroidia > Bacteroidales > Muribaculaceae > Lepagella > Lepagella muris. The sequence goes on from RIAZ01000001.1 coordinate 409,485, forward strand.
TATTACGGATATAAGATCTTATTTTCAGAAAATGCGACAAAGTCGCTGCGTCTATATTTCCGCTGGAATCAGGCTTTATCGCCTGAAGAAGTAGTGGAAAGTCTTAACAACTTCAACCAAATCCACCTTTCAATAAATGATAAAACTATCAATATCGACTGACGAAATGGCTCGAACAATCATATCCATCTTAGCCTTGACTGTAATCATCATGGCTAATGCCAAGACATTCTCCTACCGATTCAAGTCCACGCCCCTACCAATCGCAATACAACGCATCATGGAGAATAATCCTGAGCTTGATATAAATTTCATCTATGACGAGCTTGAGAACTACACCACAAGCGCGACTGTGAATGCCGACAACGCTTATAGCGCACTCCGACAGACAATCGGATTGAACCCGGTAAGTGTCATAAAATCGAAAAACACCTATTATGTCGAAGCCCGCCAACACGGTAAGTATACCTACACGGGAAAAGCCATCGGCACTGACAATGAACCCGTGGTTGCCGCTACTGTGATGCTTCTCGCCCCAAAGGACTCCACTGTCGTCACGTATGGCATAACTGATGAATACGGTCGGTTTTCAATCCCGTGCGACCTACAAAAGGTAGTCGCCAAATTCTCCTGTCTCGGACACACGACCATTTATCACAGATGCAATACGTTTAATATAGGGACGATTATACTCCCCGAACATGCGGTGGCATTAGGCGAAATAAAGGTAGCCGGCGACAATGCTCGTCTTTATGCAGATCGTTCGACATATATCCCGACACAACGACAGAAAAATGCCTCGCAGTCCGGATCCGATCTGCTTGACCACATGGCAATTCCTCAACTCGGGTTGATTTCTGATGGCAATATCACCACTAACGCAGGGAAACCGGTGGCTGTATTCATCAACTATCTTCCTGCCTCCGGAAGCGATCTGCAAGCCATGAGAATAAGTGATGTGAAGAAAGTGGAATTCTATGAAAATCCCTCTGATCCTCGACTTCAAGGAAATCAGTATGTTGTCAACTATATCGTACAGGAATACGAATACGGCGGCTATCTGAAAACATTCGGACATGCTAACTTCATAAGTAATCCGATGGGTGAATTGCTCGCAAACCTCCGTCTGCAGCGGAAAAGGATGACTTACGACATAATGGGATCTACCTATCATTACAATCGTGGTCATATCGGATCAGAACTAACAGAGACTTACCGTCTGCCGCAAGATAATGGAGATGTTAAGGAATTTACACGATATTCCACCACTTCATCCTCAAAGGATAAGCATGACTGGTATTTTGCCACACTGAGGGCGACTTATAATTCTGACAATATCCAGGCATCATCACAGGTTAAGGGAAGAATCGACCGGCAACCTACCTTGAAAAGGGATGGATGCGTAATATACACTCCTCAGGATTATCCCAATTCATCATACTCATCATTATTCAGCTCTAATTCACAATACCTTGCGTATGAAGGATATTATTTCTTCATCTTGCCCCGACGAAATTCTCTGACTTTTACCCCTTCATATAGCTATTCACATACACAGGAAAACACGGAATATGAAGAGACCGGATATTCCCGTATATTAAATGGGGCAAAGGATAATACCAGCAAAGTAGCCGCTACATTAAAATATTCCCACGATTTTGGAAGAGGCGGCAATCTGCTACTGAATGCAAAGGGTTCATACGAATATAACCGTACCAGATACTCCGGATCTGCAACTGCCCTCGACCGGGCGAAATCATCACGTATAGAGTTAGAGGCAGCCTACAATATCACTGTCGGCAATTTCTATGGTGCAACATCATTCGGGTGGGACTGGGATAGATTGCAATTCAATGATTTCATCGACAAGCCGTCAACCCCGAAAGCAAATATATCCTTACGGTATGCTCCAAATAGGCATAATTCGTTCAGTCTTTCTGCGAGTTATGAATCATGGTTGCCATCACCGAGTTTCAAAAGCGACAAGATCATTGAGGCATCTTATCTCATGCGCTACACAGGCAATCCGAATCTGATACCGGCAAAAAGTTACGATTTTGATTTTACCTACACATGGGTACCCGACAATAATTTCAATTTGAGTGCATTCGCATGGGCATGGTTTGTCGGTGACAGGTATGTGTATGATTATGAAGCGACATCCACCGGCATACTACGAACCATAAAACAACCTATGGGGAGTTTCATACAAGGCACGTATGGCATAAATGGGTCGGCAAGGTTTCTTGATCGCTCACTCGTATTGTCAGGCAGAATCGGACATTTATTCAATCATAACGGTATGCCTTACAACGTAAATCATTCTCATATCAACTGGTATGCACGAGCAAGATATTACATTGGGAATTGGAATTTCACTCTCACGTATTCCTCTGATAATGGGAGTGCCGACGGATGCATGAATGGATTATGGGCATACGGTAAAAGTGATTGGTATATTACGGTAGGATGGTCAGACTCTCATTGGAATATACGTGGCGACTTATTCAATTTTACCCGATGGAACTGGCGTAACAGTCATCTCATCATGCATAGTAAATATTACGACACTGATGAGATCCGGCTGAATGGCAATAACCGTGCCTTTATCCAATTGTCGGCGACCTACACATTCGGCTTCGGCAAAAAAATCAAAAATGACGATGAACCGTCAGTAACCGGATCAGCTTCATCCGGTATTCTGAAATGATCGTCCAACAACCCATCAATTTATCAGCATTTCGTCGGGAATGCAAGCCTCCGGATTGCGCGATACCATTATTCTATGCCCTCAATAGCTTACTCGCTACCGAATCCCAATCTCATCTAAGCTCAACGGTTAAGCCCATAGCCGAGACCATACGGTAGAATGTAGATATTGAGGGTATGGTTAATCCTCGCTCAACTCTTGACACATAACTTTTATCAGCTCCTATTTTCTCGGCAAGTTCCGATTGAGTAAGACCTGCACTCTTGCGAGCATCCAGAAGAATTTGGGCATTATATTCTTCCCAAGCCTGATTCTCCGCTTCTTTTCGGCTCTCCGTCCCGGGAGCTCCGAATGTACGATTAAGTTCCTCACTTACATTATATGTCTGCATTTTTCTCATCATAATATTCTTTCTTTAATCTTTTTGCTTTATTTATCTCACTCCGAGGAGTCTTCTGGGTCTTCTTTCTGAATGCATTAAATAATATTACCAATTTCTCTCCATCATAAATGAAGAAAATACGAAACTCATTATTACCATACGTAACACGAAATTCGTATATATCATCTTCAATGTACTTAATAAAATGAGAAGGAATCCTTTCCGTATCAGAAAATAGCAACAAGGCTCGGCGAATTTTCATCTGCTCCTTATCATTTAATTTAGACATGAAGTCGCAATAATAATCCTTATATGCTATTATTTCTCTTATCATGACTGTAAAATTACGAAAAGTTGTTCAATTATACAACGGTTAAAAACGAGAAATGTTGTATTATCATTTAAAACGTCTCACAATGAAGTTGTCTAAACTTATTTCAAAGATGGGAAAATTTCAGAAATTTTAGGGAATTTTGAAGTCTTTGAATGTGTGATGGGGTTCCATCATAATTGAAAAGACTGATGAAATTCACAAAAAGTATGGTACTTAAAATATCAATTGAAATCCAGTTCAAATATCACCTGTTTCGCCGTTTCGACTGAAACGACTGAAACAGGTGAAACAAAGTGAAACATCTATCATCAATCAGAGGAGTGTAAACTATTAGATTCAGTCGTCTTCACTCTCAAATAATCCAGTGGTTGAGTCAAACAATTCTTTGAGGGCTCTTGGCAAACGTTTGCCAAGAATCAAGCATCCGATTATGATTCCAATCCCTGACTTTATCAGAATGGAATGGTTCGGACCTATAAATGAAGCAATAGCTGCCACTATGCCGAGAAATGCGCTATATTTAATCAATTTTAATAGTGCTCGTAAATATCTTTCCATGTTATTTCTATTTGTCATTAATTATTTTTCGATGCAATACAATGGTCTGCAAATGATGAGTACCGGAGGGTTGAAGTGACCCTCAAAAATGGAGTTTATATTCTCATCTCTGATCAATCCCATGAGAAATTAAAGTCACACTCATAAAGTTTATTTATAATTTCAGAAATATGTTCTACCGTAAGTTTCCCATTCTGTATCTGCTGTCTATTAAGCAATAGATATAAACGTTCATTTCCATCATGCAAATGAGCAAACGCCTTGGTACCAAAATAATTATTTACCAATGTACGATAAAACCGAAAACGCCTATTACCCGGTTTTTTCTTTTTTAATTGGATCTATATCCGAAGCTGCGACAAAGCCAAATGAAATGGTATTATCTTTCAGATAATATCGTCTCATAAGTTCAAAACAAGAATAGACAATCCTCCTTGGTTCATTATCATTAGTCATTATAGAGTATCTGTTTTCACTTAATCTAACACCTATATAATAGAACTTTACAGCAATTAGATTATCACTGAAATGCTCCATCTCAATATAATAGATCTTATTGCTCTTTGTTGATTTAAACCTCCATATATCAGTAATACGAAGTGTGGATAAATCTTTACTTCGCATTACAAATGATGCCGGATAATGTTCGTATTGCTCAATCACGGAATGACTGGAGAATAACCGGATATGACATATTTTTCTCTCTCACTCGGAGAAATCACCTGCAACTGAATATTATTTTGAGGATTTCTATTTGACAACAATCGAGCTTGTAATTCCATGTTCCAAATGGCATCTCCGTATGTATCAATACGACTGTCGTCGGCAGCAAACAGCATCTTGAAATTTATCTTTAAGTTTGATCTTGTATTCTCCTTATCAAAAATAAGCCCGTTATCTGAAACCACCTTCGTCCATACAGAATCATTCTGATGAGTCAAATCCGACAATTCATCAGCAGTAAGAGCTCCATAGTCAGAAATTAATTTATCTATTTCAGTAATCTCATATTCACTGAAACTGCTCATTATACCTGATGCAACTTTATTTGCATCACAAACAGAATTGACAACACACTTATCGTCTAAAGAACGATGAGACGCAACAAATTCGCCAAAAGCTCCATTCTTTATATCATAGACTTCCGGAGCCACCGGACCTTTCGCCCATGCATAGTAATCAAACCACGTTAATGGAAAACCTCTACCCTTCATAAAATGCTCATCTATTAGATATACTATTTTCAATAGTTTACGAAGATGAACATTAGGAATCCTACCGGCTATATAAGCCAGCAATATTCCATTCTTTTCCCTATTAACAGATATCCCTATACTCATTGTTTCAATAAATTATCTGCAAATATATATCCTTTATCTTAAACATGCAACATAAATAATCAAAAGATGTTTCAAGGCAAGTTCAATTGGAATCCCCTACCCTCAAATTATTTGTATCGACATATAACATATAGATTTTAAAGATTCAAAAGATTTTTTGATAATATAATCTTTAAAATCTTTTGAATCTATATGTTAATGTATTTACTTAGATATGAGGTTTTATATGGTGTGCTCGTGCTCCGCACGATTCATACATACAATCACATCTTCATGTCGCCATCTTTCTTCCAATATATCAGCCATTTTATGTATTGTTTTAATAATTCCGGTTGTAAATTTCAAAAATAATGCCCCACCTATGCCAAAAACAGGGATAGGTTATCGGTATCTTACAAATATTCTGCCGTATCAGCCTAATCTAATCGGATTCCAATCAGGATAATTTTGAATAAAATTTCGTAACTTTGCATATCTTATAGTAAAAGACAAGAAGGACACAAGAAGGACACAAGAAGGACACAAGTAGAAGACAAGTAGAAGACAAGTAGAAGACAAGAAGGAGACAGGTTCTGCTTATAATATCAGCCCAAATATCATAAAGTTAATAAAAGTTATTGGTGAAAACTGGTTCTCCATGAATGAACTACTTGATAGTTTTGGTTTCAAATCAAGAACTACATTCTTGAAAAATTATATAGCCCCTTCATTAGAAGCCGGAATAGTTACGCTGGAAGATCACAACAATCCAACATCACGCAATCAACGATATGGTTTGACCGTAAAAGGGAAAGCCATATTCTACGAAATATAACTCCAAATGCCTATGCCGAGAATTTCCAATCCCCGCTTCATGGAATGGCTTTGCGCCCCACATCACCATATTTTTTGATTTCCAAACATTTCCCTGACCTTATCAACTGTCATATTGGCAATCACTGCAATTTGATCAATCGGCAAACCGACTTTCATCATATTGACAATCATCTCAGTTTTCTCTTCCTCTCGACCTTTCTTTATCCCTTTCTCTATTCCTTTCTCTATTCCTTTGGCTTCGGCGTATGAAAGTTGACCTACAATATCTCGGTAGGCCTTCAGATCAGCATCATAATCCATCTTATCTTCATCACTCAGATTCGCGTATGATGCCACCGACGACAGTCGGCGGAAAAGTCTATCCTTTTGTGTGAATGGCATTGTCTCCATAGTACTCATGTTGTTAAATATGTAAAACCACTGATCTATCTTCTCACTACATTCCTCCGGTTTATCCTTACCGAATAACGGAAGCTGTATGAATATGTAACGTTGCTTGTCGCTGATCGGTTGGTGTGTCCGGAGGTCACACAGCGCGGCATCTATCCTGAACTCATCCTTGAATTTTTCAAGACAGAAATTCATGAACGAGATGATGTATATCGGCTCAAACTCATACAGCCAGTCCGACCCTACCTCTCCCTGGTCAACTATCGCCTTCGAAGCATAATAGACCATACGGTCAATGTAATAATTCTGGTTGCTGTTCTGCATCTCGACCGTAAAGCGTTTACCGTTTGTTGTCTGGCAGTGGATGTCATAGATCACACCCCTCTCCCTCTTACGCCTCCGGCTCTTCTCCTTGTCAAGATACTGGAGATCAACAATCTTGTCAAAACCCGGCTCATCCTTCAACAAGTTATTGAGGAAATCAATAAGAAAGTCCTTCGACTCCTCTCGTCCGAAGATGTACTTAAAACCAAAATCGGTCATCGGATTGATATAGGTAGACATGGCATTATGTTTTAGTTTTCACAAAAATAGACATTAAAATCCATTTACGCAAACTTTTAACACCGTTTTTTAACAATAGCCATATATAAGATTGAGGAAGCAGTAAAATATATCATTACTGTTATAGATAGCTGCCATCATGTCGAAATTTTTGAAAAATTTTTGATATCCGAAAGTAAGACCTGCTCTCTTGCGGGCATCCAGAAAAATTTGGGCATTATATAATCTCGGCGTGCGTTTCGGGTGTTTCACTTGTTTCACTTGTTTCACTTGTTTCGGGTGTTTCGGGTGTTTCGGGTGAAACAGCGAAACAAGCGAAACACCAAATAAAATGTCAGATTAGTTTCAAAATAACAATGCGGGCAGTCGGTTCATGTATAACTTTGCAGCATCAAACAAATATCAACCTAAAAACAAGATATTATGAACGATATGCTCGCTTGCATTTCCTCCATCCCCGATACGAAAGGATGGGGAGGGGGATCCTATTCCCAAAGAAACAGCTTCTATCCTACGGATGCTGAAGACTATTTCAAAAGAGAACGTGCCCTTCAAGAGGGAATCTCCATTGTCAGGAATCTGGCGGATAACCCTATCAAGCCAAACCGGATCCAGCAACTGATGAACGAATGTCACTTCGGTCTGCTCCAGATCAAGGATGCCAACGAATGGATTGAGGACGCTCTGATGCGTCCGGACCCGGTGCCTTTGTGGAAATCTCTATGGTATGAGGAGGAGATATGCTGTCTGTTTGCCGACAGCAACCTTGGCAAATCGGTATATGCCTGCAATATTGCCAACGAAATATCAAAGACAAGACCGGTGCTTTACTGTGACTTTGAGCTTAGCGACAAGCAGTTCCAAATCCGTTTCACAAATACCCAGACTCAAAAACGGTATGGTTTTAACGAGAATTTCAAACGTGCAGAGCTGTCGGATGCTGCCAATTACTGTGAACCTTGTAATTTTGAGGAGGCGGTGATCAAGTCGATTGAGGATACCGCGTTAGGACTAAATATCAAGACCATAATAATCGACAACCTGACATGGATCTGCAACTCGTCTGACAATGGTGATGCCGCAGGCATACTGATGGCACGGCTTGTGCAGCTGAAGAAGAATCACGGATGGAGCATCCTTGTCATTGCCCACACCCCGAAACGGAGTCTACGTAACCCGATTGACCAAAATACCCTTGCCGGAAGTAAGAAGCTGATGAACTTCTTTGACAGTGCGTTTGCAATCGGCAGGAGTGCCAAGGACGAGAACCTACGGTATATCAAGCAGATAAAATGCCGTTCCAGTGCTTTTGAATATGGGGAGGACAACGTGATAGTGGCTGATATTGTCAAGGAGCCTAATGGTTATCTGCATTTCAATGAGATCGGGCATGACAGGGAAACCAACCATCTGAGAGAGAAATCTGATAATGATGTAAATATGATTAAAAACAATATAATCGAGCTCAGACGGAAAGGGAAAAGTTATCGGGAGATTGCTGCCGAGTTAGGGATTAGCGTTGCCAAGGTGCACCGAACTCTAACGAACACTGATATCAGTAAATAAAAGCTTGATAGCTATTCCAACCGTTTCGCTTGTTTCGCTGTTTCGCTTGTTTCACCCGAAACAGGTGAAACAGATGAAACAAGTGAAACGCCATGAATCACTATAATCTGACAAAAACTCACAACCATGATATACCGACGTCCAATTCAATTAGACCCCACCAGCCGCAAGACGATATGCCCAAACTGTGGGAAAAAGAGATTCGTCGACTATGTTTATTCCGACGACAAGACACCGGTAGCCTCCGGCACCTGTGGGAAATGTGACCGTGCCGACCATTGCGGCTACCACTACCCTCCCAAGGACTATTTCCGTGACCACGACTTCCGATGCCTGTCACGCCGTCACCCGTATCTCCGACAGAGAGTGCTGCGTCCCACCTCACTCATCCCAAAGCCTCCCACATTCATACCTAAAGAGATCGTGTTTGCATCAATGACCAACTACCACCGCAATCCACTTGTCCGTTTCCTGCACACCCTCTTCGACTCCAATGCCGGACAAGAGATTCCCGGAATCGTTGAATCGACAGTGACAAAATACGGTGTTGGTACCTCCACACGCTACAGCGGATCGAGCGTGTTCTGGCAACACGACATCTACGGCAATTTCCGTACCGGTCAGATAATCGGCTATGACTCTGACACCGGCAAACGGGTGAAGGGGCAACAGAACTACGTACATTCTGTCATGGCTGACCGGTTCACCGATTTCAAGCTGCGGCAATGCTATTTCGGAAGTCACCTGTTGCGCATATCTGACAAAGAACGGGACGCAAAGAATGAGTTACGTCGAGAACTGGGTATCACCGAGGAATTTGAGCCGGCAATATGGCTATTTGAGTCACCGAAGGCAGCACTCATTGCCGACATAGCCCTGACGTGGGGAGGGATGCAGGGAGCCTACCTTCCTATGGCAACCTTCGGTTGTGCGGGACTCAACCCCAAGGCAGAATGTTTCCTTGACCCATACGACAAGCACCAGGCACTTCGCGGACGCACTGTAATCCTCTTCCCCGACAATGGCAAATACGACGAATGGAAATCAAAAGCCGACCAACTACGCCCATACTGCCAGGAAGTGACCATCTCCTCCGTCATGGAAGAATGGCATCGCCCCACTCACACCTCCGCAATCACCCCGACAACACATACAATCGAACCGGGCGATGGTTTCGACGACCTCATCATCCGACACGTCCAAGCCCACCAACCCATCTGGCATCTCCTGACCTCCTTCTGACCATCTCCTAATTATTTTTGAGAGCGTTATATAATTAAGGGTCTGAACCTTATCTATGCGAGATATCTTCAGTGTCAGTCATCGTCACTTTTGCCTATATAATTAATGTATTTACTTAGATATGAGGTTTTATATGGTGTGCTCGTGCTCCGCACGATTCATACATACAATCACATCTTCATGTCGCCATCTTTCTTCCAATATATCAGTCATTTTATGTATTGTTTTAATAATTCCGGTTGTAAATTTCAAAAATAATGCCCCACCTATGCCAATATCGGGATAGACGGGGCATTTTCAGATTTATTTTGTGGCTTTGAAATTGAAGATGGGGCGGATCGTGGTGGCGATGGTTACGGTGTCGCTGATGTTGCTGACTATCTCGGTGGCAGGTTTGTAGACCATCGGCGATTCGTCGCGTGTAAAGTCGGTGATGCACTCTGAGTAGATCCCTTCCATTGATGCCTCGAAGTCTTCCATCGTGACCTCCCGATATGCCTGTATACGGCTCATCACCCGTCCGGCTCCATGCGGCGCAGAGCTGTTCCAATCTGCATTACCTTTGCCTACACATATCAATGAACCGTCACGCATATTGAGCGGTATGATACACCGTTCGCCTATGGCAGCCGAAATCGCCCCCTTGCGTATTACGTTGTCGTCACTGATATAGTTGTGGACACTCTCAAACTCCTCCATGATCTCCACACCGGGGAAGAATTTAAGCAAGAGTAATGAGATCAGTTTCCTGTTAAGCACCGCCCATCGCTGGCAAAGACGCATATCGTGAAGATATTGCTCTCTCCCCTCACTCTCCAGATAACAAAGATCGGCGGGAAGCGACGGCTCCGCTGCATGGTATTCCTTACGCATCCTCTTTATAACCTCCTGAAGTTCGGAGCGACGCCCTGCTGCCTTATATTCCTCAATCGTGTGCTTTATCAACTCCTCAAAATCATCAGCACCATCAGTAAGATGCTTCACCGCTTTAGCCTGATAGATTTCAGCCACCTGCTTGCCAAGATTACGCGACCCGGTGTGAATCACCAGATAGACATCACCCTTATCATCCCTGTCAAGCTCTATGAAATGGTTGCCACCGCCAAGCGAACCTATCGACTTATTGATGCGGTCGGTAAATTTCAACTCCCTGTAGCAGTAGAGTTCCGTGACAAGCCGCTTTGCCTCACGGTATATCTCCATCTCCTCACCCACGAGCGGACGGAACCCGAATCTATCCTCACGCACAATCTTACCGGATGGCACGTTCCCACGGATATGCTCATTGAAAGCATGGAAATCTATCTCCGCCACATTGCCGAGATTAAGCACACGCATACCGCATCCGATATCCACCCCCACGATGTTTGGAATCACCTTATCGCCGAGGTTGCCCGTGAAACCTATCACGCATCCGGCTCCGGCATGCACATCAGGCATAATACGCAGTTTTTTATCGGAGAATACGTCAATCGACAGCAGACGCGCGATCTGCTCCATTGCAGAATCCTCAACGTTGTCGGTGAATATCTTCACGTCATATCCTTCTATTCCTTTCATATCAATCTGTTTTTAATGATTTTAATATTGTTTATTTATTGAGTGCAAAGTAAGACAATAGGTGCGCCATCTAATGGCGCACTTCAATATTTTTTTGTAATTTCGCAAAAAAATTTCAAAACATGCCTCTCAACAGAAACACACTGATGCGATTGCGCACTATCGACGCCTGTCTTTGCCGCCGACAACGCCGTTGGACTCTTGAAGACCTTCGGACAGCCTGCGAGGCTGCCCTATATGAATATGAGGGGATTACATCAGTATCAAAGCGCACCATCCAGCGAGACATCGAACTGATGCGTAGCGGCAAACTCGGCTACAATGCCCCTATCATCGTCATGGAGAATAGGTATTACACATACGAAGATCCGGATTTCAGTATCACGCAACTCCCCCTCTCGAAGCAAGATATCTCGGAACTATCGGCAGCTATGGAGATAATACGCCACTATGGTGGGTTCCGCGACATGGCGGGACAGGAGGATATACTCGCTCGTATTCAAGATAAAATACAGAGCAGCGAGTCCCATCGTCAGGTGGTGTTCATCGACACCAACAACCGGCTGAAAGGGCTTGACTTTCTTTCCGTGCTATATGACCATATCATAAGAAAGGATGCCATTGAAGTGATCTATCAATCTTTCAAGGCGCGACGCCCAACCTGCCTATTCATCTCCCCTTACCTATTGAAGGAATACAACAACCGCTGGTTTCTCGTAGGATACAATCATAAAAAGCACGATATACAGACCATCGCGCTTGACAGGATTTTCAAGGTGGTGCGTTCAAGCCGCACTCCTTATAAGGAGAATACATTCTTTGAGCCGGAGCAATATCTTGATGATATGGTAGGGGTGACACGCGACATCGATTCCTCTCCCCAAGAGATTACAATAAGAATCGACTCCGACCAGGCTCCATACGTACTGACCAAACCTATCCACCATTCCCAACAACTGATAAGGGAGAATAATGACGGGAGCATCGTGATAATGCTGAACGTAATTCCCAATCATGAATTGGAACGTGTCATACTCGGATATGGTCGGCACATAGAGGTGGTGTCGCCTCCGGAAATACGCCGTCATATCGCCAACCATGTGAAGACTTCAGCATCCTTCTATAAAGATGCAGATGCAAAAGCGTAGCGGCATCCGACATTCATGACAAAACAAACCGGAAATATCTCCGTTTAATAATTCAGAGTTTATGTGGTATCGGATTTTTAACAAATATTGTAAACAGGTAAAAATTGGAAGAGAAAGGTAAATTAGGACTCTGGAGACTGGTGGCTATAGTCTTCGGATCGGTGATTGGCGGAAGCATTTTCAATATCGCCCAGAATATGGCACATGGGGCGGCTTTGGGAAGCGTGCTATGCGCGTGGGGAATCACCGGCATCGGTATAGGGATGCTCGTATCCACGTTTAAGATTCTTGCTAAAAAACGTCCTGACCTAACCGCCGGAATCTATCAGTATGCACAGGTGGGATTCGGCGACTGGTGGGGATTCAACATGGCGTGGGGTTATTGGTTGTGTGTGATTTTGGGCAATGTCACGTATGCAGTACTTCTGAATGACTCCATAGGGGCGTTTCTTCCCGTGCTGAACGAGCATGGATGGCAGACAGTGGTATTCGGCTCAGTGCTGATATGGCTGATGTACTACATCGTCACACGTGGCATACAATCCGCCTCCTACATCAATACCCTGCTCTCTGTGCTTAAATTCAGCTGCATCATCTTCATCATCATTATCCTTGCCGTCAGCGCGAAGGTCGGCATGTTCACCCTTGACTTCTGGGGAAACCTGAATCCGGAACTTCCATCCGTAGGCGCACAGGTCTCCTCATGTATGCTCGTCACCATCTGGAGCTTCCTCGGTATTGAGGGGGCAGTGATGATGTCGTCGCGTGCAAAGAGACATTCCGACGTGGGGAAAGCTACAATCACCGGATTTCTTCTCGCCCTGATGCTCTACATCCTTGTCACCACACTGTGCTTCGGAATCATGACCCAACCGGAACTCGCTGCGCTCCCCAACCCTTCGCTGGCATACGCGCTGGAGGTGTGCGCCGGACCATGGGCAAAATGGTTTGTGATCTCGGCAATAATCCTCTCCGTAGCGGGGGGCTTTGTGGCATGGACGCTCCTGTGTGCGCAGACACCCTACGAGGGAGCCGTAGTGAAGATACTCCCCCGTCAGTTCCTGTCGGTCAACAGGCATGGTGTGCCTGCATACGGGATGAGAGTTTCCTCCATAGCCATGACCTTATGCCTGCTGCTCGTGGTCACAGCCGAAGATGTATATCTTGCTGCCGTCAATCTCGCATCCATGATGATACTCCCGTGCTACCTATGCTGCGGATTATATCTTCTGAAACTAATCTTCTGTAACCGCGTGTGGACGTCAAGAAACAAGAAACTTCCGGCAATCATAGTCATAGCGACCGGCACCACCATCTACTGCATATACTCCATCTGGGCAGGTTCGCTATCACTCCTCGTCATGACCTCGATGTTCTACACCGCCGGTTTCCCATTTTTCATAATGGCACGCCGCCAGCATCGTCAGAACGGCACTTCCTCCACGGATAAAATAATATCCACAAGAGAGTCGGTAATGTCGGGAGTGATGCTTATTCTCGCCTGCCTATCCATATACATGCTTGCCACGGGGCGATTCGCATTATCATAATGCCACAGACGACAGGTAGTTTTACCTGAAATTTTCAAGGAAATATAACAATTATCTCAATTTTATCATTTTCTTAAAATTATTTTTCTTATCTTTGTGGCGAAGATGTGTAACATCAAAGCCTTATTCTAACAATTCACACTGATTAATCATGAAAAGACTAATCATTCCCGCATCTCTCCTGATGGCATCCCTTTCTGCATCAGCGGTAAGCCCGTTGTGGATGCGCGATGTAAAGATTTCCCCTGATGGGAAAACGATTGCTTTCTCCTATAAAGGGGATATTTTCACAGTGCCCTCAACCGGAGGAAATGCCACCCGACTCACTACGTCGGCGGCGTATGAAAGCACACCGATATGGTCGCCCGACGGCACCAAGATAGCATACGCTTCTGACCGGAACGGTGGCAAGGATATTTACATTATCCCTTCAAAGGGTGGACAGTCCACCCGTCTTACGTTCAACTCCGTGGCAGAGACTCCGGAAGCCTTCTCCCCCGACGGCAAGAACGTGATTTTCTCCGCCTACATACAGAAACCGGCTGTCAACATCTCCGGTCCACACAGATCGCAGAGTGAGCTATATTCAGTCCCGGCTGAGGGCGGGCGTCCCGTACAGATACTCTCAACTCCGGCAGTGAGCGTGGCAATGCGCCCCGACGGAAGTTTCCTTTATGAGAATGTTAAGGGTTCGGAAGACAAATGGAGAAAACACCACACCTCTTCCGTGACGCGTGATATATGGATGTATGAACCATCTTCAAAATCATACACTAACCTTACTGCACGTGCCGGCGAAGACCGCGAACCGGTGATTGCCCCTGACAATAGCAGCTTCTATTTCCTGAGCGAACGCGACGGCGGATCGTTCAACATCTACAAGCAACCGATCGCACAGAATGCCTCGCCGGAGAAACTCACCTCATTCACGAAACATCCGGTGAGATTCCTCAGTGCTGCTAAAGACGGCTTGCTCGCTTTTACTTTCAATGGCGAAATCTACACGATGCAACCGGGAGGAAAGGCAAAGAAACTTCCGATTGAGGTAATCGACGACTTCTCTGAAGACGTAAAGGAGATACCCTTCTCAAAGGTGCAGGGGGCGGTTGTTTCCCCCGACGGCAAACAGGTGGCATTCACAGTAAGAGGCGAGGTGTTTGTGACCTCTTCCGAATACCCCTCCACCAAACAGATAACCCATACTCCCGGCGTGGAATCAAGGATATCATGGGGAAGCGACGGACGATCCCTATATTATGGCTCTCTGCGCAACGGCAAGAGCAACATCTACAAAGCTACCATCAAACGCGATGATGATCCCAATTTCTCCAATGCGACACTTATTGAGGAGACTGCATTGTTCCCCGACGACGGCGTGGAGAGAAGTCATCCCTCCATCTCTCCCGACGGGAAAAAGATGGTATTTACAGAAGACCGCAACAAGCTGAAGGTGATGGATCTGGAGACAAAGAAGGTAAAGACGCTCTCCGACGACAGAATCGCCACTTCTCGCTCCGGCAGCATCAGCGTGGAATGGAGTCCCGATAGCAAATGGGTGACTCTCGAAGTTATGAACCCGATGCACGAGCCGTATGACGACATTGCGATAATCAACGTGGATAATGCCGAGTTTATCAATCTTACCAATACCGGATATTTCGACCAGAACCCACGTTTCAACAGCGACGGCACTGCCGTAATATTCGATTCCGAACGCTATGGCATGAGAAACCATGCATCTTGGGGATCTCAATCCGATGTCTTCATGGTGTTCCTCACAAAAGAGGCATACGACAAATACCGTCTGTCGGAAGAGGACTTCGCCCTGCTGAAAGAGATTGAGAAACAGCAGAAGAAGGATGCCGACAAGAAGGATAGCACTGACAAGTCGAAGAAGAAGGATGCTAAAGATAAGAAAGATTCAAAGGATAAGAAGGAATCCGGAAAGGAGGATAAGGAAAGCAAGGATATCAAGATTGACCGAGAAGGCATTCAGGACCGTATCGTGCGTCTGACCCCCACTTCCTCTTCTCTCGTTGACTTCACATTGTCGAAAGATGGCGAGACTCTCTATTTCATCACATCATTCGAGGATGGCTACGATCTTTGGAAGAAGGATCTACGTAAGGGCGACATATCAATCGTGAAGAAATTGGGCAACTCCCCCGCCGGGATACAGACCACGGCTGACGGAGGCATGTATCTTGTAGGTTCCACCGTAAAGAAATTCACACCCTCTTCCGGCAGCATCAAACCAGTGACCACTTCCGGATCTGTTAAGATCGATCCCTACAAGGAGCGTGAGGCAATGTATGAATATATGGCTATCGAGGCTAAAGAACGTTTCCTTCTCCCCGAAATGCCTATCAACTGGAAGGAGTATGTCGACAACTATCGCAAGTTCCTCCCCCATATCAACAACAACTATGACTTCCAGGCTCTTCTCAGCGAGATTCTCGGTGAGGTCAACGTGTCGCATTCCGGAGGTAGATACTACAGCAGTCCCGCAAAAGAGGCAACAGCTTCTCTCGGTTTGATATTCGACCTCACCTCCGACAAGGATGGTCTTCTGATTGAAGAGATTGTTGAGGGTGGTCCGTTTGACAGAGCCACTACCCGCGTTAAGGCAGGCGATATGGTTGAGGCAATCAATGGCGAGAAAATCAAGAAGGGTGAGGATTGGACCTCCCTCCTCAACAACACCGCCAAGAAGAAGACTCTCGTGGCATTCGCAAATCCTTCCACCGGAGAGAAATGGGAGGAGGTTGTTCTCCCGATTACAACGGGCAAGATGAGCGACCTTATGTATGAACGTTGGGTGAAGAGGAACGAACATATCGTTGACAGTCTTTCCAACGGACGTCTCGGATACGTACATATAGAATCAATGAACGACGACAGCTTCCGCACAATCTATGCGAAGATTCTCGGTGAGTACAATACTCGCGATGGTATCGTGATCGATACTCGTTGGAATGGTGGCGGTCGTCTGCATGAGGATATTGAAGTGCTCTTCAGCGGCGAGAAATACTTCACTCAGGAGAATCATGGCAGAAATTCGGCTGAGATGCCATCACGCCGATGGAACAAGCCGACAATCATGATCACCGGTGAGGCTAACTACAGTAATGCACACGGCACACCTTGGGTATATAAATTCAAGAATCTCGGTAAGCTTGTGGGTATGCCTGTGCCGGGAACGATGTCAAGCGTGAACTGGATCACGATGCAGGATCCCTCCATGGTATTCGGTATCCCTGTGACAGCCTATCGTCTTGCCGACGGCACAATCCTCGAGAACACTCAGCTCGAACCGGACATCAAGGTGGAGAATCTTCCCGCCGACGTAGTGAAAGGTCACGACGCCCAGCTTGAGACAGCCGTCAAAGAGCTCCTGAAAGAGACCAAGAAGAAATAACAACAGCAACTTCAATCTGACGCCCCTAAGTTCAATTGAAGTCAACTACATCTATCTCGCTTAAAAGTGACCTCAAAAGTTATACGAAAAACTTTTGGGGTCACTTCATTTTTATGAAATAATCTCTAATAAATAAGATTGTTATTACGTTAAAAAATATTATGATTGAGTAATTTTACTCGAATTACTTGATTATACGTGTTAAAATGCTCGATTTTTCAGAAAGTTTTTTAACACTTATGACAACCACAAAAAGTCCATCATAAAAATTACGGAAATAATAAAGACGAACTATTATGATTCTCAGTTTACGTATCAAGAATTTCTATTCGTTAAGAGATGAAGTTGTGATTGATTTCACAGCAAATATGAACTCACGTAATTCTCGTAACGCTCAACCCAATAGCTTAATAGATTTTCACGGAGATAAGTTTGTTAATATTATTGGATTGTTCGGTGGTAATGCAGCCGGAAAGTCAAACCTAATCAAGGCAATGGACTATTGCAGAAATCTCATCCTGACTTCCCATCTCAATAATGAGGGGGATGAATTGGGCAACGTGTCATTTAAGTTTGGAGGAAATATGCCCTCCGAATTTTATATAGACTTTGTTACTGATGGTATTGAATATGAGTATTCATTTGAGATATATGGTGGGGTCATAACGTCGGAAGAACTATATTATTATCCCAATAAACGAAAATCAAGAATATTCTCTCGTACTGAGACCACTTCATACTACTTCAAAAAGGGAGTCATACCACGTCCGTCAGAAGTAGTGGCTAACACGGGTCCGAAGACACTGTTTTTGAGCAGGGCAAGTTCAATGCAGAAGGAGATTGCTCAGAAAGTTTTTCGATTCTTCCTTAATGAAATGATGGTAGGACGCGGATCTGTTGATTTATCTAATTTATCTGTAGCAGAATTTGAAAACGACAAGAAATTATTGCTCATGGGGCTTGAAGTGTGTGACAGTGACATAATTGATATAACATTATCTGAAAATATGTCTGGTCAACTTATTTTGCAAAGTTTTCATCGGGAAAATCCCGAACTGCCATTTGATTTTATAAAGGAGGAATCAGACGGTACTAAGAGTCTGCTGACGCTATTGATTATCATCCTACGTAAGATTACTGCCGGAGCCACATTCTTTATAGATGAATTTGACCTGAAGCTGCATCTGCGGTTGGCTGAATTTATACTTGATTTGGTCAGGTCGTCCAAATCAGCACAGATGGTCTTTACCAGTCACAATCCATTGTTGATTGATACCGACTCGCTAAGACCGGAGCAAATAGTATTTGTAAGTAAACAGTCTGATGGTAATTCAGAATTTGTCTCACTCGCTGAATTTGTGGGAATAAACAAAATCAAAGACATTCGACAGGCTTATCTTCAAGGACGCTTTGATGGAGTGCCTTATATTGGAAGTGCTCGTTCCCTCATCTCCGAAATCACATTGAATCATGAGAAAGCGTAAGATATCAAAGAAAAAAGAACCTCGTACTGTCTTCTTGGTTATATGTGAAGGTGAAACAGAACGAGAATATGTTGAAATCTTGAAACTATGGTACCGTCTTCCTGTTGTTATCAAGACAAGAGTGAGCGGGAATAAGATAAACCAACGACTCGTAGACCAATATATATATGAACTTGGACTTGATAAGGATGACGATTATAGGGTTTTCTTCGTCTATGACGCAGATATAAAAGATATTGTTCATCGGCTTAAATGTATGCAAGGAACGCTAATATTATCCAATCCCTGTATCGAACTTTGGTTTATGCTTCACTCTAAGAAATTTGGCAAAGTATGTGATTCTGCATCCATTGTCAAGGAATTGAAATCTTCTGATACAGTGTGGACAAATTACCAAAAAGGACAATTCAGTTACGACCAATCAAAATTTTTAATGACACATACAAATAAGGCATCCGAAAATGCCAGCAAATTACGTTGGCCTGACAATCCATCTACAAATATGAGTGTTTTTATCGACTCTTTGGAAAGTGTTAAAAAATATTGAAGCTGATAAAAAAAGTCCGTCAGAAGTGTTAAAATGGTCATTTTAGAGGTATTTTAACACTTCTGACGACCCCAAAAAGTCCGTCAGAGTCTATTTTCAGTATTTTGCATGTAAGAGGAAAAAACTATTTTTTGGCGGACTGTTGTGGGCTTCTTTAAATTTTTTGCTAATTTTGCAGTTACATTTATCCGTTGAGAATATCTGCATCGGAAAATCAATGTAATTTATCAGATGAAGACCAATTACCGCATTTTCTCCTGGATGGGAATAGCTGCCGTCGCATTACCGATCTTTGCAGCCCAACCAAACCTTCCCAAAGTAGAGATACTCGGCAAAGAGTATTTCTATCACGAAATAAAAAAAGGGGAATCCATATATGGAATAGCAAAGCAACATGGCTGGGATTTGAACGAGCTGATCAAACTGAATCCTAATGCCTCTTCCGAGATGAAAAAAGGATCGCGTCTATATTATCCCGTAGATGCTCCCGTTTCCGGCAATAATACCAATAGCGGCAATTCTGACAGGAATGTCAATAATGTCGTTTCTGACAATAATGACAATATTGTCAGAAATGACAGCAATGACTCTGCCGACTCTGCCGAACAGACCTCTTACGAACCCATCCGCCACGTCGTGAGAAAAGGCGAGACCGTATATAGTATCTCACGCCAATACAACGTGCCTCTTGAGCAGATATATGAGGCCTACCCAAATGCAAGATATGGTATCAAGGCGGGTGAGACAATCGTAATCCAGCAATCGCCGGAAACTGTATCCGACAAATATCTATATTATGTGGTGAAACATGGCGACACTCTCTATTCCCTCGCCAAGAGATACCACACGACGGTGGAAGATATACTCTCTGCCAACCCTGCCGTGTCGGAAAAGAATTTCAAGGCGGGCGAAACTGTGAGGATTGCAGTAAACTCCAACAGTAAGAACGTGCATACCGAAACGGTCGAGGAGGAACGTCTTGCAAGCGTTGAGAGCTATAAGGTCGGAAAGAATGAGACGTGGGAAACCATTTCTCAAAAGACCGGCGTGGATGAATCCACTCTCCGCGATGCCAACGAGAACACTACCAACCTCAAGAAAAACACCATTGTAAACGTGCCTGTCGTGGAGACCGTGCAAGTTGAGAAAGTGGTGGAGACGCAAGACCCCAGAGAATTGTCGTCGGAAGGGATACAGGAGATGTATGATTCTATCCACAACATCGATTCCGATCGAGAGCTCCTTAATGAGGTGAAAGTAGCTGCCATTCTCGACGAACCGACTTCAAAAAAGGATGTCGACTTTACAAGAGGGTTCCTTCTCGCAATTGATGAGCTGAAGAACTCCCCTTATAAGATCAATTTCAAGGTTATTGACGGAAGGGGTGCCACCACAAGCGTGACAGATGCTCTTGACGATTTTGAGCCGAACCTTATCGTGGCTACTGCCGACAAGAATTTCCCCGCTTTCCTTGCTGACTATGGCAACACCAACCATATCGAGGTGGTCAACGTATTCGATGTGAAGAACGAGCTGTTTGAAGACAATCCCTCAATGGTGCAGATTCTCCCCCCGTCAACATTCTTTAACCAGCATCTTGCCGACAGAATCTACGATGAATATTCCAGTAGGAAGGTAATCGTAGTAGGTAATGAGGATGCCAACGATGGTATCGCGGAAATACTTCTTCCAAAATACTCGTCTGATAAAGTGACAAAGAGAAGTATTGCCGCCCTCTCCGATACTGAACTGGGCGAGACTGATTCCTACCTCATATATGCCTATTCCAACAAGAAAGAGGAGATTTCGGATATCCTTCATTCTGTAGACAATCTGAGGGAGAAATATCCCGCCACATCTATAACCCTGGTGGGACGTCCGAGCTGGGTGATGCTTACCGACACCTACGGCGACCGCTTCTCCGATGCCGAGGTATTGATCCCTTCAAGAGTATGGTTTGATGCTGACTCATCCCATGGCTCAAGGTTTAATGCTTCCTTCTCCGACATGTATGGCGGACATCCGGTGAAATCCTTCCCCAACTTCGCGGCAAGCGGGTATGACGTGGCAAAATACTTCATACCCTCCACTGCAGCAAACGGAGGCGACTTCAACCGTGGATTCTCCGGCAGTGATGACCCAACCATTCAGACCGATATAAACCTTGTCAGAGTCAATAACTGGGGTGGATTCATCAATCCGACAGGCTACCTGCTCAAATTCCGTAAGGGGGGATTTATTGATAAAGAATTAGTGAAATGAGATTCGGAAAGTCAATAATATCCCTTTCATCAGGCAAATGGATGAAGTCGGTGCTGGCATCCGCAATGCTGTTGTCGGCAGCATCAGCTGTAGCGCAGACCCACTACAGCTCAAACGTGGCTATCGGCGTCAAGGGGGGTGCAACATTGTCTGAGGTATTTTTCAATCCATCCGTCCGTCAGAAATTCAACCCGGGTATGACTGCCGGCGTGATGGTGAGATATGTAGAGGAGGATCATTTCGGACTTCTCGCAGAGCTTAATTTCGTGCAGCGTGGATGGAGCGAGAATTTTGAAGAGGCTCCATATAACTACAGCAGGACGCTCAATTATGTGGAACTTCCGGTGATGGCACACATCTATTTCGGACGACGTGGCAAATTCTTCTTCAATGCCGGACCACAGGTAGCGTTGTTCCTCGGTGAATCCACAAGTGCGAATTTCGATCCGAAACAGATGGCATCACTCCCCGATTTCCCGTACAACAACCGCATGAACGAGCAAATGCTAATGGATGCGACTCAGAAACTGGACTATGGCATTTCAGCAGGGTTAGGCGGTGAGTTCAACCTAAACAAACGCAACTCGCTATGCATTGAAGCCAGATTCTATTATGGACTCGGCAACGTATTCCCCTCAAAACGGACGGATACTTACAGTGCTTCAAACCAGATGACAATCTCCGCGACAATCGGATACTGGTTCAGGGTAAAATAATGCCGATTCTGTAATTAATGTCATTATTGTCAAATTGCCAATAATGACAGGATTGTCAGAATTATCAGAATTTAAAATAGAAAATCCGGATTCAAAATGGTTTTGAATCCGGATTCCTTTTTTCAATTATCTTTCAATCAGAGTCCTATCTCTGATAGGATCATCAAATAGATTACGCATGCCGGCATAACAAAGAGCAATGAATCGATGCGGTCAAGTATGCCGCCATGACCGGGGATCAGTGAGCCTGAATCCTTTATATGCAGGCTGCGCTTAAGCATTGATTCCACGAGATCTCCCCATGTGGAGAAGAGGCAGACCACTACCCCAAGACCGACCCAGCCATATACGCTTATCTCCAACCCGAAGAAGGTGGAGGCATAGATACCGAACAGGACTGATGCAATGACGTCGAATGCCAGACCTCCGAAGAATCCTTCCCACGATTTCTTCGGGGATATACGCTCAAACAGCCGATGACGTCCCAACATGCTCCCCACAAGAAATGCACCCGTATCGTTTAGCCATATCAGTATGAAGATGGCAAGCACTGCGTGGAGATGCCTCACGTCGGCGAGAAGCACCATCAATCCTAAGGGCAGACCGATATATATCTGCGACATGAAGGACTTCGCTATGGACGTTATAGGGGTCGTGCTCTTGATGTAAAGCTGCAACGTCATACGCAGCAGCATTATAAACACCCATATTACCAACGGATAAAACAGCCGACCAAATACCAGCATGACCACACCAAGCATATCAAGACCCATGATCAGCGGACCTCCGGAGCCCATCTTTTCCGTAATCTTATCAAACTCGTAAACTGCCAGCAACGCACATACCGTCGCCAGACAGCTGAACGGAGTCAATCCCCAAAATATACACCCTATGATCAGTCCGGCATAGATAAGCCCTGACACTGTTCTTACTGATAATTTTTTCAGATCCATTTCTCTTTTGTTTTTCGCTGCAAAAGTACAAAGAATTTAGAAATCTTCAAAAAATCGTCCGAATTTAAGACTTCGTTTCGAATTATATTCTATCAAAGAATCCCTCATATTCCTCATCTATAATCTTCCATTCACTATTTTTACGGCTTCCTGAACGAGAAATCCTGCCTGTATCTTGCAAGCGTTTTAGATTTTTTTGAACTTGACGTTGGGATATTTTTAGTTTTTCTGCCATCTGTGCAGTAGTTATCCGAGGATTCGTTGATATAATACTGTAAATTTGGCGACTCGCCCTCAAGAACTCTTTTCTGTCTTTTACGAACTGTTCATCCTTATTCGCGAACTCTTTTCCGTCATTCGCGAACTCTTTTCCGTCATTCGCGAACTCTTTTCCATTATTCGCGAACTCTTTTCCGTCATTCGCGAACTCTTTTCCGTCATTCGCGAACTCTTCCACATTACCCTCTTCACTTATTTCCACCCTATCATGGTCATAATTCAGATTCCACAGTATCACATGAAACTCTGAAGCATTAGAGTTAAACTCCGGTGCATGATAATCCAAAAGATGTTCGTAATGCTCATAAGTGTTTATTATCTTTTTCATTCCACTTCCTCGCCTTTCCATAAGTCCCAATCGACTGAAGAAATCTGCCAATAACGGATTCCTTCTTTTGGATGGAACAGTAAGTGGATTCAACTGCTGAATCAGTCTTCCATCCATCATACCTCCGGGAGAATATATTTCTAACCTATTATCATACATGTCAATATGAATTTCACTTCCCATTTGCACATAATCTCGATGGATAATTGCATTCACTATCGCTTCTGTCACTGCTCTCTCCGGATAATCGGGAAGTTCCTCACGATAATCATTCTTCTTCCTCCATTTCTTCTGCGAATTATTTCTGACAAAAGATACGGCATCCTGTAACTGACCAATTATACTACCGTCCAATTCAATGTCATCTATCGCTTCCCCCAATCCATTTGTCATGTCCAGACCATTCCAACGGGTACAGAATATGCGTGATTGTCGTAAAGGGGATTCATCAGCTAATAATGCGCCGGCATTCGTCAGATTACCATTCTCATCAATAATTCCCCATGACACAAACTCATTATCTTCAAATGAACGCTGTAATCTTTTGTAATGCACAGACTTTAGTTTGGAAAATGCCATATCTCCGAACTTGTAATTTGATGGCAGACTGTCGTAAGTTCTTCCGGAACCTCGCATAACAAGGTTCTTCAATTGAATACGGTCTGCAGTGACAGATTCATTGCCTATGCGTACAAATGCAAGACGTTGTTTGTCGCCAATATAATAATAAGGAGTTTCTTGTCCAGGATATACATGCAACACGACAAGCGTCTTACAATCAACTTTCTTATATTCAAGATTGACTGCCGGAACCGGATCAAGTTTGTTTTTTATCTCCTCGCTGATTCTCTCGGCATCACCTTCCGCATCATCAAGCCCGACTACTTGATTATCATCACTAATACCAAATATCAACATACCCCCTTCACCATTCGCAAAAGCAGACACACTTTTGAGCCAACTTTTAGGTCGTTTGATCTCAAGCATTTGTTTTTTGTCGTAGGCTGTTGCTTCTCCGATTAGTTTTTGTATTTCTATACTCATACGACATTATTTTGAAATCGTTTATCATTTCCAATGTATCAGCTTACGTATTATTTCTGCTGCCTTTGTAGGTCAGATTTCTTCGCGGAGCCATTTCTCCAATTCGGATTTCCATTGGTCTTTGTAGGTGAACCATTCGCTGTAGCCGTAGCCATGACCACCGTTGGGATAAATATGCATGGCTACGGGCACTTTGTTGCTGACTAATGAGGTATAGTAGTTTATGCTGTTGGCTACCGGAACTATATCGTCGTCTGATGACAGTATTAGGAAGGCTTTGGGAGTGTCGGGCGTGACCTGCAACTCGTTGCTGAATCTGTTCTGTAGATCGGCAGAGGGGTTCTCCCCAAGTAGGTTGGTCCTTGACCCGGCATGGGTGTATGACGGGTCCATTGTGATCACAGGATAGAAAAGTATCTGGAAATCGGGACGGGTTGCCGCGCTTGTGTAGTGGGTGGCGACGGTTGACGCCAGATGTCCACCTGCGGAAGCTCCCATTATGCCTACCTTTGACGGATCAACGCCCCATTCCTCGGCATGCTCCCTCACGAGCCGTATTGCCTGTTCTGCATCCGACAACGGTATCTCATGATTCCCCTGCGGCAGACGGTATTTGAGCACCACGTATGTCACGCCCTGATTATTGAGCCAATGAGCTATGTCGTGACCTTCATGTCCGGTGGCTTCCCATCCGTAACCACCGCCGGGGCACATGATTATTGCCTTGCCATTAGGTTTTGCCGCCTTATAGACCGTAATTGCCGGATCTCGGTTGAAATCCGCCTTCTCTACGATTGCCTTTGCCTGATCTGCTCCTACATTCTTATCCCACAGCATCATGTCAATCCTGTTCTGCTGCGCCATGACGCTGAATGAGATGCCCATAAATCCTGCCACCAAATATCTTCTGATTTTCATTCCCATGATATTATGTTATAAAAATTTGCATTGAGAAGAGATAGTCAATCTTTCCTCAATGCAAATTTAACAACAAATATTCATCTTGTCAAATTATTACGCCCTTATCAGATTCCCAATGTGACGCCTACGGTCAATGGGCGGAAATTCAGACCGGTCGGAGCGTCCATCACTTTCATCGGCGAATATCTCACGTAAAGACCGATGGCCTTGCAGAAGGATAGGGATGCGAAGAAGTCTACCGTAAACCTACGCGGCTCTATCTCCTTAGTGAATGATTCATGTCGGTTCCCATCCTCATCATCCCATACGCTTTTAAGGGAGGCATACGTATTGAAGTTCATTATCGGACCCGCCTTGAACGTCAGCGAGGATTTCGGCACGTCCCACTCATATAGCAACGGAAGCTGAAGGCTGAACACTTTTAACCGTGAGAATCTTCCTTCGGAATTACCGGGATAGTTGCCCCATCCGATACCCTTGTCGGCATTAGCCACGAGTGCCCTACCCGACGTCGTGACCTTATAGTTACGCCAGTCGAAGCCAAGTCCGAGCGATATCCTTGAACGACTGAACTCATAATACACGTTGAGACAACTTAGCCAACTTATCTCAAAAGATTTCGACCACTGAAGACCACCCTCCGGAGTCTGGTCGAGGGCATTGGTAAGCCCGATGCACACGCCATCTAACGAGACTCCCCAATGAGAGCCTTGATTCTCTTCTACATTCAGAAGATTACGGTTGTACCACCAACTGTTGAGAAAACCCTCCCGACTTTTGGAGCTTACCGATGATTCTGATGAATATCCCGTGAATACGGAGGCTATCAATTCCTCATCATCCGTCAGCGACCTCACCTCTACCTTGCTGCCCGATGCATTCTCCGTCACGACTACCTTGGAGGGCGTGGTGATATGCAGTATGGTATCGGGCTTCTCCTCCTGTGAATATGACGTTTCCGGCAGCAGCATGGTCAATGATGCGAGAGCTGCCAATGTAAATATCCTTATTGATTTCATAATTTTAATTCCGTTTTAAATAAGAAGTAGACAAATTTATAAGCTATTCAAATCCGGTAGACTCCGGTTTTAGATCCCCGGTGTTTGGAATAATGGATCAGAAAGTCAGCAGATCCACGCCTATTGACCATCCCTTTAACTCCGGTCCGAAACCTGCGCCGAACACCGACATAGGGCTCCACGTGGCATAGATACCTATTCCCTCTATAGTAAGCGAGGCAAACAGGTCGGCTGTGAACAGACGCTGTTGGAAATGCTTGTATTTCACGCTCTCCCTCTCATCGCCAGATATAGTCTGAGTTTTGCTTGAAGCATACGTATTGAGATTGGCAACTCCACCTATCGAAAAGTTACCCACCTTGCCGAGAGGCACGTCAAGAAGCACCGGTATATGGAACCGCCAGACATCAAAACGCGACTTATCAACCTTTATGCCTTCCGAAATCTTCCGGAACACGAGGGCATCCCCATGCTTGGCATAGCAGAACCCATCCTGCGCAAGAAAACGCATCATTCCAAAACCTGCTCCGATAGAAAATCCTACTGTCTGCGGTCCGTGGTCCCAACGCACTCCCACAAGATCCCTTACGCCGACCTCGAAACCGTTCTTCACCTCCCGGCGGTCGTTATAATTGAATCTCCAGCCCCAATATACGTGGGAGAAGCCCGTCAACTGACGGCGCAAACGGCGACCGCTGCAGTTATCACAGTCATTGGGAAGAAACGGCAATTTCATCTCCCACAAATCCGGAAGGTCGTACTCCTCATCCGGTGAAGATGTGCGCACATCCACCTCATAGATATAGTACTTGCCATTCTGAAGCGAATCCATACGTGTAGCCTCAAGTCGGGTCACTGTCCCCTTACGGGTCACTACCACCTCATCAGCCTTTTTCACCACCTTGACCGTATCAACCGGTTCTTCACCTTTCGACACAACAGGCATACATGCCACGATAAGGATCATGATTATGGTCGTTACAATATTTTCCATACGATATAGTTTTTTATCAGATATAGTTTTATCAGTAATTATTAACGTTATCACTTATTTATCATCCTCTTCACCTCTGCATCACTGAGATTTCCCTCTATGAATATCAGAGTGGTCTTCTCCTTACCCTTCGGGCGGCGATTGAGATAGAGGAGATACCTTCTTGCCGACCGTTTCCCTCCCATGGAATAGAAACCGAAGTAAAGCTGACCCTCGCGGTATGACACCTCTTTCGATACTGCCGACGCACCATCCTTGCTTACGGCTCTCCCGATTTTATCGGCAAGTTCCGGAGAGTCTTCCACCGAGATGCTACGGTATTTTCTCATTCCGTTTTTCTCAACCTTGTCATAACTCATGCTTACCAACGTCACCTTCGGATTACCGGTATAGGCGTCAGAAAAGAATTCCGCCACGTTAAGCCCCTCCTGAGCCATAGCCGCAAACACCGTCGCGACCCCTACCACCATACATAATACTATCCTTCTCAT
This sequence comes from Muribaculaceae bacterium Isolate-037 (Harlan), assembly GCA_003762615.1. GTDB lineage: Bacteria > Bacteroidota > Bacteroidia > Bacteroidales > Muribaculaceae > Lepagella > Lepagella muris. The sequence goes on from RIAZ01000001.1 coordinate 438,101, forward strand.
AATTCATCAAAATTAAAAGCCTCACTCATGTCGGAAAAGTCTTCCGTGATTACCTCGTTCACACTCTCCTCCGCATTAGCCAGTTCGCTGAGCTGGCGGTTTACAAGCGATGCCACATCATTTCTGTTCTCTATGCGTATTCCGTCAACGTAGGCGTAACATTCCGCAGCTTCCACCCCTACACCCGGCGACCTCATCAGCATGAATCCGACAGCAACTACTGCCGCAACCGATGCCGCGGCACTCCCGACACGGAGCCATACTGAACGACGACCTCCGCCCCTCTTCATGGAAGCCTTCATCTCCATCTCCGGAGAGGGTTTTCTCCGGGCATAACCCATGACTGCCAGCACCTCATCCACCATTGGATCTTTACCCTCCGATTCCAATGCCGCCTTCAGAAGCATACGCTCCTCCTGCGCCGTGGTGTCGGCGTCATAATAGCGTTCTATCAGTCTATGTAATGATTCCTTATCCATTATCATTCTCTTTTAGGTAAATTGAACGAAGCGTCTTTCTTGCTCTTGATATTATCATCCTTACGTTGCTTTCCGAAAGTCCGTACATCTCTGCCAGTTCATCATATTCCCAACCATCCTTCTCCCGATGATACAGAATCTCCCGATCGCGCTGCGAGAGTCGTTCCGCCGCTATCCTGTCGATTTTCCGGTATAGCTCATCGGCATATTCGCGGTCGTCATCCGGTGGCGTACCGGTCTCCCTGACCTCCTCTATATCACTCTGCGGATGTGCCTGCCGACGACGGGCGTCATCGATGCAGATATTGCGTACTGTGGTGGTGATCAGTCCCTCGGCATGACCCGCTCCCGAAATCTCGTCACGCCGGCTCCACAACCGGCAGAACGCATCCTGAAGTGCATCCTCCGTGTCATCCCCGGCTCCCGATATGCTGCCCCGCAGCCGGAATCTGAGACGTACTCTCTTGAAAGCTGATATGAAATTTTCTCCGTTCATCTATCATCAATACGCAGGCAATCGTATTTTGCAACAAATTTAAACCAATTTTTTATAAAATTTTTACTTGTCTTGTTATTTCCGATTAAATCAGCTACTTTTGTAATGAAAAATTAAAACTTTTATGAAACTAACCTCATTTATCCCTCTGTTGCTCGCAGCTTGTCCGGTGGTTGCTCTCGCCGACAATGCCCCGAAATGGCTACGCGATGCAGCAATCTCACCCGACGGCAAGACTGTCGCCTTCACTTATAAGGGCGACATATTTACGGTGCCGGTAGCAGGTGGCGAAGCCACCCAGATCACTTCCAACGAAGCCTACGACGGAGTGCCCGTATGGACAAGAGATGGCAAATCGATCGTCTTCCTAAGCACCCGGGAAGGATCAGACGACATTTTCATCACATCCGCCAAAGGCGGGACGCCTCGCCGTCTCACCACCAACAGCGGCAACGAGAAGCCTCTGACTTTCCTCAATGATTCCACACTTCTCTTCTCCGCTTCCAATCTTCCGGGAATGAACACGGCTCGTGCCCCGTTCTCTACGCAGGTGTATCAGATCAACATCAACAGGCAGAATCCGCGCCCGCGTCTCTTCCTCTCCCAGCCGATGATCTCCGCCGACGCCAATGCCAAGGGGGAACTTCTCTATCAGGATCGGAAAGGCGTGGAAGACGTGCTGAGAAAGCATGAGCGTTCTTCAGGCACCGCCGATGTATGGCTTTACGACAACGGGAAGTTCTCACAGCTGACCAACGAGAACTGGGGCAACCAGTCGCCCGTGTGGGGACAGGGGAACACCTTCTATTACGTCAGTGAGAAAGACGGCACACTCAACGTATGGCAGGCAAGCACCACCGACAAGTCGGCAAAACAGTTGACCAACTTCACAAAACATCCCGTGCGCTCCCTATCCTCTTCCGACAACGGTATGCTCGCGTTCTCTTGGGATGGTGAGATATACACTCTCAAACCAGGCTCCCAGCCACAGAAACTCAACATTCGCATCACTGCCGATGAGTATGACAGCGACCGCGTGAAGAATTATGCACGCTACGGTGCATCCGACATCGCTGTCTCTCCGGAAGGTAAGGAGGTGGCTTTCATAATACGCGGCGACCTCTACGTAACCGACACTGAATACAAGACCACAAAACGTATCACCAATACTCCGGCTCAGGAACGCATCGCAAGTTTCTCTCCCGATGGTCGCACCATAGTATATGACAGCGATGTTGACGGAATCTGGCAGCTCTTCACCGCAAAGATCAAGAACGACAAGGAGAAACAGTTTGCATACGCAACCGACATCGTGATCGAGCCGCTCTACAAGTGCGAGACTTCAGCAATGCAGCCGCAATTCTCCCCTGATGGCAAGAAGGTGGCTTTCCTTGAGAACCGCACGGAGCTTAAAGTGATCGACCTTGAGACAAAGAAAGTGACTACAGCCCTCGACGGCAAATTCAACTATTCTTATTCTGACGGCGACATACCATTCTCATGGAGTCCTGACAGCAACTGGCTGCTGATATCCTATATAGGTAATGGCGGCTGGAACAACACCGATATCGCCCTTGTGAAGGCCGACGGATCGGAAGTGGTTGACCTCACAGAAAGCGGTTATTCCGACAATAGTCCTAAATGGGCACTCGACGGTAAGGCGCTCACCTACTCCACAGGAAGATATGGCATGAAGGCACACGGCTCATGGGGCAATCAGGAGGATATAATCCTTATGGTGCTTGATGATGAGGCTTGGGAGAAATTCAACTTCTCGGAGGAGGAGATGAAGCTTGCCGAGAAAGCCGAGGAGGATAGCAAGAAGGATGAGTCTGACAGCAAGGACGACAAGAAAAAGAAGAAGGACAAGAAAGGGAAGAAGGATAAGGATGCCAAGGCTGACAAGAAGGAGACAAAACTCGACCTTGCCAACCGCCGCTACCGCACACGCCGACTCACCGACCGCTCATCCAACATCTACGATTACTTCCTGTCGCCCAAAGGTGATAAGCTATATTATATAGCGGCTGCTACCGAAGGGGGTTGGAACATGAACGTCGTTGACCTGAAGAAGGGTGAGACAAAAGTGCTTCTCAAAGGCACTGCCGGTTCGCTCTATCCCGACAAGAAGGGGGAGAACCTGTTTGTATTGTCTTACAACGGCATAAAGAAGGTGAACCTTGCATCTTCCGACACAAAAGATGTCACTTTTGATGCGCCTTACGATCGTAAGCCCTCTCTTGAGAGAGCCTACATATTTGACCACATGGCAAAGCAAGTGGAGGATAAATTCTATGACGAGAATCTCCACGGTGTAGATTGGGACTACTATACCGCCCACTACCGCGAGTTCCTCCCCTATATCTCCAACAACCGAGACTTCGCCACTCTTCTGAGTGAGATTCTCGGCGAGCTGAATGCCTCACACACCGGTGGACGCTACTACGGAAATGGTGCATCCCTCAACACTGCCAACCTCGGTGCTTATTTCGATGAGAACTATACGGGCGACGGTCTGAAAGTGGCTGAGATTTTCCCGCGTGGTCCGCTTGCCGCTAAGGCTGCCAATATCAAGGTGGGTGATATAATAATGTCGATCGATGGCGAGAAGATACTTGCCGACACCGACTATTTCCCACTCCTCGAAGGTAAGACCGGAGAGAAGGTGCGTCTTGAAGTGAAGAAAGCGGATGGCAAGACCGAATACGTGGTTGTCAAGCCGATCAACTCCGGCAGTCTCTCTAATATGGCATACCAGCGTTGGGTGGAGCGTAACGAACAGCTCGCCGACAGCCTGTCTGGCGGTAAGATCGGTTACGTGCATGTAAGAGGTATGGATACCCAGAGCTTCCAGACCGTCTACGACCGTCTGCTCGGTAAATACCGCAACTGCGATGCCGTAGTGGTAGATACCCGCTACAACGGTGGTGGCTGGCTCCATAATGACCTCGCAATACTTCTCAACGGTAAGGAATACGTCACTTTCAAACCGCGTGGTCGTGAGATCGGTCATGAGCCGTTTGCACAGTGGACAAAACCATCCGTAATGCTCGTCAACGAATCAAACTATAGTGATGCACACGGTTCGCCTTACGCATACCAGGCTCTCGGCATCGGTGAAGTGGTCGGTGCGCCGATACCCGGCACAATGACTGCCGTATGGTGGGAGACGCAGATTGATCCGACGATTATCTTCGGCATACCGCAGGTTACAAATGTATCGGAAGATGGCACAATCCTTGAGAACACCCAGTTGAACCCCGATATTCTCATCTATAACCGTCCGGGAGACGTGGAGAACGGCACCGATGCACAGCTCGAAGGCGCAGTACGCCACCTGATGCAGAAAGTGAAGAAGTAAACTGCCACTTGGAACGCAGACTCGGTAGTGAATAAACCGCAAAGAACGCGGAGAGCACGGAGAATTTTATAAAAAACTCCGTGCTCTCTGTGTTCTTGGTGGTTAATATAATTTTGCAGCTAATTGCGTTCTTGGTGGTTAATCAAAAATTACTCTTTTTTGCGGATCTTATTGACGGTGGTCTTCTCCTTACGGAATTTATCCCATTTGTTCTTCACATTCTTGCGATATTTGTATTCACTGATACCTGTCAGGTTTTTCAAAATAGACAAGATACAAGTCCCTATATCAAATTTCTTCGGTTTGCCGAAATTTTCCGATATCATAGTCTTGTCTGGCGCGAAATCAAGCCGTATGCCGCTCATGTCGATATTATCAACACGTGCCACCAATGTCTGCACTGAGGGTTGTAATGCCGGTGCCTCTACCGGTTTAACAATACCCTTATCATACTTCTCAAATCTATTATGCTCCCATTTCCTCGCCTCTTTCAGGGATATATATTCCTTGTCAACCAAATATATCTCTGCGTATGTGGTCACAAAAAACGGTTCGTCTGTCCTGTTAAACCGGAACATGTCTCTTCCACGTCCTCTTGACTCTATGGAATATGAATAGCCCGTGAGATCCTCTGCCGACACTGAATCCGCCACCACGTTGTCGTAATTAAAACCTATCATGAATTTCTCAAAATCAAGACCGTTCTTGAAGAATCCGGATAAATCCGGCACCCATTTGCGACTCGTGGTGTCAGCCATCACATTGACCGATACCCCCACCCTACCATCTTTCTTAGTCCATACTTCCGTCGGACTATATTTCCCATAGACAGTATCACTACCATGCACCATGCCCTCCAATGCGGTCGGCAACTTGACAGCCGAAGCGATTCCAATCCAATCAGACCAAGAGAAATGATGATTGCTGACGTTGCTAACGCTATCGAGACCCTGACTATTGGTAAAACGGTAATATGACTTGCTTTTGAGCATTCGCGGATTTGACCAACCCTTATACCGCACGCTCTTATCCGGCACAAGCATATAATCCACCATCTTTTCCCGAAAGAGGAAGACGGTGTCGGAATAGCTTGACATCGTGGAGTATTCCCTGACGTAGGCAAGCAGATGGAGCACCTTATTATGACGTGTCTGCACGACCACTTCCGGCAGCGAAGTGACGCTCTCCTGCATGTAGATGGTGTCACGACCGACATCCGGCACGACCTGCTCTTTGAATCCAAGGTAACGTACCGTGATGGGATAGCTCGTCGAGGGTATCGCCATTGACCTGCCCTTTGTGTCGCACACGCCCAAAGCATTACCCTTGCTATCAAACAACGAAGCCATCGGCAGTGGCTTATTCGTGGCGGAATCAACCACGACAACACGCGCAGCTCCACTCGCCGCCACAGTACAGACCAACGCCACCGCAACCACGACGCACCGCCAAAACACATTCTGCCTCCAATACTTCTCCATCGTCGCTAAATCTCCCTATTCAAATCTTCCGACACTAAAGGAAAGCTGCAACTTTGCGTATGCGGTTTATCCTCTCCATGAAAGAAGGGTCGGATTTCACCACCTGTTTATTATATTCTGCCTGCTGCCTCAACCATATATCAGCCTCAATACCAAGGGCAGCTTCAAGAAGAAGCGCGTATTCAGTCGTAACGGCTCTTTTCCCGTTAAGGACAGCATTAAGCACCGAGGCAGGAATACCGACCTCAGCAGCCAAATCCTTCTGAGATATACCACGATACTCAATTTCATCCTTTATCATCTCTCCGGGATGAATCGGTCTACTTGTGGTCAGATTATTTGCAATCATATTAGGGTCAATCCCCGCAAGTTTTATATCCATCTGCATTCATTTATAATGGTTAGACAATTCCACTACATTACATATAGTAATTAAAGGCTCATCCAAAGTCTTGGAAACTGTAAATTCTATTCGATATTTATCATTTACTCTAATTGAAGATCGTCCTGCCTTGTCTCCTGAAAGCACCTCGTAGTTTAGAGAACGAATAGGCCAAAGAGCTTCCAGTGATGAAGCAGTTATCAAAAAACGTACTGCTTTTTGATAACGATTAACAATATCAGGTTGATATCGATGCTTCTTATCCTTGCACTTTCCGTCCTCATAAAGCTGTCGCAAGTATTCATGTTCAAAGATGACAATCATATAATAATATATCTGTTTAACAACGAAGCAAAATTAACAATAGTTTTTCAAATTATCAAATTTGATAATCAATATTACAAAATCTCCGTGCCCTCCGCGCACTCTGCGGTTGAAAAAACACGGAGAGTATGGTAGAAAAACCACGAAGAGCACGGGGGACACAGAGTTTTTATAAATTCTCCGTGTTTACTCTGATATCACCAAGGACTCAAGTGTTAAAATTGTAGGAATATTATGTTAAAATTTATAAATACATGTATTTGATAATTATTTCTGCAATTTTAATCTTGGATCTCTTGATATGTATAG
>RIAZ01000020.1 GCA_003762615.1 Muribaculaceae bacterium Isolate-037 (Harlan)
TTAATGAATTATCCAAATTTTCAATGTACTATTTCGTCTCTGAAAACAAGAATTTCCAGCACGTGATTTTTATGTAAAATCCGGTGTTCTGGATGCCGTTTTTCGGAACGTCAAACTGAACACCCTACAAAATAGGGAAAGGGATGGAGTCTGAGACCCCATATTCATACACTTCATTTGGAAGATGCCGATATTTCCTGTTTATTTTTTCAAAAGTTTAGATATTTCTTTTTCAGAGAGATTTGTCATGGATGAAATCTGTTGTAGTGTATAACCGGCATCCAGCATATTCTTTGCGACAATATACAATCCTTCAGCACGTCCTTCAGCACGTCCTTCCGCACGACCCTCTGCACGTCCTTCCGCACGTCCTTCCGCACGTCCTTCGGCAAGTCCTTCGACACGCCCCTCTGCGCGCCCCTCTGCGCGCCCTTCGGCAAGTCCCTCTTCTCTGGCATGCTTTCGTGCGTATGACATCTCTGCATGATAGTCTCGTGCTTTCTTGAGGTCATATTCATACTGATAACGCTGTTCAGGACTTAACGTGGCTAAGTTACTCACAGAGGCGAGTCGCTGAAATATTTCCTGATGGGAGGTAAAGGGCATTGTATTCATAGTTCTCATGTTTTTAAGTGCAAAAATCCATTTCTCAAAATCTGTCCGACATTCCTTCTCATCATTGATTGTAAACGCCGGAAGTTGTATAAAAGCATAACGCATTGCGTTGCCGATAGGTTTGTTGTTGTCGGTATCGCAGAGCCTGCCATGTGTGACGAGTTTATGCTCAAGACCATGTATATAGAAATTGGAGAAGAACACTCCCACTACCGGAATAAGCTCATAGTTCCAATATTTTTTGTCGTTGTCATTATTCTCGTTGCCTGCTACAGAATCATTTTTGTCGGAAAATCTCCCCTTATAGCCTTGATATGCGATTGACCGAGCGACATAGTATATTGCACGACTAAGGAAATTCTCCTGTGGGTTTTTCTGCATCTCGACAATGAAACGATGCCCATGTGACGTCTCGCAATACACGTCGTAGACAATGGTCTTCCCCTCTATCCATTCACGCACGTTCTCATTGTTGAGATAACGCACGCTGACAATCTCCTCAAAGTCCGGTTGACCCTCAAAGAGGGCGTTGAGGAAATATTTCAGAATCTCGTTTGAGACATTATTAAGACCGAACACTATCTTAAAGCCCGTGTCAGTAAACGGATCAATATACTTAGCCATACGTCAATATATTAAAGCATAAACAACTTCATCTGCAAAGATACTAATATTTTGTATAATATTCAATATCCGTAAGTTGAAAATCGATGGTATATTTTAATGAAAATATGGAATGGGGTCTTATTTTGCTTGACATCAAATTAGGTTACAGTTTTGAGATATGATGAATGAAAGGTGTGAGATGTGGGGATGGTCAATGAGGAAGTAGTTGATATGTAGAAAGAAATGTCATGAGCGACTTAGAACTTTGATTCTGTTCCCAAGTCGCTCATGACATATTGTAGATGGTATGATATCAGTTGTGATTCGTTATTTACCGGTTGTCAGATCAGTCGAGTTGCCACTCGAATATGCCGGCGGAGTTATCGTCCGGGAGAACCACTTCAAGTTTCATGGCTTTTGTCTTAACCGGGTCAAAGTTGACCGTGTTTGCGGCTCCTTTGACTGTGCCGTACTTGTCAGCTCCGGTGACAGGTTGCCAGTTGCCTGAGCCATCCTTGTAGTATATCTTCCATGACTTCGGCACGCGGCATCCACCCCACGGTCCATCGTCATACCAATAGACAGTTGCACTCTGCACGGTCTCCTCTTTCGGTAGTTCGTAGGCAATCCATTCAGTAGTGCCCTGTTTAGGCCACCAGTGAGTGTATGGTACCGAACGGTCGTTCTCATCCTTCGGTACGAGTCGGTCGTTGAGTGAGGAAAGAGAACCCATCTTCTGCGAAGCCGTTACCTTGCTCTGAGATGCGAGTGTCGGAGGCATTACCGGACGCGATGCGCTCAACTCCTGCGGTAGCCACACTGCCATGTTGCCGCTTCCGCGATGACACCATGCGTAGTAGGGGATGAGGTTCAGTTTCACATCCTTTGCTGCGAGACGACCCTTGTCGTCGTAGCTGAGCACCTGTCCGTCGGTCGTGAGAGTCACGATACCTTCAAGAAGTTCAGGCTTCTCAGTGACGGTGAACTGCGGTTTCTGATTTACGAATATGCTGAGCACGTCAAAGTCATTGTCAGGCCATTCGGCGCAATATACAATAGGACCTCTCTCCACAGCAATTCTGCCACGGTCAGCCTCCACACGGTTGTCTGCTTTCACGGTGCGCGGCTCCATGTCGAGATGAAGCTCCACCTTGTCACCCTTCTTCCAATTGCGGGCAATCGAGTAATATCCGTCGGCTGTCAGAGTGCCATCGGCAGGTTTGCCATTGACAGTCACAGTATAGCCGAGACGTTTGCCGTCGCTATATTTGTAGAGGTCGCTCGGCACGGGGCGGTTCTGTACCCATCTCGGAATACGGAGTTTCAGGTCGAAGTTGCCTGCCTTATTCTTGTCTACGGTGAAAGCAATGTTGCCGTTCCAAGGATAATTTGTCTGCTGGCTTATCACCACGTCCTTACCATTGACTTTAAGGTTTCCGGTGTTCGACATGAAGAGGTTGACGTAGACATCATCCCCGTTGACCGCATAGACGTAGCCTGGAAGCGACGGGATGAAACGTGCGATGTTGGAGGGGCAGCATGCACATCCGAACCATGGCTGACGCTGGTGCTGACCCATGCTTTCGAGTGGGTTGGGGTAGAAGAAGCCACCCCCGTCAAGAGCCACGCCGGAGATAAGACCATTATAGAGAGTGCGCTCCACCACATCGTAATATTTTGAATCGCCGTGGAGAAGGAAGAGACGGTGGTTCACGTAGACATTGCCGATTGCGGCACAAGTCTCGCAATAAGCCGACATGTTGGGTAGCTCATAATTCTTGCCGAAAGCCTCACCGTTGCTTGTTGCGCCGATACCGCCGGTGATATAATATTTCTTCCCTACGATATTATCCCAGATGCGGTCTATAGCCTTGATATATGCGGAGTCGCCTGTGAGGGCTGCCACGTCAGCCATGCCGGCATACATGTAGGCTGCACGCACTGCGTGACCGACAGCCTCATCCTGCTCGACCACCGGCTTGTGAGCCTGGCTGTATTCATCTGTGCGGGATGTATAGCCGCGTTTGTCGAGGAAATATTTGGCCTGGTCGAGATATTTCTTGTCGCCGGTGACGAGATAGAGCTTTGCAAGAGCCATCTCCGCGATCTGATGCCCCGGCACGCGTGCCACCTGACCCGGACCGTCGCCGATCTCGCGGCATACGCAGTCGGCATATTTTATTGCGATCTCAAGGAAATTCCGTTTCCCCGTAGCTTGATAGTGGGCTATCGCACCCTCCACCATGTGTCCGAGGTTGTAGAACTCATGGCTGAGGTCCTCCACCATCTCCCAACGCTTCGAGCCTGCCCATTCGTGAGGATGTTTCGGGTTCATAGTGCGCGATGTGTAGAGATAGCCGTCGGGTTCCTGAGCGGCAGCCACAATTACGAGCACACTGTCTATATAGTTCTCCAGTTTCTTGTCGGGATAAGTCTGGAGAAGATAGCTTGCGCCCTCGATAGTCTTGTAGACGTCGGTATCGTCAAAAGCGAGACCACCTACGTGTATCGTATCGCTCGGATGGGCTGCGTTGACGAAATTAGTGTATCGTCCTGTCTCCTCGCATTTACTGAAAGCGAGGGGTATTGTCACTTCGCGACTCGCCTTCAGGCGTTGTCCCCAGAAATCATCGGTGACTTTCACAGAGGTGAAGGGCACCGGATCAATCGGATAGCCATGATGGGAGGCTTTCTTATCCGATTTAGCCATAGCCGGGATAGCAAGGGAGGCTATCAGGGTGGCGGTGAGTAATTTTTTCATGTGTATATGTGTTAGGAATTTAGAATTTAAAATTTAGAGTTGAAAATTTAGAATTTAGAATTTAAAGTCAAATATTAACGATAAATTCTCCATTTTAAATTTTCAATTTTCCATTCTCAATTATCCATTATCTCGTCGGAGAGTCGGAGCGAATGGATGTAGCCGGTGAAGGGCCATTCATTCTCCGCATTGCGTCCGAGTGTGACAAACTGTGATGGTTTCACGAGTAGCTGAATATCCTTCTCGCTTACCAGCTTGCCGTTGATATAGACCCTCTCGATGCGTCCGTCGAAACATACTCGGATGGTCTGCCATTCTCCGGCAAGATCCTTCACGTCTTGCCATCCGGCATCCTCATACCAGCCGTAATGATTCATCATTCCGCAGCGAGGTTCAGTGCCGTTCACTCCCATGATTTTCTCCAGCTCATCGTGAGAGGAGGTGAAGTCTGCATAACACTCATTCTCCGCTATCTCCGGATTGAGGATGACGGCTTCAAGTGTGTATGGGGTGTTGTCGCGTATCGTGGCGGGTAGTGGGAAGGAGGAGCGGAAGAACGTGTCGCCGTCGAATCGGAACGCCTTCTTCCCCTTGATCTCCTCCACTATAGCGGGCTTCTCGACAGCCTCGAAATAACCTCCGGTCAGGGCGGTGTTAGGTATGTAGCCCACTGTGTCGCCGGGATTGAACGCATCGGCGTTTATCTCCACGACGGTGCCTAAATTCTGCCGCTCTGCCACGGGATTACGTCTCAACGGATTTGTGGAGTCAAATCGTTTCTCACTGTCGGTAAGCTCCCAATTGTAATAGCGAAGGTTAGTGAGAGTCAGGGGTGACTGACCGCTTTCTATCGTCAGTCTGCCGTCAGATATACATTTGCCGAGGTCAGCCGCCCTCCACTCCTTCCCGTCGAATGACAGGGCGGAAAGTGTATGCGGTTTTTTTGGGTCGATTAATGCGCTTTCATACACGAGCTTAGTGCCGGGGGAGAGCACAATGGCGTCATGCCCGTCAATTCTCTTCGACTCCACGCGCCCCTGCAAGAGACGGAATGAGCCGCCGAGTTGTCCGAGATTGTTCCTCCATTCCGTGCCGTTCCAGTCCATACCGTTCAGCCCGATCCATTGCTGCGGTGCGCTGTCTTCAATGCCGTCGAACACTTTCACGTTCCACAGCGCACCATTAAAGCCGCGTTTCTCGCCACCGGTGGAAGTGATGCGGATGTAGCGTGCGTGGGTATCACCGAAATCCACCATCGGGCTCCCTGCCAGACGGTTGTCGCGCTTATCGGCAAACACAGTCCAGTCCTTGCCGTTGTCTGATGTCTCGATAAGATACTGATAGAACTGGGTGCCATATTCCCACTGCGTCCATATCGTCCTTATGGGTTCACTCTTGCCGAGGTCAATCTCGATCCATTCTTGACCCATACCTGCGGGACGCCAGAGTGTGCCGTTGTTGTCGTCTACAGCATATTCAGGCTTGAAATTCTCATCATAGAAGGAGGATGCCCTTACGCTCTTCCCTGCGGCAAGGTTTCTTGATGTCACAGAGGATTTGGTGGGGAAACTTACCCCGGCATGAGAGGCGTTGACAGGGCGAATCCTACCTTTCTTGTCAAATTCAAGTTTGTCGATACATATCTGGCGATGGAAACCACGGTTGGAATGAGGATTGTCGTGGCGGTGATAGACTATATAGTAGTCATTACCCTCCTGGAGCACGCTGTGATGCCCCGGACCATGTATTGTGCCGTCAGTATTCGTCTCAAGGATGCACCCCTGATATTTGTAGGGACCGAGTGGCTTGTCGCTTGTGGCATACTGCACACGGTATGTGTGGTCATGACATGAGCCGGAGGAATACATGAAATAATACTTACCGTTCTTTTTAAGCACGAAGGGTGCCTCAAAGAAATCGGTAGCCTCGGTGTTGGGGATGAGTCTTGTCTCAGTAAACCCCTTCATGTCGGGAGTCAGTTTGCCGGCACCGCATCCGAAACCGTCGTATATGCCCCACGTGCCCCAATACATATAGATCGAGCCGTCGTCATCCACGAATGTCTGACCGTCGAGTGTGATGGCATTCTTCACGAAACGGTCGGGCACGAGCACAGCCTCGCTCTCACCGAGGATATTCTTCCAGGGACCGCGTGGAGTGTCGCCGACGCCTACGTGTATCTTGCATGGCTGGCAATACACGTAGTAATATTTCCCGTCGTTGGCATTCTGCATCACATCGGGAGCCCATATCCAATGGCTGTCGGGCCAGTTCATCGGCATAAGCGTCCAGTTCTGGAGATCCTTGCTCTGCCAGAGCTGGGCGGGACCGAATCCGGCACCGCTCCCGTCGGTCGTGGCATACACATAATATGTGTCGCCGAATTTCTTTATGGTTGGGTCGGCGAAATACCCAGGAATGATCGGGTTGAGTGCGCCTGGTGCGTCGAAAGCCACATCTGCGGCAGCCGACATCGACGCGAGAAGCAGAGATATAGATAGGAGATGTTTCACAAGGGTAGGAAGGTTTATGGTTTAAGGTTTAAGGTTTATGGTTTAAGGTTTAAGGTTTATGGTTGAGGGTTTAAGGTTTAAGGTTTATGGTTGGGGTTTATAGTTTATCGATAGTTTATGGGGGAGGGTTTAGGGCTCCGGTTATTTGCAGTTTATCTACTATAAACCATCAACTATAAACTGTAAACCCTCAACTATAAACCATATACCATATACCATAAACTATCAACCATAAACTATCAACATTGTCAAGGAATCAGACGGATTGCGAAGCCGCCGCCGGGAGCCATGTGGATCGTCTTCTTGGTGCCGGAATTGACCGTCAGAGTCTCCAGCTCATAATCCTGTGCCTGCTTCGTTGCGTTTACGCCATCTTTAAGAATCGTAACCTTGAAATCTTTCCCCGATGGGAGAAACGCAAAATCTACGGTATATTCCCGTGGATTCCAATCCGTCTGTCCTCCTATGAACCAACTATTATCTTTCTTCCTTAAGGTCACGATATATTCACCCATTTTTCCATCCATTATTGAGGTTTCATCAAAGACGGTGGGTATGGCTGTTATGAAATCTGTACATTCCTGATTGTCGAGATAGTTGGAGGGGGAGTCTGCAAGCATCGTGAAAGGGGAGTCCTGCACGATGTAGTTTGCCACCTGATGTGCGCGGGTACCTTGGCTCTCAGGATTATAGTAGACAGCCTTCCAATCCTTTTTTGAGGCATTGCGCATCGCGCCGGGTGTGAAATCCACCGGTCCGCACATCATGCGTATGTAGGGGAATGTCACGTCATACTCCGGCATATCCACCGATGTCGGGCTCCATTTCATCTCCTCCATGCCGAAGACGCTCTCAAAATTCACCACGTTGGGATACGTGCGGTTCAATCCTGTCGGCTTATAGAATCCGTGGAGGTCGAGCATAAGGTTATGCCGGGCAGTGGCATCGGCTATGCGGTAGGTCATATCCACGGCTGTCTGGTCGTCGCGGTCGAGGAAATCCACCTTAAACCCCTTTATGCCGAGGTCGCTGTATTTCTTGCACGCCTCCTCCAACTGTGTGTCGAGCACGTTGAAGACAGTCCAGAGCCATAGCCCCACACCCTTCTTGTCGGCATACTTCACGAGCGCAGGAAGGTCGATCTCCGGTATCGTCGTCAGCATATCGCCGCTTTTCGGCACGTACCAACCTTCATCAAGCACCACATACTCTATCCCGTTATCGGCTGCAAAGTCGATGAAATAGCGGTAGGTTTCATTATTTATACCAGCCTTGAACGGCACTCCGCGCAGACCCCAGTCGTTCCACCATTCCCATGCCGCCATACCAGGCTTTATCCAGCTCGTGTCAGCCACGCGCGACGGTGATGCGAGGGCATACACGAGGTTATTCACCGGCATCTGTCGGTCGTCGGTAGTCACGGCAAATATCCTCCAGGGGAAATTGCGTTTGCCTGAGATCTTGGCGATATAGTTCTCACGTCCGGTGACGTACTCCTGTTTCCTCCAGGGGTAGAAATCGGTTGAGGAGGGGTATTTTGCGAAGACCCCCTTCAGCGAACGGGATGTGGAGTCAGCCTCCACAAACATTCCGGGGTAGCTTTCGAGGTCAGATTCAAGAATGGTCATCTTCAGCCCGTCGCCATAGTCGAGAGTCGTTGGGAGGAACGCGAGCAGAGGCGACGCGCTACTGATCGGTGTGACGGTGTAGAAATTCTGGAACGCCATAGCCTCCGGAGCCTTCTCATTGGTGGAGTGAGGGAGATAGATGGTGGGGTTGCCCGCCACATTATATAATGCCTTTTCATCCGTCACCACATTCCCCGTCTTGCCGTCGGTCGAGAAGCGGTAAGCCACCCCGTCGTCGTAGGCGCGGAACGTCACGCTGTTCCCGTCGGTGAGGCGCACCGTCAGTTCGTTGCACTGCGTGGTGAAATGCGGGTTGCGGTAGAAGGGAGCGTCGAAACTCTCCTTTATATCCTTTTTAATAGATGTGGATTTTATCTTCCTTGCCTTTTTGCCCCCTTCAAAGTCCATCGCTATCTGCGAGGGGAGGAGCAGTTTCTCGCCGTTGGCGGATATAGAGAAAGTGAGGTTGCCGTCGGGGGCATCCTCCACCGCTACGGAGATGTTGCCGGAAGGGGAGAGGAGAGTGGCGTTCTTCGCTGTCGCGCTTACTGCCGACGTGGCGAGGAGAGCCGCGATTGCTGATGTTATGATGAGTTCCTGTTTCATGATAAAGGGTAACAAATTTTCACAATGCAAAGATAATTCAAAGAATTGGAGTTTCATGCAAAATCCGTACAAACGAATAATAAAATCGTACAAAAATACTATTTTTCAGTTGTTTTGGACGATTGTATCATAATATTGGACGATTGTGTTGCCGTTTTCGATTGAATGGATATTAACTTTGCGACAGATTTTTTAACGTTTTAATCGTTTGACCACACCATGAGACTTAACCTATTCACAATGCTACTTCCGGGATGCGCGGCACTGGCGGGTTTCACCGCATGCACAGGCGCGGAAGCCTACGAGCGTCCGGATGCGCCCGTAAAGGAGGTAGCCTTCACTCAGGTGCACATTGACGATAGTTTCTGGGCACCACGTATAGAGACCAACCGTAAGGTATCGATCCCCTCAGCCTTTAATGAATGTGAGAAGAACGGACGCTTTGATAATTTTGCAATTGCAGGCGGACTGAAGAAAGGGGAGCATCGCGGCGACTTCTCATTTGACGACACCGACCCCTATAAGATCATAGAGGGCGCATCATATTCCCTCGCTGTGGAATATGACAAGCAGCTCGACAATTATCTCGACAGCGTGATTAACCTTATAGCTGCCGCGCAGGAACCTGACGGCTATCTGACCACGTGCGTCACCAACAAATGCACGCGTCTCTCCGGATGGTGGGGCACCCACCGCTGGGAGAAGATCAACAGCCACGAACTCTACAACAGCGGTCATCTCTACGAGGCTGCCGTGGCGCATTACCTCGCCACCGGGAAACGTTCGCTCCTCGATGTGGCTATCAAGAATGCCGATCTCGTCTGCAAGACCTTCGGCTACGGCGAGGGACAGATACAATACCCCTCCGGACACCCCATCATCGAGATGGCGCTTGCCAAACTATATAAGGTGACGGGCGACAAGAAATATCTCGACGAGGCTAAATATTTCGTGGAGGAGACAGGACGCCTCTCCAACGGACGTAAGCCGAGCCCCTATTCACAGGATCATCAGCCCATCCTCGAGCAGGATGAGATCGTGGGTCATGCCGTGCGTGCCGGCTATCTCTATTCAGGAGTTGCCGACGTGGCATCGCTCACCAATGACTCCGCATATTTCAATGCCCTGACCCGTATCTGGGACAATATGGCAAGCAAGAAACTCTATATCACCGGCGGTATCGGAAGCCGCGCACAGGGTGAGGGTTTCGGTCCGAACTACGAGCTTAACAACCACACCGCATATTGCGAGACCTGTGCCTCAATCGCCAACGTCTACTGGAACTACCGCATGTTCCTCGCCACCGGCGATGCCAAGTATGCCGACGTCTACGAGCGTGCCCTCTACAACGGTGTGCCCTCCGGCGTATCACTCTCCGGCGACAAGTTCTTCTACGACAACCCGCTTGAGAGCATGGGTCAGCATGAGCGTCAGCCCTGGTTCGGGTGCGCCTGCTGTCCGGGCAACGTGACCCGCTTCATGGCGAGCGTGCCGCAGTATATGTATGCCACTCAGGGTGATGACGTTCTCGTCAACCTCTATATTCAGTCTACCGCCGACATAAAGACCGCCGGCAACAGCGTGAAGCTGCGTCAGACCACCGACTTCCCCTGGAACGGTGCCGTCAGCATGGACGTGGATCCGGAGAAGGAGGGTGAGTTCGCGTTGCGTCTCCGCATACCGGGTTGGGCACAGGATGCTCCGGTGCCAACCGACCTATATTCCTACGTGGAGAAACCCTCAGCTAAATATGAGCTGAAGGTGAACGGCGAGAAGGTGAATGCCATGACAGGCGACGGATATGCCACCGTGAAGCGCGTATGGAAGAAGGGTGACAAGGTGGAGCTAACTCTCCCGATGGACGTGAAGCGCGTGAAAGCAAATGACAACGTGGATGACGACAAGGGTAAGCTTGCCATTCAGCGCGGACCCCTCATGTATTGCTTTGAGGGTCAGGACCAGAAGGATAGCCTCGTGCTCGACAAATATATACCGACCGATGTGAAGTTTGCCGAGAAATTCGAGCCTCAGCTTCTCAACGGCGTGATGACGCTCTCCGTTACGGGTAAGAAACTCCTTGCCGACAATAAGCTGGAGGATGTGACCCTCACCGCGATACCCTACTGCACATGGAATAACCGTGGTGCCGACCAGATGGCGGTGTGGATGCCGACCCAGGCAACGTATGCCGTGGCAAAGCCGGAGCCGTCGTTGGCAAGCGGTGCGCAGATGTATTCCGAGCCTACTGAGCTGACCTCCGACGCGCCCGCCGCCACCTCCAACCTCAACTGGGCGTGGGGCTACAACGATCAGTGGGAGCCGAAGAGCAGTGCCGACACCTCGAAGCCCTACCATTACTGGTGGCTGCGTCAGGGCACAACGGAGAATGTGTGCTACCGATTCAACGAACCGAAAGAGGTAAGTTCTGTCGATGTCTACTGGTTGGCATTCAACCACTACGACGGCGACTATGAGACGCCGGAGAGCTGGCAGCTCTATTACCGCACCCCCGACAACCGTTGGGCACCGGTGAAGACCGCCGACACCTACGGCGTGGAGAAAGACAAATATAACCACGTATCATTCGAACCGGTGACGACCACCGACCTGAAGGTCTCGGCGAAGCTGCGCGACGGCAAGAGCGGCGGCGTCATCGAATGGAAAGTAAACTAACAAATATTAATTAAATACCTTAACATCTTATGAAACCGCGAACAATCTCACCTATTCTCAGCGCAAGAGTGCTGAAGATTGCGGCGTTCGCATTGCTGGGTGGCACATGCTGCATCCCGGCTGCGTATGCGGAACCTTTGCAGGCCGTCGCGCCTGCCGAAGCGGGACCCGTCACAGGTGTTGTTGTCGATTCGGAGGGTGAACCCCTTATCGGCGCGACTGTACTCGTGAAAGGTTCGTCAACAGGTGCTGCCACCGACATAGAAGGCAGATTCACAGTAAAGGCGGCTCCCGGTCAGGAACTGCAGATCTCTTACGTAGGCTACCAGACCCTCACCATCAAGGTGCAGGCAGGGAAAGCCAACCTCGGCAACCTCGTCCTTGCCGCCGACTCACAGGTGCTCAACGACGTGGTAGTCATCGGCTACGGCACTCAGAAGAAAGGCGACGTCACTTCAGCCGTGGCATCCGTGAAAGCCGAAGACTTCACGGTGGGTGCAATCGGAGATGCTGCCGAACTTGTGAAAGGTAAGGTGGCAGGTCTTACAATCGCGAAAGGTTCGGGCGACCCGAACGCCGAGTCTACCATACGTCTGCGTGGTGTCATCTCCCTTATGGGCAGTTCAAGCCCACTTGTCCTTATTGATGGCGTTGAGGGAAATTTAGGCACTGTTGCCCCGGAGAATATCGCGTCAATAGACGTATTGAAGGATGCATCTGCAGCGGCTATCTATGGTACGCGTGGTGCAAACGGTGTGATCCTTATCACTACTAAAGCCGGCACACGTGAGAGTAGTGCAACGGTAAGTTATTCCGGATACGGCTCTTGGGCAACGCTTGCCAAGAAACATAAATTCATGACCGCGGATCAGATCCGTCAGGGACTTACCAACTATTCCGACCGTGGTTATGACACTGATTGGCTTGATGCAATCACGCGCACAGCATTCACTCATAACCATGACGTGCAGATCAGCGGCGGTTCAAAGAGTACCACTTATTCCGGCAACTTCTCATATAAAAAGGCGGAGGGTGTCATCCTTACTACCTTCAATGAGGAGATGAAGATGAATTTCGATGTGTCGCAGTGGTTTTTCAACGACATGATCAAACTTCACCTTGGTCTTTTGAAGGCATATCATAAGGATAACGGTCTTGATGCGGGCAGCGAGATTTACCGTCAGGCAATCATGCGCAACCCAACCGAGCCTATATATGACGCTGATGGACTTCCATACGAAAACTTCGGTATCACCTACTACTACAACCCGGTAGGACTCATTCAGGAGCGCGATGGCGACGGTAAGAGCGAATGGAGCCGAATGACCGGCGACATAACGGTGGAGCCTATCAAAGGATGGCAGACGAAAGTGCTTCTTTCTACCAATAGGAGCAACTATCATAGTGCTGATTTTAAATCATCCAACTATCAATCGCATCGTCTTGATGGCAAGGCAGGTGATGCTGGTCATAGTTATGGATATACGAAGACCGACCTCTTGGAGGTTACCTCGAATTATCGTACCACACTTGCTGACAAGCACCGTCTGGACGTACTCGTCGGCTATAGCTGGCAAAAGAATATGAACGAGGGTTTCAGTGCTTGGAATGCAGACTTTAATAACGATACGTTCAAGTGGAACAACATTGGAATCGGTCAGGAGTTGAAGAATGGTAAGGCCTCTATGGGCAGCTATAAGAATGATAACAAGCTCATCGGCTTCTTCGGTCGTATCAGCTACGGTTTTGATAACCGTTATAACATACTTGTATCCATTCGTCGTGAAGGATCATCTAAGTTCGGTGCCAATCACAAATGGGGTAGCTTCCCATCCGTATCAGCAGGTTGGAATATCATGAATGAGGAATTCTGGGGCAAGCTTCCTGTAGCTGAATGGTGGAATATGTTCAAGCTGCGTGCAGGTTATGGTGTGACCGGTGTCATACCGGGAGATTCGTACCAGTCTCTTACTCGCTATCTTTTCGGAAAGTATGAAAATGGTTCTGGAATGTATTTCTATAATAACGGGAAATGGATCCAGGGTATGCAGATTGCCTCCAATCCGAACCCGGATTTGAAATGGGAGACTTCCGGAGAGTTGAACGTTGGTCTTGACTGGGAGATGTTCAACGGTCGTTTCGGTGGTAGTTTTGATTTCTATAATAAAGAGACCAGGGATATGCTATGGCAGTATGACGTTCCGGTTCCCCCGAACCGTTATCCTTGGACGTTGGCGAATGTAGGCAAGATGCGCAACTGGGGTGTCGAGCTTATGTTGAAGGCGATTCCTGTCACTACAAAAGATTTCGAATGGAATACAACCCTGACACTTTCTCATAACTCCAATAAACTGATATCGCTCTCCAATGACCTTTACGAGACTGCCAACGAGCATGAGACGGCATATCTTGGCGAGCCTATCTCTCAGGCATCTCACCGTATGGAGGTTGGAAAGGCAGTTGACCGTTATTTCGGTATCAAATCCGTAGGGGTGAGTGATAATGGACTATGGTTGGTGGAGAACCCGACTACAGGGGAAGTGGCGGAGTTGACTGATGCGATGCTTCCGGATCCGGATTGGAAACAGGATCTTGGCAACTCTCTCCCGAAACTTTATCTCGGTTGGGGTAATACTTTCCACTATAAGCAGTTTGACCTCTCGATGCAGTTCACCGGTCAGTTCGGGTTCAAGATTCTCAATGAGGCACGCGCTTACTATGAGAATAATTCAGTCAACTATAACCGCCTGCAGTCTGTGCTTGATGCTCCTTACGGAGGTGAGAACACACTTGCAGGAAATCAGAAGCAGACATTCGTAAGCTACTATCTTGAGAATGGCGATTTCTTGAAACTCACCAACCTCACATTGGGCTATAATGTGCCTTTCAAGTCAAACAAATGGATCGAGGGTTTGAGAATCTATTTCTCGGCAGAGAACCTTTTCACCATCACAGGCTACAAGGGTCTTGATCCGGAGCTTCAGAATGCCGATGCCGGTTCTTCCGGTATTGAATGGCGCGATAATTATCCTACGACACGTTCATTTACAGTAGGTCTTCAGGCAACCTTCTAAATTATTAAAGACATGAAAACAATTAAATCAATATTATATTCCGCTGTCGGGGTTGCTATGCTTGGCATGTCTGCCGGGTGCACCAACCTTGATGAGGTAGCATATTCAGAAGTTGTGGATGATGGTCACGAGTTTTCCGAAATGGAGAGGACTGCGATGTTCTATCCCGTCTACAATTCACTCCGCGATTTTGTGTGGGGTTGGTTTGGTTTTACCGATCTTGCGGATATGGCATCCGATCTGTGGTGTGTCCCTTATCGTATAGGTATCGGTTGGGGCGACCTCTATGTGCCCACTCATAAGCATGAGTTCCATAGCAAGATTGACTTTTTTGACACTGCATGGAACCGTGCATTCGCCGGCGTTACAGCCTGCAACACTCTCCTTCAGGATAAGATAATACAAGAGGATGCCACCTCTGTGGCACAGCTTCGTGCATATCGCGCACTCTACTACTATTTCCTCTTTGATCTCTTCCGCAATATACCGTTTGATGATGGATCCGTGCATGAGGCGGGTTGGCTCCCGGAGCAGGTTACCCCTCAGGAGATGTTTGATTATATCGTTTCCGAATTGAAGGATGTGGAGGGTGCTTTCGGAGAGTTGAATGAGCTTGGCAAGATCAATAATGCCACGGTCAATATGCTTCTGGCAAAGATGTATATCAACCATAATGCGTGGTTCAACGTGGAGGATGAAAATTATTACCGTCTCTGCATCGACGAGTTGAATAAGATCATCGCCATGGGCAAATATTCTCTCGCCCCGAATTATAAGGATAATTTCCGCGAAAGCATCGCCGGTTCACCGGAGGTGATTTTCGGAATCCCATACGAGGAGAAATATGCTACCGGCAACTATTATGCCAATCTCTGGATGTGTAATGCCGGACGCGCCACATGGGGCTTCAATGGATGGGCTACCTCCGGTGGTGGTGCGCATCCCCAGTTTATCGAGACTTACGATGTTGACGACCAGCGTTACAAGGATTGTTGGATTTCCGGTCCGCAGTTTGATAAGGATGGTATGCCTATCTATATTGATGGCGTTCAGTTGAACTATACCCATGAACTCCGTTCGATTGACAAGCCCGGATGCTACGAGCAGGAGGGTGAGCGTCTCGTGAAATATGAGATTCTTGGTGGTGACAAGGGTAGCGGTTGTGATGATCAGGTCATCTTCCGTTATGCTGATGTGCTTCTCATGAAAGCCGAATGTCTTCTCCGTATCACCGGTTCTCACAATGGTGAGGGTGAGTCAGTTGCCGCTGATCTTGTGACTCAGGTGCGTCAGCGCAACTTCTCGTCAAATCCGGCAAAGGCGATACGCACAGTCGCACAGCTCCGTGGCGGCAGTTGCTATGACTATGGACATCGCGAGAATAAGGCGGAGATGGATCAGCCCGATAATTGGATTATCACTCATGAGGGTGGTGACGACGTGCTTCTCGGTGGGCTCCTTGATGAATTGGCATGGGAATTTGTGGCAGAGGGACATCGCCGTCAGGATCTCATCCGCTTCAAGATGAGCAACGGATGCAACGTATGGAATGGCAAATCATGGTTCTGCAAGGATGCACTTACCGATCCTGCCGATCATCATTATGACATATTCCCGATACCGAAGGGAGCGATGGACGGCAACCCGAAACTGGTGCAGAATCCCGGATATGCCGGATAATATCAGTTAACACTTAAAAACTGAAAGACAATGAAAAAAGCATATATTTATATAGTTGGTGTTCTGTTGGGCTTTACAGGAGTGAGCTGTAACAGCGATGATCCGATGGATGCCACAGAGAAACATGTTTACACAGAAGGTGAAGCTCCCTATCTCCGTGCAGATGCCGGAGCAACTACTGCTCTTGAAATGGACTTTCCAGTTGCTAATATTGAGAAGTCACAGTATATTAATCTTAAGGACTACGCATCTGTATTCCATAAGAAACTAAACATGACGGTTGATGAGACACTTTCAAGTCTGATTAATGGCGATGTGGTGTTTTACACAATTAATGGTGCAAGACAGCGTTGGAATCTGACTTCTCCAAATTATGGAGATTATGGTTGGTATTACTCAAAGAATGGTATCTGCAATGCAGAGGATGCAACGTTTACAATTTCGCTTGATTTGGATAAGAAAAGGGTAGAAATCAAGGCTGTTGGTGTTCCGGCAGTAGGTACTCTTTGTGATTTTGATTTTGGATTTGCTAAGAAAAATGGTACAGATTTTGATGATTATGTCCGTTTTACATCACATGCAAGTGTGACCGATCCGAGTAAGGTTATCCTTTCTGCCAAGATTCCGGGCACATCGTATGGTGCCTATAGTATCAATTTCAAAAATTATAGTGAATCCATAATGCTTGCTATGGGATTGACTGTAGATGACTTTATCAAGAAACTTGAAAAAGATGAGATTGATGTTTATCTTGTTGATAAAGACGGTAAACGTGTTGTGACTGCAGATAAAAAGCGTCCGGATTATACATCAGGAGGTTTAGGCTATTGGCTTGATCCAAATTTAAGTATCACTACTTGGAGTGATGATGGGTATCCTAAGAATCTAATGTTTATGGAATATGTAGGTGATGGAACATATAATCTCGGAAATGCAAATAAGCCTACCCCTGCAGGAACCCAAGTGACATTGACGTTTGATTTCGTTGAAATTGCAAATACAGACAACTTCTTGCAGTTTATAGTAGCAGTGACTTTCAATTGAACTATTAATAGGAGTAACATGGTGATTGCCATGTTACTCCCCAATAAATTCTTAATATGAAAACAATAGCAGTTTTATTTATAAGTTTGGTGAGTTTATTTTTCTCACCTATGATATGTGCTCAGAATTATGATTCTGAAGCAGAGACAGTGGAACCTATGGATGCATCGGTATCGGAGTATTTATATGTTGATGTTTACGGAACTGGAAATGTGAAATTTACAATGCCTATCGATAAAACCATTACGTCCCAAGGTACTCCAGTGTATACACAAATTCCGGTAAAATATGGCACTGTTCCTGGAGTGGGTATATTAGTTACCTTTTCTGTGTCAAAATATGCATTCATAACAACCAGTGACAATCAAACATTTGGTATTTCTTCTGGTGAACAGAAACAAATTTTGATTAAAAATTTGAGTTATCCTCAAATAACAATCCAGTTTCAAAACTAATATCCAATGAAATCAATGAAAACATATAGCAAATGGCTCCTTGCATCGGTGGTGTTATTGTCGGCTCCTGTCTTTACGGCTTGTAGCGATGATGATAACGATGAACCGGTCGTGAAGGTTCCTGAAAATTTTGAGATGAATCTCGCTTCCCTCAATATATCTTGGGACGAGAGTGAGGGCGTTGTGGAAGTGGCTGCAAATGCCGATTGGAAAGCGGAATCCACCGACTCTTGGATAATGATAGATCCGTCAAGAGGTAATGCCGGCGACTTCCGTATGTATCTTAATTTCGAGCATAATCCCTATCGTTTGCCTCGTACCGGAACCGTCAATGTCATTTGTGGCGAGAAATCAGGTGTTGTGACTGTCACTCAGGCAGGTTGTTCCGACGATTCGCAAGTGGCTCCATCTGTGGCAAGTATCGAGGTGGAATCTCTTGACTATGCCACCACTGAAATACCATTCTCTACTTTCGCTGCTGCTATTGAAGGCAATCTCGGTCTGAGCATCGCGGATTTTGGAAAAGGTGTGGATGATGAGGGGAATCTTGAATTCTTTATGGTCGGCAAAGATGGCAAGTGGCTTTCTGCCGGAACGGGTGGCACCCGCTGCAGCGCATGGCTTGATTCGGAACTTAACGTGACGAATTGGAATGGCGACGGTTATCCTGCGAATGCTTGTTTCGTAGAGGTGTACGGAGGTGATGAACCCACGTTGGTGGTGGGTCGTGCGCCCGGTCTGCCTGATGATACGGAATATACACTTAACTTCGGATTCACATTTGCTGATGATCACAGCAAGTTCTCTCTGTTTAAGGTAGATGTGGTCTTCCCGAAGATGGATCTCAAGGGCGAGATAGTAGGCACCATAGATCTCGACGTAAATATGGGTCCCGTAGGTTATGCACCTATCTATGTTCCGTTTAATGCGGATGAGGTTTGCTCGCTTCTTGGTGCCAATAATCCAACTCTCTGCAAGGTCGTGGCATACGATGAAGAGGGTGAGTTCGTACCATTCACTGGCGGCAACGGCTACTGGTTCAGCAAGACGGGAGAGATCTGCAACTGGGGCGACGGAGCAGGCTGGTTCATTGAATATCACGGTGGTGGCGATGAGGCAACCGATGAGGAGAATGAATCATGGGCAATCGGCACATTCCCCGGAGTCACCGACATATCCGGCACCTCTCATATCGGTCTTTGGTATAATGCCAAGGTTGTGATGTTTAACGTCAACGTTACGGTTTCCGGAGCTGTTGAGGAATAATTTGTAGAACTTTATGAATCATCCGGGATTCCGAATTATTGTAGGAAGACCGGATGATTCAATCTAATAACCTATCTTATGAGATTAAAATTTTTAAATATCGCAGCTTTATCCGCTTTGCTGCTGTGTGGAGGATATGTATCGTCATGCAGCGAGGATAAGGATGAGCCGGTTCAGGTGGCAAAGGAGTTTGCAGACCTTCCGGAGTCAAAAGACCTTCCCTTCTCGTATGAAAGCGAAGCTAAAAAGATCAGTTTCACTTCGCCCGGACAATGGCGGGTGGAGCTTGAAGGGGGCGTGGATTGGGTGTATTTCGCTCCATCATCGGGAAAAGCCGGTAAAAACACACTTGAGGTGAAAGTGGCTCAGAATACCGGTAAAGAGGGGAGAGCCGCCACATTCAATCTCGTCAGTGGCGACCAAAAGGTGATGTTCACGGTTCGTCAGCCGGAATTCGGTGGCACACTTCCGGATATAGTTGGGGGAGAAACCGGTACGATTGATCCGGCTACTATCCCGGACTATGACAAATTCTTTGCCAACTCCGAGCATGGCAGGGGCATACTGTATAAAGGTTCGCAATTCTCATTTGCAAGATATAAATCATCGGAACACTTCTTTGTATTCTGGGCTCCCGAGTTTGGCGACAATCCGAATGGACCGACTGTGCCTGCCGCAATGCGCGTGGATATAGACGATCTTCTTGCGAAGGCTGAACATTTCTTTGATACGAATATCAACAAGCTCCACATGGCTACCTTGGGAGAGGGGAAATCTGTGCTTGACGACTATAAGATGCAGATTTATCTCCTTTATCAGGATGAATGGCTTGCAACCGGTTCAGGATATGACGATATGATCGGTGCGCTCTGGATAAATCCCTCGACGTGCCAGCCTGTAGGGTCGACTATCGCACATGAGATCGGACATTCATTCCAGTATCAGACTTATGCTGACCGTGTGCAGAAGCAGGGTGCTTCAAATGATCATCAGAGCGGTTTCCGCTATGGTTTCGTCAATCTGGATAGCGGTTGCGCTTATTGGGAACAGTGTGCGCAGTGGCAGGCACAGCGCGATTATCCCGTTGAGCAGTTTGAAAGCTACAACTATTCCGTATGGCTTGCCAACTGTCATCGTCATTTCCATCATGAGTTCCAGCGTTATGCATCTTATTGGCTTCAGAGCTATTGGGTGGAGAAGCATGGTGTTGAGGCGTATGGTAGAATATGGACCGAATCACATGCTCCCGAAGATGCCATAATGACATATACGCGTCTTTATAACGGCGATGATTATGCCAAGACACGTGAGGAACTGTTTGATTATGCAATGCGCATGGCTACATACGATATCAAGGATGTGCGAGACTATACAGCAGGTTATCAAGGAAGATACAACACTCATTTTGTTAAGAATGACAAGGGTGAGTATCAGGTGGCGTATGACAATTGTCCGGGAGCTACAGGCTTTAACGTGACTCCTCTTGTGGTGCCTTCTGAGGGAGGGACTGTCAAGGTAAATTTCCGAGGACTCGGTTATGGCGAGCCGCTTGCCGCTAAGGATAAGAGCAATATTGAGGATGGCGACGGTAATCCGAAAGGGAAACCATCCAAATATAATGCTGCCGGGGGTGCTTCAAACATGGGCTGGAGATATGGTTTCGTAGCACTCAATGGCAATACGCGCACGTATAGCGAGGTAGGCAAGAATGCTGACGGTTCGTTGAGTTTCAATGTGCCTGTCGGCACGGAGCATCTGATGCTTGTGGTGCAGGGTTCGCCTGAGGCTTATATGTCGCACGCTTGGGATGAGGATGAGACTAATGATCCGCAATTCCCGTATGCCATCACCTTAGAGGGCACTGATCTTCTGAAATATACTGAGCCTGCAGAGGCTAAGTTTAGTGAGAAGGATGGTGAGCTTGTCGGTAATCTGAGTCTTTCAATCAATTCTTCCGATACGGAATGGATTGCAGCTACCTACGACATTGCGGAGAAGGCGGTATGTGATTATTTCGGTCTTGATGCGTTGGCACTTGCAAATGCAATCGTGCAGCCGGTCAACGGCACCAAACAGGAGGCGCAGGAGGGAAAGATCGTAGTATTCAATGGTGAATCCGATGGCTCATTATCTGCCATGCCGACTGCGAATGTAGGATATTGGCTTAATAAGGATGGAAATGCTGTTGCATGGGGCAACGGTCATGCTGTCTATTATGAGATTAATGGATCGGTGCTAAGCCTTGGTAAGTTAGGTGCAGAAGCCGGTGTGGCTGGCGATGTGATAACGATGCGTCCGGTCTTTGTCTATACCTCCGGCGGCAAGACAAAGACATTCAGATTAAACATCACGTATAATTTTAAGTGATCAGTTACTTACCAATCGGCAGCATTTGCTTGCTGATGGGTCAGGATCACATCAAACATGGGGATGCAAAAAAATTATGATTTTTTTTGCATCCCCATGCAGTATTTTGATAATTCTGTTATCTTATTATTGAAAGAGGATTATTCCTCATGTTTTATCATTTTATAAATTTATTCACTAAACTATATCGTGATATATGAAACTGATAAACTCATTATCATCTCTGTGTGTCGCAGGCTTGACAGTCTTTGCGACAGGTTGCTCATCTAATGATGATGAGCCTGGCAAAATCAATCGTGACTTGCCGTTTGGTCGTTACAGTATTAAAGGCAACGTGAGTGCAGCTGACTCCGGTTTGCCGTTGGAGGCTGAGATGCGTATCTCTATTCCCACCGATCCTTCCGGGGTCAAATCCATTCAGACCAATAAAACGGAAGATGACGGGAAATATTATTTTTCTGATGAGACCAACGTGTATGAGGCGTTCAAGGTGGTGTGTATACCGAAAGACCCTGCATACGATCCGGATTCGGTTGTGGTAAAACTTGGATATTGGTTGGAGTGCTTTGTTGGAGGTATGGATCCTATGTATAAGGGGGTTGCATTTCATGAAGTGAATTTCCAGCTAAAGAGGAATGACTTGCCGTTTGGTCAGTACAGTATTAAAGGCAACGTGAGCGCAGCCGACTCCGGTGAGCCGTTGAGAGCAGAGATGCGTATTGCCCTTCCCGATAATCCGTCAGACGTAAAGTCTTTACAGATACAAAGATCGGAAATGGATGGGACGTATCTTTTTTCTGATGACACCAATGTGTATGAGGCGTTAAAGGTGGTGTGTATACCGGAAGATCGCACCTACGCACCGGATTCAGTGGTCGTAACCTTGAAATACGAGGGGGATTGTTATCTTCCGGGCATCACCAATCCGCTGGACAGAGGCAGAGCATTCCACGAAGTAAATTTCCAACTAAAAAACCGGAAAAACTAAAAGATACCGCGTCATCAGCAGTTAAACCACCACGGAGGTCACGGAGAACACGGAGAGATTATTAAAAAAACTCAGTGTTCTCTACGCTCTCAGCGGTTAATCTATGCGCCGGAGGAGAGATGGAAGGATATAATTTTAATGAGCGATTAGTTTTAGATCAAAATAATAAATCCTACTTTTCAAAGGGTAGTCGGAAGGTATGCCAAACGCTTCTTTTTCTCCTTCTTCAGAGCGATATAGAGGTTTGAACCCATTCTTTTGGTAATAGTGCGTAGTGGATTCTGTATTGTAAGCATCAACCAACATATATCGGCATGCAGCTTTATTATTTTCATCAACGAACCAATACTTAAGGGCATCCATAAGCTGAGACCCAATATTCAGCCCTTTGCCTTGATAGTGTTTGCTGACACCAAGCCT
The DNA here is from genome assembly GCA_003762615.1 of Muribaculaceae bacterium Isolate-037 (Harlan). Taxonomy (GTDB): domain Bacteria; phylum Bacteroidota; class Bacteroidia; order Bacteroidales; family Muribaculaceae; genus Lepagella; species Lepagella muris. Next base: position 22,697 of record RIAZ01000020.1, read on the forward strand.
GCCTATCAGAACTGCCGGGTAACTGCGGTGTCTTTTTTGATGAGGAATTTTTCTTAAGAATGCGTTTCTGGATGGGTTGTCAAGAGAGAATATCTTAATACCATCGTAAGACAAAGTAGCAATAGCGACTATCTCACGTTGATTTTTTTGTCAATCCAGCAATATGTCTTGCCAAGCAATTCTTTTTCGTAAAGAAACACATCGTTGTTAAAAAAGTCATCAAGATCTTCATCTCCACAAGAAAAAAGGTTACAGTAGTCGGCAACCGTTTTTGTGTAGGGAACCATGAATGTATTTTCTACGAAAGAGAAATTTGGCATGATTTAATGGGTGACTGGTGGGAACATGATATTCTTGGCACTCTCCAGCATTGTAGAAAGTGTTTTACGTTGGATAGCGTTGAGTTTAGGCGTAGGCAACATACTGTTACGTTCAGCCTCTTCCATGAATATTCGGGCATCTTCTCCCCACAATTCGGGGGATGTCTTGATTGTCATTGCCATAGATTGATATCTAAATCATTTGAGATTTATTATACAACGAAAATATTCTGATAATGTTTTATCGAAAGTGGTACAGAGAGGCTAAAAACTCTGCTCTCAGCGGTTAATCTACCACGGAGACACGGAGAGATTATTTCACGAAGAAATATAAGAAAAGAAAGAAATTTTTATAATATATTTTATTGCGATATAGTTTTTTAATAAAAATGAATTTCTTTTATTTCTTCGTGTGAAAATATGGGGGATTGGACGATTTTTGTATGTTTTTGGATTTTTGTGGCATCGTTTTATGGGGGGAAAGGTTAATTTTGCAGAAATTTATCATAACATTCTAAACTACCTTCCATGAAACTCCGACATCTTTTTGTCTCCTCTCTTCTTTTGGTGCCGTCGTTGCTTGCGGCACAGGATAACGACCCTTCGAAGTCGGGCGTCATCGCCCTTAACCCTGATGAGGCGTATCCGGCTGCCGCGACGGTGCCGGTCGTCACCCACGAGGGTAAGGCTATCTACATACCTAAGGATCTGCGCGAGATGGATCTCAACAGTCCCGACAGCAAATGGAGCTTCAAACGTATGGTCTCCACTCCCGACGTGGCTCTCTTCTGGGCTAAGGAGTTTGGCGACGACATAACGCAGGCTCCCGACCTTGACGGGCATAACATGAAGGTGGATCTCGCTAACCTTATGGCGCGTCTCCAGCGGTTTTATGATTATTTCTACCATGACCTGAAGTTTGTGAAGCCCGGCACGAAAGCCGACAAATATAAGATGATGGTGATGCTCGACTATTCGTTGGAGGGGACTGCCTACGGTGGCGACTACGACGGACAGATCGGTGCCCTCTGGATTGCCCCGAACCGTGTGCAGGATAAGATGCTTAACTGCATAGCCCATGAGTTGGGTCATTCCTTCCAATTGCAGATCTCATGCGACGGTGAGGGGGATGCCTGGGGAGGATGCGGCTTCTATGAGATGGGGGCACAGTGGATGCTCTGGCAGGTGAACCCCGACTGGCAGACGGATGAGAATTTCCATCTGAATGCTTTCCGCGACCTGACGCATAAGGCGTATCTCCATATCGACAATATCTATCATAGCCCCTACGTTATTGAATTGTGGGGGGAGAAGCATGGCACACCCTTCATCGCCGAACTCTTCCGTCAGGGTAAGGTAGGCGAGGATCCCGTGATGACCTACAAGCGGCTTGCAGGAATGGATCAGAGGGCGTTTAACGACGAGATGTGGATGAACTATGCGCGTCTTGTGAATTGGGACATTGACCGTGTGCGCGAGAATGCACGTCCGTATGCCAATAAATGGGGAACGAAATTAGTGGATGCCGGCGGTGGCTGGCAGCGTGTGGCGCCGGAGAATTGCCCGGAGAACTACGGCTTCAACGTCATCGCGCTCCCTGTGCCGCAGAAGGGTAAGGGGGTGAAGGTGCAGTTCCGTGGTGAGGCGGGACGCAAGGGGTATTTCACCAAGAACAAGGATAAGGCAGGCTGGCGTTACGGCATAGTGGCTGTGGATAAGAATGGGGGCACCCATTATGGCGATATGCAGTCGGCAGCCAAGGGGAGCGTCAGTTTCGCGGCTCCGGAGGGTATGGACGTGGAGCATCTCTGGCTCGTGGTTATGGGCGCGCCCACGGAGCACTGGCGCAACATCGACGGCGAGGAGAACCCCGGCGATGCTCAATGGCCATATTCAATCAGGATAGCTGATTAAACATACTTGAAATGATAAGATTAATTCTTCTGATATTTGTGGCGTCGCTTATTCCGGCAGGAATGAGTGGCGCCTTTACCGCTCCGGAGTTTAACTTCACGCATTACACGACGGAGAATATCTTGCCGTCGAACAGCGTGCGCGACATCGTGCAGGGTCCGGAGGGGTTTATGTGGTTTGCCACCGATGGTGGGCTTGTGAGGTTTGACGGCACAACGTCGAAGGTGATGGTGCCGGAGGATGAGGATGGGGCTGATTTCTTCATACATTCCCTGTGCAATTCTGATAAAGGTCTGATTGTAGGCTCTGACCGTATGCTCTACCGTTATGACAGCCGGAAGGAGTGCCTGGTGCCATTCCCGTTGAGATATTCCGACAAGGTGAAAGAGGAAATATCAGGGGTGGTTGAGGATATCAGTACCGACTCGACGGGTGGAATATGGGTGTCGGTGGATGGAAAGGGTGTGTTTCACATCAATTCTGACGATATGGTGGATTTTCATCAGGATTTTCCGGAGATTGCGAATTTCATCGGTATGATCTACGTGGATGCGTCAGACATCGTGTGGTGCGTGAGCACCGCCAACAGAGGCGGGATGTATCGCTTTGATAGAGGACGTGCACGATTCGAGCCGTTTGAAATCAAGATAGGAGGCAACAAGACGCAGGTCGGTGCGCTGGCAATGATGTGCGACACGCATGGCGACTATTGGCTTGCCACGTGGGATCAGGGGATATTACGTTTTAACGGTTGCACCGGTGCGGCTGAATGGGTGCTTGGTACGGAGGATGCCGGAAGGGTGTGGCACGTACATTCTATCATGGAATACTCCCCCTCGATGCTTTTGGTGGGTTCGGACAGCGGGTTGACACTGATTGACAAGGCTACGGGTGATTGCCGCGTCTACAAATCGGATGAACTGAATCCGCAGAGCCTTTCCGACAGGTTTGTCTATCCAATAGTGCGGGATGAGGAGGGTGGTCTCTGGGTAGGCACTTACTACCGAGGGGTCAACTACATGAGCCGCGATTCGCAGCGGTTCAGGAGATGGAATCATTCGCGTTTTGCCAATTCGGTGAGCGGAAATGTCATATCGCGATTCTGTGAGGATGAGCGGGGCGACGTGTGGATAGGTAGTGCCGACGGCGGATTGTGCCGTTATGAACCCGACACGGGTCATTTCACCCATTATCCGCTGGGCGGAAAGAATGAGACCGACAACGTCAACGCTCTTTTAGCAGATGGCGACCGTCTGTGGGTCGGGACGTATTCGAAGGGTGCCGGGGTGCTCGACATGAAGACGGGTGCGTGGCGCAAGGTATCTGTTGAGGGGGATTACGTCTACAGCAGCTATGCAATGAGCAAGGATAACGCGGGCAACGTGTGGATGGCTTCTACCGATATGCTGACGCGCTATAATAAGGAGAATGATTCGTTTGAGAATGTGGCTAACCTTGGGGCATGGATAATCGGGATAGAGGAGGACCGTAATGGTGAGCTCTGGATTGCCACGCAGGGGCGTGGTCTTTTCCGCATGAATACCGCCGACGGGAAGATGAAGAACTACACCACGTCGAAAACACCCGGAGGTCTGCCTCATAATCATATCAACAGTGTGCATGTCGGGAGTGACGGGATGGTGTATGTCGCCACTATCTACGGGGTCTACCGTTATGACCGGAAGAATGACAGCTTTGAGCATATAGATATAGACGTACCGAATATCGTGCCGTTGTCGGTGGTGCAGTCGGGTGATGACCTCTGGATAGCCACCGCATCCGGACTCGTAAGGGTGAACGGTGCAGGTAAGACGCGCCTCTTCACGTATGCCGACGGAATAAGCGACAATCAGTTTGTGCCGGGGGCATCGCTCCATGCCTCCGACGGAAAGATATATTATGGCACGGTGCATGGTTTCTGCCGTGTGGATCCGATGGAGGCACGCAACAATGCTGCGCCCCCGAAGATCAAGTTTACGGGTCTTGACATAATCAACACTCCCGTGGAGGTGGGTGAACGGAATCTGACGGAATCTCTCAACATCATCGACCGTCTGATAATGACTCATGCCGACCATACGTTCAGCATCTATTTCTCAGCGTTGAGCTATGCGAATCCGTCGGGTAATGCCTACCGCTACCGTCTGGAGGGGTTTGACAAGAGTTGGCATGAGGTGGGGAAGGATAACCGCGCCACATATTCTAATCTACCGCCGGGCGACTACGTGCTGCGCGTGCAGGCGGCGAATGCCGATGATGTATGGAATGAGGAGGGTATAAGCCTGAGGATTGTGGTGGAGCCGGCATGGTATGCCTCCGTGTGGATGAAGACTCTCTATGTGCTGGCGGGTGTGGCTCTGCTGCTTTTGGGATTGAGATATATGGTGAGCCGCATGGAGCGTAACCATGTCATTGAACTTGACCGCATATTGGGTAATAAGGAGAAGGAGATGTTTCGCTCCAAGCTGAATTTCTTCACGGTGGTGGCGCATGAGATACGCACTCCGGTGTCGCTCATAATCGGTCCGTTGGATAAGATACTTGATTCGAAGGAGGAGTTCTCTACGGGTGTGAAGGATGATCTGAAGGTAATCCAAAGGAATGCGCGGCGTCTGCTTTCGCTCGTCAATCAGCTTCTCGATTTCAAGAAGGTGGAGGACAACGCCCTTATGGTGGGTTTCCGGAGTGAGTTGATAACCCCGTTGATAGAGAATGTCACCGAGCGTTTCCGTCCGTCGCTCGAACAGAAGGGCGTGAGACTGACGGTCAGTTGCCCGCCTGCTGATGTCCGTGTGGATGTGGATCCGGAGGCTGTCACCAAGCTCGTCAGCAATCTTCTCAACAATGCCCGGAAGTTTACGAAGGATATGATACGTCTGGAATGTAAGATTCTGCCTGACGGGAAGAGATTCATGATAAGCGTGGAGGATAACGGTATCGGTATCACTAAGGAGAACCGCGACAAGATTTTCAAGCCGTTTTTCCAAGTGCTCGACAATATCAGCGAGGCGCGTGGTGGCATCGGTCTCGGACTGTCGATCGTGAAGAGCGTGGTGGATGCCCACGGCGGAGAGATAGAGCTTGACAGTGTGCCGGGTAAAGGGTCGAAATTCACGGCTATATTCCCGGTAAGACAGGAGAATGTGATGCCTGCCGAGGAGACCGATGTGGTGGAGCCGGATGCCGAGCCACAGGATGCTGTGGTGAAGAAAGTGGATGGCAGTAACCGTCCGGTGCTTCTTGTGGTGGATGACAATGAGGAGATGGTTAGATTCGTTTCTTCAAGTTTTGATGCCAATTATGAGGTGGTGACGGCAAACAACGGCAAGGTAGCTCTCGAGAAGATGTCGCGCCATAGTGTGTCGCTGATAATATGCGACTGGATGATGCCCGTCATGGATGGTGTGGAGTTTCTTAAGAGGGTGAGGGGTGATGAGAGATTTTGCCATGTGCCGTTTGTGATGCTGACTGCCAAGACCGATAATATGTCGAAGATAGAGACGATGAAGTCGGGGGCGGATTTCTATCTGGAGAAACCGTTTTCCACCAATTATCTTGCCGCCTGTGTGGCAAATCTTCTGGAGATGCGCACCATGCTGAAACGGAAGTTTGCCGACATGCCTCTTGAGCCTATGACCACTCTTGCCTCAACTCAGGTGGATAACGAGTTTCTGACCAGACTTCAGACTCTCATAGAGGAGAATTTCTCCAATCCGGAGCTTAACGTGGAGTTTCTTGCCGACCATATCGGCATAAGCCGCAGCGGACTCTACACCAAGATACGCAGTCTTGCCGACGTCACGCCTAATGAACTGATCCAGATAACGCGTCTGAAGCGTGCCGCCGCATTGCTGAAGGAGGGTAAATACCGCATCAATGAGGTGAGCTATATGGTGGGGTTCAACAGCAGTTCATATTTCGCCCGATGCTTCCAGAAGCAGTTCGGTATGAAGCCGGGTGATTTCGTAGCCGAAAGCTGATGCAGAAAAAGAGGATGTGCGGGTTGCGCACATCCTCTTGCCAATTTTTACTTAAGGTTTATAGTTTAAGGTTTAGGGTTTATAGTTTAGGGTTTAGGGTTTAAGGTCGTACATTTGTACCGTTTATCATAACCCATAAACCATAATCTATCCCCCATAAACCATAATCTATCCCCCATAAACTATAAACTATAAACTATAAACCATAAACTATAAACCTATTTCTTATATTCCACGGCGGCTTTCTCCACGGGGAGTGCCTCCATGTAGTTCTCGATATATACGTTGAAGCCTGCAACGTCTTCCTCTGTCGGGGAGATGCTCACGCCGGTGTTGCCGGCGAAGACCTCCATCTCAAGGTAGTCGGCGAGGTTGCGGTCATTGTGGTTGTTGACCAGATAGCCTGCAAGGAGAGCCATGCCCCATGCGCCACCCTCTCCGGCTGTCTCCATTACGGAGATCGGGGAGTTGAGGGCTGCGGCAAGTATGCGCTGACCCACGCCCGGAGTCTTGAAGAGACCGCCGTGTCCGGTGATGCGGTCCACTTTGATCTTCTCGTCGTTGAAAAGGATGTCGTTGCCGATCTTCAGACACGCCACGGCTGCGTGGATGTTGGCACGCATGAAGTTGGCGAGGTTGAAGCGGTTGCCGACTGAACGCACGAAGAGCGGACGTCCCTCGTTAAGTCCGGTGATAGGCTCGCCGGAGAAATAGTTGTAGGATACGAGACCACCGCAATCCGGGTCGCCGGTGAGGGCGTTGTTGTAGAGCTTGCCGAAGATTTCGTTCATGTCAACGGGCACGCCGAGAAGTTCGGTATATTCGCGGAAGAGACCCACCCATGCGTTGAGGTCGGAGGTGCAGTTGTTGCAGTGCACCATTGCCACGAGGCTACCGTCGGGGGTAGTCACCATGTCGATCATCTCGTAAGGCTTGCTCAACTCCTTCTCCAGAACGATCATCGAGAATGATGACGTGCCGGCAGACACGTTGCCTGTGCGCTGCTTCACGGCGTTGGTTGCCACCATGCCGGTGCCTGCGTCGCCTTCAGGCGGGCAAAGGGGTGCGCCTGCCTGGAGATTGCCGGAGATATCGAGTCTCTTGGCACCCTCTTCAGTGAGTGTGCCGGCGTTTTCACCTGCCAGGAGCACTTTCGGAAGCACATCCTCCAGTTTCCAAGAGAAACCTTTGTCGGCGATGAGGTTGTCAAACTTCTCCACCATAGTGGCGTCGTAGTTCTTTGTCTCCGGATTCACGGGTATCATGCCGGAGCCGTCGCCTATGCCGATGACTTTCTCTCCGGTGAGCTGCCAGTGGATATATCCGGCGAGAGTAGTGATGAACGCCACATCTTTCACGTGCTCCTCACCGTTGAGGATAGCCTGGTAGAGATGAGAGATGCTCCAACGGAGAGGGATGTTATACTGGAACAGCTCGGAAAGGATGGATGCAGCCTCACCGGTGTTGGTGTTGCGCCATGTGCGGAATGGGGCGAGCATGTTGCCATCCTTGTCGAACGGCATGTAGCCGTGCATCATCGCGCTGATGCCGATAGCGGCAAGCGAGGTGATCTCCACGCCATATTTCTCCTTCACGTTCTCGCGGAGGTCGCGGTAGCAGTCCTGAACGCCAAACCAGATAGCTTCCAGACTGTAGGTCCAGAGATTGTTTACCAACTGATTTTCCCATTCGTGGCTCCCTTGGGCTATGGGGTTGTTGTTCTCGTCGATGAGGACAGCCTTGATGCGGGTAGAGCCAAACTCTATACCGAGGATGGCTTTACCCGACTCTATGGTTGCTTTTGCTTTTTCAGGCATGAGGGGAGGGATTAGCAAAGTGATTTGTTAAGCATGTAGTACACCTCGTTCCAGCGGAGTGAATCCTTGAATGCCGGGATTGTGGTGTGGGCGTTGATGTGTGCCATCTCGATGCCTGCGATCTCTGCGTAGTCTTCCCAGTATTCGGGGGTGAGCTCGTAGGAGAAGCAAGAGTGGTGAGTGCCGCCGGCGAGAATCCATGCAGCCGCGCCTGTCTCGAAGTTGGGCATGGGAATCCAGAGAGCGGATGCCACGGGGAGCTTCGGAAGGGGTTTTGACTTGATGCACTCAACGTCGTTTGCGATCAGACGGAAACGGTTGCCGAGGTCAACGACTGTAGCAGTGATGCCGGGGTTCGGACGAGATGTGAATACGAGACGTGCTGTGAGGCTCTTGCGGATACCGATGCCGAGGAAGTGAACTTCCAGACGAGGTTTCTCCTCTGCGATGAGGGGGCACACCTCAAGCATGTGCGCCTGGAGGATTGAGCTGTTCTTGCCGTCGAAGTTGAGAGTGTAGTCCTCAAGGAATGAGCAGCCTTTGCCTTCCGACATCACCCATACTGTGCGGTAGAGAGCCGCGCTCTTCCAGTCGCCCTCTGCGCCGAAGCCGTAGCCTTCAGCCATGAGACGCTGAGAAGCGAGACCCGGGATCTGGTCGAAGCCGACGAATTTGGGATCGTTGATGTCGTTAGTGCCGAGGTCATCGAAGTTTGTGGTGAAGCCTTTCGCACCCTTAGCCTTGAGTATGGCACGGAGAGTGAGCTCAGCGTGAGCGGCGTTCCAGATCTTCTTGTATTCCTCAGTAGAGGGATCTTTCAGATTGTCGGCTACAACATATTCGTTGAAGTAAGTCTCCACGAGAGCCTTGATATCCTCCTCCTTGATCTGCTTGTGGTATTCCATAAGCTCGCTTACGGGGGTGTAGTCCACGTGGTAGCCGAGACGCTGTTCAGCCTCCACCTTGTCGCCGTCGGTCACGGCAACGTTGTTCATCTGGTCGCCGAAGCGGAGGATGAGGCAGTCCTGAGCATCAGCCCAAGCTACAGCCACGCGCTCCCATACGGCAATTTTCTTCTGAGCCTCGGGGTCGCTCCAGTGTCCTACGACAACTTTGCGACGGATGCGCATGCGGGTGCAGATATGACCGAACTCACGGTCGCCGTGTGCACTCTGGTTGAGGTTCATGAAGTCCATATCCATGTCGTTCCATGGAATTTCGGCATTGTATTGTGTGTGGAAGTGGAGCATCGGCTTGTTGAGCTGCTGCAGACCACGGATCCACATTTTTGCGGGTGAGAATGTGTGCATCCAAGTGATGACACCGGCACATTTGGGGTCGTTGTTGGCAGCGAGCATGATTTCGCTTACCTCTTTTGATGAGTTGGCTGTGCCTTTATATACTACTTTTACGGGAAGGTTGCCTGAGTTGTTGAGACCTTCTACCATTTCGCGTGAATGAGCGTCGACTTTGACAACTGCATCGCCTCCGTAGAGGAGCTGGGCACCTGTTACCCACCAGATTTCATAGTTTTCAAACATGGTTGTATTGTTTTTTTAGGTTGTTGTTGGTTTTGTTTTTTTGTTGGTTTTGGTTGTTTTGATGTATCATGATGTAACATGTTGTATCATGATTTATCATGGGGCAGCATGTTATATCATGGGGCAGCATGAGGATGCTGCGGCGTGCTTATTGCCCGTAGTAGGCGTTGGGACCGTGTTTGCGGTTGAAGTGCTTTTCTACGAGGAGCGGGTTCATCGTGAGCTGCGGGTTGAGGGTGAATGCCACGAATGCCATCTTTGCCACCTGTTCGAGCACGACTGCGTTGTGTACTGCCTCGTGGGGTGTCTTGCCCCATGTGAAGGGTCCGTGGTTGTTGACGAGCACGCCGGGGGTGTGCATTGGGTTCATACCCTCGAATGTCTCGATGATCACGTTGCCGGTCTCCAGCTCGTAGTCGCCTTTTACCTCCTGCTCTGTCATTGAGCGGGTGCAGGGGATTGCCTCATGGAAATAGTCGGCGTGTGTGGTGCCGATATTCGGGATCGGATTCCCTGTCTGAGCCCATGCAGTGGCGAATGTGGAGTGGGTGTGTACGACACCGCCGATTTCGGGGAATGCACGGTAGAGTGCGAGATGAGTGGGGGTGTCGGAGGAGGGTTTCAGTGAGCCTTCCACCACTTTCCCTGTGGCAAGATCCACCACTACCATATCCTCAGGTTTCATATTGTCGTAGCTTACGCCGGAGGGCTTGATCACTACAAGACCGCGTTCACGGTCGATGCCGGAGACGTTGCCCCATGTGAAAATCACGAGACCGTGAGCCACAAGTTCGAGGTTGGCTTCACAAACTTTTTTCTTAAGTTGTTCGAGCATATAGGTAATTATTAAGAGAGTCAGAATTAAATTGAAAAATATTATTTGACCTGTGCATGCCGTCATCCTTACTATGGTCATGCAGGATGCACAAACCGGTATAGACGTGCGCCGCGTTTCGATGATTCCTTATCGATGAGGTCTGTCTGTTCGAGCCCCGGTATCTCCGCTATGCGTTTGCGGAAATTACGTTTGTCGAGTTCCTTGCCTGTCACTGTCTCCACGAGCGTCTGAAGCTGCGTGAGTGTGAAATATTCAGGCAGAAGGTTGAATGCGAGTGCATCGGTCAGAATCTTTCGCCGCATCACGGAAAGAGCCTTGCTGATCATTCCCGGATGATCAAATCCGAGTGGCGGTAGCGTGTTGACGTTCACCCAGTCGGCATTGTATTCCTTGAGGACCTTCTCATCCACTTCATTTCTATTGAGCAATGCGAAGTATGCCACAGAGATCACGCGTGCACCCGGATCGCGGTCAATTTCACCGAAGGCACCAATCTGACGCACGAAGACGTCGTTGAGACCGGTCAGCTCCTGAAGAACTCTTCGGGCGGCTTCGTCAACGCTCTCATTGTCGTTGACGAAGCCTCCGATAAGCGACCATTTCCCTTTTTCCGGTTCGAAATCACGCTTTATCAGCAGCACGTTCAGGCTGTCGTTGTCAACAGCGAATATGATGCAGTCGACTGAGACGTGAAACCGTGGAAAGGAGGAATATGCCGTTAGAGGAGTTGTCATTATCCCTTTGAATGATTACTCGTTTTTGGTAAAATATCCGGATTACCAGAAATAGTAGTAGAATGCAGCTGTGATGCCAAGGATGATGATAGAATGGATCACGTCCCACTTGTTCCAGCTTGCGCGGGTAGCAGCACGCTGTTCGGGTGTGGATATGCCGAATACGAGACCCTGGATCTCAGCTTCAGGTTTGGGTGTGGTGAATAGGCTGACGAGTATAACGACTGCCAGACAGAATACGAGCATCCAACCGCAGAAGAAGAGCCAGTTGTAGTCGTAGAAGAGAGTCTGCATCAAGCTTCCGCCGCCTGCGCCCTGCTCAAGACCGCAGATGCCGCCATAGTAAACCTTTGCACCAAGACGGATGAGACCGATTGCCAAGCCGGAGATAAGACCCCACATGCCGCCAAGCGGAGTGGCGCGTTTCCAGCAGATACCCATAAGGAATGCTGCTGCGATGCCCGGGGCAAGCACTGACTGAACGTCCTGCAGATAGAGATAGAGCACGTCGCCTACTGAACGCATCACGGGAATCCAGAGGATGCCGAGAACCACGATGACGATAGTGGCTGCCTGTCCGATCTTAACCACTTTCTTGGGATCGGTCTTAGGACGGAAACGCTGATAGAAGTCGATGGTGAAGAGGGCTGCTGATGAGTTGAAGAGTGATGCAAGTGAACTCATGAGGGCTGCGAGGATACCGCAGACGATAAGTCCTTTCACACCGGCAGGAAGCAATTTAGCTACAAGAGTGGGGAAGGCTGCGTCAGTGATGGCGTTGCCTGTGGTGGGATCAAGGGGTAGGAAGCTGCCCATTTTCTGATGAAGGGCGAATGCGATCATACCGGGGATAAGGAAGAGGAATACGGGGAGGAGCTTGAGGTAAGCACCGAAGATTGTGCCTCGGCGTGATTCTTTCTCGTTCTTACCGGAGAGCACACGCTGAACGATGAACTGGTCGGTACACCAGTACCAGAAACCGATTACGGCAGAACCGATCAATGCGCCGAGCCAAGGATATTGATTATCGCTGTTGCTGCGTATAAGGTTGGTCATTGTGTCGCCATATTCATTGACTTCAACAGCAGAGCAGATGCGCATCATTTCGTCCCAGCCGCCAAGTTCTTTAAGACCGAGCACGAGGATGATGAGTGAACCGAGCAGAAGGATAGGGGTCTGGAGTACAGAGGTGTAGAGCACTGACTTCATACCGCCGAAGATTGTGTAGAGAGCTGTGATCACAACAAGACCTACGGCTGCAATCCAGAAGAAATCGATTCCCCAGAGTGTGTCGATTCCAAATACCTGTTGGAAGACGAGACCTCCGGCGTAGACTGTAACGGCAACCTTAGTCAATACGTAAGATATAAGGGAGATTACAGAGAGAATAGTGCGGGATGCACCGTTGTAACGACGTTCAAGGAATTCAGGCATGGTTATGACCATCGAGCGAGTGTAGAAGGGCACGAATACCCAGCCGAGAAGAAGGATCATCCAGCCTTGGATCTCCCAGTGTGCCATTGCCATACCGGAGGATGCACCTGAGCCGGCAAGACCGATGAGATGTTCTGAGCCGATGTTGGATGCAAATATAGACGCACCGATAGCAATCCATGTAGCATCCTTACCTCCGAGGAAGTAATCCTCGGCGTTTCCTTGTTTTTGACGCATTACCCAGACGATAATGCCTATGAGTGCCAAGCAGAATAGTGCGATGACAATCCAGTCTAAGGTTTGCATAATTTAGATTTGTTAGATGTTAGAGTTTTTGGTAATTATTAGGTTGAGCTATTAGAGCATAATATAATAGGTAAGAAAGGGGGAGAGGAGGGAGGAGAGAGGTATCGATTTTGATTCGCGTTATTATTTCACACTGAATTTGTAGATACATTCAGAATTGTAGGTCTCACCCGGATTCAGACGGACGCTGGGCCACTGTGGTTTGTTGGGAGAGTCGGGATAGTGCTGCGACTCAAGGCAGATAGCGGCGTGCTGATTGTAGACGATACCTTTCTTGCCTGTCACTGTGCCGTCAAGGAAGTTGCCGGAATATACCTGTATTCCCGGCTCGTTGGTGTAGACGTCGAGCACGATGCCAGATTCCGGGCTATAGAGCTGGACAGCGAGGTTGTCGATGCTGCTGTTGTTGTCAAGCACGAAGTTATGGTCATAGCCATTGCCGTTCTTGATCTGCTGGTTGGAGAAATCCTTTATGAATTCACCGACGGGGCGTGCTGTGCGGAAGTCAAACGGAGTGCCCTCGACAGTGGCGATTTCGCCTGTAGTCATATAGGTGGAGTCTACCGGAGTGTATCCGTTGGCAACAACCTGCATGAGATTGTCGGTTATGGGGTGAGTCGGATCGCCGGAGAGGTTGAAGTAGGAATGGTTTGTAAGGTTTACGATAGTGGGTTTATCGGTAGTCGCTGTATATTTAATATCAAGAGCATTGTCGCCGCGAAGAGTGTAAGTCACGGTTGCGGTCAGGTTGCCCGGGAATTTGTTGTCGCCGTCGGGAGATACGATTGTGAGGACGAGAGTGGAGTCGTTGAGCTGCTCTGCCTGATATACGCGATACTGCCAGCCGAGATCGCCCATCTCACCGCCGCCGTGGAGGCAGTGACCGAAATTGTTCTTAGGAAGCTGGATTGTGTCGCCATCAATGACGAAACGACCTTGGTTGATTCGGTTTGCATATCGTCCGATAGATGCACCGAAGTCAGAGAGATTGTTTTCAGGGAAGTATGCCTGTATGCTGTCGAATCCGAGAACTACATCTTGGAAATCACCGTTCTTGTCGGGCACCATCATTGACACGAGACGACCGCCGAAGTTGGTTATGCAAGCCTCTGCGCCGTTTGCGTTGACGAGAGTGAACAGGGCGGTAGAGTCGCCTTTGAACTCTGCCTTGAATTTTTCCGGATTAAGACCGGACTTTGTCAGCTGGACATTGCCGTTGCCACTTCCGCAGGCTGCGAGGGCGAGAAGTGCACCGATGCCTGCTGCGATTCGTAGTTGTTTCATTGTTTGGAGATGTATTTAGATTAAATAAAAGTCAAATATCTTAGATGAAAGAGTTTTTCTTTAGGTATAGAGAGGTCTTTTTCTCTAAGTTCTAAAGGCTTTTTGATTTTGGGTGTAAAATTAACACTCAAAATTTCGGCTCCAAATTATTTTTATATGTTTTAAAACATATTTTGCTAAAATCGGATAAATTGGACAATAATCGGAATAATCGGATAATGATTGCAGGAGCTTATAGGCGGCTAAGAAGTCAAAGTGGTCCAAGTGGTCTTAAGACTTCTTGGACTTCTTGGACTACTAAGACTACTTGGACTACTAAGACTACTTGGAATTTTGCTGAAAAGTTAAAAAATGTTTAAATTGGCGGAATGACGAGTAAAAGCATTATCTTTGCATCCGCAAACAGCACCGACAGGTGGCTTTGGCTGCAGGAATGGTGGAATGGTAGACACGAAGGACTTAAAATCCTTTGGCCCTTACCGGCTGTGTGGGTTCGAGTCCCACTTCCTGTACGAAAAAGGAGAGCATCACAGATGCTCTCCTTTTTTGTAATATGTAACATTGCGCGTAGCGCACGCGTATTAAAATGAGAGGGAGAGACCGACGGAGGCTGTCCAGGAGTGAACGCGGTAGTCGGCTGTGAATGTCTCCGGCTGTTGGGTAAGTACGTTAGTGGAGGTGTAGGAGGCGTTGTCGATTCCGCATCCTGCCACGTACATCGCTGCCAAGTTGACTCCAAGGCATGGTATGGGGCGGAATGTCAGACCCAATGTCGGTTCGATTTTTGTCATGCCCGGTGTCTCCGGATTATAATATTCCTTATCGCAGGGGGAGAAATCGACCATAAGACCTGCACGAAGGTCAAGACGAGGGGTGGTTTTCCATTCCACGCCTGCACGCATGAGCCATGAGTTATGGTAGTTCTTCTCAAGATGCTGGTCAAACTGTGAAGCACCGTCGAATGATATGTCAAGACTCTTATAGGCGTTCCAGAATGTGAGCTGGGCGTCGAAGTCGGCTACTACGCGGTCGTTATGCCATGATGCTCCGAATCCGAGAGTGGCGGGACAGGGCATCTCTGCTTTGAAATCTGTCTTTGAGATTCCGTCAAGCTTTGAAGTGAGGAGCGCGAGAATAGTGGGGTCGGAGGTGGCATAGCTGACTGTGGTCTCACCAGCCTTCACCTTCATCATGCTTTTTGAACGGAAATTCACACCGGCACTTACATGTTCTGAAAAATCATACATCACGCCGAGATTCACGCCGAATGCCATATCCGCCTTACCGTTGAGATTGACAGAGGCAGGCGTCACATCCCCAAATCTATATTGGCTGCCTATTGCGGCGAGCATTGCGTCGAGGGTCTTGCCGTCGATGAGTCCTTTGTTGAGATTCACCGATCCCCATGTCATGGTCAATCCCGCGCCGATAGAGAGGTTGGGCAATATTTTCCAAGAGATTGTAGGCTGCACAGTATAGGCTGCGAGACTTACAGACTGGTTGAGGGTCGCGCCGGGCCAGTTGTCGGTCCAGTCGATTGAACTGCCGTAGGGGGTATATACGGATATACCGGCTTTGAGATTGTCGAAGATGCTGAACGCGCCGAAAATACTGAAGGGTGTGGAAGCCTTGTTGTCGGTGGTGTACTCCTTCCCTCCGACGGTGGCGGTGCATGTCGGGAATATGGCATTGAAAGAGGCGGAGAGATCCACCTTGTCGTTCATGAATGCCATTGCCGCAGGATTGAAGAACTGGCTTTCCGCACCAAGTTTCATACCGATTCCGGCATGTCCCATGCCGAGCTGTCGTGTGCTGAGAGAGTTTACCTGATACCCTTCCGCTATTACAGATGCGGAGGGGAGGATGAGAGCGGCTGCGATAGCCGCGCTTTTGATAGTGGAAAATTTCATAATAAAGTTAATTTCGGCTGCAAAGGTAATATTAAAAAATCGAAAAACGGCAATAAATATCCTAAATTTGCTTATTAGTTGGTCAATATTTCGTATTTTTATGTTAGATGAGCGCTTTGTAGCATATTGTGTCTTTAATTTTGCGGTATGGATAGAGCATTATATGCGCTGACGGAGCAACGTCGTCTCCTTCAGCTGGAATATCAATCGGAAAAGGAGTCATATTGCCGTATGACGGAGAAGATCGGCGTGAGCAGGCTTGCAGACCGTGGGGATGCATGGTTTCCGCTGCGTATCGGTCGCACATATTATAATTCGCTCAACCAGCGGGTGCTGGAGGTCATGCGGACTTCGGGGGATGATGCCGATCATAATTTTGAGTATGGCAAGCCGGTATCGCTGTTTGTCGCCAAGACAGATGGCATCGTGCGTCATATCTTTTCCGGTACGGTAAGTTTTGTGGATGAGGACCGTATGGCTGTCACGATTGCGGAATCAGCCGACGTGTCGGCACTCTCTACCGGTGAGGCGGGGGTGGTCATGTCGTTTGATGAAACCACCTACCGTCTGATGTTTGAGGCAATTGACAGGACCATCTCCGCAAAGGGTAGGCTTGGAGAGTTGCGCGATCTGATATATTCCGGAAGGAAATGTGAGGAGTTGACGTTCACTCCCATGCGCTTCCCATATCTCAACTCCACACAAGAGGAGGGTGTCAACAAGGTGTTGCGTGCCAAGGATGTGGCGATAGTGCATGGTCCTCCGGGCACGGGTAAGACCACTACGCTTGTGGAGGCTATCCATGAGACGCTGCGGAGGGAGAGTCAGGTGCTTGTGTGCGCCCAAAGTAATATGGCTGTGGATTGGATTTCAGAGAAACTGACCGACAGGGGCATTAATGTGTTGCGAATCGGTAATCCGACAAGGGTGAATGACAAGATGCTGTCGTTCACGTATGAACGTAGGTTTGAGACACATCCGGATTATCCAACGTTGTGGAGCATACGCAAGACTATCCGCGAACTTCAGGGGGCGCGTCGGCATGGCACCGACCAGTGGCATCAGAAGATGGATAGGCTTAAAAGCCGTGCCACGGAGCTGGAGATCAGGATAAACAACGATCTCTTCAGCAGTGCCCATGTGATAGCATCCACGCTTGCCGGGAGTGCCAACAGATTACTGGAGGGTATGAAATTCTCCACCTTATTTATAGATGAGGCGGCTCAGGCTCTTGAAGCGGCGTGCTGGATACCGATGCGCAGGGTGGGGCGCGTGATTCTTGCCGGCGACCATTGTCAGTTGCCTCCGACTGTGAAGTGCTACGAGGCAATGAAGGGTGGACTTGGAAAATCGTTGATGGAGAGAATCGTTGAGAATCATCCGGAGACGGTGACGTTGCTGCGTATGCAATACCGTATGAATGAGGAGATCATGCGATTTTCAAGCGATAATTTCTATCATGGTGCCATGGTGGCTGCCCCCGACGTGAAATATCGTGGCATTCTTGACTATGACTCACCGATAGAATGGGTTGACACTGCCGGACTGCATGGTTTGGAAAGTGGCGAGCATGAGGAGAGCAAGGATATGGTGCAGTTTCGTGAGTCGTTGACAAATGGAAGTTATGGGAGAGTCAACCGCGACGAGGCTTTGCTGACGCTACTGACGCTACAGAATTATATCGAGAGAATCGGGAAAGAGCGTTTCTTGGAGGAGCGGATAGACGTCGGGGTGATTTCACCGTATCGCGCACAGGTGAGGTATCTCCGTCATCTGATAAAGCACACGCCTTTCTTCAAGCCGTTCCGAAGCAGCATAACGGTGAATACTGTCGATGGCTTCCAGGGTCAGGAGAGAGACGTCATTGTCATATCTATGGTTAGGAGCAATGAGGAGGGTAACATAGGTTTTCTGCGCGATCTCCGTAGGATGAATGTGGCTATGACACGTGCGCGTATGAAACTTATAATAATAGGAGATTCCACTACCTTGACGGCACATCCCTTCTACCGCAAACTATATGTGCGCATTGCGCAAGGTGATATGTAACATGTGATATGTGGCAGGTGACAGGTGATAGGTGATTTGTGACAAATTATGCACTATTTATTGATATTATATTAATTATTTTATGATTTTAGTAATATAATTTGCATTAATGTAGTTTATAAGGTAAATTTGTGGTC
This sequence comes from Muribaculaceae bacterium Isolate-037 (Harlan), assembly GCA_003762615.1. Classification (GTDB taxonomy): domain Bacteria; phylum Bacteroidota; class Bacteroidia; order Bacteroidales; family Muribaculaceae; genus Lepagella; species Lepagella muris. The sequence continues at coordinate 40,961 of RIAZ01000020.1, forward strand.
ATAAAGTAAACGGGGCGGGATATAAATCCTGCTTATAAGGTAAAAATTGGTAGGACTTAGCTATAAGTCTACAGGTAAAATATAGAAATTATGCTCACAATCGCCATTCAGAACAAGGGACGTCTGAACGAAGACACTGTATCGTTGATGGCTGATGCCGGAATCTCGGCGTCGGCAAGCCATCGTAAGTTAATATCCGATGCCAAGGGTTTCCCTTTGCATGTGCTGTATCTCCGCGATGATGATATTCCCCAGGCGGTGGCTATGGGGGTGGCAGACATTGGTATAGTCGGACTTAATGAGGTGCTTGAGAAGGAACAGGATGTTGACGTCAGGATGAAACTCGGATTCGGAGCGTGTCGTCTCTCACTTGCCGTGCCTAAAGGGGTGGACTATCCAGGGGTGAAATGGTTTGAGGGGAAACGGGTGGCAACGTCTTATCCGGTCATACTTCGCAATTATTTCAATGAGAATAATATCCATGCTTTTGTGCATGAGATAGCAGGATCGGTAGAGGTGGCTCCTGCCGTGGGTATGGCTGATGCCATATTCGATATAGTGTCGTCGGGCGGCACTCTGATACAGAATGGTCTGTGTGAGGAGGAGACTGTCATCAATTCGGAGGCTGTACTGATTGCCAATCCTCATCTTGATGAGGAGAAGGAGAGGGAGATCGGGAAACTGATGTTCCGTTTCAAATCTATTCTGGAGAGTCGTGGCATGAAATATCTTCTGATGAACCTTCCGAAGGAGAAGGTGGAGGAGGCGGTGCGCCTGTTGCCCGGTATGAAGAGCCCGACAGTGCTTCCGTTGGCAGACGAGGATTGGGTGTCGCTCCACGTAGTGGTGCATGAGGATGTGCTTTGGGAGAAGATTGAGAAGTTGAAAGAGATAGGGGCTGCCGATATCCTTGTGCTTGCTCTTGAAAATATAATAAGATAATGGAGTTGATAGTTAATCCGTCGCGTAGTGAATGGGATTCGCTGTGCGAGCGCAACATACCGGACGATAAGGATATCGAACGTGCCGTAGAGGATATAATCTCGACGGTGAGGGAGCGTGGCGATGCCGCTCTGCTTGAATATGCCCGCAAGTTTGATAATTTTAAGGGTGAGTCATTGTCGGTCACGGATGATGAGATTTCCCAAAGGATCGGGATGGTGAAGGAGGATGTGGCGGAAGCCATACGTAAGGCTGCCGAGAATATCACGGCGTTCCATAAGGCTCAGTTCCCCGCTCCGGTGGAATGTGAGACAATGCCCGGTGTGACCTGTATGCAGAGGGCTGTGCCTATACGCCGTGTGGGATTGTATATCCCCGGAGGTAGGGCACCGTTGTTCTCCACAGTGCTGATGCTTGCGCTGCCGGCAAGGATTGCCGGATGTAATGAGATTGTGTTGTGCACTCCGGAGAACGGTGAGCATGGTATATCTCCGGAGATATTGTTTGCAGCCTATTTGTGTGGGGTCGATAAGATTTTCCGTGTCGGTGGTGCACAGGCGATTGCTGCTATGGCGTTCGGCACGGAGAGTATCCCGAAGGTTGATAAGATTTTCGGACCCGGCAATAGGTTTGTGACGAAGGCAAAACAGATGGTCAGCCGTTTCACTGCCATTGACATGCCTGCCGGACCGAGTGAGGTGATGGTGCTTGCCGATGATACGGCTTCTCCGACATACGTTGCCGCCGATATGCTTTCGCAGGCGGAACATGGTCCCGACAGTCAGGCTATAGCAGTGTGCTCTTCGGAGAGTATTGCGGAGAGTGTAAGGGCTGAGGTGGAGCGTCTTGCCTCACGGCTTCCGCGTCGCGATTCTATAGAGGGTTCGCTTTCGCATAGCCGTATAATCACGTTTGCCGACCGTGAGAGTATGATTGATTTTGCCAATACCTACGCTTCCGAGCATCTTATAATCTCGATGAGGGATCCGTGGAATGTGGCTGAACGCATCACTGCTGCGGGTAGCGTCTTTATCGGTAATTATTCGCCGGAGAGTGCCGGGGATTATGCGTCGGGCACAAACCACACGCTTCCCACGTCTGGATGGGCGCGTTCGTTCAGCGGAGTGAATATCGATAGCTTCATGCACAAGATCACGTATCAGGAGCTTAAACGGGAGGGCTTGGATGGTCTTGCCGATGTCATCACCACGATGGCACGTGCCGAGGGTCTTGATGCCCATGCCTTGGCGGTGGAAGTGAGAGTTGGGAATTGGGAATTGAAAAATGAGAATTAGTTAAGATGAATCCAGTTGCTCTTATAAGGAAGAATATTCTTCGTCTCGAACCATATTCCACAGCCCGCGATGAGTTTCAGGGCGGGGATATATCCGTGTGGCTCGATGCCAATGAATCGCCCTATCAGAATGGTGTGAACCGTTATCCCGACCCTCATCAGCGTCGTCTGAAGGAGAGGATTTCCGCACTGCTGGACGTTAAGCCGGAGTCGATATTTTTAGGTGGGGCAGGTAGCGACGAGGCAATAGATTTAATCTTCCGGGTGTTTTGTGAGCCGGGAGTGGATAATGCAGTGGCTATCACTCCGAGCTACGGGGTGTATAAGGTGTCGGCTGCCATAAACGATGTCGGGTTGCGCGAGGTGCAGCTGAATGAGGATTTCTCTCTCCCGGTGGAACGCATACTTACCGCTACTGATGAGCATACCAAATTGATATGGATATGCAGTCCCAATAATCCTACGGGCAATGCATTCCCTAAGGAGGAGATAATTGCGTTGGCGGAGAGATTTCACGGCATGGTGGTGGTGGATGAGGCTTACGTCGATTTCTCGGAGAAGGGTTCGTTGCTTCATGACATAGAGAGTCTTCCCAACATAATAGTGCTTCGCACGTTCTCCAAGGCTTGGGGAATGGCGGGCATGAGGTCAGGCATGGCGTTTGCGGTGCCTGAGGTGATAGAATATTTCGGACGCGTTAAGTATCCCTATAACATGAGCCAGCTCGTGCAGGATGAGCTTCTTCGCCGCATAGATGGGGGCACATCCGACCATATCGATGAGATAAAGAGATGGGCGCGTATCATGTATGAATCATTGCCGGAGGCGGAATGTGTGGTGAAGGTGTATCCTACGGATGCCAATTTCATCTTGGCAAAGGTGACGGATGCGGATGCTGTCTACGACTATCTTATAAAGAATGGGGTGATAGTGAGAAACCGTTCACGGATGCCGGGATGTGCCGGCGCGTTGCGTATTACGGTGGGCACTCCGGAGGAGAATCGCCGCACGCTTCAACTTATAAAGGGGTATGGGAAATGAACCCTCTCATAAATGACAACAGGAAATGAAGGATATTAGAAAGGCTATATTCATAGATCGCGACGGCACCATAATAAAGGAGCCTGCCGATGAACAGATAGATTCATTGGAGAAACTGGAGTTTGTGCCGGGTGTGATCTCCGCCCTGCGTTCCCTTGTGGGGAAGGGGTATGATCTTGTGATGGTGTCGAATCAGGATGGTCTCGGCACGGAATCATTCCCTGAGGAGACGTTTCATCCCGCTCATGACAAGATGCTTACCACTCTTGCCGGCGAGGGGGTGGAATTTGACGAGCAGCTGATAGATTGCAGTTTCCCGGAGGATAATCTGCCTACGCGCAAGCCGGGTGTGGGTATGTTGAAGGGGTACATGACCGGGGATTATGACCTTGCCAACAGTTTTGTCATAGGCGACCGCCTGACAGACATGCAGCTTGCCGTCAATCTCGGTGCGCAGGGTATTCTGCTTGGAAAGGCAGACGGCGATATGCCCGACGGCGCGGTACTTGCCACTGACGACTGGCATGAGATAGCGCGTTTCATCCTTTCTCACGGACGGAGCGTCAGGATAGAGAGGGCTACGTCGGAGACATCGATATCCGTAGAAGTGGATCTTGACGGATATGGTAAGTCGGCAATCGATACAGGTCTGAAATTCTTCGACCACATGCTTTGGCAGATTCCGCATCATTCCGGCATATCTATGACTGTGGAATGTCGTGGGGATCTGGAGGTGGATGAGCACCACACGATGGAGGATGTGGCGATTGCTCTCGGTGATGCGCTCCGTGAGGCTCTCGGCGACAAGCGAGGAATCGGACGGTATGGCTTTGTGCTCCCGATGGATGAGAGCCGGGCGATGGTGCTGATGGATTTGGGTGGAAGGATAGATTTTCAATGGAACGTGGAGTTTACGCGTGAGTACGTGGGCGACACGCCTACCGAAATGTTTAAGCATTTCTTCCAGTCGCTCTGTTGCGCCATGAGGTGCAACTTGCATATCTCCGCAAAGGGGGAGAACAATCATCATCTTATAGAGGGAGTGTTTAAGGCGTTCGCGCGTGCATTGCGTATGGCTGTCAGCCGCAACCCCTTCAGTTATGAACTACCGTCAAGCAAAGGAATATTATGATAGCAGTCATTGATTATAATATGGGCAACATCTGTTCGCTTGGGAATGCACTCGGCAGACTCGGAGCGGAGTGGGTGCTGACCGCCGACCATGATGTGATAAGGAATGCCGACCGCGTGATACTCCCCGGTGTGGGGAATGCCGCCGAGGCTATGGCTAACCTGCAACGTCTTCAACTCCCGGAGCTGATATGGAAGCTGCGCCGTCCCGTGCTTGGGATATGCGTGGGTATGCAGGTGATGTGCCGCCATTCGGAAGAGGGTGACGCGGAGTGCATGGGTATCTTCGATGCTAAGGTGAAGAGATTTCCGGCTGTGCCGGGTATAAAGGTGCCCCACATGGGTTGGAGCCGTATCTCAAACCTTGAAAGCAAACTCTTCAAGGGGATTGAGAAGGGTAGCTACGTCTATTTCGTGCATAGCTATTATGCTCCGCTATGTCCTGACACGATTGCCACGTCGCGCCATCCGGAGATGTATTCCGCTGCCTTGAAATATGAGAATTTCTATGGCACGCAGTTTCATCCCGAGAAGAGCGGGGATGTGGGCGAGAGGATAATAAGGAATTTTCTGGAAATATAATCGGCTGATATTTGAATCATGATAGAGATAATACCCGCAATAGACCTTATCGACGGCAGATGTGTGCGTCTGTCGCAGGGGGATTATGGGAAGCAGAGAGTGTATGATGTGTCGCCGGTGGATATGGCACGCCGATATGCGGAAGCCGGAGTGAAGCGTCTTCATCTTGTGGATCTTGACGGGGCGAAAGCATCGCATCCGTGCAATCTTGCGAGCCTTCGGGAGATCGCATCGTTGGGATTACCGGATGTGGAATGGGGTGGAGGCATAAAGAGCCGGGAGCATCTGGAAGAGGTGTTTGCCGCCGGTGCCGGACACGCCATCATCGGGAGTCTTGCCGTAAAGAATCCGGAATTGTTTGAGGCGTGGCTTGAGGAGTTCGGCGGCGACAAGATCATATTGGGTGCAGACTTGCGCGACGGGAAAGTGTCGGTCAGCGGTTGGCTTGAGGATTCATCATTGTCGATTCATGACCTTATGGAACGTTTCCTTCCCCACGGTCTGAAGGAGGTGATTGTCACGGATATATCGAAAGACGGGATGCTTCAGGGTCCTTCAACCGAGCTATATGTGGAGTTGAGCAGACGTTATCCCGATGTGATTTTTACTGTTTCGGGGGGCATATCCTCAATGGATGATATCAGGGAACTTGATCGTCGTGGGCTTCAGCGCGTGATTGTAGGAAAAGCTATCTATGAGAACCGTATCTCGCTCGACCAATTGAAGGAGTTCAATTCCTGATTTCTCTTCCCTCTAAACTCTTACCTAAAAAAGTATGCCAGCAAAAAGAATTATACCATGTCTTGACGTCAAGAACGGCAGGACAGTGAAAGGAATAAATTTCGAAGGACTTGCCGATGTAGGTGATCCGGTAGAATTAGGTGCCCGCTATGCGAAGGAGGGTGCCGATGAATTAGTGTATCTTGACATAAGCGCATCGAAAGAGGAGCGCGCCACATTTACGGATCTTGTCAGACGTATAGCACAGCGTATCAACATCCCGTTCACGGTGGGTGGCGGTATATCCTCGGTGGAGGATGCCGCGAGGTTGCTTGATGCCGGAGCCGACAAGATTACGGTCAACAGTGCGGCGGTGGCTAATCCGCAACTCATCACCGATATTGCTGCACGTTACGGACGGCAGTTCGTGGTGGTGGCGATAGATGCCCGTCAGATAGACGGGGAGTGGAGAGTCACAACTCATGGTGGTTCCCGTCTTACCGACCGTGAGCTTTTCTCATGGGCGAAAGAGGTGGAGGAGAGAGGTGCGGGGGAGATAATGTTCACCTCTATGGATCATGACGGCACGCGTAGCGGTTATCCGTGCGATACGTTTGCGCGGCTCTGCGACTCATTGTCAATTCCGGTGATAGCATCCGGAGGGGCAGGGAGCGTAGCTGATATTGCGGAGGTGCTCGATGCCGGACATGCTGACGCGGCGTTGGCGGCAAGTATCTTCCATTATGGCGAGATAACGATCGATGCGCTTAAGCAGCAGCTGACAGAGAAAGGGATCGAAGTCAGGAGATAAGTATAAGGTCCTTAAGGTCCTTAAGGTCCTTAGGGTCCTTAATGTCAGTAATGACAATATTGTCAATACCGTCAGAAAAGACAATACTGTCAATATCGTCATTAATGACAATACTGACATTACTGTCAGAAAAGAGAATAAATCATAAAATCCGGAAGAAAAGATGAATGATATAAAGTTTGAGGATTTGAATCTGTCGAAATGTGCCGATGGGTTGTTGCCGGTGATAGTGCAGGATGCCGTTTCGATGAAGGTGCTGATGCTCGGTTACATGAACCGGGAGGCTTTTGAGAAGACAATGGCTACGGGGAAGGTGACGTTCTTCAGCCGTACACGTAATCAGTTGTGGACGAAGGGTGAGACGTCGGGAAATTTTCTGAACGTGGAGGAGGTGTATCTTGACTGTGACGGTGATACACTTCTTGTGAAGGCACATCCGGTGGGTCCCACCTGTCATCGTGGCACCGAATCATGCTTCGACACACCCTCCGAAGAGGGTTTCATACGTAAACTCTCAGCCCTGATACAGCAACGTCATAAGGAGATGCCGGAAAACTCCTACACTACGCGCCTATTCATAAAAGGCGTCAAGAAGATAGCACAGAAAGTAGGGGAAGAGGCAGTGGAATCAGCCATAGAGGCAGTAGACGGCAACCGTCCGCGCTTCATCTACGAGGCCGCCGATCTCCTCTACCACTACCTCGTGCTCCTCGAACAAATGGGTTGCGACCTCACCGACATAGAGAAAGAGCTCCTCTTCCGCCACTCCTAAGAGTGCGGAAGAGCCTTCTTTTATAATGTTATGATTTGGACTCCCTTGCAAGTCGTTGTTCCCGCAAGAGCTTGAATTGAGCGAAGTATTCTTCCGGCTTCAGCGGATGCTGATTCCAATAAGTTACTGATGCTTTCTGTTTTATGATGGTCTGTTTGTGATATTCTGTCATAATTCATACTGTTTAGAATAATAACAAGCGAATGAATAGTGTGATGTCTCAAAATTACAAAAAAAAGATGGATTGGCAAATTATTTTGTTTGCAATCAGGGCAACAGCATGAATTTTGATTTTATAAATTTCATACGATAGCCCTGATTTATTTGAAGGGATGGGGGTGGAATCGGAATATTTGTATTATCTTTGTGACTGAATCTTTTTAGGGAGATGCGGAATGTTATGAAGGAGAATAGAATCAAATATCCGATTGGATTGCAGTCTTTTGAGGAATTGCGGCGAGGAGGGTATGTGTATGTCGATAAGACCGGTTTTATCCCGTCGTTGCTGGATAAGAAGTATTATTTTCTGAGTCGTCCGAGACGATTCGGGAAAAGTCTTACTCTGTCGATGCTGGAGGCTTATTTTTGTGGAAGAAAGGATTTGTTTGAAGGACTTTCCGTGTATGATTGGGAAAGGGATTGGATTGAATATCCGGTGATACATATTGATTTTAACTCAATGAAAGGGGTGGAACCGGATGAGATAGTTGAGGAACTTCGTCAGATGCTTTTTGAGATTGCCGGAAATTACGAGGTGTCACTTCCGTTTGAATCCTATTGGACGCGAGAACGTTATCCGATAGGACGCCTATTTTTTGATCTTATTCGTCTGATGAGTGAGCAATATAAGAGAAATGTGGTGGTGCTTATTGATGAATATGACAAAGGTATCATAGAGGTGCTTCATGATGAGCAGTTGCGTATGAATGCCACTGACCTCTTGCGTCCTTTTTTCAGTGTGCTGAAATCGGCAGATAGATATATAAAATTTGCGTTCATCACGGGGGTATCACGTTTTCGGAATACTACTATTTTCTCCGGAGCCAACAACTTGTCGGATATTAGTCTTGATAGAAGATATGCATCTTTCTTGGGTATTACGGAGAAGGAAATGCTTACTTATTTCCAACCTGCATTGAATGATATTTCAGAGCGATATGGTTGGAGTTATGATAAAGTTGTGGAAGTGCTTCGCGATCGTTATGATGGTTATCGTTTTACTTCTGAGGAGGAATACGTTTATAATCCGTTCAGTCTGTTGAGTGCATTGGATTTTGAGGCATTTCAGGATTATTGGGTGGCTACCGGCACGTCAAAAGTGCTTGCCACTTATCTTAAAGCGTCGAAATTTACTTTCAGAGATCTTACACGCCGTTGGGTGTCGGCAAATCAATTGGGATCTACTTATACAAAGGAGAATCCTCTTTCGCTTTTTTTTCAGACCGGTTATCTCACCATACGGGATTTTGACGGGTTTAATGCCTATCGTCTTGGTATCCCCAATCAGGAGGTGCAGAATGCATTGGTGGAACTGATTATTCCTGAATTTGTTGAAGGTGTTGATGCTGATACAATAGGAGATATGACAATGACGCTTCGCAAAGCGATTAATTCTGGTGATGTGGATGACATGATGCAGACCCTACGCTCATTGATGGCTTCAATTCCTTATCATGAGATTGATGTTAAATTATTGGAGAAACACATGCATTTGTGTATGTATGTTGTGTTCCTTATGTTGGGCGTTGATACGAAGTGTGAGATTGTGGAATCTGCTGGACGTGTTGATATGGTGGCTCAAACTCCGTGGAGAGTATATGTTTTTGAGTTTAAGATTGACAAGAGTGCAGAAGAGGCATTGCGACAGATTGATGAGAAGGGATATGCAATTTCGTGGGAAGCGAGTGACAGAAAAGTTATTAAGATAGGCGTGAATTTTTCGTCAAAACTTCGTACCATCGATAGTTGGATTGCAGAGGTGCGATCATAGATGAAGGATAGCTGGTTGTGTCGGGATTTAAGAGAGTGTTGTTATGAAGATGATTAAGGAATGGCTATGAGTGAAATATTATATCCGATAGGAATACAGTCTTTCTCTAAGTTGAGGGAGGAGGGATATGTGTATGTTGACAAGACTGAATATATATGGCGCCTTGTTTCAATGAGTCAGTATGTGTTTCTGAGTCGTCCGCGACGTTTTGGAAAGTCGTTGCTTCTCTCTACGATAGAGGCTTTTTTTGAGGGTAGGCGGGATCTTTTTGAGGGTCTTGCGATTGAAGGGAGTGATCATGATTGGGGGGAGTATCCTGTGCTTCGGATAGATTTCACCGGCTCGAATTTCAATTCACCCGATAGTCTGAAAATTCATCTTGATTTTATGCTTTCCCATTGGGAAAAGAGGTATGGAATCGCTGTTACTGCGAAGGATGCGTATGGATTGCGTTTCGGACAGGTGATAGAGGAGGCTCACCGGCAGACGGGGAGGAAGGTGGTCATACTGATAGATGAGTATGACAAGCCATTGCTGGAGACTGTTAGCAATGAACCGTTGCAAGAGATATATCGTGGGGATCTTCGTGCGTTTTATAGCAATCTGAAGAAGCAGGATGATCATATACGCTTTGCAATGCTTACGGGCGTCACGCGTTTCGGTCATCTGAGTATCTTCAGTGATCTCAATAACCTTCAGGATATCTCTATGGATGAGCGTTATGCCGGGATATGCGGCGTAACGACAGAGGAACTTCACCGTTATTTCCAATCAGGAGTGGAGAATTTCGCTGAGCGGGAGGGAATGAGTGTAGAGGAGATATATGAGGAGTTGCGGCGAAATTACGACGGCTATCATTTCACTCCGAGAAACAGTCCGGATATATATAATCCATTCAGCTTGCTCAATTCGTTGTCAGCGGGTAGCTTCAGCGACTATTGGTTTCGGACGGGCACCCCGTCTTTCTTGATAAGGATGATACGTGATGGTAGGATACCGTTGCGCAGTATAAGTGATTGTGATGCGGATATACGCTCATTGTCAGACGTGTCGTTTGACTTGTCAAACTATCTCTCGGTGCTCTATCAGAGTGGCTATCTTACGATAAAAGGGTATGACCGGGAATTTGGATCAGTGACATTAGGTTTCCCGAATATGGAGGTGGAAAGAGGTTTCTTTGATAGTCTGTTCCGCATCTATACCCCTATGCCGGAACAGGAGACTTCATTTGCCATAAGGAAATTTGTACTTGATATAAGGAACGGTAGGACAGAGGATTTTATGCAGCGTCTTCAGAGTTTCTTCTCTGATTTTAAATATGATTCATTTGATCTTCAGAATCTTGAACGTCATTATCAAGACGTAATCTACATACTGATGAAGTTGATGGGCTTCTATACAGACATAGAATATAAGACGGCTTCCGGCAGGATAGATATGGTTGTCAAGACATCAGCGTATATCTATGTGTTCGAATTTAAGATTGACAGGTCTGCACAGGAGGCAATGGCACAGATAGACAGTAAGGATTACTTATTGCCGTTTAAGTCTGATGGCAGGACCTTGGTAAAGGTTGGAGCCAATTTCTCTACGGAGACTCGCTCAATTGACAGTTGGATTACGGAAGCGATTTATTGAAGTTAGATAGGGTCCTGTTTTTGAAGGATTATTTATGGGGGTATTATACACAATGAAAGCCATCTTTCGGGATGGCTTTCGTCGTGAATAAGGAATGTCGGCAGATATGTCTGCCTGCTGACGTTGTGGTCAGCCGAAGATGCTCCTGATCTGGAGACACATGAGGGCAAGTCCTAATGCGCATAGAGTGGCGAACCCTAATTGTGACAAGTTGGCAGATGTCTTGCGTTGAGATGTAGTCTTCATGATTGTTTTGTGTTGAATGTTTATAAATCTGTTTGGCGTCGGCGGTCGGTCGCTGTAATGGAATCAAAAGTTGACCGCCTTACTTTTGATGTTGCAAAGTTAGATTCTTTAACTGCCATTATTGGGCAGTTAAATGTTAATATGTATTAATAGTTGTTGTGGGATTGCTAATGTGCATAAAAAAAGGAATCTCCGGATTTCCGGAAATTCCTTTTTTAGTTAGAATCTGAGAATTGTCTCAGTCGCGTGAGCCACCGCCGAAGATGCGGAGAAGGAAGAGGAAGAGGTTGATGAAATCGAGGTAGAGATTGAGCGCACCCATAGTGGCGAGTTTGTCGGCAAGCTGCGGATCAAGATTAGCGGCTGCGAGACGTTTCACTTGCTGGGTATCCCATGCGGTGAGACCTGTGAATATCAGGACACCTACGATTGAGATAATCCATTCCATTGTGCTGTTGGCCCAAAAGATGTTGACTACGGATGCAATGATGAGTCCGAATAGAGCCATCATAAGGTAGGTGCCCATCTTTGAGAGATCAGACTTGGTGAAATATCCGTAAACCGACATTGCGCCAAACGTACCGGCAGTGATGAAGAATGTGTATACGATAGTGCCTATGCGGTAGGCTATGAATATCGGAGCGAGCCATACGCCCATTATTGCGGAGAATACGCAGAAGAGCAGAAGGCAGGTTGAGGTAGACATCTTCGCCATACGTGTGGGTAGTATCCATGCCATTGCAAGCATTACGATGAACATGCCCCAGAATACAAGCTGGTTGCCGAAGATGAACTGCATGGCAGCTGCGCTTGATGCTACACCGAGCGCACAGAATGCCGAGATCAGAAGACCGATGAACATGCGCACGTAGACGCGTTTCATCACGGAGTTCACCTGATTCACGATTGCGCCTGACCCATAGTAGGGTGGAGGCGTCATGTTTTGATTCCTGTAATCCATATTGATTGAATTAGTTTTACTTTTGTTTAATTGTTGTGGAAATGATCCGGAATATCCGGAGATAACATAAATCTGTCGTCTGTATAATAAGACAACAAATTATATGCCAAGTTTATTTGCCACGAACGATTTTTTTATGTGAATCACATTCTTTCAGGCATTTCCATGCCGAGAAGTGATACTCCGGACTTCAGTGTGCGGGCCACGACAGCTGACAGCAGGAGACGGAACGTGCGTTTTGCCTCATCTTCCTCCTTGAGGATGGAGTAGTCGTGATAGAACTGGTTGTACTCCTTAGCAAGATCATAGCAATAATTGGCGATAAGGGCGGGGGAGTAGGTCCTGCCAGCCTCCTTCACTACCGATGGGAAGTCTGCCACTTTCTGAATCAATGTGGATTCCTTCTCGTTGGGAGTGGTCTGCGGTGTGGCTGACATGTCGATGCCTCCGGCGCGACGTATCACTGACTGGATGCGTGCGTAGGTGTACTGAAGGAACGGACCCGTGTTGCCGTTGAAATCGATTGATTCCTTCGGATTGAAGAGCATATTCTTCTTGGGGTCTACTTTAAGAAGGAAATATTTCAGCGCACCGAGTCCAACCATACGTGCCACTTCGGCAGCCTCTTCCTCCGGCATATCGGCAAAGCGGTCGGCAGAGGTCTCACGTGCGGAATCCACCATCTGCTGTATGAGGTCGTCGGCATCCACCACAGTGCCTTCGCGAGATTTCATCTTACCTTCAGGAAGCTCAACCATACCGTAGGAGAAATGGGTGAGATCCTTGCCCCATTTGAAACCGAGCTTGTCAAGTAGGAGCGACAGCACCTGGAAATGATAGTTCTGCTCGTTGCCCACCACGTATATCATCTTGTCGATGGGGAAATCCTGATAGCGCAGTTTCGCGGTGCCGATATCCTGGGTCATGTAGACGGATGTGCCGTCAGCACGAAGCAGAAGCTTATGGTCAAGACCGTCGCCTGTGAGGTCGGCCCATACTGAACCATCCTCCTTGCGATACATTATCCCTTTCTCAATACCTCCGAGCACGAGATCCTTACCTTCAAGATAGGTGTCGCTTTCATAATATATCTTGTCGAAGTTTACACCAAGACGACGGTAGGTCTCATCAAATCCTTCATATACCCATTCATTCATAGTCTTCCAGAGAGAGCGCACCTCCTCGTCGCCGGCTTCCCATTTGCGAAGCATCTCGCGGGCCTCCAGCATGAGGGGGGATTCAGCTTCTGCCTCCTCCTTGGTGCGTCCGTTATCCATAAGTTCCTTCACTTCCGCCTTGAAATGCTTGTCGAATTCCACGTAGAAATCGCCGATAAGGTGGTCGCCCTTCTTCCCGGCTGATTCAGGAGTGGCACCATTTCCCCATTTCTTCCATGCGAGCATCGACTTGCAGATGTGTATGCCTCGGTCGTTGACGATGTTGGTCTTCACCACTTTGTGACCGTTAGCCTCAAGTATGCAAGAAAGGGAATATCCGAGAAGATTATTCCTTACGTGACCGAGGTGAAGAGGTTTGTTGGTGTTGGGGGATGAGTATTCCACCATTACGAGGTCGGAATTTTCATCAGCTTTCTTTATGCCGAAGTTGGAATCTGCTGCAATATCGTGGAGGATACCGAGCCAGAATGCCGGGTTGATTGATATGTTGAGGAATCCTTTCACCACATTGAATTTCTCCACTGCCGGCTCATTGGTCACGAGCCATTCGCCGATTTCTGTGGCAGTGGCTTCGGGCGACTTGTGGGATGCCTTCAGATATGGGAACACCACGATGGTGAGATTGCCTTCAAATTCCTTTCTTGTAGCCTGTGGCACGATGGATGCCGGATCAATTGAAACTCCGTAAAGGCTGGAGATCGCTTTTGCAACAGCACCAGAGATTATTGATTCTACTGTCATTGTCGTTGTTGTCTGTGAGAATGTTATGATTAATTGACAAGGGGGAGTGTGCAGATTGTGATAAAATGGCTGCATTGCTCCTACCACGTTGCAAAATTAGCAAAAAAAGAGCGCTTTCACAAATAGTGGAAACGCTCTCTTACTTTATGAGTCACAAAGATTGATGCTTCGTGTGTCGCTTTAGATGAGAATGTTACTTGCCGAGCCCGTCAGCAGGTTTGAATTTAACGGTCTTGCGTGCTGCAATCGTGATTTTCTCCTTAGTCTTGGGATTGATACCGGTGCGTTCCGGTTTTTCCACCACTGAGAATGTGCCGAAGCCGATGAGCTGCACCTTATCGTCATTGGCGAGAGCCTGTGCGATAGATTCAAGACAAGCATCAAGAGCCGCTTTTGCAGCCACTTTGTTCATATCCGCTTTTGCAGCGATTTCATTGATGAGATCTCCTTTTGTCATGATTTCAATATGTTTTTTATGAATATAAAATAAATTTATGCAAATGAAGTTGATTAAACTTCATTTCTATAGTTTATAATATAGAACAATAGAAAGGTGTAAAAGTATTACGAAAATAGAGAAAATGTTAAGTAATCGTAAAAAAAGGGGGGAATGGAATGAAAAAGCGTGCGGTATGGATGATACCGCACGCAAATTATCATATCAATATCCTCAGTTATTTCCGGATGATTTTATCAGATGTTGGGCTTTGACCACACTTTGGTCTCGGTGCAGTTGGCTTTAATTTTCTCGCTTCCGATTGTGAACTGGAACTCACCCTTCTCGATTGTCCATTTGCCGTCGTAATTCACGAATGCAAGGTCGGATGCCGGAATCTGGAAATCGAGTTTCTTACTTTCGCCAGCCTTTAGGTCGAGTTTGTCGAACCCTCTCACGCGGAGCACGTCGGGAGTGATCGATGCTACGAGGTCAGAGCTGTAAAGGATAACCGGTTCCATACCGTCAACGTTGCCGCTGTTGGTTACAGTGATTCCGATAGTCAGGATGTCGTCGGCAGAGAAATCTGTCTTGTCGATGGTTATGTCGGAATATTTGAAGGTGGTGTAGCTCATGCCGTATCCGAAAGGCCACTGCACGTCGATGTCAGCATTATAGTTGTATGCGCCCGACATTGTTTCGACAGTCTCACAAGGTTTGTGGTCGTATGTGGCGAGAGCGTTGATCCATTTCGGATATGTGTAGGGCAGTTTTGCACTGAAGTTGCGTTTGCCGGAAAGGAGCAGGGCGAGAGCGTCACCACCATAATTCCCGGGGAGCAGCACGTCTACAACTGCACTTGCGAGGGGCTCGATCTCACGGATGATGCGCGGACGTCCCTCATTAAGCACGAGCACGATGGGTTTGCCGGTAGCTGCAAGAGCTTTCACCAGTGCAGTCTGGCGTGGTGAGAGGGTGAGGTCATTCGTATTGCCGGGAGTCTCACAATATGAGTTCTCTCCGATACAAGCAACGATCATGTCTACACCACGGGCAGCCGCCACGGCTTTCTCTATGCGCACGTTGGTCTCAGCCTCCCATTTGCCGAAGTCCTGCACGTAGTCCATACCCTGTTCGAGCACCACATTTGATGTGCCATATTCGTTGCAAAGAGCCTCATATATGGTGTTATACTGTGAATGGAACTTGGGATCGTCAGTGCCTTGCCAAGTGTAAGACCATCCTCCGTTGAGAGAACGCATTGTGTTGGCGTTTGGACCGGTCACGAGGATGCGTTTCCCTTTGGCAATGGGGAGAACGTTGTTCTCATTCTTTAGAAGCACCTCACTCTGCACAGCCAGCTCAAGAGCCTTCATAGCGTGCTGTTCGCTGCCGAAGAGAGGATAATCCTTCGGATTTGTGGCAGGGATCTCGAAGAGTCCGAGACGCAGTTTGAGGCGGACAATTCTTGACACAGCGTCATCAATACGTTCTTTTGACACCTTACCCTCCTCGACAAGTTCCTTCAGCAATGTGCAGAACTCCATGTCGTATGGGGTCATCGACATGTCGATTCCGGCATTGATCGCCATCATTATTGCCTCCTTATAGTCGGCAGCCACCTTGTCGCGTTTCCAGATATTATGAATGTCTGCCCAGTCGGTCACGATCATACCGTCCCAGTTTAGGTCTTCTTTCAGCCAAGTGGTAAGCATCTCATAGTTTGCATGGAACGGCACACCATTGTTGATGCCTGAATTGACCATGACTGACAGTGCTCCGGCGCGTATAGCCTCCTTGAAAGGATGGAAATATTTCTCACGCAGGTCTACCGGATTGATTGATGACGGGGTGCGGTCTTTTCCTGTGACGGGGTTGCCGTAAGCCATATAGTGCTTCAGACAGGCAGCCACGTTCTTGGAGCCGACATGATTCGGGTCATCGCCCTGATAGCCCTTCACCATCTCGATAGCCATCGCACCGTTGATATACGGGTCTTCACCGAAGCTTTCCCATATACGGCTCCATACCGGGTTGCGTCCGAGGTCCATCACGGGATTATATACCCAAGGGATTGCACATGCACGCGATTCGTAGGCGCATATCTCCGCACCCTCTCTTACGAGATCACGGTTGAAGGATGCAGCCATATTGATTTCCTGCGGGAACAATGTTCCCCCCTTTGTATAGGTGGTGCCGTGGTTCTGGTCAACACCATATATGTCGGGCACTCCGATATATTTCATTGAAGCGTCTTGGATTCCGCTGATGATATTATACCATATTTCAGGGTCTTGAGCCTCTCCGAGAGGAGTGTTGAGTACGGAACCGACACGATATTTCTCGAAAGCGTTCTGCACTTTTTCCGGATTGAGGGTCACTTTCCCGTCGGTAAGTGAGTCTGCGAGTATGACGTCAATGTTGATCTCACACATCTGTCCCACTTTATCGTCGAGCGACATTTTGGATACTATTTCCGACACTCGTTTTTCAAGGTCGTTGTCAGCCGGTATTGCCGGCGACATGGCTCTGTCAGACGTGTTGCGTCCGCAGGCGAGCGCAAGCAAGGATAGAGCTGCAAAGGATAATTTTTTCATTTGAGAAAAGTTGGTTAGGTTATACTGAGTTAGTAGTTCAGCAAAGGTACGAATTATATTGTAAAAATGGAAAGCTTTGATGTGAAAATTATTAAAAAATACTTCCATTGCTTCCGGATGGATGGCATCGGTTTGGTTAGCAACCGAAAAATTGTTAAATTTGCGTCATGTTTGGTAGTAATAGAGGAGGTTTTCTGGCGTCGATACCGCCGGTGACTAAAAACCTTATAATAATCAATCTTATAGTCTGGCTTGCGGAAGCATTGTTCCCACGATTTTCGGACACCATGATTCGCGTGCTTGGACTTCATTTTGTATCGGCGTCTGATTTCAACCCCATTCAGGTGTTGACCTACATGTTCTTGCATTCGCCGCAAGGGGTGGCGCACGTGCTTTTCAATATGTTCACTCTCTGGATGTTTGGATCCACGCTTGAGAGAGTATGGGGCGCACGACGGTTTATTGTGTTCTACCTTGTATGCGGCATTGGTGCGGCTATAGTGCAGGAGGTGGTGTGGACCTTTACCTGGGAGCACGAATATATAAGTGGTATCGCGCCGCTCAACGGACTTACATACGACCACATGAAAGCAGTCGTTGACAATGCGTTGGCAAAAGGGGATCCTCAATTCTTGTCGGCAGTGGCGCAGATGAAGAACCACATGGTGACAATCGGTGCATCCGGTGCGGTGTTCGGTCTGTTGCTTGGATTCGCTTTCGTTTTCCCCGACATGCCGTTGTATCTCTTCTTTATTCCGGTGCCGATAAAGGCTAAATATATGGTCATAGGGTATGGAGTGATAGAATTTTTCCTTGGAGTAGGAGCCAGCGATATGATAGCACATTTCGCTCATCTCGGCGGAATGCTGTTCGGACTGGTTATATTGTTGTATTGGAAAAAGAAAGGCATATTGAGAGGTGGCGGCTTTTATTGACAAATTCAGAGAGGCGTGTGGCTCGCGTGCATTGGCATGGCTTCTATTGGCAAACTGTGGCATATTCCTTGTAGTGTGGATGATAGTCATCATCGGCAACTATGCCGGATATCCAGGTAATTTCACTATGCAGTGGCTCTGTGTGTCGTCGTCTGCTCCGGTGGCATTGCGCCATTTCTGGACAGCTGCCACGTATATGGTGACACACTACGGATTCCTCCATCTCCTATTCAACATGCTATGGCTTTTCTGGTTCGGACGTATCCTTATGACGTCATTATCCGACCGTCATCTGACATGGATATATGCCGGAGGTGGATTTGCCGGAGCTGTGCTGTACGTGGCTGTTCATGCGCTTGTGACAGGTATGTCTGATTCCGGATCATATCTATGCGGGGCATCCGCATCGGTCTTGGCTGTGATTGCAGCCTCTGCGATTCGCACTCCCGATCTGAGACTATATCTGTTTCTGATTGGTGAGGTGAAATTGAAATGGGTTGCGCTTGGATGTATTGTCTTGACCTTTGCCGGAGTGGGTGGAGGTAATGCCGGAGGGCAGGCGGCTCACGTAGGCGGTGTGCTTTTTGGCGTGCTTTTCACGTTGGCAATCAACGCCGGATATGATCCGGTAAAGAGGTTCGCAGATAAGATGCGTGATGTCAGTAGCCGTGAGCCCATATCAATGCCAAGGCGGAAGAATGTCAGGCGCGACGGCAATGCAGTGGCAAGGGCTGCGGGGGGGAGGTTATCCGACATGTCGCGTCTTGACGAGCTTCTTGACAAGATACGTCTTTCCGGCTATGCCTCACTCACCGACGTTGAGCGGCGTGAACTGAATGCCCTGTCGCGGAAAATTGAGAAGTGATAGATAAAAACAGATACAAAATAATTTCATAAATAACTTAAATCGAGAATGTTTACAATTCCACTTGTAAATCCTCTGTTGCGCATGGCGCTGAGGATTATTTCGATAGTAGTGTTTATTCTGACGCTTATCTCCGCATACGGCGGTAAATGCAATCCGGAGTATCTCACGATTCCGGCGGTGCTGTGCCTTGGATTCCCTTATTTCGTGATACTTACCGCATTGTTGTCATTGGCATGGATACTGATGCACCGATTGTTTTTCTCTCTGCTTGGAGTGCTCACTCTTCTGGCATGTGCCGCCCCGATGTCGGTAGCCGTGCCCTTCAAATTCTCCAAGACGGCATCTCCCGGTGAGCAGACCTTCAAGATCATTTCCTGGAATGTGCTCCACACGGATGATGTCAGGAAACCGGATGCACCGACCAACAGGGCGGTGGAATATATGGTCAATTCCGGAGCTGATGTTATATGTCTGGCAGAGATGAATAATTTCAGTCCTGCAGAGTTGAAGAAGGCGAGTCCTGCCTTGATCGACAGCCTTATCCGGAAATATCCGTTCCGTGCAGGATTGTCGTCTACGGATATTAAGATATTGTCGAAGTATCCGGTCGACCGCTCGGGATTGTCGCTTGTAAACGACGGCGGTCATCACAGATTTGACTTCTTCAAGGTCAATTTCCCGAATGGGAAGATATTGAACGTCGGCATGGTGCATCTCTATTCCTACGACCTTTCGGAAGAGGAACGTCAAGTAGTGAAGGAGATGAAATCGGTCAACGGTGCCAAGTCAAGTGTAAAGGAGCTTAAGGGCACAATATTGTCGAAGTTGAGAAACGCATTCCGTCGGCGTGCGGAAAATGCACGCGATCTCCGGGCTGCCATCGACAGCATACGTCCTAACGCGCCCTTGATTATATGCGGAGACTTCAATGACGTGCCGGCATCGTGGGCATACAATATAATAAAGGGTGAGGATATGCGGGATGCGTATGCCGAGACGAATTTCGGACCGACGTTCACGTATAATCTCCATGCCTTCTATTTCCATATCGACCAGATGCTCTATAGAGGGAATCTGGAGGCATTGAGCCTGAAGGTAGGGAAAATAAATACATCTGATCATTATCCATTGGTAGGCGAGTTCGCCTTCACAAAATAATAGTCTAATACTTTTTCAGAATGAAAAAAATCTTATTGTCAACGGCAGCCGCCCTTCTTCTGGGCATGCCACTAACCCAAACAGTGATGGCTGATTCACAAAATCCATTCCTGACGGAATATACCAATAAATATGGTATTCCCCCTTTTGAGAATATCAGTATATCCGATTTCATACCTGCGATAAAGGCGGGTATAGCGGAGCAGAAGGAGAATATCTCCGCGATAACAATGAATCGTGCTGTGCCCGATTTTGACAACACTATTCTCCCGTTGGAGAATCTGTCGCCGATTCTCGACAGGGTGACAAGAGTGTTCTATCATTATGACAACGCGCTTTCAACTGATGAGTTTGCCACAATGGCAGAGGAGGCTATACCTTTGCTCAATGAGGCATCCAACGAGCTGAATCTTGACGAACAGTTGTTTGAGAAGATAAAATATGTGTATGACAACCGCGACAAGCAGAAACTGACTCCTGTGCAGAAGCGGGTCGTGGAGAAATACTACAAGAAGTTTCAGGAACAGGGTGCGGCTCTCCCTGCTGAAAAGAAGGCTCAGCTGATAAAGGTGAATGATGAATTGTCGAAGCTCTTCATCCAGTATAATAAGAATCTTCTGAATGCCACCAACTCATTCTTCGTGACGGTATATGACAAGGCGGATCTTGCCGGTCTGCCGGAATCATCTGTAGCGCAGGCTGCCGATGAGGCATCAAAGCGTGGTCTTGATGGTCTTTGGGTCTTCACCCTCCATGCTCCGAGCCGTCTGCCTGTGTTGCAGAATGCCGAGAACCGTGGTTTGCGTGAGGCTATCTATAAGGGCTATACGAACCTTGCGTCATACGGGGAATACAATAATTTCCCGGTGATAGAGAAAATCGTGAAACTGCGTGCGGAGAAGGCTAAAATCATGGGCTTTGACAACTTTGCGCAGATGATGACTTCTCGCGTGATGGCAAAGACTCCCGAGGCTGCCACGAATCTGTTGATGCAGGTGTTTGAACCGGCTGTACAGAGAAGCCATGAAGAGGTTGCCGACATGCAGGCTGTGGTCGATGCTGAGAAGGGTGGCTTCAAGATTGCACCCTGGGATTATTATTATTATGCCGGAAAGGTGAAGAAGCAGAAATACAATCTGGAGGAATCGGATGTCAGACCTTATTTCTCACTTGAGAACGTGCTGAAGGGTCTGTTCTATTGCGCTGAGAAACTTTACGGTATAAAGATGGTTGAGATGCCGGATGCCCCGAAATATATGGATGAGGTGAAGGTGTATGAGGTGGTTGACGCCAAGACCGGCGAACATATTTCAGTCTTCATGACAGACTATTTCCCACGTGCAACAAAACGTCAGGGCGCATGGATGGAGGAATTGCAGAATGCCGGACTTTATGAGAATGGCGAACAGCGTCGTCCGATAGTCTATAATGTCGGTAATTTCACCCGCCCGGTCGGCGACACTCCGGCTCTTCTCACAATAGATGAGGTGGAGACTACTTTCCATGAGTTCGGACACGCCCTGCAGGGAATGCTCACCCGCGCACCTTACCGTTCAATCTCCGGCACAAGCGTAGATCGCGACTTCGTGGAGCTTTGCTCTCAGATCAACGAGCACTGGGCTTTTGACCCCGAAGTGCTTAAGGTGTATGCCCGTCATTACAAGACAGGCGAGGTGATTCCCGATGATCTCGTAGAGAAACTTCAGAAATCATCCAAGTTCAATCAGGGCTTCGTGACCACAGAGCTTGCAGGCGCGGCTCTTCTTGACCTTGAATGGGGTCAGACAGACGGAAACGGTATAGACGTGCCGTCGTTTGAGGCAAAAGTGACAGAGAAAATCGGTATGCCGGAGGAGATCACATACCGCTACCGTTCTCCATATTTCAAGCATATATTCGGAGACGATGGCTATGCATCGGGTTATTATACGTATCTTTGGAGCCAGGTGCTTGAGGCTGATGCATGGGAGTTGTTTGAGCAGAAAGGTATTTTCGACAAGAAGACAGCAGATTCCTTCAAGAAAAACATCCTTGAGAGCGGCGATACGGAAGATGCTATGGTTCTGTTCAAACGATTCCGCGGACATGAGCCGGATGCCGGTGCACTCCTTCGTCTGCGTGGGTTTGCTAAATAATTGATAATTGATAATTGACAATTGATAAGAGACGCGGCTCCGTCAAGGGGTGCGCGTCTCTTTCCAAATAAAGCCGATATACTGTTATGATAGAGGAGAAATATATGCGCAGGGCATTGCAACTTGCCCGAGGCGGAGAGGGACGCGTCGCGCCTAATCCGATGGTGGGCGCGGTGGTGGTCGCTAATGGCAGGATAATAGGGGAGGGTTTTCATCGCACGTATGGCGGTCCTCATGCAGAGGTCAACGCGATAGCCTCCGTGCTGCCGGAGGATCGTGAATTGCTCTCCGAAGCTACAATCTACGTCACGCTTGAACCATGTTCGCACTACGGCAAGACGCCGCCGTGTGCGAAACTGATTATCGATACCGGCATACCGCACGTGGTTGTCGGTGCTCCCGACCCGAATCCGCTCGTGGCAGGACGCGGCGTGAGGATGATGCGTGAGGCTGGCATAAGGGTGGATGAGGATGTGCTGAAGGATGAGTGCATCGCGCTGAACAAGCGTTTCATGACGGCGCACACTTCCGGCAGACCGTGGATACAGCTCAAATGGGCTGAGAGTGCCGACAGACGCATGGCGGGTGTAGACGAGGAGGGGCGACCGGTGCCGGTAAGGCTGTCGTCGCCGTTGTCGTCGGTATGGATGCATAGGGAACGTGCGAACGTTGAGGCTATCATGGTGGGTGCGAATACGCGCCGCATCGACAATCCGCGTCTTGACGTGCGCTATTGGGGTGGTAGGAATCCGAGAGTGGTTGACTGCTCCGGAGAAGTGGATTGCCGCCGTCTCGTGGAAGACTTGCGTAAGGAGGGGGTGACTTCCCTTATGGTGGAGGGTGGGGCGAAACTTCTCAATTCATTTATCCGCGAAGGGCTTTACGATGAGGTGAGAGTGGAGACCTCTCCTGTGGTTTTAGGCGAAGGATTGCGCGCCCCGGCTCTTCCGGAAGATGTGCATTTGGAAAAAACTGAGAGGTGCAGAGGGAACATTATTGCTTTTTACAGACGTTAAAAAGCCCTAAAAAAGACTTATTTGTTAAAATGAAGCGAATTTGTGCTGAATATTTCCCCAAGAAATACTAATTTTGCAAATTGTAACAAGTGCGTGGAATAGAGATATGCGGGTATACCGCCTGACATCATCCATGCAACTAACCAATGTCAAAATAGTGAAAAAGACAACAACCCGTCGCATATCGTATCTGATTCCGGCCGCCATCCTGCTGTCGGGAGGCATATCATCGTGTAATAAATCAACGACACCTACAGATGAGGTGGCAGTCACTATTTCAAATGTGGCAGTGAAGAATTTCAATCTTAAGGCTGACACAAAAGTGATGGCAAACCTTGATTCCGTATTCTTTTCTATAAATCTTGAAAGCGGAGTGATATTCAATGCCGATTCTCTCCCGAAAGGGACAAAGATAAGCCGTCTCATACCGGTCATCACGTTTGCCAATGGATTGTCGAAGGCAGAGATTGTGATGAGTGGGGGCTCGGAGGAGTCGAAGACCGTCGACTATCTGAAGAATCCCAACGATAGTATTGACTTTACAAGGGATGTGAAGCTCAATGTCACGGCTGCCGACGGCACCAACACCTACACCTACACGATAAAAGTAAACGTGCATAAGGAGAATCCCGATTCATTGATATGGGATAAACTGGCAGTGACCAATCTTCCGTCGCGTATCGCCAACCCCGTTGATCAGAAGACTGTTGAGAGGGGGGATAGAGTCTACACGCTTATAGAGGAGAGCGACGGCACATACACATGGTCGTCGACCGAATCCATATCAGAATCCGTATGGGATAAGAAAGAGGTGAGTCTTCCCTTTGCCCCGGCGATAAAGAGTCTTGCCGCAACGTCAGATTCGTTCTGGATGCTTGATACAGACGGACTCCTTTATGAGTCGGCTGACGGCTTGGCATGGAGTTCCACCGGCGAGAGATGGGTGACATTGATAGGCAGCTATCTTGAATCCGTGTTGGGTGTGAAGGATGCAGGCGGCGTGATGATGCATTGCCATTATCCGGCTAATCCGATCATCAAAGACACCGAGATGGCTCCGGACTTCCCGATATATGCCCGTTCGGAATTGCGCACAATAGAGACAAAGTGGACGGAGATTCCCACTGCCCTGTTTGTCGGTGGATTGACTTCGGCAGGGGTGCGTTCCTCCCACACATGGGGCTTCGACGGCTCAACATGGACCACCATAGATTCCAAGCCTACCCCCGGACTTGAGGGCGCGACATTGTTTAAATACACGGTCTATCGTAAGACCAGCAGTGCATTCAAACAGGTGGCGTATGATGCCTGGGTGGTGCTTGGCGGCATACTCGACAACGGTGATTACAATCGTAATCTCTACATATCGTTCGACAACGGCGTTTCATGGCGTCCGGGCAGCAGCATGATGTCGCTCCCCGACGTGTTCCCGAAAATATCGGAAGCGAATGCTGTAGTGATCGACTCGCAGCTTGATGCCGATCTCAGCGACGCCTGGACCGTGACTCCCTCGCCTGATCCCGGCAAGATGATGAAGATCTCGTATGTCACCGATGGCACAGAGATAACGTGGGATTGCCCATATATCTACATACTCGGAGGAGAGATGCCCGGAGGCACATTCTCCAATGCTATATGGAGAGGCGTGCTTGCGCGGCTCGTTTTCACTCCCATTATCTGAAAAAGAATAATATAACTAATCAAAGAAAATCCCAATCGATTGAGCAGAGGTCTGATAATAAAGGTTATGACTACGGCGGCAATTACCGCCGCATTCAGCAGTGTGGCAGATGCACAGGAGGATTATCGGTTTGATGTCGGAGGCGGCATAGGGATGACCGGTTATCTCGGAGATGCCAACACGTCAAACCTGTGGAGCTCTCCATCGTGGGATATGGAGATTCTTTTCAGATATATAGTGAATCCGCGTTGGGCATTGAAGACGAATTTCTATACCGGAGGGCTTTCCGGCGATTCGTCGAAAATGACCAATGTGTTCCCCGACGGCAATACGTATAAATTCACCACCAATTTCTATGAATTTGGAGAGATGGCGGAATTTAACTTCTTTAATTATGGCATGGGAGAGAGCTACAGGCAGCTGAAGCGTATCTCTCCCTACATTACAGCCGGCGTAGGGGTGACGATGTGGAGCACGGGAGGAAAGACTTCCGGCGCGTTCACGCTCCCATTCGGTATAGGAGTGAAATATAAGCCGTCGCGCCGCCTGAATCTCGGGTTGGAATTCTTGATGAAGAAGACCTTTTCCGACCGCCTGGACGGATCCTCGCTCGATGACCCCATGGGTATAGAGAGCTCATTTATAAAAAATACAGACTGGTATTCTACGCTGACGTTCACCGTCAGCTATGAATTTAGCAAACGTTGCGCCGTGTGCAACTATAAAGACTGAATCATTATGGACGAACTTCAGAAAAAGATATCGCAGCTTGACCCGGATCGGATGCCGGTCCATGTCGCTATGATTATGGATGGCAACGGGAGATGGGCAAAGCGGCAGGGTTTCGCTCGAAGTGACGGACATGCCGAGGGCGTGTCGACGGTGCACCGGGTGACCAAACTTTCTTCAGATCTCGGAGTGAAGTATCTTACCCTTTATGCCTTCTCGACGGAGAATTGGAACCGTCCGGCAGATGAGGTCGACACGCTGATGTATCTGATAGGATGGGCAATCGAACGGGAACTCCCGGAATTGCTCCGTAACAACGTGCGGATTCATCTTCTTGGCGATATCGAAAGGATTCCGGAAGACGCACGCAACCGTCTTCTCTATGCAAGGGATGCCACCGCGCATTGCACCGGACTGCAGCTAAACATGTGTCTCAGCTATTCGGCACGTTGGGAGATAACGGAGGCGGCTCGCAAGATTGCCTGTCGTCTGGCTGCCGGAGAAATCTCGCCGGAGGATATATCGGAGGATATGGTGTCGGAGAATCTGACAACCGCCGGAATCCCCGACCCCGACCTGCTGATACGCACCGGAGGCGAGGAGAGAATTTCGAATTATCTACTGTGGCAGATCGCTTACAGCGAACTGTATTTCACGCCTGTGCTGTGGCCTGATTTCTCGGATGAGGAATATGTGGACGCAATACTCGATTTCCAGAGCAGAGAGCGTCGGTTTGGAAAGACGAGCGAACAAGTGCAGAATAACAATAATATATCATCAGAATGAAGAATCTGCTGAAGGTTTCATTGATTGCAGCCACTATGTCGGCAGCTCCCGGGGCTTTTGCCCAGGATGCTGTGCCGTCGATAGTGAACGATACAATCTATAATCCCGACATAATCTATTCTCCTATACCGAAAGTATATGAGATTGCCGGTATAAGGGTGGAAGGCATAAATCATGTTGACGACTACCTTATCATCGCCCATTCCGGGCTCTCTGTCGGTGAGAAGGTGGAGGTGCCGGGAAGTGCGCTTACCAATGCCACAAAACGCCTCTGGCGTCAGGGTCTGTATTCCAAGGTGCAGATTTCTGCCGAAAAGGCACATGGAAATAAAATCTGGCTCGTCATTTCGCTCAGGCAACAGCCCAGAATGTCGGAGATGCGCTTCAATGGCGTGAAAGGTGGTGAGAAGAAGGATATCACCGACCGTCTGTCGATGGTGCCCGGACAGCAGATCACTCCGAATATCGTGGCGCGCGCTACTCAGATCGTCAAGGATTATTATGGCGCGAAAGGTTTCAAGAATGCTAATGTCACAATCCATCAGGTGCCTGATCTCTCGAAGGAGAACGAGGTGTATCTTGATGTGAACGTCGACCGTCACAACAAGGTCAAGGTCCATAAGATATATATCGGCGGCAACGAGGTGCTTTCCGACAGAAAGGTGAAGGGAGCGATGAAGAAGACCAACGAGAATGGCAACATCCTCAATCTCTTCAAGCAGAAAAAATTTGTCGACAGCGATTATAAGGACGATAAGGTGCGAATAATCGAAAAGTACAACGAGCTTGGCTATCGTGATGCACGTATCGTGAAGGACAGTGTCGTGAAGTATGACGACAAGACTGTCGATGTCTACATCGACGTGGAAGAGGGTAAGAAATATTATATCAGCGATATAAACTGGGTTGGCAACTCTGTATATCCTACTGAGATCCTTAGCAATGTGCTTGGTATATATCCAGGAGATGTCTACAACCAGAAATTGCTTGAGAAGCGTACCACTCAGGATGATGATGCCGTCAACAGCCTTTATCTCGACAATGGCTATCTCTTCTTCCAGTTGGTTCCTATTGAGGAGCAGGTGAAGGGTGACAGCATTGCGCTTCAGATGAGGGTCATTGAGGGTCCGCAGGCAAGAATCAACCGCGTCGTGATTAATGGTAACGACCAGCTCTTTGAGAAGGTTATCCGTCGTGAACTTCGTGTGCGTCCCGGTGACCTATTCTCTAAGACCGACCTCATGCGTTCTGCACGTGAGATAGCAGCGTCCGGACATTTCAACCCGGAGACTATGGGTATAAATCCGGAGTCTAATGAGGAGGACGGAACTGTAGATATTGTGTTTGACCTTGAGTCAAAGGCAAACGATAAGGTTCAGTTGTCGTTCGGTTGGGGACAGACGGGCGTAACGGGACAGGTGTCGCTCTCATTCTCCAACTTCTCTATAAAGAATCTCTTCAATCCCGGATCCTACCGTGGCATTATCCCGCGTGGCGACGGTCAGACATTCTCAATATCTGCCCAGACCAATGCGAAATACTATCAGAGCTACAGCATCTCGTTCTTCGACCCATGGTTTGGAGGCAAACGTCCGAACTCATTGTCGGTGAGCCTTGACTATAGCCGTCAGACCGGTATCAACTCCAGCTTCTACTCGAATCAGTTCTGGAACAGTGGTTATAGTAGCCTTTGGAATTACGGTTCTTATGTCAACAATAATTCTGGCTATTATTATCAGAATGCCTACGACCCCAACAAGGTGCTTCAGGTGGCAGGCGTGAGTGCCGGATTCGGTACGCGTCTCTCCTGGCCTGACGACTATTTCCAGTTCCAGGCATCACTTTCCTACCGTTGGTATTATCTGAAGAACTGGGAGTATCTCTACTATATGAACAACGGTGTGTCAAACTCCATAATACTCGGTTTGGCATTGTCGCGTTCAAGTGTTGACCAGCCGATTTATCCGCGTCGTGGTTCTGAGTTCTCCGTCAACCTGACGATGACGCCTCCGGCAAAATGGTTCTCCGGTAAGAAGAACTGGGCAGAGCTTGCCCGCCTTGCCAACAGTGCCACCAACAGAGACACTGAGACTCGCGAGGCAGCCGCCAAGGATATGTATAAGTGGATTGAATATTGGAAGGTAAAATTCAAGAGCAAGACCTACACTCCGCTCACCGACCCGCAGGGACAGTGGACTCTCGTGCTCATGACGCGTGCCGACTTCGCTCTGCTTGGATCATGGAACAAGCACTTCAAGACTCCGTTCGAGACGTTCTACTTCGGTGGTGACGGTATGTCGGGAAGCTACACATACGCTACGGAGACAGTCGCCATGCGTGGTTATGAGAACGGACAGTTCACACCATGGGGATATGAGGGCTATGCCTACGGACGTTTCGGCATGGAGCTTCACTTCCCATTCATGCTTCAGCCTTCTACCACGATCTATGCGTTGGCATTTGCCGAGGCGGGTAACTGTTGGACCTCTGTCAAGCAGTTCTCACCGTTTAACCTGAAACGAAGCGCGGGTGTCGGTATCCGTCTGTATCTCTCCATGCTTGGTTTCCTCGGCATCGACTGGGGCTACGGTTTCGACAAGGTGTGGGGCACACGTGGCGGCAGCCAGCTTCACTTCGTGCTCGGTCAAGAATTTTAACACTTTTTCAGATGATTTTGAACCCCATGGGGAGTGCGTATGTTTAAACTATGGAGTCCCCGATGGGTCTTATAGATAAGACACGGCGGCCGTCAGATGAAGATTAAGAGTTGTCTGTCGGCCGTCGGTATCAGATTGAAGAAACAAAATCAAAACAGAAAAGAATATGAAAAAGATAATCCTTACCCTTTTTGTGGCTCTTATGGCAGCCGGTATGGCAACAGCGCAGAAGTTTGCGCTTGTCGATATGGACTATATTCTCCGCAACGTTCCCGCCTATGAGATGGCAAACGAGCAGTTGAATCAGGTGTCGCAGCGATGGGAGAAAGAGGTCAACGAGTTGTCAAAGGCAGCGGAGACAATGTATAAGAACTATCAGAGCGATATGGTCTTCCTGACCGACGACCAGAAGAAGAAACGCGAGGAGGAGATTGTAGCCAAGGAGAAAGAGGTGACCGACCTCCGTTATAAATATTTCGGACCGGAAGGGGAGCTTTACAAGAAGCGTCAGTCGCTGATGAAGCCTATCCAGGAGGATGTCTACAATGCCGTGAAAGCTGTTGCCGAGGAGAAGGGGTATCAGACCATTTTTGACCGTGCATCATCCCAAAGCATCGTTTTTGCATCACCGAGAATAGATGTGAGCAATGAAGTGCTCGCAAAATTGGGTTATTCCAAATAAATTAAGTAACTTTGCGATTATAATCCAAGGTTGCGCAAGTAATCCGGAAAAGATAGAAATTTAAATAACAAACCAAACGAAATGCTTAAGAAACTATTGTTAGTGGCAGCCGTGCTCATCCCTATGCTGGCTTCCGCACAGACACTGAAAATCGGACTCGTTGACACAGGCGAAATCTTCTCAAAGATGCCGGAATCCGCAGCTGCTCAGAAGCAGGTGGAGGATGTCAACAAGAAGTATGAGGATGAATACGCTAAACTCGGCGAGGAGATGAAGCGTATGTATGACGAGCTCCAGCAGATGAAAGAGGATGAACTCCCTGCAATCCGTGAGCGTAAGACCCGTGAGTTTACTGACTATCAGCAGAAAATCTCCCAGTTTGAGCAGCAGGCGATGCAGGATCTTCAGAAGCTTCAGCAGGAATTGATGGCTCCTATCATGCAGAAAATCCGTGGTGCTGTAGAGGCTGTAGGCAAGGAGGGTGGCTATTCTCTCATTCAGGAGAAGAATCCTCAGCTCACAATCTATTTTGCCGCTCCAGTGGTGGATATCACCGGTGAGGTAAAGGCAAAACTCGGTGTGCAGTGATTTTGCATGTGTGAAGATATTGGAAGCGGGACCTCATGGTTCCGCTTTCTCTTTTGTAAAACCTATTTCTTTTGAAAACCGCGATGACCACATGCCGGTCATCCCTCATTTTTTAAGGATATGCCAATAGGAATATTTGATTCCGGCTACGGAGGGCTTACTATTCTCCGGGAAATAGCGGAGAGACTGCCGCAATATGATTATCTGTATCTCGGCGATAATGCGCGTGCCCCATACGGTACACGTTCGTTTGACATCGTGTACGACTTCACGCTGCAAGCAGTGAAGGCTCTCTTCGAGAGAGGATGCCACCTCGTTATATTAGCGTGCAACACGGCTTCGGCTAAGGCCTTGAGATCGATTCAGCAGAATGATCTCCCCGGTATCGACCCGTCGAGAAGGGTGCTGGGGGTGATACGACCCACAGTGGAGATCCTTGATGAGGTGTCGAATTCCGGACATGTGGGGCTTCTTGCCACACCCGGCACCGTGGCGAGTCATTCGTATGCGATGGAGCTTGAGAAGATGAAGCCAACTATGCACATAACGGAGCATGCCTGCCCGATGTGGGTGCCAATTATTGAGAATAATGAGGCAGAGGGGGAGGGTGCGGATTACTTCGTCATGAAGTATATCGACGAGATCATGAAGAAAGATCCGGAGATAGACACTCTTGTGCTTGGCTGCACACATTACCCCTTGCTGATTAACAAGATAAGACGTTACACTCCGCCGGGTGTGAGGATATTTGCGCAGGGGGAGCGGGTGGCGGAGAGTCTTGCCGACTATCTTATACGCCATCCTGAGATTGAGGAGAGATGTGAGAAGAATGGGAAGATTCAGTTTCTCACTACGGAAAGCCCGGATAAATTTGATGCTCTCGCATCCATTTTCTTGGGTAAGGAAGTGAAGTCTTCAAGGATAATTTTAACCTAAGACACTTATGGATATCGAAACGATTAAGAAAATGCTGCCGGGAGAAGCTATCCCGGCATTTGATGAGTATCTGAAGAATAATCCGGATGATGACGAGGCATACCTCATGCGCGGACTGAAGCATTGGGCTGCCGGACACAGGTCGTTGGCAATCAACGACTATCTGAAGGCTATAAGCATAAACCCCGAAAGCCGTGCGACACAGGCTCTCGAGGCTGCCAACAGTATACTTGATTTCTATAATAAGGATTTATATAATCCATGATAGGCCGGAGCGGATGGATGTTATGCCTTTGATGCCTTACGCCCGAATTTCGCGCATTTGGGCGAATAGGCTATCGTGACGCAGCATCCCTCCGATTCGTAGGAGTAAAGCTCCATCTCCACAACCTCTTTCCTTATTTCGGTCGCCGGTGATTCATCCTGGTGATTCCTCATGTCGGCAACAAGCACTTGGGCTTTACCGATTACCGGGGCGGGGGCACCGGGGAGGTTCATCTGGCGGTCGATGGCAGGAAGACTCTTGATCGTGATGTCGTTTCTGAAATCAAGACCTTCGGTCATTGCTGCCTTGTAGAGAGCCTCCTTAGAGGTCCAGGCTATGATATTCGCTTCAAGGCTATCTTCACTGACTATTGCCTTCTCCTCGTCGGAGAGGAACTTATCGCGCACTCTAAGCACCTGCTCACGGTCAAGACGTTCGGCATCGATGCCCATTGCGGTGCGCGGTGCGAATTGACTGAGATTTGCTTCCGGAGTTTTCGGCAACGTAGCCACTGCGAGAAGGTGTGCGGTGTGGGTGATAGATATGCGGGATGTAAGACCAAACAGGAATGGTGCTCCGTTGGCAAAATGCCCGATTTCACGGAATCCGTCGACTCCATTCTCACAATAAATCTGCATCGCCATGTCGCGCCATAACTTTCCCGACTTGTTTTCCATGCCGGAAATCTCCTCCACCTTAATGCCGACCGGGGTAGGGTGACGCCAATAAATGAATTCAGTTTCCATTATTAATTCTGATTATCCGGTTGTTCCGTCGTCTCTTTTGGGGTATTGTCGACGGTGACTTTTACTTTGGTGATACGGTGACGTTCCACCTGCATTACCTGAAAATTGAAAGGTCCGCGTTTAAGGTTCTCTTTCAATGTCGGGAAATCCCCTTTTATCTCAAGAAGCAGTCCTGCCAATGTCTCAGCCTCTCCGTAGTCGCCGAGCACCTCCTCTTCCACGCCGGTGATATGACAGAAATCGCTTATCGAGATTTTTGCGTCGAAGATAAAGGTGTTGGCATTTATTTTCTTATATACGGATGTGGATTCGTCATATTCATCATCGATCTCTCCGACAATCTCCTCAATAATATCCTCAAGGGTCACCATGCCGCGAGTGCCGCCATATTCATCGACCACGATGGCGATGTGTATCTTCTTCTTGCGGAAATCCTCAAGAAGATCGTCGATCATGCGGTTTTCCGGCACGAAATATGGCTCGCGCAAGAGAGTCTGCCAGCGGAACGAGTCACCCTGTTTGCCGATATACGGCAGCACGTCTTTTGAATAGAGTATACCGCGTATGGTGTCTTGCGACGTGTCATAAACCGGTATGCGGGAGAATCCGGATTTCAAAATCACCTCCATAGCTTCGCTCCAGGTGTCGTGGTACTCAATGGCTGTGATGTCTACTCTGGATATCATGATGTCGCATGCCTCTTTCTCCCCGAAAGTGAGGATACCTTCCAGCAGCTCCTTATCCTTCCCCTCCTGTATGTCGGAAATCTGGAGAGCCTTCTCAAGCTCGTCAGTCGATAGGTTTTCATTCTTTTTGGTTACTACCTTGTTGACGAGGATAGATGATTTCACCATCAGCCTTGCGAGAGGGGATGTGAGCCGATAGATGATGGAGAGTGGTGTTGCGGCAGTCTTCACCCATTTCACAGTGTTGTTGCGGGCAACGAGTTTCGGGAATATCTCCCCGAAAAGCAATAATAGGAATGTCAGGAATACGGTCTGGCATAGAAAGTCTACGACCGGGCTCAGAAAGCTGACCGCCTGGTTGATTGCGTAGCTGAGCACCACGACCATTGTGATGTTGACCAGATTATTGGATATGAGGATTGAAGCCAGCAACTGCTCGCTGTTGTGCAGGAGGGTACAAACTTTTTTTGATTGTGAATCCTCTTCCTCTTCAAGAGTTTCGATCTCGGAATCGTTAAGACCAAAATAGGCTATCTCACTGCCGGAGACGAAAGCCGAGAGCATAAGGCAGCATACCGCTACAAATAGAAGGGTGCCCCACGACACCCAATTTTCCGGAGCATGCAGTTCGATTGCCTGCAAGAGTAAAGACATTAGTGTGATTGTGGGAGATGGTAAAGGGTCTGTGTCCAAAATATAGTGTATTGGTTATTATGCTGCAAAGATAATAGTTTGGCATGAGATATGCAAAAAAATCATCTTTTATACGGTTTCTACGAGGTTTTGGCGCACGTACCAGATGTAGCCGCGTATGTCGCGTATGCCCGAAGCCTCATGGAACGTCCGTATGTAGTCTGCCACCTGTTTATGATAGGATTTCACGCCTGTGTTTGAGCCGAATTTATAGTCGATTATGATGGCCTGCTTACGGTCGGGCGAAATCATGATGCGGTCCGGACGGCGATCAGTGGAATATGGGTAGAGTATCGGACGCTCATTGATCACTTTCCAATCACTCTCGAACCATTCCCGTGCCAATGGTGATGCGATTGCCTTTTCAAGCAGCTCACCCCATTCCTTAAATCTTTCGCGAGGAGCCAACCCTTTCATCTTTATGGCGGTCAATGCCCTCGGCAAGTCGTTGCTTACCTTCACCATACCCATTATGGCATGAAGGATGTTGCCTTCCGAACGTGGGTCGTTGTCAATGGCATCCGGACGTGTTGTCTCATCATCATCATTACCATCCTCCGCAGGAGTCGGTATTTCAAGGTCTCGCTCAACATACTGAAGTATTGCCGGGCTGCTGTCAACTCCATATTCCTCTATCACCAGTTCCCCCTCCTGCATGGCTGCATCCGAAGCATCAGTAGCTATCTCAACATGAGATTCCACTTCCGGTCGCTCCCCGAAAGAGAGTATGTCGGCAGTCTCATTCCAGTGAGAAATACCTTTCGGGAGCATGAAATCACTCTTGTCGGGCATCTCTATCTCATCGAGCAGCTCGTCGGCATTGCCGCATATCTCCTTCAGATAGCTTCCGAGGGCCGTGCTTACACGTTTGGGAGCCTTCGTGAAGATATATAGCTCGCTCACGGCACGGGTGAACGCCACGTAGATGGCATTCAGATTGTCCATGATGAAGAGGTCATGATATTTGAGGTACTCCTCCTCATGTTCGGTGCCGAGAAGCTGCGGCGTTGTCTCCACAGGGAGATATTTCGGCAGACCTTCATCGACGAATGATTGCGCCGTCTTTACCCATCTCCATTCCTTCTTGCGTGCGGAGGGGGTGAGGGCTGTGTTGGCGTATGGCATGATCACGCATTTGAACTCCAACCCCTTCGCCTTATGGATGGTCATGATCTGTATGGCATCCGTACCCTCCGGCGATGAGATGGATTTATCCTTCCCCTTGGTGTCCCACCAGTTGAGGAAAGAGGCGAGATCGGCAGATGAGCGTTCACAATAATCGAGCACCATATCCTGAAGCGCGGCGATGAATACCGCCTGCGACTTGCGAAGGTTCTCCGGCACGAAATTCTCCGTGATTGCCTCGATGAGAGCCGGAAGAGCCACTGATTGCATCTTTGCCAGCATATTGTTGATCACGTCGTCGGGCGCCGCCTCATTCAGGAACCCGGAGATCTGCTCCGCCACGCTGAGATTGGAATTGCGCAGTGAGTAGAACGTGAAGTTTGTGCGTATCTCCTCCCAGTTTTGGGTCTGTATGGTCTCTGTCTCCTCCTCCGGATTTACGGATAGCCCTATTGCCATCTTTCGCAGCACGCTGATGATTATGCCTGTGGCTTCAGCGGAGGATACGAGCAGGGATTCCTCACTGATGAAGTCTATTTTCCTCTCGCCGCGAGGCAATGCGGAATTATAGGCTACAATAGCGGAGATCACATCTTTGCCGAGCTGGTTCGTATCTACGAGCACGGCTATGTCGCGGCATCTGTAGCCGCGCTGCATAAGGTCGGAAATCAGCGGACAGACATCCTCTATCATGCTGTTGCCACTCTCTTCCTCCTCGCCGTCGCTACTCTCTCCACCCTTATTCTCAAAGAAGCGAATCTCCACGTAGCCACGTTCCTCTCGGTGGCTTGGAAATTGCGCCACATTATTGTAAAGGTTGCCGAAATCGAGAGTCCCCTTCACTTTATCGGTTGAGAGAAGCTGCTTTATGAGGGAATGGAAGAAGAAATTGTTGAACTCCACGATTCTGCGGTCAGACCGCCAGTTGGTGTTTTCCGCCTTGCTCATTCCGGCGGCACGATGGCGCGAGAATGTGGAGGGCACGACGGTGGTGATCAGCGACGGGTCGGCATTACGGAAACGGTAGATACTCTGCTTGGCATCGCCGATGATAAGGTTATCCTCTCCACGGCTGTCGCTCTCCGAGAGGAGCGGTTTCAGAATGTCCCATTGCATCTTCGAGGTGTCTTGAAACTCATCAATAAGGAAATTGTCGAGAGTCGTGCCGAGACGTTCGTAGATGAATGGGGTGTCGTCATCCCCGATGATTCTTTTCAATATTGAGTTTGTCTCGCCAAGCTGAATCATATTGTTGGCATCGAGAAACTCTGTCATCATTTTGCGCGCCTCTCCGAGCAATCCGAGGTAGGGGAGAAGTGTGGAGTAGATCGTCCAATATTTCCAATCCCTTGATTCGCGCAGGGCGATCCATCGGTCGTAGGCGGCATACATTATTGCAGCGGTGCGGTTGATCTCATCGGCATCCGGGCAACTTACTCCCTTCTTGAGAATCGGTTTGGTGTCGGCATCCTTCAGCGACTTGAAGAGATTCTTCGAGGATGCAGATTCGTTGATTTTTATCAGCGGGAGCTTGTTGATGTGGGAATGGAAATAACCCCGGCATCCCTCCTTCGGATTTATACCGTTACGTTTCAGCATTCGAGAGAGACGGTTGCAACATTCCTGTGCTTCCTTCAATGCCTCTATTATAGGAGGCTCGATACGGTTCTTTATCTTGAAATAAGCGTTTACGAGCGGGTCGTATTCCTCCGAAGAATCGAAATAATTGTCGAGATCGGCGCGTATCTCTTTGAAACTCTCATTCTCCAGACAATGTATCGTCTTCCGGAGTCGCGTATAGATGGATTGCCTTGTCTTGCTGCGTTGGAACACGTTCCAGTTTGAACCGGCACCTGCTGCATCATCCATCAGGCATCTCAGCCATATCTCGGCGGAAGCACCGGATTGAGGGGTATTGTTGATGGTGTCGAGAGTGGCGTCTACCGCAGCTGTGGCGAGATAGTCGGTGTCGATCTCCACCTGATAAGAATCGTTGAGGTTAGCCTCGTAGGCGAAAGTGCGCAGGATCGATTGGAAGAAAGAGTCGATTGTCGACACCTTAAAGTCAGAATAATTGTTGAGGAGCATGAAAAGTGCGTCACGGCATGCGCGTCCCACTTGCGAGGGCTCTACGCCAAGTTCCTCGGAAAATTCCTTTAGATAAGCCGTATTCTTAAGCATCTCCGGAGTCACATTCCCGGATGCTGCAAGGGCAATATCAGCAAGCTTCGCCACGATACGCTGCTTCATCTCGTTAGTCGCCTTGTTGGTGAACGTGATCGCAAGTATTCGCGGAAGCTCGTATGCTATCTCCTTCGACGTGCGTAGCCGGCATGTGGTGTTGTTTCTGAACGTGATCAGAAACCAGATGAATTTCTTTGCGAGGGTATATGTCTTGCCCGAACCGGCAGATGCGCGTTGAAGTTGAAGCATGTCTTTAATTTTGTTTTGTAACTATTTCGTCTTGTATCCGAGGCTGCGGAGTATGTTTGTCACGTCGTTCTTGCGGTCGCCCTGTATAAGGATCTCGCCGTCGCGGGTGCTCCCTCCGGTGCCGAGTTTCTGTTTGAGGGTCTTGGCGAGCGATTCGAGCGCGTCGTCGCTCCCTTCGAAGCCCTCTATGATTGTGGCGGTCTTGCCTTTTCGTCCCTTCCTGTCGGTAATGACGTATAGGGGCGACTTCTGTACAGATCCCTTCGTTGAGCCTTCATCCTTTTGGGAGCTTTCATCAGTGGGTTCCGGAGAGTTGTCTTCCGGTATTGCCCCGGAGCTTTTCAAGGCTCCGAGGGCATCTTTCCAGTCAATATTCATATCGGTGGATTTATCAGAACAAGAGCATCAGGCGTGCCTGAAAACCGTTGAGGGTCATGGGGTCATGCCCCTCGCGGTTCCATACGTGGGTGTATGAGTAGTTAAGACGCGCCGTGATGTAGGGGTTGAAATAATAGTTGAAAGTGACGTTAAACCCGTTTGCACACCCTCCGAAGATATTAGCCTTGCTATCCGAGAGAGTGGCATAGTTATAGTTTACGACACACTCAAGAGTGTTGTTTTTCGGATTAGCCACCTGAGCGGTCGACGACACATAGCTGTATCTGTCGCCGAAGAGTATGCCGCGCAGTGAGGCGTAACCGCTCTGCGCATGATAGGCGGCGAGATTCTCCCGTCGGTTGATCTGCTGGAAGAAATATTGTCCTTCAAAAGCGAATCGGTCGTATGCGAAGAGAAGTTCAGGCGAGAATTTGAATGAGTTCATAGCCTTGTCTACCGTAGCGGAGACAGCCGTCTCCTGCACTACCTTCGTTGGGAAGTTAGCCGATAGGGTGAACCCGTCATGCACGTCCTCCTCCCCCTCGAGCCTTCTTTGCGGGGTGGCGAATCCGCCGCTTATCCCGGCATGGAATGCTGGTGCGCCTTCAGATGCCGTGCGCCATACGAGGCGGGTCAGGAGTCCGTAGCCCTGTTGGTTGAAGAGCGGGGCGTTCATGACGTTGGTCCTCGCGCTCGACTCCACGTGTGCGCTTACCGCACCATAGAAGGCGGGGGTATAGTTGACGTACATCACGCCTAACTGCAATCCGGGTGTGAAGAGTGCGCTGGCGAGCGGCTGTTCAAACGTGCTTTTCAGCGAGAGGGATGTAGATTGCAGTCCGAACTGGTGGATGAAGTTGCCAAACCGTATGGAACTGTGATTATTGAATCCATATTCGAGCCAGATGTTGCGTAGCCCTAACTTGGCGTAGGCATATCCCATGTCGATGTTCGCGCTCCATTTGCCATATTTGAACTTGGCACCCAGCCTCACCTCCGGAATCGCCATTCCGTCGGGAAACTGTTCCTTCTGAGGGGATGCGTATAGCGCACCGTCCATCAGTATCCTTCCCGAAGGCGTCACCTGTAGCTTCGGGGAATCGTCGGCTATTGCCGACGCTGAGGCGAGAATAAGGGGGAGAGCCGGTAAAATAAATTTAGCTTTCATCATCTGTAGTCAGTTCGGATAGATTAGTTGTCTCGAGATTGTGATGTGTCAACGCAGCTCCTTGCGGAGGTCGTCTACAGTCATTGCCCTTGCCTTCAGCTCGCCGTCGGCAGAATATACGAAATATGTCGGAAGTACGGATACATTATATTTCACAGCTGCCTTGGAATACTCGCCGTCGGGATCAAACACCGTCACCCACGGCAGGTTCTTTGCTGCGTCGCGCCAAGAATACTGGTCGGGGTCGAGAGAGACGTGATAGAAATTCACGTTTGATCCCATCGATGAATATAGTTTCGACAGTTCAAGGTTGAGAGCCGGGGAATCGGGGTGGGTTAATACCGAAAAAATCACCACAGTCGGTTTGCCGTTGCCCACAAATTCGGAGAGCTTGCGGTTTTTGCCGTTCTCGTCGGGGAGGTCGATGTCGATCATGGTAAGTTCCTCTGCTTGGATGGTATATTTAGGACCATTGCCGGCATTGCGGCGTTTCATTGCGCTGATTGATGTGTTTTCGAGAAGCGCAGTGTGGGGATCGTCGGGACGGAGCTGCTTAAACCCGTTAGCCACGGCAGCGAAATAGCGATAGTCGCGGTCGGGATCAAACAGAGGTCTGTTGCCTATCAGCTTTGTCAGGATATGGTAGCTGACGATTGATCCTTGTCCGTCGCGCATATATTTTGTGTAGATGTCGCGTTTGAAGGAATCGAGAGAGTCGGGGTTTGCGTCGGCAGGGAGAGCCAGGACCTCCTTCTCGAAGCGTTCGAGAGCCTCCGCCTTCTGGGAGCCGGAGAGGGTGAACTCAGTGCCGAACTTGTCGAGAGAGGATGTCAGCGTGACAGTCTCTGTGGAGTCGATGGGAACGTAGATGAATCGACCGTCGATCTCGACGCGGAAAATTTCGGGAGCCGCCGGCGCGGGGCGTGAGATGGAGAAAGCTCCGGATGAGGATACGCGTGCGGAATCGATGGCTACCCATCTTCCGTGGAAATCCGACTTGGCGAGCACAACGGAGCGGTTTTCCGCTCCATAAATCTCACCTTTAATCTTGAAATCATCATTGCCGCAAGAGGTTGCGAAGACAGAAATCAATAGGGAAGCTGCTGCGAGATGCCCTGAAAAGTATGTAAAATTCCGTTTCATGTCGTAAATAAATCAGTTTTCGGGGTGCAAATATAATAAGAATAAGTGGTTTAATAGGAATAAAAGTGTTAACTTTGCGCTAAATTTCATACAGCGAAGAAAAAACAAGAAATAATTTTATATGTTAAAGCCAGTAAAGAAGACCATTGAGCTTGGCGATGGCCGTCAGATTACGATAGAGACGGGCAAACTTGCAAAGCAGGCTGATGGCGCGGTGGAAGTGCGCATGGGCAACACTATGCTCCTTGCTACCGTATGTTCTGCCAAGGAGGCAAACGAGGGGGTTGACTTCATGCCTCTCACAGTAGAGTATAAGGAGAAATATTCCTCCATCGGCAGATACCCGGGCGGTTTTCTCAAGAGAGAGGGTCGTGCGAGCGATTACGAGATCCTCACATCCCGTCTTGTAGACCGTGTGCTCCGTCCGTTGTTCCCTGACAACTATCATGCGGAGACCTTCGTCAACGTGACAATGTATTCCGCCGATGCCAATGAGGCTCCCGATGCGCTTGCGGGCATCGCCGCTTCCGCTGCGTTGATGTGTAGCGACATTCCGTTCCAAGGTCCTATCTCCGAGGTGCGAGTTGCGCGTGTGGACGGTGAGTGGGTGATCAACCCGACTTTCGCACAGATGGAGCGTGCCGACATCGAACTGATGGTAGGTGCAACCTACGACAACATCATGATGGTGGAGGGCGAGATGAACGAGGTGTCGGAAGCTGAACTTCTCGAAGCTCTCAAAGTGGCTCATGATGAGATCAAGAAGCATTGCCTCGTGCAGCTCGAGCTTATGAAGGAAGCCGGCAAGGAGGTTAAGCGTGAATACTGCCACGAGATCAACGACGACGAGCTCAGAAAGGATGTTGAGGAGAAGTGCTACGACAAGGCTTATGCCATTGCACGCACAGGCTCTGCCGACAAACACTGGCGTGCCGACAGTTTCAAGGCTGTATGCGATGAATATATCGAGAATCTTCCCGAGATGACAGAGGAGCAGCTCGCTCTCTACACTCCCGAACAGCGCGTGGCAATGGTGAAACGCTACTATCATGACGTGGAGAAAGAGGCTATGCGCCGTTGCGTGCTCGATGAGGGTATCCGTCTTGACGGTCGTAAGACCACCGACATCCGTCCCATCTGGTGTGAGGTGGATTATCTGCCGGGTCCTCACGGAACTGCGATATTCACGCGTGGTGAGACTCAGGCTCTCGTCACTGCAACTCTCGGCACCACTCTCGACGAGAAGATAGTAGATGACGTGCTCAATCAGAACAAGGAGCGTTTCCTCCTTCACTATAATTTCCCCCCGTTCTCTACAGGCGAGGCACGCGCACAGCGTGGCGTAGGACGTCGTGAGGTGGGTCATGGTAATCTCGCTCACCGTGCGCTCAAACGCATGTTCCCCGACGGATTCCCCTACACCTGCCGTATCGTCAGCGATATCCTCGAGAGCAACGGTTCTTCATCAATGGCTACAGTCTGTGGCGGCACTCTCGCCCTGCTTGATGCCGGCGTCAAGATGAAACGCCCTGTTGCTGGCGTGGCTATGGGTCTTATCTCCGACAAGGGTGCGGTGAAATATGCAGTGCTTTCCGACATCCTCGGCGACGAGGATCATCTCGGCGACATGGACTTTAAGGTGACAGGCACCGAGAAGGGTATCACTGCCACTCAGATGGATATCAAGTGCGACGGTCTCAGCTACGAGATTCTGGAGAAGGCTCTCGAACAGGCACGTCAGGGACGTCTGCATATCCTCAATATCATTAAGGAGACTATTCCGGAGGCTCGCGAGGATTACAAGCCTCATGTGCCCCGTCTGTTCACTCTCGAAATCCCGAAGGAGCTTATCGGTGCTGTCATCGGACCGCAGGGTAAGATTATCCAGGGCATTCAGGAGGAGACCGGTGCCACTATCTCTATCGAGGAGGATGAGAACCGCGGTGTAGGTATCGTGGAGATCGCTTCCAAGGATAAGGAGAGCATCGATGCCGCTCTTGCCAAGATCAAGGCTATCGTGGCTCAGCCCGAGGAGGGTGAGGTGTATGACGGCACAGTCCGTTCGATCCTCGATTTCGGTGCGTTCGTGGAGTTCATGCCCGGACGCGACGGTCTGCTTCATATCAGCGAGATCTCTTGGAACCGTCTTGACTCTATGGAGCAGAGCGGTCTGAAGGAGGGCGACAAGGTGAAGGTTAAACTTATCGAGATCGACAAGAAGACCGGTAAGTATCGTCTCTCCATGCGTGTGCTCACCGAGAAACCGGAGGGTTACGTGGAGCGTGAGGCACGTCCGCGTCGCGAAGGTGGCGACCGTGGACCGCGCCGTGAGGGTGGCGACAACCGTCCGCGTCGTGATGGCAACGGACCACGCCGCGAAGGTGGCGACCGTGGACCGCGCCGTGATGGTGGTGATCGCGGACCGCGCCGTGACAACAACGGACCGCGCCGTTTCACTCCCCGCAACAACAACGAAGAGGAGGCATAAGCCGACAACTACATAAAAACAACGGAGGGATTGACGACCGTCAATCCCTCCGCTGTTTTTTTAATTTAGAATGTAGGAGTTTGCGGAGATAGACGTGGAGAGTGGATTGATTGTCATCAATGCCGAGTTTCCTGCGTATGGTGGTGCTGACGTTGTAATGGCGTTTCAGCTCAATGTAGTTGCCGACATCCTTCCCCCTCAGACCGAGGGCATAAAGACAGGCATAGTTGATCTCATCCTCGTCAAGCCCATGCTCCGTGAGATGGCGTATGAAATGCGGATGTGAAGCGGTGAAAGTCATACGTGTGGAATCCATGAACTCCTTCTTATCCCTTTTTACCGACTCAATCCATTTCTTGTAAGGTATGGCGTATGATTCATTATTCGTAATCTCCATTGCAAGTCGAGAATTGAGCATATCAAGACGTTTCCTTATAGTCTCCTGCATCTCCGACGAAAGTTTCCGATCCTGTTCAAGCAATGTGCCGAGATGCTCCATCTCATCCTCCAATTGAGATTTCTCCAGACGTAGGTTCTCCAGTTCGAGAGC
The DNA here is from genome assembly GCA_003762615.1 of Muribaculaceae bacterium Isolate-037 (Harlan). Classification (GTDB taxonomy): domain Bacteria; phylum Bacteroidota; class Bacteroidia; order Bacteroidales; family Muribaculaceae; genus Lepagella; species Lepagella muris. The sequence continues at coordinate 83,887 of RIAZ01000020.1, forward strand.
CTGACGCTCCAGTGCATTCTCGGCAGCAATCCTCTGTAGCTCGCTATTCTCTTTCTCTTTCTGAACCGTCTTAATCTCCATATCGCCCATGGCTTTCTTTGATTTCATATCCCTGAAGAGATAATACAAGGTGGCGGATACCAATGATAGGAATAGGAACGTAATGACAGATACCCATATAATAGAATATCGCTTCTGCTTCTCCATGAGATTGCTGATCTCAAGCGCGTATTTCTTCTCGGCAAACAGTAGGTCGCTTTCAAAAAGGTTGGTGTCATACCTTGCCAAATGTCGGGTAAAATTCACCTGGCAGTCCAACGCCTTGCGGAAGTCACCGATACTCTCGTATGCAGATTTCATTACCGAGAAATACCTCAATGAATCGGTAGGTTCCAATTCAATCCCTTTGAGGCATTCCAATGCTTTCTCCCCCTCTCCTAAAGTGGAGTAGCCGTAAGCCCTGCTGAGCCGCATGGTCTTGGATGAATCCGTGGCGCAATAATTGTCAAGCAGCTCTCTCTTTTCCGAATCTGAGCCATACGTCATTATGTAGGTTATATACGACGGTAGGAAATCCTCCTCCGTTTCGGGATACTCCTTCACCAATCGTTGACAGACCTTCAATATGCTGTCTGCCCGCGATTTCTCTTCAAGTATAACATTGTTCACCAGTGCATTAGTATAACTTCTTACAGCGGGACGCATTTTATGTAATGATTCATATATCGGCGCAGCGATCAGTCTGATTTCAGCTTCCTCCTTCAGTTTATATTGTCGGTCATATAGCACAGACTTTGCCACAAGGAGATGGGCGAAAGTCAATGAATCGGTTATACCCTTGACTTCCGACGCATACATATATGTCTCCATCGCCTTGTCATCCTCCCCTCTGTTTCGGAATATTCGTCCTTGATAATATAAGGTTCGCAACCTCTCATCGGGAGAGCCGTTTTCAAGATAGTAGTTGATTGCCGGTTGAAGCACATCAAAAGTTGTCGTATCGATATATCTCTTATCCAAAGCCATTGACTTCAGCAAGGAATGTCTTGCCTTCATCTCCCGATTGTATAATTCATCCTCTTTGATCGCATCAAGAATAATCAATGCACTGTCGGGTGCTGTATCAAGAAGATTTTCCGCTATATTCATCTGTTGACTCGCTTCATTCTTCTCACCTCTGTTGCATCCAACAGAGATAGATAAGAAAATCAGAAGAACAAAGATGAGTAATGCTATATGTATAGGATATTTCATAAATATGGACTGATTTTTATGATTTAAGTGCAAAATTAAGCAAAATTTGATGGAATACAATATTTTAGCCTATAATAATGCTGACCGGATGCCCGTCAGCCGTTAATAAAAAAGTGGTCCTGTTAAATATTGCTAAAAAAATAAATTTATATATTATTGATAATCATAAAAATAAAAATCACTCCGTTAAATTTTTTTTCTTGCTGTTAAATGCTTTTTTATTTAACTTTGCACCGAATCAAACAAAAATAACTTGAATCATCATGAAGAAACTTATCCTTTTATGTATGTTCCTCTTCTCATTCTCAATCTCGACATTTGCCGACAAGGAGGAAATCATAATAACGAACCACAATAAACGGAATCCCTCTAAGGAGGAACGTGCACCAATGCGAATACCGTTACATGTGGTGTATGATACCGACACTCATATAATGGAAGTGACCGCACCGGAAACAATAGCAGCCGAAGTGTTCGTATATAATGCAGCAGGGACAATCGTCAGCTATTCCCCAGTGCTTAACTCAACCCTAAACATTCCGGATGATCCCGGCACATACACAATCCTCATCCAGTCTGATAGCTGGTATGCAGATGGTGAGATAATATTTTAAAATGTTAAAAATCCATATACTCATAATTATACTGAGTATAAGAATACCAATGATGTCACAATTAAATATCATTTTTTGAATTTCCATATTAACAAATTTCCTTTTGTTTCAGCTATGGATAATGATCATTTATTCATAATTTAACAAAGGGATAAATATTCACAAACTAAATTTTTTAAATTATGTATTTTTTATCAAAAGACCTTCTTGAAGAGATATCCAGAGACGGGATGTCACAAATCTTTGGAGGAGTAAGCGAGCCCGATGATGGGGACAAGGAAATTGACAACGGGAGAAATTGCGATGAAATCAACAATGGCATCAATTGTGATGTCATCAACAATGGAGTGAATTGCTCAGTGATCAACAATAAAGTTAATTGCGCACAAATCAACAATAAAGTTCATTGCGAGGACGTGTGATAGCCGCAAAAATCTGTGAAATTAGTCAGTCCTACCAGACTGTAGGGCTGACTATAAAAAAAGAGACAATGAATGAATATGAACTGAATCCCTTCGTCATAACCCAAAAAATCACAGACGACATCTGTCTGTTGACTAACTTTGTGGATGGAAGCCATATCCTTTTGAATTCCGGTATAGCCAATATCATATATAACCAGGAGAAATGCTTGTCCTCCTTATCAGAAACCCATCCTGATATATTCCGGCGTCTGCTGGATGGTCAATTCATAATCCGGGAGAATAGTGAGGAATACAGGGAGAGGATCATCAAGCAAATGAATTCATCACGGAATGACTCTGAACTATACCATGTCATTGTTAACCCGACATTGGATTGTAATCTTGACTGCTGGTACTGCTATGAGAATAAGATACCGGGCAGTGCAATGTCTACGGAAGTGACAGATGCTGTCTGCAAAAATATTAAAACTCATTATGACTCCAATCCCTATAAGGTCCTGAAGGTCTCTTTTTTTGGTGGAGAACCGTTCCTGCGTCCCATGGCGATTCAACGTATCGTGGAGTTCTGCAGGAATTTCTGCCTCCTGAACACAGTCTCTCTCATCCTTGACTTCACCACAAACGGTACACTGATAACAAGAACAGTCCTTGACACGATCAGGGAGTGCACCTGCATGTTCCAGATCACCCTTGACGGTAATAAGGAACAGCATAACCGCATCAAGAAACCCAGATATGGTGATCCGGACTCATTTGCAATGACAATAAACAATATACACAGGATACAGGAAACAATCCAAAATTCATTTGTCGCTGTCAGGATAAATTTTGATGGTGAGACCCTGAATCGATTTGATGAGATACTGGAAAAGTTGGATGACCTTGACAGAAAACGAACAAAGATAATCCTAAAAAAAGTCTGGCAAATCGATTCCGAATCCATATCGCCAGATATTGTCAACAGGTGCATTGACAAAATACTTGATAGAAATTTTATATTGGACTATTACAGTCAGGGAGGTGTATGCTTTGCCGACCGCAGGAATCAGATAACAATAAATTTTGACGGGAATATATACAAATGTACGACAATCAAACGTTTTGACAATGATAATGCATTAGGTCAACTTGATTGTAACAACGGCAATGTAATCTGGGATGAGAGTAAAATCGCCTATCTTTCTAACGAGGGGATACCCTCAGGATGCCATACCTGCCAGATGTTTCCATCCTGCGGCGGTCCCTGCAGGAAAAAGACACCCGGATGGAAAGATGAGGACTGTTTCCTTAAATCCCAAAGAATGAGTATGGAGGAGTATGCCCTGATACAATTTAAGGCCGAGATGACAAAAAGGGGAATCATCAGAGCAGGTGCCACAACGGCATGATTATGAAATAATCATGCCGTTACACCCATTTCCTTCAGTAACAGACCATATCGATTAAATCCATTGACCCAATCAAAAATTACTATGTACAAAGTAAAGAACATAGACTCCCTGCTCAAGATGTTGATATTTCTATACGCGGTATTGGCGGGAGAGGCACACTCGCTGATAAGGGTAGACTGCCGCATAACCACTGATGACGGCTCCTTCACAACAGGGAATATCTCGGTGAGCGATTCCGTCGGCTCCCCGGTGCAGTCTCTGTCAGTATCCGTACCGGACTTCAGTCTCACGCTGCCCGGTGCAGGAAGCTACGGGATCTCTGTCAACGCATTGGGATACAAGGACTGGGAGAGGCAGCTGACCCTGACCGGCGACACGACACTCGACATCCGGCTCGTCACCAACTCACGGATGCTCCAGGAACTGACAGTGACGGGCAACACATCCTCAAGGACAACGGCGACAGGGGAGGTCTTCAGACTCTCACGGCAGGCAAAGGCCTCGGGGGACCCCTACATGGCGCTCTCGGAGATCCCCATACTTGACGTCAATGTCGCCAACCAGTCTATCAGGACAAGGGACGGCTCATCACCCCTCATCCTTATAGATGGCAAATATCTAAATTCCGGGGTTAACCCGATCGACCCGAGATTCATAGAGTCGGTGGAGGTCATGGAGGTGACCAACGCGAAATACCTTCAGATGGGGTTCTCCTCCATCGTGAACATCACCCTGAAGAGAGACGTCCCCTCCTACACCTACGTCGAGGCAAGGACAAGACACGACATCCCTCCCAGGGAGGGGTTCGGGGGAGCCAACTTCGAGTTCGGTACCCCCAGGTTTGCCGTATCCGGAAACCTGTTCGGCAAGTACCTGCACAAGGACAAGGTCATCTCCACCACGGAGGAGAGGCTCGGTGACAATTCCAAGGAGAGTCACGCGTCCGGCTTGTCGGACATGCTCGGCTGGGACGGTTACCTGATGATGAAGTGGATCCCGACGAAGGACAACTACTTCGCGGCAACCGTGAAGGGTAAGGATGGGCACACTGACCAGTCCGTGACCGCCACCGGGTTCTACAACAGCACATCCGTCGAGAACCTCTCGTCCACACAAAAGAACAGGATTGTTGACGGAGGAATGTTGGCGGCTGCCTATTATGAACACACTTTCAGCAACAAGGATCAGTTGACATCCTATTTCCACTACAACCGGGGATTTTATGATGAGGATAACCGTAACGATGAGACAATCACAGAACCGGATGAGGAGGAAGAGACCTCAGTCTATTGGAATTTCCAGAAATCTGTCCGTGACCAGTATGTAGCCTCGGTTGACTATAATTCATCAGAGCGTAGATTCGGGAGTCTCTCCGCCGGCAACGAGTACAGGTACACGCGTGACAGGGTCCGCAGCCTGGTCACAGAACCCAATGAGCGCAGACGCCTGATACAGCAGAGCAACTACACATATATCTCATATAATCACAATTGGGAGCGTGTGTACATGATGCTGTCAGCCGGAATCCAGTATATGGACATCAATGCGGAGAATGCCCGCACCGGATGGTGGAGACCGAGGATATCGGGCTCCGTCACATGGCGGCTCGGGAAGGACAGGAAGATCCGCGGTTCATATACAATGAACAATTCGTTGCCGCCGTCGGCTTACATGCAGAGATTCAACACGTCGGTCGACCCGTGGGTCCGCATTGAGGGGAACCCCTACCTTGTGCCGATGAGGATACAGACGGTCAGGCTGAATTACGACAAGAGCTTTTCAAAAATCCGTCTTAATGGATACGGCGTATACCGAAGGAAAAGCGACATGATTGAATCTTATATCCGCAATGAGGAGAATGTTTCGGTGCATACCTACCGCAATAACGGGGTGTATCATTCCTATTCCATTGGCGTGAGCGCGACAGTAAGATTTGGGTCACTGAAGATAATGGCAAATGTGGAATCCTTGAACGAACGTTATCAGGGACAGGGTTACAGGCATTCCTTCATCCTTGGTGGAAATGGAATTTGGACTTTTGGCAAATTCTTCATATATGCAGATATTAATTGGCGCAACAGGGATTACTCACCATACTCCATCACCAGATACAGGAACCCACTGACAGCCCATATACAGCTTACATGGCGACCGGTAAAGCCTCTCCAACTGACCTTGGGGCTGCCATATTTCTGGGGTGTGAGACGCATGGTGACAACGACCGAGAAAGGGGAATATTTCAAGATGTCAGACATACGCTACAAAAGCGAGAGTCTGCGCCCATGGATACTGATATCCTGGACCTTGCGTAAGAATGCCAAATATAAGATTGCAGACAAGATTCCCAATCTTTGATATAGTGAATTATTGGAATGAAACGTAAAGTCATCTTCCAAAGACAATTGGACTCGATGCAGTGCGGGGTGGCGGCACTCACAATGGTGTGCCGTCACTTCGGTGCCGACTATACCCTTGATTTTATAGGGCAATATTGCCACGCCACCACGGAGGGTGTCTCAATGCTCGGAATATCACAGGCGGCAAATACCCTTGGGTTGGATACTATGGCGGCGAAAGTCACCATCAGCCAATTGTCAGAAGCCCCCCTTCCATGTATCCTACACTGGAACCAGAATCATTTTGTGGTGCTTCACAGGATTTCAAGAAACGGCAGACGCTTCCATATCGCGGATCCGGGCAAAGGTTTGCGCCGACTGGACAGGGAGGAATTTTCAGACCAATGGCTCAGCACCGTCTCCGGTGGGGAACGCAAGGGAGTTGCACTCTTCCTTGAACCGAACGAGAGGTTCGGCAGCATAATGGAGGAGAAGCCGGAGCGACGTTCCTTCCGTTTCATGATGGGGTATCTGCGGCAATATAAGAGGTATTTCTTTCAGATATTTCTCGGTCTGCTGTTGGGCTGTCTGCTGCAACTGATAATGCCCTTCCTCACGCAGTCGATTGTGGATATCGGTATCAGGCATGAGGATATAGGCTTTATATGGCTTGTGCTTCTCGGTGAGCTGATGATTGTCATCGGACGCACAGCCACGGATTTCATCCGCCGATGGCTGCTCCTTCATATCTCCATGCGCATCAACATATCGCTTGTCAGCGACTTCTTCATCAAGCTGCTTAAACTGCCAATGTCGTTCTTTGACACGAAGCTGATGGGGGATTTGCTGCAACGTATCGGGGACCACAGCCGTGTGCAGAACTTCCTTACGGGACAGACCCTCAACATCATCTTCTCATTCCTCAGTTTCATCATATTCGGCATCGTGCTGCTCGTCTATAACCGGCTCATATTCCTTGTGTTCACGATATGCAGTGTGGGTTACGGTGTCTGGATAGCCATGTTCCTGAGTCGCAGGAAGGTGCTGGATTATGAGCTTTTCGAGAGGCAGGCAATCAACCAGAACCGGACATACCAGTTCATCACCTCCATGCAGGAGATAAAGCTTCAGGATTGCGAGCGTCGTCGACGTATGGAATGGGAGGACACACAGGCAGACCTGTTTGCGGTGCAGATGAAGTCGCTGAAGCTCCAGCAGACGCAGGAGGCAGGGAGTATCTTCATCAATGAGGTGAAGAATATTATTATCACGGTGCTTGCAGCAACGGCTGTCATAGAGGGGCAGATGACGCTCGGGGAGATGCTCGCCGTGCAGTATATAATCGGGCAGCTGAACTCCCCCGTGTCGCAGTTCATGCAGTTCATCTACTCGCTGCAGGATGTGCGGATATCGCTTGAACGTATCAATGAGATACATGAGGGGAGGAACGAGGAGACTCAGGAGAATCAGGCTACCGGATTTGCTTCTGAAAAATCAATCGCGGTGGATTCAATTGACTTCAAGTATGACCCTCACGCACTGAAGAATACACTGGAGGGTATATCATTCGATATTCCGGATGGGAAGGTGACAGCTATTGTCGGTGCATCCGGAAGCGGGAAGACCACACTCATAAAACTCATGCTTGGATATTATCCTGTCATGTCGGGTAGTATCTCGATAGCGGGACGCAATATAAACGAGTACAACCTCAAATGGTGGCGTCGGCACTGCGGTGTCGTGATGCAGGACGGGGTGATATTCTCCGAGTCGATAGCGAGGAATATTGCCGTGGATGACAATGAGATTGATCCGGAACGTCTGCGTGAAGCGGCACGCATAGCGTGCATAGATGATTATGTGATGTCGCTTCCGTTGAAATATGACACGAAAATCGGACGAGACGGCGTGGGTCTGAGTCAGGGACAGAAGCAGCGCATACTCATAGCGCGTGCCGTCTACAGGAATCCGGATTTCATATTCCTTGATGAGGCGACGAATGCTCTTGATGCGAGGAATGAACGTGCCATTGTGGAGAACCTTGACGTGTTCTACAGGGGGCGCACGGTTGTTGTCGTGGCGCACCGTCTCTCCACGGTCAGGAATGCCGACCGCATAATCGTGCTTGACGGTGGACGTGTCGTCGAGACCGGGAACCACGATTCCCTCATTGAGAGGAAAGGGGCATACTACAATCTTGTGAAGAACCAGCTTGAATTAGGCAACTGATATGAAGATAGATACAGATAATAAGACAAATATGGCAACTGACAAGAGGATAGACAAGACGGTTGTGACGATGGATAAGGACAACCATGACAACATCGGGCTCCGCTCGGAGAAGGTGAGGGAACTGCTCGGAGAGATACCACCCTCACTGGTGAGGTGGGGCACTGCCATCATCGCAATCGTATTCATCGGATTGGTGGCAGCCGTATGCCTGTTGCCCTATCCCTACTCCAACGGGGAATCTATCCTCCGGCATTTCATAGGATAATCACATGAAGGGATTAGCACGAAGAAACATAAGAAATAAAAGAAATTTTTTAAATTAAAGGATTAGTATTCAATTTTATAATAAAAAGATTTCTTTATTTTCTTTCATTTCTTCGTGCATATCAAGAGAATGGGGATTGTAATTTTTTGGAGATTAGTGTAATTATTTTGCGGTTGGATTGTCATTATAGAAAGGATTTTATTTTAATCATTGATAAATCAATATTATGAAACCGATTATCCCTCTGATTCTCGTTGCTGCATACTCCTCTGTCGCTATCCACGCTTATAGGATTTCCGGAAAGGTGACTGACGGATATACCAATGTGGGTCTGCCGTATTCCACAATAAAGGCTATCTCCAAGACTGACTCGGTGTTGGCTGTTGCTCAGAGCGGTGCAGAAGGTGAGTTCTGCATTGAGTCCGACATGAAGCCGGACAGTGTGGCTGTGGAATGTGCCGGATATATCGGCTCAATCTTATCGGTGGATTCCCTTGCATCCCTCAAGGAGGTGGTCATAAGGCTGGAGCCTTACTCGTCGGTGGAGCTTGAAGGCATCACTGTGTCGGCATCGACAGTCACCACAAAGGGGAATGTGCAGACATTCATAATCACGGATCAGATGCGTCGCAATACGATAAATGCCATGGACCTGATCAACAAGCTGCCGGGATTCATAGTTGACCCGATATCCGAATCGGTGAGTGCAGGAAGTGCGACCGACATAAAGATTATCGTTGACGGGCAGGAGGTGTCGCAGTCATACTACCGCTCCATAAATCCGGCACGCATAAAGAGCATGGAGTTCATCCGCAACAGTTCGGGACGCTATTCCCAATATCCCGCCATACTCAACATCGTGCTGAAGAAGGGGTATGAGGGGATTGACATAAATCTCAACGGACGGTATTTCCAATTCCTTAGCGGTGTGCCTACTGACAATGAGACGTTATCCGCCAACCTTGCCTCATCCTACAGGCGTTGGAACTATTTCATATCAGGTGAGTTCACGCGAGGCACCTCCACCTCCAACACCGGGAGCGACCTCGACATATTCGGCAAGACAACGGTCACACGTCCGATGTCACCCGTGGATGACCCCGACAAGGATGGGAACAGGCGCAAATGGCTGGGGAATGCCGGGGTGTCGGTACGCCTCACCCCACGTCAGACCCTGACCGCCCAGTTCCTCTATGACCATGCCGACAACCATACTCGTGAGTCATCACAGAGTATCATTTCCGGTGAATCCGGCATAACCGACATTGACAGCCGCTATGAGACCAACAATTATGTTGCCGGAATCTCATACCGCAACTCCGTGTCGAAGAGGTTTTCACTGTCGGCTGATGTAACCTACAACTGGTATGATATACGTCAATGGCAGGATATCCGCAAGGGTGGCGACTACGGCATGACCTCCGTGGATGGGGACAAGGACTATATGAATGGGTACGCCGAGGCATATTTCAAGCTCAACAAAAGCCTTTCGCTCAATGTCTCATACGAATATACACACCGCAACTACAACACCGTCAACAATCACGGGTCAGCGGTGGCGTATATGGAGAACCGTCACCGTCCGGTTGTAGACTTCAGATTCAGCCACGGTTCATTCTCCGGGAATGTGGGTGTGTCGTATCTTGACATACTCGCCCGTAATGACGAGACCTCCAGCCATCAGCAGACCTTCCTTCCGAGGGTTAACCTGCATTGGGAGCCAATGAGGAATCTTGCGCTGAGCGTGGAGTATTATTCATCGACGTTCTATCCGAACCTTGACAGGCTCTCCGCGCAACGCTGGCTCGTATCCGACCGTGTGTGGCAGTCGGGCAATCCGGACCTTGAGGCATCCACGATGAATTATCTGGAGACGCGCCTGAAACTGTGGCGTAATTTCACTCTCACATACATGTTCCGCCATTCCTCCAACGATGTCGCCACCTCCTTCGCACTCTCTGACACGGCTGAACCCTCGATTGTCGGCTCCTACATCAACACACGCTTCATCCACCAGTATGCCGGACTCCTGTTCTCGAAGGAGCTTTCCGGAGAGGTGGATATTGACGTCAACACCAATTGCCAGTGGTATTCCCGTAAGACCGACGGCACCGTGAATCATGGACGCACATTTTACTTTGACGTGTCGGCCAACTGGAACATATTCAAGAGTGACTATATCCTGAGCGCGAACCTTTTCCTTCGGGATGACCGTATGCCGTTGCCGCAGGGTGTTGAGAAGACGCATTGGGAGACGTGCTTCCTCTCCTGCTCCAAGATGTTTCTCAACAACCGACTGAAGGTGAATGTCGGTGTCAATCTTCCGCTGCATCTTCTTCCGCACGTTGACCGCACGTCAATCATCACGCCTGATTTCCGTTACGAAAGGTCGGAGGATTTCTGGAAAGGCACGTCATGGAAGGCGTTGGTCAACATACAGTATGTGTTCAGCAAGGGACGCACGCCTCGCAAATCCGGAAGCATGACCTTCGAGTCAGAGAAGGATTGAATGTCGGCATTTCATCGGATAATCACAATATAGGGCACAAAACGAAGCGTGCAAAGTGGGTGATGGTGGGGTGGGATGAAAGGCTTTTGGTTTCAGAGGGTTAGGTGGGGTAGTGGGGTGTGGGCGAAATAAAACGAAACGTGAGAAAAGTTTACGTAGGTTTACGTGGGGTTTACGTGAGGGGACTGTTTTGTGGGTTTTGGCTTACGCGGGGTTTACATGGGGTTTGCATGGCGGCTACATCGGCATGGCGGACGTTCATCGGCGGCAAGGGTAGGGCAGGGGACGCGGCTTTACGCCGTTTTTTTGTGGGCGGTTTGATGTTTTATGTATCTAAAATATTCCATATAGATATTATTTGGTATATTTGCACCAATTAATTAAGGAGATATGGCAAAAGTTATTCATGTTCATCTGACCCGGCCCATCGAGGGCACGAGGCGCAAAGACTGGTATTTCAGCAGCATCAAGGCCGTTTTTAGTGTTTTTACGGCTGAGCATGTGGGTGCAACCTACAACTACCTGCGCCATGCAGGGCTGTCGGGCAATGGTACAATCGTCACTAAACGCGCTATAATCAAGCAATCTACGCTCATATCGGGTGGCAGTGGCACAGACTATAAGGATGGCATTTAAACGGCCTTAGAAGGTGTTTCTGACGCTTTTGTAGGGGTGTTGTCGGCATGGTGTCGTCAATGCCCCTGCATTATATTCAAAAATGCCGATTTTAGGGGCTGGGTATTCAGGTGGATATTCAAAGTGGATGTTCAAACTGGATATTCACTTTCGTAAAAGTGGATATTCAAAATCGGGGATTTTGAATGCAAATAACTGCGATGAGATAGCCGCCCAAAAAGGGGCATCAGTTTTAAAAAAGGGCGTTTGAGTGTGAAGCAAAATACCCCCTCTTTTTCGGCGGCGAGGGTTGAAACGCCCCGAAATCAAGGGTTTCGAGATTGGAGGTTGCGCAAAAGGGGAGGGGAGGCTATGATTCGGGGAGCCGAGGGGGTGACAGAGGGAGCGGCCGAGGGGTCAGTTTGGATATATCCGGAAGGGTATGCCATCAATAATCACGATGGAGGGCTCTATCTGTCTTGCAAGACGGGCGGGGAGGGGGTCTCCACCTTTGGAATGTTTGTTGTGGAAAAGACCTGGTTGTCCCTATGTTCTTTTTCAAGCTGCTCTAT
>RIAZ01000021.1 GCA_003762615.1 Muribaculaceae bacterium Isolate-037 (Harlan)
AAAAATCGCAATAAGTTGTTTTCTCATGCCTATAAAATAACAGCATGAGACACGTTTGTCAAGATGTGATTTCTTAATTGTATATAAATTACTCTTAATCTTTATTTATTTTGATGCGGTTGCCCTGTAAATTTATAATTTTATTTGCTCAGGAACGAAATTATCACTACCTTTGCACCGGATTTATTGCACATCTTGTAAGTCTTCTGAGATTAACTTATAATGTAACTGAAGTTTCGCAAGCTGCACTTCAGTGGTTTAAAGTTTACAGTTTAAGGTTTAAGATTCTCGAAAATCTACGAATCTTTTCATTATACAAAATTTAATGATCTTAAACCATAAACATTAAACCTTAAACCATTTAAGTAAAGCAAGTTGAAAAACTTGCGAAACTTAAATAATGTAAAATTATAAGATATCACTTGCTTACATCCATACAGATAAAAGGGGTTATGACATTTTTAGCACACAAACCGACATCCATCAATCGGCGATCGGAGGGAAAATCCTGCTTTACCCCCCCCGACTATCAATTTGTTATAAATCAAGCAGTTATCAATTCAACGTCAATCTGTTTGCGATTCACACACCGCAAGCCGATACTTCATATATATACTCCATCCTCACATAGCACTTCCCGGCATCCAATGTCGGCTCACTATATTGACGATTTCTACGATACATATTGTCGACACTTTTCTGACAAATAACCATCCCCGATGAAATTCAAATTTTTAACATTCCTATTATTCCTCTGTTGCGGGATATGCGGAGCAAAGGCACAAGAGGTAGCCCTGAAGACAAACCTCCTGTATGACGCGACCACCACACCAAACCTCGGTGTAGAGATTGGTGTGGGGAAAAAGAACACGGTCAACCTTGTGTACGGGCTTAATGCATGGACCTTCAAATCAGCCTCCAAAGGCGACAGGAAGGCGAAGCATTGGGTGGTGATGCCGGAATACCGCTGGTGGACCTGCTCCAAATTCAACGGTCACTTCTTCGGTGTGCACGCCATGGGCGGACAGTTCAACGCCGCAAACGTCGACCTCCCGATCCCGGGCTTCTTCTTCTCCGGCGACAATCTGCGGAAAGGGGTGAGAGACTACCGCTATCAAGGCACATTCCTCGGTGTCGGCGCCACCTACGGCTACCAGTGGATACTCTCGCGCAACTGGAACGTGGAGGCGGAGATCGGAGTAGGCTACAACCACGCATGGTATGAAAAATATCCCTGCTACGAATGTGGCGCGAAGATTGCCGACGGGGGCACAAACTATCTTGGCATCACGAAACTCGGTCTGTCAATCCTTTACATATTCTGAAAATTCGCCGGTAAACACGACGCCTTAACTTTAACAGAGACTACAAATGAAAACATCATACATAGCATTTTCACTCGCGCTTATGTCGGCAATGCCTGTCATGGCAATCAGGAATGTGGTATCTACAGACAACGTGGAGATCTCCACCTCGGAGGGATTCCTCAACGTCAGTGCTGACCTGCGTCTTGACAGCATGAAGTTAGGCGCGAATAAACAGGTGTTCATCACCCCCGTCGTGCGTGGCTCAAACGGAGAGGAGGTGGTGCTTCCCTCCCTGCTCGTCAACGGACGCAACATGCACTATGCCTACGAACGCGGCTCTCTGAAAGGATTCGACGACATCAAGAACCACGACATCCTTCTCGAGGTGAAGCGCGACAACGGCAAGCCTCAGTCGGTGGAATACATCACGCGCACCCCTCTTCAGAAATGGATGCGGCTCGGAGGCTCACACGTGGCGTTCGTCTACGACTCATGCGGCTGCGGAGTGCAGTATGCCTCACTTATCGAAGACGACATACCCCTTGAGCTGAATCCGGCAAAGGAGATGCGCACAGTAATGATGACTCCTGCCGTCAAGGAGCTGCCGGTAGAGATTCACGAGGGACGCGCACGCGTGCAGTTTGAGGTTGACAAGACCGTGCTGCATCCCGAGCCATACACCTGCCGCAACGGTCAGAAGATCGACAACCGCGCTCAACTCAAGATGATCGACGACTCCGTGCGCTACGCCCTCTCCGACCCCAACGTGGAGATCGCCGAGATTGCCATCTGCGGCTATGCCTCACCCGAATCACCCTACCTACACAACGAGTATCTTGCCACAAACCGTTCTCGCGCACTCGCCGAATATCTCGCCGACCGCTACAACCTGCCGCGCGAACGCTGCACCTACTCCTCCGTGCCGGAGAACTGGCAGGAGTTCCGCGAGGAGGTGCTTTCCAGCAAGGAGATCACCGAACAGCAGCGCAAGGATCTTCTCGAGCTTATCGACCGACCCGCCTACGGTCCGTCGGACTACGACGCCAAGGAGAAGGAGCTGAAGACCTCCCCGAAATTCGCGAAGCTATACAGCAGCACGATACTCCCGAAATGGTTCCCACGTCTGCGTGCAACCACATTCGCGATAAGCACGCGCCTAAAGCCGATGAGCAATCAGGAGCTTGCCAAGATCATAGAGACCTCTCCCGAAAAGATGTCGCTCAACCAGATGTTCCGCGTGGCACGCCTTTATCCGGAAGGGAGCAAGGAGTTCAACCGTATCATCGGCATAGCCCTCGCCCACTATCCCGACGACCCGACCGCCAACTTAAACGCTGCGGCGGCAAAGGTGTCGGAAGGCGACTATGAAGATGCAAAACGCCTGCTTGCAAAGTCCGGCGACTCGAAAGAGGCGTGGAACCTCCGAGGCATCATAGCCACAGCAGAAGGCGAGTTTGAGAAGGCTCATGAATACTTCATGAAAGCCGGCAACCTCCCCGAAGCTGAAAAGAACGCTGATATGTTGAAATAACTATCATACTCACATACTTACGCCCCAAAATACCTTTCCGGATTAACCGGAGAGCGGGGTAAAACGCCTAAAAACGAAAAAATAATTTTAATCATTTAATTTCAAACCACATGAAACTAAACAAATGGCTCTATGGAGCAATGACCCTCGGCATGTTCGCAGCCTGCTCCTCAGACGATGCTCCGATCAACGGAAACCAGCCGGAAAAAACTCCGGATGGATTCATATCCGTCAATATGGAGCTTCCTACCACCACCGGCACTCGCGCAGCTAACGACGAGTTCGATCATGGCTCTGCAAGCGAATACAACGTGAATGAGGGTATCCTTGTATTGTTCAAAGGAACAAGCGAAAGTAACGCAACATTCATCGGTGCATACGATCTTGGTTTCCCAAAACCGAATTTAGGACAGGATGAAAACGTTTCCGCATCCTACAAACGTGCAGTAAAAGTCACCGGTGCCAGTGTGGACAAAACTAAAGGAGAGAAACTTTACGGTCTTGTCCTTGTAAATCAATCTGAAGCCAATATCTTTTTCGGAGATAACAACATCCTTAATGTTGGGGAAAATAAATGCGGTGCTTCTACTACATTTACACAGTTCCTCAAATATACCAGCGAAGAATCCTTCACAGATGTAACAACGAACGGTAATGTCGCCAAAAGTATCTTCATGGCAAATTCTCCTCTTTCTCCTGTGAAAGGTGGTGAAACTGCCATTGACACAGACCCCACATTGACAACGCTCGTGGAATTGTCTGACGCAATATATACAACTGAAGCGGAAGCTATGGCAAATCCTGCCGGAACAATTTATCTTGAACGCGCAGTTGCCAAACTGACGATGACAAAATTCTTGAAGCAGACGGCGATTGGAGACGGCATCTCTTCTGGCATTACTGTCAATGAAAATAAAGGACTCACGATAACCGGCGTTCAATGGGCTCTTGGCAATGAGGAAAGTTCCAGCTATTTCGTAAGAAACATAGGGGAGATTGACTGGAAGCTTAACACAGCAGCATCAACAGAATCCGGACTGGGCACTCAATATCGTATGATTGGAGGAAAGGGTGTTCTGAAGGATATTACGAAAACTGACGCGACCGCAGAGCGTCTATATCGTCCTTATTGGGGCAAAGATCCTAATTATAATCAAAACAAATATAGCGACAACGGTGAAGAGTACAAAAAAATGAGAGACTTCATTAATTGGAACTCTGATCAGGTATTCTATTGCCATGAAAATACATTCGATGTAGAAAACATGACATACGGCAATACTACACGTGTCGGCATTTGGGTGACATTCAACTTTGACGGCAGCAAAGATCCTGTTACGTTCTACACACGCAACCAGTATAAGGAAACCATCTACTTTGACACAAAAGAAGGTGATGTCACATATAATCCTCTAAAAATGGATGCGTTCGCAGATCTTTCCAAAAATGAAGATCTGAAGAATGCTTGGGTAGCTGCACTTAATACAGAAGGAACCGGTTCTGCTTCCTTTAATCCTAAAGAACACCTTGAAATTACTACAGTAATTGATGAAACAGAAGGTGGTCTTCTCAAAATTACTGGGATTACATTCTCAGATAAGAATAAGGAGATTTATAAGGATAGCAAACTTCCTACATTTGATTTCAATACAATCATCACGATTCTTAACAACACATACAAATATCACGAGTATAAGGATGGCAAGGCATTCTATGAGGTAAGAATCAAGCACTTCGGTGATGACTTGACTCCTTGGAGCACTGACAAGGCAGCCACAACAATTGATGAGGCTTATCCGGCTGATAACCGCAATAACAAATATCTCGGTCGCTACGGTATGCTCCGCAACAACTGGTATGACCTCAACATCAACAGTCTGTCAAAAATTGGTGAACCTCGCGATCCCGCTCAATGGGATAAAGACTGGAAAAAGACTCCGGATGATAACAAAGACCAGTATATCTCCGTCAGCATCAACGTCCTCTCCTGGGCGAAGCGTACACAGAACGTTGAGTTCTAAACCAACCCCGTTCCTGATAACCGGAGAATCAGGCTCCTGTGCCTGATGAAAATCTGTATAGGCGACGGGGGGATTGCCTCCCCCCGTTGTCACCAAGCTCTCCCCTCCCGGGGCATAACGCCCCAACTCTTGAACATGAATATAACTGACTCACGAAATGAACCGTTTATCTAAATTCCTATCCCGGATAGCCCTTGCTATCATCGCCGCCGCGCCTCTCGCCGCATGCACGATGATTCAGGACAGCGTAGAAGACTGCCCGACTGGTCTATACGTGCGTTTCGTCTATGACTACAATACACAACGCGCCGACATGTTTAAAGACCATGTCGGGCACGTCGCTCTCTTCATATATGACAGCGACGGCAAACTCGCTGCCGAAAGAATAGTATCAAACTCCGAAACATCATCTCCTCTATCCCAATACGGATATGCCGTTCATCTCGACCCGTCAGAACTCCGCCCGGGTAAATACCGCCTGCAGGCAGTAGCCATGCAGAAAGACTGGGAGGATGCCCTCGCAACTCCCGGAGCGAAATACCGCCGCAACTCCCCCTCTCTACATGACGAGCTGACTGTAGTGCTCGACCGTGGCGAAAACAGGTGTCCCGGCTCGCAACATTTTGACGTCAGCGACACCGCCCCCCTCGACACTCTCTGGCACACTCTCAAAGTGACCTCAACTCTCCCAATGGACGGAAACTCCACCCCGGAGATACCCGCCACAAAGAAACCCTACTCCATCTACCCCATCGGGGAGCAGATGGTGGAAGTGGCTGACAACCGCGCAACGTATGCCACAGTGTCGCTCATCCGCGACACAAAGCACCTCAACATAACCCTCCGTCAGCTCGATGAGCCGACGCAACTCTTCGGCGACATGTATGACGTGCGCATCCTCGACAACAACAGCACCGTCTCCCACGACAACAGCGTGGTCACCACCGACTCCCTCCACTACTCCCCCTACGCCTCCTGGACAAGCCGCTTCCTCTCCGACGGAACTATGGAGATCGAGACCGTACACAAGGGACCCGGGATTGACTACACCAAAGGGCTAATCACCAGAGCAGAAGATGATGCCGAGGTAGTCCAGCGCACCGCCCACTACAACCTAATGTTCAACCGACTGATGTACAACGCCGACGACAATGCCGACAACGCACGTCTCATGATCTCCAACAAGGAGACCGGAGCGGTGGTCGCCGACATCAACCTGCCGTCAATGCTATCCCAAGGCAGAATGGCCTACGAGATATACAACTACGGGCATCAGGAATATCTCGACCGTGAATATGACTACCATCTCGACTTCTTCCTGAAAGGAGACAAGTGGCTGTACTGCGACATTGTGATAAACGTGCTCTCTTGGGCGAAACGCACTCAGAATGTGGAATTATAAGCCATTGGCACAAATCCAATAGCCAATAGACAATAGAAAACATTCGCTTGAAAATGAACAGATTTTTAACCGGTATAATTTGGGTCATTATCCTAACGGCATGTTCCGCTGAAAATGTGCCAACCGACATAACACAAAACGATTCCGTTGAAAGCCGCTACATGACAATATCTGTCATGGATACCAATACAAGCACACGTGCCGGAATAGACTATGAGGATGGTGTGGAGGATGAGAACAAGGTGACGCTTATCTCCTTCTTCTTTTTCAAAGAGAACGGAGACCCTGCCCTTGTGATAGAAAACAACGGCAACTGCATCCACTGCACAGCGGGAGAGTTTAAAGAGAATGACAATAACACAGATAAGAACGTCTCCAAAACAATAACCGCCACAATACAACTCAAAGGAAGCAATATAAAGGATAACCTGTATTCCGTGGCGGCAGTCCTGAATTGGCACGATTTCAAAAAAGATCCCAAAAACCTATCCCTCTCTCAATTGAAAGAGGAATGCGGCAATTATGCGGCATACCTCACTTATAGCAATGTGCCGACACCCTACAACAAGGATACAGAGATCCCATCCATCATAATGTCAAGTTCAAGCTATTCCGACAACTCCGGAACCGACAAATTCACAGTTGAGACAGCGGGACATATAGCTGATTCTGAAAAAGAAGCTGTAACGAATCCGGTTGTGATACATGTCGAGAGGCTTGTGGCGAAAGTGCGTCTATCCACCGATTTCAAAGATGGTCCCGATAAAATGACCAACGTGACGTGTGGAGAAAAAACCGGATGCACGGCAATCGCGCTTAAGGACAAGGATGGCAACTACATGAAAGCAAAAACGACTGAAGAGAGTGAGGAAAAACAGATCTATGTAATATTTGAGAACTGGAACCTTCACAATACTGCCCAGAAATCATGGCTCATAAAAAGAATCGACGGCAAATGGGAACTTGACGGATGGGAGAGTATGAAAAATTGGAATGCCCCGGAAAAATTCCGTTCATATTGGGCACAGAACCATCCGGATGTCATAGCCAACCTTAAACATTTCAGTTATGAAGATGCCAAAGGTGAACTTGATAAAGACTGGTTCTACTGTCTTGAAAACGCCGCAGACAGCAAGAACGGGGAAAAGGTGGTATATGATCCTGATAACGATGTCACCAACAGGACTCAGATATTTGTGAAAGGGCGCCTTGTCACTTTGGAAGGCACCGTAGCCACTCCTCTGCAGTTGGCAGAATGGGGCGCAAAGAGATACACTGTCGACGGTGCGAAGACAACGATGCTTTCACAAGTGAATAAGTCAATACTTATCCGCAAGTATGATCCGGAAAAGAAAGAATACACTTACAGTTCCCTTCCGGAAAGCATGGTGAGGCTGATTTCCGCCAAGGATGCCGGATTGGCAGATTATGAGTTTGAGAACGACAAACGTTACCTCAGTTATCTCCGGCTACAGGAAGAACCTGTATTCCCGCAAGAATATGAAGAGGCATTCTTCAAAGACTCCGATGGAAACCGTTTCGGAACCAAAGAGGGGGAGGAAGACTCGCTTGAAAAAGATATACAGGCTGTCAACTCCACTCTCCTTCAAGTGCGCGGTGCAAGTATATGGCTTGACGGTCAGACATACTACTATGCAGACATCGAACATTTCGGCACTAACCCTAAGTCCGGGAAATACGGTGTGGTAAGAAACCATATCTACGACATACACATCACGGATGTGAGAAATCTCGGCACTCCGGTACTTGACCCGACAGAAGTCATAGTCACCCAAAAGACAAAAGACATGTTGCTTGAGTCCCGTATAGACATACTCTCTTGGCGTGTGGTGGATATGGGTGATATATCTATTATCTGGTGATAATCAAAATTGCAACAACAGCATTATGAAATCATATTCCTACATATATCGGATTCTGACAGCCATGTCAATCTCCATGGCTGTCATGATGTCTTCAGGATGTTCATCCGAGAAGATGCCGGATCCTATCAAAGATATTCCGGAGACGAGCGGTACGGAACTGGCAGTATCGGTAGCCCTGTCAGGTCCGACACGCGCAGACGGCAACTCCGGATTTGAGAAGGGAGAAGGCTATGAGAACTATCTTGACATAGACCACGACAACTACCGGATATATTTCTTCAGCGGTGGCGACAACCCCACCTTTATCTCCACATTCAAACCAATCATGAAGCCATCTGTACCTTCCGATCCGGTGCTGATAAACAATGTGGAGACATATATCTACAACTTCCGCGGAGAAGTACCTGCGGATCTCGGTACAAAATTCCGTCTCGTGGTGCTCGCCAACTGGCCGGAATATCCGGAAGAAAAAACTGTCACTCCTGACGGTTACTGTCTTGTGAAAGGGGAAACCACCTTGACATCCATTTACAACCATGCCAAGGCTCAGTTCTCGTATCTATCATCACCGGAATCGTCGGAAGAATGGCTCGGTCTCCCTGATCGTCTGATGCCATTCTATGGCGTGCGCGAATATGACCTTGCAACAATCGAGAATGGAAAATATCTGGAGGATGGGAAAATAAAAGACAACACCCTCATTGACCTAAACAGCAATGAACTCTCTCTACCTCTCCTGCGTGCCATGGCGAAGGTGGAGGTAATACTTGACAATCCGGTTGCCGACTTCGATACCGTCATAATTGATAAGGTCAATTACAAAGGCTTCTGCGCACCGGATGCGTTGCAACACTCCGACTATTTTCATGATTATAACTGGGATAAAGATTTTATCCACAAACTGCATCTCCCCGACGGAAAAAACACAGACGACTACATCTCCATTCCTATGAGAAGAACCAAAGGGACAGATGGCAAATACACGAAACGCTGGATTGCCTACGTGCCGGAATACCGGAATATCAGTGATGAGCAAAATAATATATCAGAATCTGATGTCACTTTCATCTCTGTGAAGTTAAAGAAACCGGAAGGACTTTCCCAAGATGGAGAACAAGAATGGGCAATAGCAAACAAGGAGCGCAACATCTACTTCTCCACTAACGGATCAGAAGCGGCAAATAAAAACGATGCTCAGGCAGAAAAAGATAAACCCGGCCGCTACAACATAGAGCGCAACAACATCTACCGCTTCACCATCACCGGCATGACGGCTTCAATGGACTGCCGGGTAGATGTGCAGCCCTACGCCTCAGTGTCGCTCAGCTATGACCTCGGACTGATGCGCGACGAACGCGGCGACCTCATGGTCCTCCCGGATAAAGAACTATATCCCAACAACGAAGGTAATCTTCCTGACTTTTTCCTTGATTATATGAAAGATAAGGAATGGCCGAAAGACAAGGATGGCAACAAACTGAAAACTGAAAAAAATGACTATTATGCAATCGTATTAGGCAATGACGGCGACATTAAAAATGCGGAGATATGGCTAAAGGATGCACAAGGATGCAAAATTCTGACAAATTATGCAGAAAAGGATGACAATTCTGAAAACTGCAGCACAAGGGAGGTAATCGACTATTCCGGTCTGACAGCCGCACAGTATCATAAAGACAGGGACAATGACCATCGACTGCAACACAATCATGACCACTCCTCTGTTGTAATAGACCCGGAAGGACGAATGATTTTCAAACAAGGCGACAACACCAATCGTCTTTTGGTAGAATCATGGGACCAGGAATCCCAAACATTTTGGTATGAGAAATCACGGAAAGAAATTAAAAAGATAACAGAAGAACAGATCAGAACGGAATTAGGCAAAGAGCCTACTACAGAAGATATGCTTCTCATAGGTCAGGATGTGATTGTCCTCACTTATCAGAAAGCTGACCATACAGGCAACGACTGTCCCGGAATAGACACTCTAATATTTATAGAGAAAGCTACATCCGAACCTACTGAATAATAAGAATCAAAAAAAGATTATAAATCTTTAATATGACACGATATATAAAACATACATATCCATTGCTTCTCGTATTCATGACAATTGTATTTCACGGATGTGTGGATGACGGACTCGGATTTTCAGACAACTTCCGTGATGGTGAAACAACTGTCTCGCTTGAAGCCTCTTTCTCCCCATTTTCGGAAGGAGACCTCACCCGTGCCTCAGGAACTGATGGAAAAATTCTTGACAAACTTAACGACCTCTGTATCCTCGTCTATGACAAGGATGGTATTCTGCTTAAAGACAGAGATGGAAAGGAATACATAAACGAGATAAATTTAAATGATTATACAGTTGCTGATGTAGAAAGAGATGACACAAATGCCAGCAACGGCGCATCTGCCGAAACAACGACAAAATCCGTCAACGGCATCAGTCTCACCCTTCCATTTGGAGAATACTATATCGTAGCTGTAGCCAATATCAAGGGTGGCACAATGGAATTCCTTCAGAATAACAAAACCTATTGCAATACTCTTGATGGATTGCGAGGCATGAAAATGGAATGGGACAGTTCCGACATCGCCAATAATGGAGAGATGCTCGGATATTTTGCATCGGAAAATGCAGACCCTCCAAGAAGTTCCTCTTCCTTCCAAAAGGTACAAATAAACCGTCCCGGCATCAAACTGCGTGCATGGCTTCGTCGGTGTGCATCAAAAATTACAATAGATTTTGATGGCAGCGGCTTACGCGAAAACATATATGTGTATATAAAGGAAGCACGAATTTATGATATAACCAAGAATTGCACGCTCGGTTTCGGAGCAGCCTCCTCCAACAATGAAAACGAGACCGACTATAATAATTCCGCCAAAAAAAAAGAGGATCTACTGGAAAATGAAAGCAACAATCAGTCGATATCATATCTGACAGATAAAGAAAACCCTGACACCGAATCCAAAAATATTGAATATATTTCATGGCCATGCATCACAAAGGGTGATCCGTATCTGAACGGTCAGGAAAATTTCCATAATGAAGATGCCAACGCCCTCTACTTTTATGAAAACATGCAAGGAGATCTGCCTGAAGGCGAAAGCAAGATCCCTCATTTTGATATAAACACAGGAAGTGTTGCCGGAGCCGATATAAAAAAAGATGGCAAGGAATTCGGAACATATATTGAAGTTGTAGCACATTACAAATCCAACGACAATTCCAATATTGCTGACTATGATATCAAATACCGATTCATGATCGGTAAGGATGTCACTGTAAATTGTGATGCAGAACGCAATTATCACTACAAACTCACACTGAGACTCCGTGGCAACGGCAACGACTACGACTGGCATATCGACTATAACGAAGAGCCCGGTTTTGATGTGCCCAATCCTTGGTATGTATCATATCTATATAATCATGATGCACCCCTTCCATTCAAATATATTCCACCGGAAGGGTATGAAGTCACCGGGATGAAGGCTGAAATCACCGAAAATCCGTGGTATCCTACAGGCCTGGGCGTTGAGGATCTAAACGATAGCAAAAAGCCTCTAACCTCAACCACGCCGAGCGGGGACAATCCCGATCCATATAAAGATCCGGACAATAGAGACCCCGGTAATGGGTTCCTTTCCTTGCGACAGACAGACAAGATTGTAATTACCGACATCGATGCTTCCGGAAATACATTTCCGGGATATAACAAAGGCGCACATAATATCAACAACCAGTATTATACAGGCGCAAACGGAGGTATGGCCCTCGACCGGCGCATATATATGGAAGACAAAATCATTAAGGATGATGCGCAAGGTGAAATTGACAAATTCTCTTATAAAAAAGATGGAGAGAAGTATAGTTTTTCAATTCCTCTCTTCACACGTGCCAAGATAATGGTGAAACAGACCGGATATTCAGGCAATAATCCATTTGTCGGATATCAGCGTGTGGCCCGCGTGAAAATCACCGCCACTATCCGGAAAATAGGAGGTACAGAAACGCTCACGAAAGATGCAGATATAAACGTAGTACAGGTACGGCGTGTGGTTAATCCGAAAGGGGTATATCGCAAAAACGGCAACTTCGCTCCATTCCACGTCAGAATGATGTATCTCTCAAGCGATGAGGCGGACGCAAAGTTCGAAATAATCAAATCACGCGGACCCTGGAAAGCCGAGATTATCGGTGATGCCAATTTCATAACTCTTGATGGAAAACAAACCACATCCGGTTCAACAGGCAGTGACATTGATTTCAATATCCGGTTCAACCGCATGAGTACCGGTAATAAGAACGCAGTGGTGAGAATAAAGTATCATAACTACACCTGCACCCACCTCATATTTGTAAGACAAGGATATGCCCCGCAAGACATTGCCTACGAAGGCAAACAATATCCTCTGGTCGGCGAAGGAGAAAATGCCATTCCGACCACGACATCTACAACCACCAAATGGAACACATTCAACATGATCAGCAAAAATCTCATGGCGAGTGATCCGAGAGATGAGGGTTCCTTATTTAAGTTCGGAAACTCAGAAGACCCGATAGATGCCATCAACAATGCATACAGCCATGGAGGAGTAGAATTCTACACCACTCCAACGGACAATGAATTCATTGACCAGACTCCGGAGGAATTTCAGATAACTGATGAAAATGGGAATTTTAAAAGCACCAAGAAAACATGGTCGGGAATAAAGAGTAATGACAATGGATTTGACCGTGACGGCCTTACTGATGAGACCACAAAGACCGCGACAGTCAGGGATTTCGAACAACTCTATCTTTCAGATCATGTGCAGTTCGGATACGGAGTGCTGTATGCAGACGGAGCGACAGAGACACAGTCTGACATAAACATGGCATACGGATGGTACAGACGGGATACATCCCCGGAGGCAAATGAGAAAGGGATGAGAGGTGTGTTCGCATATTATTGGAACCGTGACAAACCTACTGATTCATATAATGGAAGAAACATCTTCTTTCCTATAGGCAGATCAGGATTCGGACATAGGAAACAAGGTTATTACATAAGTGTGTGGGGAACAAAAAATTATCTTGAGGATGAAAAGAATATAAACAAGGGCATCCTCAGATATGCCAGCACAAGCTTTGAGCCCAAGTCATCTCTATTTTCAAAAGACGCTCCTCTTTTTGTTTCCCTATACCGTAAAACAGGCGCAGTCTATTGGGCAAGGAATAAGGTTAAACCCGGGGAATTCCTCCAATGGAACGCAACCACCGATACCAATGACGGAGCCATCGCTTATGCCTTAGACTTCAATTACTTCACATTTGACGTAAATGTGCTATACTATGCCAACACCGGCGGAGGGCAAGACGCCTGTTTTGTCAGGACAGTCACACGAAGCGGAAATGACTGATCAGACATACATGGGCTTCATATAATCCTTTCATAAGCAGAAGCAGACACAGCATGCAACCGACAAGCATCAGTGAGACACCGCGTCGGATTCAACATGTATGATACATCTGCGGCATCAGGTTCTACGGCAAGAGACGGACCCCCAAGGCTGTCTCTTGCTTATGCTATACACCAAAAGCGATGAAGGATGCATCCGTGAGATTGCCTAACTCTGCCTATTTCACACTAATTAACACTAAATACTGAAATTTTTCTTCAATTAATAGGGTTTTATCAAATAAAATAGTTAATTTTGCCGTGGAAAATACGCGCCATGCGCCCGAAGATTACGACAATTTTCAAACTCTTAATTTATATATTCAATTATGGCACAGATAGATTTGGCTCAGTATGGCATCAAAGATGTCAAAGAGGTAATCTACAACCCCTCATACGAGGAGCTTTTCAAAGCTGAAACCGAAGATCCCTCTCTCGAGGGCTTTGAGAAAGGCACAGTGACTGAACTCGGTGCTGTCAACGTGATGACAGGCGTCTACACAGGCCGTTCACCCAAAGACAAATTCATCGTACTTGACGACAACTCAAAGGACAAAGTATGGTGGACTACAGAAGAATATAAGAATGACAACAAGCCGGCTTCCGAGGAGTGCTGGAAAGCTGTCAAAGAGATAGCCATCAAAGAGCTCAGCGGCAAGAAACTTTACGTGGTTGACCGTTTCTGCGGCGCAAACAAAGACACCCGCATGGCTGTGCGCTTCATCATGGAAGTGGCTTGGCAGGCTCATTTCGTGACAAATATGTTCATCGCTCCTACTGCTGAGGAGCTCGAGAACTTCAAGCCTGACTTCGTTGTATACAACGCTTCAAAGGCTAAAGTTGAGAACTACAAGGAGCTCGGTCTTAACTCTGAGACTGCCGTTGTGTTCAACACTACTTCTCGTGAGCAGGTTATCATCAACACTTGGTATGGCGGTGAGATGAAGAAGGGTATGTTCTCCATGATGAACTACTATCTTCCCCAGCAGGGCATCGCTTCTATGCACTGCTCTGCCAACACTGACAAAGAGGGCAAGAACACTGCTATCTTCTTCGGTCTCTCCGGCACAGGCAAGACTACCCTCTCTACTGACCCGAAACGTCTTCTCATCGGTGACGACGAGCACGGCTGGGACGATAACGGCGTCTTCAACTTCGAGGGTGGCTGCTACGCTAAGGTTATCAACCTTGACAAGGAGAGCGAGCCCGATATCTACAAAGCTATCCGTCGTGACGCTCTTCTCGAGAACGTCACTGTTGACGAGAATGGCAAGATTGATTTCGCTGACAAGAGCGTGACTGAGAACACTCGCGTATCTTATCCTATCGACCACATCGAGAGCATCGTTAAACCGATCTCTGCAGGTCCTGCCGCTAAGAACGTGATCTTCCTTTCTGCTGACGCATTCGGCGTATTGCCTCCCGTGTCTATCCTGACTCCGGAGCAGACTCAGTACTACTTCCTCTCCGGCTTTACTTCCAAGCTCGCCGGCACAGAGCGTGGCATCACTGAGCCCACTCCTACTTTCTCTGCTTGCTTCGGTCAGGCGTTCCTCGAACTCCACCCGACTAAGTATGCTGAGGAGCTCGTTAAGAAGATGCAGGCTAACGACGCTAAGGCTTATCTCGTAAACACAGGCTGGAACGGTACAGGCAAGCGTATCTCTATCCGCGACACTCGTGGCATCATCGACGCTATCCTCGACGGTTCTATCCTTTCTGCTCCCACCAAGCAGATTCCTATCTTCGATTTCACTGTTCCTACTGAACTTCCCGGTGTAGATCCCAACATCCTTGATCCGCGCGACACTTACGCTGACGCTGCTGTTTGGAATGAGAAGGCTACTAAGCTCGCTGAGATGTTCATCAAGAACTTCAAGAAATTCGAGTTCAATCCTGCCGGCAAGGCTCTCGTGGCTGCCGGTCCGAAACTCTAATCGAATCCATTCTATTAGAATAGCATAAAAAAAGCATGGGGCTTCCGCTCCATGCTTTTTTTTGTTACCGGAGGGAGCAACGGAGTCCCTGTATGTTATCACCGGGATTGAGCATAAGGCGCATCTCTACCCGCCAATAACGACTCCCTGCACCGTATAACCCTATCGCGCCACCTCTTCCGCTTCCAATCCAGTACCAGTCGCGCAGATTCACACTCCCCCATACGGTCATCATCATGCGGCTTCTGTCGTAGTCGCCATCCGCTTCCACTCCCCACAGCCATTTGCTGCGTGAGGAATCACCGAATTTCAATGGTCGCGTCACAAGCCGACATTCTTTCGCGGTATCAATCGCCTTATAAGCTATCGTGCCTATCGCACTGCCACCGGTGAGTCTATCCGTGGCGTTCCCTAACCTTACCGATGTGCCCTCTATCGTCACCACCTCGCCTGACGCGGTCGTGAACCGCACACCACGTCCCAACGACTCGACAGCGCCGGCATCCTTCGGGACGTAGCCGCATACCAATCCGGCATCACGGAATGTGGCATCCTCCATCTCTTTGAGTAGGAATACGCCATCTGTGGTGAAGGCATAGACGGTAGGGGCGGTCGTAGCCACAAGTCCGGATGACCGGAATGCCCTTACGAGGGTAATGATCCTTCCCACATGCAGTTGCATCGACAGCGAATCAGGGAAATGCAGGCAGCTCCCCACCGACGACCGCCAGATACCACCGGGATAGCTACGGTGACGTGCAGCTATGGATAATGAACCGGAAATCAACTCCTCATCATCCACCACCCTCACGTCAGAATCAGAATCACGGTCGAGTCCGCACCAGTAGTACGAACCATATAGATGGGGATGCCGCCAAAGGGGAAGAGTCCGCACGACTCCATCACGCTCAAACAGATATTGACGTGCCTCCGGATCGGGATGGAACACCCAACGGGGTGCATATCCTGACGTGTCGGCGTATGGGGCAGTCTGGCTCAGTGCGAACGGGAGCGGTGAAATCATGGAGAAATCATAGAGAGTGGCACGTCCGGAGATATCCGTCATTCCGGCAGCCTCGACTTCCGACAGATGGGCATAGTCGGGACGATAGGGTGTCTTTGCCGACAGACTTGACAGTCCTCCGCAATTGAACACCACATCCTCCCATTCCTCGACCGAACGCGCATTCTCCACCGGTATCTCCATAATTACGCGGTAATCCTTTGCAGTAAGCATGGCGGCAAGCATATCCGCCTCATCCATCGGCTCCTGTCGCCAGCATTGCACAAGCGCATCTTCCGTAATCCTTCTCTCTCCGCACCCCCCATCCGGACTGAGGGAATGGGTGAAACCGCCAAACGAGAGACGATGATAGCTTTTCCATTCTGATTTGCGATCGGACAACGGCATCTCATCGCTTACAAGGATATCTACATGCGTCACCTCCTCAAAATCGCGCAACGTATCCGGAATCCTCACACGCCATTGCAGCCGACAGACGGCAGCCGCCACGCTCATCCTCATCTCGTCGGCGGAGAAGTCGGTAGAACCTGCCACGGGAGCCGATTCGGAATTTGGGATCATCAACATAGTGGGCGACGGCATGATCCGCTCACCACCTTTCAGCCTCAATGCGCATATCACGAAAAATGGCTCGGTAAACAGGTTCTGTCGCCTTGCATCCTTACGGAACCGGTCGAGAACAGCCGAAGCGATCTTCCCCCATCCGGCTTCCGATCCCTCCCCCTTCGGCATGAGGCGCGACGGGAGCATGTCGGGGTGAATGTGCCATCCGTCGAGCACATCATATTTCAGCCGGAACTCCGCCTCCGGTGCCGGCGGCATAGTCATCCTGACTCCGCCGGAGTCTTCAGAGCTGCCGGAGTTTTCAGAGCAGCCAGAGCTCTCTGAGTTCTCTGAGCTCTCTGAGAAATCTGCAATCAGATTATCGGCGATCGACACTTCCCCGTCATTACAGGCGAAATCGCTCCGTGATGATGCGGGGCGGAATGGTATTGCGTATCTTTTCATATCAGAATAAATTTTTATGCAAAAATAAAGGCGCATCTCTGCGCCTTTATTTTATTCTGATACGATCCAGCCCCAGCCGGTAGGTTATTCTGCTATCAATAGGAAATAATTCTTCTTACCACGCTGGGCGAGAAGATATTTTCCGTTGAGCAATTCGTCGGCATTGATGACAGCGTTGGGGTCGGTCACTTTCTTCTTGTTGATGCTTACACCACCCTGCTGCACCATCTTCCTTGCCTCACCTTTTGAAGCGAATACACCTGTCTTTGTGGCAAGAAGATCAAGCACCGGCACACCTGCCTCAAGGTCAGCCTTCGGCAATGAGAATGTGGGTACACCCTCAAACACCTCAAGGAGCGTCTTCTCATCTATATTGTGAAGAATCTCGTCAGCCTTATTGCTGAAAAGAATCTGGCTTGCCTCTACAGCCGCATTATAGTCATCCTCACTGTGAACCATAACTGTCACCTCCTTTGCCAGACGCTTCTGCATCGGACGCTGACCAGGATCCTGCTGATGCTCAGCCACGAGAGCCTCAATCTCCTCCTTGGTGAGAGCCGTGAAGATCTTTAGATATTTCTCTGCATCGGCATCACTGACGTTCACCCAGAACTGATAGAACTTATACGGGGAAGTGTAGCGGGGATCAAGCCATACGTTGCCACTCTCCGTCTTACCGAACTTGCCGCCATCTGCCTTAGTGATCAGCGGACATGTAAGGGCATACGCCTCGCCGCCGAGTTTACGGCGTATAAGCTCTGTGCCGGTAGTGATGTTGCCCCACTGATCCGAGCCGCCGAGCTGCAATTTGCAATCCTTGTCCTTATATAGAGTAAGGAAATCGAATCCCTGGAGAAGCTGATAGGTAAATTCCGTGAAACTAAGACCGTCGCGTGCCTCACCGTTAAGGCGTTTCTGCACACTCTCCTTAGCCATCATATAGTTGACGGTGATATGCTTTCCGATCTCGCGTGCGAAATCAAGGAAAGTGACGTCTTTCGTCCAGTCATAGTTGTTCACCATCTCTGCCTTGTTGGGCGCATCGCTCTCAAAGTCAAGGAATTTTGAAAGCTGACGTTTGATAGCCTCCTGATTGTGGCGCAATGTAGCCTCATCAAGCAGGTTGCGCTCCGCACTCTTGCCGGAAGGGTCGCCGATCATGCCAGTGGCACCCCCGACGAGAGCCAACGGCTTATGACCACAACGCTGGAAATGACGCAACATCATCACGCCACACAGATGACCGATATGAAGGCTATCGGCAGTCGGGTCAATACCGAGATAAGCCGTTGTCATACCCTTCTTAAGCAATTCGTCTGTACCGGGCATCATCGTGTGGACCATGCCTCGCCAGGTAAGTTCCTCTATAAAATCCATTTATCTTTATTATATTTAGTAATTTGTAATCAGATATTGCATCACAGTCTCACCGACTGCCTTTAGTGTGGCGCGGTCGATATTCTCCATGTTGTCGGAGACGGTGTGCCAATGCGGATTAAAACCGCTCTCCTGCTCCGGATGATACTCTATTATATCCACAGCGGGCACTCCCTTCTCTATAAGCTGCACATGGTCGTCAGTGACTGCCCCTCCCAGTTTATTAAGAAACAGATCGCCATATCCTCTTGATGCGGCAATACCCCACAATGACTGTGCGAGACGCGGGGCAGCCTGTTCGGAGAAATATTCGCGGCAGAACACGGCACCTTTCCCACCTACCATATCAAGCAGTATAGCCTCATCGGGCAGATAGCCTTCGACGGGGGGATGCTCCATGAAATATCGTGCGCCTAATGCCCATGAATCCTCACTCCCCTCCGTGCCCCAGTCTTCGGCATCCACGAAAAGGATATCGACACCCTTCCCCGGAGCTTTCTCCGACAACTGACGCGCGATCTCAAGAAGCACGCCGACACCGCTGGCACCATCGTTTGCGCCATCCACCGGTTTTTTACGGTTGTCGGGGTTCGGATCCTGATCCGCCCACGGACGGCAGTCCCAGTGGGCAAGGAGCAACAGGCGGTCGGGCGATTCAGTGTTGAACCGCCCCAATATATTGACAGCCTTAAGCACGGTCCCGTCGAAAGCCGTAAGATCGGAACGCTGCTCCGTCACGTCGGCACCACGACGCCGAAGTTCTGATGCAAGCCATTCTCCACAACGGCGGTGAGCCTCGGTGTTTGGAACACGCGGACCGAACGCCACCTGACGCTCAACGTAAGAATATGCGCTGTCGGCATCAAAATTCACCACGACTTCAGGGGCAACGTCGTCTGACGCCGCCACCTCCGTCTTTTTCCCGGCACACGCCGTTAGAGCGAGCACCGAAGTAAGTATTAACGCAGTCTTTTGCATACTGCAAAATTACTGCTTTTTACTTAATAATTAAGCGGTCGGATTAATTTTATTGAAAATTTTGACTCCGTATCACAATTCATGCCTTTTTTTTGAAGACCCTTGAGTTTCATTATCGATCGGATTGCTCCTCTCAAACTTAAGTGCAAGCCTATAAAATTCACCCATCGACTCATTGAGGGAGGCAATCAGTCCGGCAGTGCCATATCGGAATGAACCCTTACCGAAATATTCCGAGAAGAACGTCCCGAACGGTCTGAGCAGCACCTGCATACCGGTCACTTTCTCATCATCCGGCTGAAGCATCGGAATCGGAGCCATCACCCTGTCAAACACGCTGTCGACAGAATTGCCAACATGAATCAGCGCAAGATTTTGCTTATTTGACGGCACCTTAAATATCTCACCATCAATCTGCAGGTCTTCATTGGGATCTTCCGTCCACAAGACGCAGTCGCGGGCAAAAAGCCGCATGACATAACCGGGGTATAAATCCTCACGGAATCTGTTGAATACAAAAGTCTTACGCGGAACATACACCCCGCTCACATTGCCGGGATTGCTTATGAACTTATGAATCCATATACGCAACTCCGAGGGGACGAGTTCATCAGGATGCAACAGAAGGATCCATTCCTGACGGGCATGACCAATGGCATATTTCTTGGCATTGATGAAATCGTTTCTCTCCTTACGTTTGAAAGGCAAGACGCGAACTCCATTTTTGCGCGCAATTTCTACAGTATTGTCTGTCGATTCCATATCACAGACAATAATCTCATCAAAACACTTTACAGAGTCAAGCGTTTTCTGCAAATTCTTGGATGAGTTGTAAGTACTGATTACTACTGAAACTCCCATAATTCTTAATGTTTTACAAAAGAAGGGCTATTATGCATCACCCCCATGATGTTTGGTTAATTAATTTAAGGTTTAATGTTTATGGTTTATGATCATTAAATTTTGTATAATGAAAAGATTCGTGGATTTTCGTAAATCTTAAACCTTAAACTATAAACTTTAAACCACTGAAGTGCAGCTTGCAAAACTTCAGTTAATTAAGTGTAAAAAAGAAGATATTTAAGTACGATATTATGCTTCGGGAAAATATTTCTTATTTGTTTTACAAAATTAACATTAATTTTATAGAATTACAAGTAGAAAACAGTAATTTTATCAAAAATTCCGTGTATACAGAAATGATACCTGACATACCATTCATACGCAGCACATTCCTACGTTTCAACGACGAGATATTTAATGGCGATCTACCCACTCCCATCTTCACCCTAACCAAAGCACGCACCTTCTCCGGAAAGATGTGCTACAGGATAAAGAGAGTGGGAATCATCAGGAAAGCCTTCGACTTTGAGATGAGGATAAGCACCGTATTCGATTTCTCTCAGGAGGAATGGGAGGATGTGGTGATCCACGAGATGATACATCTCCATATCGCCCATAAGGGGATTACCGACACATCCTCTCATGGCGATGCGTTCCGCAGAATCATGGCGGAGATCAACCGTCACCACCACAGGCATATCTCTATCTCCGGGGATGCCTCGGATTGCGAAAGGAAGAATGTCGACAACCGGATACGTGCCCATTATATCTGTATCGCAAAATTTAGCGACGGACGCATTGGAGTTGCGCCCGTCGCCAAATCTCGTATATTCTCCCTCTGGGAGGGATTCCATAATTTTGAAAATGTCGTGTCGGTAAAATGGATAGGGAGCATCGACCCTTGGTTCAACAGATTTCCGAGAGTGCAGAAACTGAAACTCTATCTCACCGACAGGGAGACTCTTCTCCCTCATCTGAAGGGGGGTGTCGAATTGCAGCGTACCGCCGACAGGATTGTGCCCGTCAACCGACGCAACTACCCGGACGAACTTCTCCCGTAGGACCGATCACCACGAGCGAACCGTCTGGATTCTCTGCGCTGAGTATCATTCCCTGCGAAACCACGCCCTTCAGCTTGCGCGGTGCGAAGTTGGCGATGAAGCATACTTCCTTACCCACAAGATCCTCCGGATTGTAGTATTTGGCGATACCGCTGACGATGGTGCGTCCGCCCATGCCGTCATCAATCTTGAATTTAAGCAATTTATCTGCCTTGGGCACTTTCTCACATTCAAGCACCTTGCCCACACGGATATCCATCTTCTCGAATGTGGGGAAATCCACCTCAGCCTTCACCTCAGCAGGCTTCCACTGGTCGAGAAGGTTCTTCTCCTTTGCCTCCTGGAGCTTGCGCACCTGTGCCTCGACAACGGAATCCTCCACCTTCTCAAACAGCAGTTCGGGTTTGCCGATCTCCATGCCGTCTGACACGAGGTCGAAACGCCCTGCCATATCCCAATTGAGAGATGATAGACGAAGCTGCGATGCAAGTTTCGCCGACATGAAGGGGGTGAACGGCTCGAACACCACTGCCAGGTTGGCGCAAATCTGAAGCGCGACATTCAATATGGTGGCAGTGCGCTCCGGATCAGTCTTTATCAGTTTCCACGGCTCGGAATCAGCAAGATATTTATTGCCGATACGTGCGATATTCATCGCATCCTTCAAGCCCTCGCGGAATTTGAAATGGTCAAGGTTGTCGGAAAGGGCAGCCACAGATGCCTGCACCTCCTCCACGACTGCCTTGTCGGCATCGGTGTATTCCCCGGCTACGGGCACCACACCGCCATAGTATTTATGCACGAGCACCATAGCGCGGTTGACGAAATTGCCGAGAATTGCCACAAGCTCATTATTATTGCGAGCCTGGAAATCTTTCCAAGTGAAATTGTTATCTTTTGCCTCGGGAGCGTTGGCAGTGAGCACGTAGCGAAGCACGTCCTGCTTGCCGGGAAGCTCGCGGAGATATTCATGGAGCCATACAGCCCAGTTGCGCGATGTGGAGATCTTGTCGTCTTCCAGATTCAGGAACTCATTCGCCGGCACATTATCAGGCAGGTTATAGCCGCCGTGTGCCATAAGCATAGCGGGGAAGACGATGCAGTGGAACACTATATTATCCTTGCCGATGAAGTGGAGCATGCGTGTCTCCGGATCTTTCCACCATTTCTCCCATCCCTCGGGATCGGCGTCGATGGTGTTGGAGATATAGCCGATCGGTGCGTCAAACCATACGTAAAGCACCTTCCCTTCGGCACCCTCCACAGGCACGGGGATACCCCATTTAAGGTCGCGGCTCACGGCACGCGGCTGAAGCCCCATGTCGAGCCATGACTTGCACTGCCCATAGACATTAGGACGCCATTCCTTATGGTCTTCGAGAATCCATTTTCTTAACGTAGGCTCCCATTTGTCGAGAGGGAGATACCAATGGGAAGTCTCACGCAGCACGGGGACACTTCCTGATAGAGTGGATTTCGGATTGATCAGATCAGTGGCATTGAGGGATGTGCCGCAAGCCTCGCACTGGTCGCCATACGCGCCATCCTTGCCGCAGTGGGGACATGTGCCGGTGACGTAGCGGTCGGCAAGGAACTCACCCGCCTCTTCATCATAAAGCTGCATTGACGTTTTCTCCACAAACTCACCCTTATCATATAAAGTGCGGAAGAAATCGGAAGCCGTCTTACGGTGGGTTTCCGACGTAGTTCTGCCATAGACATCAAATGAGATGCCAAGTTCGGCAAACGAATCCTTGATGATATTATGGTATCGGTCAACGATATCCTGAGGGGTAACGCCCTCCTTCTTAGCCTTTATCGTGATAGGCACACCATGCTCATCACTGCCACCGACAAACATCACCTCCTCACCCTTCAGACGAAGATAGCGGGCATAGATATCTGCCGGCACATACACACCGGCAAGATGCCCGATATGTACCGGACCATTCGCATAGGGAAGCGCCGATGTAATCAGCGTGCGTTTAAATTTCTTATCCATTGTCAATATTATAAGATTCTCTTGTAAATTCCACAAAATTACACAATCTCCCCAACATTCGCAAAATCAAAACCATCTTTCTCTGCTTCCGCCCTCCGCTCCTTTCCGATCCGCTCCTCGCTTCCGCTCCCTCTTCCGCTTCTGGCTCCTCCTTCGAATCTCCCTGCCACTCTCGCGCCTGCTCCTCCTTCGAATCTCCCTGCCGCTCCTTTCGCGCTTCGCGCTCACACCGGGAACAAAACGGCTGCGCTATGCCCTCCAAACGGCAAGAAATTGGAAAAGAGCGAGCGAAAGAAGGGAAGAAGGCGCAGCCGTTTTGATCCCGGTGTGAGCGCGAAGCGCGAAGCGCGAATCGAATCGAATCGAAAAATGAGCCGGATGGCAAAGCTATCATAGCTTTGCTATCGCTTCAGCAAGGGCATTGAGACGGTAACAGATGGCTCTTGTCAGCCCTTCTCCCAGGGGCTTTTGTGGAGCGATGATGAGCAACCGCCCTTCTGCACAAAGATTGAAATCATGCTCTGCCGGCTTGAACCGCTCTCCCATGGGCTCCGAGCTGACCAGTATGATCCGCCCACCAAGAGATTCTGCCGTACACCGAATCTCCTTCTCTCTCTTTGATATAAATGGCGATACTAATACTCCACCTTCTATAACTGAGCCAAGCCAATCCTCCTGTTTCCTTGCAAATTCTTCATCAGTGTCCTTACGGTGCACTATGACTGCCGATTTAAACGGATTCCTCAGATGAAACAGATTTCCGTAGGCATTATACCGCTCCCCTTCTATCTCAAAATCTCTTACTTTCCTGAAAAAACCGGGACAAGCCTTTCTTACTGCCAGACGATATGGATTATCTTTTATGTATTTATAAACGGTATCCAGCGAACGCCTCGGATGGATGATCCTATCTGTATAATTCTTCTGAAAGACATCGCCATTACCCAACCTCCTCTCCAATTCTTTTTTTATTTCTCCCTTCAATGCCGCGACATAGTAGCCCAACGCTTTTTCCGATCTTTCCAATACCTGCAAGAGAATGTGGACGTGATCCGGCATTACCATATATTGATGTAGTCTCAATATCGGGTAACGTTTCGGCAGATTATATATGAATCTTGAAATTACTGTGCCTATGACAGTCTTTTCAATCTTGACGCAACCTTCCATACCTGACTGGATATATGGACTTCCGGTAAGATGACCGAAAACCTGGGCATCCTCCCTCTTCTTCAGTATGAGATGATAGATACAGGGCGCATGATAATCATGTCCTTTCTTCCGGCGTGTATATCGATCCAATGACTCATCTCTCTTGACACATGCCTCTCCGTCTTGATTCCGGTGAGCAGCCTGATTTTCACAAGCCTCTCCGTCTTGATTCCAGTTATCAGCACAGTTATCACAAGCCTCTCTGTCTTTATTTTGATCTTTGGCAGTTTCTTTCATGGCGTAGCAGTTTTGATCCGGGTGTGAGCGCGAAGCGCGAAGCAAATGGAAGCGCAATCTTGCTTCTTTCGAAGCAAGCCTCTTTAATCTTAACGGGGTCATTTTCGCTTTATTTCGCTAATTTTCATCAATTTTCCTCAGACAGAATCCCTTTTTCATCCTGAAAGATTAAAATCTCAGTATTTTTATCTAATTTTGCTTATTATATCTTATCCGGATTATTATGATCTTCAAATTACCAATATCTTTTCTACTGGCTTCTTCGCTGATCTCTTCGGCATGTGTAAACGTATCTGCCTCCAACCCTTCCGTGAAATGGGAATTACTATCGCCCGACATCTACGGCACCGGGAAATCGGTGGGTAGATTCACCGTAAACGGTCTTGACTCAATCTCACGTCTATGTTTCACGCAATTACCTCGCGGAATGAGAACCCTCTCCGCAGGTGATTCCATCGTGGAGCTAAATGCCGGCTATTACTATCTCACTTCGCCAAAATTCGGCACCAATTCTCCACAGGCAATCATTGACGTGGAATATACCTGGGACATAAACGCGGATGCCGAACAGCCCGTATCTTTCCATGCCCTCACCCCGGGCAACCGGATAATACCCGTAGAGGCATCCCTTAGCCCGATACTCGAATCCTCGTTATCCAATCCGGAATGGAGCGAATGGACAATTGCCCCCGATTCGCTGTATCGCCTCAACGAAATCCTCGCTTCCGGCAGAAAGCCCGGTCCGTTTGACATAGCTCCCTCATTCAAGAGGGTGAAGCTGACGAAGGGCACATGCAAATCCGGCGACAAAATCAGCACCGTGCTTGTGAAGCATGAGAATCCGGAATATTACCGCATCACTCTCAAACCGGGGAAGGCTCTTATTGAGGGTGCCTCACAGAAAGCCATAAATATGGCGAAGCGCACCCTGACCCGTCGTCTGCTCGAACCGAACGGCGGCACTATACCTTGCGCCGTAATCGAGGACTGGCCCGACTATCCTTACCGTGCCCTTATGATTGACATTGCCCGCAATTACCAGACTCCGGAAACCATGCACACTCTTACGGAACTCATGGCTGATTATCGGCTGAATACCTTGCATTTCCACATCACAGATGATGAAGGATGGAGGCTGGAGATTCCAGGTCTGCCGGAACTGACGGAAATCGGAAGCCAACGTGGCTACACCACCGACAGCCACGACCGCCTGCCACATATATTCTCCGATAATCCCACCACTGCCAACGGGTTCTTCACTCGCCGACAATTTATCGATTTCATCCGTCACTGCGATTCAATCGGCATACAGGTGATTCCGGAAATCGAATCACCCGGACATGCCCGCGCCGCAATAAAAGCCATGGAGGCACGCTACCGTAACACCGGTGATGACACGTATCGCCTCATCGAGCCGGGAGATACATCCGTCTACACCTCCGCCCAACTATATCATGACAATCTGATGAATCCGGCACTCCCATCGACCTACTCATTCATTGCCAAGGTGGTGGATGAAGTAGAGGCGATGTATCATGAGGCAGGCGTAAAGCTACCCGGCATACACATCGGCGGCGATGAGGTGCCCGACGGCGCATGGGACGGCTCCACATCCGCCATGAAGATGGCAAAAGAACGTGGAGTAAGCGGGCGGCACGGTCTGCACGGAGAATTTGTCAGGAAAGTAGGGAGGATAATGCGCGACAGAAATATCCCCATCTTCGGATGGCAAGACATATACACCGGATATGACGATGAATACCATACGGAGATCTCGCCGCTTGCGGGTGGGGTCAACTGTTGGGTAAGCTCGCTTGATCCGGAGAAGAATGTGGCAATCAAAGGGATAAACTCCGGTTATCCTGTGATTTTAAGTAATGTGGATTATTTCTATATGGATATGCTCTACATGCCCCATCCCGAAGAGCGCGGTCTCTATTGGGGCGGATTTGTAGATGAATTGCAGGCACTCTCCGGCTATCCCGACAAACTTTGCCCTCCGCAGAAAGATCCGAAAGGGAGAATTATCGGAGTGTCGGGGCAACTCTTCGCAGAGACTATCCTGAGCAAAGAACAGATGGAGAAACTACTTTTCCCCAAGTCGCTCGGACTTGCCGAACGCGGATGGAACGGCACCCCGACATATACCCCCGCCGATTTCAATATCCTTATAGGGGATAAGGAGTTACCCCGTCTTGAACGACTTGGAGTCACCCTCCATGTTCGTGCTCCCGGCATCATGATAAAAGACGGTAAAGCCTACATCAACAGCCCATATCCCGATGCGGAGATACGCTATACCCTTGACGGAAGCATCCCGACAGAATCCTCCCCACTCTATACGGGCAGTCTGACACTGCACGACAGCGACAAGGAAATACGTGCCGCAATCTATAAAAACGGGTACAGGTCGGTCACAACGTTGCTGAAAAGATAAAAAATTGCCAATATTTTGTCATAAACACAAAATATTTGTAAATTTGCGACTTAATTTCGGTTTTAAAACAAGTTTCTACAAAATATGAGCGACAGACTGTACATTTTTGACACAACCCTCCGCGACGGCGAACAGGTTCCGGGGTGCCAGCTCAACACGGTTGAGAAGATTGAGGTGGCAAAAGCCCTTGAAGAACTCGGTGTCGACGTCATCGAGGCAGGTTTCCCGGTCTCATCCCCGGGCGATTTCAAATCAGTGGAAGAGATCTCCAAAGCAGTGACCTGGCCCACGATATGCGCATTGACACGTGCCGTTGAAAACGACATACGGGTAGCAGCCGATGCACTAAAATATGCAAAGCATAAACGTATCCATACGGGTATCGGCACCTCCGACTCGCATATCAGATATAAATTCAACTCCACCCGCGAAGAGATTATCGAGCGTGCGGTAAGGGCAGTGAAATATGCCAAGAGCTTTGTGGAGGATGTGCAGTTCTATGCCGAAGATGCAGGTCGCACCGACAACGAATATCTTGCACGCGTGGTGCAGGCTGTGGTCAATGCAGGTGCAACCGTCATCAATATCCCCGACACTACAGGCTACTGCCTCCCCTGGGAGTTCGAACAGAAGATTCGCTACCTCATGGAGCACGTCGACGGCATTCATAACGTAAGGATTGCCACCCATTGCCACAACGACCTCGGCATGGCAACAGCCAACACCATCAGTGGCATCCTCGGCGGCGCACGTCAGGCGGAAGTGACCATCAACGGTATCGGCGAGCGTGCCGGCAACACATCTCTTGAAGAGGTGGTCATGGCACTCCGCTCCCACAAGGAACTCAACATCGACACCAACATCAACGCCACCAAGATCACCGGCATCAGCCGATTGGTGTCAAGCCTCATGAACATGCCCGTACAGCCCAACAAGGCAATCGTAGGACGCAACGCCTTCGCCCATTCAAGCGGCATACATCAGGATGGCGTGCTAAAGAACCGCGAGAGCTACGAGATAATCGACCCGAAGGATGTAGGCATCGACGAGAACTCAATCGTATTGACCGCACGTTCGGGACGTGCCGCACTGAAGCATCGTCTCCACGTGCTCGGCTGCGATCTTGAGAAAGAGGCACTCGACAAGGCATACGAGGCATTCCTCAAACTCGCCGACCGCAAGAAGGAGATCACGGACGACGACGTGCTCATGCTTGCCGGCGCACACCGCGAACAACACCGCATCAAGCTCGATTATCTGCAGGTGACATCAGGCGTAGGACTCCGCTCGGTAGCATCCATCGGTCTGCTCATCGCCGGCGAACGCTTCGAGGCTTGTGCATCCGGTAATGGTCCGGTAGACGCCGCCATCAACGCAATCAAAGTGATCATTCGCCGTCAGATGCTCGTAAAAGAATTCCTCATACAGGCAATCAACAAAGGAAGCAACGACATCGGCAAGGTGCACATGACAGTGGAATACGACGGACAGCACTACTACGGATTCTCAGCCAACACCGATATCATCGCCGCATCGGCAGAAGCATTCATAGACGCAATCAACAAATTCCCGCAATAATAATTGAATCAGCCCCGTTGGGGGCTGATTTCTTTTTTATTTAAGCGAAGTTTTTATTAACTTTGCACATCTGTTGGCGATTCTGCATTTTACGAGATAAAATTCATAATCCGACATGAAAACTCATTTCCCAATTTGACTTAACAACAAATTCTTACATTATGAGAAAAATTCTTTGTGCGCTCGGCTTGATCAGCGCAATCCTTTTCTCCGCATGTGGAGGCAAAGGAAAATCTGACAAATCTGCATCAGTGGAACGAGACTCCACGTTCACCAACGTGAAGCATCCCGAATGGAGCCGCAATGCAGTGATCTATGAGGTAAACCTCCGCCAATACACCGATTCCGGCACTATCACCGCGTTTGCCCGTGAGCTTCCCCGCCTGAAGGAACTTGGTGTGGATATTCTCTGGATGATGCCTATCCACCCCATCAGCAAGGATGGTCGTAAAGGCACACTCGGAAGCTACTATGCAGTGGCAGACTACAAGGCTTTCAATCCCGAATTTGGCACCATCGACCAGTTTAAGGAGGTGGTGAAACAGATCCATGACAATGGCATGAAAGTGATACTCGACTGGGTGCCTAACCATTCCGGTCGCGACAACAAGTGGGTGACTGAACATCCCGACTGGTATGAGAAGGATTCCCTCGGCAATATGAAAGGGGTATATGACTGGACTGATGTCTACGTGTTTGACTACTCCAACAAAGAGATGCGTAAGGGTATGATTGACGCTATGAAATTCTGGCTTACTGATGTAGGCGTTGACGGATTCCGTTGCGACGTAGCTATGGAAGTGCCGACAGACTTCTGGGAGGAGGCTCGTCCGCAGTTGCAGGCTGTGAAGGAGGATCTCTTCATGCTTGCCGAGGCAAGCGTGCCGGAGCTGCAGAAGGATGGTTTCGACATGGGTTACAACTGGCCTATGAAAGATCTCTTCAGCGCAATCGCCGCCACATCCGGACAATACTCGTTCAAGGGTTCTGACGGAAAGGTAAGGGAATTTCCCACCACTCACGCAAATGCAATCGACTCTCTTGTAAATCGTCAGGCTGCCGATTATCCGAAAGACACCTATCTGATGAACATGGTGACTAACCATGACCTCAACTCTTGGGAAGGCACAGAGTTTGATCGTCTCGGAAATCTATCCGATGCTTTCGCCGTATTGTCATACACTCTCCCCGGTATGCCTCTCATCTACACCGGTCAGGAGACAGGCATGAACCGTGCCTTTGAATTTTTTGAAAAAGATAAGGCTCCGACATGGGAACCGCGCAATGCCTATTTCACATTCTATCAGAACCTCAACCGTCTGAAACACACCCAGCACGCTCTTGCTGCCGGATTGGAAGGCGGAGAGATGGTCAACCTCCCCACCACAAGCAACGACATCATAGCTTTCTCACGCGAGAAGGATGGATCTAAGGTAGTGGTGCTTGCAAACCTCGGTAAAGAGGAGTGTGATGTGAAATTCACCGGCACAACGCCCGACGTAAACGGCATGAAGAACTTCTTCACTGAAGAAGCCGCCAAACTTCCCGCTACACTCACTCCGGGACAGTATCTCGTATTTGTGAAGTAAGAGAAGCCCAATAATAACGGCTCGGTCCCCCAATCTTCTGAAAGGGTAGTTAATATGACAG
The DNA here is from genome assembly GCA_003762615.1 of Muribaculaceae bacterium Isolate-037 (Harlan). GTDB lineage: Bacteria > Bacteroidota > Bacteroidia > Bacteroidales > Muribaculaceae > Lepagella > Lepagella muris. The sequence goes on from RIAZ01000021.1 coordinate 30,945, forward strand.
TATTGTCACTAAAACTCCCCCTTCAGGGGATTGGGGGACCGAGGTGTTTTTTTACAACGCCGCCAGGATTATCACCTGCGCTATCACCACTCTCACAAACATGCCGAGAGGATAGACAGTAGCGTATGCCACTGCTGCCTCATCCCCATTTATATTATCGGAAGCATACGTCAATGCCATTGGGTTTGCCATTGATCCACACAACACTCCGCAACTACTGCCGAAGTCAAGATGTCCGATACGCATGCATATCAAGCCCATTATCAGCACCGGAATCACAGTTATCAGGAAACCGAGTCCCACCCACAAGAATCCATCTCCCTGCATTAGAGTCTCGAAGAAACTTCCGCCCGCCTCGAGTCCGAGACAAGAGAGATAGAGTGACAGTCCGATTCCACGCAGCATGAGATTGGCGGAGGTGGTGGTGTAAGTGATCATGTGTAACTCCGGACCAAAACGCCCGATCACAAGTCCGGCAACAATTGGTCCGCCGGCAAGTCCCAATTTCACCGGAGCACTCATCCCCGGCAAGAAGAATGGTATTGAGCCGAGGAGCAGACCCAAGAGCATACCGATGAATATCACCGCCATATTCGGCTCATTTAGTGATGCCGACCTGTTTCCAAGCACCTTCGCCACATTATCGAGCGATTTCGCCTCACCGACCACGGTGAGCCTGTCGCCAAGCTGGAGCACGAGCCCCGGATTTGCAAGGAGCTGCACTCCGGCGCGACGCACGCGGCTTATATTTATGCCGTAACTGTTGCGAAGACGGAGCGAACCCAATTTCTTTCCATTGATTTCCGGACGCGTCACCGTGATATTGCGCGATTCCAGTTGGCTGTCGATTGCATTCCAATCGATCTCCTCACTGTTCCAGTCCTCATTCTCATGCTCTCCGAAAAGCATCGTCACCACAGGCACATCCTTCTCTGTAGAAGCCACAAGCACACGATCATTCTCCTGAAGCGTAAGTTCCGACGTAGGGATAGTCACTTTTCCATCACGCCAAAGACGTGAAATCACGAAACTCACGCCTACCAACGACACCGCTTCCTTCACCGATTTCCCGAAAAGGGCGGGATTCACCACACGGAAAGCATCGATATGAGTCTTATTGATATCATCATGTGCCGGCACCTCCAGATCTGACGGACGCGCCATAAAACGGCGTATCAGTATCATGGCAAGTATCACACCGACTACACCCAACGGATAAGTGACCGCACAGCTCAATGCCGTGGCACTCGCAGGCAGTCCCACCTGCTGGAGAGCCTGTTGGGCGGCTGCAAGTGCGGGGGTATTGGTGGTTGCTCCGCAAAGCACTCCCACCATGTCGCTCAGCGGCAAGCCGAATCCGAAACTTATGCCGACTGTCATTACAGTGCCGAGTAAAATCACGCCCAACCCGAGAAGATTTAGACGCACACCACCCTTCCTGAAGGAACTGAAAAAACCGGGGCCCACCTGCAAACCAAGTTCATAGACAAACAAGACAAGTCCGAAATTCTGTGCAAACAGGAGCATATCATGATTTATCGACAAGCCGATATGCCCGGCAAATATTCCGGCGAAGAATACCCACGTCACACCCAGCGAGATACCCTTTATACGAATCTTGCCGAGTCCGAGACCGACAGCGATGATAATCGCAATGATTATCACCGCCTGAATCGGTGTCTTATCATATAGTATGGTCTGAACCCACTGCATTTCAATTATTCGCCAAGAGCCTGTTGAAGATCATTGATAATGTCGTCCACATCCTCTATGCCGACTGAAAGCCGCACAAGATCGGGAGCGACACCAGCCTCACGGAGCTGTTCGTCGGTAAGTTGGCGGTGGGTATGGCTTGCCGGATGAAGCACACACGTGCGCGCATCAGCCACGTGTGTAACGATGGATATGAATTTAAGACGATCCATGAACCCAATCGCCTCCTCACGCGAACCCTTCAATCCGAAAGATATTACGCCACACGTGCCGTTAGGCATCTGCTTCTTGGCAAGCTCATGATATTTGCTGGTCTCCAGTCCGGCATAATTCACCCAACCCACTTTCGGATTCTTCTCCAGCCACTGAGCCACCTTCAACGCGTTCTCGCAATGACGCGCCACACGGAGATGAAGCGTCTCAAGACCTATATTCAGAAGGAATGAATTATGAGGCGACGGTATGGAACCGAGGTCGCGCATAAGTTGCGCGGTGGCCTTCGTGATGAAAGCACCCTTGCCGAATGCCTTGGTATACGTAAGTCCGTGATACGACTCGTCGGGTGTGGTCAGTCCGGGGAACTTCTCGGCATGTGCCTCCCAATCGAAATTGCCGCTGTCGACAATAGCACCACCTACGCTTGTGGCGTGTCCGTCCATATATTTGGTGGTGGAATGCGTCACGATATCCGCACCCCATTCAAACGGGCGGCAATTGATCGGAGTCGGGAAAGTGTTGTCAACTACCAAAGGTACTCCGTGAGAATGTGCCACACGTGCAAACTTCTCAATGTCAAGGATATCATTACTTGGATTGGATATAGTCTCACCGAAAAGCAGCTTAGTGTTCGGACGGAACGCGGCAGACAGTTCCTCCTCCGAAGCATCGGGACTTACAAACGTGCACTCTATCCCCATCTTCTTCATTGTCACGGCAAACAGATTGAACGTGCCGCCATATATAGCCGATGAGCACACAAAATGGTCGCCGCTCTCGCAAAGATTAAACACTGCATAGAAATTTGCTGCCTGACCGGAAGAGGTCAGTATAGCCGCCACGCCCCCCTCCAGCTCCGCAATCTTGGAAGCGACAGCATCATTGGTGGGATTCGCAAGACGTGTGTAGAAATAGCCATTCTCCTCCAGGTCAAACAGACGTGCCATCTGTTCGGAAGATGAATATTTGAAAGTTGTGCTCTGATAGATCGGCAGCACACGCGCCTCGCCATTTCCGGGTTTCCATCCACCCTGCACGCATATAGTGCCGGCATTCTGTTTATTCGACATTTTTTTAATATTTTAATTGAAAAGAGTAATGTTTAAGTAACCATGGTAAACAACATACCACCCGTCCAAATTATTTTTTGGAGATTACTAACCACAAAATTAGTGAATAAATCCGATTGAACAGGTTCAATCGGATTTCAAAGATTAAAAATTTTCAGATTTTTACAAAATAGCCCCTTACAATACCCTCTTCCGCTCATCTAATTATACCTCGGATTTGTTGTAGTTAATGAAGTCATTTTAACTTATTCCTAAATGATTTCAATAAGAAGAAAATTCCACTGAAGTTGTCCATGCTTCACTATATATAACCCACAATAAGAGATGATCCGCATATTATTGATTTCAGTTCTCCTTTTTCTGACAGGATTTCACGCAAATGCCCAGTTTGTCGGAGAAGTCCACATATCGGAATTTAAAATTCTAATCTTACAGAAGAGAAGAATCATACCGCCCGCCACTGCCGACAACGGACATTTCCTCTATGCGTCAGCAGGCATAGGACATATCGTCTCGAAAGTATACAGCGACTGGACCTCCGGCGATGCACGCCTCGGTCCCGACTGGTGTGCCGGATATGATTGGATAGGTAAGAAACGTTTTGGCGCAGGTCTGTTATACTCCGGCTTCACTTCCACCGGAAAAACCAATACCACCTACGGCAATTTCAAGCAACGTTTTCTCCTTAATTATATCGCGCCGCAATTCGCATACCGGATACGTCAATCCAAATGGGCTTTCGGCGGCAGAGCCGGAATCGGACTCGCAATATATACCGACAGGATAACCGGCGACTGCTCCCCTTGTGACGACAGGTCATTATCTCGCAAGACCGTCTGCGGATTCGGCTACAACGTGGGTATCTTCGCGGAATATGAAATTGCCGGGAAACTATGGTTCAGCTGTGGACTAAATTTCCTCGATAACTATGTCAGGCAGGATAAGGATAAATTCGGCATACCTGAAAACGGCAACGGATTCAAACGCTTGGGTCTTGACCTGGGAATTAGATTCCAACTCTGACATTCATCACCTCAACAAAGATTTCAAAGCACAAACTTACCTCCAAAAATCGTAAAATCGCTTATATTTCATATATTATTGGTGCCAAATCATAAAAAAACTGTGAATAATTGTAAAAAATACACTTATTTTTGTATGGCTATAAAATTATTACTAACTTTATAGCATCAAACCTAATACGATTACAATTGAAGTTAACTTAACTTCATTCCATATAAACTCGCCCACATGAGATTAGTGATTCAAAGAGTCAGCCGTGCCTCAGTTGAGATAGCCGGAAGCATACACAGCGAGATAGGCACCGGACTGATGATACTCGTCGGAATCCGCGAGGGAGACACCATTGCGGATGTAGATTGGCTCGTAGGGAAAACCGCCGCAATGCGGATATTTCCTGACGACAATGGCGTCATGAACCGCTCGCTCCTCGATGTCGATGGGGAAGCCCTTGCCGTCAGCCAATTCACCCTCAACGCCTCTACAAAGAAAGGGAACAGACCTAGCTACATACATGCCGCCGGACATGACACTGCGATACCTCTATATGAGGCATATTGCGAGAAACTCTCAACGGCTTTGGGCAAACCGGTGAAACGTGGTGTCTTCGGAGCCGACATGCAGGTGTCTCTCGTGAATGACGGACCTGTCACTATAATCATTGACTCCCTCCTAAAAGAATAATACCCATCAACAGAATAAAAACTCCCCTCTCCTTATCTCCCCCTTCAGGGAGCCTATGCAAAACCATACAATTAACCTAATATTTTCTTATGAAAAGACCTATTCTAACACTTGTGGCATTAGCCACAGCCACAAGCGCAATGATTGCTGCTCAGAAACCTGTCTCTGCGCCAAAAGGTGGGAAACAGATCAGCGACCATCTAATCGGTATCTTTTTTGAAGATATCAGTTCTTCCGCCGACGGAGGTCTCAACGCCGAACTTATCCAGAACGGCTCATTCGAATACAATCCTATGGAGCGTGACGGATGGGGTCCGGGTACAAACTGGAAAATGATACGCCCCGGACATGCTCTCGGCAACCTGGAAGTGAAACAGCAAGACCCGATCCATCCCAACAACCCCAACTATATGCGCGTCTACGTAGAGCGCGTGCGTCCGTTCCGCGACTATAGCGGATGGATCGGGTTTGGCATGCAGAACGATGGTTTTGACGGTATAAGCGTAAAAAAGGATGCTGATTACGACTTCTCAATGTTCGTCCGCGATGTCAACAAGAAGGGAATGAAAATTCGTGTGGCACTCGTGCAGCCGCAAGGCTGGGGCAAAGACCCTAAACTTCTCGCAGATGACACCATCTCAATCGACAGCAACAACTGGAAGAGATACAGCTGCACACTACGTCCTACGGAAGACTGCACCAACGCTGCCTTGCAGTTCCTCGCTCTTGAGACCGGCGTGTTTGACGTCGATATGGTTTCGCTCATGCCGCTTGACACATATAAGGGTCATGGCATACGCAAGGATCTTGCAGAGACAATCGAAAAACTGAATCCGAAATTCATGCGTTTCCCCGGAGGATGCGTGGTACATGGTGGCGGCGACGGCTTCTGGAATACCTACCACTGGAAAGAGACCGTAGGTCCGAAGGAGACAAGACGCCAGCAGAAAAACACATGGGGCTACCATCAGTCGATGAATATCGGTTATTACGAATATTTCCAGCTTTGTGAAGACATGGGCATGGAGCCTGTGCCTATCCTACCCTGCGGCGTAAGTTGCCAAGGCAGCAATGGTGGTTGGGGATTATGGCCCGAACAGGCTCAGGATGTTGTCGACATGAAGGATATGGACAGATGGACACAGGATGCCCTCGACCTTATCGAATGGGCAAATGGTGATGCTTCCACAAAATGGGGCAAGGTGAGAGCCGAAGCCGGTCATCCCGAACCATTCAACCTCAAATATCTCGGCATCGGCAATGAGGAGAAGATTTCTCCCGAATTTGCAGAACGATTCAAATACATGTATGACAGAATCACTGCCGCTCACCCCGAAATAATCATCGTGGGCACCGACGGTCCCGGTTCTCATCCCGGTAACCCCGACTATGAGGCAGGATGGAAACTTGCCGAAGAGCTTGAGATACCCATCAACGACGAGCATTACTACGAACCCCGCGAATATTTCATGAAGTCGCGCCAGTATGATTCCTATCCCCGCGACAGGAAGAGCAAGGTATATCTCGGTGAATACGCATCAAAAGATAAGAAACTCATCGATGCTCTCGCTGAGGCTCTCTATCTCCTTCATGTGGAGCGCAATGGCGACGTGGTTGTCATGACCTCCTACGCACCCCTCCTCGCCCGCAAGAACGCCACAAACTGGAACCCAGACCTTATCTACTTCGACAACGAGCGCGTTTATCCCACATGCAGCTACTACGTGCAGCAGATGTTCGGACAGTCGCAGGGCGACTACTATTATGGTGATTGCGTGGAGGTGGAGAATCCCGATAAATCGGAAGGCGATGGCTTCCTCCAGGAGCAGTCGGTGATCCTCAACACCAAAGACCGCAAGCTCTTCGTGAAAGTCTGCAACGCTACCGACAAGGAGAAAACCGCAAAAATCGACCTTTCCCGATTCAATATCAAGAAGAATGCGAAGATGACCGTGCTGAAGGGTAATCCTGAGGATGAGAACAATTTTGACGCACAGCCCATCTCCACCACAACTGAAGATGTGAAGGTAAGCAAGAAGATGAATGTGAAGCTCGCTCCATGGTCATTCGTAATGTATGAAATCAATCTCTAATCCGAGTCCTCGCATGCACATCATGAAAAAACTTATTCTTTCAATCATACTCTGTCTCCCCGGCTTGCTGGGGATGGCAGCAGAGACATTCCGTAATCCGGTAATCAATGCCGACGTGCCTGACATAAGCGTATGCAAAGTGGCAGACACCTACTACATGATCAGCACGACCATGCACCTCATGCCCGGCGCACCCATCATGAAATCAAAGGATATGGTCAACTGGGAAGTGGTGAGCTACGTCTTTGACCGTATAGATGACGGCGACCGCTACAATCTGATTGACGGCAAGACCGTATACGGACAGGGGCAATGGGCATCAAGCCTACGTTATCACATGGGTAAATTCTGGGTCTGGTTCACTGCCAACGGTGAGCCGGGCAAAGGATTCATATTCTGTGCCGATAAGGCGGAGGGTCCATGGAAGCTCGTGACACGTCCGCCACACATGCACGATGCGTCTCTTTTCTTCGATGAAGATGGCAAACGCTACCTCTTCACAGGAAGCGGCGGATGCACCGTGGTGGAGCTTGACGAGAACTTCGAGCCAAAGGCAGGCGGGCTCAATAAAAAGGTGGTAGATGCCTCTACCGATCCTGAAGAGCGCGATGCTCTCCTCGAAGGGAGCAGTGTGATAAAGCACAACGGCAAATATTATATCTGCATGATCTCCATGAAATGGGGAGTCGACGGACGTGTGCGACGCGAAGTGTGCTACCGTGCGGACAACATCGCCGGACCATACGAGAAGAAGATAATCCTGGAAACCCCATTCGAGACTTACGGAGGCGTAGGACAGGGATCTCTCGTAGGCGACGACCAGAGCGATCAGAACTGGTGGGCACTCATTTTCCAGGATCGTGACGGAATCGGACGCGTGCCATGCACATTGCCGGTGACCTGGGTTGACGGTTGGCCTATGGTCGGCGAGTTCACCGGAGAGATCAACAACAGTATCTCCGAAAACAAGGTGGATAACCCTACCGGCAACATCCATCTTGACCGCCGTGCCTACCGCACTCCATCCGACCTGAGCAAGAAGCACCCCTCCGTGAAAGGACTTATCGGCAGCGATGAGTTTGATATGCTCCCCGTTGACCCGCAAGGTGGCTATCATGCCCGCCACGGCATGAACCTCTATTGGCAATGGAACCATAACCCCATCGATGAGGCATGGAGCCTTTCGGAGCGTCCCGGATTCCTGCGTCTGAAGACTGCGCGTGTGGTCAACAATCTCCAGATTGCACCCAACACACTCACCCAGCGCATGTCCGGTCCGGAATGCACAGGTTCCGTGAAGATCGATCTCTCCGGCATGAAAGATGGTGATGTCTGCGGGCTCGCCGCCTTCAACAGCGACAGTGGTCTGTTGCGCGTGATAAAGAAGGGGGGTAAATACGTCCTTCAGCTCACTGAAGAGAAATCCGTGTTCAAACAGCCTCACGACATTGACCATGTTGATGTGGAGGTGATAAAGGAGATACCGTTGAAATTCAAGGGAAACTCCGATAAATTCATCTATCTTCGCGTGCATAGTGATTTCAATCCCGGACGCGACATGGCATCATTCTCCTACAGCATGGACGGGGAGAAATGGCAAACGATTGGACGCGAAATCCGCATGACCTTTGACTATCGCCGTCATTTCATGGGCACCAAATTCGCCATATTCAACTACGCCACCAAAAAGACAGGTGGATACGTGGATGTCGACTGGTTCCATTTTGACGAAAACTAATTTTCAAAATACAGAAGACAGAAGCCCCAAGATCCGTGGGGCTTCTATCTTTTTAATCTGATTATCCTTAGTAATCTTTTTACGATTACTTAAACTGATTCACCATTATGATTCTGAAAAATATATTCGCGGCATTACTTATCATGGCGGCAGAAATATCCGCTTCCGCACATAGCGTGGAGAATGTGACTATCGACGGCTCGAAAGGGAAACTCGCCGCCCGTGTCGAACTGCCCCAATTGGGGAACGACAAGAAATGCAACATAGTGATTCTCTGCCACGGCTTCTCCGGCAACATGAACGGACCTCTGCACGACGCAATAGCCAACAATTTGTTGGAAAAAGGTATAGGTGTGGTGAGATTCGATTTCAACGGTCATGGAGCAAGCGAAGGTGCATTTAAAGAGATGACAGTGCCTAATGAGATTGAAGATCTGAAGAAAGTGATCGAATGGACGCTTGATCAGACCTTCACACGCGACATATCGCTCGTGGGTCACTCACAGGGGGGAGTCGTGGCAGCCATGACAGCCGGACAGATCGGTTATCCCCAGATTAAGGCTCTTGCACTTATGGCTCCGGCGGCAGCGTTGCGCGACGATGCGTTGCGTGGTTCCACCATGGGTGCTGTCTACGACCCTCTCAACGTTCCGGCGGAAGGTATCAAACTGCCATGGGGCGGACAGATACTCGGACGCGATTACATAACCACCGCCCTAAGCCTGCCTATCTATGAGACAGCCGCGCTCTATACCGGACCGACATTCATCATACACGGCACGGCAGACCGCGTTGTGCCTTACACCTACGGCGAACGCTTCAACCAAGTGATAAAAGGGAGTGAGATAAATCTTGTCGACAAGGACGACCATGTATTCTCTCACACGAATGACGAGACTGCAAGCAAGGTTGCCGACTTTTTCTCCCATTCACTCTCCAAAAAATAAGACCGCATATCCGACTATAAATCAAATTACTGAATATATACCCTCTAAAATCGCAAGAAAATTTATCCAAAAAAATTTGCAGGGAATTAAAAAAGTTCGTAACTTTGCACCGCTTTAATCAAGCACCCCCGTTGAAATCTTAGGGTTTCAAACGATGGTATTTTGAAGCCCGATGCTTCACAATTGATACTGGTTGGTCTTGATTAAGCTTATTATTCGGGGTGTAGCTCAGCCCGGTTAGAGTACGCGTCTGGGGGGCGTGTGGTCGCAAGTTCGAATCTTGTCACCCCGACTGAGTGAAGGTGTTGAAACAAAGTTTCAACACCTTTTTTTATTATCCAATCCCCACTACCAGTTCCCCTCAAAAAAAAGAATAAGGCAGCGTCACTTACGCGCTGCCTTATGAAAAATCAAATCTCAGATTCAATATTGGATATATATTCCGTCGGAGTCAATCCAAATTCCTTTTTGAATACCTTAGAGAAGTAATTTGGATCAGAGAAACCAATTCTATAAGCAGTCTCACTGACGTTTAATCCAGACTTAAACAACTTGCAAGCTAAAGCCATCCGTTTATGACGTATGAAATCAGTCATTGAAGTATTAAACAGACTCTTCATCTTCACGTGAAGAAGAGATCGAGATATGCCGAATTCTCTGGTTATATCTGCAATAGCAAATTCTGAATTTTCCAAATTCAATTCTACAAAATCATTCATCTTCCTAATGAAATCCTTGTCAAAGTCATTAAGGATTGGAGATATGTCGCCATCTTCTTCCTTATTATTGGTATCTTCTATATTCTCCGATTTATCTGACAAGTGATTGATTATAGAATTAAGAAATTTACGCCTACTTCTGAGAATATTTTGTACGCGTAGTTCCAGAATCTGAGGATCAAATGGCTTCGCGACATAAGCCTCAGCACCAGCAGCAAATCCTTTCTTTATACTTTCTTCATCATTCTTGGCAGTCAAGAGTATGACAGGGATATGCGAAGTCTGTAGATCGTTCTTCAATCTTTCGCATAAAGTCTCGCCATCCATTTCCGGCATCATCACATCAGATACCACTGTATCAATCTGATGTTCTGATATGACTTTCAATGCCTCCACTCCATTAGTGGCAATGAATACATTATATGTTTTCCGGAAAGAATCTGAAAGAAAATCCAATAAATCGGGATTATCCTCCACAATTAATATTGAAAGGCGGTCAGACGAATTTGCCATAACATAATTATCGGAAGGAGATTTATACCCGGTATTTATGGTGCGTCTGTAAGTAGGTTCGGGAGATGAGGGAGCCCCGGCATCAATTCTACAAGAAGAATCAAATGAATCCGGTGTCACGTTTAGAATGACGTTGAACGTGGTGCCACATCCAATCTCACTATTGACCGTAATCCTCCCCTTATGAATATCCACTAATTTCTTAACGGTTGCGAGTCCTATTCCCCAGCCTTGATGATTAGTGTTATATCCTCGTTTTGTCTGGTAATATTTCCTGAAAATGTTATCAAGTTCTGTCGGAGATATACCAATGCCTGTGTCACGCACTTCAAGCCATACATATATATTATTGTCATCTCCCTCTTTAATCGCGCCCCGCACAAAGATCTGTCCCCCCACTGGGGTGTATTTTATTGCATTTGACAATAAGTTGTAAAGTATCCGTTCAAGATATGCAGTTGAGAACCACACGTCTTCACCATTATTTTCAGTATTTACCTGAATTGAGATATTCTTTTCTATTGCAGCCTCATAAAAATAGCTGCACATTGTTTCAATAAAAATCAGTGGGTTGCCTTTCTGAAGATACAGCTGGAAATTTCCGGATTCCACACGGTTGAAAGTGACCAATTCATCAATAAGTCCTACCATTTTATTGGTATTTGCAATTGCCACCTCAAGACGCTTCATCGAGTCTTCAGTTAACGTCTGATTTTGGGATATATATTTCAACGGCGCCAATATCAAACTCAGAGGCGTTTTAAGTTCATGAGAGATGTTGGTAAAAAATTCCATCTTATCACGATTCAACTCCTCACTCTTTTCCTTTTCCATCCGCGATATCCTTATGGCATCTTTTTCTCTCATTCTTATTTTCATGAAATGCCAGATGATTCCGACAGCCAATATAAGCAATAGCAAATAAACGATAAATGCCCATACTGATAGATAGAACGGGGGGGCAATTTTTATCACGAGTTCCCTTACTGGAGCTGCATCCCAATTACCTGCTACAGATGCTGCCCGGATACGCAACCGATAGGTGCCAAAAGCAAGATCCATAGCAGTGAAACTTCTCTGATTTCCTACATCTCGCCAATCCTTGTCAATACCCACCATCATGACTTGATAATTTGTAGCATCCGCCGATGCCGGGTCTACTATACCATATAGTATGGTAAATGAACGAGAGTCCGAATAGCTAAGTTTAAGTTCATCATCCAAATCAAGCGGAGCCATCAAAGGAGAATCCGGCAATAACGGACTAATCTTCTCATTATTGATAAGCAAGTCCCATAAATGCACAACCTGCAAAGAGCCTTCAGCTTTTTTAATCTCCGGATCAAAAGAGATAAGACCATTGACTGTGCCGAAATACAATTTACCATCAGAAGCCAATAAAGCTGAAGAAAAATTAAATTGATTCTCAGGAAGACCATCAGCTGTAGAGAAATGACGCACAATGTCATTTCCCGTATCTAAGCTAAAAAGTCCTTTTGAAGTGCTGACCCACACGAGTCCGGCATTATCCCCGGTGATGCTACATATAGTACCAAATGCATTCGCTTCAGTTCCAAAAGGACGAATCTTCCCATGTGCAGAATCAAGCACATAGAGTCCACCATTGTTGGTGCCGATATAAATACGTCCATTCCCATCCTGATGCAGCGCAGAGATATAGCAATCTCCCAATCCTGTGTCATCAGGATTGGCTGTCTTGTTCCATCCATGCACCTCACCGGTAGTAGAATCAATCCTAAAGAGTCCATTATTGACTGTGCCGATCCATAAATTATTATCCTTATCCACCAACATACAATAAATGAACTCATGATTTAGAATCGGTGAATTTATAGTGCCAAACGAATCAGTCTCCGGAATATAATAACGCAATCCAAACGTTGTTCCTATCCATATCCTGTCTTTTTCAAGAGCATCCTTCTGCTTTACGATACAGAATATGGCATCACTCCCCAATTCTGAGTTTGCCGTGAGATAATGGCTAACCCTTCCCGTGAGGAGATTATATCTGAACAAACCATTGCGGAATGAACCTATCCACATGTCATGCTGGCTGTCATCATAATACAATTCGTGCACATTTACCCCCAATGTCGAGATTTTGTCAAAGGATGCAACCTGATTGCTCGACAAATCCATGATATTGAGTCCACCATCCTCTGTCGCCAGCCACAAAGTGCCCTTTTCCGGTTCTGAGATGCGACGTACCACTTTGCCTGAAAGTTCATTCTTATTATATCCAGGCGCAAACCATTTAAATTTGGTCTGCTTCTTCTTCATAAGATTAATACCACCGAAATAAGTGCCTATCCATATATTGTCAGATTGATCCATCACAATACTATAGACCGCATTGTCGTTTAGTTTATGGGAATTGACAAAATTCTGCTGAATTTTGTCAATATTATTAGTTTGTGGATCAATCACGTTAATTCCCTTCTCCGTTCCAACCCATATTTTCCCCGATGCATCCTGTGTGATAGTTCTGACTGTACCATCAGTTAGCATGAGAGTATCATATATTTTTGTGGTTCCTGATTTCAAATCAAGTCGCATAACTCCTTTTCCGTTCCGACCAATCCATAGATAGCCGTCGCGATCAAAAAATAGTGGAACGATGTCGTCAAATCCCATTAGGAAATCTGAATATAATTTTGAATCAAGGAATGAAACCGATTGCAGAGAGGAATCATACGACGCTATTGACTTGTCTGTAGATATATAAACTCTATTGTCAGGAGATATTGCCATTCCTACAATATTGCCGTCTTCCTGACGGGATATCTTATGAAATTCATCCTGTCCGGGCAATAGATATCGCATAGTCGTCTCTCCCAATACGATACATCCATCATGCGTCTCAGTCAGACATTTTACCCTCTCTCCTCCGACATCATAGGTGCAGAAAGAATCTGTAGCAGGAAGATATCTGCATATCCCTTTCTCTGTACCCACCCATATATTATCTTTAGAGTCTACCAATAATTGTATGACAAAATTATGGCACAATGAGGATGTGTCGCCGGGAATATGATAATATGTTTTAAACGAATAACCATCATAGCAGGCTAAACCGTTACGTGTGCCGATCCACAACCTACCTATACGGTCAAATGCCATAGTCTGTACCTGCTGATGTGGCAGGCCATCTGATATTTTTATATGAGAGAACAGATAATCGGAATTAATATTGTTTGCACCGCGGATCGCCACGGTGCAAACAATACATAATATAGCTAATATAATCTTTCTTAAAAACATTTAATTCTATGTTAACGGAATTGATTGAAACTTAAGATGAAATGGAGTCTAAGATATCAACATTTTCTCATATTGTCTTGCGCCATTGACAAATCTGATCTCAACCACTATAATCTCCCTTTCTACGGGAAGACTTATTGCAACGCATTCCCCACAATTCAATTTTGATGCAAGCAATTCTCCGGTCATGGAGAATACGTTGACAGAATCCAAAGGCGATTCCGAGCTGACCATCAAAGTAGAGCCCACGAGACTCACACCCGCTTTGGTTGAGATTCCAATAGATTCAAGAGCAGCCTCTCCGGAAGGATTGAGTTTGAATCCGGGCCATGACCATGATTGCTTGCCATTTGTCTCTGGAATCTTCTCTGTAACAATTTCCGCATCACGACGGTCACGCACTTCGATATTACATCGCATAGGCAACCCGACTGGAGCTGCGTCAAGACCAAGAGCACTCCATGGTATGGCTATCTCCATGTCATAATATGTCCGACCGATTTTCACTTCATACCGCATGTCATCTGGAATCTGAGCAGCTGCCACCCATTTATTATTTTCGCCATAAGAAAATTCCACATTACCATCAACATTTAAGAAAAGACGATACATCCCTTTTTGCGGATAATTGTCGCAACAATCTTGAGTGTCAAGATAGAGGAAGATGCCGTCATTATCTATTTTATCAGTATGAATCGTGCGATCCACCACACGTCCGAAGAAATAGAGATTCTCATTATCATATAAGAAATCCATCGTAGCACGGTTGCGTGTTGTCACTCCCATATAGACTTGCTGCGCATTCTTCCTAGTCCAATTTTCATCAGAAAAAGAGGCATTTACAACAGGTGTGCCGAAATTAGCTTCAAAGCTATCCATCACATACCCCTTAATTATATTAATAGCAGGACCATGACCTTCGTTCCAAGATGTGACAGCAAATACCGACCCATCGTCCCCTACAGAAACAGAATTCCACAATCCATTTTGACCTCGAGGAATGCCAAAAGGTTGCGTTACTGCTTTAAAATTCTTACCATCGCTATCACCTACAGCCACATACATCACATATTCCTTCTCTCCCACTCCGGGACGATCATGGTTGCCTTGCCAGGATGCGATGGTTTCTCCATTCTTTAGTTTGCGGATATATGGAGCTGCCGAAACATGATTTCTGTTTTCTCCCGAAGGGAAAATCATACTCCGAGCTTCGCTATTTGCATCCACCCAATTTTTCCAATTATCATCAAGGGCACATCTCACCGTTGTAGCTCGGAACCCGGCTTGTCCCGGATGTCCATTATCTTCCAATATCACCACAATCTCATCATTATCAGTGATTATTGCAGATGGCATTCCATCACGGCTCCCTGCACGATAACAAACTCGTTCCTTCTCACCCCAGGTTATTCCTCCGTCAAAACTGCGACACAATGAAATCTCTTGCTCATTAGATGTGGTGAAAGGTGCTTCATTTGCAAAATAAAGATGAATCTCTCCCGAAGGGAGTTGAAGGAAGGAAGGCTCCCAACAACCATCTTCAAATGTATGACTGGCATCATAGACAAATATAGAATCACTCCATGTCTTACCATTATCCGTGCTTCGGACAAGACGTATGCCGAACCGACGCTCTGTGGAATATGGTTTTGACGGACGTGGATTATAGCCCACAAGAATAGTGCCATCCGAAAGTTGAATCAAGTCGGGCACTGCAGCCGGCAGATCCGGTGCAGATTGCACAATCTTCTCTGGAGCGCTCCATGTATTTCCACCATTGCTACTATAACTCGCCATTATACCTCCACTTTCACATACAGCCATCAGCCGTTTGTCCTGAAGCTGGATAATACGCGCATAGTTGCCCGAAGGGAATATCTCCTTCTGAGATGATAAATCCCAAAAGATCCGCGAGCCTTTGTAAGGAGACCGCTGGCGGGATTGCCCGCTCATAAATCCGACAGACACGATAACCAATAAAAGGAGTGTCCTTAAAGTACATATATTAAGTTTCATGTGGATTAAGTTTCTTGTAGGTTAAGTTTCGTATTGCAAATATATGAATTATTTTGCAAGCAATCAAAACGATAGTCTGACTGCCTGCAAAAACATAATATCAATCAACTGTCAGAGTGACTTTACACGTCGATTCAAGTTTTATCTCCGGATAATTTTTATCTGTCACTACAAAACGATACGTGACAGGTGAGCTGAAATCGACAACATTCACCCCGGATTCCTGCGCAACATCACCGATATAGGGCTGTTCGTTATCGCCATATAGAGTGAATGTGGGCACGAGATTAGATAAATCAGTCCCGCGTGGCAGACTCATATTAATTTCATAATAGCTGTAATCATATTCCGTGCGTTGCACACTCCCCTCGACACCTGCCACGCTGAAAGTCTTGAATTCTCCATAATTGAGAGTATGAAGCCGATAATCACGGGTAGTGCCCTCATGCGAACGCGTTGTTATCTCAAGCATGGAGGACAGATCATATTTCGCATTGACATTATATAGCTCCTTATTCACCATCACCTCCGTTGATAAAGAGGGAATATAGAATTTTAGTTTCTGTTTCATTGCGACCGATGGATTGGAAGTCTTGTAATGAATCTTACGCGGGAGAGGAAGAAGCCAATCCACATCATTTACAGCTCTGGCAAAAATCTCATCATAAAGCACCTGTGCAGCCGAAATGCGTTCTATTTCCGTTATATCATCCATGACCCTCACCATAATAGAACAAGTATCAGTCAATATTGATTGCCCCTCATCGGCATGGTTGGTTGCGACACACACCACCTTGTATAAGCCAGGAGAAGTATAGGCATAGGTCATCGATCCTTTGTTGACAACCAATCCATAGTTACTTTCTGAACGCAGTTCATAATTATGGTCGGTGTCTCCTGTATATACAACCACATTCTCAGCATCACCTATAAAATGCAGGTTCATTGATTCGTTGACCTCCAGCACATCATTATCTACAGATATTGCCGCAGTCGGCTGTGTCGCTTTCTCGTCATCACATGACGACAACATCAATGCAGCCGACATGAACAACATTATATATTTTTTCATAAATCTCAGATTTAATTTATGCTATATTAGAAGATTAATAACCCGGATTTTGTTTCACCGCTCCATTCGAACGGTCGATTTCAATCTGAGGAATCGGAAAGATTTCATTGATGCCTTCGCGGAAATAAGCTCCGCGCTTGTTAGAACGAGTATCGGCAAATACCTTAAGGACTTCTTTGGCGCGACCTTGCCGCACAATATCCCAAAAGCGGTCAAACTCAAATGCAAATTCCATCTCACGCTCCTTCCAAATTTGATCGCGGATATAACCGTAGCCTCCACCTATATATAGGGCAGTGCTATTATTAATGGTGTTGACGGCTTGCTTGTTGCTATTCAACTGCTCAAGAGATTCTTGTCTACGGCCGATTTCATTAAGACCTTCCGCATACATGAGAACCACATCAGCATATCGGAGCAAACGGCGATTCTTACCGTTATCTCCTCCATAGACAGGACGCTCCTTTATCGGGGTGTACCATTTCAGAGAAAGAATCGCACCCGGAAGTATTTCGGTGTTCTCCATATCGGGGGTATACTGATGATGTCCGATAGTGAATGATTTCCGAATGTCAGAACCAAACAAGCGGGTAGTAATCATCTCATCCGCATGGATGGGAGGATTTGCAGAGAACAAATTAGAGAAAATCGAACTTCCCTCGTTAGTATCCCCTGTTGACCCATCGCCCGATTCTTTGAACACTATTTCAAATATTGAACCCTGACAAAACTCTCCGTCAAGGAAGAACTGATTGATGTAAGAAATTGGATTGCCATAGGCATCTTTATAATCAAGAGCATAGGCGTTTACGAGTGTCGGACATTCAAAATCCGGACCTTCATAAGGATCTGATTCATCATTAAGTTCCTGAGGTTTAAACCAAAGGCGCTTACGTATTGACTCCCATTCTTCATCGCCATACCGAGCAGGATAATCAAGCATCCTGGCCATTGTGAATGATTTCCCCTTCACAAAGTAATCTCCAATCTCTGCCAATTGTTCCCATTTTTCAGATGGTGTGCCCGGGACACCCTGATACATCAAAACCTTCATCAATAGTGCCACTGCCGCTCCCGCTGAAGCTTTTCCAGAATTTGCAGATGTGTAACGATTTGGCAACATTATAGCAGCCTCTCTAAGGTCTTTTTCAATATATGCGTAGGTTTCCTCCAGAGAACTGCGCGGAATCACCAAGCCATCCACATCTTCCACCTCAGGACGAATAGGAACGCCACCAAAGGTCTTTACCAAATTGAAATAAAAGAGAGCTCGCAGAAACTTAGCCTGACCAAGTATCTCACGTATTTCTCGATATGCCGAATAGTCATTAGTCGTTGTGTGCACACGATGTGCGTTTGCTATGACCTGGTTTGCACGACGGATTCCCTTATATTCAATTTTCCAACGATTCAGAATAACCGAATTTGATGTGTTGAATCGAAAATGTGCGAGTTGTCCTTGATCAGAAGAAAGGCCTTCATCTCCAAGCACATTGTCACCTAGAGCCTCTCCGAAACGATAATCAGTATCTTGATAGGCATCACTTTGCAGCACATCGTAGACAGCATTCAATGCCGACTGAAGTTTATAGCGGGTGTCGTAAAAGTTGTTTTCGGTATTATTTCCGAGAACTTCCTGATCAAGAAAATCATTACATCCCGACAATAGCGTTGAGCCTACCACAAGCGCTACAGAGACAAAGGTGATTCTCAATGACTTCTTTATTATGATGGATTTTTTCATGATGTTTTTATTAGAAACCGAATTTAAGACCAAAAGAGAATGAACGGGCCTGAGGATAATTGCCATGATCTACACCCATGCTAAGATTATTGCCTTCAGAACCTGTAACCTTGCCCACTTCAGGGTCAAAGCCATCATACTTCGTGAAAGTAAGCATGTTGTAGGCAGTCGCCGACAAGGTGAGACTGCTGAGACCCAACTTGGCAATCTTGGATTGCGGAAACGTATAGGAGAAACGCACTTCTTTCAAACGAAGGTAGCTTCCATCTTTTACCAAAAAATCACTTGCACGGAAATTCCTTGCAGCATCATTAGGATCAAGATCTGGCACCTCGTTATTAGTATTCAATGGATAGAAAGCTCGCGGTTCTGAAATCTGACCTGACCAATGCTTTTCACGAAGATCGGCATAACAGTTGCCCTCAGCTGCATTGTAAAGATAGTAGTCCATCACATTGAAGATCTTATTACCCGTCTGACCCTGGAAGAACAAACTTAGGGAGAAGCCATCATACTGAAGATTGATTGGAACACCGAAGACAAAATCCGGAAGCGGTGATCCAAGATAAGTGCGGTCATCAGCAGTGATCTTCCCGTCTCCATTCAAATCCTTGAAACGGAAATCACCGGGACGAGTAGTCTGCTCTGAATCCATTTTACCTGGTTCATATTGTGCACTCGCCTTTACCTCATCATAACTTTGGAAAATACCATCAGTCACATACCCATAGAAGCTACCGATAGGACGACCTACAGCAGTCTTTGTCACATCAGATTGGATACTTCCCTCTCCAAGATACGAGCCATATATAGGTTCATTTCCCGTGCCAAGCGATGTCACCTTATTCTTTATCCAAGAAAAATTAAAACCAACATCAAAAGAGAATTTACCGAATGAATTGCGATAAGTCAACTGTGTCTCCACACCATAGTTCTTTACCGCACCGGCATTAGTCATCGGATCGACATCAAGACCTACAGATGGTACAGTGGGTACAGCAAGAAGCATATCAGTGGTGCGTTTGTTGAAATACTCCACCCCGAAAAGAATCTTATTATTAAGGAAGGCAAGGTCAAGACCTACATTATATGTCTCTGTCTTTTCCCATTTAATATTATCATTGCCTAATGTAAGCGCGGCAGAACCGGGCTGAAGAATATGGGTGCCTTGTCCGTAAGCGTAATTAAGTTGGGAAGTAAGATAGGTGTATCTTGCAAGTTCATCAATGCGATTGTTACCAAGTTTCCCCCAACCAACACGCAGCTTACCTAAAGTGAGCCATGTATTATCACGCAGGAATGATTCTGATGAAAATTTCCATCCTAATGAAACGGAAGGAAAATATCCCCACCGATTATTTTTTGAGAATTTTGAAGAACCATCCACACGAATATTTGCCTGAAGAAGATAACGATCAAGCAAATTATAGTTCACACGCCCGATAAAGCCAACTGCTGTCCATTTGCGGTCATATCCATAATTTTTATCACCAGTGAATCCGCTTGACAAATACCATTGCGAAGGATCATTGGATGCAGTCCCCTTTTTAGTGGATTCCTGGGTTGAGAACGAATAACCTTCTGCAGTTTGACCTGCAAGAGCAGTCACTGAATGAATCGAATTGTTCCAATTGAAAGTCAATAGATTGTTTATCTCCCACTTATTGGTATGGGTCTTATACTTATATATCGTCGACAAATCAGTCATAAGGAAATCAGTCTCAAGAGAATTTACCTCCGTAAACTGATTGGTAGTTTCAGGAGTGACATAATATGATGCCTTGAACTGATAATTAAAGAATCTAAGGAAGTTCGCTGAGAGTGTAATATTCCCGTCAAATCTGTCACGTTTAACATTTCTGTGGAAGCGGGCTATCTGTGCAAGAGGATGATCCTCGGTCCAGTATCCTACCGAATTATATGTCATTACCATTGGATTCTGGTTTAATACCCGTTTCAATACCGATGATGATCCGTCAGGAATAAGATCCCTGTCTTCATTTGAATAAGACAAGTTCGCAATAAAATCAAGCCAATTGGCCAATTTTTGCTGTAGATTCATACGGACATTGAATCGCGCATAGTCGGAAGATTTGACTATGCCTTTCTCATTATAATAACTACCACTGACCATATACTTAGTATTGTCGTTACCTCCACTTACCGCCAAATTATACTGTTGCTTTATACCGGTACGAGTGATTGCATCCCACCATTTTTTCGGTGAATTTGCACGAATAGTATCGACCAAAAATTTCTTATGATCATCAAATATAAAAGAGCCATCAGGATTCTTTGTATTGTAGATTCTACCATCCGCAGAATAGACAGAAGTACCATTGACATAATCACGCATAAGAGCATATTCTTCTGTATTCATGACATTTATCTCCTTCCATGGATTTGAGAATCCAACATAGCCGTCAAAAGTGACTGAAACTTTTCCTTTTTCACCTCCCTTTGTGGTGATAGCCACAACTCCATTTGCAGCTCGTGCACCATATACTGCCGATGATGCCGCATCCTTCAGTATCTCGATATTTGCAATATCATTCGGGTTTATATGCGTAATATCGTCAACAATAAAACCATCGACAACATACAATGGATCCGCATCATTGATAGTACCTGTACCACGGATTTTGATAGTAGTCGCTCCACCGGGAGCACCACTATTTTGAATAATGTTAACACCTGAGGCCTTGCCTTGAAGAGCCTGAAGAGCTGAAGCCACTGGAACGTTATTCAAATCCTTACCAGATACGGATGATATCGAACCGGTGACATCACTCTTTTTCTGCACGCCATAGCCGATTACCACCACTTCGTCAAGAATCTCTGAACTGGCTTTCAATTCAATGTCAATGTGAGTGCGTCCATTAATTGCAACCTCAACAGTGTCAAAACCAAATCCTGATATCACCAATATTGCGTCTTTTGACGCATTAATACTGAAATTGCCATTTATGTCTGTTGCTGTGCCAACATTAGACCCCTTCACAATGACAGCAGCCCCTATTACCGGCTCGTCTTCTTGGGGATTGTAGACTGTACCGCCTACAGTTATGTCTTGTGCGGCAACGCTGAAATTTACAGTTAGCTGCAATATTATCACAACCAAACTGATAATGATATTCTTACTCATATTAAAAGTTTTTGCTCTGATAAGAGAGTTAAGATCTATGGAGAGAAGTTGATTTTAAAAGTTAATATTATTGTGTCATGATTGGCCAATATAAAAATACTCCACACCGGACATATCTTTCCCCGGCGGGGAGCTGGGATCTGTATGAGCTATCCTATCACATAATCCTTAAAATTAGACCTAAAAACAATCTTTACCTTAATCGATTATACCCATCATCTGTTATTTTACAATCAACTTGACAGTTGTAGACTTACCACCTACCATCACATTTACAAAATACACTCCTGCACCAAGACCATTAACGCTGACAGTATTATTTTCGGGAGTTGGTATATTCATCATACGCATACCGGCAGAATTGTAGACTGTCACATTTTCAACTTGCTTTGCTATGTTGATATGGAATTTATCAACAGCCGGATTAGGAGAAACACTGATAACCATATTATCAATGCCTATCTCTTTAACTCCACTGCTTTCCGCTATCTCTTTACGTGTGCGATACTCTGGCTCCATCTTATCAGGATTCTTTGAAGGATCGTAATCTTCCTGGCGGAAATGATAGCAATAGAGCTGATTATTTACAGCAGATGTAAAGAGAAGGTCTCCGTTTAAATTGCGAAGGCAATACACCTTGTCACCATTTGCATCAATATTGCTGACTATCACCGGAGTGCTATCTTTACTATCAAGACGTATTAGCTTAGTATCCGTTGCTCCGGTTCCATCCAAACTTCCTTCGTTCCACCAATACAGAGAGCCGCCTGCAACTGTCATTTCCTTAATCCAATTGCTTCCTGTACCAGGTGCCCAATTTATTGGTTCCCAAACTTTTTCTCCATCATAGTAATGAAGTTCACCTCCATGGCAAGTAGGATCAGTAGCATCAAAACCGGTGGATGCACAGAACATATATAATCCATCAAACACAACTCCATCATCAGGATATGAGTTATTCTCGTTGGTCGGTTCCTTTTTAAAGATATCTATGACTTTGTAGTTATCAGGTTCAAGATTAGTGGCGCCAAGTTCGTGACCATACGTTTCACTTAGTGTACGCCAGACGATTTCTCCATTATAAGGTTCTCCAACACATATTACAGAACCAGACATACCGTTACCATTGGCTTCTTTACCAGGACGTGTGTCACATATCTGATAGGTACCGTTAGAAGTACCATCGGAAGCCCAAGGTTCATTGCCAAATTCAATAGACCATGCCTTGAAGAAAAGTTTTTCATTGTAGAAATTCTGCATACCACAAAGAGCAGGAGAAAGAGTTGAGCCGTCATTCTTTGCATTGTCAACCTCTATATTGATATCTTTGAGCAAGAATGTACCAGCTTCGGTTCCATCAGTTACCCAAAGTTCCACACCATGGGTCACACCATCTTTGTCAGCTTCATTTCCTTTAAAGAAAACTTTACGCCCTACACGCATGATTGCGCCCCATCGATTATTCCCTTCCTCTTGACCTGGATAAATACAGTCAACGGCCTTGACAAGATTCGTTCCCTCTTCCGTACCATCAGTAACCCATAGCCATTGTTGGGGATTAGGACCAAACGTCTCACTTTCAAAATCCATTGCAAAGAACACCAAATGATTTTCATCCATCTGGCAAAATGCGAGAGGATTTGAACTGTCAAGCTCATGTATATCTTTGAGCAGATATGTACCATTCTCAGTACCATCGGAAATCCAAATTTCCTGTCCGTTCTCACCATCATCGGCAGAGAAAACAACCTTGTCATTAAAACGGGTTAGATACTGGATATTTGATGTAGCCACGCCGGGATTGATGTCTTTCACCATTCTTGTACCGGCAGGAGTGCCATCGGTAATCCAAAGTTCCTCACCATGATCGGAATCCGCTGCCTGAAAGAATGCATAGTATCCTTTTTGAGGCGAACCGGCCACAACGAGGTTCTTCTGTTCCTGCACATGTTTCGTTTGGCTGAGATTGGCTTTCACCCCGTCAGGAAGAAGGGCAGTCATTCCCTCCGGCAAACTTTGAGCAGAGACACCGGCAGCAGATAACATAGCCGCCGAAAGAAGTAAAGATTGTCTTTTCATGTTATTTTAAATTTGTTTATGAAAATATGATTATTATTCTCCAGTAAAAGTGTAAGGCACTATTTTAACCTGAATAATATTTTTAAATCATCAAAACCGACCGATGTCATAATAAGGCTAACAAGGAATAACCGTTTCATGATGATTCTATCTTAAGCCATAGACATATATCCAAATTAAAGTTCATTGGATCTTGCCACAGCAATTTTTGATGCTGCAAAATTAGACATCCACCTCCCTATTGTAGGGGAATTTTGTTTTTTTGATAAGTAAAATTGTCCACAAACGCCTGTTTATAGCCATTTTACCACACTTTGGACATTATTCCCCATATTTAAGACAATCCACCCCATTGCGTCAGTAGGGTATCAGTAATTTTGCATAGTCAACCGAAAGACATTTGGATTTAGATACTCTCTGAATTGATTCTGAATCTAAACTACACATCCATCAAAAAAAGGAAAGCGGTCTTGACAGTGCTGGAAAAGCATTCAAATTATAAAATAAATTCAGTAATCATAAAACAAACCTTTCAACAACATGAATCTCTTAAAATCAATGGCAGGGTTACTGCTTTGTGCATCTTTTGTCATCACCAATGCACACAATAGTGTTCCACGTCCGGAATATCCGCGTCCTCAGATGGAGCGCAGCGAATGGAAAAATCTCAACGGAGAATGGACATATCAGCTTGATCTTGTTCAGACCGGATGGGAACGAAATCTCTACTCTAGTAACGGTTTTAACGAAAAAATAACAGTACCGTTTGCTCCCGAAAGCAAACTATCTGGAGTGGAGCACAAAGACTTTATACCTTGTATATGGTATCAGCGCGAGATCGAGATTCCAATAGAATGGGGAGGAAAAGACATACTACTCAATTTCGGAGCAGTCTACTATGAATCCGAGGTTTATATTGACGGAAATTTCGTCAATCGACATTTCGGTGGCAGCGACTCCTACTCTGTTGACATAACCGATTTCGTCACTCCTGGCAAAACTCATTCGCTTGTCGTAAACGCATCAAGCAAACTGCGTGAGAGGATGCAGACAGCCGGCAAACAGTCGTTACAACACGGTCCTTTCGAATGCATGTACACCCGAAACACAGGCATCTGGCAGACCGTATGGATGGAACCTATTGCAAAATCAGGCATTGAAAACGTAAAAATTATGCCCAATATTGATCTTGAGCAGGTATCTGTCAATCTGAAGATGAGGCGTGAGGCAAAAGCTAATGCAATCGCTATTGAGATCAAGGATGAAAATGGGAAAACGGTGACAAAAACCGTAGCTCCGGTCACTTCAGGAGATATAATTACCCTCCCGATAAAAAAAGCCAACCTCTGGACCCCGGAAAATCCTTATCTATATAGCATGTCCCTCACGATTAAAGATTCCAATGGGAAAGAGATAGATAAGGTAAATTCTTATTTCGGAATGCGAAAAGTGCATACAGAGGGTAATAAATTCTACCTCAATAACGAACCATATTACCAGCGTCTTGTGCTTGATCAGGGATTCTATCCCGAAGGCATCTGGACAGCCCCCTCCGATGATGACCTACGCCGAGATATAGAACTCGGTAAAGCAGCAGGCTTCAATGGTGCCCGTCTACATCAGAAAGTGTTTGAGGAAAGATATTATTATTGGGCAGATAAACTTGGTTATCTCACATGGGGAGAGTCTCCCAGTTGGGGTTTGGATGCCAACGACCCGGTGGCAGCAAGAAACTTCCTTTCAGAATGGAGCAATCTTATTTCCCGTGATATTAATCATCCATCTCTTGTCGTATGGACACCGTTCAACGAACAATGGATGCCAGATGAGGTGCAATATCCCCGTTTTATCACTGATACCTACAAGCTCACCAAACAGATCGACCCTTCTCGTCCTCTCAACACTGTATCCGGAGGAATCCACATTGTTTCAGATATATGGTCTAGCCACTCCTACGAACAAGATCCGCTCAAACTACGTGAAGCAGTCCTAAACAATGGAAAAATGTTTGTGAAGCAGCCAACTGTGCTTGGGGCAAAACGCGGTAATGTAGGTTTCAACCGTCCAAAACTCAATTTCCCATACGTTTTCCCTCAGTATGACGGTTCAATTCCATATATTCTTGACGAATTTGGTGGCATAAAATGCATTGAGGCAAACCCGGCTGAAGATGGAGCATGGGGCTATGGAGATTCTCCACGTACAAAAAAAGAATTCTATGATCGATTACGAGGTCAGGTAGCTGCCCTTATGTCTCTCTCCGATAAGATGTGGGGATACTGCTATACACAGCTCACCGATGTAGAACAAGAACAAAATGGTATATATTACTACGACCGATCATCTAAATACGATATGAATCTTATAAAAAATATTTTTACCATGTCGTTTGAGCAAGCAAATTCTGAAATAAAACAACGCCAAGACACTACCCAGACAGCACAGAAATAAGAATAGAATCCTTTTAATAGTAAATCGGATTCTTATGGAACCGTTGATGTAAATCTTAAACTCCGGCACATGTTTCCGGAGTTTAAGACTCTTATCCTAAATTTTATTCTGAATTTATGTGATGGAATTTGTTTTTTATATTTCTTATTACTACCTTTGTAGCAAGATTATACAACTAATGAAAGACTACCATCAATTTTCAGAACCTTATTTTTGACATAGTAATTTGCCGCCACGCTTGATAATGGAAAGATTATTTGATGAATGACACTTTATTCTTTGGATGCAAACCTCTTTATGTAATGGCGAAGCCCGTCGGAGCACGATGTAATCTGTCATGCGAGTATTGCTATTATCTTGAAAAGGTGAATCTGTATGCCGATAAAGGCGAGAACGGCGTGATGAGCAACGAATTGCTGGAACATTTCACCCGCGAATACATAGAATCCCAGACACTGCCTGACGTGCTGTTTCAATGGCACGGCGGCGAACCTCTTATGCGCCCTATCTCATTCTATAAACGGGCAATGGAACTACAACGTAAGTATGCCCACGGCAGACGTATAAGCAATGTGCTGCAAACCAACGGCACTCTTCTCAATGACGAATGGTGCCGATTCTTCCGCGACAATGGATGGCTTATAGGCATATCTATCGACGGACCACAAGAGTTTCATGATGAATTTAGAAGATTCCGTGGCGGACAACCATCATGGCATAAGGTGATGCGCGGCATTAACCTGCTTAACAAATGGCACGTGGAATGGAATGCTATGGCGGTGATAAACGATTTCAATGCCGATTATCCGCTTGATTTATACAATTTCTTCAAGGAGATAGGTGCTCACTACATACAGTTCACCCCTATCGTTGAACGTCTGACAGCCAACGGATGCGGGGGACACCTCGCCACGCCATCTGCTACAAATGCCACACTCGCTGATTTCTCGGTCAGCCCAGAACAATGGGGACAATTCCTCTGTGACCTGTTTGACGAATGGGTGCGCGAGGATGTGGGTAAATATTTCGTGCAACTCTTCGATGCCACACTTGCCAATTGGGTGGGACAAGAACCGGGAGTATGCTCTACGGCAGCTCAATGCGGGCAATCAGTATGTATGGAGCATAACGGAGACGTCTATTCTTGCGACCATTTCGTATTTCCGGAATATAAGTTAGGAAATATCAGAAATTCCACACTTATAGAAATGGCGTATGGCGACAAACAGAAGCTTTTCGACAACATGAAGGGCAATCTGCCCGGACAATGCCGTAAATGCGAATGGCTATTTGCATGCCACGGAGAATGCCCCAAGAACAGATTCGCGACAACTGCCGACGGTGAGTCGGGACTGAACTATCTCTGCGAAGGATATCGTAAATTTTTCAAGCATGTGGCTCCCTATATGGATTTCATGAAGAATGAGATTGACAACAGACGGTCGCCGGCAAATGTGATGAAAGCCGACATAAAGTCTTGATTGTAGAGATTATGATAATTCCACTATATTTATATAAACCAAAAATGTACAAAAATTGGCTACTCCCTACGGCAATGGCATTGATGCCCACTACTCTGGCTGCCAAAGGGGAGACAGAACGCCCCAACATCATGATAATCATGGTGGACGATATGGGCTATAGCGATCCTCAATGCTTCGGCGGAGAGGTGCAAACACCCAACCTCAACGCTCTGGCACAAGATGGAGTGCGTTTCACACAGTTCTTCAACTGCGGCAGAAGCTGTCCGTCACGCGGTTCTCTCATGACCGGTCTTTATGCGCAGGAATGTGGCATAACTGGTATGGGCGTGAGCCTCAACAAAGAGTGTGTCACTATTCCCGAAGTTCTGAAAACAGCCGGCTACACCACCGCCATGTCGGGAAAATGGCACCTGTCGCTCACCCGCGCCATAAACGGCAAGAATAATTCCCCGGAGCAGCTGCAATGGCTCTCCCATCAGAACTATTTCGATAATGCCCCCTTCGCGCCTCTCGACACATATCCCTGCAACCGTGGTTTCGATGAGCATTGGGGCACAATATGGGGAGTCTGTGACCATTTCGATCCATTCTCTCTGGTGCACAACGAGGAGCCTATCTATGTAGACGGGATACCCGACGGCTTCTACAGTACCGACTTCGTGACTCAAAAAGCCAACGACATGCTTGACGAGCTGACGAAAAAGGATGAGCCATTCTTCATGTATGTGGCATATACCGCACCCCACTGGCCCCTCCATGCTAAACCCGCCGACATAGCCAAATACAAAGGGAAGTATGACGAAGGGTGGGATGTGCTGCGCGAACGCAGATATAAAAGGATGGTTGAAATGGGGCTGGTGGATCCCAAACAGACACCGAATGCCCCCAACGCATCGGGACGCTCATGGGAGAAAGAGAAGGACAAGGCGTTTCAATCTGCCAACATGGAGGTGCACGCCGCCATGGTGGATTGCGTGGACCAAGGCATAGGAAAGATCATAGCCAAACTGAAAGAAACCGGTGAATACGACAACACCATAATAATCTTTTCAAGCGATAACGGGGCATCAAGCGAAAACTACACCATCGGCGACTTTGACCGCCACAACATGACCCGCGACGGACGACAGGTGGTGCACAACTCACAGACTCCGGGCGACGCACTCTCCTATAACTATCTCGACACCGGATGGGCAGGGGCAGTCAACACCCCCTTCCACTATTGGAAACGCGAGTCGTTCCACGGAGGTACGGCAGCACCTACAATCGTAGTATGGTCCAAAGGCATGAAGAAGAATCTGAAAGGATCCATAGTGACTAAACCCTGCCAATACATCGACGTTATGCCTACATTCCTTGAGGCTTCCGGCGCACAGTATCCCAAGACTTACAAGAACCACGACATCCGCCCTCTTGCTCCGGAAGGACAGAGCTTCCTCCCCTTGATAACAGGGAAAGGGAAATGGAAAGGGAACCGCACCCTGTTCTGGGAGCATGAAAGCGGCAAGGCTGTGCGTATGGGCGACTGGAAGATGACGGCTCTATGCGGCGGCAAATGGCAACTCTTCAACATGAAGAACGACTATTCCGAGACCAACAACGTGGCTGCACAGCACCCGGAGAAGATTCGCGAAATGAAGAAGGCATGGAACGCATGGGCTAACCGTGTCGGACTAAAAGTCAATGACACCGATGACGACGTGAAGTTATAATCATCAGTCAGAAGCAACGGTAAAGCCGGCGTATCCGTATTCTACAGGACACGCCAGCTTTATTTTTCATAATTAACGCTATTTTCACAAAGCGCAATACCCCAACAAATTAGAATCCGCACAAAGTCAAAATTACAAAATAAGCAAAAAAAATAATGCCCAAAATTTGGCAGTTCGGAAAAAACATCGTAACTTTGCACTCGCAATCGGGAAACGATGATACGGAACGAAAGCAAAACCTTGGTGCGGTAGTTCAGCCTGGTTAGAATACATGCCTGTCACGCATGGGGTCGCGGGTTCAAGTCCCGTCCGCACCGCCGAGGAGAGAGGAAGAGGAGCAGTGTAGACTTAGGTTTCCTGCTCCTCTTTTTTCATATACATATCCTACCCTATCCAGAATTCCGGTCAGACACAGACATACACATTACAAGACCGTAACAGACTGGATAGCAACGCTATCATAGCGACCAGCAATCCCATCTTGAAATACATATCAAAATATTTCAAAAAAAATTAAAAAAAATTTGGTGGTTTCGGAAAAACATCGTAACTTTGCACTCGCAATCGGGAAACGATGATACGGAACGAAAGCAAAAACTTTGGTGCGGTAGTTCAGCCTGGTTAGAATACATGCCTGTCACGCATGGGGTCGCGGGTTCAAGTCCCGTCCGCACCGCTGAGGAGAGAGGAAGAGGAGCAGAGTAAACTTAGGTTTCCTGCTCCTCTTTTTTTACAATCTATCCGGTTTTCACAATCTATCCGGCAAAACAGTATTAATCATTATTTCCACCCCGTAATGAAGCAGGGGACTCAATTATGATCTGCATAATCAACGGACCAAACCTAAACCTTCTCGGCAAACGTCAGCCCGAGATATACGGCTCACGGACTTTCGAAGACGTCCTTGATGAGCTGAAAGCCACTTTCCCCGCCACTGAAATCGAATACTTCCAATCAAATTGCGAAGGCGCAATCATCGACAAGATACACGCTCTCGGCTACGACACACCCTCTTGTGAAGGGATAGTGATCAATCCCGGTGCATACGCCCACTATTCCTACGCCATAGCCGACGCGATATCCTCGATACAGCTGCCGGTGGTGGAAGTGCATATCTCCAACATACATGCCCGCGATGAGTTCCGCCACAAGTCTGTAACCGCCCCGTCATGCAAAGCAATGCTCTGCGGATTCGGGATGAAGGGCTACGAACTCGCGCTACGCTTTTTCAATGCACACTGATGACTCCGCAAATCGAAGAATACGTCAACTCGCACATAAGCCGCGAACCCGACTATCTATACCGCATCGACCGTCTCACCAACCTACGGATGATCAACGGGCGCATGTGCTCCGGACACATACAGGGTCGGCTACTGAAGATGCTCACCACTATGGCTGCCCCGAAAAGAGTGCTTGAACTCGGCACATTCTCCGGATACTCCGCCCTCTGCATCGCTGAAGGGTTGCAACCCGGTGCGACCATCGACACTATTGAAGTGGACGATGAACTGGAGGACTTCATCCTTCAGAACATATCCATGTCGCCAGACGCCGACAAGGTGCGCCTGCACATAGGGGATGCGCTGGAGGTAATGAAGCAATGGGACGACAATGAATTTGATCTCATCTTCATCGATGCCGACAAACGACGGTATATCGATTACTTCAACCGTGCAATCCGCCTTCTCCGGAAGGGGGGCTTCATAATAGCCGACAACACCCTCTGGGACGGACACGTCGTGGAGACCTGCCGACATTCCTCACAGACGCAGGGGATAATCGATTTCAACGACCTCGTGGCAAACGATCCGAGGGTGGAGACCGCAATCATACCTCTTCGCGACGGGCTCACCATACTGCGGAAAATTGCCGACTGAAACCGTTTTTACCGGCTATTCTCCAGCCGGCATAAACGATAAGCCGCACTGACGCGTTATCTATATATATCGCGCGGTAAAGCGAATGCCGCACACCCCCTGCGCGGTTTATCAAAGTAAAAATTATCTAAGAAATGGAAGGAAAACGTCAAGCAAAAATAGCTCGTCTCCTACAGAAGGAGCTGAGCGAGATTTTCCGACGCCAGACTGCCGCTCTCGGCGGAGTGCTCGTGTCGGTCAGCGCGGTCCGCATAACCCCGGATCTAAGCATCGCTAAAGTATATCTCAGCATATTCCCTGCCGACAAGAGTCAGGGCATTCTTGAGAATATCAAGAAGCAGACAAAGACCGTAAGATATGAGTTGGCCCAGGTGGTGAAACAGACATTGCGCAAATGCCCCGACCTGCAGTTCTATCTCGACGACTCCCTTGACTACATCGAGAATATCGACCGTCTCCTCGGTCCGCACAAAGAAGACGACGAAGAGAAGAAGGAAGAGGAATGAGGATAGCGACACTTCCCGCCCGGATAGCATGGCGATATCTATGGGCTAAAAAATCGCACAGCGCGGTCAGCGCAATCTCCATAGTATCAGTGGTGGGGGTGGCTGTTGCCACCGCCGCCATTATTTGTGTATTGTCAGTATTCAACGGGTTCAAAGATATCCTGACCGATACTACCGATCTTCTTGCCCCCGACATCCTCGTCACTCCGGCAAGGGGGAAGACATTTGCCGATGCCGATTCCATGACGAATATCATAGGGAAAATCGACGGTGTGAAAATCGCAATGCCGGCAGTAATAGATAACGCCCTCGCTCTATATGATTCCCGCGAGATGCCGGTCACTCTGCGCGGCATAGTCCCGAAGGAATATTCACGCATGACGGCAATCGATTCCCTCTTCGTGGCAGGATCGTTCTTTACCAATGACGCTTCCGACCGGGAGGTGGCGGTGTCTGTCGGAGTAGCCCAGCAACTCGGCATAGGCGCGGAGCCTGACGGCATCTTCCTGTTCGCGCCCAAACGTGAGGGACGTGTCAACATGGCAAATCCCATGAACTCATTCCTCACCGACTCGGTTGGGATATCCGGCACATTCCAGTCGCTACAGCATGATATCGATGAAAACAGCATAATCTGCGACATCTCCATCGCCCGCAATCTCTTCCAATACACTACGGAGGCAACCGCAATTGAGATCGAGACCACAGCTCCCGACGACCTCTCCTCTACCGCAGCCCGCATACGCGATCGGCTCGGTGCCTCTGCCATAGTGAAAGACCGCTACCAGCAGCAGGAAGCCAACTACAGGATGGTATCGATAGAGAAATGGGTGACATTTCTTCTTCTCTCCTTCATTCTCATGATAGCCTCATTCAATATAATAAGCACCCTCTGCATGCTGATTCTTGAGAAGCAGTCATCCATGTCGACCCTCATCGCCATGGGCATGACTCGCCGGCAGATCGGCATGACCTTCTGGTGGGAAAGCATCTACGTCAGCACGGCAGGCGGCGTATGTGGAGTGGTAATCGGCTTAGCCCTGTCGCTCATACAGCAACATTTCGGCATCATAAAGCTCTCCGGCGATCCCTCCGTGATGATAATCACGGCATATCCCGTGGTCGTGGAATGGACCGACATACTTGTGGCATTCCTACCCGTGATGATAATCGGACTCGCCACAGCATCCATATCCGATGCCTACGCACGCTCCAGAGCCGCGAAATTATGACCAAATCATAATCACAATGCCATATTATTCAAAAAATATTCCTGTTTTTTAAGCAAATTGCCAAAAAACAATCCATATTTTTGCAGATTTATAAAATTTATAATAAATTTGCAGAACCAACTCTAATCTTTAACCATGGATCGTATCGATAACTTAGACAAAAAGATTCTAAACATCATCATGACCAACGCACGTATTGCCTCCAAAGACGTGGCAATCGAATGCGGTGTGTCGCGTGCAGCAATACACCAGCGCATTCAGCGTCTCATTGAAATGAAGGTGATCACCGGCTCCGGTTACAACGTGAATCCTAAGATGCTCGGCTACAACACATGCACCTACGTGGGAGTATGCCTCGAAAAAGGACCCATGTATCGCGAAGTGGTCAAGCAACTGGAAAACATCCCTGAAGTAGTGGAATGTCATTTCACAACAGGTCCTTACTCAATGCTGATAAAAGTGTACGCACAAGACAATCAGCATCTGATGGAGCTGCTTAATGACAAAATCCAACACATCCCCGGCGTGACAAGGACTGAAACCCTAATATCGCTGGAGCAGAGCATGAACAGGCAGATAAATATCCCTGTCGACTGAAAACGTCTTATCCGGCCGGCAAAAAATGCCGGCCGGCAATATTAATTTCCCTAAGCTGATGATGATGAAAAACAGATTCATTTACTCCTTGCTGGCTGCCCTGCTATTGGCGGTGGTGGCTTTCTTATTTTTCTTCCCTGACGATATTGAAGGCAACGTGCTCCAGCAGCATGACACCATGCAGGGAATAGCCAACGGACAGGAAGGATTAGCGTTCCATGAGGAGACCGGAGAGACCACTCGCTGGACAAACTCCCTCTTCTCCGGCATGCCCAACTTCCAGATAGCACCATCATATCCTGCCAACAGTGCGCTATCGTTCGTGGCGAAGGCCTACTCCCTATGGCTACCGGCACCCGCCAACCTCCTCTTCACGATGATGCTCGGTTTCTTCATCATGTGTCTTTGCTTAGGATGCAGATGGTACACCTCGCTATTCGCAGCCGTAGCTTGGGGATTCTCCACCTATTTCATTATTATAATCGGCGCAGGCCATATATGGAAGTTTGCTACCCTCGCCTATATTCCACCGACAATCGGCGGTATAATGCTCTGCTACCGTGGGAAGTACATCACCGGCACCGCACTCGCGGCATTGTTCGGAGCGTTGCAGCTCCACAGCAATCATCCGCAGATGTCATATTATTTTGCCTTCGTCATCTTATTCCTGATCATCGCATGGCTATGCAATGCCATCAAGAAAAGGATGATAAAGCATTGGGTAGCCGCCACCGGATGCACACTCCTTGCCGGAATCCTCGCCTTAGGTGCAAACTCGGCAAGCCTATACAACACCTTGCAATATGCAAAGGAGACCGTCAGAGGGAAGGCAACTGAAATCAGCACACCCGGACAGACCGAGGCTGCCGGCATGGACAAGGATGCAATCACAGCGTGGAGCTACGGATTGGACGAGACTTTCTCTCTACTGATTCCCAACGTGAAAGGCGGCGCAACTATAAAGCCGGTGGCAGGGCAGACCCAGCTCCTCGGCATCGATCAGACTAAGAAAGCCGACGAGCTATCCCTATCCCAACAGGAAAGACAATTCATGGCACAGTTCCCACAATATTTCGGCGACCAGCCCATGACAAACGGTCCTGTCTACGTCGGGGCCTTCATATTGATGCTTGCGATTCTTGCCCTATTCGTGGTGGACGGATCCATGAAATGGGCTCTCTTCGCAGCCTCCGTATTAGCAATACTACTATCTTGGGGACATAATTTCAGTCCGCTCACCGACTTCTTTATCGACTATCTCCCCGGATACAACAAATTCCGTGCCGTGGCAAGTATTCTGGTGATTGTGGAGTTTACAATCCCGCTTCTTGCAGCCATGTGCGTGCGCAAAATAATCGACACGCCCGATTTCATTGCAAAATATAAATGGACTCTCATCACCGTGATGGGTTGCGGCGCAGCTGTCTGCCTGTTGGGATGGATATCCCCCTCCATCTTCGGTTCGCCGTTCAGTGCGCGTGAAGTGGAGCAACTCACCCAGATGGGCGTATTCACCGCCCCGGAGTATGCCAACCTATGGAATGCCGTGCGGGAGACTCGTCTGAGCCTCGTTTCAGCCGACTCAATACGCTCGCTCATCTTCATCGCAATAGGTTGCGGACTCATGTTCCTTTGGTTTAAGAAAGTCTTCACCAACAAGGCTCTCTTCGTGTGCTGCCTCACCGCCGCCACACTCATCGACCTCTACCCCGTCGACAAACGCTATGTTGACTCCGAAAGCTTCGTGACCCCCGCCCCGATGGAAACGGCATTCAAGATGACCGATGCCGACAGGGCTATCCTCGCCGACAAAAGCAACTACCGCGTCATGGACGTTGCCGGATTCAACGATGCACGTTCATCCTATTTCCATAAGACTATAGGCGGCTACCATGCTGCAAAGCTGACAAGATATAACGATCTCATCACCCACCAGATTTCAAAGGGGAATCCGGGAGTGCTGAACATGCTGAATGCAAAATACATTCTCAACGGCGACCAATATGAAGTGAATCCGGGTGCGCTCGGCAACGCCTGGTTTGTCGACGGGATAGCCTACGTAGGCACTCCCACAGAGGAGATGACTGCTCTCGACTCCCTCGACACCGGAACCCGTGCCATAGCCGACAGCAAATTCAAGTCAACTCTCGGCGATGCCACTCCCAAGAATCCGGGCGACACTATCTATGAGACGTCGTATGCTCCCAACAAGCTGACCTACAAGAGCCGTTCCTCAAAGGAGAATCTGGCTATCTTCAGCGAGATCTTCTTCCCGTGGGGATGGACTGCCACGATCGACGGAAAGGAAGTGCCCATCGGACGTGCCGACTACGTGCTGCGTGCATTGCGCATACCCTCCGGTGAACATGAAATCATATTCTCGTTTGATCCCAAGTCGCTGAAAGTGACCAATGCAATAGCCATCACTTCGGTAGTCATAATCTATATCTCATGCCTTGTGGCATTCCTCCTATGGTGTATCCACATGGCTCACATCCGTAAGGAGCCGGAGAGTCAACAGGAATGAATCCGCTGACTCTCCTTGCAAACGCCTATCTGCGTTGGCGGCACTCCCACGGCTTCGGAGTGCACTCCCCCTTCGCCTATAATCTGGTGACTATGGCGGTGCGCCCGGGCAAGTATGGCTATTATGGCTACGAACTCATCGACAGAGTGATTCTCACTCCCGGCAAAAGATATGACAGAGACGTGCGTCGTGACGCACGTCTCCTGTTGCGTCTTCTCGTTGCGCTCGGAAGCCGCCGGCTCCTGATTGCCGCTGCCGACCCGGAACCGTTCCGTGCTGCTGCCGAGGGTGCCGGAATCGGATGCGTGGAGATGGACAGGATATCCGCCGGCACCAACCCATCCGAGTGTGCCCCACAAGAGGGGGATTGCGCCGTAATACGCGGGGAGAGTGTGTCGCCTGATGAAATAGCCACACTTCTGAAAAACGGGTGCGCCATAATGATGACCAATCCCTCCCCTGCCATGACTGATGCACTGAATTCCTCCATATCAAACGGCACCATATTCACCGGCACCCGCATAGTCCTCGGGATACCGCGCCGGGATATGGCTCTCGTGTCCTATTCCATGAAATTTTAAGAAAAAACATCGCAACGTGAATGTCATTGAGAATAAAGGAAGCCGTCCGTTGAAAGATACCGACTCGCTCCTAAAGGATTTTGAAGCATATCTTCTGCTTGAACGCAGTTTCTCCGCCAACACGGCTTCGGCTTATTGCGTCGATACCCGCCACATGATAGACTATATCAACGGGCAGGGTATCCCTCTCACTCAAATCTCGGAAGACACTCTGCACAATCTTCTCTCAACCCTTCACGACATAGGATTGTCACCCCGCTCACAGGCTCGTATGATCACCGGCATGAGAGCTTTCTTCAGGTTTCTCATAATGGAGGATTACGTTATAAATGACCCCTCACGGCTCATCGACCTGCCGAGGCTCAGCCGCGAACTGCCCGACGTACTTACCATTCAGGAGATTGACGCTATGATCGCCGCAATCCCCCCCGAAAAGGATGAGAGTCTGCGAAACCATGCCATAATAGAGACGCTTTACGGCTCCGGACTGCGTGTGTCGGAACTTGTGGCGGCACGCATATCGCGGCTGAATCTGCGTGAAGAGGTGCTTATCGTCGAGGGCAAGGGCAACAAGCAGAGAATGGTGCCACTCTCCCCTGCTGCCATATCCCTCATAAAGGAATATCTGCCCACTCGCGAAAGGCTCAACATCAAGCCTGCCGGTCAGGACGTGATATTCCTCAACCGTCGGGGTGCCCCACTCTCACGAGTGATGGTGTTCTACATAATCCGCGACCTCGCAGCCATGGCGGGCATCACAAAGACTGTCAGTCCACACACACTGCGCCACTCATTCGCCACTCACCTGCTTGAAGGGGGTGCCAACCTCCGCGCAATACAGGAGATGCTCGGACACGAGTCGATCGCCACCACCGAACTATATCTGCACCTCGACAGATCGAAGCTACGGCGTGAGCTTCTTGAGCATCATCCCCACTACCGCAGGTAGACACATTTCCACCAATCGCCGGACAGATTTTTACACCCACCTCTCACAAATATCAAAAAATACATAAAAAATAGGTCTTTTTGCGTCAAAATCCAATTACCCTCTTGCAACGCACTCTTTTTATCCCTACTTTTGTAAAGTCATTTCAAGACGAAGCGGCGCCAAAACAAGCCCACAGGCAAGATTACCCATGCGTCTGAAGTTCCGAGCCATCGGTTATCAATACGTCTGAAGTTCCGTGCCATCGGTTATACATACGTCTGGAGTTCTGTGCCCGAGCCCATGGGCGAGGGAACATAAAGTGCCGGAAATGACCACACAAAAGCAAAAATACCCAAAAACCATATAAAATCAATAATCATGACAACTGAAGAAATGCAGAACAAAATCGAGAAGATCTTCTCAGAACGCTTCGGCGGCGAAGGCAACATCTACGCTTCCGCAGGACGTATCAACCTCATCGGCGAACATACCGACTACAACGGTGGATTCGTATTCCCCGGTGCCATCGACAAAGTGATCATGGCAGAGATCCGTCCCAACGACATGGAGAAAGTAAGAGTCTTCTCTATCGATATCGACGAGTATGCAGAATTCGGTCTTAAAGAGGAGGACGCACCCTCTCAGTCATGGGCTCGCTACATCTTCGGCATCTGCCGCGAGATCCAGAAACGCGGCGGCTCTGTAAAAGGATTTGACGCCGTTTTCGCAGGCAACGTGCCCCTCGGTGCCGGTCTCAGCTCTTCCGCAGCCCTTGAATCCTGCTTCGCATTCGCACTCAACGATCTCTTCAACGGCAACAGCATCGACAAATTCGAGCTCGCCAAGATCGGTCAGTCAACAGAGCACAACTATTGCGGCGTAAACTGCGGCATCATGGACCAATTCGCTTCCGTATTCGGTAAGGAAGGACACCTCATGCGTCTTGACTGCCGTTCGCTCGAGCATGAATACTACCCCTTCAACCCTGAGGGCTATCGTCTCGTGCTTGTTGATTCCCGCGTGAAACATGAGCTTAAGGATTCCCCCTACAACAAACGCCGTGAGTCTTGCGAGCGCGTGGCAAAACGCCTCGGAATTGAGACTCTCCGCGACGCCGACATGGATATGCTCAACGCCATCAAGGGCGACATCTCTGCTGAAGACTACTTCCGCGCAAAATTCGTCATCGAGGAGAAAGAGCGCGTACTTGCAGTGTGCGACGCTCTCGTTGCCGGTGACTATGAGACTGTAGGCAAGAAGATGTATGAGACTCACGAAGGTCTTTCAAAAGACTATGAGGTGAGCTGCGTGGAACTCGACTACCTCAACGACGTGGCAAAAGAGATGGGAGTGACCGGATCACGTATCATGGGCGGCGGCTTCGGCGGTTGCACAATCAACCTCCTTCCCAATGCGCTTCACGACAAATTCGTGGCAGAGGTATGCAGCCGTTTCAATGAGAAATATGGTCACGAGCCTATGATCTATGACGTTGTTATATCCGACGGTGCTCGTCTCGTGAAAAAAGCCTGATATGAAGATCACAAAAACGACATCCCCGTCACCACTCGGAGAGATCACCATCTTCCGTATCGAGAACGCCTCCGGCGCAAGTGTGGAGCTATCCTCTCTCGGAGCCGGCATCGTGAGCGTATCTGTGCCCGACAAGGATGGTAAGATTGAGAACGTCGCGCTCTCATACGCTAATCCCGCCGACTACATAGCCGACGGACCGTGTCTCGGCAAGATTCCTGGGCGATATGCAAACCGCATCGCCAAGGGTCATCTTGAAATCGACGGCAAGGTATATCAGCTTGCTATCAACAATGGTCCAAATGCACTCCACGGCGGTCCGGAAGGTTTCATGAACCGTATCTGGGAAGCTGAGGAATTGCCCAATGGCGTAAGATTCACGTATCGTGCAGCCGATGGTGAGGAGAACTATCCCGGTAATCTCGTTGCCGTGGCAGAATACCGTTGGAGTGAGGACAACGTGCTCACTCTCGACATGTCAGCCACTACTGACGCTCCCACTGTTGTCAACCTGACGAACCATGCCTACTTCAACCTTGACGGTGCCGATACCGGCTCTGTGCTTGACCACACAATGAAAATCAACGCATCGAAATGGCTACCCACCGACGACACCCTCATCCCGACAGGCGAACTCGCCCCGGTGGAGGGCACTCCGATGGATTTCCGTAAGGAGAAGAGAATCGGCAAGGATATAGAGGCTGATTTCGCTGCCCTGAAATATGGCAAGGGATACGACAACTGCTGGGTGAACGATGGCTGGGA
This sequence comes from Muribaculaceae bacterium Isolate-037 (Harlan), assembly GCA_003762615.1. Classification (GTDB taxonomy): domain Bacteria; phylum Bacteroidota; class Bacteroidia; order Bacteroidales; family Muribaculaceae; genus Lepagella; species Lepagella muris. The sequence continues at coordinate 71,195 of RIAZ01000021.1, forward strand.
ACCCGGCAAGATGCTTGGAGAGGTAGTTGTGCTGAAGGCTGCAAATTCCGGACGCGTGTTGCGCGTAGGCTCCACTCAGCCCGGCGTGCAGGTCTACACCGGCAACTGGCTTGCCGGAAGCCCGCTCAACCGTTCAGGCAAAAGCTATGAGGACTATGACGGCGTTGCAATAGAGATGCAGGGCTTCCCTGACGCTCCCAACAACCCTCAATTCCCCTCACAGACACTCCGCCCCGGTGAGACCTACCGTCAGACCATCCGCTTCGCCTTCTCCGCCTGCTGATAATTAAATCTGCCTAACCTTCAATAAAAGGCAAATCTCATAACCCTCTGAACACGGTGAGATTTAAGTTGTATTGCTTAAAATCACCGTGTTCTTTGTGTTCTCCGTGGTTTATTTTCATGGTTCGCGATTTTTTTGTAATTTTGTAGTATGGATAATAATACTCAGGAGATACGTCCCGACGTTCTCACATACGACGACATACGCAAGATGGTGCCCGCCCTTGACGGACACCAAAAGCTCGTGGACAATGTGCTTCACTTCATCGGCATTGATGAAGTGAACCGCATTCATAGAGACTATTGCGACACTCCGGGAATTGAGTTCGCCCATCGGCTTATCAACGAGGAGTTTAAATTCCAACTTCGAATTGACAACCTCCAGACCCTCGCCGGATTCAAGGACGGACCATTCATAACTGTCAGCAATCACCCCTTCGGAAGCTATGACGGTATCCTGCTACTCCATATCGTCGGAGGATTCCGTGAGGACTACAAGGTGATGGTCAACCTTATTCTGAACAACATACAGGCGATGCGTCCCAATTTCATTGCCGTAGACCCTCTCAAAAGCGATGATCCGGAAAAGAAAAAGATCACCATGCAAGGCATCCGTCTTGCCATGAAGCACGTCAAAGACGGGCATCCCCTCGGGTTCTTCCCCGCCGGAGCCATCTCCAAGCTCAACAAGTCGCTACGCATCGAAGACCTCCCTTGGCAGCCCACTATCATCCGCCTTATCAAACAGCTACAAGTGCCCGTCATCCCAATATTCTTCCACGGACACAACTCAATATTCTTCAACATTCTCGGTATGATCGACTGGCGTCTGCGCACCCTGCGCCTCCCTAAAGAGATTTTCCGGAAGAGAGGATCGGAAGTGCACGTCAGTATCGGCAACCCCATATCCGTAGAGGAGCAGAACAGATACAAGTCGGTAGAGGAGCTCGGGACATTCCTTCGCGAGCAGACCTACAAATTGAGATCGATAAAATAATTTAAAATTGAAAGTTTAAAATTGAAATTTAAGGGGTATGGAAAGTCCTCTAATTCTAAACTCTAAATTTTAAATTCTAAATTTTAAATTCCAAACCAGGGATTATGGATAAGATTTCAGACAACGTATTGAAAGCCAAGCAACGATTTTCCATAATAGGAAATTCCCCCGCACTCATCGCCGCCATCGAAAGAGCAGTGAAAGTGGCGCCTATTGACCTGTCGGTACTCGTCACAGGAGAAAGCGGCAGCGGAAAGGAGTTCTTCCCTAAGATAATTCATGCATTCGGAGCAAGGAAGCATAAGAAATATATCGCGGTCAACTGTGGTGCGATTCCGGAAGGCACCATTGACAGTGAGCTTTTCGGGCATGAGAAAGGGTCTTTCACGGGTGCGATAAGCGCACGAAAAGGCTATTTTGAAGAGGCTGATGGAGGCACTATCTTCCTTGATGAGGTCGCGGAGCTACCCATGACTACACAAGCGCGATTGCTGAGGGTGCTGGAGACCGGAGAATTTCTTAAAGTGGGTTCATCCGTCGTGCAGAAGACCGACATACGCATAGTGGCTGCGACCAACGTCAACCTACTGAAAGCCGTGGAGAAAGGGAGATTCCGCGAAGATCTCTACTACCGTCTGTCGACAGTAGTGATCAACGTCCCCTCGCTTCACGACCGTGGGGAAGACATTCCTCTGCTTGCCCGTAAATTTGCAGCCGATTTCTCCGAGAAATATCTCACTGCCCCGATAACATTCTCCGAAGACGCAAGGCGTGCCATGACCCTATACCGCTGGCCCGGCAACGTCAGGCAGCTGAAGAATATCGTGGAGCAGCTCGCCCTATTCGAAGCCGGAAATGAGATTACCCGGCGCATATTCATCGAGACCTTGCCGCTCGACTACTCCGGCGCATCATCGCTCGTAGCAAAACCTCACGACGTAAGCTATGAGACCGAACGCGAGATGCTGTGGCAGCTCGTGTATGCCATGCGCAACGATATAGCCGAACTCCGTGCGAAAATAGATGGCAAGGAGAATCCGGGAATGACCTCAACCTACTCTGCGGCACAGTCTCTCATAAAATATCATCCTGATGCCGCCGTAAGCTATGAGTCGACCGACGAACCTACAATCGAAGACGTGGAGGCAACCCCCACACTTGAGGATTCCGAGAAAGACGCGATAGCCTCCGCTCTACGACGAAACAACGGCAACAAGAAACTCGCCGCACAACAGCTGAACATATCCCAACGCACATTATACCGCAAGATACATGAATTTGGACTTGACCTCACAGAAGGCTCAGAATCAGATAACGACGAACAATGATTTTTAAATTTCTCCCACACATCGCCAAAGCGATCCGTCGCAGGCAGCCAGATATGACACTCCGCAACCGGATGTTGCACGGATTAATCGCAAACGTATGCATCATCATGGCATGCCTGCCTCTCGCCGGATGCGTGCCGTCGTATAAATTCAACGGCTCCGCAATCAACTACGACGTCTACAAGACTATCGACATATCCGAATTTCCGATACGTGCCGCTCTCGTATATCCGCCACTCCAGCAGGTGTTTGAGAACAAGCTCCTTGACACCGTGACACGCCAGACCCGCCTACAGGAAGTTGACGGCAATTCCGACCTTGAGATGACCGGAGAGATCACAGGCTATTCGCTCTCACCGCAATCGGTAGGCACCGACGCATATGCCACCGAGACCCGGCTCACGATAACCGTGAGAGTGAAATACACCGACACAAAGAACCCCGCAAACGATATCGATCAATCCTTCTCCGCCTACCGGCAATTCTCAAGCTCCCTGATGCTCACCGACGTGCAGGACGACCTCTGCAACGAAATTTGCGACGAGCTTGTAGACCTCATCTTTAACGCCACTCTCGGCAACTGGTGACACCCTCTCATCCCCTCTGATATGACCGACAAATATCCCTATTTCATATACCCTGACGTAATTGCCCTCCGGAATCCGGAATCCGGTCTATCCCCCGAGGAGAGAGAACGGATAATCCGGAAAATAGCCGCAAACGTAGGCGACATACCGGCATTACGTCTGATGCTCGGGCTCGATTCGGAAGAATTTGCAAGATTCTACCCCGACATGAAAGCATCCACACCCTCCACGTCAGACACCATCGACACATTCCTCTCCCGGTTCGGACGTCAGGACGCACCCGTATCGAAAGCCGCCGAAGAGATCGGCACCGACTATACCGACAAGCAATTCGATGACAATAACGCCAATAGCGTCAATAATGTCAATAATGTCAATAATGTCAATAATGACCTTAATGACCTTAACGTCCCCACCGACACCCCACCCGAGAACCTCGCATCTGCCAACGAATACATAAAAAAACGTGATTATCAAACCGCCTTGGAAATTATTATGCGTATAAGTTTGAATAATCCGGAAAAAAGTATTTACTTTGCAGACCAAATACGTTTTCTGAAAAAACTTATTCTCAATCAAACGAAAAAAAACAACTGCGGAAGCTGATTTCAGTAATCGTAAAAAGATTACTTAACAGCCGAAAGCAATAACAACACAACAAAAAAATGTATATCTTTCTCAGCATTCTCATCGTGCTCGCATGCCTTCTGCTGATCGGCGCGGTGCTTATTCAGAAATCAAAAGGGGGCGGACTCGCTTCCGACTATTCTCAAGGCAACCAGTATCTCGGTTATCGCAAGACCACCGACTTCATTGAAAAAGCAACCTGGTCGCTTGCAATCTTCATCTGCGTGGTGAGCATCTGCGCATCATTCGCCATCAAGACTCCGGTCAACGTATCAAGCATGGCACCCGCGCCCGCTGCAACATCCGCGCCCGCTGCCGCTCCCTCCAACACCCCCGCGCCTCAGGAAGCTGCTTCCGAAACTCAGGATGCAACACCCGCTGCTTCCGAAACTCCAGCCGGAAACTAAAAACTGCAGATGAATAAAAAAATCTGATAACGCGACAATAGACTTAGAGCCGATTCTTCAAAAGAACCGGCTCTTTTATTTTATCACCTTAATTTGTAATCACTGATTCAGCCACCTCCGGACCCCACCCCCACTTAGAAAGAATAGATTTTGTAAACAGACAGGAAGTGAAGGTGGGGTAAGAAGGTATCAGCCGATACAACGCTTTATCTCGCCGAGCAAACGGTCAGTATTGATGGGCTTGGAAACGTAGCTGTTGAAGCCATTCTCCATGATACGCGCCTTATCTGAAGAGAAAGCATAAGCCGTCACCGCTATGATGGGAACGGTAGTAGAACGCTGCCGTATATGGCGCGTAGCCTCATATCCATCCATAAAAGGCATATTGATATCCATCAGTATGAGATCAGGATTCGTCTTCGGAAACATATCCACTACCTCCCTGCCATTCCATGCATGTGCGAGACGATAATCTTTCTCAAGAATCATCTGGAAGAGAAGATAATTACTTTCATTATCCTCCGCGATAAGAAGTAGTGGGCGGTTGTCGTTCTTATCCGATGCAGTCTGTGAGGGCGACAGGATTTTATCCACAGAAACCGGCTCCAGCGCCTCTGTTTCTATCGGAGTGACCGGGAGAGTGAACCAGAACAACGAGCCGCGACCCTCTCCGGCAGACTCGACACCAATTTCTCCGTTGAACGTGTCGATAATATTCTTACATATCGATAGTCCGAGTCCGGTGCCCGGAGAGACATCATTCTGTTTGGAAAAACGCTTGAACAGCAATGCCTGCTTCTCCGGCGAGATTCCATATCCGGTATCCTTTACAAAGAAATATACCGACTGCTCCCTCACCTCATACCCAAACGTGATGCTTCCGCGCGGAGTGAACTTGCAGGCATTCGTCAGAAGATTTATCAGCACCTGCGACAGTCTCCCGGGGTCAGTCTCTATCTTGCATTCCGCAGCCCCGAGCACGTAGTTGAGCACCGTATGAGACTGCACCCTCATCCTCACGGTGCTCTCCACGGAGCGCATCAACTCATTTAGTTCAACCACCTTTTTACGGAATTGGAGTCTCCCCTCCTCCATCTTGGCAATGTCAAGCACATCATCGATAAGCTGCAGAAGCATCTTTGTATTATTATCGATAATCTCCGCATAGGCAGCCTGCTGCTGCTTGTCGGCACTCTGCGAAATCAGGCGTGAGAATCCGGATATGGCGTTTACCGGAGTGCGGATCTCATGGCTCATATTCGCAAGATACGACATCTTCATAGCCGCCTCACTCTTCGCTTTCTCAAGAGCCTCCGAGAGAGCCATCTTCTCCTTTTGCAGACGCGTGGGATTCTCCAATGTCAGCACCACGTATTCGCCATCCGGCATCTCGACATATTCGCCCGACACCATAATATCTGTAACGCCGCTGTCGCCATCAGCAACAGCCGCACTTGCTTCCAAAGCCTCAAAGCCTTTTTTCTGACTAAATGTCATGTCGACAGCAGCCAGGACAGCAGCCGTCAGAATCGCATCGCCGTCAACCGGATGGTTGCGGTAGACTATCTGACGTCTACGGTCTAAAACTACTACATCTGCCTTGACACCTTGCAAGATTGTTTCAAGATTTAACGACATAGTTATATATTTTTTAAGTTATTCTTTTCAATTTAAATCACATCCTCCACCCAAATGCCGTCCGGAAATCATTGGCTTTACAGGTAGCGTAAACCAGAATAGAGTCCCTTTCCCGCGTCCTGCCGATTCCACTCCAATCTCTCCACCAAGTTTCTCCACGATGCTCTTGCTTATCGACAATCCGAGTCCGTTGCCCTGCACAAAATTATTCAGCTTGGTGAATCGGGTGAACACCTTGTCGAGATCCTCCTCCGGGATGCCGATTCCGGTGTCGCGCACATAGAAATACACATTATCCTCACGCAATTCATATCCAAACGTGATGCAACCTTTCGGAGTGAACTTCACAGCATTGTTCAGTAAGTTTATAAGCACCTGGCTAAGGCGGTTGGAATCCGTCTCTATCACTGCCTGAGGCGCATCAAACACGTGGTTAAGCACGACTCCCGCAGGAATTTTCAGTTTCATCATATCGTCCACCTTAATCAAAAGTTGGTTAAGATCCGTGGGACGTATGTTGAAATCAAGAGTGTTCGACTCCACCTTAGCCACGTCAAGCACATCACCTATCAATTTAAGCAGAAGCTGATTGTTGGTCTCTATTATATTGACAAACCGCTCCCTCTTCTCCGCATCATCAGTTCTACAGAGAAGGTTTGAGAATCCCACTATTGCATTTAGCGGAGTGCGGATCTCATGGCTCATGTTTGCAAGGAACGCCATCTTCAGCTTATCCGATTCAAGCGCACGCTCACGTGCATCTATAAGCATCGCCTCCTGCCGCTTACGCTCCGTTATCACGAGCATCGAGCCTATGAGCACCGACGGCATATTATCCTCATCATATTCCGTCACCATCGCGCTCACCTCTATCCACTCCTCCGTCTCCTCGCCACCCTTGCCATATAGAAGCCGATATTCCAGACTTGCTGTCCGGATGGTGCCAACCGTGAGCTGATGATGGGTATCCACCACCCTCTCCAGATCCTCCGGATGAATCATTGAGAAATATACGTCCTCATGCATCACTTTCAAATCCTGGCGTGAAGGCATCCCCTTTTCAAATCCATCATGCTTCGCCACGCGCTGTATCTCGCACGCTATCTCATGCTTCTTAAGATCCCATCGCCACGGGATGATACGAGCCACGTCAAGCGTCATATCAAGTTTGCGCACAAGCTCTCTGAGCTGACGGTCAGTCCGGCTCTTGGCTGTCGTGTCGACTACAAAGATATTTATCTCTCTCACCGGATTCCTCGACTCAGCCTCGTCCACATACATTATAAACTCATAGTAAGTGTCGGGCACCGTGAAATGATATGGGAAAACCATGTCACGCTCCCCACCACGCAACGACTCTGACAGGCGCGGCAGGAAATCATCCTCAAAATGCTCATCACTATCTATCGGCAAATCCTTCCCCTTCACCAGACGGCAAAATGTCTCATTACCTCCATGATATTCCAGCCTGTCGATTATACCCTCTCCCCCGTATACCACCGTCGCCTGCGTATAGCCTATCGGCATATTGTTGACAAGACGGTTATGGGCACTCAGGAATGCAATCTTACGTCGTTGGAAAAGAGCTATGATGACCGCCACCGTGATCACTGCAATCAGAATCACCATTATCGCAATAATATGCACGCGATATAGCTCCCAGGCAGTCTTCGGACGGTTAAGAAAAACAGTGCCCGGAGGGCAAGCATCGACCGAGATTCCGTCGCGGGTGAGCTGCTCATAGTCAATCATCGGGAAAGCCTTATCCACGTAAAGAAACGGCACCTTCCTCATATCCTTGTCGGAGATAAGGTCATGAAGCCCCTTCTGGATATACGCATGGAGCATATCCGGCGACGGGAAATAACCACCTGTTATGCCATAACGGAAATATGGTTCCCTAAGTCCGAATACCGGACGATGCACACCGGAAATCGTGCGTGCCTCGCCGGCTATCAGCTGCGGATAGCCGTGCACCGTCATCCTCTCGAAAAACCATGTGGAGAGCAACAGCCCGGTGTTGTAGTCGGCATCATTAAGATACCTCTGAAGCTTCTCCCCATTCGCCTGATTTCCGACAAGCCATTCATATTCAAGCGAAGGATAACGCTCTCCAAGATACTTACGTATGCATCCGCTCAGATAGCGGTTGATATATAGGGCATCCGCGATAAACACAAGCTTGTTCATTTCCGGAAACATATACGCCATCATGTCGATGGTCTGTTCATACAGGTTAGGAACCATCACAATAGTGAAGTTATAGTCATTTCTCAACGTCTCAAGTGGAAGAAGAGGATATGCCACCGAATCATCAATACTGTCGGTATCCGTATAGTAGAAATCCTGCGGTCCATAGAGGTCAGATTGGGAGATAAGAAGCATAGGCACGTCGCCCCATTCCCTGACAATCCTGTCCCGGAGTGTAAACGCGAAATTACCCACCAGCACCACGTAGTCGGGATGCGCATCGGAATAACGGTGGAACACTCCGTCCGACATATTGTTGTAGTCCGTGGCATTATGGATGAGCGTGCTGTTGAGATGCACCACCTCCGCAGCACGGAAATTCTCGCGCCGGGATATCTCCTGCATTATCGGGGTGATGATATCCTGTGCCCAGGGTGCCCCTTCATTATAGGCGTTGAGAATCACGAGACGCCTCTCTTCCTGAGCCATAGCACTGCCGAACATCGGCAACAACGTGAGAATCAGAATTACCTTAAAGAAGAAAGGAGTGAAATAACGGTATGCCGACATAGGGTTATTCTTTCTTGTTATTCATTCTTTATATTCATAAGTCGGGATTAAGGATCATAAATCAGGATTGACAATAGCCTGCTCAATAAACCCCCGACGCGTCACTGATCTCAGGTCAAGACGAGAGAAGCAGGAATGATTCACGCATCTCACCACCACGTCAAAAGACCCTGCCGCGACAATCTCCTTGAAATCGGTCGACACCAGCACGTCTCCATATTCATGCCTTACTGTGTCTATGTTGACAACCGGATCGTAGGCAATCACGTGGGGAGTATATTCCAGAAGCCTCATGATTGTGTCATACACCTTTGTATTTCTTATATCCGGACAATTAGCCTTAAAAGAGAATCCCAGCACAAGAATCCGCATCTCCGATGGCTCCTTACCACGCTCCCTTATTGTCTTCACCACATTTTCCGCCAGATAGAATCCCATCGACTCGTTGATTCTCCGCGCCTCCTTCATCAGATGCGGATGCTCTCCGTGGCGTTCAGCCTGACGGATAAGATAATAAGGATCGACACTGATGCAGTGTCCCCCCACAAGTCCGGGATGGAATTTAAGGAAATTCCATTTTGTGGATGCAGCCTCCAGCACTCTGTCGGTATTTATGTTGAGAGAATTGAGCACCTTCGTCACTTCATTAATAAACGCGATATTTACGTCACGTTGTGTATTCTCTATTATCTTTGCCGCCTCCGCCACTTTTATCGAGGATGCCAGATGCGTTCCCCCGGTCAGCACGGAGGAATACACCCTGTTGATACGCTCCGCCGCCTCCGGCGTGGAGCCGGAAACTATCTTGCAGATATTGCGCACGGTATGCTCTCGGTCGCCCGGATTGATACGTTCCGGTGAATAGCCGGCGGTGAAATCAAGGTTGCAGACCAGCCCCGACACTCTCTCGATGATAGGGATACAGAAATCCTCCGTGGTGCCGGGATAGACAGTGCTCTCAAACACCACCACGTCACCACGTTTTATGACGCTTCCCACCGTCTGTGACGCCGCCTCAAGATACGACAGGTCAGGATTATGGTTGCTGTCGACAGGAGTCGGCACCGCCACTATGTAGAACGAACAGCCACGCAACGTCTCCACATCTGTGCTGCACGTGAGTCGCCTTGAAAATGCATCCTCAAGCTCATGATACGTCACCTCACGCGTGGAGTCATAATAGCGGTTAATCTCGCTGACCCTACGCTTCTTCAAGTCATAGCCCCTCACCTCATACTTTGAGGCGAAGAGACATGCCAACGGAAGTCCTACATATCCCAATCCAAGTATCCCTATTATCTCGCTGCAACTCCTATGGTTCATCTTTCTCTTTTTTTACAAAACATTAAACTCTCCCGCTCATAAACCCTCCTCCTGCGCCACCATGGATGTCTTTCTCGGATTCCAGTTATCATGATAGGAGGAATAGAAGAAGAGTTCCACAGTGTGCCCGATAAGACGCGCCACCCTAAGGAAATATCCCATATAGATGGAGTGGAACAGAAGCAATGCTCCCAGACGCCTCTCCTGATGTGTGCGCTCCGACACACACTGCATCACCACAAACGCCATTATTGAGAACGACAGGCGTATCAGCCAGCCGACAAGCATCACATCAGCGATGCGATCAACATTGCTGAGCACAAGCGTGATGATATAGAACACCCAGATATAATTGAAGATACAGTCATAAATGATACAGTCAAGATTCGACGCCATGTTGAGGAAGGAGAAATTGCGGTCGCTCCACAATATATCGCGATGCTTGCGCACACGGAAACGTATCAGGGACTTCGACCAGCGCAGACGCTGCATGAACAGCTTGCTCCATTTCACCGGCACGTTGGTGAGACACACCGCCTTGTTGGCAAACGTCACCTTATAGCCCGCCTTACGCAGCTTCTGCGTGAGGTCGCCGTCAAGTCCCGGACCTATATCCCATCCCCCAATCTGGCGGATGGTGTCAGTCTCGAAGGCTCCGAACGCACCCGAGATAATGTGGAAGATGCCGAGCATATCCGTAGCCATTCGTCCGATTTGTATCGTGCGGAGATATTCGAGAGCCTGCATCGACGTGCACATAGAGTCGTCGATATTCCTCACCTTGATGCATCCGCCGACCCCTCTGACGTCGCGATCCATATAGAAGGGTATAAGGATCTGCTCTATTGCATCGCGGTCGAGCGAACTGTCGGAATCGATATGCACCAGATATTTACCAGACGCATGTTCCAACCCGTAGTTGGCTGCCGATGCCTTTCCTCCGCGTTCATTCATCCGGAAATAATGCTTTATCATCCCGGCTTTCTGAAGATCGGCACATATAAGCGGCGTGGCATCATCCGACCCGTCATCCACGATTATAACCTCAAAATTGTCATACGTCTGCTCCCGCAACGACTCCAAGAGTCGGTAAAGGTTCTCCCCCTCATTCTTTCCGGGCGCGAGAATCGTGACAAGCGGACGCTCCACAAATAGCTGACGACGTGCTATCGCCTCACGTCTGCGGCGACTCCGCCACGTGACGCCATAACGCACTGCCGCCACTATATCAGTAAGATAATAGCGCGGAAACTCCACGAAAATCAGAAACCAATATGTCGTGGCAAGATAATCCCACGACAGATTCGCCGTGAAGCAGGCTATTATACCGTCAATTATTCCAAATGCGTAATCCATAAAAAATCTCTTAGATTGCCCTATCCTCCTCTATCCGATGGATAAAGGCATCGATGTCATCGCCCGGATGGTAGGTGTAGGTGTCGATCATCTCAAACTGGAATCCGGGATGCATCTCCAGATAGTCGCGGAGTTGCTCCTTTATCTCAAACTCCATGTCGCTCAAACCTTTCGCCACTTCCCCATCGGCTACACGGCATAGGAAATAATAATTATTGCCCCATATCGCCTGCTTATAGTTGAAGAAGCGTTTCATGGCATGCACCAGCGGAGGCGTCATGTCGTCGCCTATCACGTCGTCCATCGCGGGATCAAAAATATAGAACCGCCCTACGATGATCATTGAGTCGGTCAGTTCTCCCGGACGGGAAAACTGGCGCAGATACGACACGAAATCCGTCATTGAGGAATAGCCGTAAAATCCCACGTGGCTCAGCGTGCGGCGCACCTCGTTGTTGGCAAATGCCTTTATGCCCTCCGGAGTGAACTCATACTCCTCCACATCTACCGGACGCAGCTCATCCGGCTTCCACGACCGGCGGTTGTTGGTGCATAGAGCGCGCATGTCGGGATACATGAATGTCTGCTCACACTGACGGCAGGTATATACCGACGACGGACGGTCATAATCCACACCGATATGCCTAAGCACACGCTTACACTTTGGGCATACCAGTTCTCCGTCTGCCTTATACGTGTATTCCGGCGACACATTGGCACATCGGAAATGATGCAGCACCGGCTCCTCATGCACGTCGGAACTCCCGCAGTGGGGACACGTCTCGAAGAAAAGAAGGTGGCTGCTATTACATATCGGGCATACGTGGATACGGTCGATGAAGCGGTTTCGCCGTATGTAGCCGAGGCGCAACAGTTGGTTATGGAAGAAATCGCGCTCCTCTGCCTGTATGGTCTGCTGTCCGGCAAACCATAGGGTGTAGTAGTACAGGGCCATATACCCCTCGCTCAATCCCGGCGTGGGCTGGGAGGAGAACGTATATTTTCCGCGTGATATCGCGAAGCGGCACAGACGCACCACCTCCTCGGCATGAGTCACCACAGGGTCGGTGCCCAACAGGAAATTCTGCCTCCTCATGTTGGCATATATATCCTCTATGCCGCGTGCCATGGAATTATCATCGGGCGACGTGGCGTATCCGTCGATTATCACCTGCGCCTTACCGAGCCATCCGGTGAGACGACGCGTCACGTAGCACGGCTTAAACCGACATTTCTCCGACTGCAGCGGGGATGCCAGGCGTATGGCAAGCATCACCCTGTCCATTATGCTGTCGATCACGTTGATGAATATCGCATCGAAATCCTCGAAATGGATTTCGGGAGTGTGGTCTACGTTGACCACATCATTGATCACCAGTATACGCCGCTGGTTACGGTTGGTCACGATGCTGTATGGAGCCTCGCGATTATATTGAGTCTCTTGGCGTTGTGTCATTTTCAGTAGACGTTTTTGAAGATTGTTGCATTAGTGTTGTCTCCTGCGGGCTGCGAATGCTGTCGGCAGACGTTCCCCGTCCTGTCGTAAACCACAGATAATCCGGTTTGCCGCAATCCTGCTTCTCGGCATTATAATTCTTCACCCTCACCGTGACGGATATGCCTGACGCGAGGCTCCATAGAGGCACCGTCTGCCCCGGGTCAAGTGTAAGTATGGCGATTACCGCCGTATTCTTCTTCGAGAAATAGCTGCGCAGATTCTCCGGTATCATCTCGGTGCGCGTGCCGAGCACCGACACCGAGGCAGTGAATTTCACGTCGTCGTTGACGACCACCTCCGCACGCGAGTTATTGTTGATACGGTGCATCTTGTTGATGGGCACGTAAGCCACCACCTTCAGATTGTTTGCCTCCAGGTTGAGATGCTGTTTCGACAGAATCTCTTCCTCCTTGAAGAATATCATGTGGACAGGAGCCTTCACGTCGGTGATTAGCGACGAGTCGCTGGCAAGACGGTAGGATATTGCCCTCCTCATATATGCCGAACGGGCATCGTCATATATCTGCGGCACGAGCGTGCTGTCGTTGCGGAAACGGGAATTGCCGCCATACAGCACCCTTGCCTCCGGCTGCGAACGTCGCAGCGCATCCAATTCCCCCTGCAGGGCTCGGAGCTTTGCCTCCGCCTCGCGAAGCTGACGCTGCAGGTCGAGCTTATGGGAATTGTCGCTCAGCCCGAACGAGATGTTGTGATCTTCGGCAAGGATCTGCTTCCGCAGCTCCTCGATGCGCACCTTCATCACCTCGATCTCCTGCACGGCGATGGTGTGCTGGAGAGTATAATTTCTGCCGACTGCTATCATAGCCGGCTCCTCGTTGGGATTGGCATTATCCACGAGCATGTCGAGCATATAGTAGGAATAGAGGGTATCGCCCGGCTCGACGAAATCCCCGGTATGAACGTATACGCTGTCGAGATAAATGTCGAAGGGGGTACGCACCTTGTTGGCATCCACATGCACGTAGCCGTCAAGCTCCGTGTAATACAGATGATGCCCTATATATAAAGCGAGGGTCACGAGAATAACGCCGAGTATGCACCCCGACAGTATCTGCTGTCGGTTGAGTTTGCGCTTGCGGCGTTTGAGAATCGTCTCTATGTTTTCTTTCTCTTCAAATGAGCGGTAGGTGAAGTTTTTCACGATTCCGGAAATTTTGACGTTATGGTAATTGGTTTATTCTGTCTCTCAGGGGCTGTATGGCGCAGAATCTTAGCACTGATTCATCGGGGAGAAGAGCCTGCAGATCTGCCACGAGACAATCGCGGCGATACTGATATTCAATCATCCTCTCAAGGCATGCCACATACATGATATACTCACGTGCGCGGGCAAGACGGTTGTACTCGCCAAGCCCTTTGGCGTAGGCTTTCGTGCGCATGGCGAGATAGCCTTTCAACTCACTGACCCGTCGTCCCTCCCCTGCGGAAGCGCGGTTGAGTCGGTCGATTTCAGCAATAATCAGACTGACTTTATCCACCACACGGCGGCTAAGTCTATCCTGTTCGGCATCAAGCACGGCACGCTCTGTGCGCAAGGTCTGTTTCTTTCGCGATGTCTCCCCGGAGATAGGTATGGTGAACGTCACGCCGAGGTCGAGATTTGAGGAGTTGGGGAGATGTCGGCGGTCGTAGTAGGAATATCTGATGAAAGGGGCGAGATTTACGGTCTGCCAATAGCTGACATTCCTCTCCTGCTCCTCGAGCAGACGGACACGCAGCTGAAGAATCTTCATGTCGGACTGGGTTGCCTCCACATGCTTCAGGAAAGCGGCGGAGTCGATTGTGACCCATGTCCCGTCAAAATCCGCCAGCGACTTGGCGGGGGGATATGTGCCGGGAATCCCGGCAAGTTTACGTTCAGCCTCCATGCGGTCATCAAGCGTGCGCACGAGTTCATCGCTGCTGATGTTCTCCGAAGCAAGCAGATAATTCTGCGCCTCATCAAGAAGGCGCAGGGTATTGACACGATGCTGAAGCACTCCGGAAGTAAGGCTGTCGTAATGCTGAGCGAGCATCTCCTTTATCCGGAAATCATTAAGATCCGTGCGCTCCTTCTCATAAGTTGCGCGCTGTATATCCTCCTGTAGCCACGCCACTTTCCGACGCCCGTCGGCACCGAGTAGGCGGCTCTGCAGGATATACCATCTCAGCTCAGCCTGGAACTTAGCACGGTATCTTGACTCGCCTGTTTCATCATCGAGTCCGAAAGAATTTGTAGGTCTCCAATAAGCCTGACCTGTAAGTTGTAGACCGGTCTTACTGTTACCTTCGAGGATCTTGGCCTCAGTATTACGGGAGAGAGCTTCATCGAGTTGCGGAGAGATGGGGGTTGTCGCACGGTATCCGAATCCATCAAACGCACCGTCGGAGGGGTCAGCCGCGACAGACGTGCGGAAAATTAGGGAATCAAGTGCGGCAAACGTCGTGTCGAAGCGAGAAATGAACCGGCTGCCATTTCCTGCAATCGCCGTCATCCCGACCACAACTCCGCATGCAAACAGAGCGACACTTACTAACCGCTTTCTTATCATTTCAATTCGTTTTTGGTTATTTAGATAAAGTTTGAGAATCCTCAAACATTTAATGGGTATAAGTGGAGGGGTCGCCCCCTCCACTCTATCTCAACATCCAGAAATATTCTTAGGATTATTATCACCAATGAGGAGTGCCTACTCCTGTCAATGGGAACCAAGGTTTAATGGAATCAGATTTCTTATTTTCACATTTAATCAAATATACATTGGCAGCAAATGTTCTTGGAAGTACTTTAATTCCCATCTGAATAGTATTTCCATTAACATAAACATATAATGCTTTACCACCATTTCCTTTCGTACCATCAATATCATTAACCCCAGATTCACATGACCAAAAATATCCTCGTGACCCTTCGTTCATAAGATCTCCTTCTTGTGACAAGTATCCATAAGTAATTAACTTCACAGGATTAGCCGATGCAAATCTTGAATCACTTGCCGTTACATTTGTTTCTGTTGTAGCAAACGAGCGGATTTCTACCCCAGGAAGTTCTCCTTCTGAATCTATAAATATTGACCATTTCATGGCATACCGTATCCCTTCAATTGTCTTATATTGTACTGAATTTGAAACGATCTGACCATCATTCGGAATAAGAGCTTTCAACTGAGCTACGGTTGGGACCGCATAACCATCTGGAGCAGGATTACCTCCCCTTTCTTCCCACGTGCACACTTCATTATCAAAGACGTAATCCATGTGTGTAAGCTTATTACCTAAACCATAACAAATTGAACAATCAATTGCTCTTTTCTTTGTCCAAGTATCATTAGCACCCATATAAGCACTTACATAAGCACCACTTCCACTATTCCACCAAGAATAACCAATTTTAATTTCACCATAATTTACACCAAGCGGTAGCATTTCTGTATAAATATTCCCGTCTGGTGAATATATCTCTCCATCACCTGTAGGTATCAAATAAATCCAGTTAGCACACCATGGGAAACCAAGCCAACGTCCCCACTGATAGAATATTGCTGAACTATCGATACGGTTATTGTTTTTAGAAGTAAGCATACCATTAACAATTCCATTATGATCGTAGCCAACATAATAACCAAAACCGCCATAAGACTCAGCAAATTTTGTGCTAACATTCAATGTCCAACCATCGGCTTTTGAAATTAATGATATATTTTCACGATGCCAAGCAGGAGGGAGATCCTCTCCACCCCAACTTCCAGTGTTACCAGGGTTATTAGGCTGTTCTTCATTTTTAATCATTTCCACGGGCAGACCAGCAAATGTACCGTCAGTGAGTGTTTTACGATAGTACTTACCCTCACCAATGGGATTATTGACCTTACAAGTGCCATTATACGTCTTATCACCATCCGTTACCGTGAATGTCAGATCAAAACCCTTTGTACTCGGAAGAAGAACCATGTAGAGATCAGCAACCGCAGGCGTGATTGTCACGATTCCTGCCGTATAAGATGCTTCACGATTCTTAGTGTCGATTGAAATTGCATTATTCAGACCCTCTCCGGAAACAGTAACAGTCGCATTAGAAGAAAGCGTAGTGCCATCAGCAAACTGAAGATTGAAATGAGCAAACGAGATACGACGCGAAAGTTCCATATTATCTACAAAAGACTGACCGCCACTTATAACAATCTCAGCTGTTGCTGAAAGAAGATCCTTCTCCGGAAGAGACGTAAAATTACCATCCTGAACAGAATAGTCAGCCGTATAGACCCTATTCTCATCAGTCTTATATTCCGCCTTCGTGCCGATATAATAATAGTTAAGTTTAGCCTTATTTCCTACTATTCCTTTAATCTCGCCATCAAAGACAGCATTCACACCGCCATCCTTAAGCTCCTTAACCGTAAGATTTCCCTTATTTATACCATTCTCATCAGTTACAATAAGGATATCATCTTTATTCCATCGGCAATCAAGATTACCATTGTTCTCACTAAACTCCGTACGGGTCTGTCCCATATTTTCACGGGATACAGTCACCGTCATGTGCACAGACTGTCCGGCATCCATAGTAGCCGGAATCTCCTCGTTGGAGCAGGATGTCAATCCTGTTGCCACCAACACAAGTGCTAATGATGATTTATAGAATATATTCATAATATAAAATTTTAATGTTAGGTTTTCACTCTGTCACTTCCTTCACCAGTCGGACACTCGCTCCAAAACATTTACCCATACCATAGACATGGTACTCCCTACTACTTTGAGTCTTACCTCCATTCACATACCATATAATAGCATTGGGTGTAGTGGATGGTGAAGATGTCCAGTAATAACAGTTGCCTTGGTAATCTGTGGCAGCCGGTTTTGATACAGACCCTGTATTTGGATTACCCATACCTGATGCCGGAAAGAAAACACCGTTCAATTTTGTCAACTGCTCGTAATCAAGAGTCATACGATCATATCCGAACTGAGTTCTATTAGTATAATGATCATTAAGCTTATAGAGAGCATTATATTTCCCTCCGACTGCCGTTATTGCCTCTTTTGCCTCATTAAGCGTGGTGAACGGAAGGATAATGGCTCCCTCCACTCCATCAACCGTACAACATGCCGCAAACCAATTATTTATGACATATTTAAGTTCTGTTGATGTAAGAGTAAAATAATGTCCGGTCCCTTGCTGGGCAGTATATGCCACACCCCAGTCAAAAGGAGTATCTTGAGCTTCTCCATTCGGACACAACGTTGAATTTGTCGTAAGAGTTCTATTCACAGAAGAATTCTGGCTTGGAAGATTATCACTAACCGTTGAATTAGAACTATCCCATGAATTGACTTTCCAAAAATCGGCAGGTTGTGGTTGCCACACGTTATCATCTATTCCGGTTGCACCCCAACGGAAAAGTCCGATAATCTCAGGATTCCCCGTTACCGTGCTTGCTCCTACCCTACGACCAGACGCACATATATATTCAGTCTGTTTCTCCGGGATAGAGTAGGTAGATGTCTTGGTATTATACTGCAGGTTGGCACGTGTGAAACGGAATTTCTTGCCATTCACCTCAAATACTGGACCCACAACATCACCATCATCCATCGAATCATCCGAACCGTCTTCGCCGCTCATGTTGACAGTCAGAGCGGAGTAAGTGCCATCTTTATTATCCTTACGATAATATTTCCCTTTGGCTATCGCCTTAGCAACAGGGAAGGTTCCCTTATATGTCTTGCCATCAGATTCTACACTGAAATTAAGTCTGAAGCCCTCTTCAATTTCATTAGGAAGAAGCACCATATAAATATCTGACGAAGCAGGAGACACGACTACATTTCCATGAGCATATACTGCATCAGGACTGGTAAGACTGACCGTAGCCATATTATTTAGTCCGTCTCCGGAAATGACTATCTCTGCATTCTCTGCCAATGCGACATCATCTGCAAACGCAAGTTTGAAATGAGCAAAAGAGACACGACGCACAAGTGTCAGGTCTGCCACGTAAGATGACCCACCACCAATCGTAATCTCCTTCTGAGTAGTAAGTAAATCTTTATCTGACAACGAACCAAACGAACCATCCTGTCGGGAAAAGTCAGCGATATAGCTTCCATCAGATCCTACCTCTTCCGCATTTACCTTATTACCGAAATAGTAGTAATTGAAAGTAACTGCACCGTTCTGTAACCCATGCAATTCTCCGGTGAATGTAGCCTTAGTCTTATCTTCGCTTATGGAAGTAGCAGTAAGGACACCCTTGCGATTACCGTTGACATCGGTCACGAGCAACTGATCATTCAATGTCCATACACAATCCAGATTCCCGGCATTCTCCGATAGTTCAGTACGCGTCAGCCCATTATCTTCTCTGGAGGCAACGACTGTCATCTGCACACTTTTTCCGGAACCGGATGATTCTACAATCGTTTCATCCGAACTACATGAAAAAAGGCTTGATGCCCCAATAGAGACTGCCAATGTATATTTTAAATATTTGTTCATGACCGATATCTAAAGTATTGGTGGGAAAGAGGGGATCCCCTGTTTCCCTTTTTTTATTTTATCTTTTCTGAATAAAATATCCTGCCAAAACGTTTGAATCAGAGTTCATCTCCACCTGCACCGGGAACTTCAATCACGGATTTCTTAAGAACCCATACCGGATATAGTGTTATCTGGGGTTTATCTGATTTGACAATGATGCTGCCGGTAATGGCATTATCCGAAGCATTCGGGGTCTCACTCCATCCCTTAAACTCGAAGCCATCTCTGTTGATAGTCTGATTAGGAAGTGTGAAGTTATGCTCCGTTTCAGTACCCGAATAAGTCAGTGTCTCAGGAGCGTTCTGACCTGCATCTGCTCCTGTTATATCAAACTCAACGGAATAGTTGAAGATCTTATTCCAAATGGCATACACGTCATTTACCTTGTTATTCATAAATTCATACATAGTAAGAGTTGCTCCCGGTTCATCTCCCGATTCAGCATCTTCACTTCCAGCCCATCCGTTGAATTCATAACCGTCCCTAACAGGAAGACCTGTTTCTTCATAAGTTTTGTAAACAAATTCAACAGGAGCTGCCTGATGCTTCACGTCATCAATATATGCCGGATCTGCACCGTCAAAGTTTGCATGATAACGGAGAGTATATTCATTTGCATACGACATCGGCACCTCAAGACCTCCGAACTTGCCACCGTCAAGCGACTTACGATAATATTTTGCCTGAGTTATCTTTTTACCTACAGGACAGATACCCTCATAAGTATTCTCTCCATCTTCCACTACAAATTTCAAATCAAAGCCACTTTCCAATGTGTTAGGAAGAAGCACCATATATATATCTTCTGTCGCAGACACATTCTCCATCACCACTTCTCCTGCATTGTAGGTTGCGCTACAATCCTTGGTATCAATCTTTGCAACATTATTAAGACCTTTACCGGAAATAGTAACCTTAAAATTCGGATTAACATTCATATCTTCGGCAAATTTCAGATTGAAACGGGCGAAAGATATACGACGGGCAAGCGTCATATCAGCAACATACGATTTTCCATTGCTGATGATCACCTCCGCTGTCGCCGACAATATATCCTTCTGAGGAAGTGATTCAAACTTGCCATCCTGAACGGAATAGTCTGCTGTATAGACTTTAGTATCATCAACAACAAGGGATTCGGAAGCTGTACCCAAATAATAGTAATTGAGAGTGGCTTTATTACCTCTCTTTCCGCAACCCTTACTAAGAATCAACCACTTGTAAAATGGTGGGGCAAAAAGTGGGGCAGAAATAAAGAAAACGTCCTTTTTGGGGGCGTTTTCTTATTTCTATCAGGAGCGTTTCCCAACGACCCTGACCCATAATAAACCAAAATGTGAAATGCCTACTATTCTACTATTATTTTTGATTTCTGATTTTCTTAATAAGCCATATCACCGCTATTACTACGATGACCACAAGTATGCCGATGGATATGCCGCCTACTTCCTGCTTGAGCTGTTCCCATTTTGACAACTTGCGTTCAACCGGCATCGGCACTTGCTGGGATTTTTCTATCATTGCCATCAGCTCCGATTTCTGCGCGGTCAGAAGACTATCGATATACTGACGTATGATTTCAGTCTGTCGGTTGCTTTCCGTTGAACTTGCCCGGTCGCTCTTCTGAATCCGGTCGCGGTATCGCTCCTTTGAAACAATATCGCCAAATTCATTAATATGGACTACTATGCTATCCCTGACGGATAGACTGTCGCGAGCAGATACACTGTCGCGCCTTTGTTCCATCACGCGGATTTCATTCATAAGATTCTGGACGCGCTGAATCAGAATCTCCGTATTATTTGATGTGCTATCCACTTTGGATTTTTCAACCGGAATGTACTGCTGACTTTTACATCCCGTTATCCCTATGCAGAGAATAGCCATAAGGATGGTAACAATCTTGGCTTTCATATTTCTACGAGTTTTGTTAGTCATTTGCAGTTTGTTCAGATGAAACGGATTCATCTGCGGTCATTGTAACAACGGCTTCATTAGACCCGGCTATTTCAGACCACTGCCCATTCTGCATAGCATAGACGCATTGGTCATTTGCAGGGATTTCCGGAATTGAATCCAGCTTAGTGTTGACTGTGGTCATTTTTGTTTCCAACTGGGCCACACGCGCAAGCAGAAGATTGTATGTCTGAATTGATATGAAACCGCTGACATCAGGAATATCCGATATTTTGGCGTATATACGCTCCGCATCGGTAGCTTTCAGATAGGGAGCGAGGTCAACCTTTGGCATGAATTTGCCTACGGCTTCCCAATGGTCGCCGAGCCATAGATACTCGATATATTCATTCTTACCGACTTCACCATCCGGGTCTGGTACGCAATAGATTTTATTCTTGATGTCGGATGTCGGAAGCTCATCAACCACTTCAAACGGAGATACATCAAGTTTCGTCCGTATTTCATTCTCCGGCGTGATTTCGATGCCGTAGCCGGGTGTCAGTTTGTTCTGCTTTCCATTCAATGCCGATGTTGTGGCGTATCCATCTGTGATAAAAGCCTTGAGTAAGGACACAAGCATACTGCCATTGGCATTATCTTTGGCAAAAGGGATGATTTCGTTTCCGTCAAGTTGAAGAGCCGGGATAAGCTCACTTATTTTTAAGTCTTTATCTTCCATATCGATGTTGTTGTTTTCTTGTTTGATTGCTGAACCTGATTCAAGGAGTGTGTTCTTATTGCTTTCAAGGATAATCCCATTTGGGCGGTTGGTCGTTGGCTTGATTTCAAAAGCCTTTGTGCCATCTTTCTCAAGCAACAAGGATTTACCACTTTCAAGACGGAATCCGAAACCATTCTCTTGCTTCAATGCCGGCTTCTTGACTTCAACAGTACGATTCTGATGAAAGGCAAGAGAAGTCTGGGGCAGTCTTATGTTAGACAACCCTATTTTAAGCAAGGTGATTAAGTACATGACAAAAATTTGAAAACATCGAATTTTGGGGTATAAGTCGGACGCATAAGTATGGTCGAAATCTCTTCCAATCCATATTTGACAAGCGACTTTGCCTTTCTTCCATGTTTCAGAATCCTTATC
>RIAZ01000022.1 GCA_003762615.1 Muribaculaceae bacterium Isolate-037 (Harlan)
AAAAATCGCAATAAGTTGTTTTCTCATGCCTATAAAATAACAGCATGAGACACGTTTGTCAAGATGTGATTTCTTAATTGTATATAAATTACTCTTAATCTTTATTTATTTTGATGCGGTTGCCCTGGGTGGCCCGGCTGATTTTTGGTTGAGGTCACCACATTTTCTGACGCCGATTATAGTTAAACTCTGTTAAAGTTTGGGATTGGGAGTCTGTGGCGTGGGGTTGAATGATGGTGAATGACTATGAATAATGCTTCAATTTGTGTTGATTATAAGTGAATTGTGCGTCAGGTGAAATAGATATGCGCACACTGCGACACGCATAACCGACAATAGTTCAGCAATTTAGGTAGGCGTGGTGACTTTTATGGTGACTCGGAGGGGCATGGATGAAAGAAAGACCGCTAACTCATTGAGAATTAGCAGCCTTCTGTGGTGCCACCAGCAATATAAAAGTTAAATTATTATCAATCAGCTTAAATTGTAATTAATGCTAATATACTGATAATAAAGCGAATTAAATCATTTTCAATTTAGTCGGATAGTAAGAGATTCAAGAAAGATAGTGACTATTATAGTGACTATTCAAGAAAAGTCACTAACTTTGCAGTGTCAGATTCATAAGGGAATCAGACCTTGATTTATATGGCAAAATCTCTTTCCCGGTTCTTCATCCGCAAGCAGGACGAAAAGAACGAAATAGCCACCCTTTTCTTTAGGGTGCAGAACAAGAAACATAAGGTTGACACCCTCTTCTCGTCTCAAATCCGCGTGAATGTGGCTGAATGGAAAGGTGCGTTATCGTGCCCTGAAAAATGGATGCGACACCAACGTGCGAATTTCAATCTGCATGATTCCCTCAACAGGATTGAGCTTGTTGTAAAGTCCGAGGTCGAAGGTATGTCTTTCGACAAATCTCATGTCGAAGCGGAAATCCTTGCCATCGCCAATCCCAAGAAGGCAGAGGCAATAATGAAAGCCAAACGCGAGGAGGAAGAGCGTCAGCAAGAGGAACAGAGAATCAAAGCGGACCAGGAGCGACTGATAAAGGAAGGTATCGACGCCGAGCGTGCCAAAATATGGAATTTCCTCAACCACTTCTGTGAAGAGATAAAGAGCGGTGC
Organism: Muribaculaceae bacterium Isolate-037 (Harlan); assembly: GCA_003762615.1. GTDB lineage: Bacteria > Bacteroidota > Bacteroidia > Bacteroidales > Muribaculaceae > Lepagella > Lepagella muris. The sequence continues at coordinate 1,128 of RIAZ01000022.1, forward strand.
CAGGCTGAACGGACATAACAGATATGCACCGGGGACAGTCAAGGCATGGTTCAGTTTCCGGAAACTCTATGACATGTTCGACAAGAAGCACCGTTTCACATGGTATCAAGTTGACCGTGCTTTCGTCACCAAGTTCCTTGCTTTTATGGAGAAGAACGATTACATGGTATCGGCACAGAACAAGTATCTTGTTGATCTCCGCGCCATTGTCAATTACGCCTACCTTGACGGCATCCACGACAACGACCGCGCCATGCAATATTTCTCCAAGAAGAAAATCGAGGATGGAGACAAGGCGATAGAAATTTACCTTTCCGAAGCCGAGTTGCAGGCATTATACGAAATGCCATTGTCAGGTAAACAGGACGAGGTACGAGATATTTTTCTTGTCGGCTGCTACACCTGTCAGCGAGTGAGCGATTACAACGACATCGACAAAGACTGTTTCACGACGACCGCGAAGGGAACACCCGTTATACGACTCGTTCAGAAGAAAACGCGCAATGAGGTAAAGATTCCGATAATGAATCCCAATCTCAGAGCCATCTGTGATAAATACGCCTACAATCTCCCTTCGGTGGTTGATGTGATACTCAACCGTTACATCAAAGATATTCTGAAAAATCTGTCCGAATCGGTCCCGACACTCGGCAAGATGGTAGTAACCAAACTTACTCAAAAGCAGAAGAAACTGGTGGAGGACGGCAAACTCGTTGTCGAGCACAACGAAAAGGGAGAGGTGATAATGCCTCGCTACAAGTGCGTGACAACCCACACAGCACGCCGTAGCGGAATCACCAACATGTACCTAACCCACAAATACTCCATAGTCCAGATGATGCACGTCAGCGGCCACAAGACACAAAAGACCTTTATGGACTATATCAAACTCTCCTCGGACGAAATCGCCGACGAGATAGACGCAATCGCTAATGGCGCAAAATCCGAAGTATTTTGACTATTATTACTCGGAAACAGCTACAAATCAAAATATAAATTGTAATTTTGAATATGGAAACAAATAATTCACAGCTCGTAATCTATCAGGCGCCGGACGGAAATATGTCGATTGATGTGACAGTTCAGAATGATACCGTATGGCTGAGCCAAGGGCAGATGGCCGAACTCTTTGACAAAGATCAGTCAGTTATTGCCCGCCACATCTCTAATGTTTTCAAGGAAGGCGAGCTGGAGAAAGAGAGTAATATGCAAATTTTGCATAATACTCTGTCGAAGTACAAACCGACTCAGGTTTACAGCCTTGATGTTATTATCTCTGTTGGCTATCGCGTTAAATCCAAACGTGGTACTCAATTCCGCATCTGGGCAAATAAGATATTGAAGCAGTATCTTCTTCAAGGCTATGCCATAAACGAGCGGATAGCTGCACAGAAATATGACGAGCTTAGTCAGTTGATAAAAGTGCTCGGCCGCACAATCCAAAATCAGGAAAGGCTTACGGAGGACAGCCGTTCATTGCTCGATGTTGTTGTCGATTACACATACGCCCTCGACACTCTTGACCGCTACGACTATCAGGAACTGAAGATCGAGGACACCACCGGTAAAGAGTCGTTTCATGCCACTTACGAAAACGCCATGGAAGTCATCCGCGAGTTGCATGAAAAATTCGGTGGCAGCACATTGTTCGGCAACGAAAAGGACGATTCCTTCAAAAGCTCCATCGGTCAGATTTACCAGACCTTCGGTGGCGTTGACCTATATCCCTCAGTGGAGGAAAAAGCTGCCATGCTCCTGTACCTTGTTACCAAAAACCACTCATTCAGCGACGGCAACAAACGCATTGCCGCCACACTGTTCCTGTGGTTCCTCAACGGCAACGGCATTCTCTACAATGAGGATGGCTCCAAACGCATCGCCGACAACACCCTCGTCGCCCTTACCCTTATGATAGCAGAAAGCCGCACTGAGGAAAAGGACACAATAGTAAAAGTCATCGTCAACCTAATCAACAAGAACAACTGAGGATAAGACGAAACAACACCCGAAATATGCACGGCTTAACGACTTCATGCCGAGGATTGACCCGTCTGTGCTGAATGATTATGCCGCGGCTAATCTCCGCGCTGATTTTCATACCCTGATGGGACATTTGTCACATCGAATGTCGATTATTAGTTGTAACTTTGCTTAATTACAGATAATAGACTCAAATGAAACTGCTAAGAGCCTTATTTTACCAATATTATTGGTGGCAGAAGCGCAAAGAAAATGATGAATCCTTTGTGCCTGTTTTGGCTGTGCTGTGTCTCTTGGTTCCTCTATTTGGTATAGTAGGTTTTATAGCAATTTTTGCTGACGTGATAGGGCTTGTCATTTTGCAGAAGTATGATATAAAAATGACCATTTTCGCTATGTTCATTCTCGGATTGGCGGTCTCATGGTTGCTGTTTTTGAGAAGAAAACAATATAAAACAATAGCCCAAGAGCATGATATTTATGATAAGACCATGTATCAAACGCTCGCGATTTTATATCCAGTCCTTTTAGCAATACTTTTCTTTATTGGATTATATATCGGTTATTTACATAATACAGCAATGGTAAGGCAATAACTTTTAGCACATGAATCGCAACGGTAATAGGATTCAACGTCAAGGATTCATCATCCTTATGGTATGCTCGGCGATAATGCTTTGCATAGGAATCTTCATGTTTGTAACCGGCGTTGATTCAACCAGCATCGTGACCGGTCGATACAGCAGTCCTACCGAGTGGACTATTACATGGCACACTCCATTCTTCGGGGCTGTTGTTTTACTGGCATTAGGCATCATGATTCGATTTGATAAACCATCATTGCCTAAAATGGATATTCAAGAGAAGCGCAAATTTATATTTGATAAGATTGCAGATTTCCTAAAGGAGGATGATTTCAAGAAGCGCGGCAACCATTTCTTCAAGAGCAACGGCTCGATAGGCTATTGCATGAACATTCAGAATGACAAATGGAATAATGCCCGCCAAATACGATTCACACTCAACCTCGGCATATACACAGAGCGATTTTGGCTTGAACATGAGGATTTCAAGCACACCGGAGTCGGACCCGCTTTCCCAAAAGAATATGAGTGCGCCGTCAGGGAGAGAATCGGCGGCTTGCTTACGGTCAAAGAGGATAAATGGTACTGTATCACCTCAGGCACGGATGTCATGAAACTAAGGAGCGAAATAGAGCGCGACCTAACAGAATATATATTGCCATTCTTTGCCCGTTACAACACTGAGTCCGATGTCATACCCAATCAATTTATCTACCGGAAAGGAGGCAAGCGATGAAAAGGTGTCAGAAAATAGTATCATATTCCATTGCCATAGGCTTTGTAATAATAATTGTGCTATCTATTTGTGGTATCATTCTTATGGGATATAGCACAGCTGATCATAGGATAAGCGATATTAAACAAAACCTTGACAGTATAATAAGCAGAATTGAATCGTATAACGTATCTAATCATACGTTGCCGGAAGCAATGTCTCAATTAAACTTTAAGCAAACTATCAACGGCTATTTATATGAGGGGAACATGGGCATAGATATTCGTTTCAGATATTATAATTTATCTGATGGCAGTTATTTGGTAGAAGTTTTCAATGAAGAGGAAGATTCTATTATAAACCAATTTTATAGTCCTGCTCATCAGTGGGAAAACGAACCGGATAATATGGTATGGTTCAAAATTGAAACAAAAGCCTATGAGTTATCCCAAATAAAGAAAATCCATGACATATTAAATCCGGTATCATCTTATAGGTTCAGCATACCTTTTACATTGGATAGCGTTACAAGGAACGACAATATATTAAGTATATTGTCGGATATTACAATACATTGTGATTCGATCGGATATCTGACAATTAAATCTCCTGATAAGCAAACACGAATGGAAGGCTGGACAGCATTTGATAGGTATGTATATCCTGCTGAATATTTAGGGTGTATGTTTGGAGAATGGAAATATTATGACGGTCAAGGCAATTGCTACCGTAAGTTTTGGAACTATAAAGAAAACGACAGATTGATATATGAAACTGACCGATAAACAATTTTGGATATTGCTGATTGTGATGGTGTATGCTTCTGTTGCGTCCGCACAAACAGTTTTCTCTGTGGAGAAAATAAGCGAAACGGAATATGTTAAAGCCGAAAGAGAGTGTTCGCGCTATAATGTCATTCCGGCTGATACCATTGCCGATAATGATATTGTTTCTATGGTATTGAAGGAATCGCAAGCTAAATTTGAACGTCTTGATTCTGCTTGGCAACAAGAAATATATGCTATTTATGATAACTCGGATTTTGGTTTTAACAAACGATGGCTAACATTTCTGCCTGAACTGAAATTATATGGTTTCAATATCCCTGAATCGCCGCATGACGATGCAATATGGTGGTTTGATTCTGAGAACGGTAAATATATCTGTCGCGCGGCTTGTCCCACGGCGATAAACACCAATGGGATTTATGTGTCGCAGGTCGGTTATGATTGCGACTGGCCCTTAGATTTGAGATTCTTTCGTCGCGAAGGAAACTTCATATATGAATTTGAGTCATACAAGAGTCTTCAATACAGTGGTGAAGGACCTTATTGTCAGACCGAAGAATCCGGGCTTAGCACTATCTTCTGGCATGACAACAATACGTTGTATGTGAAAACCATCGACCATAAACGTCAAGAATCGGTATATCTAAAAATCAAAGTTCAGCAGACCGTCAGGGACATGCTTGAAAACGTAATGCCAAACAAAGCTGTTAGACCGGCTCCGATAAAATCTGTCAGGGATAATAAAAAGGAGGCAAGCATTGAAACTGATTTATCGGGCGAAATGGATAATTGTAGTATTGTTCGCGATTACGTTCTTCTTTTCTTTCGCTGTTCTTTTTGCCGGAGGGTCTACTAAGATTAATTGGTGTCTGTTGGTCGCAAATATATTGCTGATATTCTTACAGACGGAAAATGTGGTCTTTGCGTTCAGGAGCAAGTATAAAGAGATCGGAGCCGCTTTGCTTGTAATTCTTTTTATATATCATGAGTTGGAATTATACCATTAAAGCATTAACAACCGGTTTTGAATGAATAAATCATTATATATCACTGCAATTGTCGGTAATTTTATATTGCTGGTTTACGCTGCTGTCCTTATTGTCGGGATAAGTGGTGGGTGGCTTGACGGTAAGTTATGGCTGCACTCTGATGTGGCTAAAGTAGCACAGCTACTGCTTATGGCTTCGGCGATGGGATTGTTGTTTGCCAATATCCGTATTAGCCGTGTACGATACGGTGGCAGGTATCTGTCATTGATACTCTGCGGAAACTTCTTTGTCAATCCCTTCCTGAGTTTATATTTCCTGAGCGGCAAGGCAGACGGCAAACAGGCATCGGAGACATTTCCAAAGCGCAAGGTCTATCTATTCCTTCGCAATGTGCAACTGTTTTGGCTGCTATATACATTAGCGGCAGTGTTCTATACGCCACTGATTGACTCGAAAATAGGCGGTATATTTTATATCGCTTTGATTATCGCTGTCTCTGTGTTCATACAACGCAATATAGCAATAGCCATAAAACAAGACACGCCCGGATATATATTGCTAAACGTGTGGTTCTGTTTTTTCTACGCCCCGATTTATTCACGACGCGTCCTTAAAAACAACTGGTTATGAAAAACAAAGAGGGAATCCGCGTTAATCAGATAAAACACAGGTATTATGAATAAGTGGCAGAAGATATTGTTGGTAGCTTTTCATGCCGTGATGCTGGTGCTGTTCCTCTTTATGGTGTTGAAAGGCTTGCAGTTGCGTTGGCGGTTGGGATATGTACTGTTTTGGATGACTGCTCTGTCAGGTTGTGCGGTATATTTCATTCGCGGTAAAAAGCGGTGTATAAATACTATCTCTTGGATATATGCCTTTTGTTGGATACTTCTCTCGATTGCAGGCATAATCTTTACATTCCTGACATTTGATGCCGTGTATTGCGAAACGGACAAATATATCATGAAGGAACCGTCGGTAATTATAGGGTTCGACAGTGCCATTCTTTATGAGAAGAAGGGTCTGCTTGAAGTAGAGAAACAGCGATATAAGTTTGTTCATCCAAAATCCTTCACCCCGTTGGACTCAATTGGGGCGATTGTGATTTACGGAGATTTCTATAATGGCGAAACAACAGAGGATGGCGTGGCAATACTCCCCCTTGACGATTCGTTTGATAAAGAAAAAGCCAAAGAATACGCATTAAACCAAAACATTGAGTATGGAGAATAAGGAATTATCAAAACAACTGTGTGCCGTGTTCAACTTAAAGGGTATTACATCTAAAAGTTATGTCCATAAGGTTGAGTGTATTTTGGTAGGCTTGACATTTGTCAAAGTTCCGAATCGGGATTACAAACTATTTTTTACGATATATCCGTTATGGCGTTCTACCCTGAAAAGTTGCATAGATGTTCCTTTATTGCTTCAACCGTTAGTAGATGACAACGGTCTTGACATATATTTGTCTGACAGTACAAATATTATTGAAAAATGCAGCAAGCAATTTCAATTGTTAAGCGGAAGCAACACAATCTCGGAATTTGTCAGGATTTTATATGAAATTATTGCAACCGACAAGTCCATACAAACCAACTTTATACTTCAAATGAAGATATACGAGTTGATATATGGTGTCGCTCTTTATCTCAACAAAATAGATATAGCCCAGGATGTGTACATACAGATTTCAAATCAAATATCCGGCTGGGACACAAAGATATTCAAATATTGGTACGGCGATAAAGATACATCACTGTCGAAACTTCTTGAATTTGAATCAAACAAGCGCAGAATAGTCAAGAATGTTGTCCTTAACTCCTCCGACCCCAAAGTAAAAAAATTGCCAGCTTATAAATTCCTTGAACACCATGAAGCTGACCGATAAACGATTTTGGAACAGATGTGGAAACGCGGTCAATGAACTATTCTTTTGGCTCTTTATTGCGTTTGCCGTGTTGCTCGCCATTGATTTATGGTGTATGTTGGCGACTGCCATAGTATGCCTGTTCGGGGAAATGGGTAAATCGTTGACATTGTTGAAAATATTTGGAGCATTTGGGATAATTCTCATACTATTCTCCAATTTTACATTATGGCTGACAATGTATTCGCCAAAGATATATAAACGGCTTGTGTCAGTAGTCCGTAGTAAACGACTGAGACTATTGTATTTCCTGACATTAGGCTATGTGAACGTATATCTGCTGAACCTCTATTACATCAGATTCAAATATAACCAGTATGAACTGACTCAGTATCGTGTAAATGTGGGATATTCGGTTTTGGTCATGTTCCCAATCATAAATATCCCGGTCTATGTAGCGGCCATTCGTCGTAGCGGGCGACAAGTGCCCTTGGGCTATGCGGCTAAGTTATATATGCAGGGAAGATTAGCAACGTACTTGATACAAAAGGATTATTCATCATTAACAGAGAATCAGTGATGAAACGATACTATCTGTTTGATTACATCTGGTATATTGGCGAGGCTTTGAGGAAAAAAGATGGCAATCCATCAAGCGGAAGTCTGACGCTGAGTTTTGTTTGGTGGTTTGGAATCCTTGTTCCGTTATTACTGCCAGTGATGTTCCGGCTCTTTGGAAATCCGGCAGCGATAATATGCGGACTCGCGCTGATATTTTTGCCTGAAATCTTTTGTAGACTGCGTTATACCGTGCAACGCCGCAAGGAGATAATGGAGCATTATTCCGGTATGAAGAGGCTGTACCAGCGGTTGTTTGTCATCTATGGACTAACTATTCTATTTGCAGCTACGGCTTTAATCATTATGTTTAGTCTTGGATTCATTACAAAGAAGCTATGAAACTGACCGATACAAAATATTTGATTATATGTGGATTGCTTCTATCGGTGTACATAAGTATTTATGCACGCAATATCAGTGTCAGCGGACGTATGGTTGACAAATATAATGGCGAGCCGTTGATAGGGGCTTGTGTATATGCCGCTTGTACCGATAAAAAAGACAGTCTAATGGCAGTAGCGGATACTGCGGGATTGTTCACGGTGTCAGTTCCGGAGAATCAGCTATTGCGATTTCAACATATGGGTTACAGGGATACATTTGTTTTCGCAAAGTCAAACCTACTAATTGAACTGGCCGATGATGGAACCTGGAAAAATCCATTGTGGATTATTGACAGCGTAATCGCTGACGTGAACTACCCGGATATATGGTATCAATCGCCATTTGGTGATATCACATTGGAATCATTAGTCTGTGAAGCGATGCCTGTGTTGCGGGAGGATGATATAGAAAAAGTACATTTGATAGACTCGACTATATGCTTCGGAAACATTCTATACACCGGATTATGTCGGGTAGATACAAAACCGACCACCGTGCAGATAATTGTTGACGGTGAAAATTGTGGCATAATAACGGAACGAGCTGGGCGATTGGCAGGAGAAACCGGGGCTATAAAATATGCCTCGAATATCCTGAGAATAGACAGTGTAGTAGATGCCGTAGCCATTGACACCAAGAAACTTTTACTTATACCCACTGAGTATTATAAAAAGGCTGAGAAAATGTTGGTCGTGACTACGGATCACCATTACCCCTCTGTGGCTGAATCTGGTTTTCTGCCATATCGATATGACAATGGCGATGATTATGTCTCTGATGGACGGTATCGAATTGTGGATAGTGATGGAAGAATAGGATATGCCACAGCAAACAATGCGGTGATAATACCTCCTCGTTTTGCATTTGGTTTTCCTTTTCATAATGGCCTTGCAAGGGTTACGAACAGCGGTCATCTTGAAACTGTAATCGGAAGTGATGGAGAATACCACTATTGGGTAAGCAATAGCTGGTATTGGATTGATAAAATGGGCAACCGACTTGGAATGGAAGATGAAACCGAACGATAAACGATTTTGGATAGCATGGCTTGTGCTTCTCATCTTGGCGATTGTGAGTTGTATGACAGGAGGCTGGAACGAGGATACAGCGTTGCTTGGTGCGGCTTATACGCTGTCGCTGTTATCGTTCAAAGTACTATTATCTTTTTTGACCTTTGCGCGTTATTACTTTATGAATTAGAAATTTCACTATGAAAAATCAGCAAGATAACTTAGGCAGTCAGGATGGAAAGATTGATTTGAAGATGTGGATGGAGGAGCATCCGCAGGAATATGGCGAGTTTGCTGCGGCGATGGGCGAAGCGGACTCGCTGGAGGTGTTTTTGTTGGGTGCAGCAGCATTTCTTTCGTCGCCGGAGTTTCAGAAGCGATTGGAGAATATGATTGACCTTGACAATCTGGACTTGGATGAGCTTTTGAAGATTATCCGGGAATCGGGCTATGCCCGGATTGTACTGAGTGGGCAGCCGGCGGATAGCGAATGGGCTAAATACCGGTTGCCCTTTGCCGCATGGCTCAAATATGGACGCTCTTCTGAAATGATGATAGATAATATTGAGGAAGCGGCAGAGTCGATTGACAACAAACAGTACCAGTGGCAGCTTGCAAAGTTCATGAAGACATTTCTTGCGAGGGAGGTAGAGGATAAACGACGCTCGCGCAAGGATTTGAAGGAGTATCTTGATTATCGCATGAGTGTAGATAACTGCAATTTGGCTGATTGGGCGTTGGAGGGTATTGATGAGTCTAAACCGACTGCTAAAATTACAGAAAACGCAGAATTATCTCATGACCTTCTTTCCCTTTTGGCATCTCACGGCAGTGAGATTGTTAAGCGCATTGGCAAATGGATAGAAACACATATCCGTGGCGTTGACATAGCGCACTTATATGTCGCACTTGTCGAGTCTGGCGAGCTGGATCCGTCAACACCTGTCAAACGATTTGTCGAGATATTATCCGCCACATTCCCTGAATGCAAAATCGTCGGCGAGCGTCAGGTGCAGAAGAGCGTAAACACGCTACAAGATTTATCTCCCAATCGTAAGCGATTTATCAAAGACGAGCCAGAACATCGCTTCGCTATTGACTCTATAAAGACCGATGTTTTACGAATTGACCCAGATGGAGTAGACTGAAATAGCCTCTTTTCAATTCGTTTGATTCGTTTTATAGTTCGCGAACTTAACGAACCATCAATTCCTTTTAATCCAAGAAATTACGCTATACTTTTGCGCCATCGTTCCATTTCGGAGCGGTGGCGTTTCTATCTTATGCCGCCAGTAGAAGCGTCGAACAATGTCGGCAATCAAAACAAAAATGCAAGATTTATTAGATATGCTCAATGAGGGTCGGGCCCATGTCAAGGTAGAGATGAACGCCGAAGACCTCAAAGCATTTTCGGAGGACTTGATCCGCCGCGCAAAGGATGAACTCGGCTCGATGGTCGAGGCTGCCAAGAAAGAACGTATGCTCACCAAAGCCGAAGTAAAGGAACTCTTTGGCGTATGCGATGCCACACTCTGGCACTGGGCAAATAAAGGTATCCTCAAACCTGTCAAGACCGGCAACAAGATTATGTACCCGGAATATGAGGTACGCAAAGCCCTCGGACAACGTAACATCAATATCTGAGCATCATGAAAGCGAATGGCTATTACAACCATCCACGCTTTCCGTTGGAAGCCGGATGTGGATTGATCGAGGAGGATAGCATTGCCTTTACCTGCGATTCCGGTAAAACTACCGAAACTCCTTCTTTCCCTTTGGAGATATTTCCGAAAGCAATCCGCGACATAATAGAGGCTCTTGAGGAGTATGAGAACTATAATGTCGATTTCACTTCGGCTTCATTCCTTACAGTATTCGCGGCTGCTATGGGCAACACTTGGTCAGTCCGCTTCATGACAGGATGGGTAAGCCGACCGATAATCTACATGGTGCTTGTCGGCTCGCCGAGCTGTGGCAAGACACCTCCATTGCAACAGGCGGTCGCACCTCTTCTCAAACTCGACGGAGAGTATGACATGATCTACTGCAAGGAGATGGAAACCTACCGCCGATGGGAACGCATGTCGGCAAAGCAGCGTGAGAAACATTCTCTACCTGAAGAAATGAAGATGCCTCAGCGAAAATGCCATGTAGTGGTTGACTCCACCGTAGAGGCTCTTATCGGAGCTTTGCGCGACAATCCGCGCGGAGTGCTGATTTACAAGGATGAGATAGACAGCCTTCTTTCCAATTTCAACCGCTACAACGGTTCGGACGAGGGCTACTTTCTCAGTCTGTTCAGCGGCACGCCTTTCAAGTACAGCCGAAAGTCAAACAACGAACATATCTTCCTCGCCAATCCCTACTGTTCGATTATAGGCTCTACTCAGCCGGGGCGCCTGGACGAACAGTTCGGCGGCAAGCGCATGATGAACGGCTTTTCATCTCGATTCCTGAAAGTCTATCCCGAAATTGACAAGATGCCATCGTGGAATGACACCGCCATGCCTGACGGCGTTCTTGAAGAATGGGGGCGAATTATCCGAAAGGTGGTAACAGTCACTCCTTCAACAGACCAAGAGGGAAAAGCAACCTCAATAGAGCTACTGTTTTCCCAAGAGGCAAAGCTCCGCGTAATTCAATGGAAAGACGAGGTCAATAACAAGGCTTATGCTGAAACGGATTCAGATGCTGTCAGGGCGTTGTGCGGCAAACTGGAAACTTATCTGGTCCGCTTCTGTCTGGTCATACAGATTATGCACTGCATCTGTGGAGAATCGGGCATGGATAAAATTGAACCGGGAACTGCCGAACTCGCCATCAGGCTCACCGAATATTTCAGAAACATGGAGAGCCGGATTGCACCGGAGATTGAAACCGGTATCCTTGACAACCGGTTCACCGAGTTACTCGGAAACCTCAGGGATTCGTTCACCACGGCAGAAGCTGTCCGGGAAGCCCTGCAACTCGGAATCTCGGAATCTTCGGTCAAGAGATTCCTAAGAGACGGAGGCCGAGGATTCGTGAAGAAAAAGTCACACGGTTGCTATAGCAAAATATGACCCATGCGCTGACACTATGAACTTTTGACATTATGACATTTTCGACCGAGGTCGAACTGATTGAGATACCCCGGTTGCTCACGCCTGATTTGGAGTATAAACCTTGCTTTGCAAGATATGCCGATTGTGTCCACAACGGCTATCCCGCCTCCCCCGAGGTGAGGGTCAATCCCGCTCGAAACTCGCAGTCTTTTGTCTAATGACACATTGCCCGTGAACGATGATAGACTGAAAAATGAATGATGAAAAACTGAAAATCTGCGGTTGATATATTATCAAGCAACACATTTATCATGAACCGTGATACTTCGGTTAATCGGTCATCGTCACATTGGATAATCTATACATTGGATAATATGATAATGAGCCATTGGACAATGGAGCATTAGACGATCGAGACAACCAGGTATTATATCATCAAGGTATCAGGTCATCAAATCATCAAGCTATCATTATACCAAGTCATATAGTCTTCATTGTATCAGATATTCAATCAACCAATCTATCAAACCATAATATCTTAAAAAGTTAATCTCTATGCCCGATAAAAAATCCATTACTATAAAAATACGTGTCGATTCGCAGACCCACACAAAAATGCAGTCAGGAGCCGACAGATATACCGACGGTAATCTCAGCGCGTTTGTCCGATGCGCTACTCTCAAATACAACGAGGAGCCAGTCACTGACCGCGACAATCCCCGTATGATTGCTTTGATCAAGTCCGCTATCAAGCTCATCGAAAGAACTGGCACCAACACCAATCAGGTTGCAAAGCACATCAACGAACAGCAGAAAATGAATCCTTACTCGTTGCGGGCGGCAGATCTTCTTCCCTTCGGTCAGTTTTGCGAGGGTACAGAAAAAATCCGGCAGATGCTGACATACCTCTATAACATGATAATTTCAGGAAAATGATAGTCAAGAAGCTCAACGATGTGTCCGGCGGCGGTTTCCCCGGCGCTCGATATAACGAGAAGAAGATTGCTGATGGCGTGGCAACCCTTATGGCGATGGAGAACGTCAGCGAGGCGTTGCGTCACAATGTCGAGACGCTGCACCGCTTCGGCCTTGATGCCTCGGCTGAAGTCGAAAGGTATATGAAAGAAAACTCTAAGACCTACGGCAATACAAAGACAACACGTTTCCAGTTCCACGTGTCGGCCTCCGTGAAAGGACGCGCCATGTCGCCGGAAGAACTTACCGACTTTGCGCGAGAGCTTATGGTGGGTATGGGATATGCCCGTCAGCCGTATTTTGTTTACGCCCACCATGATACCGGCAACAACCATGTGCATATTCTCTCGACGAGAATAAAGCCTAACGGTTATGCCATTTCTGACCATCAGGACAGGCGCAGGCTTAACGAGTGCGCAAATCGCATACTCTCTCCTGACATCAAGAAAGATATTGACCGAATTCTCAGCTACGACTACGAAACGGAGGGGCAGTTTGCCAATATCGTCAAGACTCATGGTTACAAGATAGAGAAATCGCTCGACGGCTACCGTCTGTTCAAGTGTGGAGGCGACGCCGGGAATATCGCCATCGATGACATCCTCAATCGAATCACCAGGAACAGCCCCAAGCGCAAAGACCGCGCTACACAGCTCCGCTCCATAATCCGGAAATACAAGAGCGAGATAGCCGAGGGAAAATGTCAAAGTGTCGATAATGTCAAAGTGTCAAAAGGTAAGAAGCGAAAGCCGGTAAAGGCAAAGTTGAACACCGACATCCGCAAAATACTTGACAACCACGGCAAACCGTTGAGCGAGGAGAACTGCCAGCGCATACAGACTCTCATTGATGTTCTCAAGACAAAGTTTGGCATAGACATCAGTTTCCAGAAGGACAAGGACGGCAGGGTGAGAGGCTACAGTATAATCGACCATGCCGAAAAGATTGCCTTCGACGGCAGCAAGGTGATGAAACTGTCGGAGCTTATTGACTTCGCCATCATACCACAAAGGGAACCATCGCCGCTTGACGTGTACCGCGACCTGTTCACTGTCGAGGTGGGCAAAGACAGCAGAGGAAACTATATGCTCATCAATGTCAAAGACGGCTCGACGTACCGCAAGCCAATCTCACCGAGGCAGTACGCATGGTATAACGGCGTGAAAGACGACGAGCGCGAAGATGTAGGCCTGACAATAGCGGCCACGATGTTCTCCGAGGAGATACTGACCGAATATCTCATGCGCTATCCGATACACAACCATCAAGAGAGAATAAAAGGCATGGCCGTTGTCAAACATAGAAACGGCAACTATTGCCTCCGCGCTGCCTTGACTGACGGCTATATGCCTTTGATCGAATTAACTCCGGAGGAGGAAGCCAAGTTCCGCTCTCTACATGCCGATGAACAAGCAAGACAAGACTTCCTGATGTCAATAGCCATGCTGCATCTTACTCGAAAGGATGCCGAGGCAGTTAAAGAGAGGATAAAGCAGAATACCCAATCCAAAGCCGGAGTCCGTATTCTCCCTTCCCGTCCACAGGACTACTCCCCGGAAATCTCGCAAGTGTTCACATTCAATCTTGCCAACGCACTATCTTCCCTCAATGTCAGTTCCGGCTCATCCGGTTACAAGCGCGAGCACGAAGTCGGCAACCGCTCCCGCTACGATGACATCGACGACCGTCAGTCCGGCACAAGACTTACAATGTAAGAATGAAGTAGTGACTATCTCAGCGCACCACGCCGATAGTCACTATTATTTTGCAGAGAATTTAATGTAGAATTTAATTGGGTTTAGAATTAAACGCTACTTTTTAATACAGTTTAATCAAGCCGATTTATCGTGGTTTATAGCGATTTAGATAGTGACTATTATAGTGACTACGGACAATAGGGACTAAAAGAAAAATCGCCAACTCTTTTAGAATTAGCGATTTAACTTTCTTGAAGGTGGTGCCACCAGGAATCGAACCGGGGACACAAGGATTTTCAGTCCTTTGCTCTACCAACTGAGCTATGGCACCTTTTGGGGTTGCTTCTGTTGAAGTTTCTTGTCTGATTTGTCGCTCTCTAGCGTCCTTATCAGCCCCGTTTGCGATTGCAAAGTTAGATACTTTTTGCGGTTCTACCAAATTTTTTGGTCACTTTTTTCAATATTTTTTATCTTTTATTTTTATCGCATTATTTATCAACTATTTATTTTTGTCTTTTTTTCGCGTTTATTGGGTGATCGTATGGTATTTTTGATATTTTTTGGTGGGTAGCGGATATGTCGGTCTCGGTTTTGTCGTTGTCAAGGCTGTTTTTATTTCCTTTTGCGGAAGCGTCCGAAGATGTAGGCGGTGCCTTCCTGTAGTTCGGGACTCTTCCCTATCCACATTATAAGCAGGTATGCCGCTGCACCTACTGTGATCTCAATCATCATCTGCATGGGTGCCGGCAGCGTGAGGACCGACATCATGCGGCAGACACACCACATGACGCAGGCGGCGGAGGCAAAGGGCATGAGGTCGTAGATCATCGCCCCTACCCTATAGCCAATCGCCCTACCGGTCATTGTCACCACTATGACGAAGGTGACAACTGAGGCTATCAGCTGACCCCATACGAGCCATTCTACGCTTCTAAGAAATACCGTGGATATTATCGCCAAAGCTATCGCGCTATCCTTTATGAGTTCTATTATGAAGAGGCGTTTGCCGTAACCTTTTGCAAGCATGTAGTTGCCGTAAAGCGACACGAGCACCACGAATATGCCGCGTATCACCAGTATCTGAAACAACAGTATCGATGCGTCCCATTTGGATCCGAAGAGCGTATGGAATAATGACTCCCCTATTGCGGCTAATCCGACCATGGCAGGGAAGACTATGAAGGCCCCAAAACGGTTGATGCGTCGCACGTAGCGGCGGAAATCGTCGGGATTATCCTGGAATCTTGAGAGGAGTGGCACGAATGATGCAGTAAGCACCTGCGATATTGATGCGCTACCCATCTTGCTCCATTTGTCAGCCTGTGTGTAGACTCCAAGCGACTTCAATGAATAGAACGCACCTATGATGAAGGAATATATCGTCAGGAAGAGCGTGTTGAGCATTGATGAGGAGAATACGCTCAGTCCTATACGCCATATCTTACGGAATGATTCTATCTTTATCCATGATGTGGGGAACCATCCCCCGGTAGCCCACAGTATCCCCGTCTTTATACCTGCCAATGCCACCGACTGCCATACGAGTGCCCACGCACCGTATCCTGCCAATGCGAGGGCGATGCCAAGGAGTCCGCCACCGGTCTGCGCCACAAGATTCGACACGGCAATCATCTTCACGTCCATACGTTTCATGAGGCGGTTGGTCTGCACAATCGCGAGAGCGTTGAGCACAAAGGTAAGAAACATCACTTTCGACAACGGTATCAACCTACGGTCATGCTGGAATATATCGGCAATCAACGGCGCCGCAAACCATAGTATACAGTATATTCCCACACTCACTATGAGGTTAAACCAGAATACCGTGGAATAATCCTTCTCCGTCGGGTCCTTTCGCTGGAGCAGCGCTGCCCCAAAACCGCTGTCGGCAAATATTATTGCGAATGCCTGAAAAACGAGAAGTGCCCCCACGAGTCCGAAATCCTCCTGCGAGAGCACATTCGCGAGCACAATGCCCACCACGCCATAAAGCACTTGCGATGCAAGCCTGTCTATGGCATTCCATTTAAGAGTACGTGCCGTCTTCAGTTTCAACGGCACGTCGGTATTGTTGTTGACATCTTCTGCCATCAGTCTATTTCTTAATCACTTCCGGCTTAAAATAATCATTTCACTCATCATCATCGTCATCATCCTCCTCCCCGTCATCTTCTTCATCTTCTGACTGAGAGGCAGATTCCTCTTTCATGGAATCATTCCCTTCCATATATGAGCCTGACGTGCGACCCTCCGGCAACGGATAGAGCTTGCCGCCTCCCGATTTCTTCACCTGCGGATCACCCTTATAATATACCTTTGTCGAACCGATTCCCCTCACATTCAGCTTCTGCAACGGCCAGCAACCGATCGAACCGCTGCCGAGAATCTTGCATTGCACCACATCTGCCTCAAGACGGTCGGCGGAGATCGTGCCGGTGCCCACCATCTTCAGCACAGCCTCCTTGCACGTGCCGGAGACGTTGACAGAGCCATTTCCGGTAGCCACTCCGGCAATCACCTTGTTTGCCTTGACATTCTCCACGCGCACGGAGCCATTGCCTACCTGCGTCACCTTGAACTCGGCACAAGCCGCCGGATTTTCCACCGTAAAATTGAAATTAGATGCATTTTCCACTCCCGTAAGGAAATCGGAATATATATAGAGAGTCGGGAGGTCGGGATGACCCACGTCCTCTGTCGACACCTGTATCTTCAGATTTCCATTCTTCGGAGTGATTATGAAGGCGTCGGCAAACTGCTTGTCGCCTCTATACTGTATGAATCCGGAGGAATCCGGCAGACAACGGTACACCACGTTAACGTTGTCGCACACTTTCACACGATCAAACTGACCGACCTCTACCTTATAGTTGTTAATTTCCTGTGCCCATCCGCACAACGACACTGAAAGTAGGATTACAAGATAAAAAATTTTATTCATAGACTTTTCTTATGTTTATTCCCGTGGTTATTCCTATTGGCTTACCTGACGGAGTACAAGCAGGCATTGCCACATCATATATAACGTGGTCTCGTCAATCTTTAGCCGAAATACTTTTCTTCTATTTCACGGAATATCTGTTCAAGTTCGTCAGCCGTCTCAGCACGGAGCATCCGTATTCTGGTCTGCCTGAAATCGGGCAGACCCTTGAACAATGGGGTTGCCGCAAGATGCCGGCGGATGTGTAGTATACCACGATATTCATCTATGCGGTCGATGCTCTCACTTATCTGACGACGCAACAGGGCAAATTTCTCCGCATCCGTCAGCGGAATCCACTCCCCTGTGCGCAGATATTGCTCCACGTCATGAAAAATCCAAGTGGCACCGATCGCTCCCCTCCCTATCATCACTCCGTCAACGCCATAATCATCGAAAGCCTTAGCCGCTCCCTCAGGCGTGGTGATGTCGCCGTTGCCGATTATAGGTATCTCCATCTTACCGGATGACTTCAGTTCGCCGATCAGCGACCAGTCGGCATCCCCAGTATACATCTGTGCCCTCGTGCGTCCATGCACAGTAAGCGCGGCTATACCGCAATCTTGCAGCCTTGGAGCCAAATCGGTTATGATCTTGCTCTCCGCATCCCATCCCAGGCGTGTCTTCACCGTCACCGGCAAGCTGACTGCCTTCACCACAGACTCCGTTATTGCAAGCATCTTGGGCACATCTCTCAACATGCCTGCACCTGCACCCTTACCCGCCACCTTCTTGACCGGGCAACCGAAATTTATATCTATTATATCCGGACCGGCGTCCTCCACCATCTTGGCAGCATCGACCATAGCTTCCGGATCACGTCCATAGATCTGTATCGCCACCGGACGCTCCCTCTCATCTATATTCAGCTTGCGTGCGGTCGACGCGATATTACGCACGAGAGCCTCCGATGATACAAACTCCGTGTAGACCATCTTCGCACCCTGTTCACGGCATATCAGACGGAATGACGGGTCGGTGACGTCTTCCATCGGAGCAAGCATCACCGGGCGTTCCCCGAGATCAATATTTCCTATTTTCATCGTATGTTTTCTTATTTTTGTTTTGTCTTATCAAATCAGCGTCAGACACGCGCACTTGTCGGGCGACAGGAGTTCAGCCACCTGACGCATCTCCTCTGCCGTCACAGCCATTATCCGATCAGCCGTGGTTGATATGTCGTTGATACGGTCGTAATACAGCAGGCTCTTACCCATAGAGATCGATCTGCTCTCTATATTGTCGGAGCTGACGAGCAACTGACCGCAATATTGACGTTTTATGCGCTCAAACGTGGCAGCGGATAGCGACGACTGTGCCAGACGGTCAAGCTCTCCGGCTATTATACGGCGGCATTTACCTACCGTCGACGGATCTGATCCGAAATAAATGATAAGGAGTCCGCTGTCGCTCAGCAATCCCACGCTGCTGTCTACCGTATAGACGTATCCCCTTCTCTCGCGCAACTCACGGTTAAGGCGAGAATTCATGCATGGTCCGCCGAGATAATTATTCAGAAGAAAGAGGGCATATCTTCGGGGATCTTGCCTACAGAACACCCTTGCACCCACGATAGTATTCGCCTGATGGTTACCACGGTCGCGGCGCAGGTCAAACGGCTCCATCGGCGGCGGCACGATACGGTTATGCCCCCTGTCAGGAAAGCTCATGCAGGAGAAATATCTCGACACGAGCCGCTCCACCCTCTCCGGCGGCAACGGACTGCTGCAATACACCACCATATTGCCGGGAGTATAGTAACGGTCGAGGAATCCGCGACAATCTTCCCCGGTCAGTTTCTTGACACTTTCCGGCGAACCGAGGATATTGTGGGAAAGACAGGATCCGGCGTATGCCAGCTCCTCAAACTCATCATATACCGATTCCGACGGGCTGTCAAGATAGCTATTGATCTCCTCCACCACCACTTCCCTCTCGCGGTCAAGCTCCGCTTTCGGGAAGCAACTTGCCGTCAGTATGTCGGCAAGCAGTTCCATGGCTCTCTCCTCATAACCTGACGGGGCATTCGTGTAGACCACCGTCTCCTCCTTTGATGTGTAGGCATTCAGCTCGCCCCCCACCACTTCCATACGCGCCGATATCTGCCAGCTGCGCCGTGATAGGGTCCCCTTAAATATAGTATGCTCCACAAAATGCGCGAGTCCGTGGCAATCCCCGGCCTCGTCGCGGCTTCCGGCATTAATCACCGCCCCTATATAACTGACGAGTCCATTCGTCCGACGGCTGACCACTCTCAGACCGTTTGCCAATGTGAAGATATTGTATGCATGATCCATATTTTCCTTCTTGCTTTTTAGAACTACAAAATTAATAAATTTTCCTTAACTTTGTATCCGTATCCACCCAGGGATACACAAACCTTAAAATTACTCTTAACGAATATGAGCCGTTTTTTTAAAGAATCGCTTCCCCTCCTTTTCATACTCCTGATTGTCGCATCCTCATGCAGTAACCCTTCGGGACAGTCAAGCAGTCTTGAGGCGGAGATTCCATACGACGTGCTAAGACGTCTTAATGCCACCATCACCAAGGCACCTATATATCAAAAAAAGAAAGTAGAGAAGATCGACTCTCTTAAAAATCTACTTAAAGCAGGCAACCAGCCCTCCCGGCAGTGGGAGGTGCTTCTCAAAATAGCCTCACTTTACCGACAGATGAATGCCGACTCCTCAATATTCTATGCTCAAAAGTCGGTCTATGCAATCCCGGCAGATGACAATGGCATACGCCTAATTAAGAGCGAGCTCGCCACAATAATGGCTCTCAGCACCGCCGGAATATTCCCTCCTGCCATACAGAGACTTGACTCTATAAGCAAGCTAAATCTCCCACATGACGCCCGCATTGAATTTTGGAAAACATCGAGGATGTTGTATTCTTATATGCTGGCATTCGTACAAGACCATGGGGAATATTCCGAGATATTCAGGAAAAAATACATCCAATGTGACGATTCCCTGCTCTCCCTTCTCCCTCATTCCGATCCTTTCCGACAATTCATATTTTCCGAACGCCTCGCCTCTGATGCAAAGTGGGAGACTGCCCGCAAGAATCTTGAAACGATATTGAGAGAACAGCCAAAAGAGAGCAACATCTATGCTATGGCTGCTTTCCAACTCGCGTTTGTCAACATGAATCTCGGCAATCCCGCGAAATATGTGGAATATCTTGCGCTTTCCGCTGAAAGCGACATAAAGCAATCTGTGAAGGAGGGTATCGCTCTCCCAACCCTTGCATACCGACTATATGAAATGGGAGATATTGACGATGCCTTCAAATATATAAACTTCGCCCTTGAGGAAGCCAACAGCGGCAACATACGAATGAGGATGGTATCAATCAGCGCATTCATGCCGCTGATTGATGAGGCCTACCGTAAAAAAATCAATGATTCCAACAATAAGATGCTCGCATACCTCCTCATATCGACCACCCTCCTAATAATCGCACTGATTCTCTCCACCTCTCTGATACGCAACATACGAGACTCGCGTGCAAAGGAGAAGAAACTCGCCACAGCCTCAAAGAAACTGGAGGCATACGTAGGCAACTTCATCGGACTTTGCTCAAATTATGCGTCAAGACTTGACCAGTTTGGCAAACTTATCACCCGTAAAATCAACGCACGCCAGACCGACGATCTTTTGAAGCTCGTATCCTCAGGACGATTCAATGAAGAAGACAACGATGAGTTCTATCGGCTAATCGACAAGGCAATCCTTGACCTGTTTCCTGACTTTGTCGACAATATCAACACCCTTCTGATGCCCGACCAACAGATAGCGCTTAAGCCCGACATGCAGCTTTCTCCCGAACTGCGCATCTACGCGTTCGTAAGGCTCGGAGTAGACCAGAGCAACAAAATCGCACAGATTCTAAACTACTCCTCCAACACTGTCTATTCTTACCGTAACAGGATGAGAAATCGCGCATTTGACCGCGATAATTTCGACAAGAACGTGGCAGAGCTCGGGTATAACAATTAATTTTCACGTCATATCATCACTTCATAATCTATATATAACCTTATATTTAATCTATATTTAATTTTTACAACATAATGATTTACAATATATTAAATTAAATAAAATCTATATACATACAATATTATGGTTAATATCACTTGCAAAACATGTTTTTGATGATTAATTTTGCATTGTTCTCAAAAGAGAGAATCACTACTCTCTCAACTGAGACACCTCAAAATAGATTTATAGGTAAATAATTCATAAGGATAAATGACTCATAGGTTATAAGGTAAGTATTATTATTTCGATAGTTTTTACAGTAATAATCTACATTAAGGTAAAAAAGAGAAAAGGTTCAGATATTCTGAAAGAAATCGGGGACAGTTTAGATTAAATAAATCGTTTATGTTAGGTTTGTAGAAATAATTTTGATTCGCAACGTGGCAGACTTCTTGTGAAAGAAGTCTGTTTTTATTTATAATCCTGCTTCCAAACTTCTGTTTCATTTGTTATAGTATAAGACAACACTGATAACATAAAAAGACTCATCAACCATGCCCTATAATTACAGATCAAAGACGTTCATATTGCTGCTCGCCATCACAATCGGCATATCCACAGGATTAGTTGCATGGCTGCTGAAGCTCGCAATCTCATCATTGGCAAATGTATTCCTGACTCACATACATGATGCAAAGCCCGACTGGTGGCTACTTATCACGCCTGCAGTGGGAATAATCCTAACCGGAATATTCTCCAGATACATTGTGCGTGAGAATCTTGAGCATGGCACGGCTCAACTGAAACGCAATCTCAGAAAGAGACTCTACAAAATAAGGCGCAACCGATGCATCTCTCCTCTCATCGGCTGCTCCCTAACGCTCGGATTCGGCGGCTCCGCCGGAGCCGAAGGACCTATAGCGTCTGCCGGAGCCGCCATAGGCAGTAATATCGGGCAATACGTCCATGCAGACAACGATACCCTCAAGACATTTATCGGATGTGGGGCAAGCGGCGGTATCGCCGCCATATTTGCTGCTCCTATTGGAGGACTGATGTTTTCACTTGAATTGCTACGTATCAACTTAAACGTCAATTCCGTATTGATGCTGTTCGTCACGAGCCTAACCTCCTATCTCACCATCTCTGCACTGACAGGGTTCAGCACAGATCTTTCATTCACTGCATATCCCGACTTTGAGATACACGCCATCCCTATGGTGATTCTATTGGGGTTATTCTGCGGTGCATACAGCATCTACTACACCTCTGTTACATCATACATGGATGCCGCCTATTCCCGTATCCGAAATCCATGGATACGCAATCTATCGGGAGGACTGATGTTGGGAGCCACACTTCTTATGTTTCCGTCAATGTACGGGACAGGCTATCCGATCATAACCGACGTAATCAACGAGCATCCCGAGTCTCTTGCCAAAGGTTCTCCTTTGATGGAGATATTATCCGGCGACAAATTGCTGATAATAGCCGCTATATGCATACTTCTCTGCAAATGCTGGGCCGTGTCGGCATCCAACAGCAGTGGCGGCGTGGCAGGCGACTTCGCCCCGACCATATTCGCAGGGAGCATGGCAGGCTTTATTTTCGCCACCATGAGCAATCAGTGCTTAAACATGCATCTACACGTCGGGGCATTCTCATACATAGGCATGGCTGGAGTCATGGCAGGCGCGATACAGGCACCCCTTATGGCTATATTCATAATCTTGGAGATGACGCAATCCTATCATTTTGCATTGCCTCTAACCATTTGTGCCATCGTGTCATACATCACCACACGCTACGGACAACATATCCTCAAGAAAAAGGCATAAGAAAAGGGCACCCGGCTCGAAAGCCACCGCCCCTTTTCATAAAATAAGCAAATGTTTTATTATTTTATGTAATATTGCCTTGTTTAATAATGAAGTTGTATTAACTTCAATCTTTCGAAATCACTTATTTTCCGAGTCTTGCATTTTCACGCGCTATGTAGGCGTCGATGTCAAGACCATTCCCCAGGCGGAACTCCGGGAAATCATTCTTTATGGAAGTATAACATTCAAGAGCCTTGTCATACTTCTTCTGCTCGTCATAGACGTTAGCCTCCTTAAGGAGCACACGCGGAACGATCTGCGGATTGCCGTCTGCCTTTCTGACAGCTTTCTGATATGCGCTAAGCGCATCATCATATTTCTTCAGATTGACGTAGCAGTCGCCGGTCAGCACCATTGCATTTGCATCAAGCACCGCATCATCCGATGAGAATTTTCCAAGATATTTGGCAGCCTCCTCATACTTACCCTCGTTGTAAAGAGCCTCGCCCGCACTGAGAGCGGCAAGATTGGCGGCATCGCTGCCACTGAAGTTGTCGGCGACCTGCTTATACTGCGCAGCTGCGATAGAGTCGTTGGCAAAAGCCTGCTGCTCCACCTTGTTATACGCCTCAAATGCCTTCTCCTCTCGCGGCTTACGATAACCGAAGAGATAGCCCAATATCACAACAGCCACCAGGATGATCGCTCCGGTGGTGATGTATATGATCTTCTTATTGTTTGCAATCTTGTCGCCGGCTGCTGTAAGCTGCGAGTTCATCTTGTCGATTGCTGTCTCATCCTGCTGATTAGTATTCTGGGATGCCATTTCGTTTGTTTAATTGTTACTGAGGTTTTTTGGTAACGCTGATTAAGCTTTATTTTCCGGCATGTCTATTCAAGCTGCACACATTACTATTTGGCACGCTCTTTTAATACATGCTACGGTTTGGAATCGCGAAATTAAGCATTTTTTGTCGCAATCGCAATTTTTTCATGATATTTTTCTCTACACTCCCATTTTTATGCTAATTTCGCAGTGTTTTTCATCAATCATTGGACTACTTTAAATAAAATCCGTATGTCGTCATCGCAATCCTTATCCCTCGACCAGCGTCTCTCCATGAGGCTATCCGCCCAGCAGCTCAGATTTGTGAAACTGCTGGAATTTAATGCGCCAGAACTTGAGGATGCCGTGGAACGTGAGATTGAAGACAATCCCGCACTGGAGGTGGTGGAGGAGCCGGAGAATGTCGACAGGGAGCTGCCGAAATACCGCACATCCATCAACAACTCATCGCCCGACGACTATTCCGACTACGACTTCTCCCCTCCCGACACAGGCGAATCCTTGTATGACAGTCTGCTCCGCCAGCTGTCAGAGCGCGACATTCCGGAGAAAGTGCGCCAGGCTGCCACATACGTTATCGGGAACCTTGATTCCAACGGCTATCTGCACCGCACCATACCCGCCATAGTCAACGACATGGCGTTCGGTCCGGGCATCGACGTCACGGAGGATGACGCCCGGCGTGCACTCGACATTGTAAGAGACCTTGAACCATACGGCGTCGGGGCTGCCGACCTGCGGGAATGTCTCATGATTCAACTGCGTCATCTCCCCGACTCCCAACAGAAGGAAGATGCCCTGAAAATCATAGAGTCGCAGTTTGAAGCTTTCTCCATGAAGCACACACACAGGATCATCACCGGGCTCAAGATCGACAAGGAGAGGGTTAGGAGAGCCATCGACCTAATCCTGACATTAAACCCGAAGCCCGGTGCGTCAATAAACTCCGATGCCGGGAATACCAATATAATAATCCCCGACCTTGTGATATCTACGGAAGACGGTATCCTATCAGTCGCGACCAACAACCGCATACCGGAATTGGCAATCGACAGATCTTTCTCCGAGGCTGTCAGAGAGATGGAATCCGGCGAACGGAGAAAAGCCAAGAGAGGGAGTGAGTTCATCACGTCAAGATATAACGATGCCCGAGATTTCATCAAGATATTACGACAAAGGCAGGAGACCCTCATCACCGTAATGACAGCCATCATGAAAATTCAGCATGAGTATTTCATGACTCAGGACGTATACCGACTGAAACCAATGATGATCAAAGATATTTCCGCCATGACAGGATTGGATCTCTCGGTCATATCCCGCGCCACAAACAATAAATATGTGGCGACCCCGTGGGGAATATTCCCTCTCAGGTTCTTCTTCAGCGACTCTATCGGCGAGGAGGGGGACGATGCTGCCGAGACACTCACAAACAGAAAAATCGAAGCTGAAATCTGCGCTCTCGTGGAGAAGGAAGATAAGCAGCATCCCCTTAGCGACGAGAAGATCCGTCAGGAGATGGAGGCAAAGGGGTACGACGTGTCACGCAGGACCGTGGCGAAATACCGCGACAGGCAAGGGATACCGGTGGCACGACTGCGCAAGGAATTATGACTTCAATTTTCCACAAATGACGAAATCGTCGGCATTCCACTCCTTTTTTTATCATAGCTGCAATATTCTTTAATTATTTTTTACTACTTTTGTATTTTAAAAGACAATAACAATCCAACAGGCGGTGACAATTCACATTGCCATCTCCATAAAACATTCAAGCCGATCACTTCATAATGAAACGACTCATCTACCTATTTCCATTATTCATCTCTCTCCTTGTATCCATCCCGGCAAAGGCTGTCACGGAAAAAGAGATGGATCAGGCCCGTGCCTTGGCAGCACAGGCTTACCTACGTTATGCCAACGATGGCTCAGGGTATCTCGACAACATTCATCCCAAAAGCATGTCTCAGCTTGAGCGTGCGCTAAAGACGAAGGAGAAAGAGAATATCAAGGCATTCAAGAATATTCCTGTCCCTTCCGACTATGCATCATGGGACAAACAGAAACTCGTGGACTATTGGGGAGTGAAGGCTTTCGCGGCAAGCGGACTCCTTCAGAAAGGGCGCGTGGGAAAGGGACGCGCTAAGAAAAACATATCCGCTATGAAAATATCCGAGCCGGTGAAGACAGAGAAGACTGTAGCCAAGCCGGCTGCCACCACTGCCAAACCCGCCCAGGACAAACAGGAAGCCGCCAAGCCTGCCCAGACTCCGGCTGATGCCCCCGAATCAGAGAGCAAAACCGATTCCTCCCTGAATGTAAGCCAGGAAACATCTGACACCACTGCTCCCAATCTTGATAATGATAAGTTTTTCGCCGATCTTGAAGAGGAGACCCAGATAAAAAAGGCCGAGGACCACACTTGGATATATATACTTATACTATGTATACTCGTAGCCGTCGTGGTCGCCCTCGTGGTGTTTGCGTCAAACGTCATGAAACGCAATGAGGCACGTCTTGCCGAAGCCGACCGCATTCATGATGATAATCTCACCCCTTCTGCCGACTCTGACAAGATGAGGGAGAAATTCGCCGCCGCAATGGCTACCAAGAATGAGGAATTGGCTACACTGTCGCAGAAAATAGAATCACTCAACTCTCTCAACACTTCTCTTAAAGTGAACATACAGGGTCTGACTGCAGAAGTGGTATCCCTACGCACAAGACTTTCGGAAGCAAACGCCCGCATAAGATCGTTTGAAGAGAAAGCAGCAGGCGCCACACCTCAGGCAGCTCCTGTAAAGCAACAGTCTGCAACTACAGCAACTCCCGCATCCACAGTCCCCACACGTCAGACATCACCGACAGATGCCGACACGCCTGCCGTGAGATCAATATATCTCGGCAGAGCAAATGCTAAAGGCATATTTGTGCGTGCCGACCGTTCGCTGATCCCCGGCAACTCGATCTATCGTCTTGACACAACCGACGGTTATGCCGGTTCATTCCGTGTGGCTGCCAATCAGGAAGTGTGGGAACATACGCTCCGCTCACCCATAGAGCTTCTTTCCGGAGCATGCATTGCCCCCAACTTCACAGAGACTTCCGGCATGACAAAAATTGTGAACGACTCTGCCGGCACAGCCATATTCGAAGACGGCTGCTGGAAGGTGATACGCAAGGCAAAGATACATTTTGAATAATGCAGCATAGCCACATTGAGACACGGGCTTATCAATCTGCCGGATGCAGATTGATAAGCCCTCTGTTATCAAATACAGTTTCCTGCGCCACCTGCTGGATATATTCCGCAAGTTCCGGATCAAAGTCAGCGGTCCATGAAGTCTGATAGTGCCGTCCAAGCATAGTGGCATATATCACGTTTGCCGCAAGATACGTACCTAACCGGGAGGGATGGCTACGATCCGGCCAATACAGAGTGTCATACGGGCGTTCTTCCCTTACTCTCTTCCAAGCCATGCCAACTGGCGCACACATAGCACCTGTGGTATATGCCATCTCCAGATAGCTTGTCTTAATTCTATCCTGCATCCCCTCATACGTCATTGCCAACGGATAGGGATTATCGGGATTCCGGAATCCATCCTTATGACCCCACGTCATGTAGTATATCACACGCGTATTTTTGTCAGCAGAACGGGCAAGGCTGTCAAGGCGTGCCGCGTAGGGATATACGTTTCTCACCACCGATTCCGTTTGCATGGCAGGGGCTGTGCTCTGCTCCTGTATCACCACAAAGTCCCATCCACCTTTCTTCAGAGCCTTTATCAATTCCGGATTCTCAAGATGCTTACGAAGCGTACATCCTCCCGGAGTGAATGACACTGCCGATATATTCATTTTCTCATGCACACCGGCACGGAGTGCCAACTGCCTTATCATATCCGGAAGATCATGATAATGCGTGTAGCTGTTTCCTATAAATAATACCCTCACCGAATCTTGTGATTCCTCGCCCTTCACATTATTGGGAAAGACCATTCCCGACAATGCCAGGAATGCTATAATAACTGATCTGATTTTCATTTTGCAAAAATACATAAAAAAAATATATACCGACAAATTCATTTTATAAAATGGTATCCAAACAGTCGGTGACATACCACATACCGTCACAATTTATTTTTTAACGCACTAAAAATTTCGCAAAAGATTGCATATAATAAAATTTATTACTACCTTTGCACCCGAAATCACGAAAAGACACGTCTAATCGTGGATTCCTGCCCTGATGGCGGAATTGGTAGACGCGTTGGTCTCAAACACCAATGGAGCAATCCGTGCCGGTTCGATCCCGGCTTAGGGCACCCAAAAACCTTGCAACCTTTTGCAAGGTTTTTTTGTTTCTATATCCGACCGCATACTTTTTCTGTTGCCTCAAATGCAACAGATGCTAACAGTTGATTCACATCGACCGACGAGATTTCGATGATTTTACCCCTAAAATTCGTTAAAATCGCATTTTTTTAAGTTAATAGTGTTAAATATCCCATTTTATATGATATAAAACATAAAAAAAAGTCCTTTTTTGATTCGCGTTAAAAAAATTAGTATTAACTTTGCACCGTTTTTGATAGCAAATATTGTTTTATTATTTTTAAATTTTAACAAAGATGAAAAAAGTAGTTCTTTCACTCGCTGTTCTTTTCAGCGTAGCTATGGTTAGCTGTGGTGGCAACAAAAATGCAGCTCAGGATTCTGACTCTGTTGTAGTTGAAGAAGTTGCTGTTGAGGAAGTAGTTGTTGATAGCGCAGCTCCTGCTGATTCTGCTGCTCCTGCTGACTCTGCTGCTCCTGCTGCTGAGGCTCCCGCTGCTAACTAAGAATTAGCTCTCAAATAAGACTAAAAGCAATATTGACCGATGCCCTCCCCGAGAGCGTCGGTCAATTCTTTATATACAGACACATGGACAGCAATATTCCTGACTCACTTATAGGATGGGCAGACGACGTGGACTATGCAGTTACAATCTGCGACATCGACTGCCGGATTATTTATATGAACCGTCGTTCACGCGAGACATTTGCAAAGCATGGTGACATTATCGGGAAAAACCTTCTTGAATGCCACAACGCTAATTCACGCGAGAAAATTAAGGAGATGCTCTCTCTCGGCACATCCAATGCTTACACAATCAGCAAAGGTGGTGTCAAGAAACTGATTTTCCAATCTCCTTGGCGTAGAAACGGCGTGATTGCCGGGCTTGTTGAAACATCAATGATTATACCGGAAAATATGCCTCATTACGACAGAGGATAAGGTTTTACCCTCTCTTTCTTGGGCATTAGCAAAATTCGTTATAACTTTGTAAATTGTTGGGATCTTCAACTCACCCATGATTTTATTATGAATAAAAACCAAAAAATAATCCTCTTTGGAGGGATTGGAGTGCTCGCCGCTCTGGTGGGGCTGATTATTTTTCTTATAATTTCAAATGCGAACCGCACGAATGAAGTGAATGAGGCACGTGCCGAGACCGAGAATCTCCGTCTCGCCAACGACCGTCTACTGCTGACTAATGAATTCAACCAGTTGAATGCAGACTTCAACCAGTATGAGGATCAGCAGATATATCTGAAGAACGACTCTCTCGTGCAGAAATACAATGAGGCTCGTCTGAAGGTGGAAGGATTGCTGACTGAACTTAACCAGGAGAAGAAAAGCAATGCCTCCAACCGCAAGCGTATAAAGCAGCTCGAAAGCGAGATTGCAACTCTTAAAGGCATCGTGAAACATTACCTGGAGGAGATCAAGCGTCTTGGTGAGGAGAATGAGGGTCTACGCCAGGAGATTCAGCAGGTGACTCAACGCAACGAGCAGCTCGCCTCGCAGGTGACAAAGGCTACAAGCCGTAACGAGGAGCTTTCCCAGACCGTAAAACTCGCAAAGAAGCTCAATATAACGGGACTTTCGCTACATGCCTATAACAAGAAAGGGAAGAATGAGAAAAACATCACCAAGGCCCGTCAGCTCGGTGTCAGCTTTATCGTGAGCCCTAACAACACTGCCGCTCCCGGCATGAAAGACTTCTTCATCCGAATACTTAGCCCGGAGGGATTCCTGCTTGAAGGTGGAGGCTCGTTCACAATTGACGGACAGACCGTAGCTGCCACTGCCCACCGACAGATGGAATATGCCAACGAGGAGCTGAGCGTAAGTGTATATTGGGATGTAAACACCACCCTTACTCCCGGCGACTATACAGTCGAGGTCTTTGCCGACGGATACCGTCTCGCCTCTCGCCATTTCACAATGAAGAAATAATCCCCCGTCTCATAAGAAATAGTATCTTGAAATAATCTGAATCTGGTGTGTATCGCTTGTATCGGGGGTGATACACCGATACAACCGATACAACCGATACAAGCGAATCACAAGGGAACGAAGAAAAGAAAGAAATTATTTTTAAATGAATAATTTCTTTCTTTTCTTTTTTCTTAGTGTGAGTCCGTATCTAAAAGACTATGGGCGGCTTCCCATCGGAAGTCGCCCATAGTCTTTATTATGCTTTGACGAAATTATGCCTTGACGAAGTCTGAATCATACCTTATGTATGACCCACCTAAATCATAAATTTCAGTTTGCCATCACCTTCTTAACGGCATTACCGCAACGCAACACGTAGACACCGGGAACAACACTCACGCTGCCGCTGACTGTCACGCTGCCTACCATTCTGCCGTCCATGCTGTAGATCTCAACCACGCCGGGAGCATTGTCAACCACAATCTTTCCATCGGCTGCATACGCCATCAACGTCTCTCCATCAGCCTCGATACCATCTACTGCCGACGACACACCTTTGCTCGCGATAACCACATAACAGTTAGCGGGTACAGTCACTTTCTTGTCAGCAGCATTGAAGGATGGCGCACTGCCGTATGATTTCGACATGATTGTATAGGCATCATTATCTGCCTGCAAGAAATCCACACTGAAAGTGCGCACGCCTGTCACGTTAGGATTTATAACAGTATAAAGCTCCTTACCATCTGCAATCGACACCATTGTCCTGCCGTTCTGCCAATTGTTGGAATTGCAAGCCATGGAGAAAGTGGCAGACTCTGTGAAGAGCTCCGGATTCCCGGTGCGGAGTGCGATAAGCTCTGAATAATTGTCATACAATCCCTTATGATCGGCATCATCAAGCAATCCCCAATTTACGATCTTGGGATCCGTATTGTTGCCGCCGTTCTGGTTTTTTGTAGTCTGGGAGTTACCAAGTTCAGAGAACTGCCATATCATGTGGGCACCCGGCGCAAGTATCATCTGCACGGCTGCTGATCCGAGACGCTGCATCGACACCTTCTCATTCCCCTTAACGCCTGCTGCGCCATCCTTATTCTGCTTGTAGGCGAGACGCTCCTCGTCATGACTCTCCAGATATGACACCGTTGAGCCCCATGTGCGGCTGTCATTGGGTGCATACATCCTGTTGAGATTGGAATTAGAATTATATCCCATTGCGAACTGGCATCCTGCCCCATTGATATTAGCCCAGTTGAGCTGACCTGTCTCAGCCATCTCATTCTCCTCTTTTGCTCCGGCAAGGTTCTCATTGATGAAATAAGCGTTCGGATTGACTGATTCCACCACTTTCTGAAGCTCTCTCATACGTGCCACGCGGGAAGCGTTGTAGGCGTTTGTGCCGGAATCGCCACTGTTGGCGTATGAATCATTATCACCGAGACCCTTCACGAGGTCGAAACGGAATCCGTCGAACTTATACTCCTCCATCCAGTAGCGGAGCACGTCTACCCATTGCTCCTGCACCATCGGGAAGCCCTGGTTCCAGTCGTTGAGCACGCTGTAGGCATGAGGCGCATTCATATTGTAGAACGGATTGGAACCTACAGGATACATCTGATACCACGGATGCAGACCGTCGCTCTGGTTGAACACCATGTCGAGAATCACCGCCATGCCGTTCTGATGACATACGTCGATAAATTCCTTGTAGTCGTCCGGCGTGCCGTATGCCTTGTCAGGCGCGAAATAGAAGTTGGGATTATAGCCCCAGGAGATATTCCCGTTAAATTCCATAATCGGGAGAAGCTCTATGGCATTCACTCCGAGAGTCTTCAGATAAGGAATCTTCTCGATAGCCTTGCGCACGGTGCCGTTGCCGTCTGCCTTACCCTCTGTGCCGGTGAAATCGCGGAACAGAAGCTCATATATGATAAGGTCGGAGGCGGGAACGCCCTTGAAGTCTGTCACCTGCCAGTCGTAATCATTGATGTTGCCCTGATATATTGCGAGAGGCACGTCTGACACTTTCCCTATCGGATATTCCGGCAGACCGGGATACACGTCGGTAAGGAGATACTTGTCGTTCCACGGGTCAAGCACAAGGCGTGCGTATGGGTCGCCTACGCTCTTGTTGCCGTCGACGAGGAAGTAGTAGCCATACATCTTGTCATTCTCAAGACCTTTGACTGTAGTCCAGAAATAACGCATACCATTGACGTCGGTATAGTTCATCACGTAGTCGTTGCTGATCTCATAGTCATTCCATTCGCCCACGAGAATCACACTCTGCTTCTCGGGAGCTCCCAGACAGAACGTCACGCTGCCGTCGGCATTCTTCACCGGACCCATCTTCGGCGTGCCGCCGGGATAGGCTGCTTCCTGTGAGTCGGAAGCATAGACGTAAAGGGCTGTCTTCTCCACTGTCATATCGCCCGCAGTTGCCACTGCCTTAACCTCATAATTTCCGGGAGCGTCAAACGTATGCTTCACGGAAAGAAGCGTGGTGTCTGCCTCGGTTGCCACCACTGTACCATTGATACTCAAAGAGATGGCGGCTTTCATAGTGGTTCCGACTTTAAACGTGACTGTAGATGTTGAGGGGGTGATCATTGTCGACGGCAGATCAGACTCTATCGCAATCTGCAGTCCGGCATCCATCACTTCAAGGAAGATATCCTTCCCCCCTTCTGCCTTACCCTCCTTGGAGCCATTGGCATTTCTGAATACAAATGCCAGCTTAGCCACCTTCTGGGAAGGATCGGTGATTCCATAATAAGTGTGGATATCGCCGATGTAAAGTTTCCATAAGTCCTTGCTCACATACTCAAGCTCATACTTTTGAGAATTGTCGCCCCATGTCGGAGCATATTTCCAATCGCTTGGTCCGTCGCCTTCAAGCAACACTCCGGTGTGGGCATAGATTTTGGCACTTGCCGGCTGCCCCATAAGTCCCTTGGAGCCTTGATCGGCATGAAAGAAGATAGTCACATCCTTTGAATCCACTTGAAGGGGACTCGGCTTGGACGTGACCTGGGCGTTGACATTCAACGCAAATGCCACTATTGCAAGCAGCATCGACAGGTAAGTTTTCACCATGGTCAATTTATTTAGTTAGTAAAAAATAAGCAATTCAACTATAATCCGAAATATCCCCGTTAACCCAATCCTATCCCCTCTTATTCCTCATCGGGAACGTAGGTCTCCTCACGAACATGAAGATACTCCTCCCAATCCTTATCCTCCTCTGCCTCTATCACGATTGGGATGGTGGGAAGCTCTGACAACGCCTTGTTGAAGACAAGGGAGAAGATCTTAAGGTTTTTCGTATAGAATACCCAATCCCTCTTACCGTCGCCGGTGTATATTCCGGTCATGACTGCCACACGGTCTTTCTTGAATGATTCCAACAGTGCATCCGTAGCCTTCTCCATAAGTGCGGCATCATCCTCCTCCGGCATACCATCTGGGAGTGCATTGTAGTTCCACGTCACGTCTATGCGGTAGTTATATTTACCGCTCTCTCGATATTCATCGATGCAGTCGCGCCCGGTCACTATCACCGTCTTTCCCGACTCTCCCTCGGCAGGATATGACCACCATTTATCTGTATATTTCATGTCGTTCTCGATTTTAGGTTCGTGATTTGAGGTTAATGAATCGTCACGAGAGTGGCACCGAAGCCATACTCACGGAAAGAGGCATCCTGAAGTTCTGCCTTGGGCCATTCCTTCTTGAGCAGGTCAAGCACTGCCTTGCGGAGCACTCCCTCCCCTTTGCCATGAATGAACACAAGTTTCTGACCGATGCGCCCACTGTTGGCTCTCATGTGCTTTCTCACTGCGGCGAGCTGCATCTCGAGCATATCCTTAGGCTCCATCCCTGTCAGGGTATCGGTAAGTTCCCCGATATGGAGATCCACCTCTATCAGTGGCAACACCTTGTGAGGATTGTCGGCAGTTGAGGAGGATTTCCCTTTTCTTCCGGAATCGACCTTATATTTCTTCGACAATTCGCGGGCGGCATCCTTATCTTTACGGTCCCCCTGCATGGCTGAAGCCACTTCTGCGGCATTCACCTCCAGCGGACGATGCGCCACACCATCCGTCACTATAGGGATCTCCAGCACAGGCGTCTCAAAGTATATGCCAGGACGGAAACAATGGTATTTATGGAATTTCGTGAGATCAAGTTTACGCGATACACTCACGGGAGCCTGAAGCGTGAAGAGTCTATCCTTCTTGTATGCCACACACTGGAACGCTATCTTCTCATACTGTGGGAGGGTCTCATGGGTAAGCGACACCATATCGCAGTACTCATTGGGAGCCACTGTGCCCTGCCATACCATAGTCCATCCCCTCTCCTCCTCGCTGCGGCGAAGGAGGGTGAAATTGAGGAAGTAGTTGGAATCGTTGACCAACACGGCAGAGAAACGCGACTTGTCGAGATGCTTCACGTCGCTCGGCTCGAAGGCAAGGGCTATGTTCATCTTGTCACCGTGGGAAGTCTCCTCCACGGGAAGTTCCGGCTGAA
Organism: Muribaculaceae bacterium Isolate-037 (Harlan); assembly: GCA_003762615.1. Taxonomy (GTDB): domain Bacteria; phylum Bacteroidota; class Bacteroidia; order Bacteroidales; family Muribaculaceae; genus Lepagella; species Lepagella muris. The sequence goes on from RIAZ01000022.1 coordinate 36,222, forward strand.
CCGTCACGACAGGTTCCGGTTCGACCGCCACTGCCTTAGTCTCCGGCTTTTTCCGTCCGTCGTCAAATGCTTTCTGGTCAAACATCAGGCGCGGACCGTCATCCTTGAGGTCATGCCCGGCAGGCATCACCACTACCACCTCCTTGAGAAGCACAGGCGTCTCAAATCCGTCATCGTCAACGTAGGCTATCTGCCCCTCTATTCTCATTATCCGTCCGCCTCCGACGCTATTGAGGAAGCGGACCGTATCTCCTATCTTTGCCACAATCTAATAATTTTTAATCCTGATTTCTCTCCTCCGGCGCCGGCATCTTCAACCCTGCCTCAAACTCATCATCCACCTTCTTCTCTCTCGACTCGTAGGCATCCACTATGCGCTGCACGAGCGGATGACGCACAATATCCTTCTTGACATATTCTATTATGCCGATACCCTCCACGCCTCTCAGTATGCGCAACGACTGGAGCAGACCGCTCTGCACCGTGCGCGGAAGGTCGATCTGCGTGGCGTCGCCTGTGATAATCATCTTACTGTTGACACCGAGTCGCGTAAGAAACATCTTCATCTGATGCTTGGTGGTGTTCTGTGCCTCATCGAGGATAATCACGGCATCATTCAGCGTGCGACCGCGCATGAATGCAAGGGGCGCAATCTGGATGGTGTCGTTCTCCATATACTCCTTCAGTTTAAGCTGGGGAAGCATATCCTCAAGTGCGTCATAAAGCGGACGGAGATATGGGTCAATCTTATCCTTCATGTCGCCGGGGAGGAAACCGAGCTTCTCACCCGCCTCCACAGCCGGACGCGACAAGATGATGCGCTTGCATGCCTTATTCTTCAGAGCCGCCACAGCCAATGCTATCGCGATATAGGTCTTGCCGGTGCCGGCGGGACCGAGTGCGAAAGTAAGGTCATTATGCGCGAAACTCCTCACCATCTTAGCCTGATTTGCATTACGCGGCGCAATCGGGCGACCTGTCTGACCGAAAATGATGACACCCTCGGTATTGACGGGCTTCGGAGGCTCACCCTTGATTATATCAATGATGACATCCTCGGTCAGTTTGTTGTAGGTGGCGGCATAATTCTCTATCTCCTTCACCTTGCGCTCAAACTCACCGGTCTCACTCTCCTCCCCTATGACCTTGATCACGTTGCCGCGAGCTGCCATCCGCAATTTCGGGAAGAGATTGCGGATCAGATTTATATTATTGTTATTGACCCCATAAAAAGTCTGGGGATCAACCTTATCGATTATTACTATCCTTTCGTTCATCTAAATATCAGAAAAACAATATCATTTGGGATCATCCCACGCTCCCTTCGAGCGTGATCTGAAGCAGTTTCTGTGCCTCCACCGCAAACTCCATCGGAAGTTTGTTCATAACCTCCTTTGCATAACCGTTGACAATCAGAGCCACTGCCTCCTCCGTAGGGATGCCGCGCTGGCGGCAATAGAAGAGCTGAGCCTCATTGATTTTTGAAGTGGTTGCCTCATGCTCCACTGTAGACGTAGAGTTCTGCACGTCGATATACGGGAAAGTATGTGCGCCACACTGGTTCCCCATCAGAAGCGAGTCACACTGGGTATAGTTACGACAATTTGCGGCATCCTTCGCCACCTTCACCAGTCCACGGTAAGAATTCTGGCTCTTGCCGGCAGAGATACCCTTGCTCACGATCGTACTGCGAGAGTTACGCCCCACGTGAATCATCTTGGTGCCCGTATCCGCCTGCTGGTAATTGTTGGTGACTGCCACGGAGTAGAATTCCCCGACACTCTCATCCCCCTTTAGCACGCAGGATGGATATTTCCAAGTGATTGCAGAACCGGTCTCCACCTGAGTCCATGAAATCTTCGAACGGTGTCCACGGCATAGTCCGCGTTTGGTCACAAAGTTGTAGATACCACCCTTGCCATCCTTATCGCCGGCATACCAGTTCTGAACCGTACTATACTTCACTTCGCTCCTCTCCTCGCAGATTATCTCCACGATAGCTGCATGCAGCTGGTTCTCATCTCGCATAGGCGCGGTGCAACCCTCCAGATAGCTGACGTAGGCATCATCATCCGCCACAATCAACGTGCGTTCAAACTGACCGGTGCCGGAAGCATTGATTCGGAAATACGTGCTAAGCTCCATCGGGCATCTCACACCCTTAGGAATGTAGACAAACGAACCATCGGAGAAAACCGCCGAGTTCAGCGCAGCGAAGAAGTTGTCGCGATAGCTCACCACTGAGCCGAGATACTTCTTCACCAAGTCAGGATAATCCTTCACAGCCTCCGAGAATGAGCAGAAGATGACTCCCAACTCCGCAAGTTTCTCGCGGTGGGTAGTCTTAACGCTGACAGAATCCATCACAGCATCCACAGCCACTCCGGCAAGCTGCTTCTGTTCCTCCAGAGATATGCCGAGCTTATTAAACGTATCGATAAGCTCCGGATCGACCTCATCCAGACTCTTCTTCAACTCCTTCTTCTTAGGTGCGGCATAATAAGAGATTGCCTGGAAATCAATCGGCGGGATGTTAAGATGCGCCCAATCCGGCATAGGGAGCGTGAGCCAATGGCGGAACGCCTTCAGACGGAAATCAAGAAGCCAATCCGGCTCCCCCTTCACCTTGGATATGAATCTTATTACATCCTCATCAAGACCCGGAGGCACAATCTCCGTGTCTATATCGCTGGTAAACCCATACTTATATTCAGAATTAGCAGCTTTCTGCAACACGTCATCCTGCTGCAAGCTCCCATCTTCTCTAACTTCTTCCATATCTTTTCTTGTATTCAATAATTAACCCGGAACCTACTCCTAATTAATTAGAAACAAATCAACCTTCCCCTCTGTTGGGGCAAAAACTTATTTTCCCACAAAAATAATCAAAATCTTCCATTTGACAAAATAAAGCCCCATCCCCCGGTACTTCCGCTCCTTTCGCCCCTGCTCCAATGCTTCCGCCAGCTCCCCTCGTCCCTTCGCCTGATCCTTTCGCCCATGGGCGAAAGCACACAACTCCAGCCGCTCCAAATTCCAACCATCAGATTGCTGGAGTTCCGTGCCCGAGCCCATGGGCGAGGGGATCCTCATTCTCGGCGGAATTTTGCCGAGCTGAAATCAGACTCTACGATACGTTCAGCCAGCCTATTCATTTCCAGACATACAGCCCGCATCGGATGCCGGCGTTCAAAAGAACGCTCATCCCGCAACGATACCAACAGATAATTCCCTGTGGCGCAATAATCAAACTCCTCCCGATAAGGATGCTTACGAGCCGGCAGACCAAACTCAATGATACGTATCATCCGCCACCCGTTCTTCAGTCCCTCCTTATAAATCTCATCCTCTATCGGATGTATAAACGGCGACACCAGCACTCCCCCATTCCTTGCAATCTCCCTCGCATACTGCAACCTCCTGTTATTCTCTGCCTCACTCACCTTACTTGTGTATCTCACCACTATTTTCTCAGGATAATGCAACAGAAAAAGATTACCGTAGGCATGCAACGAGCCTAAACCGTCAGAGATAATCAAAGTTCGATGAAACAGATCAGAAAATGTTCGTTTCAACAACGCCCTTCTCGGATTATCCTCAATATATCGTTGCCAGCGGGACCACTGTCCCTGATCATATAAAATCCTATCATTATCCCCATTCCTTATAAAATAGGACAGATCCTTTTCCGCATACTGAGGAAACCGTTCCCTCATTATTCGAGTGCAACTTGCTTTAAGCTGCCCGACATACCAACCGAATTTACTATCAAGTTTATCTGTGACATAAAATATTATGTGCACATGATCCGGCATCACCACCTTATAATTACATTTAATCAACGGATTACGTTCAAGAAAATTCGTAAGTGCATCCAAAAACACAATCCCAAGAGTAGTAGGTTCTGTATAAATTCTATCCCCTCTAACCCTAATATCCCCCCTTATTACCGACAAAGCCGATAATTCCCGGCTCCTCATAAAAGTCCATAGATACGCACACTTCTTCTTATAGTCATGGTCACGCATTCTGCGAGTCTGACAATGCTTGGTAGGCTGCCGGAAAACAGGACGATGATCAGAGTCATTATCAATAAAAGGTAAGGAGGAGTCATTCATAGCGATGTTTTTCCACAAAATTAATTAAAACTTTCGATATGCCGCTTTTCCGACAAAACTATTTGAAAATTTATTCCTACCCAACCAAATTTATAAGCTCTTCCGGTGCTTTCTCCCCGCTCCTCAGCCGCTTTCTCCCCGCACTTCCGATCCTTTCGCCCATGGGCGAAAGCACAGAACTCCAGACATCAGGAGCACGAGCAGACATCAGGAGCACGGGCGGTCATCAGGAGCACAGGCGGGCGGCCCTACCCGTAGCCACGCCCGATTGCTGGAGTTCCGTGCCCGAGCCCATGGGCGAGGGGATCGTCATCCCCGGCGACGAGCGGATCCTCATTCCCGGTGGCGAAGATGGGATCGGAAGCACAAAAAGAGAGGGGATTACGAATTTCGCAATCCCCTCTCTTTATTTCAAAATCAGTGATTATTTATCAGTGATTATTTCTTCTCCAATGTGCAGCTGTAGGGGAGCTGGCTCAGGTTAAGGGTTACTTCGTAAGTGCCTTCACCCGGAGATGCAATATTTGCTCCACCCGGAGTCAAGTTCTGCATGTCGCCACCAAGATTGACGTCCCAATCGTCGTTGCAACGGAATTTGAACTCGCCACCCTTGAATTCAATTGTACCTTTCCAAATGAGGTTGTCATCTGAAGTGAGAGCTGTAGAAGCATCCCAACCTGCCGGAGTAGCATCGCCAATCACGCCGATAGTAGCTATCTGAGTGAGAGAATATGTGAGAGATGCTGTATTTACCCTGCAATAGTAGAGACCGGCTTCTGAAACCGTAAGGTTGCCTGCTCCACCATCAGTAGTCAACTCACCTTCAACACCGGCTGAACCATAGTTTGTTCCAGACCAATTAGGAGCAGAAGAGAATTTGAATGCTCCCGTCAGATAGGCATAACCCTCATAGCTGGAGTAGTTATTTGTAAAGAGCTGCTGAGATGCCTCCTGATTCCATCCGTTAGAATCGCCCGGAGTATAGAGATTTTCTACCGCAGAAGTGAACTCGTATGTATCCTTCTCCATATTGAGAGTCAACAAATACGGACCAGACACTTTCAATGATCCTGGATAGCAGTCAGCATCAGCTGTACGTGCCACAAGTGTTCCTGACAGGGAATCATCACCCTCTACAGCAACGCCATACGCAGCATTCGCAGCATTAACCATGCTGCCGGTGGCATAAGTAGATTCAGGGATTATCTTCCAGTCCCAACCTGCAGCTGCCTGGTCATTGGTAATTTCCACCTTAATTGTGAACACAGGATCATCATACTGGCTCTTATCTGAACGATTCAGTTTTACAGCAGTCTTCACATCCCAATCATTGATAGTGCCTATCAGATAATAATTTTCCTCAATCACCTTTGATGCCGGGAATGGAGCCACTGTAAATGTATAGGGTCCATAGAAATTATCCGGATTGCCTACATAAGCAACCTGATTTCCAGTCTTTGTCTTCAGCACATAGCGGAGCTGAATCTCACCTTTCTTCGGATCTTTGGAGATATTCGCATAATAGACGCCCTGAAGATCATCTGGATTCACCTCAAGTGAGAAGACGCTGTCGTTGGCTGCCACTACCGACACAGGCACTGATGCACTGCGGGCAAAACCATTTGCAGAGATTTCTGCATCAGCGACAAACTCATATCCTTCGGGAAGATCGCTGCAATTGATAGTAGAGAGAACGATATTCTTACCCTCGTCATTAAGAGCCTTGAGATCGTAGGCTGCATCAGCCGACACATCCTGAGTCACGACAACATCGCTGACTGCAAGGACAGGCTCCTGTGGATTTGTCTGCGGACGGGGATTCGGCTCCTCATAATTGTCGCACGCCGCAAACGAAAGAGCGAACAATGAAGCCAGACCGTATATTGAGTATTTTTTCATTTTGGTTCTTTTGATTTAATCCGGAAGCGGATGCTCTCCGCTTCCGGAATGTTCTGTTTCTTATTCTATTTCGTAAGCGACAGTGTTATTGTTGGTATCAACTGTCAGCGACAATGTGCAATCTGATTCAATATTGAATTTCCAGTTACCCTTACCGAAAACATACGGACCGCTGAATGAGCCGTTGGTGAATGAGCACTCTACATCCGCATCATCAACCTGGCTGCCGATCTGAGTCTGATTGTTCCAACCGTCATCATTGAGTTCCAATGCAAAGCGGAAGTTTACATCACCAGCTGCTACATTAAACTTGCCGGTATAGATACCGTCGCCTGTTGTGTCGGCAAGGCGGTAATCCTTGTAGCTGTCGGCATTGGCTGTAGAGGGTTCTATCCAACCGCTGATTTTTCCAACAAGATAGATATACTTGGTGACAGTCACAGATGCCTCGCCGGCTGTGCATGTCAGCGTGATATTCTTCATGTCGCTCATATCTACGGTCACAGTCATCTTGCCACCGGGGAAGTTCGGGAAACTGAACGAACCTTTTCCCTTGACTACAGTACCGGTGAAGGTGCCGTCAGCAAATTCAGGGAAGTCCACCGGATTATCATCTACCTGACTACCGTAGGAATCGGCATCCCAACCGGTGAGTGCGGTATAGAAGCGGAATTGAGGCGCAGCAGGCATATCAAACACGCCTGAATATACGTGCGAACCGATTGCATCAGCCGGCTCAAACAGACGCCATGGAGCATAATGTGCGGCATTCGCTTCTGTCGGACCAGCCCAACCCTCAGGCGAACCAACGAGATAGATAAATCCGGGCACCGGAACTGCGAAGTAGCCTTTCAGATTATTATAGCTGACTACGTTCGAAACGATACGTGAGCTCTCTACTCCGTCAAGCTGGCATATAGCGCGGAAATATATCTTCATCGGCTCCATTCCGTTGGGGAACTTTGCTGCGAAAGAATCCGCATCCTTCACGCCTGAAAGTTCGCAGATACCTGTAGCAATCTGCTCTTGCTTCAGAGTCATACGCGCCTGATGTTTATCTGTCACATCAAGCTGGTACAATTCAGAGAAATCCTCTGTCAGCGACATCTCGGCTGAATAGTCAGCTACGGCTGAATATCCGTAATCCGGCTGTGAGGCAACAAGCTCTATTGTGTTGCCTTCCTGCAGCTCGATATACTGCTCCTGCATTGCCGGAACATTGAGCACAAAAGTAGTTGGCGTCTGGAGAACCGGATCGGTATCCTGCGAACAAGATGCTGCACCCAGAAGCGCGCCGGCCATCGCCATATATAATGATAGTTTTTTCATCTTTATGTCGAATGCTGAGATTAGTAATTAGGATTCTGTGTATAGCCGTTGCGGGCGCAAGTTGTGCTCGGCAAGGGATATACATTGAAGTTTGAAGAGAAGTCCGCACCGTTTGCCACCTGATTCTTCCATGACCAGTTGTAGCCGGAGATCCACTTGCCATAACGGATAAGGTCGCTACGACGGGTAGACTCGGTGTAAAGCTCACGGCAACGCTCATCCTGAAGTTCTATGAGGTTCAGGTTGGTGTAGGGAGCCATACCGGCACGTTCGCGGATATAGTTGACGTATTCCACTGCCTTTGCAGAAGAACCTGCGCCATTCAGTATTGCCTCAGCAGCAGAGAGGTAGATCTCTGCCAGACGGATCATTGCGTAGTCACCGCCGAGCTGGTCGGTCGCAGCAGGTGAATTTGCTGCGTCAACGCCGTTGTCATCCATAGCCCAGTTGGTGTACTTCACGGCAAGGTAGCCGTTGCTACCCCATTCAGCCTGACGGAGTGATACGTTCTGCATTCCGAAGCCATCCTTTGAGGTCTTCCACCATTCTGTGCGCTTATCCGGTGAGATAGCATAGTCAGCATCCCAATCGAATTTCTCAACAAACTCAGGACGGGCTACCATACATTTCCAACCATTGCCGGAATTATAGTCAGCCATTGAGCAAGTGAAATCTGCATCGCCGGGAGCGTCACCGATCCAGCCGTTACACATAAATGTGGAGTTGGCAAAACTCATCAGACCTACACCGGAAGGATTCTGTGAAGTCTGCTCCTGCGGAATAGTCCAGATAATCTCGTTGACAGGGTTAGAACCACCGATTGCAAACTCCTTGTTGTTTGCACCGAAATTCTGGAAATAGTTGTTGCAGAGACCGGAATTCTTGAAACCTCCTTTGCCAAGACGACCGATGACTGCCTCTGCATGGGCAAGACACTTATCCCAAGCGGCAGTGCCTGTATAGACCTCAGCATTGAGATAGAATTTCACGAGAAGGGATTCTGCCACATCAAGACCGACATAGCCGTAAGCCGGACGATTGTTGGGGTCATTATCCTTATACCATGCCACGATATCCTCAAGGTCGGCTACGACACGCTCATACACCTGCTTACGACCCTCCTTGAAATCAGTGGAAAGCTGGGGAGCCACCTGACCCATGCGGACGTTCTCATCTGCGTAAGGCACATTGCCAAAGTTGTCGATAGCATACCAGTAAGCACCAGCACGAAGTATGCGTGCCTGACGGATATATTCATCTGCCTTTGCCTGAAGTTCCGGTGTAGTCAGATTGTAGTAGCCGTCGCTGACTGTCTGCATGAACTGGTTGCACATCGCGATATTGATATACAGACGCGAGTACGTACCCATGATAACTGTATTTGATGCAGGGATTATGCCATACTGGAACAGTCCGTAGTCTGCATCCGCCGGAATCCATGATGCCTCATCAGTAGGCACCTCCTCAAGGATAAAGACTGCACGCTGGAATGTAGACATACCGCCGTCAAAGCCCTGTACTGAGGCATCCCCGTTGGCACCGTATGTGGCATACTGGAGATATACACCTCCAATAGATTTGTCAAGAAAACCGGAGGGATCTGACGCAAACTGATCAGGTGTGAGCTGGCTCGGGTCTGTCGGGGTGAGATCAAGATCGCCCACACAGCTGCCAAGAGTCATCGCTGCTGCAATCACACTTCCGGAAAGGAAAAATTTATTGTATTTCATCGTTGTTCTCTTTTAATTTAGAAGGTTGCGATCAGACCGATTGTGAAGCTGACGGGACGAGGATAAACGTTGTTGTCGATACCGTCGAATACCTCCGGGTCAAGACCTTTGTATTTTGTGATCACGAATGGATTCTGAACTGCTCCATAGAGACGGAGACGCATGTTGTCCTGGAAAAGATTCGACCAAGTATAGCCGAGTGTGATGTTGTCACAACGCAGGAACGAAGCGTTCTCCACCCAATAGTCGCTCAGTTTGAGCTGCTCGTGGTTATCGGAGAAGATAAACTCGTCACGGAGTATGTTGTTCAGACCGTAAGAATCAACACGCGCGAGGTTGGTGCGCTCGTAGCGGGGATTGTTATAGACATAGTTGCCGAGGTTGGCACGAAGTGCGAATGAGAGGTCCCAGTTCTTATAGCTGAAGTTGTTGGTCCAGTTGAACGTAACCTTCGGATCCGGTGAATGATAGTTGATCAAGTCCTTGTCGTCGATCTTGCCGTCGGCATTCTGGTCGACATACTGTCCCTGGATCGGATCGCCGTTATTGTCATACACCTGCTGATAAACTCGGTAAGTGAAGGCTGGCTGACCTACAAGGTGCCACTGGAGTTTACCACCTGTGCCTGAAGGAAGGTTGCGTGCGGAGATCTCATCAGTGTTGGCATCGCCTGTGAGGGCTGTGATCTTGTTGCGGTTCCATGCAACGTTGATATTAGAGGTCCATGTGAAGTTCTCTGTCTGTACGGGACGACCGCCGAGAGTCACCTCAAGACCATAGTTGCGGAGGCTACCGATGTTGGTGAACATAAAGTTTGATGTGTTCATACCGAGTGCCGGAGCATTTGCGAGAAGGTCTTTGGTGTTGCGGAGATACCAGTCGATATTAGCTGTCAAGCGGTTGTTGAAGAAGCCGAAGTCAAAGCCGACGTTCCAAGTGGTGGTTGTCTCCCACTTCAGGTTGGCGTCGTAAGGCTGCGGGTAAAGAGGATTGAGCCATTCTCCATTAGGACCGATATACTGGAAGCCTGGCTTATAAGAGCTTGTATAGATAGGCATATATGCGAAGTAGCTACCTATATCCTGCTGACCTGTCTGACCCCAGCCGAGACGGAGTTTCCACTCGTCGAGCCATGCTGCATCGCGGAGCTTGCCTACATTATTGATCTTCCAGCCCAAAGCAACTGAGGGGAAGAGGCTCCAGCGTGTATCCTTAGAGAAACGAGAGCTACCGTCATCACGAAGAGTGAAGGTCAGAAGATATGTCTCGTCGAAGGTGTAGTTAAGACGACCGAAGAAGCTGACAAGCTGGAGAGGATTACCCCAACGGCTCATTGCCGCGTTGTTGACAACCTCGCCGATTGCATTGTGGGTGTTGGTGTCCATATAGTATGAACCGTCGGCGTAAGTGAAGCCGTTATCACCATTCTTATTAACGAAACCGAGTGAGTTAACGTAATTCTGAGAACGTCCGAGATAGCTGAAACGCTGCCAAGAATAACCTGCCATCACGTCAAGGTTTGACTTGATAGCCTCGAAATCCTTCTTATAGTTCACGTAGAAATCAAGAAGAGTGTTGCGCTGGATCTCATGCCATTTGTAGAGAGTGGCAGCACCGGCTGCATCATTACCGAGAAGACCGTCATTTGTCCAAGCCATTACAGAGTTGGCAGCTGTGATGCTTCTCGCGTCGTTCTTCGACACCTGATAACCGAGGTTAAGGTTGAAGTGAAGTTCCGGGAGGAAATGAAGAGCATAGTCAATCTGGATGTTACCGGATGAAGACCATGTCTTGTTGTGGCTGTTGACATCCTCAAGAAGCTGGACAGGGTTCTGTGCACCATTGCGGTCATATACTCCGGCGGGAGCGTAGTTATAGTAGCCGTTGTAGAGATAAAGACCTGTGTTGCCGCCCATAGCGATGTTGGTTCTCACAGGCTTGGTCGGGTCCATGCTCACTGCGCCACCGATTGCGCCCTGATCTGCATTACGCTGATCTGCGTATGTGCCGTTGACGTTGATGTTGATCGAAAGAAGATCATTGAAGAATTTAGGACTGAGGCTGAAACCTGCAGTGACACGCTGCATGTTTGAAGTCTTCAGGATACCTTCTGAATTGGTGTAGCCTGCATTGACACGATAAGGGAGGAAACCTGCCTTACCCGCGATAGAGGCTGTATAGTCTTGAGAGATTGTAGTGCGGAGCACCTCTTTCTGCCAGTCAGTGTTGTACATCTCACCGTTGTAGCCGAGCTGTGCCACTGAAGATTCACCGAGATTGTTCTTAACGAAATCAGAGAACTCCAAACCGTTCATGAGGTTGAGAGTCTTACGGGCTGTGTTTACTGTCATGTTGGCAGTGACGTTCACAACCGGTTTGCCTGCCTTACCCTTCTTGGTAGTCACGATGATGACGCCGTTAGATGCGCGGCTACCGTAGATTGCTGTAGCGGAAGCATCCTTAAGCACTGTCATGCTCTCGATATCGTTAGGGTTGATCATGGTGAGTGCGTTCATGCCGCCACCCTGACTTTGGTTAGTCATAGGCACACCGTCAATCACGATGAGAGGGTCATTGGAAGCGTTCAGTGAAGAGCCGCCACGGATACGGATTGTACCGCCACCTGTCGGGTCGCCACCATTCGTAGTCACAACGACACCCGGAGATGCTCCGACGAGAAGATCCTGTGCGGAAGTTGAGATACCTGCGTCTATCTCATCCGGCTTGATGACCGACACTGAGCCGGTTGCGTCAGATTTCTTAACGGAGCCGTAGCCGATGACCACTGTCTCAGCAAGCATCGTTGCGTTCTCCTTCATTGTTATTTTAAGGTCGGTTTTGCCGTCTACCGGCACTTCCATCGGATCATAACCGATGTAGCTTACAACAAGAATGGCCTTGGGATCGACATTGATAGTGAAATTGCCATCAATGTCTGTCGCAGTACCATTGGATGTGCCCTTCTCCATTACGGTGGCACCAATCAGGGGCTCGCCCGTCTCATCGTCCACGTAACCGCGAACGGTGATCTTCTGCGCGAAACCCGGAAGCGCAAGCCCAAGCAACATTACCAAGGCCATCCACAGCTTCCTGTTCAGATGAAAACTGATGTTCTTCATGCAAGAATAATTTAGTTGTTATTAATTGTATGTTTTTATTTATTCCTTATAGTTGCCATCACCGATGCTAAGGTTAACTTTTATACTTGACCCGAGACAGTGCGCAAGTCATTGACTAACCTCTGACTCAGGGGACAATCCTTCACGATAATCACTATAATCCAATTTATCGTCTTAATGTATGTATAAGATAGTTAAGCTGTTCAATCGGCTATTGCCATTTATTTTTCATGGATTTTTGACGAGTAGCGCATATTCGGCTTATATCTCGCTGACGCCTTTCGTTAAAATCTCTGCAAATGTAGGAATTTTTAATCTTTTTAACCCCAATTAAATTTCCATTAACTTTGTTAATTAACAACTTTAACAATCTCAACCATCGGATTTGCATGAATTGAAGCTGGGCTGGGACTACTGAGACTACTAAGACTGGCTAAGACGAATAAGACTACTTGGACTACTAAGACTGCTTGGACTACTAAGACTACTGAGACTACTGAGACTACTGAGACTACTAAGACATCTTGTGGTTACAAGTAGTCTCAGCAGTCTCAGTAGTCTTAGTAGTCCAAGCCTGTCCAAGCCTGTCCAAGCTGTCCAAGCTGTCCAAGCCTGTTATTTCGCTGTGCAAGTCGCTGTGTAAGGCACTTTGCTGATGTCGAATGTGACGGTATATGTCCCTACGCCGGGATCTGGAAGATTGCTTCCGTTGTATGTCATGTTTTCAAGACTTGTGCCGAAGCTGATAGCCCAGTCATTATTGGCACGTATCTTCCATTCGCCCGTGCCGTCAAACGTCACGTCTGCCGTCCATACCGTGTAGTCGTCGTTGTGCGACATCTCCGCATCGCCGTTCCAGCCATTGAAGTTGCCTATGACTCCAAGTGAGGATATGCCTGTCATATTATATGTGAGTGCCCGTGTGTTGACCTCCACCCAATAAAGACCGCTCTCCCCTACCGAGAGATTGTCAGCACTTCCATCGATGCTCAACGTGCCTGTCTCTGTGCCGGCTCCATAATTGGTGCCGTCCCAACCGGGTGCGGAAGTAAACTTGAATGAACCGGTAAGGTAAGCAAGTCCGGAGTAGTTCTTGCCATCGGTAGACGGCAACTGCATACTCTGCGCCCCGTTCCAGCCGTTGCTGTCGCCCGGTGTGTAAAGCACGAAGACAGGATCCGGTGTCAACTCAAAGGTGGACTGAGCATAATATACGTCGGAGCCACCAAGACGTATGACGCTGCCCTTATCATTCTTGGCATAAAGTTCCGCACGTCCGTGGAAATCTGCCGGGGTAGTGTCAAGTCCCAACAGTGCCTCGTAAGCACTCTCCAACTGACCGGTGGTGACATTTCCCGTCGTGCCATCCTCTGCAAACGCCACCTCTATAGGATAGGACGGCGAAAACTCCTCATTGGCTGCCACAATATATGTGGCGGTCAGGTGATACCCTTCCGGAAGATTGCCGACGTCGGTGACTCCGATGACCGCCACATCTTTCGTGGAGGAGGCATTGAGTGCCGGAAGATCTACTGACGTGCCTATCGGCGAGCTCACCTGAAGCTTCGAAATATCATATCCGGGTATCTCCGGATTGACCTGCGGCTTTCCCGTCATATCCTCCACCTCATCACAAGAGGTGAAGGCTATGCCGGCAGCAAGCAGTGCATATATTGCTATCTTGTTCATGGATATTCTTTTTTACGGTTAATTTATTCTGTTGTCCTGCGGTCGCCGCTCATTACCTGGATGCTATTGTCATTCAGATTGACCATAATCGTCATCGTGCCGCCCGGATAATCGGGGAAGCTGAGTGAGCCTTTACCTGCCACGAGCTTACCCTGCCACTGTCCGTCGGTAAGAGTATAATCGATCGGGTTATCTTCTGCCTGCGAACCGAATGAGTTTACATCCCAGCCTTCCAATGCCGTATAGAATCTGAAGACAGGTGCCGCCGGCATATCAAACACTCCGGTATAGACGTTAGAGCCTATCGCTGTCTGGCTCTCGAAAAGCCTCCAGTCGGCAAGCGCACCTGCACTCGTTGCGTCCGGGGTAGGCCAGCCATTGCACGTGCCGAGTATATAGATGAATCCGGGCTCCGGAACAGCGAAATACGGCTGCACCTTGTCGAGTGTCACCCAATCGCTGACAACAAGGCTGCTCTCCACTCCCGGAAGCTGTGCCGTTGCCCTGACGTAAAGCGTCTGTGCCTCATGTGCCTCCGGCTTCGCCTCCCAATCCTCGGAGTTCTCTATGCCGTTGAGTACGCACATCGCCGTAGCCACTGCCGATTCCTTCACCTCTATATTCTGCGAGGTAAGTTTCTCCGGAGATATCTGGCGCACCTTATCCTTGTCGAGCGACACTTCCAGACCATAATTGACGGATGCAAGGAATCCATAGTCCGGCTGACGCTCTACGGAGAAGTCCATCATACCTTCCGGATTCAATATGTAGAGCTGGGAGGCAAACGGTGGAGTGTTAAGCACCATCGGTTCCGTGGGAGTCTGATACGTGGGGGAATCATCATCATTGCAGGCGGCAAAACCCACCATCAGAGCCGCAGCCGCAACATATCGTATTATTTTGGTAATCATTGCTTTCTGATTTTACTCGTTAATAATCAATAACCCGGATTCTGTCCGACGGTTGCAACATACTGGTAAGGTATCGCGAAGAGAGCACGGGTCTCCGGTATAGCCACACCTTCGTATACACCGCCCTTCCACGACCAGTTGTAGTCAGATCCGGTGTATTTACCGAAACGTATAAGGTCGCTGCGGCGCCATCCCTCCCAATAAAGCTCACACTGACGCTCATGGAGAAGATTCTCCTTTGTCAGTGCCGCCGTGGGAAGACCCGCACGTTCACGCACTGCATCAAAATAGCTCTTGCCATTGCATTCCACCCCATTGAGCTGGCACTCGGCAAGCATCAGGTAGGTGTCGGCAAGACGGAACAGAGGATAGTCGGCATCACACATCTGGTTGGAGTTCTCAACGCCAGCTGTGTTCTCATAGTCATCCTCGGTGGTATAGGTGTATTTTATGCACATGTATCCGTCGGATTTCTCGTCATAGTTATCAAGATTCTCCACACCGACGTTGTAGGTGCCGGCATAGTAGAGTGCGCGCTTGTCGTTTGGCTCGAATGCCGTTGAGAGCTCCGGACGCATCCTCACGCCGCTCCATGGAGTGGCAACGCAGCCGAGACGCTTTAGCAATTCCGCCGGCGCGGATTCAACGTATGCACCCGCAGTCATGTAGGTGGTGCCGCCGTATGTCTCCATCGAGCCGACCTTCTGGGGTATTGCCCATAGAATCTCACCGTTGCCTACGTAGCGGTCGTTCGACGCACAGAAAAGATACTTATAGGTGGGAGCAAGCTGAGGAATCGACTTCACGATCTCCTTGCATTGCTCGGCACATTCGCTCCACATTGGGGTGCCTGTGTAGACCTCCGCATTCAGATAGAACTTGGCAAGGAGCATACGTGCAGCCTCAAGCGAGAGTCTGCCGTATTCCTGACGGGACGCCGGACGGAGATGCCCCTCGGCAATGGTTGCCTTCAGCTCACTGACAGCTGCGTCAAACAACTGCTGACGGTCGTAGGTCGGAGGTATGGCACCGGTCGGGGAGTCGTTGACAAACGGACCCTTGCCAAACAGATCCACCATATAATAATAGGCAAGGTTACGGAGCACCTTCGCCTCCGCCTTCATAGCCTCCACCTCCTCTTCGCCGAGAAATTCCTTCGCACCATCTGCCTTTGACAGGAATTCCGTGCATTGGCGAGCAGTGTAGAATTCACGCGAGAATGCAGCATACACCCATTCGTTATCTGTGAGCCAAGTGTTGAAGTTCAGGGAATGATAGCCGGGGTCATTCCATTTGTTGGAGACGATAGCCTCATCTGCCGTGATTTCCTGGAGATTCCAGTGGCAACGCGAGAAGGTGCCCGCGCCTCCGTCGGAGGTGCTCAGGTTTCCAACATACAGCAATGAGCCGTAGAGACTGCCGAAGTAGCCGTTCCACTCGTTGGCACTATCAAGTGTAATCTTTGTATTTGGATCGGTAGGAGTAAGGTCAAGGTCACCCACACACGAGCTGAGACCCGAAGCGGCGAGAGCAAGGACACCGATACCGATATATCTGGATATTTTCATAATTCTCTTTCTTTTATTTTAATACTTCGTTATCAGTACTGTGGCTGCCGTCAGAACTGTGCCACGATTCCTATGGTAAACGTTATCGGACGCGGATATACATTACTGTCGATACCGCTACCTACTTCCGGATCAAGACCTTTATATTTGGTTATCACAAACGGATTCTGCACTGCGCCATAAAGTCGCAGACGAAGAAGGTCGTTGAACAGACCTGGCCACGTATAGCCTACCGATATATTGTCGCAACGCAGGAAGCTGGCATTGCGCACGAAATAATCGCTCGAACGTACTGCCGTGTCGCGGGTCATATTCCAGAGATAGACGTTGTCAAGAAGATTGCTGAGAGGTGCGGCGGAGGTGGAGGAGATGAAGGCATTGTTCATCTCATTGGCATTATAAAGCCAGTTGCCGATGCTTGCACGCAACACGATGCCGAAGTCCCAGTTCTTATAGTTGAACGTATTCTGCCAGTTGATGGTGACAGCCGGATCCTTGCTGTGGTAGAGATATTTGTCGGCATCGGTGATCTCACCGTCGCCGTTACGGTCTACATAGACGCCCTCCATCGGTGTGCCGTCGGCATTATATACCTGCTCATACACCCAATAACTGTAGGCGGGGAAACCCTCCTGATGCTTCATGACGTTGACACCGTTGCCGATACCGCCTGTAGATGTGTCGGCTCCGTCGGCAAGACGCGTCACCTTATTCTTGTTCCATGCCACGTTGACACTGCTCGTCCATTGGAAATCATTCGTGACCACAGGGCGTGTCATAAGATTGAATTCTATACCATAGTTCTCAAGGTCGCCGAGATTAAGGTTGCCCATGTTGGAAAGATTGGAGCCTGCCGGGAAGTTGGCGTAGGTCAGAAGGTCTTTCGTCTTACGCAGATACCAGTCGATGCTACCGGTGATACGGTTGTTGAGGAATCCGAAATCAAGACCCACATTGTATGTGGTGGTTGTCTCCCATTTAAGATCGGCGTTATACCATCCCGGAGTGACTATGAACTGGTCATTGCCTCCGACCGGATAACGGGAATTGAGATCATTAGATACGTTGTAGGCAGGGATATAGGGGAAATACACGCCGAGATCCTGCTGACCGGTCTGACCATAGTCAAGACGGAGCTTCAAGTCGCTCATGACGCCGCGCACGCTTTCCATAAACGGCTCTTCTATCGCACGCCATGCAAGCGCGACTGCCGGGAAGACACCCCAACGGTGCTCCTTGGAGAAGCGGGAGGTGGCATCACCTCGAAGGGTGAACGTGACGAGATAACGGTCCTTGAACCCATAGTTGACACGTCCGAAGAACGACACAAGCTGATAAGGAGTGCTCCCATACCATACCGGGCTACGCATATAGCCGTCGAACGATTGACCCGGGGCATTCACCCATGAGAAATTATGCTGCTTGTCGCGGAATTTCTGCCATGAATAACCGGCTGTCACGTCAAGTGATGAGCTGATTGCCTCGAAATCCTTATTGTAATTCAGGAAGAAATCAAGAAGGAGATTGTATCTCTCCTGGTTCTCTTTCCCCTTGGATGCATAGCCGTCATACACAGGACTGTCGCTGCCTGCAACGTAATGACCATCCTTCCAGGCTGCCGGGGAGAAGGGATAATTGTAGTTCCAACATTCACCGTGATTATATTCGTAGCCGAGATTAAGGTTGGCTTTCAGTTCGGGAAGGAACGGGAGAGTATAGTCAAACTGGATATTGCCGACCGATTGATACACCTTTGACGTGGATGAATAGTCATTGATGAGCGACACCGGGTTAAGTGCCATCAGCGTGTTGGGGCGCCCTTCGGGAGTATTCATGTCGGCAAGTGTGCCGTTCTCCATATATGTCAGATAATTATTATAATGGTTGCCGCCGGGCATGTAGACCGGTAATGTCGGGTTGAAGCTGACCGCCCCGCCCAGACCATCGCCATTATAGCGGTTGGAGATATAGGCTCCCTTGATATTGGCATTGATTTTAAGGTTATTGTCGAAGAACGACGGATTAAGGTTTATACCTACCGTGGCACGATCCATCTTCGAGGTGCGGATGACACCGTTATTGTTGGTGTAGCCTACGGCGACACGGTATGGCAGCCAGCCGAGAGTGCCACCTACGCTTAAGTTGTAATCGCTTGACACCGACGTGCGGAGCACCTCTTTCTGCCAATCGGTATTATAGTTCACGCCATTGATGCCGAGAGCCTGTGCCTGCGATGAATCCGCACCATAATAGTTGGTGACGAAATCTGCGAATCGGTCGCCGATCATCATGTCCATGTAGTTGCGGGGCGTGTTGATATACATGTTGGCAGCGAAGTTCACCTGCGGACGTCCGCTCTTACCCTTCTTTGTAGTGATGATTATGACGCCGTTAGATGCACGGCTACCGTAGATTGCAGTGGCTGACGCACTCTTAAGGATGGTCATCGACTCCACATTCTCCGGAGAGACAAGGCTCAACGGGTTGGACGAGCCTTTCACACTGCCGCGCTCCATCGGGACACCATCTATGACGATAAGCGGCTCATTTGATGCAGCCAGTGATGCTCCGCCTCGGATAAGGATTGACGCATCTCCCTGAGGACTACCGCCGTTGGTGGTCACCACCACGCCCGGAGATGCACCCACGAGAAGATCCTGTGCGGAAGTCGCAAGACCTGCCTCTATCTCGCTCGGCTTGACAACGGATACCGAGCCTGTGGCATCCGTCTTCTTGACGGTGCCATAGCCGATCACGACTGTCTCCGCAAGCATAGTGGCATTCTCCTTCATGGTGATTTTAAGCTCGGTCTTACCGTCGACCGGCACCTCCAACGGGTCATAACCCACATAGCTCACGACGAGAGTCGCTTTCGGCTCAACACTAAGCGTGAAGTTGCCGTCGATGTCTGTCGCCGTACCATTCGTTGTGCCCTTCTCCATTATGGTGGCACCGATCAAGGGTTCGCCTGTCTCATCGTCCACGTAGCCATGTACGGTGATTTTCTGCGCGAAGCCCGGAAATGCAAGGCCAATCAGTAAGCATATAGCCATAAGCCATTTCCTGTCAAGATGAATACATGTGTTCTTCATGCAAGAGTAAAATTAAGGGATTATTAATATGGGTTTCAGTCTTAACGACTGATTCTTGACATACAAAGAATCTTATCGGTATATGCGGTCTACATGATAGCTGCGGAAGACATATAGGACTTCTAAAAATTAACAATATTAACATTCTAAATTAACATTGTTAATTATTAAATTTTGTTATTCAGATTCGTATTAGCAACCAATCTGCGCTCTGATTTGTTCAACCCATTCCCCTTTTTAACAATTCAACCCCGACTTATTCGTGTCGGGGCTGAATATACAAAATGCCTGATATAGAGTTTCAACGCCATGACGACCGCACCTTCCGGCGCACCGCAATCACGTTAAAAATCATAATGACAACAGTGAGTGCCACTGCCGTAAGCACGCCGCTCCACCAGTCGCCGCAATCCGCGCCAAGACCCTCGAGCGGAGCTACATAACTGGCGCGCAAGAGAAATATACCGCCGATTGCAATCATGCAGGAGATCAACGAGGAGACCACTACTATCCTTTCGTATGGCCTACCCACATCACGGAGCGGGAAACCGAGCATCAGCAGCGAATGGAGCTTATCGCGGTTTTTCTCCATGAGCAACGACATGGAGAGCATCAATATGAAGAAGGACAGCAACGTGATGACACTGCCGACTCCCACCACAATTCCTGAAACCACCTTCAGCAGATATGAGGCTGACGAACCGCTCTTGTCGCCCGCCACTTCAAGGTCATGGCTCTCCAGATAATCCTTTATCGCTACATCTCCGGGGCTGCTGACGTCGATTATCAGACGGGAGGGACGGGTGCTCTTACGACTATCGCCAAGCACTCTGTTGCTCCACCGCATGAACGTGTCGGGCACGAGGATGGTATTCAGCCGGTTGGAGAAACCGACCACCCTGCCCGTCATTCGTTGCTGCCGCATACCGTCGTCCGACGTGAGGGTCAGCGTCAACGGTATGCCCGACATTATGTTTTCCGACATCTGGGGCAGACCTGCCGACGTGGCGAATCCGAAATTATAGAGCGTCAGGTAATCCTTGGATATGATTATGGGCACCTCCCTGTCTCCCTCCCGGAATTGCCAGCCGCTACCCTTAACATCGACAAACTCATCAGGTATCGACTCAAAGAAGAGCATGGTCGACATCCCTCGTCCACCCTGCTCAACCGATGCCTGCACCTTATAATCTGTCGACAGGAACTCGCCGACCGACCTCACCCAAGGCTGCTTCTCTATATCAGCTATCTCAGCCGTGGTGAAATCGGAATCAGAATCCTGCCACAGGTTTGCCGACGTGACACGCTTGTTGACCACGAGATAATCCGTCTTTATAAAGCTGTCATCAGCCGACCAAAGCGTCCGTGCATCCTCATAAAACTGCACCCCACCTGCCACTATCCATAATCCGATGACGTTGGAAAGCACGAATCCGGCGATACGAGCCACCGACATATTCTTACGTAATAATCGATCAATAAGTCTCATAGTTAAAATTACAATTTCATTAAAATTATAATTTCAGTCTCTCCGGCTCGGCAAGCAGAAGCGGATTCCCCACCGAAGTCGATATTATTCCGGCACCCTGCCGCTGCGCCTCCGCCATGATGATTTCTGCCGCCTTCCTATTATTCTCCTCATCGAGATGGCTCACAGGCTCATCAAGCAGGATAAAGTCGAAGGGCTGGCATATCGCCCGGATTATGCCGACGCGCTGCTGCTGACCAATCGACATACACCCCACAGGATAATTCCGGCGCGAGTCGATCCCAAGCTCATGAAGCCACTCCTCTATCCTCTCACGACGGACGCCTCCGGTCAGGGTGCTCTTCAGCTCTATGTTCTGGAGTGCCGTCAGCTCCGGAAACAACGACAGCTCCTGTGGAAGATATGCAATATGCTCCCTGCGGAGAGATTGCCACTCGGATATGCCGAATCCGCGCACGTCCTTGCCGTTGAACCTAAGCTCACCCTCATAGTCATCACGCAAACCATATATATATGCACACATCGAGGATTTACCTCCGCCGCTGGCTGCCTCCACAAGATAACGGTCGCCTCTCCGGAATACCACCTTGCCACGCCATACATCGGAAGCGGGGATGCTTTCCGAGACAAACACCCTCGGAAGCATCCCCTCTAATTCAATCGTATCAAGCCGCGTCATCATTTCGCATCCTGCTCTATCAGAGACAGCAACATATTCTTCGAATCATCTACGCTCTCAAGTGTGATGTCGCATTTCAATCCCTTGCCGGAGGGAACAAGCCTGAACGCCATGGTCTTGAGCACTGAACCCGCGCCGACCTCTGCATTCTGCATATTCATCACCACTCCGAAGATCGAACCCTTAAGCATATCCGCAGCCTTCGCCACGTCGAGCGGACCCGATACAGTCCCTTTCGTCACTCTCACCAATTTACCGTCTTTCTTGGTCTCTCCAAAGCCCGAAAGCATCGACATGAAATCGCGCGATGCCTCTCCGTCGGTGGTCACAACGCCACAGAGCGACGATTCCGGATTCTTAAGATCGCCACACGCCACGGCGACAGTGCCGTCTATCGGCTTCAGCGCATCTATAAACGAGCCGAACATATTTCCGCCTAACGATGAGCCGATCTTCTCTATCTTCTTGGTGAAATCCTTGGTGATGGTCATTGCTGCCACAAACTGCGCGTTCGCTCCGACGCTCTTCACCGTGGTGAGGTCTATCTTCGACGACGGGAGGAGATATTTGGCTGGCTCTCCATCAAGATTCATGACCGTAAGCGAGCCGCCGCACTTACCCTTATCAAAATCAAGATTGAACGATATGGCAGACGCATTCTCAAAAAGCATTCCGGCAACAAGATTCATTGTGGAAAAATCCCCTATAGGAAGACCCTGCTTCGCTATCGCCTTTATATCACCCCAACCCACTATGTCGGAGGTCATGGTGGCTATATTGTGTGAGAAACCGTTCTGCATGAAGCTCTGGTTGTCACCGAGTGTGGCATAATTGGCGACTGCCTTGGCATCTATCGTATTGTTTGACGACACGCATATCCACACCTGCGCATCCTTTATCGCTATATTGCCACAGGTGCGGACACCGTTCTCCGCATCCTCCAGGTTCATTCCGGTCTGGTCGACGATAAACGACTCAAACTTTCCGGTGTCGGCTATACCTGCCGTCAGATAGCTGTTGTAGGCATCTGTGAAATAGATCGCAGCCGTAGGGTCGATACCGCTCTCTCCGTCGAGAAAGAGTTTCAGTGCGCGGCGCGCTGAATCCTTCACGTCCTTCTGACGGTCGATCCACGCCGATACCTCCTGACCGGGAGTGATGTCGCTCCCATCTACCTTGCAGCCCGACTTCTCAAGGACAGACTTGACGTTGACTCCTACAACCAATCCGGCTGACGAAGGCACCGTCGATAACAGGTCGCCGGCATCTGCCGACTCCTTATTACATGAATTAAACACCGGCAACATCATCGCCAGCATGCAGACCATCACCACGCGGGAGGTCAGTGTCGCAAAAATTCCTCTTTTCATATATTTTTTATTATATTTTTTCAAATTGTAAAGACATTGTAAAGGGAATCGCCTATTTTTCACACTCCTTATCATAAAAAAGGGTCTTATCACAATTCCCACAATATCTTTTTAACAAATTAAACAACGTCTGACGGATAATAGAATGGCAAATATACGGAAAAATTTTTATCTTTCATCAATTATTTTCTTTGTTGCTTCAATTTTAATATGTAACTTCGCGAAAATTACAGATGCCAGGGTGGTGGTCAACTATCCCAATCATCACAGTATTAATCAATAACTAAAGAATGATGCAGATTTCTCAACGTATCCAAGCTTTGGCTCCATCAGCCACACTCGCCATGTCGCAGAAAAGCGCAGAACTAAAGGCTGCAGGTGTGGACGTTATCAACATGTCGGTCGGTGAGCCGGATTTCGACACTCCCGACTTCATCAAGGAGGCGGCTAAAAAAGCCATTGACGATAATTTTTCCCGCTATACTCCCGTGCCGGGCTATCTCTCGCTAAGGAAGGCTATTGCAGGGAAACTTCTGCGTGAAAATAAAATTGAGTTCGCTCCCGAACAGATAGTGGTCGGAAACGGTGCGAAGCAGGAGCTTTGCAACGTGCTGCTCGCCTGCATCAATCCGGGCGACGAGGTGATTATACCCGTGCCGGCGTGGGTAAGCTATGTGGAGATGGTGAAACTTGCCGAGGGCGTAACCGTGCAGGTGTATGCCGGTGTGGAAAGCGATTTCAAGATCACTCCCGAACAGCTTGAGAAGGCTATCACTCCCAAGACAAGGATGATTATGCTCAACTCCCCTTCTAACCCTACCGGCAGCATCTACAGCTACGAGGAACTGAAGGGTCTCGCCGAGGTGCTTGCCAAATATCCCGACGTGATCATTCTCGCCGACGAGATATATGAGCACATCAACTTCACCGGCGAGGTGCACAGCATCTCCGAGTTTGAGTCTGTGCGCGCCAGGGTCGTGATTGTCAACGGTGTGTCGAAGGCATACGCCATGACAGGCTGGCGTATCGGCTACATGGCTGGTCCGCTCCCGATTGCGAAGGCTGTCACCAAACTTCAGGGACAGTACACCTCCGGCGCGTCATCCATCGCGCAGAAAGCTGCCGAGGCTGCCTACAATGGTTCGCTCGAATGTGTTGAGACCATGCGCAAGGCATTTGAACGCCGCCGCGACCTCATCGTGAAACTTGCGAAAGAGATTCCGGGATGGATTACCAACGTGCCGCAGGGTGCCTTCTACCTCTTCCCTGAAGTGTCATCATTCATCGGCAAGAAATACGGCGACCGTGAGATCAAATGCAGCGGTGACTATGTGATGTACCTTCTCGAAGAGGCACACGTGGCATGTGTCGATGGTGAGGCATTCTGTGCTCCGGGCTACATGCGCCTGAGCTACGCAACATCCGACGACAACATCCGCGAGGCTATGCGCAGAATAAAAGAGGCGTCAGCAAAATTAGTCTAAGAATCAACAACTTGGAATAATTGAAAATTTTATTTCAAAAAAATATTTGCACGGTTAAAAAATTATTTATAACTTTGCAACGCAAATCAGCGGAACGGCTTCCGCTCCGCTGATAAGCTGGGCGAATACCAGAGTGGCCAAATGGGGCAGACTGTAAATCTGCTGGCTTATGCCTTCGGTGGTTCGAATCCATCTTCGCCCACTTACGACATCAATTCAATTATTGCACATAACGACTTACAAAGGCGCATCCGTGAGGATTCGCCTTTTTTTACATCATGCACATCATGCCGTAACATCATGCGCACAATGCCGCGACATCCTGGATCCATTAGGCTGTCCCAGTAGTCCCAGCCGTCTTAGTAGTCATAGTAGTCCCAGCTATCCCGTGGTTAATCGTATAAATCCGATTTACTGCACCACAAAGAGCGCGGAGAACACAAAGTAATAATAAAAACTCCGTGTCCTCCGCGTTCTTTTCAGTTATTTAAAACACTCTGTGGTGGCTTCGATTAGATCGAGAGACGACGGAGTGTAGACATCAGCTCCCTGTTGATGGGTTTGTCGTTCTTGATCGCTTTCGTGAACGGCACGTAGACAATCTCATCGTTCTTGATACCGATCATCACGTTGCGCTGGTCGTCAAGAAGCGCATCGACCGCAGCCGCACCCATACGTGAGGCAAGGATACGGTCGTAGGCTGTCGGTGAACCGCCACGCTGCAAGTGACCGAGGATAGACACACGCACGTCATAGTTGGGATATTCTTTCTTCACGCGCTCTGCAAGTCCCATCGCGCCACCCGTGGACGGTGATTCAGCCACAAGCACGATCGATGAGTTCTTCGACTTACGGAATCCGTTTGCAATCAGCTCGTCAAGCTGATCCTCCTGAGTGGCAACCTCCGGAATGATGGCGGCCTCCGCACCCGATGCGATCGCACCGTTAAGGGCAAGGAATCCGGCATCGCGTCCCATCACCTCTATAAAGAAAAGACGCTCATGAGAAGTGGCAGTGTCGCGGATCTTATCGACGCAATCCATGATGGTGTTGAGCGCAGTGTCATAGCCAATGGTGGAATCCGTGCCGTAAAGGTCGTTGTCGATAGTGCCCGGAAGACCTATGATCTGGAACTGGAATTCATTTGCAAATATACGAGCACCGGTCAGCGATCCATCGCCACCGATGACCACGAGCGCACTTATGCCATGACGCTGAAGCACGTCGTAGGCACACTGACGCCCCTCCTTGGTCTGAAACTCCTTGCAACGCGCCGTCTTCAGTATAGTGCCGCCGCGCTGTATGATATTGGATACGTTCTGGGTGGAAAATTCCTCTATCTCATCAGTAATCAAACCCTTGTAGCCTCGCATTATTCCAAACACCTTGAAGCCTGCAAAAATTGCTGCACGCGTCACCGCCCTGATTGCGGCGTTCATGCCCGGCGCATCTCCTCCGGACGTCAGGATACCTATTGCTCTCTGTTCGTTTGCTTCCATATCTTTTATAAATATAAAATTTCAATATTCGGGATATTTTTCGGCTTCCGGCTACGGGCCGTCAGTTCGTAATCATCCGTAGATCCACGTCTTACGTCAGTATATTGCCTCCGACTTTGCAAGACATACGGTCCTCTTTTTTCACAAAGTTAGCATTTTGTCGGGGAAGTGACAAAAAAATTCCGTAATTTTGCAAATATTTATCTTCTATTCTCCTTTGGTTTTCAATTTCATGTAGTATGGAATCAATAAAGAACATAATTTTTGACCTCGGAGGCGTAGTCATTGATCTTGACCGCAGCCGTGCCGTCAAAGCTCTTTCCGATCTCGGCATAACGGACACGGCTCGACTCCTCGGTGAGTATGAACAGAAAGGTCCTTTCCTAAAACTTGAGACCGGCGAGATCACCACCTCTCAATTGTTTGACACGTTGATGCCGATGTGCCGACCGGGCACCTCTGCCACCGACATTCGTGACGCTTTTGAAAAATTCCTCGTTGATCTACCCGCCGAACGGCTCGCAACCATACGCGAACTCCGCGAAAGAGGATTCCGGGTCTTTGTGTTGTCAAATACAAATCCCCTGATGTATAACCATTGGATTGAGGAGAAATTCCGACAGGAGGGTGCCACCGTCAACGACTATTTTGACGGTATCGTAGTCTCATTCCAGGAACGCACATGCAAACCAGATCCACAGATATTCCTCAACCTCATAAAAAGATACGGGCTGGTGCCTTCGCAGACAATCATGCTTGATGATTCGGAGGCAAACTGCAAGGCTGCCATGTCGGTCGGACTGAATGCCCGGCAGATAAAGAAGGAGGGGAACGACTCGTTTAAATCAGTGTGTGAATATCTGCTGGAGAAAGGACCCGCGAAATGAGTGACAAGGCCGCCGTCATCGGCACTTTCGACGGTGTCCATCTCGGACATATCGCAGTGCTCCACAAGCTCAAGGAGGAGGCTGACAACCGGGGGCTTACGCCAATCGCAATTACGTTTGACCGCCATCCTCTCGCGCTAATCGACCCTCAGCGGGCACCCAAAGCGATCACGTCAATACCAAAGAAAGAGGAGCTTATTCTACGATCCGGAGTATTGCCGATCGTGATTCCGTTTGATGAGGAGCTTCGTGCCACTTCTGCCGAGGATTGGATGCTGCGCCTGAAGAGGGAGCATGACGTCAGGATGCTCGTGGTAGGATATGACACCACTTTCGGATGCGACGGAATAGCCTACTCCATATCCGACTACAAGCGACTCGGCGAGAGATTGGGCATAGAAGTGATAGAGGCTCCCTTCGTGCCGGGCATCAGCAGCTCCGCCATCAGGAAGGCTATAGCAAACGGTGAAATCAAGGAGGCAAACGATATGCTCGGACGACATTTCTCTTTATCAGGCATCGTAGTGGCTGGCAACAGGCTGGGGCGCACTATCGGATATCCCACCGCCAACATAATGCCCTCACCGGGTATCGTGGTGCCTGCCAACGGGGTATATGCCGTAAAGATCACTCTCCCCGACGGGAAGAAAAGGGATGCAATGGTCAACATAGGGGTCAGACCCACTATAAGACGTGGAAACGAGAAGACCGTAGAAGCCCACATCATCGACTGGAATGGCGACCTTTACGGGAAATCTGTGACTCTCACGTTCTATTCCCGATTGAGAGACGAAATCGCCTTCAAATCAATCGACGCGCTGCGCAAGCAGCTTGATGCCGACCGTCTTGAAGTGATGAAATCGCTACGCAATTAATGGAATAAATGCAAAAATAACCGGTTTTTACGCAACTTATAAAAAAAAGTATCCGCCGATGCGACAAAACACCATAAATAATGGTTATATTTGCATAAGTAAACCTTTGCGGTCTCAACGGGACTTCCACCACATGACTCCCCCGATTCCGCCCCTATAAACATCGAGGATATGAACGACATAGAAATTATCAACTTTGCTACGACTCCAAGTCTCGTGAGCCGATACATGCGCGAATTGCGCGACATCTCAATACAGAAGGACTCTATGCGTTTTCGCCTGAACCTTCATAGAATAGGTGAAATCATGGCATACGAAATCTCCAAACGTCTTAATTATGTGCAGGAGAAAGTGCAGACCCCTCTCGGGTTTACGATGTGTCATGAGCCTGCCGACAAAATTGTGCTCGCCACAATCCTGCGTGCCGGGTTGCCTTTCCATCAAGGGTTTCTGAATTTCTTCGATAATGCGGAAAATGCATTCGTCAGTGCCTACCGACGCTACAAGGAGAAATGCAGCGATAAGTTTGAGGTGCTTGTCGAATACATGGCTTCCCCGAATCTCGACGGCAAGACTCTGATTCTAATCGATCCGATGCTTGCTACGGGGAGTTCTATGGAGCTGGGATATAAGGCTCTTCTGAAAAAGGGGACGCCGGCAAGGGTGCACGTGGTCTCCGCAATATCATCCCGACAGGCGATAGAATATATCTGCAACACATTCCCGTCGGGCATCACTACGATATGGACAGGTGCCATCGACCCGGAGATAAACCATCACAGCTATATCATACCCGGACTCGGCGATGCCGGCGACCTCGCCTTCGGTGTAAAGGAGGATGATTGACGCCCTCGCACCGTGAGGCAATCATCTTGCAGGAACATAGCTAATAACCTTATTTAATCCCATCCAATCCCGACGTGATTCTAAACAGTATCGACATCCTTAATTTCAAGAATATAGCCTCCGCCACCCTGGAATTTTCCAACGGTGTGAACTGCCTGCTCGGAATGAACGGCATGGGGAAGAGCAATCTGCTCGAGGCGATACACTTCCTATGTATGGCACGCCCCATGAATCCCATGCCCGACAATGCCCTGATCCGGCATGGTGAGGAGATGCTGATCGTGAAGGGGAACTTCGCCTCTGACTCCGGCAATGCCGACACAATAGCCTGCGGAATCACTAAGGGGAAAGGGAAAAGCCTGAAGCGAAATGGCAAGGAGTATCGTAGATTCTCCGAGCATATCGGACGTTATCCGATCGTGACGGTCACTCCCGGCGATTCGATGCTCATAAGCGGTGCCGCAGAGGAGAGAAGGAAACTGATGGATATGGTCATATCTCAGGCGGATGCGGAATATCTCGCACAGCTGATACGCTACAACCGTTCGCTTGAAAGCAGAAACCGTATGCTGAGAGCCGGAGTGCGCGACGCTTTGCTGTTTGAATCGGTGGAGGCGGGGATAATTGATGCCGCTGCCGTCATTTTCGCCACAAGGGAGAAATGGATCACCACAATCGCGCCGAAGGTGGAGGATTGCTATGCCCGACTATCCGGGCAGAGGGAGCGCGTGGAAATCGCTTACGCAAGCCAGCTGAAGGGGAAATCAATGGCTGAACTTCTGGAGGAACGACGACAGAAGGACGCCATATTGGGATACACTTCCGCCGGCATACATCGTGACGACATCGACACGCGCCTCGACGGCTACAGTCTCCGGAAACTCGGAAGCCAGGGGCAGGTAAAGACCTTCGCAATCGCATTGCGTCTCGCCATATTCGACTTCCTGAAGGAGGCGAGTGCCTCTACCCCTCTCCTGCTGCTCGATGACATTTTCGACAAGCTCGATTCTCACCGGGTGGAGAACATTATGCACGAAGTGACCGGCAATTCCACTTTCGGACAGATTTTCATCACTGACACCAACCGCAAGCATCTCGATGACATACTTGCCGGAGTGGAGGGTCCGTGCGCAATGTTGAACGTAAAAGACGGGGCATTCTCTCCCATCAACATAAAATGACATGGAAAGAAAGGAATCTCAAAGTATTGGCGACGTGCTTAGAATCGCATTCCAGGAGAACTGCATGCAGGACAGGCTCGACGAGATGAAGGCGATAAACCTATGGCCCGCAGTAATCGGGATGGAGAACGCCGCAGCCTGCCGACGTCCCACCGTATACGATGGTGTGATGACTGTCGGGGTGCCTAACGCGTCGCTCAGGCATGAACTCTCCATGAACCGCTCGGCTATCCGGAACGCTCTGAACAGCATGATCGGTAAAAATTCAATATCTGAAATACGTTTCATCTCATGAATCCAGAACTCATACCAAATCCCGATTTATTCCGCCACTCTGCGCCGATGCAAATACGGTTTAACGACGTGGACGTGCTCGGGCACATGAACAATACTGTCTATTTCACTCTCTACGACACTGCTAAGGCTGACTATTTCGCTGCCGTCAGAGGGGAGAAAATGGACTGGAAGCATGTCGACATCGTTGTCGCAAACGTAAACTGCGCATATATCGCCCCAATTTTCTTTGGGGAGGAGATTGAAGTGCTCACTGCATGCTCCTCAATATCTGAAAAAAGCTTTAAACTAATTCAGATGATACGGGAGAAAAACACTCTTGAACCCAAATCTTTCTGCGAGACCATAATGGTTAGCTTCAATCCGGAGACCCAGAAAGCCAGCGAGATGCCGGAAGTCTGGAAACGGATGCTCTGCGACTTTGAACAGAAAGACCTGATCAAGAGAAAGATGATGTAAGTGAGCCGCAATATTTCATATATCTATTATTATCATGACCAAAAACGAGCAAATATCTGACAGGTTGAAGTCAATACTGGATGCCGAGGCGAAAGCCATCAGCGAAATCCCGATTTCCGAGAATTATTCCAATGCGGTGAATCTTATAGTGGAAAAAGTGAACCGACAGGGGGGTAAACTCGTTACTTCTGGTATGGGGAAAGCCGGGCAAATAGCAATGAATATCGCCACGACTTTCTGTTCGACCGGAACTCCCGCCGTATTCCTTCATCCTTCTGAAGCTCAACACGGCGACCTCGGTATCCTCCAGAGCAACGACGTGCTGCTGCTTCTCAGCAACTCCGGAAAGACTCGGGAAATACTTGAGCTTGTCGAACTCGCGAAAGCCCTCTATGCCGATATCCCGTTTATTGTCATAACCGGCGACCCTGACTCCCCTCTCGCTCATGCCGCCGACCTCGCTTTGTTCACCGGGGCGGCACCGGAAGTGTGTCCGTTGGGACTGACTCCAACCACCTCCACAACGATGATGACCGTGATAGGCGACCTTCTCGTAGTCGCAACAATGGAGGCTATCGGATTCACAGCTGCCGACTATGCAAAACGGCATCATGGCGGCTACCTCGGACATAAATCGAAGGAAGCCTCTAAATCTGCTAATAACAATATCACAATATGACACAAATTGAGATACCCCTGAAGTTTGACAACTTCCCGAAGCAATCCGAGGAATTAAGGATTCTTAAGGAAGTGAACGATTGTCGCGCCGAAGCCGGAAAGCTTATGGCGGACGAGAGAGTGATGGATGCCCTCCAGAAATCTATCGAAGGTTTAAGGGTAATGAGGGAATTTCCCGACTTCAACAACACGGAATTCCGTGCCCTGCTCGTAGCCGTGATTTTCGACCTCGCCGAGATTCATTTCCAGCTGAAGGATTACAAACAGAGTGAAAAGGAACTCGACACCCTGTTTAAAGTGCTTGACTCGCTCGTGAAAAATGATGAGGAGCGTTTCGGCAAGCTGCATATCCTCGCCATGGAGCTATCCACAAGAATCCTGAGATCAAGAAAAAAGGCTCTTGACCTTCTCGTCAAACAGCAGATAAATGCTGCCGCTCTTTATGAAAAGGTAAATTCCGGGGTAGCTGCCGCCACTGACAGGCTCGTTGACTCGCTTAGCAACGTGGCTCAGCTTCTCGCTTCAACCGGCGACCTGAAAGGGGCTCTCAAATTCTATTCCGAGGCAATAAAATTCTCTAAGAAACGCACCGGAAGAGTGACACGGAAGGAGATTAAGCTGACTATAGAGATGGCGGAAATAATGATGAGGATTAAGCAGATGAGACCGCGTGCGCTACGGCTCCTCAATGCAATCCTGCCTCATGCTATCGCCCTTGAGACCCTCGAACTGGAGAGAGACATACTTTCTCTTAAATCGCTCATAGAATCCGAACCCGACAATGAGCCTAAATGGAAGAATTTCTTCCATCAGCTGACCGTATCAGCAAAGGCTAAATTGAAGAAATTCAGCAAGAGTGAAACTGCTGAGAATAAGGGCACGGACAAGAGCGAGACTCAGGAACAGGAAAAATGCGAATAACCTCAACAGCAGCATTATGTCAACAATACTGAACACAAACGGCACCGCCCTACAGGTGCCGCAACTGATGCCGCAAGCCGACGGACGTTTTATCATAATCACGGCTGACTGGAATCCTAAAGTGACCTACGCACTGCGCGACGGAGCCACCGACGTGCTTGAAAAAGCCGGGGTGAAACCGGAAAATATAGTCTGCCTATCAGTGCCGGGCACTGTAGAGCTCGTCAACGCTGCAGCCGTGGCAATCGACTCCGTGAAGAACGGAATGCCTACTGCTGCGGTCATCGTTATCGGATGCGTGATCCGTGGAGACACACCACATTTCGACTATGTATGCCAGATTGCGGCGCAAGGCACCGCCGAACTGAACGCCAAGGGGAAAGCCCCCGTGATTTTCGGAGTCCTTACTGTCGACAACCTACAGCAGGCTCTCGACCGCGCCGGAGGAGTACTTGGCAACAAGGGCGCAGAGGCGGCATGTGCCGCTATTTCTATGGCGAACTTCCCACACCTGCTCTGACCGTACAGCTGAAAAGAGTGTCTAAGACTACTATTTATCCCACATACCGTCCCGACCATCATTTGGACCGGACGGTATTTTTTTAACACTTATATCCCCCTTTTTTAACTTTCATATACTAATATTTAGACTATTACCCTCGTTTCTATATCAGAAAAAGGGAGATTAAAACTCTCCCATATCCATAACATGATTTGTCGGCAATCGTCCAAAGCCTTTATGACCCTATAAGGCTCAAGCCGGAGAAAACGACACCGACATCTGACCATTCTACCATCCTTTTTTACTATTATTCATAAAAACAGCAACAACCATGTTTTACCATTTTCATCATGACAATGCCGGGGCTTTCAACACCCCTGACTCCTACTATTCCGATTCCAATATCGGCAATACTAACAATGTCGAATATGCCGTGAGCGGAATCACAGAAAACTTTTTTTCATGACTTAGATATGTTTTTTCAATACCTTGGTCTTTTTATACTACAAACATAATTGTCTAAATTTTGGGTTATATACATTAGTAATTTCTATCATCTGCCGAAGATACGGAAGCCAAAAGGCTCCCTGGATTCTCTCCCGCATTAATCTCGGAGTCTTTGGAGTCTGACGCAGGGAAAAACCGGTCACCGTGAGGTGAGCGGTTTTTTTGTTTGTATTCTGTTTTTTATTAATTTTGTAGTGTACTTTACATTTTTTCTGTCACACCTCTTTTTTTGATAAGTTTATCATGACTAAATATCTCTCTCAGACTCCGGAAGAAGAAGACCAGATGGTCGAAAATGCTTTTCATGAGGTGCTCGAGGCTTATCTCGCAAGCAACCATCGGAAAAAAGTGGAAATTATCGAGCGTGCATACCGCTTCGCGAAAAATGCCCATAAAGGCATACGTCGGAGAAGCGGTGAGCCATACATTCTGCACCCGATCGCCGTCGCGAAAATCGTCATTTCCGAGCTCGGACTCGGATCAACCTCGATTTGCGCCGCACTGCTGCACGACGTGATTGAAGACACGGAGTTCACGAGAGAAGATATTGAAGCGGATTTCGGCACGAAAGTCGCAGACATCGTGGAGGGTCTGACTAAGATTTCCGGTGGTATATTCGGCGACAAGGCATCCATTCAGGCTGAGAATTTCCGTAAGCTACTGCTCTCAATGTCGTCTGACATCCGGGTGATTCTAATTAAAATGGCGGACAGACTTCACAACATGAGGACTCTCGGGGCAATGAGACCGGAAAAGCAATATAAAATTGCCGGAGAGACCCTGTATATCTATGCGCCACTCGCTCACCGTCTCGGTCTATTCAAGATAAAACTTGAGCTGGAGGATCTCGCCTTCAAATATGAGCACCCCACGCAATATGCCGAGATTATGGAGAAGCTGAGCGAGACAGCCGATCATCGTGAAAAGATTGTGGAGGAATTCGTCAGGCCCGTAAGGAAGATGCTTGATGATGCCGGATTCAAGTATGAGATCAAGGCTCGTGTGAAGAGCGCATACTCCATATTCAACAAGATGCAGACCAAGAAGATCCCTTTTGAGGAGATCTACGACATATATGCTGTAAGGGTGATTTTTGAGAATGACGACGATGCCCTGGAGAAGATTCGCTGCTGGCAGATATATACATTCTTCACCGACGGACATCGTGTGCATCCCGACCGACTACGCGACTGGACAAGCATCCCGAAAGCCAACGGATACCGTGCGCTTCACCTCACGGCAATGGGACCGGAGGGGAAATGGATTGAGGTGCAGATACGTTCCAGGAAAATGGATGAGATTGCCGAACTCGGATATGCCGCACATTGGAAATACAAGACCGGAGTGCAGGAAGACGACAGCGAACTTGATTCATGGATGAACACCGTGAAGGATATTCTCGCAAATCCCGAACCCAACGCCATTGATTTCCTCGACACAATAAAGCTGAACCTCTTTGCTTCGGAAATATACGTGTTCACGCCTAAAGGCGACCTCATAACTCTCCCTGCCGGATCGACTGTGCTCGACATGGCATTCTCCATACACTCCCAGGTGGGCACCCATTGTCTCG
The DNA here is from genome assembly GCA_003762615.1 of Muribaculaceae bacterium Isolate-037 (Harlan). Classification (GTDB taxonomy): domain Bacteria; phylum Bacteroidota; class Bacteroidia; order Bacteroidales; family Muribaculaceae; genus Lepagella; species Lepagella muris. The sequence goes on from RIAZ01000022.1 coordinate 70,921, forward strand.
CCGGAAAAATAAGCCATAAGCTCGTGCCGTTGTCACACAAGCTTGACAGTGGCGACCAGGTGGAGATAATCACCTCCGATTCCCAATATCCACAACCCGAATGGATTGAATTCTGTAATTCCGCAAAGGCTAAAAACCGCCTCCGCTCAATACTGCGTAAGGACCGTAAGGTGCTTCTCGAGAAGGGGAAACGGATTTTTGAGGAGTGTCTCGCCAAAGAGAATATACAGTCTTCCAATCAGATAATCACAAAGATTCTTGGAAATCATCATCTGCAAAGCCGCGACGACCTTTATATGATGCTGGCTAATGATGAGATCAACATCTCTCATAAAGAATTGAAAGACCTCATCTCAACCCGCAAGTCGCTCATGAAGAAGCTGCTCCGGAATCCATTCTCCTCAAAGAAGGATGGCGACAACCAGATGAAACATCCGGTGAACCGTAAGGAGGTATACACTCTTCGTCCCGACGACTCCACTCCGAATTATCGGTTGGAGTCTTGCTGCTCACCTATTCCCGGCGACGATGTGTTTGGGTTTGTAGATGAGGATGAGAACGTGGTGGTGCATAAGATTGATTGTCCGGTGGCAATGAGGCTGAAAAGCGCATACGGATCAAGACTGGTCGCAACAAGCTGGGGAGGGATAGCAAAACGTTTCTCTGCCGTGATAAGCATCGATGGCATCGACCGGCATGGCATTCTCGAAGAGATCACCGCCACTATATCTACGAAAATGAACATCAACATCAGGAGCCTCAACATCGCGGCAAAACAGGAGGTGTTCCACTGCGACTTGACCGTGCTCATCGACACGGCAGAAACGGTGGGCGCAATATGTGACGCCCTGAAACATATAAAGGGCGTCAAGTTCGCCCATCGCATTTCTTAACGCTAATTCTTTTAAATCATGTGGAGTAATATTTTCTCTCGATTAAATCTCATACGGTTTGGAATCGCAATTATCTCTGTGATTGCAATCGTCATAACCCTCCCTCGCACCGACCATCAAAGTTTCTCTTATGAGCTGAACCAGCCTTGGAAATATCCATTGCTCACCGCTGATTTCGACATGCCTATCCTTCGTGATTCCGTATCTGCGCGTGCCATGCGCGACAGCATCGACAAGGTGTTCATACCTTTTGTTAAGAGGAATGACGACATCAAGAAGGAGAATATCGATAAATTCACCCAACTTCTCTCGCATAACGCCAATCCGCAACAGACGCAATCGCTCCTGAAGCTGATGAACAAGGTCTACGATAATGGGCTTCTCGATTCAAGGGTATACGCCGGACTTGAAGCAAGGAATGACAAGCGACTCCGGCTCGTGGTAAATGAAAACGACAAGAAGACTGTGGTAAGCATCGATGCCTCAGATATGCTGTCGCCGGCAAAGGCTTACGCAATGATTGATTCCATATATCATTCCCACTCAAATGCAGAAGGACATCTTAACAGCGACATACAGAAGGCCATAAACCTATGCCTGAATGCCAACATTGTAATCGACTCCTTGACCGACTACAAATACCGTAGCCAGGAATATCTCAACGTGACCGGCGCGATGGGCATAATCAAAAAGGGACAGAGAATCGTAGACAGAGGCGAAATTATCAACCGACAGATCTTTACGAATCTCAACACTTATCAAGAGATGATGGTGTCGAGGCAGTCAGAGACCAACCACACCTACTTCATAATCGGGCAAGCCATGTATATAATCCTGATTATAAGCATCCTCTACATATTCTTAAGCCTGTACAGATCAAGATTCTTCGGGAATATCCGTAAGATGTCGTTCCTGATGTCGTTCACCACCCTATTCATCCTTTTCGCTATCTTGATGTGTGAATATTTCACGAATGGCATATATCTCATCCCATTTGCGGCCGTTCCCGTGATAATACTCGTATTCTTCGATTCCCGCACCGCCATATTCTCACTGCTGACAACCGTGCTGATATCGGCTCTTGTTGCCACTTATCAGTTCCAGTTCATTTTCATGGAGTTTGTAGTGGGTCTCGCCGCCACTTTCAGCCTGCGTCAACTGAGCCGCAGGTCGCAGCTGCTGCGCACTGCGGTGTTATCCTTCATCTCATACGTAGCTACTTACTTCACAATCTGCCTTATCACGGAAGGGAATCTGTCGCAGTTCTCCCTCAAGATGATAGGCACCTTCGCCATAAACTCAGTCATCCTCTCTTTCGCATATATCCTTATCCTTGTGATTGAGAAGCTCTTCGGCTTCACATCGACTGTGACGCTCGTCGAGCTTAGCGACATCAACAATAAGCTTCTGCAACGTCTCGCTACAGAAGCCCCGGGCACGTTCCAACATTCAATCCAGGTATCTACTCTTGCTTCTGAAGCTGCAAGGGCAATCGGTGCAAATTCAACCATGGTGCGTACAGGTGCGCTATACCACGACATAGGCAAGATGACAAGCCCTATATTCTTTACCGAAAACCAGCACGGGGTGACGCCTCATGCCGGTCTTGACCCGGAGACGAGTGCGCATAAGATAATCTCCCACGTCACGGAAGGCGTGAACCTTGCGTCAAAGGCGAAATTACCTGAGGTGATAAAAGAATTCATCAGGGAGCATCACGGACGCGGACTCGCTAAATATTTCTACACCACCGCCGTCAATGAGAATCCGGATAAGGTCATCGACAAGTCTAAATTCCAGTATCCCGGACCAAACCCGCAGTCAAAAGAGACGGCGATTCTGATGATGGCCGATGCCGTGGAGGCTGCTTCCAGAAGTCTGAAGGACTATACCCCCGCATCTATCGACAATCTTGTGGACAGGATCATAGACTCACAGATACAAGACGGACTGCTTAAAGAGGCTCCCATCTCTATGCGCGACATTGAGACGGTGAAACGCACTTTCAAGACCCGCCTGTCCACGATATATCATTCCAGAGTGGCATATCCTGAAATGAAGAAGAACACTGCCACAGCCGAGGAACTCAAGAAAAATTCAACTCTTGCATCCCCTTTGGCTGACAAACAGATAGAAGAGAATAGCGATTCATCTGATTCTTCTGAAAACAATAATTAAGAAAAAAATAGGATTAAACGTTAAATATTTCTCAATCAAGAAACGTTCTAATTTTAGATACAGGTCCTCATCTGTGCCTTTATCGTAAACTAATGTTAGAAAATAAGACAATGATAAAGAATATTTGCAAGCATCTGCATATAATCATAATCTCAGCATTTGCGTTATCCTTATCCGTAGCATACGCACAGACGTCAGTGCCATCTGCCGCTGCTGCAAGCAAACGGAAAATAACAGTGGAGAAACCGGATCTCAATAAAACCAAGGATGAGACGCTTAACCCCGGGAGTCCGTTCTATTTTCCCAAGCTGATGAAGAAATATACCCGCAACGACACCACAATGACAAACGAGGAATACCGATATTTCTATCTTGGGTATATGTTTCAGGAGGATTATGACCCCTACCGCACATCCCCCTATTCCGGCATCACGGATGAACTGCGCATGAAGGCAACCCACTCAAAGGAGGAGATCGACACCATAAGGAAATATGCCGAGCTATCTCTCCATGATAATCCTTTCGACCTGCGTCAGATGTCGTTTCTCATCCACGTGTTGAAGGAGAAACGTAAGGATATGAGTGCAAAGATTTGGGAATACAGGCTTGAGCATCTGCTCGGCGCGATAAAGAGCACCGGCACCGGTGAGGATATCGAAAACGCTTGGTACGTCATTTACCCGATGCATGAATACGACATGGTGCAGCTCCTCGGATATGAGGCAACTGATGCACAATTCATTGATCCGGGATACGACTACCTCTCAGTAATGCCTGAGGAGGAGACGGCAAAACGTCTGAAGGATAAAGTAGCAAAAGGCTTCTATTTCAATGTGGAGGTGCCACAGTCGCAATACGAACTGAAGCATCCGGAAAGTCTGTCGTCTGCCGACGACGCTCCGGCTGAATAATCAATTGAATAAATTTTTAATGATATGAGTGATAACACACGTGAAGTGGTAGGTCCCGGTAAATTTGTGACCTACTCCTACAAACTTTATAATGATGCAAACGGAGAGCTCCTTTTTGAGGCAACCTCAAAGGCTCCGGACGAGATGGTGTATGGCGTCAGCCAGGAAGTCGTGCCCGGATTGGTGGCTACGCTGAAGGATCTCGGCAAAGGCGACAAATTTGATGTCACCCTACCCCCTGTAGCTGCTTTCGGCGACAGAAGTCCGGAATATGAGCTGACCCTTGACCCGCAAATCTTCATGCGCGATGGCAAACTCGCCGAAGAGGTGAAGGTTGGTGCCGCTCTGCCAATGATGACAGCTGAAGGCTACCGTATTGAGGGTCGTGTGACAGAGATAGGCGACAAAATCAAGATGGACTTCAACCATCCGTTTGCCGGAATGACAGTAAGATACGAAGGCGTCGTGGAAGACGTGCGCGAGGCAACACCCGAAGAGCTTAATCCCTCCACAGGATGCGGCGGTTGCGGAGGAGGATGTGGAAGCTGCGGAAGCGACAGCGACTCATCCGGCTGCTGCGGTGGCGGTTGCGGCGGCTGCTGATCCCCTCGGCAATACATGAATACCATGTTTTACCATGATATAACATGATACAACATGGTATATCATGATAAAAAACCAAAAGGGCAAGGAAAGAATCTTTCTTTGCCCTTTTGGTTATCCGAAAAAAACATTGTCAACGACGTCTCTTCTTCGATTTCTTCTTTGTGGATTTCTTTGTCGCACTCTTCGGAGGGATTACGAGAGTCTTGCCGGCACGAAGCGCATCGGATTTCATTCCGTTCGCCCTCTTTATGGCATCTACGGTGACTCCATATTTCCTCGCTATCGTGGATAGACTCTCTCCGTTGCGTATCTTGTGGGAAGTTGGCTTCTGTGCCTTAGGCTTAGCCTGTTTTGCCGGCTGCTGCTTCTGCTTTGTCTGCTTGGAGGCAGTCTTACCCGTCACGGCTGCTACAGTATTCTCCATCCTCTCCTGCGGAGTCTCTACGGATATACGCAACTGCTGACCTACCCTGACCGCATTACGGCGAAGATTGTTATTGCTCTTTATCTCCTCCGGGGTCACACCATACCGCTGGGCTATCGAGGCAAGACTCTCTCCCGCCGCCACCTTGTGTATGACAACAGAAGATTTACCCTGAGCCGTAGCTATCGCCACGTCTTCCTCTCCCTCATCCTTGCCCCAGGCATTCCCATCCTCCACGGCAAGCATCGCATCGGCAGGCACCTCACCCGGATCAACCGTCGTGCGACGACCATATTTGTCGGATTCGTAGGCATGAATCTGATCCTCACTCATCAGATAAGCATGAATCTGCTGGGAGGGAAGGATAAACGTGTAAGGCGACTCCGGAGTGCCTGGTATAACGTCTGCCCTGAACTGGGGATTCAATATCCGGAGATCCTCGACCGGAATGTTGAGCACCTTCGATATCTGATTGAAATGAACCCTGTCGGTAATCTGGAGAGTATCCATCACCAACGGCTTCACCGGCAATACCGGCGAGATATTATGCTTGGGATAATACTCCATCACGTAATTCGTGGCGATAAACATCGGCACGTATCCCCTTGTCTCCGGAGAGAGATAATTATATATCGACCAGAAGTCAAGATCCTTGGCATCCGCTCCGGCGCGACGTATCGCCTTGTTGACGTTACCGGGTCCGCAGTTATACGCCGCAATAGCAAGCGACCAGTCGCCATATACGGCATACAGATCCTTCAGATAGGCTGCCGCACGCTCCGACGACACGTAGGGATCCCTTCTCTCATCCACGAGTGAGTTCACTTCCAGTCCAAGACCTTTAGCCGTCCCCAGCATAATCTGCCAGAGACCTGTGGCTCCATGCTTCGACACAGCATTCGGGTCAAGACCCGACTCAATGATGGGGAGATACTTCAATTCAAGGGGAAGTCCCTGCTCCTCAAGAGCCTGCTCAAATATCGGCATATAATAGAGACTCATGCCAAGGAGAGCGGCGACCTGCTCACGCCCGCGCTTAGTGTATCGTTCGATATAATTGCGCACTATCTGATTATAGGGCATCTCTATCACTGTCGGAAGGGATGCCAGACGCTTCGTAAGCTCCTCGTCGCTGACTTCCACATCCTTCTCCGTGGCATAACGCGTGTCGGTGGCTGTATAATTCTTCATAAACCATCCTTCAAGCATCTTATGGGTGTCAGCCTCAAAACTCTCGGGATAAACGATCTCAGAGTCTGTGATGTTGTGCTTCAGGTCAAATACATTTGCATTTTTGCCGCCTTTGGCAAATCCTGCCAATGAGACTGCCGCAAGAAATGCAGCTATGAATATTTTTCTTTTCATCTGCAAGTGTAGTTAAAAATTAAATGCCCAATTCAATCCGACGCTCACCTTACGGTCCGACGGATTGACTATCATTGCCGGGCTCCATTCTATCGACAGGTCGGGTGATATGTCGAAATGAGCGAGAGAGGCATCAACGTAAGCATCGATCATGCAAAGGAGATAGAGACCTACGCAGCATATTATGCACAAGTCGCGGTTACGCCGATAGAAGTCGCGCCGCGACTTCATCGTGTTGGCAAGCCAGGTCTTGTCAAGGTCCTCCTCCTTCGTGGTCGAGGGGAAGAAATTCATATAGGAATTGGTAGCCGGATCGCTGTCCATAAGGTCGCGGTAAGCCTGTGTGTACTCCGTCAGCTGGTTATTGTTCCAGCTTGTGGCATAACCGAGTCCCATAAATCCCCCCACCACGATGGGGAGCTTCCAGTAACGCCGGTTGTAGACCTGACCGAGACCGGGAAACAATGCAGACATCCACACCGCACGCGTGGGCGACGGATTGAACTCCTTCTTCCCGTCAAGTCCGTAGGGGGAATCATCAGCCGTCACGACTGTCTGCACCGTATCGTTTGCCTCCTCCAAGGCATAGTCAGACGGCTCTCTGACAAGCACCTTCTCATCCAGATAGACAGTGGAATCCGGAGGTATCTCCCCGGCTGCCGATGCTGTCGTGGAAAGCATCACAGGGAGGCTGAACGCCGCAATTCCGCGGAGCAGATGCCTCACGATGATTCTCCTCTTTGCAATATGCATGTTATCGTCTATGGTCATATCAGTTCTTAATCTTCCCAAGCAGATCCATAATCTGCTGGAGTTCATCGTCTGAAGCGAATTTAAGGGTGATGGTGCCTTTCCCGTCAGACTTACGCGCAAATTTCACCGGAGTCGGGAAATACGTGGCAATCTCCTTTGCAAAGGATTCAAATCTTCCATTATCATTGCCACTCCCCTTCTTGGCAGGCGGATTGGGCGATTCCTCCTCCATGCTCCGCGCAAGCTCCTCGACACGACGCACCGACAGCTCCTCCTTCAGAATCATGTTGTAAAGCTTTAGCTGACGCTTGGGATCCGACACGGAAAGTAGAGCCCTGGCGTGTCCCATATCCAGCTTATGGTCGCGCAGACCGAGCTGAATCTCCGCAGGCAGTTTCAGCAGGCGCAGATGGTTGGCTATCGTGGCTCGCTTCTTCCCGAGTCGTTCGGAAAGACGGTCTTGCGTAAGATTATAAGTGTCGATAAGCTTACGGAAAGCCAACGCCACCTCAATCGCATTGAGATCCTCCCTCTGGATATTCTCAATAAGAGCCATCTCCGTCACTTCGGAATCCGACACCGTGCGCACGTAGGCAGGCACGCTGGAGAGTCCCGCAATCTTTGCGGCGCGCCAACGACGCTCGCCGGCGATGATCTGATAAGTGCCGTCGCCGGCATCACGCAATGAGAGCGGCTGGATGATGCCAAGCTCCCTCACCGACGATGCAAGCTCCTCCAAGGTCTCCTCATCAAACGTGCGGCGAGGCTGTCCGGGATTCGGAAATATCAGATTTACGTCTATCTCGTTGATTGCAGACGAGCCGCCCGTCTGCACATCGCCCATTGTAAAGAGGGAATCAAGCCCTCTTCCCAATGCATTTCTTTTCAATGCCATAGTTGGTTGTTGTTTTATCTTGTATCCCCTCCGGGAGTGCCTGCGCTTTAACCGCCAGGCTATCGGTTATGCTTTCTTTCTTCTGTTGCGCGATATCAGTTCCTTGCTCAACTGTCCGTAGGCTATCGAACCGCGGCTCTCCGGATCATACAGGATGACAGGAAGTCCATGACTCGGCGACTCCGACAATTTTATGTTGCGCGGAATAACGGTCGAGAACACCATATCCCCGAAATGCTCCTTCAGCTCCTCAAAAATCTGATTTGCCAGACGCAGACGGGCATCATACATAGTCAGCAGGAAGCCCTCTATCTCAAGCGCGGGGCGAAGACGAGTCTTGATGATGCGGATAGTATTGATAAGCTGCGAGATGCCCTCAAGTGCGAAATACTCCGCCTGAACCGGGATGATGACGGAATCGGCTGCCGTCAAGGCATTGACCGTAATCACGCCAAGCGAAGGGCTGCAGTCTATAAGTATATAGTCATATTGCTCTTTCAACGGTTCAAGCACGTGTAAAAGAGACTTTTCTCTCTCCCTGCGGTTCATCAGCTCTACCTCCGCCCCTACGAGATCTATGCGGGAACAGATAAGCTCAAGCCCCTCCACACAGGTAGGCATCACTGCCGTGGCGGCATTCGCACCGTCTACAAGACATTCATAGATTGAAGACTTTGCCTCATCTGGATTTACGCCCAATCCGGAAGTGGCGTTCGCCTGTGGATCAGCATCCACGAGAAGTACCTTCTTCCCGTCGCTGGCCAGGCATGCTCCTAAATTGAAGGCGGTAGTGGTTTTCCCGACTCCACCCTTCTGATTGGCGATCGCTATGATTTTACCCATTTATTTCGTGTGATCTGGTTTTGGATTGCAAAGTAATAATTTTTCTCTGACAATTCACAATTTTTATTATTAAAGTGTCTTAACAAGACTCTTTTTTCTCCTCTATCTTCGCCTCTTCCCTTTTCAGAGTGCGGTTGAAGGCGGTCATCAATAGAACCGTGGCGACAAATAATGCCACTGAAAAACTATAATAGACGCCGACTGCCTCAAGACCCAACGGGACTGCAAGCACCACCATAATCGGTATGCCCACAACTATATAGCTGAATATGGAGATCCACAACAGTGGCTTCACCACCGACGTGCCGCGCAGCGCATTGACGTAGGTCAGCTGCACTCCGTCGCAATATTGATAGAGGATAAGCGGGATCACAAGAGGAAGTGCCGCCGCGACAACGTCGGGTTCCGGTGTAAAGACCGTCACGAGATTCCCGGTGAAGAAATAGAATATGATCGACGTGAACGTTGCCATGACAAGGATTATATGCACCCCCGCACGTGAGATGCGGCGGATACCCGACATGTTGAACGTGCCCATAAAATTGGCTACCCTGATCGAGACTGCCCAGCCGATGCTCATATACGTCATGTAGCCGAGCTGTGCTATCGTGTTGACCACCTGATAGGCGGCAAGCTGCACCTTGCCGAACCAGCCGCTGACTACGGCTCCCATTGCCCACATGCCACATTCAACGCCACTCTGGATCATAAGCGGATATGACGTCACCCAAACCTTATACCGTCGCCCGCTCCCGGCATGCTGATGACGCATGGCATCCCAATATACCCGGTAACGTCGTCTCACCCCTATAACCACCACTATCGCTATGGCGGCAAGCGTGCGAGCCGTCAGGGTGCTGATCCCCGCGCCGAGAAGTCCGAGTTCCGGAAACCCGAATTTGCCGAATATAAGCAGATAATTACCCAATATGTTGAGCACGTCGGCTCCGAGGATTATCCACATCGGGGTGGCAGTGTCGGTCGTACCGTTTGCCATCTGCTGGAAACAGTTGAACACTGCCATCGGAAGCAACGTAGCCAGAAGTATCAGGAAATACGGACGTGCTATGGGGAGAAGCTCCTCATCCTGTCCGAACCGGTCAAGAAAGAAATAAAGCACCCCCATCAGCAGCGTGAAGGCAAGCGCGAGTATGACGTTGATCTGAAGCGCACCACGCAACGTGCGTCCCGCCTCCTCATGATCCCCCTTGCCATATAATGCCCCAATCAAGGGGGTGACACCCCCCGCAAAGCCCATGAGCATGACAGTGATGATTATGAACAGGCTGTTGACAAACGCAGAGGAGGCGAGCTCATCAAGCCCGTATGCACCCACCATCATCGTGTCGGCAAAGTTAACGAGAATTACTCCAAGCTGCGTCACCAGCACGGGAAGCCCGAGTTTGACAAGGCTCACGTATGACTCTCTGTAAGATTCAGGTGTAATTTTCCTTATTAGTCTTTTTCCAACCATCTGTATTACTATCTGTTGTTGACAAAAGCCACATTCCTGAAAATGCGCTCCGTCTGATTCAGGTTGCAAAGTTAGGCAAAATTCATGACATTGAGCCCGACGCTATTGATTCTCGTGAGAATTTATGTGGAAAAAGTTGGTCTATTTTTCAGAAATTAACACTGTGACTTATTCTTTTAAAAAAATTTAAACAAAAAAAGGATAATTTTGTAATGAATATAGGCGGATTTGTTGCTGAATCATAATGAAGTCGTCTAAACTTCATCTGTTTTAACATGGCATTCCACTCAATTAAATGCGCATCCGTCTTAATTTGTTAATCTAAATCCTGCGGAAACGGCAGGAATATCGTATCAGGATTATGAAAAAGTTATTACTGTCAATAGCCGTGGTTTCTTGCGCCGGACTCGCTTCTGCTTCCGTGAGTCTTGACTCTTGCCGCAACATGGCGGTCAGAAACAATAAGACCGTCAAAAGTGCGGAGGAATCCATTCGTAGCGCGGAATACTATAAGAAGGCGGCTCAAAGCGCGTATCTGCCCGGAATTGATTTCTCCGGCACCTACATGTATAACCAACACGAGGTAAGGCTTCTTGGTGAAGACGCGAAACTCCCCACAATGAGTTTTGACCCTGCCTCACAAAGCTATCAGTACAATATCTTGAAAGGTCCGGACGGAACTCCCGTCAAAGATCCGGCTTCCGGAAGCTATATCCCTACAGAAGTGGCGGTGATTCCAAAGGAGGCGATGAGCTATGACATGCACAACGTTTTCGCCGGGGCGTTCACCCTGACCCAGCCTATATTCATGGGCGGACAGATCAAGGCTCTCAACGAAATTGCCGGCTATGGCGAGAAACTCGCAAAGGCGATGCGCAACAGCCTTACTCAGAACATAGTGTTTGCCGTTGACGAGGCATACTGGCTCGTAATCTCGCTGAAAGAGAAAAAGACGCTCGCCGAGAGTTTCGTCAATCTTGTCGATTCCCTGAGGTTTGACGTGAATGCCATGCTTGAAGAGGGCGTCGCCACAAGAAGCGACCTCCTGACGGTGGAGGTCAAACTGAATGAGGCGAAAATTGCCCTGACTAAGGTAGACAACGGACTTACCCTATCAAGAATGGCTCTCGCACAGCTATGCGGGCTCCCTGTCAACACTCGGATGGAACTTGAGGATGAGCAATTGCAGAATGCCGGCAATGCATTGCCCGAACCGGACGTCGATATGCAGACCGTATATGCAAAACGCCAGGATCTCGAGATTATCCGGCAGGGCATAAATATGCTGAAAGGGCGCGAGAATCTTGTGAAGGGGGAAATGCTCCCGAAGATTGCGCTGATCGGTGCATACTCATTCTCAAACCCTAACGTAATCGATGGTTTTGAGAAGCGTTTCGGAGGAGGATTCTCTGTAGGCGCGGCAATCACTATCCCGATATGGCACTGGGGGGGCGACTACAACAGATATAAGGCAGCAAAAGCCGGCACAAAGGCTCAACGCCTAATGCTGGAAGACACGGAAGAGAAGGTGCAGCTGCAAGTGAGTCAGGCACGTTTCAGTTTCGATGAGGCGAAGAAGACCTTCGACATGACCGTCAAGAACCTGACGAAAGCCGATGAGAACCTACGGCAAGCGGAAATCGGTTTTAAGGAAGGGGTGCTCACCACCAACGACGTGATCGGCGCACAGACAGCCTGGCTGGCTGCCAATTCAGAGAAAATTGATGCGGAAATCGGAATACGGCTCTGTCAGACCTACCTTTCAAAGGTGCTCGGCAATCTGATTTATTAATCCCTTGCAATCCGCCTTATCAAATCCCCTCCTCATTATTCTACACATTATTCCCCACATTATTCATTTCCACGAAAATCAAAATTTCATAATATGGCAACTCTTGATCAAAATAACAATATGCCCAACGGGTATAAATCAACTCCCGCCCAATCAGGCAATGATGCGGTGTCTGCAAAAGACCGCATGTTGATTCTCACTATCGTAATCGTGCTGCTGGTTGTGGCAGCTATTGCAATTGTCGGGTTCCTTTGCATAAAGCAAGGTCCGGACACTGTGCAGGGACAGGCGGACGCCTCTGAGATACGTATCTCCGGAAAGCTACCCGGCAGAGTGGCGCAGCTCTTCGTGGAAGAGGGGGCGCACGTGAAGGAGGGTGATACCCTTGTCAGGATACATTCCACTCTCGTAGATGCAAGACTCGGACAGGCGGAGGCGATGGAGAGTGCCGCCAACGCCGCCAACGCGAAGGTGGATGCCGGCACGCGCACGCAGATTATCAACGCTGCATACGATCTTTGGCAACAGGCGAAAGCCGCTTCCGAAATTACACGCAAGACGTATCAGAGGATGCAGAACCTCTTCGAGAAAGGGGTGATAAGCGAGCAGAAACGTGATGAGGCAAAAGCCGCATACGATGCCGCCACTGCCGGCGAACATGCAGCAAAAAGCCAGTATGAGCTTGCCAAGTCGGGAGCACAGAGGGAAGACAAGGAGGCTGCACGTGCCATGGTCAACGTGGCGAAGGGTAGCGTCAACGAGGTGAATGCCCTGCTTGAAGACCAGTATCTCGTGGCTCCGTGCGACGGTGAGATAACCGAGATATATCCCCACGTCTCCGAACTCGTGGCTACCGGCGCGCCAATCATGTCGCTTCAGAAGGATGACCATTGGGTGGTGTTCAACGTGCGCGAGACGCTGCTGAAGGATATCAAGCTGGGGTCTACCCTTAAAGTCAAGATTCCTGCGCTTGATATAGAGACCGACGTGAAAGTGTTCTACATAAAGAATCTCGGCACATACGCCAACTGGCAGGCCACCAAATCCACGGGCGACTTCGATGCCCGCACTTTCCAGGTGAAGGCGCGTCCGCAGAAGAGGATCGAGAATCTACGTCCGGGCATGTCGGTGATTCTCATGCAATAATTCCATGCAACTCTGCAATAATTTCTGAAAATCACCCTATTAATATCGCAACAATATGAAGCCGACCGGATTCAAAGCCATATTCGTCAGGAGCGTACTCCAGATTGTGAGACGCCCCATTTACTGGGCGGCGTTCTTCATTCTCCCGCTTTTCTGCTTTCTCTTCCTCTCCGACCTTATGACCGACGGACTGCCCTCAAAGGTGCCGGCGGCAATGGTCGACAAAGACGGATCATCGTTATCCCGCTCTGTCACCCAACAGCTCGGCGGAATGCAGATGGTGGATCTCGTGGAGAACTGCAACAGCTATACCGAGGCACGCCATAAAATGCAGGAGGGTAAGATCTTCGGATATTTCCTTATTCCGGAAAATTATCAGCAGGATCTACTTGCCGGAAGGAAACCGGTGATTACCTTCTACACCAACATGACCTACTTCGTGCCCGCGAGCCTTCTGTTCAAGACCTTCAAGACCACGGCAATGTTCACCAAAGCCGGCATAGCGATGTCTGTGTTGGAATCTGTAGGAGTCCCCGATGATGTCATAACCCCTCTCCTGCTCCCTGTAAACATCGGCGCGAGAGCGATCCACAATCCCGGTCTGAACTATGCCATATATCTATGCAACTCCTTCATCCCATGCGTGCTGCAACTGATGATCTTCCTCGTCACGTGCTTCAGTCTCGGACAGGAGATCAAATATGGCACCTCCCGCAAGCTGCTGTTCATGGCAGACGGGTCTATCGTGAAAGCTTTGGCGGCAAAACTGCTCCCGCAGACCATTATATGGCTCGTGATTGCATTGTTCATGGAGTCGTGGATGTATAAGATCAACGGCTACCCCGTGCATGGTTCATTGATGTGGATGACAATATCGGAGATAATGTTTGTATTCGCTTGTCAGGGCATGGCAATATTCTTCTTCGGAATCTTCCCGAACCTCAGGATGTCGCTCTCGATAAGCGCGCTCCTCGGCATATTGTCATTCTCAATCGCGGCATTCTCATTCCCGATTGAGAGCATGTATCAGTCAATAGGCATATTCAGCTGGATACTACCGATACGTTACAACTTCCTCATATATATCGACCAGGCATTAGACGGCGTGCATATATATTACTCCCGTATATGGTTTGTGGCATACATACTGTTCATGTTGCTCCCATTCACAATGCTCTGGAACATCAAGAGGAACATGCAGCGTCAGGTGTATGCCCCGTAAGCATCCGCCGGGACTGCCGTATAACCTTATTTTTAGAATCTGTCATGTCAAAAAATAGAAAATCATACATAAGACAACTCTTCGACGTATATTGCCGGGAGTTCAAGCTCGTAATTCATGATCCGGGCATACTCATATTTTTCATATTCCTGCCGATAGTATATCCCGTGATATACTCCCTGATATACAATCCGGAAGTGGTGAGGGATGTGAAGATGGTGGTGGTCGACAACGACAGGTCGGCAAAAAGTCGTGAACTGGTGAGGAATCTTGATGCCACTCAGGAGGCGTGGGTGATAGGATACGCCGCCGATATGCCGGAAGCCCGTAAGGCGATGGACTCCCACAAATGCTTTGCAATTCTTGAGATTCCCGACGGATTCGGACGCAAGATTGTACGTGGCGAACAAGCCAACGCCATGATGTATTGCGAGGCAAGCCTTCTTCTTAGATACCGTGGGTTCCTTGTGGCGTCGACCAACGTGTCGCAGGCTATGGGTGCGGAGATTCTTGCCGACAAGATCAATGGCATCGCGCCTCTTGCCGAGACAATCAGCACCGGCGACCTCATGCCGATAGATAATATCTCAATGGGCAACATCGAGAACGGATTCGATTCGTTCATAATGCCCGGAGTGCTGATTCTCATCCTGCATCAGTGCATTGTCCTCGCCGCAGGGATGGCAGGTGGCGCAAAAAGGGAACGCCCCTCCCTCATCGGGTATGATGGTGTGAACGATCAGCCCAGCGTGGCAATGACAATGTTGGGACAGATGCTCTGCTACATCACAATCCTTATCCTACCGATAATATATCTCGTGCACTACATCCCGCTGATGTTCGCATTCCCAATGGCAGGCAATTTCGCAGAGATTATAATGTTCCTGACCCCGATGGTGATTGCCGCCCTCGGCATGGGATTCATGTTCCAGGGCATCGTTTGGGAGAGAGAGTCGGTATTCGTGCTTTGGGTGGTCACTTCCGTAGTGTTCCTCTTCCTGTCGGGTCTCACATGGCCACGCTATGCCATGGCTCCGTTCTGGAAATTCGTCAGCAACTGCATCCCCGCCACGTGGGGAGTGGAGGGTTTCATACGGATGAACACCAACGGCGCATCCTTGGCGCAAGTAAGTCATGACTACACATCGCTATGGATACTTGCCGCAATATATCAGGCAGGAGCCTACTGCGTGCAGAGATGGGTGGTGCGTCCATCCATACTGAAAGGCAGCAACTCATTTGAATCGGCGAAGTCCGAAGCTATATAAATTACTGTAGTTTATAGTTGATGGTTTATTGTTGATGACCTGCTTACATCATAAACCATAAACTTTAAACCATAAACCATAAACCTTTCGATTCAGATACCGAGCATGTTTCTTACAATCATCCATGCAGCAAACGCCACTCCCGTGGCAATTATCAATACCGGGGAATATACCCTCCTGTAAAGATGCGGTCGGCGTTCCCTGTTGAGTTCCACCCACAGAAGGAAGGCGACGAATGGCAAGGAGATAGTGACAAAAGCATTTGCCCTGAATCCCCCGGCAATATCCCCGTGCAGGAGCGCATGAAGCATCCTCTGGCTCCCGCATCCCACACATTGCAACCCCGTGAGCCGATGAAACACACACTGGGGCATGAAGGGGAACGTAGCGGGATCCACTGCAAAATAAAATACGGCGCCGATGATCACAACAAGTGTCATCGTGCGCCGTGTCTTTATATCATCCAATATCTTTCTCATCAGCTTATACCCATTAGCTTATTAGCATAATGGGGAGATAGAGTGTTGACGTCAGCAATCCGAGCACAAACGACACTATTATCCATATCTGTGCACGGTCTGATGCCTGACGTGCCCCCTGGATATCACCTGCAATGTAGCGTGTGCTTACCTGTGAGGAGAAGATGATCGCCACGATGCCGGGGATGAAGCAGCAGAATACTGTCGCAAGCACCGACCATATCATATAAGTAGACGGCATGGGAGATTCCCCCTGTGCAGGCGTAGGATTGAACGGCGTGCCCTGCATACCGTTGGGAGCGGTAGCGTTAACCTGTGGGGATGCGGGTTGTGCCGGTGTGGGTCCTGCCGGTGTGGGTTGTGCCGACGGAATCGGCGGTGGGGTGGTTCTCACGCGTGATTCATCGAAATCTATCTTCAGCGTCTCCGCCCATTCCTCATCCACGCTCTTAGGCTCCTTTTTTTCAAGATTGATCTCCTGACGGGCAGCAGCCGGACGTTCCAACGCATTGACCACCTCTATCGGAGCCTCCTCCGGACCGGTCAGCGTCACTACCTTACCGGCATACTCGCTCTCCACTGATTCCGGAAGTATACCCTTAAAGTCATCAAGGGCGATAAGCTCCACACCTCTCTCCTTCAATAGAGCCAGCAATTCGGAGGCGTCATCCCGTAGACGTTCGCGCGACATGAACACCGTCTCGATGCCAAACGGCTGTAGAAGTTCTATTATCTCGGCATTCTCTCGGTCAGTGACCACGAGACTCACCCTTATCCTGTTGCCCTCATTAAAGAGCGACACTACACGCCTTGCAGACTCTCCGCTACCCGACGCAAATATGGCGATATTCTTCATATACTGGCATAATTAATTCCCCTCCATCCCTCAAAAAGACGGGCAAATAGGGTCAAATTCATTTCAATCCCCAAATTTATAAAAAATTTATGGATTAACCCATAATTTCTTGAAGTTAAGTTCAGAAGTTAGTTAAACTTGCTGCATCTCGACGAGACGGCGGTAATGTCCGTTGAGGGCGATCAGCTCGTCGTGCGTGCCACGCTCCACGATACGCCCCTCGTGCATCACGCAGATAAGGTCGGCATTGGCTATTGTCGAGAGACGGTGGGCAATGACTACCGTCGTGCGGTCCTTCATCAGCCGCTCCAATGCCTCCTGCACAAGCCGCTCGCTCTCAGTGTCGAGTGCCGAAGTAGCCTCATCAAGTATCAGCACCGGCGGATTCTTCAGCACCGCCCGCGCTATGCTGACGCGCTGACGCTGACCGCCCGACAACCGGCATCCCCTGTCGCCAACCATCGTGTCAAACCCGTCGGGCGTCTCCATGATGAAATCGTAGGCATTCGCTATCTTTGCCGCAGCAATCACCTCCTCCATCGTGGCATCCGGCGCACCGAAAGCGATGTTGTTGAAGAAAGTGTCGTTGAATAGTATCGCCTCCTGATTGACATTACCCATCAGCGAACGCAATTCACTCACGCGATAATCCCTCACATCGGCTCCATCCACTTTCACCTCACCCTTGTCGACATCCCAGAAACGCGGGATCAGATCGACCAACGTAGATTTTCCCGAACCGGACTGACCGACAAGCGCAACCGTCTTACCCGGCTCGATATCCAGATTTATATCCTTCAGCACGTCTCGCTCCCCGTCATAGCTGAACGACACATTCTCAAAATGTATTGATCCACCCACTCTCTTCACAACCTCAAGATCAACTGGGTTTGCAGCATCCTTTATCGGGTTGTCGGCATCAAGAATCTGGTCTATACGTTTCAACGACGCCATACCCTTCTGAATGGAATATGACACCTTCGACAGCTCCTTCGCCGGATTGATGATACTATAGAATATCACCATATAATAGATAAACCCCGGTGCATCTATCGAGGTGTCGCCACCGAGAATGAGGGTGCCGCCATACCAGAGCACAATCGCAACTGCCATAGTGCCGAGGAACTCGCTCATTGGGTGAGCCAGCGAATAACGGCGCTGCATGCCGTTGCAGATGGTGCGGTACTGTTCAGTCTCGCTGTCAAACAGCCCCTCCATCTGACGCTCCGCATTAAATGCCTTCACCACGCGCAAGCCGCCGATGGTCTCCTCCGTGGTCGAGAGGATTGCGCCCAAAGTCTCCTGAGCCTTCATCGACGATGCCTTCAGCTTCTTGCCGACAGTGCCCATCACCCATCCGGCTATCGGCAACAGGATAAACACGAATACGGTGAGCTTCCAACTCAGCACGAGCATCACGAAGAGATAGCCGATTATCTGGATAGGATTCTTTACAAGGGCGGAAAGGCTCGATGCCACCGACACCTCCACCTCCGTCACGTCACCCGACAGACGCGACATTATATCCCCCTTGCGCTCGTTGGTGTAGAACCCGATAGGCAACGACACTATCTTAGCATACAGGCGGTTGCGGATATCACGCACCACGCCGTTGCGGAGCGGGATCGTAAAGAAATCGCTGAAATAGGCAGTGATGACCTTCACGAAAGTGGCGACCACAAGCGCGGTAGCCATCATGGCAAGTGTCGTCGACTCGCCAAACCGGCTGATCAGGTCGGTGACATACCAGTAGAAATTATTGATAAGCACATCCTGAAAGTCACCCTCCCCGAATTGCATGTAGCTATATTCCGTAGTGTCAAGTTTAAACAGGATTTTCAATATCGGCATGATGAATGCAAACGAGAAAATCGTGAAAAACATGGTCAGGAAATTGAAGACTACGCTCCAGACGACGTTCCACTTGTAGGGACGGGCGAAACGCCTGATAAACATTAACAGATCTTTCATCTCATCTTAATTGATTTTGCGGCGATCATGTAACCATTACACGCGCCGCTTACGCTTTAAGCGGCATTTGCGGCTACAAAATTAATTATTTGGAAGAGTTGCACAAAGAAAAGAAAGAAATAAAAGAAATTATTTTTGTTTTAATTCTTTAAAAAACTAATAAATTTCTTTCTTTTATTTTTTTTCTTCGTGTGATTCCGTATCAGTTTGTATCGGTTTGTATCGCTTGTATCGGGGTGAAACAACCGATACAAACGCTCGTAGGAGCACACTTTATAATTTATTCCCATTTCGGTGGTTACTACCATCTTATTAAGAATGTTCTTTTGTTGAATTGTCTTTAGACAAAAGAGATTGAAGTTCATTGATGTCCGGCAATGTTCTTCTTAGATTTTCCGGCATTTCCTGTGCTGTTCGGTAAGTTGCAACGCCCATAGGCTTATCGTAGTCGCGCACCAGAACTTCAACAAACTGACGATTAGCATCTTGACATAAAATAATACCGATAGTGGGATTTTCATGCGGTTTCTTTTCTGTCATATCGTATGCCGTCTTCTGCTTGAAAAAAAAAAAGAGATAATTGGCTCTAAATTTTCCACGCTTTAGTTCTACTATGACGCTCGCATTTAGCTCCCGATTAAAGAAAACAAGATCGGCAAACATCTCTTCTCCTGCAACAATAAGTCGATGCTGGCTGCCAATAAAAACGAAATCGTTTCCAAATTTAAGAATGAATTGTTTAGTAGATGACAAAAATTAAATTTATGCTGTTAAACACTTAATTTTTAGTCGATTAAATTTGCAAAAGTCCCTGAAAATTAGTAATTTAAAGGAAAAGTTTGGACGCTTTTTCTCATGAAAACTA
>RIAZ01000023.1 GCA_003762615.1 Muribaculaceae bacterium Isolate-037 (Harlan)
ACATGTCATCGCCGTGCCAGCGGAAGAAGTGTTCGTAGTCCTCGTTCATCTTGAGGGCATACTTCTCAACCTTGCGCTCATATTTGCGGAGGACGGTTTTATACTCGCTTTTGAATATCTCAAGAAGCTCCTCCTTCGTCATTTTCTTTGTCTCACTCATTTTTGCTTAAGTTTGCTTAACCGTTAAAATTTGTCTATCCGCGCCAAATTTTGTATCTTTGGCCGCTCGTTCCATCTGGAACACGTTGCAAAGATAGTACACATTTTGTGAACTACAAAATTTTAAACGCTGAATTTTACACAAAATGAAAACTTTTTCAACTTCAGAGATATTAGATCGCCTCAGAAACGCCCTAAACCAATCCAATGATACGGAGTTGGCTAACTTCTTAGGGGTAAAGAAAGCTACACTCTCTAACTGGCGTTCTCGCAATTCATTGGATTGGCCTCTTCTGTTTTCATTTTGTGAACATATAGATTTAAATTGGATAATATTCGGGGATTCAAAAGCGATTCCGCCAACCAATCAAGAAAGTTTAGCAATTAACACAAATAGTTCTCTTGTTGAACACCTTGACAACAAACTCAAAGAAAAGGATAAAGAAATAGGCTCTCTAAACAAGGAAATTGGAAAGCTCGAGGCTCGAATAGAGCAGCTTGAAAAAGAACATAGGGACAACCAGGTCTTTTCCACAACAAACATTCCAAAGGTGGAGACCCCCTCCCCGCCCGTCTTGCAAGACAGATAGAGCCCTCCATCGTGATTATTGATGGCATACCCTTCCGGATATATCCAAACTGAACGAAAAGACACCAAAGGGACCCCGGGGATACCCCCGAATCGCCCATTCCCGAGGTGTTACCCCCTTGAATCGAAGTATGAAGGAGTGGAAATCTCTGAAAATCCCTTATTTATTAAGGAGCAACTTTCCAAAGTAGTGGTTTTTGCTTCATAGTGAAATGCCGAAATCGGGGGTCTATTTTGAAAAATCGGTATTTTCCCTCCCCTCTATCACCCCCCCTGATTACCCCAAATGTGTAACCCCAGTTGCACTGAAATGTAACCCCACTTTGTAACCCCACCTGTAACCCCACCCTCCAAAATCAACTGTTCTAACACAAAAATGGGGGAGCCTCTCAGCTCCCCCGATAGATTCTATTCAAACGGCACTCCAAGGCCGTTCAAACAACGTTGCCGTATCGTTCAACCATCTACGCCACCACGCGCCCCACGAGGGACTGTGATGAGCGTAGATTGCTTTATTATAGCGCGTTTAGTCACAACGGTACCACCACCGCTCAAACCGGCACGACGCAGGTAATCATAGCCACATCCCACCTCTTGTGGGCTTAAGACGGTAAAAATGGCCGCTATCGAGCCAAAATACAGGTCTCTGCGCTTGCCGGTGAGGTGAACGTGTATCACTTTGGTCTGTCTCATAATCTCTGAATTTTCTGCAAATATACACAAATAACCGCTATTTGCAACCTTTTGAAATTATATAAATCAAGAACCGGCACTAAAAAGTCGGCACAAAGCCGACCGCCCCACCCTATCCAACCACCGGAATCAATGACGTAAACCAAACAACCCGGCCATGCGCCCCATGTAGCCCTCATGTAAACCTATGAGGCCGATAATTAAACCGAAATTAAACCAATGTAAACGTTTCGTTTTTTTTGCCGCTCTACCCTACCCTCTCCTAACTGCCGCAAACTCAAAGGCTTTCACCAAATCTGCCCGTCCACCTCAACAACCGCTTCGTTTTGTGCCCCATACAAAATTAGATTAATGAGAACGCGGCATCAAACTTTTACGTTATAATATCAATCTACAAACCATCATAAATCGGTCAAATTATATCTACAAAAATAAATTGCTAATATTGATAATCAGTGATTTAATATATGAATATAATCTACAATATATGAAAACGCACCGATGGGGGTAGCAGTGTTGAAAATTGGTATTTGTCAAAGTTTGACGATTCTTGAAAAAGTTTGACGACTTCTATAGAAAGTTTGATGATTTCTATAAAAGTTTGACGTTTGTTGTAAGAAGTTAGCGGTTATTGTGTGAGAAATGACGGAAAAATGACGGGAGAATAACGGAAAAATGACGGAAGTGCGGGAAATGACGGAAAAATGACGGGAAAATGACGGAAAAATGACGGGAGGGCGGGAAAAGTACGTGTAAAACTATTGAAAACTGCATAAAACTACATGAAACTATTCAGAGGGATGTGAGATAGTCGTGAAGATCGGCATCTTGTGGAATGCCGAGGGCTTTTCGCAGTCGGTACCTGTTCATGTTGATGGTTTTCGTCTCCAGACCGAGGAGCATGGAGATCTCTTTTGTTGACATACCCCCTCTAATGAGTAATGCAAGGTTGCGCTCCCCTTTAGTTAGGTTTGGATGCTTCTGCAATAGATTGTTCATGAAATCCTTGTTCAGCTCCTCGGCTTTCAGCAGAAGAGTCTTACTTGTATCGTCATGGCTGGCGTATGAGGAGATGAAAGCGGAAATCTTCTTCAGATGTGGCACCATCTCATCATGCGGGAGTTTATACCCCTCTTTGAGCATATCCCGGATCTTCTCCATCATCTCATTCCTGCTCTTCAGGAAGGCTGCGAATCCGGTAAGCTCCTGCCGACTTGCCGACAGAAGGTTCTGTGTGTTTTCAAGTTCGAGTTGCTGCTGTCGCATCTTCAGGGAGTCAACCTCCTTCTCCGCCAGATGCAGGTCCTGGTTAGCCTGTATCAGCTCCAGGTTCTTCTTATGTTTATACCATAAATAATAGAACAGGCAGCATACAGCAATCATCATCACACCGCCTATCAGTATCCAGAGATTTCTATGCAGAATCCTGATTTCGTAATCCTTTTCCTGCTTCTCTGCAGCAAGTTTCTGATCCTCGAATCGTTTCCTTGTAATATCAAGGTCGGTGTTGCGCTGGCTGTTATGCCGTTGAAGTTCACTGACAAGCACAGTCATCTTCTCCATATTTTCGTATGCCGCCTTGAAATTTCCTGCGGCGGCGTTAGCCATGGCGGTGTATTCATAATTATCACACAGCAATTCGCGGGCACCTATCTCATCAATATATCTGTTGGCAATCTCAAGAGCGGCAAGGGCTTCCCGTGGCTTATTGGCATAGCAGAGCTGTTTCCCCTTGTTGTTGTAGTTTTCACCGAGAGCCCACTTGGAATCAAGATGCTTGTTGATGGTTATCGCCTCCTCGATTATCTTCAGTTTCTCATCGCTGTCACCGGGATATAGGCACATATTGTTGAGATTACGTGCTATTGCCTCTAAATTCTTGAGTTTTCGGCTGATGTCAAGAGATTTTCGGAAGAAATGCTCCGCCAATATAAATTCATCGGTATTCAGTAGGGTCACTCCCCTCTCCGTGTAGCATTTCGCTACCCAGGCGGAATCCCCAAGCGATTTGAATATGGCGGTGGCACGGTCGTTTAGCTTGTTGGCACGGGCATAGTCACCGAGCTTGCTGAACACTCTACCTTGCAGCACAAATATTCTGGCGAACGTATGCAGATCGGTGGAGTCGGTCATCTGTTCCGCATCAAAGAGAGTCTTTATACTGAGATCGAAGTTTCCGAGTAATTGTTCGGCATTGGCATAAAGGATTGAAGCTTCGCGGCATACGGAGTCGGGCTTCGACATGTCGCAAAGTTTTAGAGCCCTGTTGGCAAGTGCAGATGCTTCCTTCGGGTCGGCATATAGATGAGTCACGGCACGCTGTAGCAGCGTTGCTGCATCATTCTCCGCAGCCAATCTTTGCGAGTTGACAACAAGCATCAATATCGTCAGGCTTATACAGCGAAACGCATGGTATTCTGAGAGTTTAAGGATCGGTGTCATGAGTCGGAAAGGTTGAGAAGAAGATTATGAAAGATTGAGAGGAGTATTAATTAAGAGGAGCATTAAATGTCGATTCGTCGTCGGGAGAAGAAGTCGCGAGAGGCGAGGAAGAAGAGTGCTGTTCCGGCAGCCTGCATCACGGCAGCACCCCAGAAGGCGGCGGAATAGGATATGTATTCCAGCAGGAAACCTCCGGCTATCATTCCGAGTCCCATTCCGACATCCCATGCGGTCAGTATGGATGAGTTGGCGGTGCCCCTTTGGTCATTGCGTGCCAGTTTTATAAACATATTTAGGAATGCGGGGTACATGTGCCCGTTGCCTAAGCCGATGAGCAAGGCAGAGAGATAGTAAGCCCATAGCTGTTCGACGGCGGCGAAAAGAGTGTAACCGCATAGCGACAGAAGCACACCCATTGCGGCATTCTCGATGATTTTCCCTTTTGCCAGAGCTTTCGACCCTTGTAGTCGGGAGGCAAAGAGACCGAACGATAGAATCATGAAGAAGATGCCTGTGCCGTCTGTGACGTTTAGTATCTCCTTGCCGTAAATAGCTACGTAGTTCGACATTATTCCCCAGCAGATACTGAAGCAGCAGATATTCAGGGCGAGCAGCCATCCTTTTGTCAGGAAGAATCGGTCAAGGCTTATAGGCTGGTTCTTTTTCGGCTCACGCTTGGGTAGCTTTATTGATGATACGGTCATGAATCCGATGAATGCGGTGGCGAGGGCTATCCAGAAGAGAAGCGTGAAATTATCGGAGGCGTGATAGATCCATATACCGATTGACGGGGCGAAAGCCATTGCAAGGTTGTTGCTCAATCCATAGAATCCTATCCCTTCGTTGCGGCGTGATGAGGGTAGAGTGTCGATTGCGACGGTGGAGTTGGCTACAGTCACGGCACCGAACGGCAGACCGTGGAGCGTGCGCACTATGGCGAACATGAGTAGCGTCCCGGCACCGATGTATCCTGTAAATAGGATAAAGAATATGAAGAAACAGATTGCCAGCACCTTTTTCCGGTCGAAAGAATCGACGATAAATCCGCTGAAAGGGCGGACAAGGAGAGCCGCCACGACATAGCCGGATAGGACAAGACCCATTACATCCTTATCGGCGGCAAATTCCGCATCCAGATATATGGGCAATAGTGGAGTGAGAATATAGAAAGAGAAAAACAGCATGAAATTCCCGACCATTGCCTTGCAATAGTCACGGTTCCAAAGCGTTTCTTTTCGCAAAGATGATTTTGGAGGCATCTCTTCTGAAGGAGTGTTTACTGCCATAGCTAATTGAATCCTTTCTGCAAATTTAAGGCAAAATTAGTAAAATAAAGCTAATCAAACAATATCCGTCAGGTGGAATTAACCACGGAGAGCGCAGGGAGCGCGGAGTTTTTTGATTTGAATGTATTTAAATCAAATAAACATGTGCATGATGTAATGGCTTGATGTGCATGATGTCATCTTTGTGGTGCAGTAAATCAAGTTTGATATGGTATGATTATAATGGAAGCATGGATCAGTTGCATGCTGTACATTCCATCATATCCAGTCTGCCAAGATTGTTGGTAAGTATGAGTCCATTATTAAAAGAGTTGTCAAAGCCTTTTTGTTCCTTGTATAACAGATCTGAACCCTGCATGAATATGTTGTTCTCGATTCTTTCCTCAGCATCAAACTGACAGTCAAAGAAACTGAAAAAGCCATTAAAAATATTGCCATTTAGTTCAAATACCTCTTTGTTGTGTCCTCCCATCTCATAATTTATTGGAGATTTTACAATATTATGACTGAAGGAAAGTCCACCTTCAAACCAACATCCGAGAATCTTAAACTCGCTTAAGATGCAATTCCGGATCTCGACTTTTCCGATGAAGTTTACGCTTACTACATCAAAGATATTGATGATACATCCGTCAAGGATTAATCCTTCCTCTATAAATTCATTGACAAAAAACTCGTCAATACGTTCGAAATGTCTGTCGGTTATAGTTTTCATTCTCCTGCGATGGTTTTTATTTAATGAAGTTTAGACAACTCCCTTACTAAGATTATGAAAATTATGGCAAATATAAGGATAATTAAAAATATATTTATAACTTTGGGAATAATTCTTAACAGAAAGTTTTTATGAAGGAGAAAATTGAGAATTGGATCCGTGAGCTTGATGAAAGCTCAGACGTGCCGTCAGACATCGTTGCCTTGAATTTCGGGCTGTATGAGACAGAAGAAGGATATTGTATCTATCTCACCGGTTCGGAGGAATATGACGCATCGGATGATGACTGGGCATGTGAGGTGGATTATGAACCGGAAGGTAATTTCATAGAATTGCCATCCGGCAATATGGATTGGGAGGAATTTCTGGAGAAAACAAAAAGAATTATCTCAGACTATCTTTCCATCAATGCAGAACATCTTCCGATGTTTGAAGGGAGAGTCGTAACCATCGGGTTTGACGACGGCGACCTTTCAAGAATCCGGTAAAAGATATATCAATATCTACGTTGGATATGACGTATTTAAGAGAGTAAATACGTCATATCCAACGTAGATGATACAACAATAACACATGAGGTCATTATGACTATCTGTTTCTTGCGTAGTTTCGGTATTTACTTTCACCTTTATGTAGTGGTGGAAGCACTGCAGTATATTGGGACAAATTCAATACAAAAATTCAATTTTTGTTTCTTAATGGCCTGGTAAACTTCTTCAGAAACGACAACATCATTAAGATTTTTTTTAATATTGAATATTTTCAAATCTTTGACTTTATCATAAATGAGGCGTTCTTTGATGAGTATATCCGTTCCGGGGACATATATGGAATTCTTTTTATCCACCACATCAAATATTTTCTTAAAATGCATAATATACATCCACTTGTCTCCATATTCCTTACTAAAAACCTTTACCGGTAGATACTCTATTAGAGTCGGATCGTCCACAAATGATTCAAACAGTTTTTTCAGTTCCTCGCTGATAATGTTGGCTCCTCCTGTGCACATATTGAAATGGGCATATTTCCCATACTTCAGTTCTAACACGAGGGATTGCCAGTCCGTCACCTCTTTACCATCCATGGCAATTGGATAGGTCCAGTCTTCAGGGGCTTCCACTAATCCGCCGTTTTTTTCCTCTTTAGGAAGTAAGTCATAAAATTTAGGTTTCATATCATGTTGTTTTTTGTGTGATTTATGAAGCGATTTAAGCTTATTCACAAGCCGGAAAAGTTCATAGCTTTAGGAAATTTTGAAGTCTTTGATTTCGTGATGGGGTGTTACCATAAAGGAAATAGCCTTATAAAATTTACAAAAAGAATGGTATTTTACCTTTAGGCGTAAGTTTAAATCACTCCTATAAGTGTATTCTTTCAGAAAAGGGAATGCTCCCTTCCAGTCATTAAAAATCTCTCTTGAAACCATAGAATCGAATTTAGTTATACTCTATTATAAGTTTGATATGATATGTGGAATTAACCACAGGGCGCACGGAGAGCGCGGAGGTTTTTGATTCAAGGGTATTCCTCACCCTTTATTTTGGCTATTAGCTGTCGCCATAACGAGATTCGGGTATGACGGAAGTCTTCGCGGAACTCTTTCCATCGTCGTAACATACTTTTAGGTTGCTCAGAATCCAATACAAAGTCATCAATGACAAACTGTGCTTCGTTCAGATTCCTTATGCGCCGGCTTTCCAGATTTTTCTCCACCTGAGCCATCAACGCTTCCCGGTCGCTCATCCGCTCGTAGAGATCCTGTTTCCATTCCTCAATCGTAATTCCATAGCTATGAAAGAAACTATTATTATCCCAATTTGTAGACTCCAAATCAATTTGTCTTTTTATCCTTGTTTCTAAAGAAGGATCATTTAGGAAGAGAGCTAATGCAAGTTCAAATTCGAATAGATTTATATAATCATTTGGATTATGACGGGTAAGGAATGAGCCGGTCATACTGTTTATTAGATTAAATAAATCGCTCAATTTTATATTGGATTGTAGTAATTCTCCAAATTGAGCATTGGCACACATGACTGCTTTTAGGAAGTCATCTTGCGACTTGAAATTGATAAAAAATTGAGAAATTCCGTTCGGTTTTATCAACTCCTTGAAAAATAAGTTAAATCGATTTATTCCATTGTAGTTTTTCCATAAAGAAACACATTCCAAATACACTTGATAACTTGAATCTCCCCATACATTACATTGAAATCTGAGCCCAATCATCACTATGCCAGCTCTAAGATAAAGAGTGGACTTAGTGTATTCTTTCAGAAAGGGGAATGCTCCCTTCCAGTCATTGAAAATCTCTCGATATACCATATATCTAAACTTATTATTTCATTTAATGTTTAGGATTATCTACTTATTTTTTTGGTTTTATAATCGTGGAAGGTATTTTCCAAATATCTCGATAAATTTTCATTTGACGTGTTTCATTTAATTGAGCTGGCGTTAATTTTGGATACCCAAATTTCCAATCATAGATCATCTTTCCTTTTTCATCTAAAACATCTAGAAAATAATTTTTACCATTTAAATTACCTTTCACGTGAAACTTTAACCATCGTTCTTCAGGAATATAAAATTTTTGATGTTTTTTTAATAAATCTGTAGCTACTTTATGTTTACGAGAACCAGCGGCATGTCCTGTAGCATTAATATTGCTTTCTGCAAAATCGGCAGCTTTTTGTACTAAAGTTTTATTATTGTAAGATCTGTTCCAGAAATTTTTTCCTTGCATCACAGCCTTAATCCCACTCATGACACCTCCAGTCAAACCTCCCGACACACCACCGGACAAAGCACCAATCCCTCCCATACCCAAGGCGGTACCTAAGTTCTCACCTTCTATGAGGGCATTCCCAGTGCCCTGTATGAAACCTTGTGTTAAACCTTCCATGGCACCCGAATATGCCCCTCCGAGAAATCCGGTTGTGTATAAGGAATATCCAGCAGCAGTAGTGGTCAGCATGTGCCCAAATCCGACAGCTGCACCGATTCCAACAGCCATACCAGCTCCTCCGGCTATCCCGCCAATAGCGAAATATCCGGCTCCTTTCCAGAACCCTTTCCATCCGCCTGTTGCCTTTATCTCTTTCCAGTGGGTGGCTACATTGACAATTCCCCCCACTAATGCTGCAATTCCAACAGCAGCCCAGAAGAACTCCCCGTCCTCATCGACGTAGCAGAGGGGATTGTTCATAGCGTATGTGTAGCGGTTGAAGTTCTGCGACAGGTCGGATTCCTGCACGAAGGGATCCGGTGACAGGAAGCGGCCGAGTGCCGGGTCATACAGACGCGCGTTCATGTTGATGAGCCCGAAGTCCGTAAGATGCTCATGACCGGTGTATCCACGTCCGAGGAAGAGGGTGGGTTCCTTTCCTGGAGCATACACCTCATGCGTGGCGGGATTCCTGAGACGACCCCATGCATCGTAACTCAGTTCCTGCACAAGTGTACCGTCCGCTCCCACGACATGGGTTATGCTTCCGAGATAGTCCCGCAGGATATAATATACCTTTGATGTGCCCCCCTCCTTAATCAAGACGGCAGGGGAGTCATAATATCCACCGTAAAGATACAGTCTCTCCTTCAAGATCCCTGAAATCTCATCAGCCTCATAACATCCACCGAGATAATAGCGTGTCAGATTTTTGCTATTGCCTGCTGTAAACATTTTCACTCGTTCAAAATCGGCATTGTAGGTAAAATCGGCAATGCAGCCGTTCTCGGAGATCATTGCCGGACGATGGAACGAGGTATAGGAGATGTTTTGGGTGCGTGGTGGCACAGCGTCGGACGAAGGGGTCAGTCCAGTAAGGGCATACGGCTTGTCAGGATTGCTGTACTCCATCGTGCCGACATCGCTTCTGGAGGTTATATTACCTTTGATGTCATAGGCAGCCTTTTTGCTCTCGTATGATATGAGTCTGTTCAACCTGTCATAACTGAAGTATTCCGTCTTGCTTCTTTTGCGGTCTGTCCTTGATTTGAGGCATGAGTTGGTGTGGTCAAAGGTATAAGAGAAATTCTGATATGTATTGTTCCCTGCCACGGCTATCCTTCCAGCCGGCATCCCATAAGGGTCAAACGCGTATGTACGTTTTAGGCTTCCGGTATTGGTCTCGATTTCAAGTCCGAGCGTATTTTCCTTGTTCAGTTTGAATATCACGGTCGAGCCGTTGAGATTCACCTCGCTCAGGCAGCCGTTCCTATAGATACGGTTCTCGGTACCTAAAAGACCGTTCTGAGACGTGTATCTCACGGAACTCAGGTTTCCGGAAGAATATGTATAGTCTTTCCTCAATGATTTGCCTCCCCCTCCCTCAGTCTCGGCCTTCAATCTGCCGTAGGCATCGTATACAAGGGACTTTCCCGTGCCGTTTGATGAGGATATGTTGATCAGCTGGTTCTTCTCATTATATTTCCATGTTGTTGTGAATTCATCGGTCACACGCTTAATCTCTCGTTGATGCGCGTCGTACTCATGGGTTATGACATTGCCATCCGCATCCGTCTCTTTAATTACGTTACCCTCTGTATCGTATGCCCATAGGGAGTTGCCTTGGCTCGGGTCGGACAATCCGATCCGTCTCCTATATTTGTCGTATGTGAATGTGGTTGTGACATCTCCCGGAGCTGTGATGGATATGGGCTGGCTGTCAGCGGCAAGTTTGTATGTTATTGTTCCCGCGAGGTCTGTAACCGAGACCAGGTCTCCGAGTGAATCATACTCCCTTGTGGTGGGGGTATTGTCCTCCACTGTCGTGATTTTTGTACCGTCATAGCTCCAGGTCGTCTTTCTGCCTGATGCCTCGGTATAAGAGGTTGGGCGGTCATAGTTATCATAGACGTAGACGTTCCACAGAGGGGTGCCGGTGCCTATATAAGGAAGCGATTCCCTCTTCAGGTTCCCATATAGGTCATATTCCCTGCTGACACCGCGCACTGTACCATCAAAACGTGTGGAGGCGTTCCATACCTCCCTGTTCAGTGGGTCGTATCCTTCAGTTTCCGTGGGTCTTCCCGTGGCTGTACGCACGATGGAGTAGAGACCTTTCCCGGCAGCTGTGTTCCAGCTGTAGGTTGTACTGCTTACTGTGTTGTCGGGATAAGTCACGCTTGTCTCGCGTCCGAAAGAATCATATCCATATTTTGTGGTGCATCCAAGATAATCCTTCATGGTTGCGACACGTCCGTATGAGTCGTATGTGTATTCGGTGGAGAGTCCCATAGGGTCAGTCTCCTTAGTCAGACGCCCGTATGAGTCATACTCGTAGACTGTTGTCCTACCCTTTGATGATGAGTAATTTGTTCCAGTCTTCTTGGTGACACACCCGTGACTGTCATAGATAAAAGTTTCCTGTATGACATTGTTCCCGTCTATGCAATGAATTTTTACGTTTGGTTGACGCTTCGAATGAGCGGGCATCCACATTTTCTCAGTGTATGTTGAACCGGAACGTGTTATGCTTGTTTCCTGATTATGAAGGAATCCAAGATTATATCCATCCTTTACGTTGGTTGATGAGGAATATCTGTTGATTTTCTTTACTGTGATTGCTCCGGGATATAGCAGCATTAATTCTTCTGTCGGGTATCCGTAGGCATCATATTTGTAAGTGGTGGTGGCAGAGACACCCTTCAACAGGTCGTTCTCTTTCTTTCTTGTCAGGCGTATCTTTGTGAGATGGTCTGTCCCGGTTGACACAGAATAAGTGAATTCATTCTTGAATGCCGGAGATTCCTCGCTCTTCAGTACCCCGAATCTCTCCGGTTCATACGTCAGGATATGGGTTTGTCCTCTTTTATCAAACGTGGTTATCTTCTCAAATCCGCGGAATCCGAGACCTTGCCGATGGAATATGGCATTCGTATATGAGATGGAATTGTTGTCAATGCACTTCCCTTCCGCGAATGTATGAGAGGATGTAAGCACATTAAAAGGCTCTCGGATATTGACGTATGGGTAAGAGGCTCCATAACCTTTCGTATAGCTGTTTCCCGTATCGTCTGTCAGTTGGGAGTAGGTGTTTTTCTCAATCACCCCGAGGCTGTTTGCCATTCCAGTTGCCATCACTTCCTTGCTAATATTGAGAGGAAGGGAATATTTGGTTGCAGTCCCCTTTATCAGACTTATCAACATTGAATGCCGGTTATGGGAATTTATGTCAACAGGAACAATAGAGGAACCGGTTGTTGGAAATGATGTGAGATGACTACTGCCAAAGTCTATGGAGTTGTTTCTTGAGAAATACGTATAGAAACATGAGGATTTATAGTTTAGAAGGTCTGTCTTCCCGTCATTGTCCACATCTTGCAGGAAGAAGCCGGATTTGCTATCATTGTCTACATAAATTCCGTTGATGACAGTTTTCCCGAACATTCCGTTACCCTTGGAACGGTATATTGTCCAATTGAGATTATTCAGGTCTCCACGTTTGGCTGAGACAAGAAGATCCATGAGTCCGTCGCCATTGAATTCCCCGACAAGAAGCTCCCTGTCAACCAGCATCTGCCTTGTCAAGCCGGTATCAGTGGCAATCTTATCAAGCGATACATTCCCATTTGAAAATGTGAATGTGTAGATATTTAGTCCGGAGTCATTTATAAGGCAGATGTCGGTTTTGCCGTCTCCGTCATAATCCATGACAACAAGTTTGTCAGAATTATTGGCTGTGGCAACGGGATCCTGCTGGTCCGACCCCACGAGCTGAACCTTGAAATTGAGATCAGATCCCTTATAAAGAATTTTATTTCCGGAAAGATCAAACAGAAAGCAACGAGAGGAATGCCAAGGTTCGACAAACGGATTATCCACAGATATCGCCAATATCTCCATGCGTCCATCTCCGTTGAAATCTCCTGCATAATAGAACTTAGGCACTATGCTCGTGTTTCCTTTCTCGTCCATGAAGGCATAGTCCCAGTCAAATGTCCTTGTGTACAGATGAGACATGCCGCTATAAAGATTTGACCTATACACATTGAATGTTACCTTGTCAAGACCATTCACGAAATTATTTACCTTCACAATATATTCTTCCTGTTTCCCTTCAAGGTCAGCACATAGAATGTCAACAAAGCCCTTCTCTGTTATCAGATTGGGCATAGGATGTACCCAGTCATCCTGAAGCCCAGTATACAGGAATATCTTATCATCCTCCTTATAGTTGTTTATACAATAGTTCTGGGATTTCCTGAAAGTTGTGGCGTGTTGATGATAGATATAATATGGATTATAGTTTGGCAACACGATAAGTCCGTCGGTATTTCCATCGTAATCGAATTTCCCTCTCACAATCTTGATCATGGATGGATCAGCAGATTCATACCATTCATATAATTGAGTGGAAGATTGGGTAAAGACTTTGGATGTCTCGCCATTCCCATAGTAAAAAATCAATGGATTAAACGACTTGCCACTTGCGGAATAATCTATCTTTTCAAGCAATGATACAGAATTGTCAAACTTATGTCCGAGAGTATAGGTGCATCTGACAGTAGTCCCGACCTTGCAGATTATTTGATTCAGAATAACCGGTATATTAGTTTGCAGTCCGCCACAAAAAGAGACTATTCCGTCAGACCGTGTCTTGTATCGGAATTCGATACTTGCAGCATTATAATTGATTTTTTCAAGTCTGAATAGATTGTTTCCCTCGGCATAGGTGTAGTCTATCTTGTTCCCATATAGATCTGTGAGAGACCACAGCGGATACATCACTCGGTTGGTGGAGTTATTCTCGTAACCAAACACTCCTTTCTTTCCGTCCGGATAGAAAACCTCGAAATATTTCATGATATAGGCTCCGCAATATCCCTTTGCCTTTATGTTGCCTTGCTCAGACTCATAAAGTATGCAACCGGTGTCTGTACCTGTTTTTATGAGACGCATGCCGTCAAGATAGAATGCATCATCATTGTCCATTGAGACACCATGTGCCTGTCCGTCATAATAGATGGATCTTGTTCCTCTTGTTATTGATGGGACACCGGATAAAGCCCACCCCATGCCTACGATGGAATTACCACGCTGGCTGTTGTAGTTCAAAGACAGTGACGGCTGCATACCGTTCATGCCGGGATATACGTCAATGGCGACATCATACGTGCGTGCACCTGTCGGAGTCATTCCTGATATGATAGGAATCACTCCCACTTCCTTTGATGTGTCAATCGTTATGGATTCAGGCACCGGAGAAACAGCCGTAGAGGGTGCTTTCTGCGGGCGGTTGCCCTCACCCTTACCGAATGTGGCGCTGTCTGCGCGATGGGCTGTTACAGGGGGATATAGGGCTGCTATTATTGAGTCGTTGTAGTGCTGGAACTGTTCGTCTGTCCATCCTGCGAACCTGTCATCTGCCGGGGGTATGGAATCCTCTGGAAGATGAGACTCTACGGTGGTTGTTATGTCGTTTTCAATATTGATTGATGTCCGGGATGCGGCATAAGTGGGATTTAATCCTATGAGTACCCACACTATGATGTATGATAGTCTTTTCATGTTGTCGGGGAAATTATTGTTCAGTTATTCTTTATTATCTTCCATGAACTCTCGTCTGAACCGATACGGATATGTAGTATATATATGCCGTCAGGTTGTGAACTGATGTCAAGTTCCATCGGAAAATCTGATGCAATGACAGACAGTATCTGTTGTCCCGAGACACTGAATATCTGTATAATCGCTTCATCCATGTTATCTTTCCCGGTAATATCAAGCTTCAGGACACCTCGTGTTGGATTCGGATAGATGTTGACATGTCTTTCAGAAAGCATTTCTGAATATCGGGTGTTTTCCGATCGTTGATTCATTGACTTTGTGGCGAGAACTATTTCCCGCTTTATCCGGTTGCCGGAACTGTCATAGCTGTAGCTTATTTTCTCGGCATTGATAGAGAATGTATTCAATGCGATTAGCAAAAAAAGATAGTTTAATCTCATGGAATTAGATATATTCGGGATGAAATATATATGTGGAATTGGATTAACCCTAATATTCGGTCGTATTATGATGCAGGCAAAGAAATGATAAAGATCAGTCAGGTAATGTGACGTTAAGAGTGCCTGAATATAATGCACCATCATTCGTGATACATTCAAGAAGATAGCTGCCGGCAAGAGGACCGGTTTCAAGATACATACCGTTTTCAATTGATAGATCTGCAGAGACATTGTATGTTGCGTTTGACACTGTCAAAGTCAAATGTTCATATCTGTCCGTAGAGAGAATAAGGATACCGTTGCCGTCATATTGATATTCAATATATGAATTTGAAGGCATGCGGTGTTTTTTAGGATTTGGTTGACTCTTCAAGCGTCCTACATCTACCGGTTTATCTGTATCAGTCTGATTTTTGTTGGTATCGGGCGAAGTTTGTGCGTCTGCTATGGAAACATACGACAAGGTGAAGAAGGTGGCTGCGATGGCAACCCGGATAGTCAAGTTAGATTTTTTCATATCGTCATGTTTTTTTGCACAAATGTATCTAACTTAAAGAGAATGTCCAAATATGGTGTCTATCGTTTATAACAGACAGTATTATAATGAAATATGAATGATTTGGATAGCGTATGACTCCCGAAAATTGGCTTTTATTGGCATTGCCGATAGAAATTTTTTCATAATTTTATGAATTGTATCAATAGAATGTTACGAAAATGAAAGTGTCCCGTAATGTCAATTGAATATTTTGTCAATCAAATTCAGTGCACTTTCTGATTTCAGTTCCATGAGAGTCTTTTTCAATCTTGACTTTCTATTGTAATACACTTCGGGGGAAATCCTAAACAGCAGACATATCATCTCCACAGATAGCCCGAAGTATAGATATGCCACGAGTCGTCGTTGGTTGGCTGATACCTTTTTCATTTTGGAATATGTGTGGTTCAGAATCCCGGAAGTTTCCTGATTAATTTCATTCTCAAGTTGAGTTAACAGGGTGTCATCCTCTCTTAACGCTTGAAGTTCTGTTTCCATGGCGTAGATGAGTTGTGGCGCAGAAGTTGATGATTCAGGCATACGATAATATGCGGAATACAGATGGTCGAGTCGGAGGAATATGTTTTGTAAAATATCAGAAGATACAAATCGTTCGGAGAGTTGCTTACTGTCATTTTTGGAAAGTAGACCTATTGTGTCAAGCAACTCCTTTATTTTATTTGATTTTCTTTCAATCTTCAATCTCGTGATTAATATAATTGAAATTATAGTCACAAGAGAAGTGATTATTATCCAGATGGTCTGCACCCTCGCTTTCCAAATCCTATAATCTGCTTCTTTCAGTCTCAATTGGCGGTCTTTCTCCATCAAAAGATTCGCATCGCTTTTTATCTTATCGGTATAATAGAAATTTAATTTATCGTATTCTCTTGATAACGATAGGAATGCATTGAGGTAGTCATCAGAAAGGAGATGGTATTCATGTGGTAGTTCGTCTTCCATGATATTATCCGACAACTTTTGGCGTAACTTTTTTATCAGAGTCGGATCGGCATGGTTCTTTATCATGCTATATATAAGTAAGATCCTGTCATTTTCTGACATTCTGTCGTCAATAGCCATCCTTTGGGGTAGGTCGAAATAGCCATTTGCGCTATTGTAGTCCTTTTTCCATAGCAGAGCATTTCCGATACGGCTTGATGCTTCCAGTATAGTGGCGGTGTCATTTTCTGCAATAGCCGCATCAAGCACCTCTTTCATTAGCATTACTCCTTTGTCGACACTGTCATTCTCTGCCAAGGATATGCCATACCATAACTGTGCATCGCGAATGAACGGCAGAGAATCAAGTTGCAGATAACATAGCCATGCTTTTCTTGAATTTTCCAGTTGCTGCGGACTGTCGCCGATCTGGGAATTACTCTCACTCAGTGCACAGTAAGTTTTTGCCTTATATATGAGCATCCCGTTAGTCCGCATATTCTCAAGGGCATTGTTGAAACATAGGATGGATTCACCTAATCTGCCTGAATTTTGGAAAACACGACCTTGATAAAAGAGAGTGCGTGCCAGACGGTCGTAATCTTGCTCTCTCTTGAATAAATCAACCGCCTTACTGAGTAATTTGGATGTAGTGTCGTCATGAAATGTCTTGTCTCTAAGTTCTGCCCAAAGCAGTGCGAACATGGCAGAGTCACGCTCTGTGGTCAGCAAACTCTTGTTGTATGTTGATAAGAGGGTATAGGCAGAATCGGGGGTGACAGCGGATAATATCTCGATATTCTCCAAACCCGGAGCCAATGGATTGTCTGAACGGTAGTCGCACAAGATGAATGCCAAGATTGGTATCATTATTAGGATACAGAATCTTATTGGAGGAAAGCCATTTAGATGATGAAAGATTTTCATGATGGAATATAGAATCAGTTAGAGCAGATATAAATCAGCCTAACTCGTATGATTTAATTTATGATGATTCTATTGCAAATATATAAAAAATCACTGATATTTCTATATCTGCAAAATAATCAAGTGCATGATATTACCGCATTGTGTGCATGATGTCGCGGTGTTGATGTGCATGATGTCATTAAGGTTGATGGCGTGTGGGTAATAACCTTTTCATGGCATTGGCAAAAAAATCTTTGAATTTCTGCGACGTGTTTCTATATTTTTCCGATGGGAACAGGAAATCATCGATGATAAGTTGCGCTTCGTTCAGATTCCTGACGCGCCAGCTTTCCAGATTCTTCTCCACCTGTGCCATCAGTTTCTCCCTGTTTCCAACCCTTTCATACATACCGTTCATCCATTCCTCAAATTCCATATCGAATTCCGTCCTCACCCATTTATACTTCCAACGCTTGGATTTCCACTCTATCTCACGCATCAGCCGTTCTCTCAGGTTAATATCATCCAGATATGTCGACAATGCAAACACGAACTCATACACTGGTTTCCAGAAATTTGGATTGTCAATGTCTTTATCAGGACTCGTAAACAGATTCATGATACTGCTCAGCCTAATCTTCTCCTGCAATACGTCACCAAACTGTTCTCTGGCACGTTGTTCCGCCCGAGAGAAATAAAAGTCATGCTCTTTTTTACTTGATAAATAAAAGGTATTTCCTATTTTCCCTTCAAGTCTATAATTAAAGATGTCAAATCTATTATAGCCATCACTATCATCCCAAAGCGACCTACATTCTAAGTAAACTTGATAATCGTCGCTTTCATATTGGGACGATTCCAACCGTAGACCGAGCATCACTATGCCTACTCTAAGATAAAGTGTAGACTTTGAAAATTCCGTCAGAAAGGGGAATACTCCCTTCCAGTCATTGAAAATCTCTCTTGAAACCATAAAATCGAATTTAGTTTACTCTATTATAAGTTTGATATGATGTGTGGAATTAATCACGGGGCACGCGGAGTTTTTATTATTACTCTGTGTCCTCCGCGCTCTTTGTGGTGTAGTAAATCAGCTTGATACGGTGTGTGGAATTAACCTCGGGGAGCGCGGAGAGCGCGGAGGTTTTTGATTTAAGGGTATTCCTCACCGTTTATTTTGGCTATTAGCTGTCGCCATAATCCGATTCGGGTGTTACGGAAGTTTTCACGGAACTCTTTCCATCGTCGTGACATACTTTTGGGTTGCTCAGAATCCAATACAAAGTCATCAATGACAAACTGTGCCTCATTCAGATTCCTTATGCGCCGGCTTTCCAGATTTTTCTCCACCTGTGCCATCAATGCCTCCCGGTCGCTCATCCTAACCCGAAGATCCTGTTTCCATTCTTCCATCGTGATACCGTGAATGATTAGAAAATCCTTTTTCTTGAAATGTCGAAATTTCATGTCAATCTGTCGCCAGATTCTTGCTTCCATTTCAGGATCATTCAAATATATAGAGAGTGCCAGTTCAAATTCAAAAATGGACAAAATATTGCAATCGAATGAAACGGTAATTTGATTGATTACGTTAAAAAGACTGCTTAAACGAATTTTCTCTTCAAGAATACCACCAAATTGGTCTTTCACACGCTGCAGTACTTTGGGAA
Source organism: Muribaculaceae bacterium Isolate-037 (Harlan) (assembly GCA_003762615.1). Lineage (GTDB taxonomy): Bacteria > Bacteroidota > Bacteroidia > Bacteroidales > Muribaculaceae > Lepagella > Lepagella muris. Next base: position 18,899 of record RIAZ01000023.1, read on the forward strand.
AATAAAAATCATGGTGATTATCAAAAATCCAGAATTGGATATTACCTTTAGATCTCAAATAATAATAAAACACAAAAGATTCACATAAACTATTCTTATTTTCCCAAAGGGATCTGCATTCCAGATATATAAGATATGTATTACTATCGAAATTAGACGATTCAAGTCGTAATCCCAACATCACGATACCTGCTCTCAGATAAAGAGTAGACTTAGTGTATTCTTTCAGAAAAGGGAATGCTCCCTTCCAGTCATTGAAAATTTTGTGAGATACCATATTGTATAATTGAATTGGGTTGTACTCAATCTTTAGTCATTATATGCAAGAGGAGTTTCAAGATAAATCTCATAATTAAAAATATATTTTCTCGGCATTACAGATGAATGGAACGGCAACAAATAGAAGCACTGGATATAAACGTTTCATGGGCATGGATTTTTAGATTATGACCCAAAGTTAACAAAAATATTTGGAATGAAATAATTGTTGACTAAAAATCATCAGAATAAGAATGAAATGAAGGTTATTTCACATAAAACAATGGTTTAATGGCTTTTTGTCAAGTGGAATGAATCATTTTTTTACTGATTGTGGTGGAAGGGATACGATTTATTCACCTTTTTTGAAACATTTGTCCACTTTAGTGAGGGAAATATTTTATAATTTTGCAACCGTAAGCCGTAGGCTCTTTCGGGAGGCGATGCTTGCGATTATTGGAAACCGAAAAACTCGAATAACCATAAATCATGAGAAAACAACTTTTAACTGCGCTTCTCGCACTTGGCTGCATGACTTATGCAGGTGCGGAAATCAACAGGCTTGTCGTGGAGCCTAATGCAAAGGGAGCCCCTATCCCGTCCACGATGTATGGACTCTTCTTTGAAGATATCAACTATGCGGCAGACGGCGGTCTGTATGCAGAGAAGATCAAGAACCGCTCGTTCGACTTCCCTACTCCACTTCAGGGCTGGAATGCCTTCGGCAAGGTTGAGGTGCGTAACGACGGTCCGTTTGCCAACAATCCTAATTACGTGCGTCTTTCTCCCGCCGGTCATACCGATAAATGGACAGGTCTTGACAATGAGGGCTTTTTCGGCGTGAGCTTTGAGAAGGGTAAGGACTATCGTTTCTCAGTTTGGGCACGTGTGCCCGACGGCGGCACTTCCAAAGTGCGTGTCGAGCTTGAGGATCCCGCTACTATGGGCGAGGGTCAGGACAAATGTGCCAAGGAGTTTGAGGTGACAGGCAAGGATTGGAAGAAATATACCGTCACACTGTCGCCGTCGGAGACTGTCAGCAAAGGTAAGCTGAGAGTGTTCCTGGTGAAGCCGGAGACAACCGTAGACCTTGAGCATCTCTCCCTCTTCCCTACCGACACGTGGAAAGGGCGTGAGAATGGTCTGCGCAATGACCTGGTTCAGAAACTTGCAGATCTTAAACCCGGTGTGTTCCGTTTCCCCGGTGGATGTATCGTTGAGGGCACGGATATGGATACCCGCTATGAGTGGAAAAAGACAGTCGGTCCGGTTGAGAACCGCCCGGTGAATGAGAACCGTTGGCACTACACCTTCCGCCACCGTTTCTTCCCCGACTATTTCCAGAGCTACGGACTCGGATTCTATGAGTATTTCCTTCTCAGCGAGGATATAGGTGCTGAGCCGCTTCCTATCCTGAACGTGGGTCTTGTATGCCAGTATCAGAACCATGATGAGAGTGCTCATGCCTCTCTCAATGAACTTCAGCCGTTTATCGACGATGTGCTTGATCTTATTGAGTTTGCCAACGGTCCTGTTGATTCCGAATGGGGTAAAGTTCGTGCGGAGATGGGTCATCCGGAACCGTTCAATCTTAAATATGTTGGTATCGGCAATGAGCAGTGGGGTCCGGAATACACCACCCGTCTTGAACCGTTTATCAAGGCAGTGCGTGCCAAATACCCCGACATAAAGATTGTCGGCAGTTCCGGTCCTGATTCCGAGGGTAAGCAGTTTGATTATCTCTGGCCTGAGATGAAGCGTCTGAAAGCCGATTTGGTCGATGAGCATTTCTATCGTCCCGAGTCATGGTTCCTCGCACAGGGCAACCGTTATGACAACTATGACCGTAAGGGTCCGAAAGTATTTGCCGGAGAATATGCTTGCCACGGTAAGGGTAAGAAATACAATCATTTCAATGCCGCACTTCTTGAGGCAGCCTTTATGACCGGTCTTGAACGCAATGCCGATATCGTGGAGATGGCTACCTACGCTCCTCTCTTCGCCCACGTTGAGGGCTGGCAGTGGCGTCCGGATATGATCTGGTTCGACAATTTCCGCTCCATGCCTACGGCAAGCTACTACGTGCAGCAGCTTTATTCACTCAACAAGGGCACACAGGTGGTTCCCCTGAAGATGGATGGGAAGGCAGTGGCAGGCAATGAGGGACAGAACGGTCTCTTCGCGTCAGCCGTGAAGGAGGATCCGAGTGGAGATATCATCGTGAAGGTTGCCAATACGGGCGACACTGCACAGGAGCTTCAGATAGATTTCAAGGGTCTGAAGAAGAAGCAACACTACTCATCAGTGGAGATCACCACTCTCCATGCCGACAACGATGCCGAGAACACTCTTGACAATCAGGAGATCGTCAAGCCGAAGGTGGAGAACTATAATGCCGACAGCATCACCGACATGAACGTGTCGATCCCTGCCAAGACATTCGCAGTTTATCGTTTTAAGAAATAACCGGATATGAAGAATATATTAGGCACTATTGCCTTTTCAGCACTTTGCTCGCTCTCATCGTTTGCGGCAAATGACGTGACAGTGACTCTCCTTCCGTCGAAGGAGAGTCCGATAATCGAGAAGGAGATCTACGGTCAGTTTGCCGAGCATCTCGGCACGTGTATCTATGGCGGTCTGTGGGTAGGTCCGGAGTCATCCATACCGAATACCAACGGCTATAGAAACGACGTGATAAATGCTCTCAAGGAGCTTCATATCCCGGTTTTGCGTTGGCCCGGTGGCTGTTTTGCTGATGAATATCATTGGATGGATGGTATCGGACCGAAAGAGAACCGTCCGCGTATGGTCAACAGCAACTGGGGAGGCACAGTTGAGGATAACTCCTTTGGCACCCATGATTTCTTCGACCTTTGCGAGATGCTTGGTTGCGAGCCGTATCTGAGCGGCAATGTCGGTAGCGGCACTGTCGAGGAGCTTGCAAAATGGGTGGAGTATATCACGGCGGAGGATGGTCCGATGGCTACCTTGCGCAAGAAGAACGGCAGGGAGAAACCCTGGCATCTGAAGTATCTCGGCGTAGGCAACGAGAGCTGGGGATGCGGCGGTAATTTCACGCCGGAATATTATGCCGATGTGTATCGCCGTTATCAGACTTATTGCCGTAATTTCAACGGCAACAAGCTGTATAAGATAGCATCCGGAGCGAGTGATTATGACTATAACTGGACGGAGGTGTTGATGAAGAATGCCGGGCATCACATGGATGGCATATCGCTTCATTATTACACGGTGCTCGGATGGAGTGGTAGCAAGGGTTCCGCCACTCAGTTTAATGAGGAGGATTATTACTGGACTCTCGGCAAATGTCTTGAAGTGGGTGATGTGGTTAAGCGTCACTGCGACATAATGGATAAGTATGACCCGAAGAAACGTGTGGGTCTGCTCGTAGATGAGTGGGGAACATGGTTTGATGAGGAGCCGGGTACTGTTCCCGGTCATCTCTATCAGCAGAACACGCTTCGTGATGCTATGGTGGCAGCATTGAGTCTCAATACATTCCATACGTTTACGGATCGCGTTAAGATGACTAATATAGCGCAGATTGCCAACGTGCTTCAGTCGATGGTTCTGACTAAGGATGCGCAAATGGTTCTGACTCCCACCTACTACGTCTTCAAGATGTATGTGCCTCATCAGGATGCGAAGCTGATACCGTTGAGTGTGGCTACTCCGCAGATTGCGGCACGTGACGGACGGAAGGTTCCGGTGGTGAGTGCTACTGCATCCACAAAGGATGGCAAGACCACGCTCTCATTGGTGAATACTGATCTTCAGAATGAGAGCAAGATCACTATTGATCTTGCCGGCATATCCGCGAAGAAGGTATCGGGAGAAATCCTCACTGCTACTTCGATGAACGACTACAATGACTTCGGACAACCGGAGAAAGTGACTCTGAAGCCGTTCAAGAATGGTTGGCAGGTGAAGGATGGCAAACTGACCGTCACTCTTCCCGCCAAGAGCATCGTAACCCTTTCATTACAATAAAATAGCTCCACGGTCGTGTCCGGAAGTACTCTTCTTCCGGATCAAAAGGGGTATTGTCAAAACCTTGGTTCTGGCAATACCTCTTCTCTTATTTAATTAAATCTCAATATCTTCTTTTGAAAAGATTCTCGGATATCTCTCTCTATTCAGCAGCAGCTATTCAGCAGCAGCGAAGAAACATAAGAACAAAAGAACATAAGAGACATAAGATTTTTGGCTACGCATTGCAGTCGTATCAATTGATGAAAACGAAATCTTATGTCTCTTATGTTTTTCTTGCCTATTGTTTCTCTTTGACTATTATACCCTCTTGACTTATGTGTTTTCGTCGTAAGTCTTGCTCACGTCCCTTAGTTTCTTGTCCTCACAAAATTGAATTATAGCCAAAAGTAGGTTATTTTTGCTACTTTTGGCTATAATTCAATTTTATTTTGTATCTTCGCAAAGAAAGAATACCCTTTTGTGTTATATTCATTTGTCATATCCGTCCTATCTTTGCACCGTAATAAAAATTATCTTTTATGGACAGATATAACAGAAACAGAATTTATGTGAGCGAGGAAGAGCAGGAGAAGGTTCGTGAGACCCGGATATTGCTCGGAGGAGCCGGAATAGGAAGTATCATCGCCGAGTGTGCATTGCGTTTCGGCTTTGAGGATATCGTGATAGTGGATGGGGACAAGGTGGAGTTGTCCAATCTGAACCGCCAGAACTATGTCAAAAGCGACATCGGTAAATCGAAAGCAGAATGCCTCGCTAAGCGACTACTGAGGATTAACCCCAAGGCAAAGATCCAATTCCGTGACACATTCATCGATAAGGATAATGTGAAAGAACTTCTCAATGGAGTTAAGATAGCCATAAACGCGCTTGACTTTAAGAGTGACATTCCGTTTGTTTTCGACAACCTTTGTTCTAAGAGGAAGATTCCTGTACTCCACCCTTATAATTTCGGGTGGGGAGCCTTCCTTACAATCATAAGGCCAGGTGGATACCAGCTTACAGAAGTATCCGAATCCTACAAAGGGTTTGAGGTGAAGATGGCGGATTTCGTGGCTCGGTACTGCACGTTCTGGAATATGCCCAACCGCTGGCTTGATGATGTTATTGAGAAATATAAAAATGAAGAGGGGGAGATTCCTCCACCTAAACTTTCAGTAGCCTCATGGATTGTTGCCGGACATTGTGTAAATGCAATGTTTGACATAATCACAGGTAAGGAGATCAAGTATTTCCCGAAATTTTACTTCTCCTCACTGCGCTGCGATCCGGCTTGATTTTATGTACAATTCTTCTATATCAACTGATGGTTCTGAGCGTATGTGAGAGCTTCCGCTATATTCTTCACGTCCATCTTCTGGAATATGCTGCGCTTGTAGGCCTTGACGGTATCGACCGACTTGCATATATTGTCGGCGATATCGTTCATAGTATATCCCTGTGTAGACAAGGAAAGAACCTCACGCTCGTTATCTGTCAGGATAATCTCCTTGCGCTCCTCCCATTTATGGTCATATAAGGAATACTGATAAAATGTTCCTGCACCGGGTTTCTTCATTATCACATTTCCCGGTTCATTCCCGGCGGCAAGCGAGATGGTGCATATCGCCAGCCATATCCTACCGTCCTTTGTAAGAATAAGCGGGGTCAGCTTGTGATTGACAAGACGCTTGCATTTTCCTCTCATTATATGGAAATCGTAAGATATGGTGTAGTCCTTCCTCTCTCCTATAGGAATCGTGTTGAAGAGTTTGAATCCCTTGTTGTTGATCTCTATTAACATTTTGAGATCCTCCTGCGGTACATAGTCAATATAGAACCTATATCCGAAATCCTTTATCTTTTCAGCCTCACCTCCACACAGTTTGGCGATATTCCCGGATACATACAAGAATCCTCTTTTAAAATAATCTATTATATATACACACTGGTAGGTGCTTCGCTCAAAAGCACGGGCAGCTTCTATTATGAGTCCAGTCTTCTCATAGTCTGACTCATTTATGCTTTCTACTGAGTTCTGAAGTGAAAAGAAGTCTCCTGTCTTTATATTGGATTCCATAAGTAGGGTCAAATTTTATTGCAAAATTAACAAAAGTTACACATGTATAAACCATAACTATACACAAAAGGGTAATATTGCAGTACTGATTTACTAAAATATACTTTTGTGTAATTTATAAAATATTGGATTTTTATAGCTTTGCACCATAAAACCAAACCGATGTAGTCAACGACATCATAAAATTCAAATAACAATGAGCTTCAAATCAATTTTATTATTTCTATTTTCTGTAATGATGGTCTCCATTTGTGTGTCATGTTCAAATGAAGAAGAACCTTCACCATCCAATGAAGGCAGTCCACGGGACTGGACATATACCGGTGATAATGTCAAAGTATATATCAATGGCGAAATTCAGACCAGAGTCAAAGAATTAAGGGTAAGATCCATTCAACTTTCATCTGGGGAAGAGTCCATATCTAATCCTATATATGACACAACACTGATAATAAAAGGATTGTCTAATTCTAATAAGACGACCAATATTCAGGTTATTGCCACTCTTGATAATTTCAGCGGCACGACAACTATTGACGGACATGATTATAATGTGTCCGGAGAATATATCGGAAATCCCTTTGAGACTCATTATTCCAAATTGTGTATTATTGTCCGTCTTGAGTCTAAATAATCAATATGAAACATATCTTCTTAACATCTGCAATTCTGATAGCCTTCACTTCTTTCGCTAATAGTAATCCTCCGGATACTTTAGGGAATAAGACTCTTGACGAGGTGATTGTGACAGCCACGGGAGCACACCGCAACCTGAAGGCTGCTGAGATGGGAAGGCATGTGATTGGCAGGGAGGCGATATTGAAGCTGCCTGTGCTTTTCGGGGAGCCCGACATAGTGAAGATTCTTCAGACGCTCCCCGGAGTGTCGCAGGGTGTGGAGGGATTCACCGGATTGTATGTCCACGGTGGGGACAATGACCAGAACCTGTTTCTCTACAATGGACTGCCGCTCTATCATGTGAGCCATATCGGTGGTATATTCTCATCGTTCAATGTCTCAACTATACGCAACATCGATTTCTTCAAGTCTGCTTTCCCGGCACGTTTCGGAGGCCGTATCTCAAGCATTACAGACATCAGCATGATGTCTCCGGATTTCAGGAAATACACCGGGAAGTTCACTGTCGGGCTCCTCGCTGCCAACGGCTACATATCCGGTCCGATAGTCAAAGACAAGCTCGCTTTCAGTGCCGCCATTCGCCGCTCATGGATTGATGTGGTGGGGCTTCCGGCTCTCGCTATAGCTAACGCCGTGCAGAAGAAAAACGGGAAGAAGACTATTGCCGGATATAATTTCATGGACTTCAACGCGCGTATTGATTGGAAACTTGGAGCCGGCAAAATATACGCCATAGGATATTACGGCAAGGACTACCTAAAAATCGGAGACAGGAAGTTTGAGGGGACTGCCAACAGTTTTGCTGTCAATCCCGATGGAACTATAACAGAGACACCTTCAGATGACAATCAGACTCGTTTCTTTGACGAAAATACCAACCGTCTGTCTTGGGGTAACTGGGGTGTCTCGCTAAATGCCGACTACCGGCTGGGCAACGGATATATCAATGGAGTGGCATACTTCACAAGATATTTCTCCCACTATCGGCAGGAAAGCGAATATCAGACAGACCTTAACGATCCGTCGACCTACGGCTACACCCTTAACGGTACGCGGAACTCAATAGCCGATATCGGGGTCAACATGCGCTACATGCAGCAGTTTGCCAAATTATATCTCCTCAAATCCGGAGTGGGATATGTGAACCACACATACCATCCGGAAGGGCTGGTGAATGAGTATAAGGATGACGGACGGAGCTGGAGCGACAGCAACGGGAATCCGTCAGTGGCCGGGAACGAGGTCTTCGCCTATGTAGACAATCTTTTTAATTTCGGAGAGCGTGCATCTCTTGATGTCGGGCTCAGGTTCGTAAGCCATTTCATACAGCACGCCTCTTTCCCACGCATTGAGCCAAGAGCATCTATACGCGTGAATATCACAGATGACTACAGCGTGAAAGCGTCTTATGCCAGAATAAACCAGTTCGTGCAGCAGGTGTCAAGCAACTACATCAATCTGCCTACTGACCTCTGGCAACCGATAGGGAAGGGAATGAAGCCTCTGTCGAGCGACCAGTATTCCATAGGGTTTTATGGCAATCTGCCCAAAGGGATGTATTTCTCTCTGGAAGGTTGGTACAAGGATATGCGTAATCTTGTGGAATACCGGGAAGGTATATCCTCACTGAACCCTAATCTGACATGGGACGAGAAGATAACATCCGGGAAAGGTTGGGCATACGGACTTGACCTGAGTATCTCGAGAGAACTCGGCAAGGTCACCGGCACAGTAAGCTACGGCCTGATGTGGAACTGGCGCAAGTTTGATAATCTTAACGGGGGGCTGAAATTTCCGGCTAAATTCGACAACCGCCATAAGATAAACATCAACGCATCCTACAGACTGAACGACAAGATAGAGTTCAACGCCGGTTGGACTTACATGACCGGCAACCGCCTCACCCTTTCCCTCTACAACTATGACGAGCCGGGCGACAATTTTCCGGATGCCCCTACCACAGGAATCGGCTCCTCAGGCATGGACTGGGAACAGGCATCCGGTCTCGACTACTATTCCGGGAGAAACAACGTGCGTTTCCCGGCATATCACAGGCTCGACATCGGCATGAGCCTGTATAAGGATCTCGGAGGCGGCAGACGTTCTATATGGAATTTCAGCCTGTACAACGCATACTGCCGCATGAATGCAATGACCATCCGCAAGGATGACTATGTGGATGCCTCACGCCCGAACAGGGCATTCCAAAAGTTCAGCCTTATCCCAATCGTTCCTTCAGTTTCATACACTTACGAATTTTGATAGCAATGAAGACATCCAAAATAAACATGCTGCTTCCTCTCATGCTCCCCCTGTTCACCACTTCCTGCTATCAGGATATTGACCTTGATGGATACAGGGAGCAAAACGGGGAGAATCTGCTCACCATAAACTCAATCATCAATCCGGATTCCACAATTTCGGTGGCTGCCACCCGCACATATTTCTTCTCCGACATCCACAATGAGCGCTCATATATTGAAGATCTTGATATTGAGCTATATCTTAACGGTAAATCAGTAGGAGAAATGACATTTGACAAGACCTCGTACATGTATATCTCAGATATAAAACCGGCTGAGTGTGACAATGTAGAGATACGCACTTCCTACAAAGATTCTCTCGTATCTGCCGCTGATATCGTTCCCAAGAAAGTGGGGATAGAATCTGTATCGGTCTCACGCCAGGGGCCGCTGTCGATATATACTGACCGTGACTATGTTTTCACCTACAACATAACGTTCACGGATCCTGTGGGGGAGGATAATTTCTATTTCCTGCAGTATGATGCTTCCGACTGGCGTAAGGGTGTTGGGATGGGTGAGCGTGATTTTACTTATGAATATGTGTTCCAACAGCTGGCGCGTCATATCAACGCCAATGTCCCCGGTTGGGAGCCGTATTCTCCTGATGGATTGCCTTTCTCAGACCATGGAATCGAAGGGAAGAAACATACTCTTATGGTGAAGGAAATAGTGCAGGGAGGTAACGGAAGAGATCTCACGTCATATTCGGAGATGAATCGCAGGTTCAAGCTCTTCTCGATCTCGCGAGACTATTATAATTATCTTCTGAGCGTCATATACAATGATTCTGAATCAGAAGGTCTACATGGAGGAATGATTGATCTCGGAATCACAGAACCGATAAAATACTTCTCCAATATAAATGGGGGAATTGGTATCGTTGCAGCATATACTCTTGATGAGACAGAAGTTGATGTGATGAATATAGTCGGCAGATTCCCTAAATAAACATCCCATAAACGGCCAGTTGCTTATAGGTAAAATTAATAAATTTACCACTTTCGTCTAAATTTACCACCATATAAGTGGTAAATTCTTGAACATAATACTTAACCTATATGTATTTTTGTGATTGAGTCTTGCTCACATCCCTTAGTTTCTTGTTCTCACAAAATCGAATTATAGCCAAAAGTGGGTTATTTTTGCTACTTTTGGCTATAATTCGATTTTATTTTGTATCTTTGTAAAAACTAAAAGCTATGATAATAGGCAGAAAAGAAGAGATAGCTAAGCTCAAGAAAGCATATAACTCTGACCATTCGGAGTTTGTAGCGGTATATGGGCGACGTAGAATCGGCAAAACATACCTGATAAGGGAAACATTTGAAGGCAAATTCACATTCCAATACAGTGGAATATTCAAGGTAAGTAATCAGGAACAACTTGAAGTCTTTTACAAAAGCCTTCTTGAACAGGGCTTGGATCCAACAGAAAAACCACCTAAGAGTTGGTTTGATGCCTTCTTTCTGTTGGAGCATCTGATAAAGAAGTCGGATGAACAACGCAAGGTAATATTCATTGATGAGCTTCCTTGGATGGATGCCCGTAATTCCCGGTTCATTCCTGCCTTTGAACATTTCTGGAATGGATGGGCTTCTGCCAGAAAAGATATACTACTTATAATCTGCGGCAGTGCTACATCATGGATAATAAACAAGATATTCCGCAATAAGGGAGGACTATATAACCGGGTGACATTCAGAATAAAGCTCCAGCAATTCTCTCTTAATGAATGTGAGGAACTTGTTAACTATTTGAAATTGCCTCTCAATCGTAATATGATTGTTGAGGGTTATATGGTCATGGGAGGAGTGCCGTATTACTGGGCTAAGCTGGAGGCAAGAATGAGTATGGTAAAGAATATAAACAATCTTTTCCTTAAAGAAGATGGAGAGTTACGTAGCGAGTTCGATTATATTTATTCCTCCATGTTCAACAGCCCGGATAAATATATCGCTGTCGTGGAAGCACTTTCCGATAAAAAATCAGGATTGACCCGAGATGAGATCATAACGAAAGGAAAACTTGAAAGTAATGGTCAGCTCAGTCGTGTATTGGAAGATCTTATTGAATGTGGCTTTATTCGTAAATATTGCCATACCGACAAACTTCTGAAGGATGCCTTGTACCAACTAATAGACTGCTATACATTATTCTATTATCAATTTGTAAAAAAGTCACACGGGATTGATGAAGAATATTGGGTAAGGTCAATGAAAACTCCCACGTATAGCACATGGTGTGGTCTTGCCTTTGAAAGAGTGTGTCTTCTGCATACCAGACAAATCAAATCCGCCATCGGAATTTCCGGCATATCGGCAAGTCTGTTCTCATGGCATGTCAAGAAGAACCATGAGCATCCCGGTGCTCAGATAGACCTTATAATAGACAGAGCCGACAATGTAATCAACATTTGTGAAATCAAATATGCCCCGGCTGGATATAGATTGACTGACAGTGAACTGAAAAAGATTCACAACAGGTTAAGTATATTCAATCTCTACATTCCACGTAACAAAGTCGCACAACCCATCCTCATCACATCAAACGGCGTTATAGAGAACAACAATTCCTTTGAGATTCCCATTCAGGTAACGGCAGACCAACTGTTTTTCCCATGACCATAGGCTACGTATGAATACCGACTTACCGGACTAACGTCTCTTAGTTCATAGTCCTCATAAAATTGAATTATAGCCAAAAGTGGCAAAAATAACCCACTTTTGGCTATAATTCAATTTCCTCATGTATCTTAGTTTTACGATGTAAATGTATAAAAGGTATATAATATAACAGGACGACGTGAAATGTTTGGATTATAGTCTATATTCATAGAATTACAATAATCCCCATTTCCATAAGCAGTATAAAATTGCCAATTATGGAAATGGGGATTAATTACTGAAGTTTCGCAAGCTGCACTTCAGTGGTTTAAAGTTTATAGTTTAAGGTTTAAGATTCACGAAAATCCACGAATCTTTTCATTATACAAAATTTAATGATCATAAACCATAAACATTAAACCTTAAATTAATTATAATAGAGGTCACAAAGGGCGTGTCACCATCCTCACTGCAGGGGAGTCGGGGGATAGAGGGCATCCCACCAGGAGGGGTCGTCTTTCAGATAGCGGGAGAACCATGCGAAGATGGTGTCCTGCCATTTGATGCGTTTTGCGTAGTCGGTGATGTGATGGTCCTGATCTGACACGGCAACGAAGGCTGTCGGACGTCCGAGTAGCTTCAGTGCAGTGAACATCTGTATGCTCTCCCCTACCGGCACGTTGTTGTCGGCATCTCCATGCAAGAAGAGAAGCGGGGTATGAATCTTGTCGGCATTGTAGAGCGGACTCTGTTTGACGTAGAGATCCTGATGACTCCATGGGTAGGAATTTGCCATCGACACCTCACTGTAGGAATAGCCCCAATACCCTTCACCCCAGTAGCTTGTATGGTCGCTGATACCGGCATGGGATATGGCGGCAGCAAAGATGTCGGTGACGGTCTGTAGATACTGCGTCATGAAACCACCGTAGGAGGCACCTATACATCCGATTTTCTTCGGGTCGACGTAAGGATGCTCCTCGCAGAATTTCTTTGTACCTTCGATTATATCCTGAGCCACACCCTCTCCGGCTGTGTTGACATGGCGGGAAGAGAACTCCTGACCGAAACCTGTGGCACCACTCGGCTGTATCACGTAGACCACATAACCCTGAGCGGCGTAGGCATTGTGGGGGTAACGACTCTCGAAGCTGCGGCTTGTGGGGCTGCATCCTCCGTAGTAGTTCACGATCATAGGATACTTCTTCGACGGGTCAAAATCCGGCGGCAGGAAGAAGCGTCCGCAGATTGTGTCGCCACGGGAGTTTACAAAATCCCATGCCTGGCACTCTCCCAACTTCACATCGGCAAGCATCTCCTCCTTGGGAGTAGCAAGTTTTGTGGAGCGCAAAGTCTTCGTGTCAAGCAGATAGAGCGATTTTGGAGATGATGCGCTTTCACCATACCACACCATGTTGCGTCCGGCATCCGGGAGATCAAACGCTGTGATATTCTCTTCGGGAAGGTCGATTAGGGTGAATTTCCCATTGTTGGGGTTCAGTCTGAACATATTTACCCTATCGCGGTCTTCGGCAGTAAGATATACCATTCCGTCGGCACTGCTCCATTTGAAATCATTTACGCTGGGGTTGAAATCACGTGTCAGCGGAGTGACATTCTTAGAGGCAATGTCAATCATGAATAGTTGGTTGTCAGTCATGCTAGGAGTGCGTCCTTCCGGCACATTCTTGCCGATTCCGCCGAGTGCTTCCGGAGTGCCCATAAGAATCACTTTGGAGCCGTCGGGGGAGAATTTACCGCCGGCGATGAAGCCATCCTCTTTCACCAAAGTATCTACTTTAAGCGTAGTCAGATCAATGCAATAGAGAGATGAGAGAGTTGTAGGGCGTTTTTCAAGCCTGCTTCGGGAGGAGGATACGAGCAGTTTTCGGGAGTCGGATGAGATATCGTTAAGATAGACGTTTCTGTTACCGAATGTAAGGGGAGATACGATTCCGGTTGCAATATCCATAATGGAGAGCGACGTTCTGTTTCTCCAACCGGGTTGGCGGTCTTCCGGCTGTATCACCTCATATACACCATCCGATTCAGTCCTACCCTCTTGATAAGTTGTTATAATCAGAGATTTCTCATCGGGGGTAAGCATATAGCCGTAGTTCTGTGGAATAGATGCGACGATTATGGATTCAGCACCGGTGGCGGCATCGACTGCCACGAGTTCATTACCATCGACTGTGGCACATTCGAAATAATATCTGGAACCGTTTGGCATCCAGTTGAAATATCCCTGACGTTCGGCTACGGTCTGCCCATCTGATAGGCGTGTTATCTTGTTTGTGCGTGTTGAGGAACCGCCTCGGCGGGTAGTGGTATAGGAGGTAAGTAGGAATTTACCGTCGGGCGATATTTCACTTCGGGATATGGCAGTTCCGTGCAGTACATCCTCCAGGTGGAAGCGTCGCTTACCATCGTTGCGCAGGGAGAATCCGGCGTTATTCTCAGATTTAAGATATACGGATAGGGAATCCGTATCCTGATCAGGAGCAGAGAGGTATCTGAGCACTATATTATGCGATCCGGGACGCAGATGCAACGAAGATCCGTTGATTTTCTCTCCATCCAGATAAGCGGCATAATTCTTCATCCCCTTTACCTCCAGTTCGGGAATCGCGTATGAGGTGTTCTCAAAATCAAATGCAAGCATGTGTATGGCATTTGATGAATGGGAAGGCGCGAACGCATCCTCCATTGCTGATGATGCCAATCCCTTGACAGATAAGCGATCGGGAGCCTTGAACAGAGAAGACTGCTCAAAGGTCTTACCGTTGACGTCGACAGAATCCACCATTATCGGAGATGCCACCGTGAACGGTCCGAAATAGTTGAATTTAGAGATCCGTAAATCCTCGGCTTGTACGCCGCAGATGGCACAAGCGAGCAATCCGGTCATAAGAAATCTATTCATAGACGAAGGTTGGTTGGTTAAAGTGACAAAGATACAAAAAAACTCCGGTTGTCACGAAATGAAAACAGATACAATTTTTAATAAAAAAGGGAATTAGTCGCAGGATTTAATAATTATTAGGTATAGGAGAGGATTTTTTTACCAATTAATGTGTATTTCAAGAATTTTTTATCGGCAGTAATTTTGCAGCGTCAAATACATCATGAAATGAAGATCAAGCACAAGAGATTATTACACATCGTTTTCGTGTTGGCAATACTTGCCATTACACCAGCCCTATGTGCTCAGGAATTGGCAGACACGGCAGGCTACGGGAAATTCCGGTTCGGCAGTTATGGAGAGGCTGTCGCCTCGTTCAAGGATTATGGTATCAACCGGTTTCAGAAGGATGGATCCACTAAAGAACACCGCAACACGATAGCGGTGCCGCGATTCACGATAGGATTTGATTATAAGTTCAATCCCAAGTGGATTTTAGGAGCGGAGATAGAGTTTGAGGCAGGAGGCACAGGCACAGCTGTGGAACTTGAGAACAACGAGAACGGAGAGTATGAGACGGAGATAGAGAAGGGTGGCGAAGTGGCTCTCGAGCAGCTTCACATCACGCGTCTGATTATCCCGGAATTTAATGTCCGTGTTGGGCATCAGGTGGTGCCTGTAGGACTGACCAACGCACATCATGAGCCGATAAATTTCTTCGGGACAATACGTCCGGAGAGCCAGACTGTAATTATGCCGTCGACGTGGCATGAGACCGGTCTGACGATATTCGGCACTTTCGGGAGCGGCTACGGAGTGTTTGATTATGAGGCTATGGTTGTGGCGGGATTGAATGCCAACGGCTTTGACCGCGACACATGGGTGGCGTCAGGCAAACAGGGATTTTTTGAGACAGATAACTTCACCTCACCGGCTTACGTGGCGCGTCTTGACTGGCGTGGGGTGCCGGGACTGAGAACCGGAGTTTCATTCTATTATTGCCGAGACACGGGAGCAAATTCCGACAAACCGCAGACTTATTCCTCCTATGGCAGGATTCCGCTGCAGATATTCACGTGGGATGCACAATACCGCAACAAATTCCTTACTGCACGCGCCGATCTCACTTACGGTCATCTCGGAAATTCACGCGCCGTCAATGAGCGCAATAACAGGCTACCCAATGCCTCTCCCTACAGCCGTCTCACGCCTGTAGCCAAGAATGCACTCAGCTATGGGGCGGAGATAGGTTTTAATTTCGGAAATGTGTTTGGCATACGTAATTGCCCTACTTTCACCCCCTTTGCCCGCTATGAATATTTCAATCCCCAGAAATCGGTAGCAAAGCCATACGCAGCCGATAAGCGTCTGGAGGTAAGCAAATGGATAGTGGGTCTCAACTGGTTTGCATTGCCGAATCTGGTGGTGAAGGCTGATTATTCCATGCGTCAGATTGGCACGCAGAAGGTGTTTGGAAAGGGGAGCTACAATAGTGAGAATGAATTCTCGATCGGCATTGCCTATATAGGATGGTTCTTCAAGAGATGAGAGATTATACCGGATATGGTAATGCGTTGATATCTAATTATAAATATAAATAAAAACTGATATAATTATGAAAATGACTTTTTTGAAGACAGTATCCTGTCTATGTGGAGGCATTCTTGTAGCGTCTTCCATGCTTGCATCATGCAGCGGTGATAACGATGATCCGGATAATAATAAGAAGCCTGATGAGGAGATTGTAGACTCCAAAAACCTTGACTACAGCGCATCAAATGCCGACAGTTGGCACAACTATTCCGTGCGTGTGGCAGAGCTGCTTGCACGCGATTCTGAGCAGCTCTACAATTCCTGGAATGAGTCATACAATGGCGGGAAATCGTTTGCAGAGATATTCAAGTCAGCCAATACGAGTGCATATCCAAGCTATCTTAGCTGCATAGAGGAGATACTTGACGGATGTTCGGACATTGCCAACGAGGTGGGTGATGCCAAGATAGGAGATCCTTATGATCTCTATGTGCAAGGTAAGAGAGAGGAAGCACTCTATGCAGTGGAATCGTGGTATAGCTGGCATTCGCGAGATGACTATGCCAACAATATCCATTCGATACGTAATTCATATTTTGGTTCGCTCGACGGTTCTGTCTCAGCCAACTCCATGTCAGCACTTGTAAATTCCCTTGATTCCGATCTCGACAGCAGGACAAAAGGATTGATTGATGCAGCGCGCACCGCTATCATGGATATCCCTCAGCCTTTCCGTAATAATATAAATTCAAGCGAGGCATTGAAGGCTCAAGAGGCGTGTGCTGATCTTGACCGTCATCTCACGACAGTGCTGAAGCCATTCTTTGAGAATCTTGACAACAGTCATGAGTCTCGTTTGGGAGATATTGTGGCAAATTATGTTGACAATGTGGTTCTCCCTACCTATAAACTTCTGAAAGAGCGTAATGCCGCGATGCTTGAGGCAGTAAGGAATCTCTCCGGCAACCGTACTGACGTATCTTTTGAGAAGGCGTGCCAGGCATGGTTATCGGCGAGAGAGCCGTGGGAGAAGAGCGAGGCATTCCTCTTCGGACCCGTGGATGCTCTCGGTCTTGACCCGAACATGGATAGTTGGCCTCTTGATCAGGATGCCATTGTCAATCATCTGAAGAGTGGAAACTTCAATGATCTCCTCTGGGGCGATGGAGACGATGATTCCAAGGTTGAGGCTGCTCAGAATATCCGAGGTTTCCATACTCTTGAATTCCTTCTCTTTAAGGATGGGAATCCCCGTAAGACCAACAATTGATATGAGTGAAAGAGCTATTTTATTGGCATTGACATTATCAGCCCTTCTCTCCTCATGTGGAGAGGAGGGCCTTGATGTGCTTGACGTAGAAATCCCTGCCGGCTATGAATTGTCGGCAGGGACAGCCTCGATATTCATGAATTCATCGAAGGCATACGATTCACCGGCTGATTGGGTGTCGGGCACCTACAGTTCCCGGTTCAACCGAGGCGATAAACTCTATGACGATATGCGCACCAGCTCCAATGGCTACGGCGGTGGACTCGGACCGGTATATGCCGGATATTCATGCGGAAGTTGCCACAGCAATGCCGGGCGGACGAAGCCGGCAGGATGGGCTGACCATGGCTCCGGACCTTATGGGTTCTCATCGGCATTGGTCTATGTCACACGTAAGAACGGGGCATTCTTTCAAGGTTATGGTCGGGTGATTCATGATCAATCTATCTATGGAGTGACACCGGAGGGTAAGTTTCACGTGGAATGGGATTATCAGACGTTTGCATTTCCTGACGGAGAGACATACGAATTGGCAGCCCCGACCTATACCATCACTGACTGGTATCTGGGCGACATATCGCCGGATGATCTCTTCTGCACGGTCCGTATTCCGTTGCGTCATGTCGGTATGGGGCAGATCATGTCGCTTGATACCAATGAGATAGAGACTTTGGCTCGCAAGAGTAATTATCCGGAGTATGGCATTTCGGGACGATGCAACTATATAACGGAGCGCGGCGTCAGGATGCTCGGATTGTCGGGCAATAAGGCGCAGCATGCCGATCTCACCGTTGAACTCGGATTCTCAAGCGATATGGGAGTGACCAACAGCCGTTATCCGGAGGAGATATGTGAGGGTCAGCTGCAGATGACAGAGGGGTCTATGATGGGGCTTCTTTATGATAAACTTGACGTCTCTACAGAAGATATGGAGAATGTGGATCTTTACATGCAGTGTCTTGGAGTTCCGGCACGCAGGGATGTGGATGATCCGCTTGTACAGCTTGGCGAACAGAAATTCTATGAGGCGAGATGTCATCTATGCCATGTCACTACCCTTCATACCAAGCCGTCAGGCTCTGTGCTTCTCAACGGTACGCGTCTCCCATGGCTTGGAGGGCAGACCATCCATCCCTACAGCGATTTCCTCCTGCACGACATGGGTTCGGAAATCATGGGGATCGGACTTAACGATAACTACGTCTCCGGTCTTGCCATGGGGAATGAGTGGCGCACCACGCCTCTATGGGGCATAGGTCTTCAGGAGAAAGTGAACGGTCATACCTACTTTCTGCATGATGGACGTGCCCGTAATTTCGTGGAGGCGATAATGTGGCATGGCGGTGAAGGTGAGGCCTCAAAGAATCTTTTCAAGAATATGAATAAGACAGAGCGTGACGCACTGGTGCGTTTCCTGCAAAGTCTCTGATGCAATCCACTTCAACAATAACATTATTAACATCAAGCACATGAAAAAGATATTCCTATACCTCCTCTTCTCATTATTCTTCATCCCGATGTCTGCCCAATATGATTCCGACACGGAGAATGGCGTAGTGTCGTTTGCCGGAAGAAAGGGTTTTATCTGGGAGAGTAAGAATGGCAAGTTTGAGTTCAAGCCATATCTTATGGTTCAGACGGGACTTGACGTAAACTATTATGACAGTGAGGGACTTGATCCTGCATACAACCAGGATCACGTGCATAATACAGGCTTTAACATACCATACGCCGTTCTCGGCTTCACCGGACGTGCATTCGGTTTTATCACCTACAACCTCTCAATCAATGCTGCGGCTTCGGGTGGTGCATTGCTCCAACAGGCGTGGGCAGATATGAAACTCCGTGATGAATTTGGAGTGAAGGTCGGTAAATTCAAGACGCCTTTCACTCATGCCACACTCACCACTCTTGGCGAGACGCTATTCCCCACAATGCCTGTATCACTTACGGCTCCGGTCATAATGCCTCATTCCCTCAATGCGGTGACACCCTCGATGATGACAGGTTTTGACCTTGGTGTGGAGATACATGGCATGGTGAAGGATAAATGGGGATATGAGGTGGGCATTTTCAATGGCACCGGCTCAACGATCAATACTGCGACAAAGACCTTCAGTGATGACTGGCACATTCCTTCGCTGCTATATGCCGGACGTCTCACCTTCCAGCCTTATGGAGTGATGCCCGCCACACAAGGTAATCCAAATCAGTTGAATCTTAATAAGATGCTTGTTGGAATGTCAGCCTCCATGAATGTAGAGAGTGAGAATGAGAGCACCAACGATTTCCGTGCCGGATTGGAATTGGCATGGCTTCACAACCGTCTGTATCTTGCCGGAGAGGCTTACTACATGCATGTGGGTTTCACAAAACGGCAGAAGATAGATGAGTCGTTTGAGTATATGGGGGGATATGTGCAGGCAGGCTACTTTGTTACAGATCGTCTCCAGCCGGCACTCCGATATGATTTCTTTGATCGTAACGGGCTTGACAAGGGGGGCTTTCTTAATATGCCGGCTGTTGGTCTTAACTATTATTTCAAGAGTGTCAATCTGAAGCTTCAGGCGATGTACCGCTATATCGGTCGCACGGGGCATAAGACTCAATTGGACCGTGACAATGATGATCTCGGTCTTGCCCAGCATAACGGCACGATACTGATTCAATATACCTTCTGATGAAATATATTGGGAATAAAGCTATGAGGAATAAGAAGATATTGCTCCTGTTGTTGCCGTTCCTTCTGTCGGGATGTGACGACGGTAGGATATATCCTACCGACATTGACCTTAGCGGAGACAGTGGTATTACGGTGGTCATGACGGGCGAGATCAGCGGGTCATCAGATTCATACGAATCGGGATATTCTCTTGTGCTTGCGGCATTTAATGAATCGGATGATTATGCCATTGTCTCAAAGACGGTGCATGATGGGAGTGATAGCGTCGAATTGTCGAATGTATCGCCAAAGGCATCTACCATTGAATTATGTCTTATAAATTCACTGCGTAAAAGGATCCTTACACTCAGCACCGTATCGGTGTCGGCATCTGCAGGTGATCGTATTTCATTTGATGTCGGGAAGGTGGATGCCTCGCATTTCTCCATAATGAATAATACTATTTTCGGGAAATCCTGCGTGCAGTGTCATGGAGCCACCGGCAATGCCGCAGCAGGGCTTGACCTGCGGACGGAGGAGGCGTACAGAATGCTTGTCGGGACGGCTTCATCTGTAGAGGATGGTGTGCTTAGGGTTAATCCCGGAGATGCTGCAAGCTCCACTCTCTGGAGGGTGGTTGCCACAGATGTATCGGAGAGTTGGAAATTTGATCATTCCAATCTTCTGACGTATGATCAGGTGGGGTTTATTGAAAATTGGATAAATAACTTGAGTAATGATTAAGGATAAGGATCTGGTCTCTGCCACAGGAGCGTGGGAGTGCCATGTGATAATAAGCGTAGAACGTCCCGGACTGCCCTTCAGCGATCAATTGAGGGAGATAGAGCATGAATTTCAGGCATATCTGCGCGATAGGGGCGATGGTATGACGCCGGTGTTCATGCGCTGGTTTCTCAGTGATGCCGCTAATCAGGCGCAGTCAATCTCCAAAGATTTCAATTGTGCGATGTCGATAGTGGAGCAGCCTCCGCTTGATCTCACCAAGGTGGCTCTTTGGGTATGGCTTATGGAGGATGTGGAGGTGAGTTCCCTGCCAGATGGTTCATATTCTGTAAGACACGGGGAATATACCCACCTGTTTGAGGGTAGCCGCTGCCGACCGGGTGAGGATTCCCATTGTGCCACCTACGATATGCTTGCCGCCACCCAGAAGATGCTGAATGAGAAGGGGGGCAGTTTGATAGGTAATTGCGTGCGTACATGGTTCTTTGTGCAGAATGTTGACGTCAACTACGGAGGAGTAGTCAGCGGGCGTAACAGTCTGTTCAATGAGTGCGGACTTACACGTAACACCCGTTTCATAGCGAGCACCGGTATCGGCGGACGTCATGCCGACAAGACAGCCACAGTGCAGATGGATTCCTATTCAGTGATTGGACTGCATGAGGGACAGATGAAGATGATCAATGCTCCGGACTATCTTAATCCCACATACGAATATGGGGTGGCATTTGAGCGTGCCACGAGTGTGGATTATGGCGACAGGCGTCATCTGTTCATATCCGGCACCGCGAGCATAGATAACCGGGGGGAGATTGTCTGGGAAGGTGATATCCGGCATCAGACACTCCGTATGTTGACAAACGTGGAGGCATTGCTTAAGGCTGCGGAATGTGGCTGGGATGACGTGGGACAGATGCTTGTCTATTTGCGAGATATGGCAGATGCGGGAATAGTCAGGAAGATGTTTGAGGAGCGTTTCCCGGATATACCCTATCTTATTCTGTTGGCACCGGTGTGCCGTCCCGGATGGCTCATAGAGATGGAGTGTATGGCAATGAAACCGGTATCGACAGAATGGGCGGCGTTATGAGTTCGGAATTGATTGGAAATATTGGGAAAACAACCTTGGCGGTTTACGTCGGGGTTGTCCTTTGTTTGGGAGTTACCACATTCCTCTCCCCTCTTGTGTATGGTTCATGGTGGTTTATTTTATTGTGGATTATATTTGCTGCGACGCTTGCAATCGGTATGTGGCAAAGTGGCATGTGGCGCAGACCGGGATCTTTTCTTCTTCATCTCTCTATGCTTGCAATCTTGGGCGGAGGCTTGCTGACATGGCTTATGCAGGAGAAAGGTAGTGTCAGGATCTCACAAGGTGAGCGTGTGGCATTCTTTGAACGGGAAGGGGGTGGAATGACATCATTGCCTAAGGAATTATCGCTTGAGCGGTTTGAGGTGGTGTATTATCCGGGAGGGGATGTGCCACGTGATTATGTATCGCATCTGCTGGTGGATGGAGAGCGGCATACGGTGTCAATGAATAAGATTCTTGATATCGATGGTTATCGTCTTTGTCAATCGTCTTACGACAATACCGGGGCAACAGTGCTTTCTGTCAATCATGATCCCTACGGCATTCCTCTCTCATACGCAGGATATGTGCTTTTCGGCATAGGTGGTTTTCTTGTGATGCTTAATCCGGCAGGACGATTCCGTCGGTTGCTGAAGGTACTATCTGTCATCACTATTCTGCTGATACCCCTTGGAGTATCGGCAGCCACACAGAATAAGGAGGCGAATGATAGGATATATGGGGTACCACGCGCTTTGGCAGACAGTCTCAGGAAGGAACAGGTGATATATGGAGGTAGGATAGTGACGTTCAACACCTTGGCGAAAGATGTGATGACGAAGCTTTATGGAGATACGGAATATCGAGGATTGTCGGCGGAGCAGGTGCTCCTTTCATTCCGTATTTTCCCGCAAGAATGGAAAGATCAGCCTCTGGTCAAGATAAAGGATAAGAATTTGCGTCAAGCCCTGGATCTGGATGGAGAATATGCCTCTCTGTCAGATTTCTTTGATGAGGATGGAGGGTATAGGATATCGGAATTGCAGAGTGCGCTTGGCGACGGACATAGACGGAGCGTGGAGGAGGTGGATGAGAAGGTGGGTATATTGCTTACGCTCCTTTCCGGCAATCTGATAGTTAAAACCTCGGATAAAGATATTTCCTTGGCTCCATGGAGGATTGAATTGGAATTATTGTATAATTCCTTTCCGGGAGGAATATTGGTCTTTGTAAGCCTGTTTATGGCTTTCCTATCGTTTGGGGTAGGGATATTATTCGTACGATATGAGAAGATATCCGGATGGATTGGTGCATTATTTTTGGTACTGTCTTTTGTGCTGTCGCTGCTGATATTTGTGGTTCAATGGATTCTTGCATCACGGTTGCCACTTTCAAACACTTACGAGACGTTGGAATTCATAGTGCTCCTGTTGGAGATCCTTCTGCTGACAGTTGGACGGCGTATAGGAATGTTGTTGTTGACGGGTAGCCTATTCTCCGGAGTGTTGGCACTTGTGGCGCATCTTGTGGAGATAAATCCGGTGGTGACGCCCTTGATGCCGGTGCTACATTCGCCGTGGCTCTCGCTGCACGTGTCGCTTGTGATGGCATCCTACGTACTTCTTGGATTTACGGCGGTTGTGGCGGTTGTTGCTCTCTCAGGATTGGGGGCTGTAGAACGGTTAAGAGGATTATCGCTCGCAATGCTCTATCCGGGAGTATGGTTATTGGGGATGGGTATATTTACGGGAGCTGTATGGGCAAATGTCAGTTGGGGAGAATACTGGAGTTGGGATCCGAAGGAGACATGGGCATTGGTTACACTCATGGTCTATTCCCTGCCGTTGCATGACCGGATGTTTGCAATAATATTGAAGCCGATATACGGGATAGCAGAAAGGGATTATAGTGCCAAGATATTTCATATCTATCTTCTTATAGCAATTTTAAGCCTGATAATGACCTACGTGGGGGTAAATTACCTTAATTCCCTCCATGCCTATAATTAATAACTGAAGTTTCGTAAGCTGCACTTCAGTGGTTTAAAGTTTATAGTTTAAGGTTTAAGATTCACGAAAATCCACGGATCTTTTCATTATACAAAATTTAATGATCATAAACCATAAACCATAAACTATAAACCTTAAATTAATAATCTTTTTGTGTTGCATGCTTCGCCACTTGAGCGAAGTATGCAACACAAAAAGATTCTGGAGAATTTTCTGGATAATCTTATGATGTGGGGTGCGATCAGTCGTAGAGGGTTTTGTCGAGGCGTTTCTCGCGTTGGCGTATCGCTCTTGTGAGGAGAATATTGGCTATTGTCCACACGACTACATCTCCGATGAATATTATTGTTGGATTGGTGAAGGGGGATACAAGCACGTTTATGCCGATGAATGCTATTGATACTCCGAGGATCGTAAGCAGGGCGGCTGCCTGATTCATGCCGAGTGCGAGAATCTTGTGGTGGATGTGGCATTTATCGGGCAGGAAGGGATTGCGCCCTTTCTTGACACGGTGGAAATACACTCTGAATACGTCAAAACATGGGACGATGAGCGGGGATAATGCCACGATTGCCGGGTTGTAGTCAACGGTGAGAAAATCCGGCTTGGCACACATCACTGCAATTGCACAGAATACGAGCACCATACCGGTGGTCAATGCTCCGGTGTCGCCCATGAATATCTTTTTCTGTTTTGTGACGTCGCCGAATACGTTGTAGTAGAAGAATGGGAACAATGTTCCGGCAGACGCAACGGCAAGTAGGGAATATATGAATTCTCCTCCGTTGAAGAATACCACGGCATAGAATATAAGAGCTATGGAGCTTAATCCGGAAGCGAGTCCGTCAATACCGTCGATAAGGTTGATGGCGTTGACTACGTATACCGTTACAAGGATGGAGAATAGCCATGCGAGAACATCCGGCAATTCGTTTAGCCACAATATGCCATAAAGATTGTCGATATACATTCCGGAGCATGCCAGGAGTATGGCACATACAATCTGTACAACGAATTTTGCCATGTATCTGACGCCGATGAGATCATCTGCGATACCGACAAGATATAGCAGTATTATTGCGCATATTTCAAAATATATAGGCACGAATGCTCCACCGATTGCGTCAATCATAGGTGCGGATCCGAGTCTTAGGTTAAGGGCTACGACGAGAGTCAGGGAGAACAGGAAGGCCGGGAAAAATGCAATGCCACCAAGACGCGGCACTACCCCACGGTGAATCTTCCTCTCGTCGATTTCGTCAAAAAGATTTCGTCGGAAGGCAATGAGAATAATCTTTGGAATCAGTATGCCGGCAATAAGCACAGATATCGCAAAGCAAAGGAGGTCATTCTCCAACCAATACAATAAGGTGTCTTGTGTAAACATGTAAAAGTTTTAAATTATTAGAAATTTCGGTTACAGAATTGAAACCAAGAGGATTACGCTAACGATGTCAATTATAAAATGGACAAGTTAAAACTACGGCATGACCGTATTTTGCAAAATTATGAAAAAAAATAAAAAAATCAAAATTAAAAATAAAATAAAAAAGATGGAGAAGATCATGATCTTCTCCATCTAAGGATTATGGTTTTATCAAAAAATTGATTAGCCGTTAACTTTCTTCATGTGAGCGATAAGGTCAAGCACTTTGTTAGAGTAGCCGATCTCATTGTCATACCAAGAAACAACCTTCACGAAAGTCGGAGTAAGCTGGATACCGGCTTTAGCGTCGAAGATAGAAGTGAGGGGGCAGCCGAGGAAGTCAGAAGAAACCACAGCGTCTTCAGTATAGCCGAGGATGCCTTTGAGTTCGCCTTCAGAAGCCTCTTTCATAGCAGCGCAAATCTCCTCGTAAGTACATTCCTTAGCGAGGTTTACAGTGAGGTCAACAACAGATACGTCGAGAGTGGGGACACGCATAGACATACCGGTGAGTTTGCCGTTGAGCTCAGGAATAACTTTACCTACAGCCTTAGCAGCGCCAGTGGAAGAGGGGATGATGTTGCCGGAAGCAGCACGACCACCACGCCAGTCTTTCATAGAAGGACCGTCAACAGTCTTCTGAGTAGCAGTAGTAGAGTGAACAGTAGTCATGAGACCTTCAACAACGCCGAATTTGTCGTTGAGCACCTTAGTAATAGGAGCGAGACAGTTAGTTGTGCAAGAAGCGTTAGAAACGAACTGAGTGCCCTTAACATAAGAATCCTGGTTTACACCGCAAACGAACATCGGAGTGTCGTCCTTAGAAGGAGCCGACATAACTACATACTTAGCACCAGCCTCGATGTGAGCCTGAGCTTTCTCCTTAGTGAGGAAAAGACCGGTAGACTCAACAACGTACTCAGCACCTACCTCGCCCCAAGCGATTTCAGCGGGGTTCTTGCAAGCAGTTACGCGGATCTCTTTGCCGTTGACAATAAGGAGGCTCTTTTCCATATCATAGTCAACAGTTCCGTCGAAACGACCGTGCATTGTGTCATATTTGAGCATGTAGGCCATGTAGTCTACGGGGAGAAGGTCGTTGATAGCTACTACCTCAATGTCGTCTCTTTTAGTAGAGGCACGGAACACGAAACGTCCGATACGGCCAAAGCCGTTGATACCAATTTTTGTCATTGCTTTAAAATATTGTTTTGGGTTGGTAATATTTTAATAAAAACTTGTTTTCTAATAAATCCTGTAGATTTCCGGAATTGGCGATTCCGGATTACCCGTTGATGGGTTCCACCTTTTAGGTATGCAAAATTATAAAAAAAAATTGGTATTGCAATCGTAAATGAACGTTTTTTAACGTAATGACGTTTTTTAATCCGAGAAATCGTGATTTTTAGAGAATTTTTTAGTAGATTCGCATGATTTCATGGCAATCCCGGTCTATAGTCGACCTCGACTCGGACCCCTAAAGGGGGAGCTGTTGTCCCCTGACCCCTTCAGGAGGAGTTGAGACTAATAAAAAAATATAAACCATAAACCAATCTACAATGGGAAAATTTTTATCAGATTTTAAGGAGTTCGCTCTCAAAGGAAATGTGGTCGATATGGCTGTCGGTGTTATTGTCGGCGGTGCGTTCGGAAAGATTGTGTCGTCGCTTGTCAACGACATCATTATGCCGGTGTTCTCTCTCATTACCGGTGGGGCGGGATATTCCAATCTCAAGTATGTGATACGAGAGGCTTCGCCTGCCACCGCCGAGGGTGCGGCAGCTGTAGAGGAGGTGGCGATAAATTATGGCACCTTCATTATGAATATCGTGGATTTCGTGATTATTGCTTTCTCAATCTTTGTGGCCATACGTCTTGCCATGAAACTGAAGAAGAAAGTGGCTGAAGAGCCGGCTCCGGCACCTGCCACACCACCTGAACCGACCAAAGAGGAGGTGCTTCTCACTGAAATCAGAGACCTTCTCAAAGAGCAGAAGAAATAAGACGGGGTCTAAGCAGATACCAATCAAAAATATCAAAGGGATTGAAGATATGAGTCTTCAATCCCTTTGATATTTTATAATGCAAGCGTTATTATTTCAACTGATGGAACACCGGGTGCATCACGAATGTGAATGTGTAGTCGCCGTAAGGCACCAGATATTCCGGACGGGCTGTGCGTCCCCAGCTGTCTTCGCAGCCGAGACCCATCTGAATCTTGTCGATAAGCAGGTTGGTATAGTCAGCCTTCTTCACTTCGGGAGAGTGGGACTGTCCTTTTGACACGCCGTCGTCAAGGCTATCAATTGAATAGTTGAGTGCGGATGCGGAGAAGGGCACAGCAGCCTTAAACTCAAGACCGTTTCCGGCATTGTCCAACTGTTTCCAATAGCGCACATCAGTCTTTGTGCCAGTCTCCTGCGGACGGATGTAGGGATAGAACTGCTCGCTGACCGTCTGGTCGTAAAGACCGATACGGGTAGAGTGGTTGCGGTCGATGTAGTTCTCTATAGGTCCGCGTCCGTAGTATTGGATGTTGCTGAATGCAAGCGGCATCTGCATCTGCATACCGAAACGGAACATACCTGACACGTCTGCACCTTTCTCGGTAGTGAGTGCTTCAGTCACCTTGACGTCGCCGACACCATTAATCACATACGTCATCGCCAGTTTAGCCTTGACATCAGGCATGTCGTAGTCGGCATTCACCAGAATCATGCCATCTTTCTCCTCAGCTTTTAGCGAAGTGAGCTTCATCGTCGGTTTTTTCCAAGCACGGAACTTATTCTGTAGGTTTGCACCATAGTCGTTATCTGTCGGGGCACGCCAGAAGTTAGGGGTCAGCATACCCTCCTCGGCAATCATTTCAGTGCCATCTACCACATATTTCGACATGAAACCATTGTAGCGGTTAAACTCAATTGAGAAATTATCACCGTTAACGATGAGGTGATTCCTTTGGTTATTGACTATGGAAGCTACAGGGGTTGCCATGTTGGGCTGTACGGGAGTCTTGACACAAGCACACGATTTCCCCTCCTTCAGCAGGAACTGCTCGCGTGCGATGGAGTGCCCGGCAGGAAGCAGACCCTCTGCGTTTTTGAGAGTGTAGTCCACGTTGAGAAGCCACTCCCCTTCTCCGGAGATCTCTCCGTAAGGTATGGAGATTGATTCGGTCTTTCCGGGTGCCACATTGATATTGTCAATGCGTCCGGAGCGGACGGGCACTCCGTTGTTGAGCACCACCCAGTCAAGATTCAGGTCTGAAAGGTCGCGGAAGAAATTCTCATTATATACCTTCAGTTTGCCGGAGGCAAGATCCGCGGGAGTTGTCCAGATGTTCTGATAGTAATAAGAGATCTCGTCGGCATGAGGGTTTGGTACACGGTCGGGGCTTACGATGCCGTTTACGCAGAAGTTGTTGTCGCTACCGTCATAGTCGTTGAAGTCGCCGCCGTAAGCGTATATCTCCACACCGTCCTTACCTTTCGTGCGGACTGCCTGGTCAACGAAGTCCCAGATGAAACCACCTTGCAGAGAGGGGTATTTGCGGATGAGATCCCAATATTCCTTAAATCCGCCGAGGGAGTTGCCCATTGCGTGGGCATATTCACATTGGATCAAGGGCTTGGTTATATCCGATTTCTCAGCATATTTCTGCATGCCGTCATATCCGTAGTACATGGGGCAGAATATGTCGGTCATGCCGTCGGCACGCGCCTGTTCATACTGCACTGCACGGCTTGGGTCCTCCTTCTTTATCCATTCGTAGGCATCAGTGAAGTTCGGTCCATATCCCGCTTCATTGCCGAGGCTCCAGAAAATGATTGATGGATGGTTGAAATTACGCTGCACGTTGCGCTGGTTGCGTTCCATGTGAGCCTTCTTATAGGCAGGATTCTTCGCGAGAGTCTCCTCTCCATATCCCATTCCGTGGCTTTCGATGTTTGCCTCAGCAACGACATAGATGCCGTATTTGTCGCAAAGGTCATACCAGAGGGGATCATCCGGATAGTGGCAAGTGCGGACAGCATTGATATTCAGCTTCTTCATCAGCTCAATATCCTGAAGCATCCTTTCAGGAGACACCACGTAGCCGCCGTCGGGGTCAAGCTCATGGCGGTTGGCACCCTTGAACAATACCGGCTTGCCATTCACGAGAATCTGCTTGCCTGTCAGCTCAATCTTTCTGAAACCGACATTTACCGGAATAACCTCATCACTCCCCTTCATCGAGGCAGTCAGTGTGTATAGGTTTGGGGTCTCGGCAGTCCATTTCAGCGGATTGTTCACCTTCATGACCGTGCGTCCGCTCTTGGAGGCTGTAGCATTAGCCACAGTGTTGCCGGCAGCATCCTTTAAGATAAGGTCGACGGGAGCATTTGCAGTCAGGGATAGGTCGATGTTAAGTATACCGTCAGTGTAGTTATTCTCCAGGTCGGGGGTGACGCGAATGTCGGCGATACGTTTCTTATCTCTCGCGAAGAGA
This sequence comes from Muribaculaceae bacterium Isolate-037 (Harlan), assembly GCA_003762615.1. Lineage (GTDB taxonomy): Bacteria > Bacteroidota > Bacteroidia > Bacteroidales > Muribaculaceae > Lepagella > Lepagella muris. The sequence goes on from RIAZ01000023.1 coordinate 48,888, forward strand.
TATGAGTCGCGCGCTACGCCGGAGAAGCGGAAGAAATCCTGATCTTCGAGATATGAGCCGTCGCACCAACGGAAAATCTGGAAGCATATCAGATTCTCCTTGCCGGGGATAAGGTAGGGTGTGAGATTGAATTCCGTCTCCAGTTTGCTGTCTTCACTATATCCGACATACTTTCCATTGACCCACAGGTATATGTTGGAAGTGACGGATCCGAAGTGGGCGAAAATCTCTTTCCCCTTCCAGTCGGCAGGCACGAATATTTCGCGACGATAGGTGCCGACATGGTTATTCTCAGTCGGCACGAGGGGAGGATTATTCTTGAAAAAGCTCTGCCATGCATACTGGGTATTGACATATATAGGGTCGCCATATCCGTTCAGTTCCCATATTCCGGGCACCTGTATATTATCCCATCCCTTGTCGTTGAAATCTTTTCTCCAGAAATCAGTGGGACGTTGGTCGGCATCATTCACCCAATTGAATTTCCATGTGCCGTTTAAGGATAGGTAATTTGCCGATTTTTGTCTTTCCTGAGATAGGGCAGCATTTTCACCGTTTCGGAAAGCGAAATTGGCAGCATGCATCGGAGCTCGGTTTACGGCGTTCACTTCCGGATCAAGCCATTCATTGAATGACTGCGCAGATGCGGAAAAGGCAGCCAGACCGAGGATCGAGGTCAATAAAGTTCGATTCATCTGTCGTGATATTAGTTAGGTTTTAGATTAAACTTGAATCACAAAATTAGTAAAAAATATTTAGCTGCACGGAGAAAAAACAGTCAAAATTGAGCACTATTATTGCAATGGTGAAAATGCGAACATTACGAAAAAATGCCTTTTACATACTAAAAACAGACAAATGCTATTGATGAAATATAATTTAGCGGTGGATTCAGTCGTTAAAACAATGCTGAATCATTCATAACTAACCAATCATTCTAATTATGATATTATTTATCGGAGGTCTCGGAATGTCGGAAATCCTGCTCATCGCGCTTGTTGTGCTTCTCTTTTTCGGGGGGAAGAAAATCCCTGAATTGATGAAGGGTCTCGGGAAAGGTGTCAGGTCGTTTAAGGACGGCATGAATGAGATAGAGAAAGACGTGACCGACATCAGTAAGGATAACAAAGAGAACAACAGTGATAAATGAGTGAGGGATCCGGCTCGGAAGGCATGACCTTCTGGGATCATCTTGACGTGCTTCGGGGAGTGCTGCTCAGGATAGCGGCAGTGGTCGTTGTGTTCGGTATGGTTGCGTTCTTTTTCAAGGAGGAATTGTTTGATGTGGTTCTTGCGCCGAAGGATGCCGGTTTTATCACTTATCGTTGGCTCGAACGTATGGCGGCAATGTTTCATGGCGACATCGGTGATTATTTCTCGGTCCGTCTGATCAACACAGGGCTTGCGCAGCAGTTTCTGATCCATGTGAAGACGGCAATGTGTGCCGGCGTCCTGTGTGCGTCGCCGTATATACTCTATCAGCTTTTCCGTTTTGTCTCTCCGGCACTTTATTCCGATGAGCGAAGATATGTAGTGCGCGTGATAGGCTCATCCTATCTGATGTTTATTATCGGGGTGTTGGTAAGCTACTATCTTATCTTTCCGCTGACGTTCCGTTTTCTTGGCACGTATCAGGTGGCTTCCGATGTTGAGAATATGATCAGTCTGGAGTCATATATGTCTACATTGATAATGATGTGCCTGTCGATGGGAATCGTCTTTGAGATGCCGGTGCTTTCATGGCTATTCGGGAAATTAGGATTTCTGAGCGCACCGTTCATGCGTCAGTATCGGCGTCATGCCATAGTCATCATATTGATAGTCGCGGCAGTGATCACCCCTACCTCCGACATCTTCACCCTCTTAGTGGTCTCCCTCCCGATGTGGTTGCTCTACGAAGTCAGCATCCTCCTCGTAGCCCGCTGCACACCATCCTCGCATCTGCACTATAAAAAGAAAGTATAGAAACCCTGACCATCAGGTCAGGGTTTCTTGTTAAGTAAACTTTGGAACTTCATTAGTTATATGTGGTTATTCTACTTGCGGAGTGCACCCTGCTGGTAGAAGCGGAGGATGCGGGTGCGGAGGAGATATTCGTAGTGGGATTGGATGCGGGAGATATCGGTCTTGAAGAGATTGTTCTTCGCTTGCTCATAGTCGGCTTGTGTGGCACGTCCGAGATTGAATCGTTCGCGTGTCGACTCAAATGAGAGGGTTGTCTTTTCAAGAGTCTCTGTTGAGGTGAGATAACGCTCGCGCGCGCCCGTCGCCTGATAATACGCCAACTGTATCTCCTTGTAGAGGTCGGACTCACGTTGTTCAAGGGTCAGTTCCGCGCTCAGTTTCTGTAGCTTCGCACGCCGTATGCTGTTACGCGTGTTGAATGCGTCAAAGATGGGTATGCGCAGCGACAGACCGAGATACGTGGAATAGTTATGCTTCATCTGAGCTCCGAAGCTCTCACTCTTCATGCCACTGACCGTATAGAAACTGGAACCGATTCCCGCGCTGAAGCTCAACGTGGGGATATATCCGGTCTTCGCAAGCGAGATATTCTCGTTGGCAACTTTCACCGCTTGTCTTGCACCGATAAGGGAATTGTTTATCCCCATCGCGGAGGCATACACTACGTCGGGACCGGGTATTACCGGATCCATATCATCGAGCGGCACCACATCGAGCCCTTCGTATGAGGGCAACTGAAGCAGATTGGCAAGATTCACGAGAGCCACCTGTGTGTCGTTGTCGGCAGCTACTACCTGAAGTTTATCCTGTGCCGCCACCGATTCCAGATCGTATAGTGTAGCTTCCGCCACTTTCCCGGCTGCTATCAAGGCTTTCTGACGCTCCACCTCAAAGGCTGAATATTCAGCCTGGGAACGTGCACTCTTAGCCACCTCCTTGCAATAGAGCACTTGCAGATACTGCGATATGACGTTGAGTGTGATATTGTCTTTAGTAGCCTCATTCTCTGTGATATACTGGTTTAGCGACATCTCTGTTATCTTCACGCGTCGATAGGCAGCTGTGCCCTGAAACAGAGGTAGGCTAAGACTTACGCCCCATTGGGTGTTGGTGGTGTTGCGGTCGGCATAAGTGTTTGATGCCGTCAGACCGCGACCGAAACTGAAAGATTCCGATACCGACGCATCTACCGACGGCAGATAGCGGTCCTGTGCCTCCTTTATTGCGAGCTCCCCTTCAGTGATCCGCAGCTTCTGTTGCCGCACACTGATATTATGGGATATTGCGTAAGATATGCAGCTGTCGAGAGACCATGCTTCAGCATTTGCGGTGGTTGCCACAGTCAGCAACGACACGGGCAATATGGCTTTGACAAATAGATTCATGAGATAAATGCTTTACGGTCAGTTGCGGGGATTGCCACGTAGAGGAGTCTTTTTGTTTATACTGTCGGATTTTACCTCGACCATAAGTCCGTTTGAGAGACCGACTTTAATCTTCTTCTTTTCAAACACCTGGTTCGGCACAGAGTCGGTCAGCAGATAGACGTAGGCATTGTCGCCCTCATATTCCACGATGCTCTCCGGCACTGCGAGCACACTGTCAACGCTTTCAAGAATGACACTTGCATTGGCACTGTAGCCGGCACGCAGGTTGGCGATTTCGGTAGCGGTGAGTGCAGCTTTCACCTCAAACGTGTTTGAGCCGTTCTCATCCGATGCCATAGGAGCGATCTTCTCAATTACGGCGGGATAGTCGGAACCGGCAACCGCACCGACAGAGATTCTGACCGGCATCTGCTCCTTCAGCAGATCCACCTCTGTCTCATCCACTTTCCCTTTGAAGATAAGGTCAGTCATATCTGCCACTTTCGCAATTGTGGTGCCATCGTTAAACGTGTTTGCCTGTATGACAGAGGAGCCGACTTTCACCGGCACTTCCAGAACGACTCCAGTCACGGTGGAACGCACGAGAGTGTTGGAGCCTTGTGCATTTGAAGCTGACACACCGTCTCTCACGATTGTGAGCTGGTCACGTGCCTGGTCAAGATCCTGACGTGCACGCTCAAGGGCTGTCTCATCAGTCTCATATTTCTCACGGCTTTCATATTTCTTCTCATAAAGCTGGCGCGTGCGTTCGAAAGTACGTTCAGCCTCCTTCAGAGCAATTTCCGCCATAGCCACACGGCTCTCTGCCGACGACAGTTGAGTCTCCTCCGGAATCACCTTAATCTTTGCAATGATATCGCCATTGTTGACATGATCACCGGCTTCCACAAGAATTTCGCTTATAATACCGGAGATCTGCGGCTTGATGTCGATTTCGTCACGCGGTTCGATTTTTCCGGTCAGCACGGTGGTGCGTTCGATAGATTCAGTAGATGGATAACGGAGATCATATACGGTCTCCTTACCCTTTGAGTTTTGATAGAGATAGAAGAATGTGCCGATGAATACGACACAAGCGATCACTATCAGCAGGATTTTGAAAAATTTTTTCATATAGTTTTGAATTTGGTTCAGTTAGATATTAAAGATTATGCAGCTTTATTGATAATGGGAATCAGGCATATCATTATGATTATCCCTGTATTATTTGTCGTTGAGCGCCTCTACCGGTTTGATTCTCATTGCCTTGATTGATGGTATCAGTCCGGCGAGCGATCCGAGAATAATGAATATTGCGAGGATAGCCATGGCGGTTGTGAAACTCATCTGGAAATGCGCCTCCGATACGGCATCCGGCGGATTCGTGAGATGATGTGCGACAGCGAGTACAATCGTGGCGAAGCACACACCGGCTAATCCGGCTACGACAGTCAGCACGATACCTTCACTAAGCACCTGCACAATTATGTCGCGTGGCTTTGCACCGATTGCCCGACGTATGCCTATCTCCTGAGTGCGTTCCTTCACGATAACCCACATTATATTGCCTATGCCTATGATTCCGGCAAGAAGCGTGGACAGACCGATAAACCATGCGAGAAGATCCACTCCGGTAAATAACGTCTCCACTTGCTCAAACATGTCGGCGATGTTGATCACCCACATGGCTCCCTTATCGTCGGGATGGATGCTGTGGCGGCGATATACCACTGACTGCATCTTTGGTACCAGCTCGGAGATATTGACCGAGGGTCGAGCGGTCATCATAATGAAATCCACCTTATCGCCATAGCCGTTGACGCGCCGGAATGTAGACGATGGAATCACGACAGCCTCATCCATACTTCCGTTAAGCTGAATCTCCGATTTATCTCCTGCTATACCTATTATTGAATAAGCCGTGCCGCCTACCTCTACCAACTGCCCCAATGGAGCCTCCACACCGGGGAATAGCTGTGCCGCAACCTTTTTACCTATTACAGCCACTCTCCTCTCCCCCACCATATCAGCCTCATTGACAAACCTTCCATGATATAAATTCGGTTGCAGAATCTTAGTGTAGTCAGGTTCGGCACCAATTATCTGTCCGGAGAAAGAATGTTTTCCATGCTTGATGCTTTTTCCCCACGATTGGAAAGATGGCACCACCGCCTCCAGTTCCGGGAAAGACTCTTTCAGAAGTTCCACATCAGTAAGATCCATCATCCATGTCCGCCCCTTCTGATAACCCTTATATGGCATAGACGTGCGGTTTGCCACCATTCCGGCAGTGTTTGTGGCGAATCCCGCGAAATTTCTCTTCAGCATATCCTCGCCACCGCGGGCTCCTCCGGTCAGCATTGCGAGCATTGCCACGCCCCAGAAGATACCGAATCCGGTGAGAAACGTGCGGGTCTTGTTGCGCATCAATGTGGCACCGATCTCCTTCCAGTTCTCTAAGTCGAAAATAGTAAGTTTCATAGTCAGATAGTCTTATTCATCGCGGAGAGCCTCCACCGGTTTTATTTTCAACGCCTTCATAGCAGGGAAAAGTCCGGCAATCGCCCCTGCCAGCACGAGCACTCCCATCACTTCGAGGGCAATGGCTATGCTGACAGTAGGATTCGAGATGGGACCGTCCGGACCGATTATATAGGCAATAATCTGAGTGACAATCATGCCAAACACAATGCCGAGATACCCGAACAGCAGGGTGATGCCCACAGCCTCGGCAATCACTTGGGTAAGGATCTTATGTGGCTTTGCCCCAATTGCGCGACGTATGCCGATTTCATGGGTGCGCTCCCTTACGGTCACAAACATGATGTTGCTGATTCCGACTATGCCGGTAAGAAGCGTCAGTATGCCGAGCACCCATACGCTGGTGTCGAGAATCACGAGAGCCTGACGTGCTTTTATGGCATTTGTAAAACTGTTGGAGATGTAGACGGCATTCTCATCTGCGGGATCGAAATTGTGGACAGTGGCGAGAGTGTTGCGGATATCTGTCTCCGCAGTGTTGCCATCCTCCTCCGTGTGTACATTCTTGAGAGCCACGGAGAGTGTGCCGAGATCCTCACGGTCAGAAGCGATCATACGGGCTGTGGTAAACGGTATGTAGCAACTGCGGTTCCAATTGCTTTGGTATACCCCCACCACCTTGAAGGATAGACCTTGACAATCCACTCTACCGCCGCAAGCTCCTATGCCGTCGGGAGGGAACAGCTGGTTGGCATAATATTCCGGAAGTACGATGACCTTTGCCTTCTCGGCAAGGTCGCGGTCAGTGATGAATCTCCCCTCTTTCATTGTCCGGATATCCTGCTCCTGCTTTATTGAGGGGAATACGCCTGTGTATGATTCGGAAATCTTCGCTTTTGGAGTGGAGATGTTGCCGGAACCATATATGCGTGACGTCACTTCCTCCACATACTTTGGATTATTCTCCGGCAATATCTTCATGTCGCCATCCTTCATCCTTATGCGTCTCCCCTCTCGGTTCCCCTTGTAAGGGATTGAAGTGTTCCCGCTGAAAATACGTATAGAGGCAGTGTTGCGCGACACCATCATCTCCTGAAAGTTGTTGGTGACGCCACGTGCCATACTGAGGAGTACAATCAGCATGAATACACCCCACGTTACAGCTATGCCGGTCAGCACGGTACGCAACTTATTCGTGCGTATTGTCTGAAATATTTCGCGGATCAGATCGGTCATGGTATGACAATTGGGGATGATTCCGGCACAATCACGCCGTCGGATATGCGTATAAGTCTGTTGGTCTGGGCAGCCACACCGGGGTCATGGGTGACAATGATAATCGTCTTCCCGTCCACCTCATTAAGCTCACGGAAGATACCCATTACATCGTGCGAGGTCTTACTGTCGAGCGCACCCGTAGGTTCGTCGGCAAGTATGATTGAAGGGTTGGTGATCATAGCGCGGGCAATCGCCACACGTTGTTTCTGACCGCCCGACAGTTCTCCCGGCAGGTGGTGTGCACGGTCAGCGAGTCCCATCTTCTCCAGCTGCTCCATCGCCAACTTATTGCGTTTCTTACGCGACACCCCCTGATAGAAAAGCGGGAGAGCCACGTTCTCCACCGCATTCTTATAATTGATAAGGTTGAATGATTGGAAAACGAAACCGATCATCCTGTTTCGGTATTCAGCGGCACGGTTCTCGCTGAGATCCTTAATCAGTTTCCCGTCGATATAATATTCGCCGGAGTCATAATTGTCGAGAATACCGAGGATATTTAATAGCGTTGATTTGCCGGAGCCGGAAGCACCCATGATCGACACGAGCTCACCCTTGAACACATCAAGATTAATCCCTTTGAGCACATGAAGAGGTACGGCACCGTCGTATGTTTTATTGACGTCGCGCAGACGTATCATCTCATTCATCAGTTAGGCATAGTCCATTAGTGGAACACAGAGAAACAACGCATAAAGAGACCTTATTAGTATCAAACAATTGAAAAAAGTCATAAAAATAATCCAAAAACATAGTCAATTGCCAAAAATAAGCAGAAAAACCGACAACTCCGGCATCAAACCTACCTTGTCGTCTTGAAATTCGGATTTATGATGGAGAGGAATGGAAAATATCTTTGGTATATGGATATTTTTCACCATAACCAGTAGATGATGAAAACAATTGTAATAATTTCAACTCATGGTGTTGGTATCTTCCTGTTTTTGGTGTAAATTTGTGGAGATTTATAATTTAATGTAGAATATAATGGTAAACAGCATATCATTAAGTGGATTCACGAGCTTTGCAAATAATAAATTTTCATTTACTGATGGAGTGAATATATTTATTGGCAAAAATGGAACAGGCAAGACACATATACTTAAATGTATAGCATCGGCATTGCAGGCTCGTCATGAGTTTCAGTTAAAGAAGACTACCTCAAAGGAACAATTTGAATATATTTTAGCTGAAAACTTGATTCATTATTTCAAACCGGATTTTATAGGTAATCTGGTGAATAAGAATGTTGTTTCCGGAAAATCAACTGTAGGTGTAAATATAGATGGGAAGGAGCTTTCATTCGGTTTTTCCTCCACATCCAAGACAACTGTGAAGATAGATAAGGATGATAAATGGGATGAATGTCAGTTTATTTATATTCCTCCACGCGAAATGTTTTCATTGTTCGAGGGTTTTATTGGATTGAGCAGCAAACGAGAACTTTCATTTGATCAGACTTATATCAATCTTGCCCATTCGCTTGCTCTTCCTGTATTACGCAATATAGAAGATAACCCACTAAAACCTGCCATAGAATTACTTGAGAAAGAACTTGGCTTTAAGGTGCTTCAGATGAATGGTAGGTTTTATATTGAGACTGTTGATGGGCGAATGGAAGCACATCTTGTAGCAGAGGGATTAAGGAAGATGGCATCCATACTTTATCTTATTCTTAATGGAGAGATAAATAGCAATACAGTTTTATTTTGGGATGAACCGGAATCAAATCTTAATCCTGCATTGATACGCATAGTGGCGGAATTTATTCGTGAACTTGAGCGGTGTGGTCTGCAAATTTTTATTGCAACTCATGATTATCTTCTTACCCATATACTGTCTCTTTATTCTGAATATAAGGATAAAACCGATATGAATATACGTTTTTTCGGGCTTCATAAAGAAGGAAATGTTATCAGTGTGGAAGAGGGTGAGACACTTGCTACAATACAGAATAATCCCATTCTGGAAGAGTATGCAGCTTTTTATGAATTAGAACAAACATATATCAATGACTATGAGTGACTTCCAGGAAAGTGGCATAAACTTTTGTTTCAAATCCAGTTGGATGATACTCAAATATGACGATCATATCGCTCATAAAAAAGTTGAAAAATTTCTTAAATCAACAAAGGCGGTTGATTTCCTTGGAATACATAATGACAAATTGTATTTTGTGGAAATAAAAAATTACCGAGGTCATACACAAGATGAAAGCACTAAAGAGGTATTGGGCAGTAAAGGGGAGGAGCTTATGCATCGTATTGCCATTAAGGTAAGAGATGCTATGGCTTCGTCGATAGGATCAGCCCGTTTCTCAACGAATGACAATGAGTTTTTCGCTAAGGTGAATCAGCTTCTGCTTGATGATAATAATAAAATAATGGTGATAGCATGTGTTGAGTTGGATGTATCTAATGAAAAGGAGAGGAAGGCAAAGATGGGTATATGGCAGCAAAAATTGAAACAGAAGCTATCATGGCTTCATGCTGCAAAAATATCTGTTAATTCTGTGGATAATATAACAGATATAATTCCGGATCTGGACGTCTCTTTTGTAGAATGAATATTTTGTAAAGTATCAGCCCCTTGGCCGGGATGGGTCAAGGAGCTGATGCTTTTATGATTGGGGATCTGTGGTTAGGGATGGACGTTCTGGAAGGGGCAATCGCGGAGACGGGGGTAGCCGTCGGTCATTATCCAGACGTTGGTGAAGTCGTAGTTGTAGTATTTGTTTTCGGGGGTACCTTTCTCGTAGAAGCCGTTGCATTTCCAGCCTTTCCCGGAGTCTTTGAGTGCGAATAGGTCGTGGCATGTGTTGATGGCTGAGCTTTTGCGTGTGCCGATCATGGCATTGCCGTCGGAGATTTTTCCACGATTGTAGCATCTCTCAATTACGGAGTAGTGGTCGATGCAGCCTACAATGCCGCCTGTGTCGTCGTGGGTGTCGGAGGGTATGTCGCCCTCATTCACGCAGTCATGCACCCATGAATCATGGTCGCCTGAATCAGAACCACCCTCTTCCTGATATCCGAGTATGCCGCCGATGTGTACGTGGAATTTTGTTGTCGAGACTTTACCGCTGTTGTAACATTCTCTCACTTCAAGGTTTGCCGCCGAGTGAACACCGTTGGGATCCTCGCCGAGGTGTGCGGCGATGCCTCCCACAGCTCCTCCATCACAGTTGGATTGTATGTCGCCGTGATTGGCGCAGTTCCACACCCGTATGCGTTTGTTCTGACAAGTGCCGACAATGCCTCCGGCATGTTCGCCGTTGCTGGTCACAGAACCGTAGTTGCCGCATTTGTAGACGCGGGTGTAGTAGTCATGTCCATCCATACCGCCGACTATGCCGCCGACCCACTTGCCGCCGGATATTTTACCGAGGTTCACGCAGTAATCGGTGTTTGTGGCAATCTTATGGTAGTCTACCCATCCTGTTATGCCGCCTGTCTGGTCGTTGCAGGATATGTCGGCGTAGTTCACGCAGTCTTTCACTAGCATTCCCCCCTCTCTGCCACCTACGATACCGCCGGCATTGCTTGCCGACACCTTCAATGTTCCGGCGAAAGAAGAATCCTCGATTATATATGAATTTGTGCCTTTTCCGTCAGCATATCCCACGATACCTCCCCCGTTGGTGTTTGCAGTCACGGTTGCAGTTGAATGCAGAGCCTGAAGATTGCCGCTCTCTATGAATCCGACAAGTCCTCCTACATATTCATCCCCCGTCACGTTACCGCAGAAAAGGGAGTGTCGAGAGGAGAGAGTGGGAATAATCCATTTGGAAGAATAGTCAAACTTATCCGTACCGACTACGTTGGCATTCTTGACATAGCCAACTATCCCTCCGACATAATATGTCCCTTTCACATTCATAGTGTTGCTTGTCATGGAGATGCGGTCAGCATGGAGGGTGCCACCGGTCAGTTCTCCGACAGCTCCGCCTACATAGTTATTGTCACCATGTGATACATTGACGGCAATTTCAAATTTGGCGTCAAAGCTGATTGTGCCATACAATTTGCCGGCAAATCCACCGGTACCGATCTTTCCGTTGACTCCTGTATCAGCCATAGTGACCACGACACGCGACTCGTTATCTTTCCCGATGAATTTAAGTAAATTATCGGCGGTGTATATCTCTCCGGCAAAACCTCCGGTATATTGAATGCCGGTGACGAGCGAGCTATAGAGACATTTTGATACAGATGTCGGTATGCTGACATTAAGGAGTCCAAAAATACCTCCGGTGTAATTCTCTCCACCGACAGGACATTTCACGGATATATTGTCAAGCGAGCATTCTTTCTGACTGAAAGATGCGTTACCGATCATTCCACCTACATTCTGCGTCCCGCTTACAATCTTCACCTTTGAGTCTTCCTCGCTCACGGTATGGGTGATTGAGATGCGTGATGCGTGGAGGCTACCGGAGAAATATCCGATAAGACCGCCTACAGCCTGTTCACCCTTTATTGAGAATTGGCGTGATGAGGTCGATACATTTTCGATTGTAGCTGTTGAACTGTCGATCTTTCCTATCACTCCACCGATATAATCCTTGCCGGTGATGTTGGAGGCTATGTCATGATTCTTTATGGATATCGAGCCTTTAGAGTGCATGCCTATCAGTGCCCCGCAATAATTATTGGCATTGATGATGGAGCCGGAAGCCTGTACATTTTCGATACTCACATTGCCTGACGACTCGCCGGCAAGAAACCCGATATAATCATATCCGTTGACTATCGAGGCATTCGATATTTCAAGGTTCTGGATTACGGCACCATCCTGTAGGGATGAGAAAAGACCTATGTGGCTATCTTTTCCCGGTTCTCTGTCGGAGTTGTCAGCCCCGATATAGTATAGTCCGGTAATGCTGTTGCCGCCGCCATCATAATTTCCGGCAAAGGAATAGCTATAGTAGCCTCTACCGTCGATGAGTTTGCTTTGCGTCGGAGCCTGGAAAGATGATGTCTGCTTAAAATATCGTCCTCTCCCGAGTTCAAGTGAATCACGTCTTAGGTTTGACACCATCATCGCGAAATCATCTGATGATGCGATACGGTAGGGATCCTCCTTTGTACCCTCTCCAGAGAGCCCCATATACATGATGCTCTGTGCGCTGACAGTGTGGAGCATCTCGTCGACAAACCTCACCTGTAGGCGTGCGCCGAGTGTCTGATCATCCTGAGTCTTGATGATCAGGACATATTTGCCATCGGGTATGGATTCTCCGGCAGGTATCACCATCATACATTTCATGTTGTCGCGATCCACGATTATTGAAGCATCAAACGACAGCGGTTCGTCGGAAGCCTCCGGCGTAAGGATCACGCGCACCATCTTTAGTGAGTCTGGGGCGTCCATTCCGGCGTTTGAAATCACGAAAGTACTGACCCGTCTGCCGTCGGTCGACTCGATTGTCGAGCCGTAGTCATTGCTTTTCAACGTTATGTCATCGGATGAGCACGCCGCCATGCCCATTAGTAGTGCGGCGCAAGCCGATAGTGTAATATATCTCATTGCTTATACGTCTATTATTCTTAGTAATTTAAGTTTCGCAAGTTTTCCAACTTGCTTCACTTAAATGGTTTAAGGTTTAATGTTTATGGTTTATGATCATTAAATTTTGTATAATGAAAAGATTCGTGGATTTTCGTGAATCTTAAACCTTAAACTATAAACTTTAAACCACTGAAGTGCAGCTTGCGAAACTTCAGTTAGTAATAATTGAAGTCTAATTTGTTGTCAGTCCCTCATCTCGGAATAGGTCGGGACGGGGAAGAATCCGGAGCCTGATTTCTCCATATACCATGTGCTTGCGGGATTGTTGACATCCCAGAAAAGATGGAAGTAGACAGGCACTTTCTGAGAGTGTGCATCAACCCAGTTTCTTTGGAAATTCTTGTATAACGACGGATCTCCGATCTCAGCGACAGAAGCTTTGTAGATCGCATATTCGTCATAATAAGCTGTCTTCTGGATTTCAGAAAGATTTTCATCTGAATATACGATGCAGGCATCATATCTGTTTCCATCGATTTTAGACCAGCTGCCGAGGTCGGACAACGACAGGCAGTCTTTGATCTTGACCGCTTTCTTGGGATTCCCGACAAAAGTATCTCCGAATTTCGGACCGTTGCCGACGTTGAGGCTGTTGCGGAGTATACTGTTGTCCTGCAATACGCCCACAAGACCACCGCACTTACCGTTGGAAGCCTCAATGTTGCCGGTATTGAGACATTGCGACACGATGACTGCATTCTCCTTGAAATCGGTGCAAGTCTTTGTGAGAGCGTTTAGACCTCCGACAAATGCGGCTGATGAACCCAACACGATGAATGGTACAGCCGCGCCTCCTGAGGCAATGGCACCCCCGACAATAGCCACGGTGCTTGCCAGGATGGCGACACCGCCTATGACTTGATGCACAATCTCACTCGTGTGGTGTATGTGCTCAAGTTGTTCCATGCGTTCGATTCGTGTTTCATTAATACGATCGTTAAACCGCTCATCATTCTCACCAGTCTCATAATAGTCGAGAGTGGCTTGCACGGCATTGTTGTAGGATGATGTTATAGGGAAGGCATTGAAATTAGATATTGACAATGAATAGCCACTACGCCATGCCGCCATCTCGTTGCTTATCTCTTCCGATTCCTTGACCGCCACTTCATTTATAGCTGCGGTTAGCTCTTCCTCTACCTCCGGATTGAGTATCTCATGCAGACCGAATCCCCAGAGTATGCGGTCAGCCTTGTTCAACACGGAGTCAATCAGGACTTCGCTCACCTTGATTATGGCGGCTGCGACTTCAGAAGAAGCCTCCACCGCCTCTTCGACGATAGCCATCAAGGGACCTGCCACCGACATCACCATTTCGAGCGAAGCCACCACACATTCCGCTATATTGAGGGCTGTCCATTCCCTTGGATCGCCGATCTCGGCAATTATTCCGGCTGTCGGACCATTGCCGGAGTTGGCGATTCGGGCATAGTTCCCGCAATAATGCACGATAGTGTTGTTGCCACCGAGACCGAGCACTCCGGCAGTGTGTGATCCGGATCCTTTAACATGACCGTAGTTGTGGGAGATTGCAATTGATCCCCAGCTTGTCTTTCCGACAACTCCGGAGCAATAGGAATGTCCGTTGATGTTGCCGGTATTTATTGCATTGTGGGCTACCGCCACGGATGTATTGCCGACTATTCCTGCTACATAGTCATTTCCGGAGATGTTGCCTTTGTTAATCGCACCGTAGCAGCCGAATTGTGCCTCTCCGCACATTCCGCCGACGCTATTCGTGCCGGATACATTCCCGTTGTTGGCACACCAACGGAGGAAGGTATTGTTGAAGAGGTAGGCATCCCCTTTCGAGGCATCCCCCTTTACACGGGTACTGCCTATGATTCCGCCTACACCGTCGGCACCGCTGACCGTACCCTCATTGCGGCAGGCAGTAAGGAATGATATGCCTGAACCTCCGACGATACCTCCCACTCCGATTCCGGAATTTCCGTTGTCGGAACTGTTATATTGTATGGCTCCGGCTATGTCTGCCTTATTGCGGCAGGATGTGACGTAGAGTGTGTCGGCGGCACCGATCATTCCTCCGGCTCCGGAATATTCGCTTGTGATAGTGGATGAGTTCTCACAATCGTTGATGACTGTGCGTGAATATCTGGCGGCACCACCGATTATTCCACCCACGTTGTATGATCCCCTTATGTCGGAGTCAGAGCTTCGGCAGCTTCCGAGAAGTATGGCGGAGTGCATGTCGGCACATCCGATTATTCCTCCTACGGCGAAACTATCCTTACCGCCTGTGATTGAACTTTTCTCTACGCTACAGTTGATGAGCGAGGAGTCGCCGTGGTCGTCACCTGCCGCGATGACAGCACCTGCAACGGCACCGACGGCAAAGTTGCCACTTAATTCGGAATCTTTCACTGCAACCCCGTCGATGACAGCATTGTGCAGGTAGCCGAACAGACCGATTCCTGCGCTTGACTTGCGGTCGCACCATAGTCCGGAGATCTCATTGCCGAGATATACACCACAGAAGGGGGTATTGGTGTCGGCACCTATCGGATACCATCCGTAACGCTGGTCGCACATTATGGAGGCGCGATACATGTTGATCGGCACTGTCTGCCGGAAATATGTGGATGGCGTGATCTGTCTGTTTGTGTCATGGTTGTTGACAAACAACATCAGCAGGAAGAGATGCTCGTAGCTTGAGATTTCGTAGGGGGCATCCTTCGTGCCCTTTCCGAACATACCCAATTGCCTGTTGTAGTCCTGGCAGATGCGGATGCCGTTCTTTCCCGACACCTCAATTTCACATCCCAGCCCAATCTCTGCCGTAGGGAATTTTTCGACAAGTTCGGCAATCGCCTCATTTGACTGTGTGGGATATTCAAAATATAGCAGCCGGTATTTCCCCTCCTTAAGACCGTTGAAGAACCGGAATTTACCGGCTTTCATATTTTCGGGGTCGCATTTTCTGGAGATAATGGATCCATCGGGAGTCATTATCTTGCATACTAATTCTTCCGGTTGAATGTCGGATTGGAATTGATCTATGACAAAATCACGGAATTGCCCGATATATGAATCTTTCTCTTCCGGGAGGTCATTGCCGGATGAATCGGGGAAATTGTTGTCATCGTTGCAGGCGGATGCTGCGAGAGCAAGGATAGCCGGTAGCATCAGAAGCCTGAAAAATCGGATTAGTTTGATCATGTATTGTTAAGTTTTGAATATTAAAAACACCGATAACATGCCGGCATGTAGTATCAGGACAAGTTCTCGGATTATTTTTGAATGTAAAATTAACCAAAAGATGATTTAAGGGAGTAATAATCGGGATTTTAGTAGATGACAAAAATTAAATTTATGCTGTTAAACACTTAATTTTTAGTCGATTAAATTTGCAAAAGTCCCTGAAAATTAGTAATTTAAAGGAAAAGTTTGGACGCTTTTTCTCATGAAAACTACTAATTTCAAGGACTCGGTCAAAGTTAACCAAATCCTCCCGATTATGCAAGAGCACTTTGGTCAAAGTATGAATTTGGCACGCATAAAACTCATGGCGTTGCTGCTCCATGCACTCTGTGTGGTGCAGACTGTCAGCCTCCACAAACTGGCTGATGCGATGCCTACGGCTGTAGACAAGGATTCCAACCTCAGACGGCTCCAAAGATTCTTTGCCAAGTATGTACTTGACCTTGACATCATAGCCCGTATGATTTTCTCGCTGCTTCCTGTCAAGACCGGTCTTGTGCTGAGCATGGACCGGACCAACTGGAAGTTCGGGGAGTTCAATATAAACATCCTTATGTTGGGCATAACCTATAAAGGGATTGCCTTCCCTTTGATATTCAGCCTTCTTCCGAAACGTGGCAACTCCAACTGGGAAGAACGCAAGAAAATTATGGAACGTTTTATCCGTCTTTTCGGAGCGGAATGCATCGACTGCCTTGTGGCAGACCGCGAGTTCATCGGAAAGGAATGGACAGGATGGCTCAACAGCCGTCGCATACGGTATTACATCCGAATACGTCAGAACTTCTGGATTGTCAAGCCTTCCACCGGTGAGAGAATCCGAGCCTGGTGGCTGTTCAATGATTTGAAGGTCGGTCAGGAGAAATTCTTCCATACGCTCTTTCTTCACAAAGGTGAGTATGTCTATCTTGCCGGCAGCCGGATCAAAAACTCCGATGGTGTTCCGGAATTGCAGATTCTCATATGCTTCAATCGGCCCGAGGAGGCGATTTTGACATACAAAAAACGATGGGAGATAGAAACGGCCTTTAGAGCCATGAAATCTTCCGGCTTCAACATCGAGGATACCCATATGCGTGATATGGACCGCATCGCAAGACTTGTCGCGATGGTCTGCATGGCTCTTGTATGGGCGTATCTCGTTGGTGAACATAAAGATATAAATATTAAACCGATAAGGATTCTGAAACATGGAAGAAAGGCAAAGTCGCTTGTCAAATATGGATTGGAAGAGATTTCGACCATACTTATGCGTCCGACTTATACCCCAAAATTCGATGTTTTCAAATTTTTGTCATGTACTTAAAATCGGGATATAAAATGTGGATATTAGCGAAAAATCTGAAAATTATGTGTGTAGATAGGAATATGTGCGTATATCCACATTGTTTTGCCATCGCAGGCAGTGGGATTAAGGGGTAATTCACATAAAATATAGGGTGAATTACGGGATAAAATAAAGGATATAGGAAGTATAAAAAACGGAATAAATTTGTAGGATTGGACAAAGATTTTTAATTTTGTTATCAATTATGGAGTGGTTCAAGGATGAATTAGATTTGGTGTTTGCCGGTACATCGCTTTCGATGATAGTCGTCAGTGTTGTCTGTGCGCTGGTGAGGTGGTTTCATGTGTGTGCCCCTTATCAGCACAATCCTTCGTATTATTATCCGGCACGCCCTATGGTGACGATGTTCTTCCTCAGCCAGCTTCTTTACATACCAGTGGTACTCCATCCGTCAGATCCGGTGACACTTCTGTATGTGCGTCCGCTCCCCTTACTCCTTATGACGGCCTTCGTGCCGTTGATACTCATCCGCTTCTTCAAGGCTTCGACCTCGAAGAGAAGTGGGGCGACTACATTGGTGGGTCTCATTCCGGTGGTCATGGCTGTTATTCTCGAAATTATTGTCATCTGTGGAGGTGGGACGTTTATTCTGTCGGGAAGCAGGATGTATATGGCAGTGGCTGGATTGGTATGTTTTGTGCAAAGTTGCCTGATGCTGAAGTTTATGATATGGCTTATGCGTCGGGTGGAGCGTTATCAGATGGATGAATATTCCAATGAGGGGGATTTTCCGTTTAAGTTTGCTAAAAAGTTGCGGGTCTATCCAATGATGATGGTGGCATTATGTTGGGTTATATCTTTCACAGGCAACAGGATATTGCTATGTTGTGTGTGGCTAGTGTTCTGTGTGCTGGCAGTGTTTTATACTATTACGATTCTTCATCCGCAAAGAGGTGTGATTGAGAATGCGAGGGAGTATGGAGATGGAGTATCGGAAGATATTGAGCCGGTTTGCCAAGATGTAGCGTTGCCGGATATAATATCGGCAGATACTGAACCTATTGAGGGTGATGTCTTATCTGAATGGGTGCTTGATGAAGAGGTTAGACAGAAGGTACTTCAGTATGTCGGGGAGCATTATCTTGATCCACATCTGACCCGCCGGGGGCTTATCTCACTGTTTGACTACGGACAGCGCACGGATGCCGGGACTGTTATTTCCCATTACGGTTTCTATGAGATGGTTAATACGTTCCGACTCGAACATGCAGCCTGTTATGCACGTCTGCATCCCAACGAGACAAAGGAATCCGTGGCACAGGCATCGGGATTCCGCGATCGATTCGCGATGCGTCATGCAGAGAAGAGAATAGGGAGAGGGAATTCCGACCTGCTCGAAGGCTTCACCCCCCGCCTCTGACATTTCCTTCGGCATCATGATTATAGAATGAAGTTGCCTATCAGTCCTCTTCATATAAGTGGGTCTAAGGTCAGGGGTCTGAGGTTTGCTGATTGATTTGAACTATAATACTAAGTAATATCTATAACGCTATGAGTAAATACATTTTTTCATTGCTTTTGTGCATGTCGTTTTTTGCAACGCATGCAGCCAATTCTTATTTGCTGAAATCTCCTGATGGGCATATCAGTGTGGAAATCAATACCGGCAAGAATATCGGCTACACGATAATCAACGGTGAGAATCGATTGCTTGATGGAGGGGCGATCTCAATGACCCTTGATGATGGGACTGTGCTTGGCAGTAATCCACGGGTGGCGAAGGTCATGCGAAAGTCAGTGTGTGATACGATCACGCCTCTTGTACGGTTTAAGACTGCTAAGGATTGATTTCATGGACCGCTCTGACCAATGGATGGTAAATTTCTATGAGACTATGGCGAAAGAGGCAGCACGCAATCATATATTCATAGATTTTTACGGCGCCTTAAAACCTGCGGGACTGGAGTATCGCTATCCCAATATATTGACTTATGAGGGAGTTCGGGGCATAGAGTATAACGGAGGGTGCGAGCCGGGAAATACGATATAGCTCCCATTCATACGTAACTCGGTGCGACCTATGGATTTTACACCGGGGGCTCTTGTCAACTGCCAGCCGGAACGTTACGGGGCGTCCTGGACAAACCTTGCTTGCAAAGGTACGCGAGCCAATCAGCTTGCGATGTATGTGCTGTTTGAGACCATGTTAAGACGATTTCATCAAAGTCTTAATATGGCCTGTCTGATATATTGTCATTGGAAATATATGCAATTGATTAAATCACGGACAGAGAGTATGTTTCTGTTACCCCGGTGGATTCGGGGTTATATGTTGTTAATTACTGATAATAAGATTGATAATACGGTCAGTATGGGCTCATTCGCATATCTCTCATACCGCGATTTCAATGTTCTTCAACATTCTGAGATGTTTCTAAGTGCAGAGGTACTAATATTTCAGTAATATCCAATAGAACACCGTGTTAAAAATGCTTTGCGCTCATGAAATGGATCATTTTTAGAGTGTGTAGTTCAAGACCATCTAACAGGTAGGCAATCGGATGCTCCACTCACAGTTGAAAACGGTGCTTTACACCCCTATTACCTGCAATATGGGCTCTCCAAGCACCTTTTCTATCTGCGATATGGTTTCAATCGTGAAATTGTGAGTGCCGCGCATCCACTTGCTTATCTCCGACTCTTTTTTATCAAGCATTGACGCAAGGTCTTTTTGCCGCAATCCGCGCTGTTCAAGAGGTAGATTTCGGCAAAGAGCCAATGGTGGCAGAGCCTACTCCTTTATACAATATAAATGTTGGTACATTTCATCGCGGGGCATATCGCCCAGCAGGTCTATGAAATACGATAAGGCGGTCAGCAAGGATGTTGGCCGCCTTATCTTGCTTCACTTAATGGCTGAATTTATGGCTAATATGATACTATTTGCACCCAATCAGGCGTTTATCTCAAATAAAATCATTAACTTTGTGAAAATGAAACGCCATTTCAATACACATATTGAAGGTATTGACCTTAAATTTTGGCACGACTTGATAGAAAGCCGTGGTATGCTTATTGCGTTCAATAGTTATGAAAGCATGAAAATGTCTGCTTTCAATCTTGTTTAACATCGGAATAGTTCATGGAGAAGTTCAATACATACATCAATCATATCGAACCGGAGTTTTGGCGGGAGCTATGTGTCAGGGAGGGCGAGTTGCGCCACTTTGAGAAAGGTGAAGCATTTGTCCTTGTCGGTTGTGTGGCGCGATATATCGGTTACATCCAGTCCGGCACCATGAAGTATGTTGCTTACTCAGCAAAGGGTGTGGAACATGTTGTCGGTATGCAGTCTGACGGTGAGTTTATCGCTGATTTCCCGTGGTCGCTATATGGTAGAAAGGCGAGGGTATCTATCGTGGCTGTTAAGCCAAGTGATATTTATTGCTTCCTTACAACGAAAATTAAACTGATGATGGATGCTGACCCTGAAATGCAAGTAAGGGTGATGCACTCGACGGAAGCAATCCACAATACCCTCTACGACCGCTATCTTGACCTGCATTGCAAATCACCACAGCAGCGGTATGATGAACTGTTGAGCACGTATCCCGACATCTTCACATGGTTTTCGCTCAAAGACATCGCCTCATTCCTTGCCGTCACCCCTACACATCTTAGCAGACTGAGAAAAAATTCCAAAATTCTGGGATAAAAATGCCCGAGGCTGTCTAACAAGTTTAGGCAGTCTCTTTTCGTATGTGATTGCAAAAAGACAGTATAAAAAAATAAGGCTTTCTTGTTGAGATTCAGCAGGAAAGCCTTTGTCATGTCAGATAATTTTTGTAAATTTGTGTTGCATATAAATAACTTGTTATCAAAACATAACATGGCAAAATTAGCAATAAAATCCGACAATAGAAAACAAAATCTTCTTCTTCCGCCGTCATTGGATGAGCTTGTGCCGGAGAATCACATGGTGAGGGTGGTCGATTCAGTGATCGACAGCCTGGACATAAGCGATATTCTCTCGACCTACCGTGGAGGAGGCAACAGTGCCTTCAATCCCCGGATGATGTTGAAGGTGCTTGTGTTCGCATACCTGAGCAATGTCTACTCATCCCGGCGAATCGAGGAACTTCTCCGACGGGATGTCTATTTCATGTGGCTTGCCGGAATGAAGCGCCCCGACTTTCGGACAATCAACTATTACCGCGGCAAACGTTTGAAAGAGGGTTTTGACGCTGTCTTCACTCAAGTCATCCAACTGCTTCATGACGAAGGTTTTGTATCGTTGAAAGTGCAATACATCGACGGAACGAAAGTAGAGTCTGTGGCGAACAAATACACTTTTGTCTGGCGCGGGTCGGTTGAAAAATATGATGCGAAGCTCAAGGCCAAGACAGAGGCGCTCCTTCAGCAGATAGAACAGAACCATGCTCTGGAAAGCGGTGAGAATCCCGTTGCGGAGAATCTTACCGCGGAAGAGGTTGCCCGAAGAGTTGAGCGGATAAAGGAGAAAGTGGATGCCACCGCATTGAGCAAGGATGAATCAAAGGCAATCAGGCAGATAGAGAAAGACTCCATACCGAGAATGAACAGGTACCGTGAGCAACTGGCGACCATGGGAGAGCGCAACTCCTTTTCCAAGACTGACCCTGACGCCACGTTCATGCGCATGAAGGAGGACGCGATGCTCAACGGTCAGCTCAAGCCCGGATATAACGTGCAGATATCCACAGAAAACCAATTCATTACAAATTTTGGAATATATCAGCGTCCCACCGATACCCTTACGATGATAGACTATCTGGAGTCGTTCAGGAACCGATACGGCATCCGGAGCGATGAAATTGTGGCCGACAGCGGGTATGGCTCCGAAGAGAACTATGAGTACATGCTTCGCAACGGCATGACCCCCTATGTCAAGTACAATATGTTCCATGTCGAGCAACGGCGGAAATATCGCAACGATCCGTTCCGAGTGTCAAACCTGTTCTACAATCAGCAGGAAGACTTTTATGTATGTCCGATGGGGCAGAGAATGAGGTTCATGCGTCAGGAAAAACGCCATACCGCCAGCGGTTATGAGCAGACCGTAAGCATATACAGAGCGACACGCTGCGAGGGCTGCCCGTTGCGCGGCCAATGCCATAAGTCAAAAGGCAACAGGCAGATAGAGGTCAATCACACACTCAATGAATATAAAGCCATTGCAAGAGATCTTCTGACAAGCGAACAAGGCCTGAGGCATAGGAGCAACCGCCCGATAGAACCGGAGGCAGTGTTCGGACAAATCAAGGAATGCGGCAAGTTCAGACGGCTTCGCCTGCGTGGACTGAGCGGGGCTAAAATAGAGTTCGGCCTGAAAGCCCTCGCCCATAATCTGAGGAAACTTGCCCTCGCAAGGGCCAAATCTTCGTCTGGACGTCCGTTGTCGCCTCAAAACACGCCTCAAACAAACCTCTCAAAGCTCAATATTGGATTTTGGTGCAGATTTAACAGCAATCGCCCCATCGCTGCCTGATTTTTAGTAATACGTCACAAAAAAAGAGACCATCTAACTTTTGATTGTTAGACAGTCTCTTTTATTTTTATTGGTTGTAACTTTGCAATTAATCAAGAAATAGGAAGCAAGCAATTATGAATAGATTAGGTCTATACTTTCTGGCGTTATTGCAGACTTTGATAATTTGTTCTTGCAATAATAATGGCGATGAGCCAACGCCTGAACCAATCAGATTCGCCAACCAAGAATATTCAATCCGTCTGGGTGTGGGCACAAACATCTCATTTGTTGACGGTGGCGGCGTATATGAACTTTCTGCCAGCAATCCTGAGATATTGGGGAAATATAGCATTGAGGTCGAAACAAAGAATCTGCTCATCAATCCGGCAGCAACCGGACAGTCTTACTTGACAATAAAAGATGTGATCGCAGGAAGCTTGGTGACACTCAACATCACGGTCGAGGATTTCTATATGTCATTCCGTATCGATGAAATTGAAGGCAAAAACACAAATGAATATTTCGATATAGGCAGAGAAATAAGGTTTGTCAGAGATGCTGATAACACAAAACCTATATTAATCATGCGTCAGAATAAGCTTGATTATCACTGGCTCACAGTAGGCGAAGGCGTATTCGACATATCTCGAAGCGAGACCGAGATATTTTCGATGCACATGGCTCTCCACGGCAATCATAATGAAGAACTTGTGGCATTTGAGTACACAATGAGTGGAGATGCAGGGTATATGTATATATTTGACCATTGGTTCGGTTACAACTGGCCACAAACTATAATGTCTGGAAGAGCTATCTCGGTAGAAAGGTGTAGGATGATTCTCACAGATACATTCAATGATTGTAAAATTACATGCACCTTACAGCCCCTCCGATAACCAATTATCATGCACTTTTGAACGTAAAACGTAATAGGAACTCGACTTACGGATTGATATACGTGTTTGTCATACGTGTTTAATGACATCAAAAAGCGTTATTCAACTTGTATAAAAAGTTATACAATATATTTCCCCAAATAAATCTTAGCCGGCTGAGAAAAAATTCCAAAAATCAGGGATAAAAATGCCCGGTCTCAACATTTGTTGAGAGTTATGTCGTAGTTCTGTTGTAATTTTACCGTATTGAAGCAAAGTGGCTTCTTTATTAGACATTAAATCATTTAAACAACTCTCACATGAAAAAATCTTTCTTGGTATTTTTGAATATATTATTGGGAGTCCTATTGGCAAATTCCCAAACCGGCCTATGGTCCGGCGATCTCGAAGTAATGGGCGTGAAACTGCCTCTTGTATTTCATTTGGACGACAATAACCCAACCCTTGATTCGCCGGCTCAAGGCGCAAGGGGTGTCCCAATACAAATTAAGAGAATCGGGACCGACAGCCTATCAATCACTGTTCCCTCAATTAGGGCGACGTTTAGAGGAAAGTATGAGAGTGAACATATCACAGGCCTTTTTACCCAGAACGGTTTTCAAGTTCCACTTGTCCTTACTCCCGGAGAGAAAACATTACATAGACCACAGACCCCTAAACCACCTTTCCCCTACGGACAGGAGGAAGTGAGTTTCTCAAACGGAGACGCGGTTTTGAAAGGTACGCTAACCTTGCCTGAAGGCTACAGCCGTGAGACTCCGGTTTTGATTATGATCACAGGAAGCGGACTTCAAAATCGAGACGAAGAGCTTTTTGAACATAAGCCGTTTGCGGTCATTGCCGACGCTTTGGCCAGAAATGGCATTGCATCTTTACGTTACGATGACCGTGGATTTGCCGAATCAACCGGTGACGTCGTTAACTGTACAACAGCCGACCTTATGAATGATGCTTTAGCCGGTATCAATCTATTGCGACAGAAATTCAATAAGGTAGGTGCGCTCGGTCATAGCGAAGGAGGGACCATATCCTTAATGCTTGGAGCCGACAATAAGGTCGATTTCATTGTAAGTATGGCCGGGATGGTGATTTCTGGCAAAGAAACACTGTTAGATCAGAACCATTATACTCTCATTCAAAACGGTTATGACCAACAGACAGTTGACGAATACTGCGACCTCCTTTCTCTTGCTTTTGACAATAATAATTCTGTATCACAGAAATTGGAATCATCAACTTTGCCGGCTGAATTAAAACAGAATCTAAGGATGGTAATTCAGCAGTCAAAGACCCCATATATGCAATACTTCATATCTATAAATATCATGAATCGTTTGCCAGACATTACCAGCCCCGTTTTGGCATTGAATGGGACAAAGGATATCCAGGTATCTTATGAAAAGAATCTGGGCGCATTAAGCAAGGGCTTGCCTTCAAACATCCATAATAAGATAATCCCCCTTGATAATCTAAATCATATATTCCAGAATTGCAAAACCGGCTCTTTAAAAGAATACGCAACAATTGAAGAAACGGTTTCTCCAGAGGTATTAGAGATAATCACCCAATGGGTTAAATCACTTAATAAGTGAGTGGCATAACTCATTTAGGCGACATCATTATATCATTATTAAACTACAAATTACAATGAGACTCAAAGATATAATTCTTACCTCAAGAAAAGTATTATCCATATTGTTGGGGATTGCAGCTTCTGTTTGCTTGGTAGCTTGCAGCGATGATGAGCCGAAAGATAGGTCGGAACTCATCACAATGTGGGTTTCGGCAGAAACTACCACCGTCTATGATGAGTGGTTGGATTCAGACCTTGAATGTATGCTTGTAAAATTCAGCCCAAATTCAGAATGGGAGCCTATGCCTATGGGCAAGATTCAAGGTTTCACCTACGAAGATGGAGTGGAATATGAACTGAGCGTATATCGCACCACTCTCGCCAATCCTCCCGCCGACGGACCGATATACACCTATCGTCTTGACCGTATCATCAGCCGGAGTGTAGTTACGGTTTACACCCAAGGTCTTGATGACTACATTGAGGTTCCGGCCGAAGGAAAGGATTTCAGCATCGAATTCACCTCCAATTCACCATGTGAAATTGCACGAATAGTGGGTAGCATTTTCGGGGATGTCTCTTTGCAGAAAAAATCCGACAGCAACTACTCGCTTCTGCTGAAGATACCGGAAAACATAGGAATGGGGCGCGTAAAGAAAATCAGTCTGAGGTTCGGCAACGGAGAGGAGAAGAATATCGGTATATGGCAAATGCCGCGTAAATTCAACGCTTCAGAGACATTTGAGATGCCATATTCAGGTTGTCTTGGCTATATGATAGGCTCTGACGAATCAAATTACGGCAAGATTCGCAATGTCAGGATTGTTGGAATGTTAAACACAAATGACTGTTATTATCTTAAACGAATCCTCGAATCAAACGGGTATCAAGGTAATGGCGAAAAACCGGAATACACCATTGATTTGAGCCAAAGCGGTTTCGTTGCCGGAAAGGAAAGCCACTACAGCGATTGCAACATTTGCAATGTGCCTTCGGACTATCTGCCTACCGTGTTTACCAATGACGTGCCTGCGGGTGTTTTCACATCCAACAAGTATCTCACTGAGGTTATACTTCCGGAGGGAATCGAGATGATTGACCCCAGTGCGTTCAGCCACTGCACGGCTCTTACAACTGTTAATATTCCCTCAAGCTGCACAGAAATCGGCAGCAATGCCTTCAAGTCATGCGAATCATTGAAAAATGTATTGTTTCCATATATATCGCAGGACATTGACCTACCTCATCTACAAAAAATCGGTCAGTATGCGTTTTACGGCACTGGCCGTCTTAATAGTTTTGTGCTGCCGGAATCTTTGAAAGTTGTAGAGACAACATCTTTAAGTTTTTATGTCGATAAACTTTTCTGTTTGACAGAAGAACCGCCTGTATGGGAAATTCCGGGTAACGCCGGATATGTGCTTGGACCCAAACCTGACGGATGCACGTTGTATGTGCCTTACGGTTGTAGCGAGGCATACAAGGCTTCGGAGAAATGGGGCAAATTCAAAATAGTGGAAATGCCTGAAGATAAATGGTGGGAAATGATACCTTAATTCATAAAAACAAACAGCTTAATAATACCAAACCCTGCGGCTCCCGGCGTGAAAATGTCGGGAGCTGTCGTTAAAAGATATTTCTGACATAAAGTTTAACAACCCAAAAATCAAGACAATGAACAAGATTTTGATTGTAGATGCCTCCGCATCCGACGGTAGAATCATGTCAGGTCTGCTTACGCGGGCCGGTTATGACCCTGTTGTTACGGAGAGCATTGAAGCCGGGAAAATAGAGGCGGCGAAGCTGCCACCCGGCGCGGTAATCGTCACAGCATTGCGACTGAATGACGGTACCGCATACGAGTTAATTAACTGGCTGAAGGTCGAGAGAGTTTCAATATTTTGCGCCAATTAGGTATTGAGCAGAAAAATTCTCTGAAAACCAATGATTTTTCAGGGAATTTCGTCGGGCTGATAGACCCTTTAGTGACCCCGGAGAGATTTATCTTACAAGGGGTTAATATATTGCATATCAATATCTTAGATTTTTCAAAAAATCATGGGTGTTCCCTTTTTGCACACCCGGACATTTCAATGTTCTTCGTATATCTACAACGCAAATTTAGCGATAATAGTCTGATTTCCGGCTATTTTCGGTGTTAAAAATTGTCATCGGTTGCCACCTCTGAAACAACAGTAGATGTACTACAAACTAAAGTATCCTCTGGTCTTCTTAGAACCTCGGTATTCAATTACATTCAGATCTACCAATATTTTCAATGACCGCATTATGGTTCTGAGACTTTTCTCAAATTCATCAGCTAAAGCAACCGCACTTATTCCCGGAGAAGATACAATGCGATTATAGATTAACTTTTCAGTACCTTTTATCGTGTCATTTATCGTGTCATTTATCGTGCCATTTATCGTGTCATTTATCGTGTCATTCTTATGACCCGATAAATTCGGGCGCATGAATGTTACCCTAACAACATCCATTTCATCAGTAACTGTCGGCTGAGGAAGACCTGCGCGTTCACACTCCTCGAATATCATAGCCAGTCCTCTTCAGAGCATGCCGCACAATGTTTCCATCCCTCGGTCAAGTTGCCCGGTGGTTTCCTTAAATTCAACGTCAACACCTTCATGATTTTGGGCGAGTTTCAGTATGTAGTCTAAATCAACAATTATAAAATCGGAGCATTACGATATGCAAAGTTAATCATTTTCTCTCAAAAACAGGCTATTTATAGCCATTGATTACACTGGTGAAACGCCACTGAGGTGTAACGGCGCGGTTTTGCTATGGCAACAAAAAAAGGATAGCTGTTATGCTATCCTTTTTCAGTGACCCCGGTGGGGCTCGAACCCACGACCCAATGATTAAGAGTCATTTGCTCTACCAACTGAGCCACGGAGTCATTGTATTGCAATTCGGTGTTGGTGTTGTTTCCGTTTTGCGAGTGCAAAGTTAGGCATATATTTTAGATTGTGCAAATTTTTCGGTAAAAAATTTATGATTTTTTTCAAAAAAGATGATTTGCAATGTTTTTTTTGAATAAGATAGTGTTATTATCACAATTTTTAACTACCTTTACACGATATTTCCACAGTCTGGGTAAGCCGGTGGCGATATTATGCGAGAACGACACCATCAAACCCAAAATAAAATAACGATAACACTCATAAACACATAGAATTAACCATTAATAACAATCAAGTTATGAACAACAAAGTTCTTTATCTTGCTTTGGGCGTAGCCTTGATGGGCACAACGAGCTGCTCTAAGAAGCTCGGTGAGTTCCAGAGCAACTATTTCAACACCACTCCGACTCCTCTCGAGACAGTTGGTCAGAACGTTCCCGCTACCATCACAGGTAACATCCCTGCAAAATTCATGGTAAAGAATGCGAAAGTTACCGCTACTCCGGTTCTTGAATATGCAGGTGGCTCAGTCCAGGGTACTCCCGTAGTTCTTCAGGGTGAAAATGTACGTGCAAACGGTCAGGTAGTAAGCTACAGCAACGGTGGCACAGTTCAGATCCCGTTCAACACAGAGTACAAGCCTGAAATGGCAGAATCCAATCTCTATCTTGATTTCCAGGTTGACCAGAACGGCAAGCTCTACGGTCTTCCCCGTGTAAAGGTAGGCGACGGTGTGATCGCAACTTCCACACTTGCTTCAGCAGCTACTGTGACTCCGGCTCTTGCTAAGGATAAATTCCAGAGAGTCATCAACGAGAAATATAACGCTGATATCCGCTTCCTCATCAATCAGGCAAATATCCGTAAGAACCAGATTGACGCCGCTGACTATGTGGATCTCAACAAGCGTCTTCAGGAGGCTAACGCTGCCGCTAACCAGGAGATCGCAGGCGTAAACATCAATTCTTACGCTTCACCTGACGGTACACTCGCTTTCAATACTGAACTCGCTGAGAAGCGTGAGAAGAACACTACCAAGTTCATGGAGAACCAGCTTAAGAAGGACAAGATCACTGAGTTTGGTGAGCTGACTTCTTCATTCACTCCCGAAGACTGGGAGGGCTTCCAGGAGCTCGTTTCAAAGAGCAACATCCAGGATAAAGACCTTATCCTCAGTGTTCTCAAAATGTATAAGGACCCTGAGCAGAGAGAGAAAGAGATCCGCAACCTCTCAAGCGTATTTGATGAGCTTGCTGACCAGATTCTTCCCCAGCTGCGTTATTCTCGTATCCAGGCTTCTATTAACGTGATCGGTAAGAGCGATGAGGAGATGATCCAGCTCTTCAACACTGATCCTTCCAAGCTGACAGAAGACGAGATCCTTTACGTTGCTACTCTCACTAACGACAACACTCGCAAGATGGAGGTTTACCAGAAGGCTTCTCAGGTATATCCCAACAGCTATCGTGCATTCAATAACCTGGGTCTTACCAAATATGAGGCCGGTGACTATGCAGTAGCCAAGAGCGCATTTGAGAAGGCTAAGAAACTTGATCCCTCTTCTAAGGAGGTTGACATGAACCTTGGTCTTATCCAGCTTCTTGACGGTAACTACAACAAGGCAAACGAACTTCTCGGTGCAGCAGCAGGCGTGCCTGAGACTTCTGACGCTCTCGGCGTATATTACCTGACTCAGGGTGAGGTTGCTAAGGCTAACACTGCTTTCGGCAATGCCAAGACCAACAATGCAGCTCTTGCTAAGATCCTTTCCAAGGACTACAGCGCAGCTCAGTCAGTGCTTTCAGCAGTTGCAAATCCTGACGCAACTACTTACTACCTGGCAGCTATCGTAGGTGCACGCACCAACAATGAGAGCGCAGTGCTCAGCAACCTTAAGAAGGCTATCAGCCTCGACAAGAATATGCTGAAACAGGCACAGAGCGACCTTGAATTTGCAAAATTCAATCTCAATAGCCTCTAATTTCGTCACAATGCGTCATGATGTATCATGATAAAACATGGTACATCATGATACATCATGAGATAATAATAACAACAAAAAACGCTTCCGGAAATTGCGGAAGCGTTTTTTGTTGTTGATTGGGTTGCGCGTCACAGTGCGCCTTGCTCGATGAGGGTGGCGATGCGGTCGATCATTGCATCCTCCTCGTTCTTGGAGGGGTTGAAGCCGGCTTTCATGTTCATGCCGAAGAAGCGTCCGAAAGTCTGCCAGAAGCCGGCACGGAAAGAGCCGAGAAACGCCTTCACGATATTAAATGAGCTTTGGTCGGTCTCACGGTTTATCAGTTTCAGAAGCACCTTGCCCTGACGTTTCGACATTGACTTCACCACAGGTTTATACTGCTCGAAGATATCCTTCTCAAGCTGCTTAAGATGTTTCTCCCGCTTCTTCTTGTCGGGTATGGTCTGGATATACTCGTATGTCTCACAAAGTGTGGAGAATGCAAGTTTGGCGTATGGCAGAGTCTTGCGCACGTCGCGCACGGTGCGCCAATAGAATTCCTCCTGTTTCTTATTCTTGAACTTCATCGGAGGGAATACGTAGAGATCGCGCAAGACGGTCATCCTCACGGTGTCGCCATATTCATCGACAAACCTGTAATACCCCTTCACAACCTTCACTTTCAGCGGAGGATACTCAGGAAGCTCCGAGATTTCGATTTTCGGTTTTTCCGCAAGAGAGAGCAGCGGCACGCCGGATAGTATCAACGTGGCTGCAAGGTGGCGTATGTGGAGAGATATTCCCATATTATTCCGGATGAGTGTTGAAGTCAAAGAATGTAAGGCGGTGTTTCAGGACACTGACTTATATTATAAACGTTTTGCAAAGTGTTAAAGTGTACGTAAGATAAGAATTGTTTCCGGTCCGAATCTCATCAGCGGGTCGATTATCGAAAGCCGCGGCGAGATTTCGCATGCCAGTTCTTTACCGCGTTCCTTAGCAGCATCAGATAGCGGAACCGACAGTATATCCCTGATGTTGAGGAAATCGCATATATAATTGTGGATTTCACGGTTGAAGTCGGCGAGCGGCTGCCCATAGCCGGAAAAGATCCTTTTCAGGTCGGGGAATATATATCGGAAGAAGGGAGCCCTTCCATAGGATGCTTCCAGCGCACCGAGATGGTTGTGCTGCCAGTCGGAATGCTCCGACAGTATGGCATGGCTCAATCTCCGCGACTGTTTAAGGATGGAGGCACCCCCCACGACTGCCACCGACAGCAGTATCTCGTCGCCGGGAGCATTACCGCGTATTCTTGTGCGGGCAAAATCCTTCCCGTCTGTCTGAGTGCTGATATTGGCGTCGGCTATAGCTTCCTCCATCGGGCAGTCGGAAGATAATGAACGCAGCCACGCCGCATACCATGCGGCAGAGGCTGCGTATGGGAATACGTTTACCATTTCTTGTCCGGATTAGCGTCTTTCAGGATTCTGTTCCAACGTATCTTACCATCGAAAAGACCCTTCTCCTCATCAAAGGATACAATTACAAACATCGGCGAACCAACGATATGGTCTTCCGGCACAAAACCCCAGTAGCGGGAGTCGGCGGAACGGTCACGGTTATCACCCATCATCCAGTAGTAATCGAGCTTAAACGTATAATATTCTGTCTCTTTACCGTTGATGAATATCTTGCCGTCTTTCACGTCGAGGTCATTCCCCTCATATACGCTTATCGCCCTGCGATAGATCGGAAGGTTCTCGAGCGTGAGATGCAGCGTGCTTCCGCGTTTCGGGATCCAGAGCTCGCCCATATTGGGACGTGTCCAGCCATAGTCAGCATCGAGCGGGAACATACCGGAAAGGTCGTAGTAGCCGCTTGTGCTCTCCTTTCTCAACGGACCGTTCACCTCGTCCCATTTCTCCACCTGCGCTTTCATTGCCTTGGTCAGCGGCACGTCATAGTAGGAATATCCCGCCATCTCGTTTCTTATCGGTTCGCCGCCGTGGTCATCCATTCTGACGCCGATCTCCGCCCATTTCTCATTGCTGACAGGTCGGCTCACCGGAATAAGATAGTTATACTGTACGTTCTCCGGCTCAGCGATAGGCTTGCCGTCGATCAGCACGGTATCGTTTCTTATCTCGAGACGGTCACCGGGCAGACCGATCGCACGTTTCACGTAGTTCTCCCTACGGTCAACGGGTCGCCAGACAATCTCCCCGAACACTTGCGGATTCTGCTCCATGTATAGTCGTGGGTTATCGATACCGTTGCGTCGCAGGTCATGAGAGATTTGATAGAAGTCGGGATTCTGTATCTTCAGAGCGACGGTGTCGCCTTGCGGATAGTTGAACACCACGATATCCCCCCTCTCTATACTGCGGAATCCGGGGAGACGGTGATATTCAAGCTGCGGCTTCTCCAGATAGCTCTTAGTGTTGAGTATCGGCATGGTGTGCTGCGCGAGAGGAAAATGTATTGGAGTCTGCGGCACACGCGGTCCGTATATCATCTTGTTGACCCATAGATAGTCACCCACGAGGAGTGATTTTTCCAGACTTGAGGATGGAATCTTATAGTTCTGTCCGATGAAAGCGAATATCATGTATACCAGCACAAGCGCGTAGACAATCGCATCCACCCAACCCATTATTGTCTTTGTCGGACCGTTTTTCTTTTTCCACCAGGTCCAGGGTATATAGGCGGTTATGTATATGTCAATCAGTAGCAGCCATATAAGACCGAGCCAAGGATTCCCCATCCAGAAGACCCAAAGGAAGAACAGGATGGATACGATTCCGAAACGTATCCATCGGGTGGTCTTGGTCTCCTTGATACGTTGGCGCAACGATTTCATGCCCTGTTGGGTAGGATCAGCGGCATGGGATATGTCAGTCCGGTTTTTATTTTCGATCATTTAAAGATTAGTGTAGGAAAAGAGCGCACGTAGTGTGTCGTTAGATTAAACTGAATATTAATAAATCAGACGAAAAGTCCTTTTGTATGTGTCACCTCGGAGAGCATGTCTGCCATAGAGAAGAACCCTTTCCTCCCTTTGAGCCATTCGGCTGCTTTCACCGCACCGAGAGCGAATCCCACGCGGCTTTTCGCCTCATGTCGGAGAGTGATTGTGTCTACGGAAGAGTCCCATGATATTATATGTGTGCCGGGCACTTCTCCTTCACGCACATGGTTGATCATCAGGGCATGGTCGTTAGGCGTCTTGCCGGGCTGCGGCTCCTCCCAACGGTTAAGCCGGTCTACTTTCCCGATAAGTTCGTCGGCAAGAGTGATCGCGGTGCCGGAGGGATGGTCGAGCTTATGGATATGATGTATCTCTGTCATTTCGGGAGAATACTCCGGGAAGTCGTTCATGACGGCAGCCACGTATCTGTTGAACGCCATGAATAGGTTTACGCCGATTGAGAAGTTGGAAGCCCAGAGCATGGTGCCGGCACCCTTCTCACACATATCCTTGATGTCGGGGAGCGAGTCGGTCCAACCGGTAGTGCCGACCACCACCGGTACACCGGCGGCAAACGACGCCAGGATGTTGCTGACGGCAGTGGAGGGAGTGGAGAACTCAATTGCAACATCGGCACTTTTAAATTCCGGAGTGTTGAAATCATCCGTGTTGTCGGCATCGATAATGCAGACCACTTTGTTGCCACGCTCCTTTGCTATTGTCTCGATAAGATGGCCCATTTTGCCATATCCTATGATTGCTATCTTCATTTTCTTCCTAATTATGATAATTATGGTTTAGTAACCAGCAATATTAAATAAACGTATTAAAATGCGGTTTTATGATTAGACACCTTCAAAAGAGGTGATATAAGTTTAGACAAATTTACCTTGGAATAGGTTCAGATTCAGAAGCCGAATGCCATGTTGTCGACGTAGATTGTCAATCCTTCCGTACCTATGAACGCCTCTCCACATGATGAGGATGCCATGACGAGCACGTGGGTGGGAGTGGCATCGTCAGGAGCCCACCCCACTTCCTCTACCGGCACGAGTTTCCCTTTTGAGTTGCGGGCATAATAAGCCCTCTCTCCGCTGAGCAGCCCCATCCAAGGCTTATAGAACGGCTGTCGGGTGATGTCGCCGTAATGTATCGTTATGGCATGACCTTTTGTCCAAGGTATCGACTTGTCATAACGTTCACGCGCCGTACCCACTCTTTGGGCATACAGTTTTCCGTTGGAATCCTCCCAGCGTTTCTGCAGTAGCACGTACACCTCTGCATTGTCACGCCCCGGGAGAGTCTTTTTAGACGAGAATCCGGTGGATTTCGTTCTGGAATCAGATTCAGGCATATCCACCTTGAAGTCGTAGACGAGAGCTGCGGGACGCTTCGTATACGGCACCCCCATCTCCATCTTTGAATATGGACCTTTCGTAGAGGAGATAGGCTCAAACACCCTTCCGAGGAAAATGGAACCTGCCACCATTACGTCCATGTTGATGAGACCGAGTACCTTCACATTCTCCATCTTCGCTTCGAGGCGTGCGCAAGTGTCGGCTCCATTTACAAATGGCGACACCGTGTTGGAGGCTTTCACCACTCCCGACACCTTGGCATATACGTTGCTCGTTGCCCACGGCGAGCCTCCGGCATTCGTGTAAGGCTCGTTGCCGACGATATGGTCATTGGGTGCAATCTCATACACGGTCTTGGTATGTCCGCCGATAACTTTCGACTCCGTGATTTCGCGGCTCACCCATTGTGAGAAATTGCCGAACCTTATCGGTTCAAGCCTGTATGCATTCATCGGTATCCCGACGATTGATAGAAGGAGAGATAATAATGCGATACGTTTCATTATGGAGTATGGTTTATGGGTTATTGTTTATAGTTTATGATTTGGGGTTTATGTTTTGAAGTCAATCCTCAACCATAAACCATCCACCATAAACCATCAACTATTTAAACTGAGGAAGCGGGCAACATTCTCTGAGATGGTGGCGGTCAGGTCCTCCCCTTTCAGCGAGGATAGCTTTGTGATTATGTCTGCGATTGGCGTTTCCGATTCATCCGTCTCCGCCAACATGAACTGTATGGGCGTCTCCGTGACCGACATGTCGTTGAATTTATCATTGAACGACAGCCATATACCGGTATCCGTAAGCATCTTGGCTATAGTAGGTTTCCCACGGAATCCATGCACGAGCCAAGGCTGCGTCGGATTGAGATCTTTCTTCACTCCGATTATAATGTCCTGGGCATGTACGTTGTGGATAATGAGAGGTTTGCCCACCTTTTCGGAAAGTTCTATCTGCCTGCGCATCACTTGCATCTGTCGGAACAATGGTCCACCCTGTATCTTGTCGATGCCGCACTCCCCGATAGCCACCACCTGTGGATGCTCGGCAGCAGCCTCCAGCTTCTCCCAGATGTCATCAGAGAGGGCGTCAGCAGTCTTCCAGGGATGTATCCCTACAGAATATAATTGATTTTCGATTGGATTAAAGTCATCCGGTGATACGCACACGACGGCATTCGGCTGCGGTGCGGGATGATGTGTGTGGATATCAAGAATGGTATACATGACAATAAATTATAAATCAGCCAATAAAAAACAATTCGACAATTCAATGATAATCAAGAATGGCGTGGAGGAATACTCACCACGTCAGGGCACCGGGTCATATCCGCTGCCGCCCCAAGGGTGGCAGCTCGCGATTCTCTTTGCAGCGAGCCACGATCCTTTCAGCGGACCGTATTTCCGTATGGCGTCAATTGCATACTGGCTGCAGGTGGGGGTATACCGACATGCGGCAGGGAAATGCGGGGATATTGCGCCCTGATAGAACCTGATCAATATTATTAGCAATCGCGACATGGACTATGCGTCATTCAAGATTCGTTACTATTCTTCCGGTCGGCAATTTTTGTTGCCAACTTCTTTAATAATAACCTCATTTTACGTTCAATTGTTGAGTACGGCAGGTTTTTATCGTGCAGATAAATGAAAGCCATGCTAAGGGTGCGTATTCCGGAGCCGTTGACGGCATCTGAGAGCAGTTGCTTTCTGTTTAGCCTGTAAGCTTCTCGTATGCGTCGCCGGATGAGCACTCGGTCAACGGCGTGTCTACGTTTCTTCTTAGGTACGGTTATTAGCATCTGGAGCCGGTCGATTCTGTCGGGGACATGATCACAAAACGTATTCTCCAGCTCGTCATTATCCATAGTCTGCCACGTCAGACGGATTGGAAATTCATAAAGTGAGTCCCCTTTTCTGAACAGATTTTCCACGAGAGATCGATGTCGCAGTTTCTCCCCTTTCCGGAGCGTCATGCGGCAGTTGGTGTCCATCTCCTTGCAATTGGAATTGTCGATATAGTTTTCCCCTTCCATGATAAATATGAAAAGTCAATGATAAGCGACTTATGCCGCATCACCCACAAAATTAATAAAACCATACCAAACAGCCAAAAAGAAACACCTCTTTTACTTCTTCTGAAATAAAATCAGTATATTCAACCGCCGAGGACGCAGAGGGCACAGAGAAAAATAAAAACTCCGTGTTCTCCGTGTCCGCCGTGGTGATATTCAACCGCAGAGACCGCAGAGACCGCAGAGAGCACGGGGAGCGCGGAGTTATTGGGTTATGATGAAATGCCTGAGTATGGATTCTCCGTTGGAGTATGGGAATGGTCGTTAGGATGTCACTGATTATTCCAGATTATAAATCTTTTATTTAGAAATATTGAGCATCCGAATCCCAAAATCCAAATTATTAGACATGCCACACACGGCTTAAGAAAATCATAATGACCAAATGAAACATAATATAATGTCAGGCCATCAAGTATGATTAATGCAAATGTGAATGATTTAGTTATTTTGGAATCTATGATGTATTTACCCATATAGCTGGATGTAGCTATGAATGCACTGCTCCATAAGGATAAGAGCATACATATACCGAAAGTGCAGATGCCAATCTCAAACCAATTCTTTAATTTTGGCATATCCAAATTTAGATATTGTATCAAAATAAGGCCTATACTCAAAGAAATGTTTATAACAAAATACCAAAGATAGACCAATTTATAATTTTTAAGAGAGGCTGTCATGATAAATACTATTTAGTCAGAGACATACGTGGATGCTACCGTAAAACCTAATTCAACCAAGAGAGATGCTCCGCCAGATGGAACGGCAAGCGCTTCGCATACAAGAAATGCAGCAGCTGAAAACATTGAATTGCATAGAATTTTATCTTGCGTAGACATTCCTCGTGTCATGTTGTTATAAGTCCACAATTCTCTTTTCTCTGGATTATAGGTAAACTCCTTCCGCCTCACCATCGTATGAAATATTGATGGTATTGCTTTCCGCATTATAGTATGCGTCTATACTTATACGCATAGGTGATCTAAGAATTGTCGGAGTTCCTGTAATTTGTCGAAATTCCAATTCTATTTCTTTAGATGAGGCATCTTCTTTTGATTCCTTTGCAAATGATGGCAATCAGAGCCGTCAGACTTTCGCTCTCATTTTCAAGTTCCGTCACACGATGCGCCAGATTCTCAGCCTCAAGAGCCTTCTTGTCCATCTCCAATTGAAGATTCTTATTTTCAAGTTCATACCGTTCATTTTCAAGAGCTACCATATCTTTTTCTGCTTTCAGTTTGGCATTTTCCGCTTCTTTTGACCGTGCTTTTTCAAGAGCCAACTTTTCATTCGCTTTCTTGCTCCGGAATAATAATATCAATATGAATAGCCCCATAGAGAGTACAACAATTCCTCCGATGCAACCCCATATAATACGGGAATGACGCTGAGATTCATTCTGAGCCATAAGCTCAATCTGATGCTTCTCTTCCACAGCCTTTGCCTTTTGCTCAAATTTGAACTTGTTGACAGAATCAACACGTGCGCTGAAATCTCGATATCTCAGAAGAGCATCTTTATAATTACCAATGTCTTCAAGGATCGAAACATATACAGACTGATATTTAATAGTATCAAACGGCGTGCCACATTCTGCGATGTAGTCAAGGATGGATTTTGCACGAATATTATTATTTAATACATTGTATGCCAAAGCAAGATCTAATCCATTGTTGATATTGGATCCCAAATCAACTTTCTTTGAGTCAATTAAATCCTCTATTTCTTGTTTTTTCCCAAATTTTAATGCATAAGCCAGTTTATATCTTGACAATGACGTTTTTTTCCTTTCATCCAGGATGTTGAATTGATTACAAAGATTCATTATACTATCTGTCAATTCAAGATTACCTGTGATAATTGATCCATTTAAGGCATTAATAAGACATTCAAATTCATAATCAGTATGAGATATCTTTCTACAAATGTTTGCCGCCTTTAAATTATTATTGGTATAGCTATCAAAGTCATAAAATTCGTAATATAAATATGCCTGAGCTACGTATATACGAATAATGGACAGTGAGTCAGTACAATTTATTACATTGTCTCCTCCTTTTACAAACGAATCCAATGCCTTGTTTTTATCACCTTTATTTTGAAATATTCTACCTTGATAATAATAAGTACGCAATTTTTCATCAGGAGAACCTTTCCTGAGATAATAGTCAATTGCCGGTTGCAGCACATCGAATGAGGTGGTGTCGATATAGTTCTTGTCAAGAGCCATCGACATAAGGAGTGCATAATGGGCTTTCTGTCTGTTCCCGGTAAGGCGTTGCTTATCAATGGATGATAGTAATGCCATTGCTGAGTCAGGATGAGCCTCCATCAAGGCTTCCGCACGATTCAAGATTCCCTGTTCGTATGATTCTGAACAGGAAGCTGCACTAATGATTAGTAATAGCAGAGTAAATAGTAGTGATTTAGAAAATCGTAGCATGATTTTAGGTTATCTCTTGAGATATATTGATTCGCAAAATTACTAAAAAATTTTTCATCACAAAGAGATTTAACCATGAAAACCGTTAAGATGCCCATAGTCAAAACTATCACGTGCCTCGGGATAAAATAATTCTTCCAGACAGATAAGATGGACTATCTTAGGATACCTGAAGAATTGAGTTGCTGTTCGCGAAGTTCATTTTCCCGGTTAGTCTTCCTTCCGAAGTCAATCGAATATGTGGCGGTTAGAGCGATATTGGCATGTCGGTCTGTTCCATAGTAGGTTGTGCGGTCGGAATAACATTCATAATCCGAGACAGACTCAAAGGTCTTCCAATCCCATCGGAATATATTGCGCAGGGAAAGATTCAGATTCCACGCACCTTTTGCCCATCCGGCAGATATGGCGTAATAGTCTCGGCTTTTGATTATGGCGGGTGTGCTGCTGCCGTCATAGTATCGCTTCGGGGCATCATAGGATGCGGAGAAATTAAAATCCCCAAGGTAATAGAATGCCTGTAAGGAAAGTTTCGTATAACTGATATTATGATAGTACGGTTTTCTGTTCTGGTAGAAAATTTGTGTGATATTTCCTCTTAGCATCAGTCTGTTGTCAATAAGACGTAGTGTGCATACCGCCCCGACATTCTCAAATGCATACAATCCCATTGGTTGCCCTATTGTCCGGAGTATTCCGGTATTATCTTGCATAGGTTCGTAGATATAGCAGTAGCGGTCAGTAATTGCACACAGACCGGAGAATACAGCCACGTTTAGTCTGTTGGAAGGAAGAAGCATGTAGGTCACGCCGAGATCATAGCTTTTGTATGCCTTAAGTCTCGGATTCCCGGTATGCCACATAAATGGCGACACCTGCATCTGTATCTCGCTCTTCAAGTTCTGCGATGGTTCCCATTGAGCATGGTGGAATGTCAGGCTTATGGAGTTTCTTGCGTTGATTGAATATTTCAAGAAGAGATCCATGTATGGTTCTGACGTAAGACTTCTCTTGGAGTTGAGGGAGGATCTGATCCATCTCCATCCAAATGCGGCGTATCCGTACAGGTTTCCGAGAGTGGTGCTTCCGTTCACTCCGACCATACCCATTGTAATGTCGGAACGTTCCAGAACCGATACACTTCCGGAATAAGATGTATGGCTGTGGGCGTGATGCAGCCTCCCTTGCATGTTGAGGCGTGTGTTGCTGCCGGCATTGTATGACGCCAGCATGGTCGCATCAAATGTCTGCGTCCTGTCAGACGCATTGTTTATTATTTTGTTGAAGTTTTCTTCAAGATAAGAACTATGGTCTTTGGTCATGGAATATGTGTAGTCAATGTCTGATGACAGGGAGAACCTATCCGATAAGTTGAAATAGTACTCCCCTAAAAAGTTAAGGAATTTATTTTTCTCATTTTCCAATGAGTGATATACCGACGTGGGTATTCCGATACCATCGTATGTCACGGTACCGTTGAAATCATTGTGCGGTATATTCTCCAGTCCGAAGCCAATCCTGTTGTCTGCCGTAATTTTATCTGAATTATATAGGGCACGTGCATTTGCCTGATGATATTGCTGACGGTATTTTGCCTTTGAGAATGAAGTGTGACGGGTAAATGTCTGCTCCGGGAATTTGAATAGTTCAACCCTCTCATTCCCTGTATGTCCATTAGATTCATACCGGGAAAGTCCCATCACATCGTATGTCATGCGCTTGTAGCGCATCCTTGCCATGCCTTGTATGTTCCCCTTTCCTATAAGAAAATCCTCTCCGGCATTCAGCTTCACGTAACCTCCGTAATTATACCGGCGCATTATGAAGTTCAGCACACGCGTGTTGTTAAGAAAACGTGGGTCGGAAGGATGGTCATAATAATCCACCCGTCTGACATCCACAGTCAGCATGTTTGACAGGTCGTCCTTATTGGCAGGAATGTAGTCTATGAATATTGCGACATCTCCTCCACCTACAGCTTGTATTGTCTTGGTGACAGGGTCAATCTCAATCTGAGGCACACCCATGCGGTTGAGCAGGTCAATCCCGTTCTGTGAGGATTTCAGGGCGTTCCTGTCAGGTATGTATGAAGTTCTTCGCAGGGAGTCAGTCTGCTGGTGGGGAGTGACGGTCACCTCCTCCAATGACTTTACTGGGATTGTGTCCGCAATTGGAGAAGAGTTTAGTAGATTGGAGGCGTTCAGATGCTGACAAGATATCAACAGGATGAACATAATTAGGAATTCGGTAAGGTTCATCTTATGGGTTGGATATTATGTTAAGTGAGTCTGATGTCATAATATTATGGCACCAATTGTAATATAAAGACACATAAAACATAAGAATCATTACCTCACACCCCTAAATTTATAAAATGACTTTATAATGCAATTCTAAAGTCACGTTGATACAGAAGAACATGAGAACAGAAGGAACAAAAGTTTATTGGCTGCGCATGGCGGATTATCCGCTGCAAAAATAAAAACTCCGTGTTTACTCTGATATCACCAAGGACTCAAGTGTTAAAATTGTAGGAATATTATGTTAAAATTTATAAATACATGTATTTGATAATTATTTCTGCAATTTTAATCTTGGATCTCTTGATATGTATAG
>RIAZ01000024.1 GCA_003762615.1 Muribaculaceae bacterium Isolate-037 (Harlan)
CTATACATATCAAGAGATCCAAGATTAAAATTGCAGAAATAATTATCAAATACATGTATTTATAAATTTTAACATAATATTCCTACAATTTTAACACTTGAGTCCTTGGTGATATCAGAGTAAACACGGAGAATGTTAGAAAATCTCTGTGCCCTTGGTGCTCTCAGCGGTTCAATATGCATGAAGAAGTATAGCAGATGAATTGTGTGCATCGTGGTGGAATGTGGATAGGTTTAGGGTATATTGTCGGGAATTTATCATTATTTTATGCAGTTGGAGGGCGTTTTATATCAACATATTTTTGAAAGTTTGCTAACTTTGCAAAAGAAATAAGGAAAAATGAAAAATATACGCAATTTCTGCATTATCGCTCATATCGACCACGGCAAATCTACGCTTGCCGACCGACTTCTGGAGCGAACGAATACGGTAGCTTCCAAAGATATGGAGGCGCAGGTGCTTGACGACATGGATCTGGAGCGTGAGAGAGGTATCACTATCAAGAGTCATGCCATACAGATGGATTATGAACTCAATGGTGAGAAATACGTGCTTAACCTTATTGATACTCCGGGACACGTCGATTTCTCGTATGAGGTGTCGCGCTCTATCGCAGCTTGTGAAGGAGCACTGCTGATTGTGGACGCCTCACAAGGTATACAAGCGCAGACAATCTCCAACCTCTATATGGCTATCGACAACGATCTGGAGATCATTCCGGTGATCAATAAGTGTGACCTCGACAGTGCCAAGCCGGATGAGGTGGAAGATCAGATAGTGGATCTTCTTGGTTGCGACCGGGAGGAGATAATACGCGCCAGTGGCAAGACGGGCATGGGTATTGACGACGTACTGCAGGCTATCGTGGAGAGGGTGCCTGCACCCGAAGGTGATCCGGAGGCTCCCCTTCAGGCTCTGATCTTCGACTCGGTGTTCAACCCATTCCGCGGAATCATAGCATATTTCAAGATTGTCAACGGCACGTTGCGAACAAACGACTTCGTGAAGTTTGTGTCAACAGGTAAAGAGTATCATGCCGACGAAATCGGCGTGCTCAAACTCGATATGATGCCCAAGAAAGAATTGTCGGCAGGCAACGTGGGCTATATCATATCGGGAATAAAGACTTCGAAGGAGGTGAAGGTAGGCGATACCATTACCCATGTAAACCGTCCGTGCGAGTCAGCCATAGATGGTTTTGAGGAGGTGAAGCCTATGGTGTTTGCCGGAGTCTATCCCATTGAGACGGAAGATTTCGAGAATCTTCGTGCATCACTGGAGAAACTTCAGCTTAATGACGCGTCGCTCACGTTCCAGCCTGAATCATCGGCAGCTCTCGGATTCGGTTTCCGTTGCGGTTTCCTCGGGCTTCTTCACATGGAGATCATTCAGGAACGTCTCGGACGTGAGTTTGACATGGATGTCATCACTACGGTGCCCAACGTGTCGTATAAGGTATATGACAAGAAGGGGAACGTCACAGAGGTACACAATCCGTCGGGACTTCTGGAAGCTACCCTCATTGACCATATCGAGGAGCCATATATCCGCGCCACAATTATCACGCAGGCAGATTATATCGGTCCGATTATGACCCTGTGTCTT
Organism: Muribaculaceae bacterium Isolate-037 (Harlan); assembly: GCA_003762615.1. Taxonomy (GTDB): domain Bacteria; phylum Bacteroidota; class Bacteroidia; order Bacteroidales; family Muribaculaceae; genus Lepagella; species Lepagella muris. The sequence goes on from RIAZ01000024.1 coordinate 1,606, forward strand.
AGCAAGAGGGGAGAACTGGTGAAACAGGAATATATCTCCGGCAACCGTATGGAGATCACGTTTGACATGCCTCTCGGAGAGATTGTCATTGACTTCTACGATAAACTGAAGTCAATATCCAAGGGTTATGCTTCATTTGATTATCATCTGCATGATTTCCGTGAGTCAAAACTTGTGAAACTCGACATACTGTTGAATGGCGAGAGCGTGGATGCCTTGTCAACGCTCACTCATGCCGACAATGCTGTAAGGTTCGGGCGAAGGATGTGTGAGAAACTGAAGGAGCTGATACCGCGACAGCAGTTTGATATAGCCATACAGGCGGCAATCGGAGCAAAAATTATAGCGAGGGAGACAATCAAGGCAGTCCGTAAGGACGTGACAGCCAAGTGCTACGGAGGTGATATTTCCCGTAAGCGCAAACTGCTTGAGAAGCAGAAGGCGGGTAAGAAGCGCATGAAGCAGATCGGATCGGTGGAAGTGCCGCAGAAGGCATTTTTGGCAGTGCTTAAACTTGATTGAGGGTAGGAGTGTTTATAGTGTATAGTTTAAGGTTTATAGTTTATGGCTTAGGTTTATGGTTTAGGTTTTAAGGTTTATCAACCATCAACTATCAACCATAAACTATAAACCATATACCATCAACCATCAATAATCTGAAAATATGAATATAGGCGACAAGATGCCCGATCTTCTCGGGAAAGACAGCAACGGCAATGATGTGCGACTATCGTCGTTTCCTGCCGGAATGAAATTTATAATATATTTTTATCCGAAAGACAGCACTCCGGGGTGCACGGCAGAGGCTATCAACTTCCGCAACAATTACGATAATTTCCTACAGATGGGTTATCAGGTGATCGGCATAAGTAAGGATTCGGAGGCAAGTCATCAGCGTTTCGCTGAGAAACAGTGTCTGCCGTTCCCATTGGTTGCCGACACCGACACCTCGCTCTGTCAGGCTGCCGGAGTGTGGCGTCAGAAGAAGATGGCAGGTCGGGAATATATGGGCATTGTCCGAACCACGTTTGTGTGTGATCATGACGGCACAGTGACCGATGTCGTAGAGAAAGTCAAGACGAAACTTGCCGCCGAGCAGCTATTCGCTCTGCTTGACGGAAGGGGAGGCATCAATCCCGCGCCCTGATCCACCACTGCATTATCATCCCTGCCGGCACCCTTTATGAGACGGGGTCTTATTCCGGCGGGGATTTGCCATTTGAGAAACACACTCCGGGGAAACACCCCTTTCTTTAGGAACACACGTCTCCACGGAGATAAATTTATATCTGCTTATCTTAATCTTAATGGCGGCGGCGACGTCGCATGATTGCTATGTCAAACGTATTCTATACTGCGCGCAAAACAATAAAGAATCTTACGCAAGGGGGAAATGCCCTTCTCGTGGCGACCGGACTCGCGCTGCTGGTAGTCAATCTCCCATTCCTGCATGATTTCTATAATTCGCTCTGGACTCATGAACTTGCCCTTCAGGTGGGCAGTTTCAATCTCTTCAGTCATCATGGGCACCCTATGAGCATAATGGCGTTTATCAATGATGCACTTATGGCAGTATTTTTCTTCTCTGTCGGTCTTGAGATAAAGAGGGAGGTTCTGGTAGGCGAATTGTCGTCGTTCCGTCAGGCATTACTCCCGGTAGTGGCTGCTTTGGGTGGCATGGTGGTGCCTGTGGCAATATTTTTCCTTATCGGGCACGGCAGCGACTATATCGGAGGAGCCGCCATACCCATGGCGACCGATATAGCCTTCTCTCTTGGAGTGCTTGCTATGCTTGGCAACCGAGTGCCTATAAGCCTTAAGATATTTCTCACCACGCTTGCCGTAGTTGACGATATAGGGGGCATACTTGTCATTGCCATATTCTACAGCTCTGATATAAATTACTGGATGCTGCTTGGGGCTGGCGGTCTGCTTGCCATACTCGCCCTCGGTGGCAGAATGGCGATACAGAGCAAGGTGTTCTATCTCGGTATCGGTGCATTCATCTGGTTCCTTTTCCTTAATGCGGGTATTCATCCCACTATTGCCGGAGTTCTGATAGCTTTCTGTGTGCCGGCAAAGCCTGTGTATGCCCCCAAGAAATACGTTAAGACAATACGTAAGAATATCAGTCTGTTCAAGCAGGAGGATGAGGAGAAACTCACATCGCGCACCATACTGACGAAAGACCAGATGAACTGGCTGAAGGAGATAGAGTCGGCTTCCGATAAGGTTATATCCCCGCTTCAGGATATGGAGGATTCTCTGCATCCGGTGGTGAACTACATTATAGTACCGCTCTTTGCCTTTGCCAATGCCGGTATATATTTCGGCGACCTTAAGCTTTCCGCCCTGTTTGACGGTGTTGCGCCGGCCATCATCATAGGATTGGTGGTAGGCAAGTTCTTGGGCATATTCCTGTTTACGTGGTTTTGCATAAAATTGAAATGGGCACCGATGCCCGAGTCAAGCAATTTCCGTCAGCTTGCGGCAGTGTCTATGTTGGGCGGTATCGGTTTCACTGTGTCGCTCTTCATAGCCAACCTGTCGTTTGGCACGGGCGACCCATATATGAGCGCGATTCTTAACAATGCAAAACTGGGCATCCTTGTCGGCTCTTTTCTTGCCGGATTCCTTGGCTGGTTGCTTCTTTATCTCACTCTTCCAAAAGAGAATCGCACTCTGCCTGGAGATGGAGAGGAAGAAGATGATGGAAAATGACAGTCAAATGACGCCCGAGGGATAAAATTTTTCGCAAATATGCCAAATAATCAGAATTATTTCATAAATTTGCAAAAGAGAAAATGCAAATAAATTTCATAACTAACGACCTAACGATTTGAAACCATGATTGAATATCTGATGAATTTGGATACAGAGGTTTTTTTATTCCTGCATTCCGGGCAAAATGCGTTCTGGGATATTGCCATGAAAATGGCAAGCGGACGCCTCATCTGGGCAGGAATGTATCTTGTCATGATCTATGCTATGCTGCGCACGTTTGGCTGGCGCACAACGGTAGTCATGACCCTTATGGCAATTGTGGCGGTGGGTGCCGCCGACCAGATATGCGCGAGTGTGCTGCGTCCGATATTTGAGCGTCTTCGTCCATCAAATCTTGACAATCCACTTTCTGCGATGGTAAGGGTGGTTGATGGCTACAGGAGTGGAGCCTACGGATTTCCATCCTGTCATGCCGCCAATACGTTTGCCCTTGCCACTGTGATGTCGATGCTCTTTTTCCGCAGGCGGTTCACGTTCTTCATAATATTTTGGGCATTGCTCAATTGCTATTCGAGGATATATCTCGGTGTGCACTATCCGGGAGATCTTATGGCCGGCATAATAATAGGTATACTCTGCGGCATGATATTCTTCCTTGTCGGCAGACTGTGGATCAACTATTGGCCCGGATGCAAGATACCCGGAGCGCATGACCATGTGCGCAAGGTGGAGTTCAATGGAGGGTGGCCCATATATTATCGTCCGGTAGATCTTGTCATAATAGCCGGTGTGCTCACGATGATCTCGATTCTTATCTGCGCCGCTTCAATATTCGTCTGAAAAGATGCGATCTTCATAAGTGAAAAAATGGACGTCTGCCAATTGGCGGACGTCCTTCTTATTAACGGATCTGAATTAAAATGGAATGTTGTATGTGCTGAAGTTGCCGAAATTCAATGTGTCGGATATCCGGCAACTTCATTATTTAATCAGATTATGATTCTTTCAATAGAGATAGTCGCTGATCTGCTCGGGACGGAAGTTGCCGATGAAAGATGCGTGTTTCTCCACTTCTGCCTGACCGTACTTGACGTAAACTACGAGAGATTTGTGGAACTCCTCGTTTCTCTCGGCATCTTCAAGAAGGAGATAGCCCATGATGATATGTCCTGCCATCTCCACGAGGCGACGAGCCATGAAGTCGTGATACTTGGTGTCTTCCACGCCCATCACTGCCTGAACGGCATCAGCATACTGCTGAGTCATGAATACGAGAGTATTCTTGATTGCCTCATTTGCCGGACTAACCTCCTGTGCCTCAAATTCGCGAATCTTGTTGAGATAAGTGCCGGTGGTGACGTGGCGGATAGCCGCTACCACCTGAAGCTGAGTCGTGCCCTCATATATTGACGTGATACGTGCGTCGCGGTAGATGCGCTCGCAGGCATAATCCTTCATGAAACCTGAGCCACCGTGAATCTGGATACAGTCGTAGGCGTTCTGGTTGCAATATTCGGAAGTCATGCCCTTTGCAAGGGGAGTGAAGGCATCAGCCAGACGGCTGTAGTATTTCTGTTCCTTCTTCTCCTCAAGGGTAAGAGGACGCTCTTTTGCGATGTCGTCATAGATTTTATACATGTCGACAAAACGAGTGCAGGCATATAGAAGCGCACGCGAAGCGTCGAGCTTGGCTTTCATCACGGAGAGGATTTCAGCCACGGCGGGGAACTCGATGATTGCCTTGCCAAACTGCATACGCTCCTTGGCATATCCGAGAGCCTCACGATAGGCAGCTTCGCTGATACCGACCGACTGTGCGGCGATGCCGAGACGGGCACCGTTCATGAGTGCCATCACGTATTTGATAAGACCGAGACGGGTGCTGCCTACGAGTTCGGCAGGAGCATCCTTATATACGAGTTCGCAAGTGGGGCTACCCTTGATACCCATCTTGTTCTCGATACGGCGGACTGTGACGCCCCCGTTACGCTTGTCGTAGATGAACATGGAAAGACCGCGGCCATCCTTCGAGCCCTCCTCAGAGCGTGCAAGCACCAGGTGGATATCGCTGTCACCGTTGGTGATGAAGCGTTTCACGCCGTTGAGCACCCAAGAGCCGTCTTCCTTCTTGGAAGCCTTCAGCATTACCGACTGAAGGTCGGAGCCGGCATCAGGCTCGGTGAGGTCCATCGACATTGTCTCTCCCTCGCATACGCGGGTGATATATTTCATCTTCTGTTCCTCGTTGGCAAACTCATATATGGTCTCTGCGCAGTCCTGAAGACCCCAAAGGTTCTCAAATCCGGCATCAGCACGGCTCACCATGTCGGCAGCCATGATATAGGGGGTGATGGGGAAGTTGAGACCGCCGAGACGACGGGGCATCGACATGCCCATCAGCCCTGCCTTGCGGCAGGCATCGAGGTTGCGTGCAGTGCCGGAAGCATATTCCACGTGTCCGTTTTTCACTACCGGACCCTCATGGTCAACGTCCTCGGCATTCTCCGCGATAACGTTTGCACAGATGTCGCCCACGATTTCGAGCACACGGTCATAGCTGTCCATGGCATCCTCGAAATTCTGGGGAGCATAGTCATATTTGTCGGCGTCGGCAAAGTTTCTCTCTTTCAGATCCACGATCTTCTCCATCATCGGATGGTTGAGATAGTGTTTCAAAGAGTCGTTGTCATTATAGAAATTAGCCATTATTTTGAATTCTTTTTGTAATACTTGATAAGTTTAGGAAGAACGTCCTCAATCTTGCCTGTGATCACATAATCGGCGATTGTGTTGATCGGAGCGTTAGGATCGGAGTTGACGGAGATGATTATTGAGGAATCCTGCATTCCGGCTATGTGCTGGATCTGTCCGGATATGCCGCAAGCGATGTAGAGCTTCGGACGGACGGTGACGCCTGTCTGACCGATCTGACGGTCATGGTCAGCCCAGCCAGCATCCACGGCAGCACGGCTTGCGCCCACTTCTGCGCCGAGAGTGTCAGCGAGTTGCTGCAGGAGCTCGAAATTCTCCTTACTTCCCATGCCATAGCCGCCGGCAACGATGATGGGGCTTCCTTTGAGGTTCACCTTTGATTTCTCCACGTGGCGATCGATGATCTCAACCACGAAATCCTCAGGACGGGTGTAGGCGTTTACGTCCTTATTGATGATTTCTCCTTTATAGTTGGAGTCGACAGCCTCTTTCTTCATGACACCCTCACGGACAGTAGCCATCTGCGGACGGCAGTCAGGATTCACGATGGTGGCTACGATGTTGCCGCCGAAAGCCGGACGTATCTGATAAAGGAGATCCTTATATTCTTTGCCTGTCTTGACGTCGGTGTAGTCTCCGATCTCGAGAGAGGTGCAGTCAGCGGTCAGACCGCTGTGGAGAGCTGACGACACACGCGGACCGAGGTCACGACCGATTGAGGTCGCACCCATGAAAGCGATGCGCGGCTGTATCTCCTTGAAAAGGTTGATGAGGATAGATGAATGGGGGAGGGAGGTATATGGATAAAGACGAGAGTCTTCAAATTTGTAAACTGTGTCTACGCCGTATGGAAGGATCTGCTTTTCAATATCCTTCATATTGTCGCCGGCAACCACAGCCTCGAGTTTGATCCCGAGTTTGTTGGCGAGCTGACGTCCTTTGGTAAGAAGCTCCAAGCTAACGTCGGCGACTTTGCCGTCTTCATATTCGCAATAGACGATAAGATTATTTTTGTCTGCCATGAGTTCAGATGTTTTCTATTGTTGATTTTAGGAGAGCATAATCCGGAAATAATAAGGATCAGCCGATAGTGTGGTTAGCGATAAGGTCAACGATCAGAGCCTCCAGCTCCTCGTCGTTGTTTTCGATTCTGCGTGCTTCTTTAGCAGTGAACACTACATTCTCGATAGACTTCACCTTTGTGGGCGAGCCTGCGAGACCACACTGAGCGAGGTCAGCATCGACAGTGGCTGCATTCCATTCGCCGATTGAGAGATAAGGACGTTTCTCGATAAATTCCTTTTTAGCCTCATCGGCAGCCACTTCAGAAGGCACGGCTGCATATTTGAATTTCTGGAGTGCCTTAGCGTTGCGCGGACGGCAGTCAGGCGCAGAGTTGTTGACAGTAACTACGAGCGGCATCTTTGCCTTGACAGTCTCAACGCCGCTTTCAATGCGCCGCTTCACTACAACCTCGCCATTGTCGGCACTGATGATCTCCTCTGCGTAAGTGATCTGCGGGATTCCGAGTTTTTCGGCAATCTGCGGACCCACCTGTGCGGTGTCGCCGTCAATAGCCTGACGTCCGCCAATTATTATGTCGAAATTGCCGATCTTCCTTACTGCTGCGCTGAGAGCGTATGAAGTGGCGAGCGTGTCGCTTCCTGCGAATGCTCTGTCGGAAAGCACGACACCGCCGTCAGCACCACGGAACATTCCTTCGCGGATGATTTCAGCGGCACGTGCCGGACCCATTGTCAGGACAGTGACTTTACTTCCGGGGTAGAGGTCTTTCAATCTGAGTGCCTGCTCGAGAGCGTTGAGGTCTTCAGGATTGAAGATTGCCGGGAGGGCGGCACGATTGATGGTGCCGTCAGCCTTCATGGCGTCTTTCCCTACATTGCGGGTATCAGGTACTTGCTTTGCGAGTACAATGATATTTAAGCTCATATAGATGGAATTTATGGTTTGTTTTTGTTGTTTCGATATTAATTTACGTGGCAAAGTTACTAAAAAAAGTTTAAAAACACCTACAAACGGAGCTTTCTTGTTTGCAGATATGTTTGAAATATCATTAAATTTAACTAATTTTGTCGCGATAAAGCCACTTCGTGATGCGTGATTGATGGCTTTTTACAGACTAACCTTTTTAAGAAGTGAAAAAGATTTACCTATCATTGATGATGGCGTGTGCCTCTCTCGGCGTCTATGCCGACACGCTTGAAGATGCACGCAAATTCTTGGTCGAGGGGGATCATCAGCAGGCCAGGACTGTGCTCGACAAGGTTGTGGCTTCCAATCCTAAGAGTAAGAATTCCGCGCAATACATGTATATTCTCGGTGCTTGTGAGTTGGAGGATGGCAATTACGACAATGCCGAACGTCTTCTCACGGAAGCGAAGAAGAAGGGGGCGGCTGCCGCCAATCTGTATCTCGGGCGTCTCGCGTTTCTGAATTATGACTTCGAGACCGCCATGGATTTCTATGATGAGTTTAAGACCTACCAGGAGAAGACCAAGACTGTAGGCGCGGAGGCGGTCAAGGAGAGCGAACGTCAGCTCACTGCTGCCGAGAATGCCCTGGAGAGGGTGGAGCGTATTGTGGTGATTGACTCCATTGCGCTACCCGCAGATATATTCTTCAAATCGTATAAGCTTCTCCCCTCCGCCGGGAGATTGCTTCTTCCTTTCGAAATCCCATTTGAGGAGCATCAGGGGAAGGCGCGCATGGCGTTTGTCAACGAAGGGGGCGACTATATGATGTGGGGGGAGCCGGACAGTGTCGGCAACGTAAGGCTTGTGGAGAGTATACGCCTGCTTGACGGCACGTGGCATGAACCTGTTGAGACTCCCTCTTTGCTCAATAAGGGTGGATATGCAGATTTCCCTTTCATGATGTCGGACGGCGTGAGACTTTATTATGCCTCCACGGGATCTGACTCGATGGGGGGATATGATATATTCGTGGCATCACGCGACCCGCAGACCGGAGAGTATCTTCAGCCGCAGAACGTAGGCATGCCATTCAATTCCCCTTACGACGACTATATGCTTGCCATCGATGAGGAGAATGGAGTAGGCTGGTGGGCTACTGACCGCAACCGTCTTGGTGATAAGGTGACGGTATACGTCTACATACTCAATGACCTGCGAAAGAATTATGAGCCTGACAGCGAGAACCTCATAGAGATGGCGCGCCTGACCGATTATAAGGCAACGTGGAATGCTGAGGATGTGGCGCAGTATGAGGCTATCCTTGAGAAAATTTCAGCTATCGATCCCGACTATACGGAGAAAGAGGCGGATTTCAAGCTTCCGGTGGGGAATGGCAATTACTATACGCATTATTCCGATTTCAAGCACGGTGCGGCAAAGGATGCGATGAAGGCTTATCTTGCCGCCTCCCGCAATGTGGCTTCCACCGAGAGAAAGCTTGATGGGCTATACAAGCGTTATCCGGTGAACCATGCCGACAATGTGAAGCAGGAGATCCTGCGTCTTGAGTCGGAATTGGAAAAGCAGAGGAAAGATCTTATAAATAAAAGAAGCGACGTGTATCGTTTGGAAAAAATTACAAAATGATTTCGTTTATAATTGCATTGGGCGTCCTTGTGATCGGGTCATATTTCTACGGTAGATTCGTAAGTAAGGTGTTTGGTGTCGATCCATCGAAACCGACACCGGTGAAAAGGATGGCAGACGGTGTGGACTATGTGGAATTGCCTACCTGGAAGATTTATCTGATTCAATTCCTGAACATAGCCGGACTCGGACCGATCTTTGGCGCAGTCATGGGCATTATGTTCGGACCTGCAGCTTTCCTTTGGATTGTATTCGGCACAATTTTCGGTGGTGCTGTCCATGATTTTCTCAGTGGGATGCTCTCCATCCGTCGCGACGGGGCATCACTGCCGGAACTGGTGGGTGAGCAGTTGGGCAACCGCATCAAGCAGGTGATGAGAGGTTTTGCCGTGCTGCTCATGATTCTTGTCGGTGCAGTCTTCGTCTACAATCCGGCAGACCTGCTTGCTATGCTCACTCCGGAGCATCTCGACAAGATGTTCTGGATAGTGGTGATATTTGCCTATTATATGGCAGCTACGCTGCTCCCTGTAGATAAACTTATCGGTAAGCTTTATCCATTGTTCGGTATCGCACTCCTCTTTATGGCAGTCGGCATATTGACGATGCTGTTTGTCAACGGGGGTGTGCCGGAGATGTGGGACGGATTCTATAACCACAAGCCGGATCCGGATTCAAACCCGATATTCCCCATGATGTTCGTCTCGATAGCTTGCGGCGCGATTTCCGGTTTCCATGCCACACAGTCGCCGATGATGGCTCGTTGCATCAGCAATGAAAAGCATGCGCGTATAGTGTTCTATGGTGCGATGGTGACGGAGGGAGTCGTTGCGCTGATATGGGCAGCCGCTGCGATAGCATGCACGGGAGGATACGATAATCTTCAGCAGACGCTTGCCGGCAGCACTCCGGCAGTGCTTGTCAACAATCTCTCCACCAGCTGGCTCGGCACGTTCGGCGGCATTCTCGCCATACTGGGAGTCATAGCAGCCCCCATCACATCGGGCGACACGGCATTGCGTAGCGCACGCCTGATGACGGCAGATTTCATGGGCGTGGAGCAGAAGAGCATAGTGAAACGTCTGATGGTGTCTATTCCTATATTCGTGCTGACGTTTATCATCATGCTGCTTCCCTACGAGGTGTTGTGGCGTTATTTCGCATGGTGCAATCAGGAGCTTTCAGTGTTCACGTTGTGGGCGTTGACTGTGTATCTTGCTGCAAGAAAGAAACTATATATTGTCACCCTTATCCCTGCGCTCTTCATGACCGCAGTCACCACCACCTATATATTCTTTGCTCCGGAGGGCTTCAGTGCGCTTACCACGGCGGCATGGGGTATGCCGGTGCCTTACGAGGTGGCGGTTGGAATAGGAGTTTTGGTCAGTGCGCTCTTCCTCGCCATATTCACTATGTGGCTGAGAGGGGCAGAGAGCCGTGAGCCGGTTATGGATTGAAAGATCTTTATTTATAGTTTATGGTTTATAGTTTAAGATTCATGGAAATCTATGAATCTTTCCACTCTATAAAAATTAAACGATAATACCCCATAAACCATAAACTATAACCAATAAACCGATTAAAGAAAAATATGCAGATAAGCATAAAGGATGTGGTTACTACCACAGACGCCTATAATTTTCACGCCCATTCGCGGTATTGCGATGGGCGTGACACTATGTCGGCGATAGCTGCCGCAGCGGCTGAAGCCGGCATGAAGTATTTCGCATTCACTCCACATTCCCCCGTGCCTATAGATTCTCCATGTAATATGGGAAAGGAGAAGATGGATGAATATATGGAGGAGGTGGATCGTCTGCACAGATTGTATTCTCCCGATATGGTGGTGCTCAAATCGCTTGAAATAGACTATCTTGGCGACGACTGGGGACCGCACATCGACTATTTCCAGCGGTTGCCCCTTGATTTCCGGTTGGGTTCGGTTCATTTCGTGCCCAATCAGGATGGAGTGCTTTTGGATTGCGACGGACGTTTCGAGCGGTTCGCACGTTATCTGAAGGAGGGTTATCGCGGCGACTTGCGCTACGTAGTGGAGAAATATTTCGAGCATGTGCTCCGTATGCTTGAACGCGGAGGTTTTGAATTGTTGGGACATTTCGACAAGATAGCCGGGAATGCGTCAATGGCAGACCCTGAGATAGAGCATCAGGGATGGTATGAGGCATTGGTGGATGATGTGATCAGCCATGCGAAGAGTTCAGACGTGGTTGTGGAGATCAACACCAAGGCATGGGACGACAAGGGACGTTTCTACCCGTCGGAACTATGGTGGCAGAAACTGAAAGACTCAGGCGTGGCGATAGCCATCGACAGCGATGCCCATTACGCCGAAAAAGTCACCGCCGGACGCCGTGACGCCTTCACCCGCTGGAACAACCTTAAATGACATCCGACTCCATTCAACCCCATGTCGCTGATTAAAAAATCCTTTGCAAGAGGAAAATAATTTGGTGGGATGGATTATTTTTATTAATTTTGCAGCGGTTTTCGCGGAATATGGTCTGAAATATTAGGATATTTGATGATTATATTGGTGAGGATCAAAACAATAACAATATATTAACAACGTAAAACGTATGAATACTTACGAAACCGTTTTCATTTTAACTCCCGTTTTGTCTGACGAACAGATGAAGGAAGCGGTAGAAAAGTTCAAAGACGTTCTTCAGCAGAATGGTGCTGAGGTAGTCAATGAAGAGGCATGGGGTCTCCGCAAACTTGCTTATCCCATCCAGAAGAAATCGACAGGCTTCTATTGCCTTCTTGAGTTTAACGGCGAGCCTACTATCGTCAAGAAACTTGAGACCGCATTCCGTCGCGATGAGCGCGTGATCCGTTTCCTTACATTCCGTCTTGACAAATATGCAAAGGAATACGCAGAGAAGCGTCGCAACTTGAGAGCAAAGAAAGCAAGTGAAACACCCGCTGAGGCAGTAGCAGCCGAGGCAGAAAATAAGGAGGCTTAATCATGGCAGCAAATAGCGAAATCCGTTATCTCACTCCCCTTTCAGTCGACACAAAGAAAAAGAAATATTGCCGTTTCAAACGCAGCGGTATCAAATATATCGACTATAAGGATCCCGAATTCCTTAAGAAATTCCTCAACGAGCAGGGCAAGATTCTTCCCCGTCGCATCACCGGCACATCTCTGAAGTTCCAGCGTCGTGTGGCACAGGCCGTAAAGCGTGCACGCCACCTCGCTCTTCTTCCCTACGTAGCCGACCTGATGAAATAATCATTCTTAAACCCGACAAAAATTACAAAGATGAAAGTCATACTTAAAGAAAACATAGCCGAACTCGGTTATAAGGACGATGTTGTCGAAGTGAAAGATGGTTATGGCCGCAATTACCTGATTCCGCAGGGGAAGGCTATCATCGCTTCCGCAGCAGCATTGAAACGTCTTGCAGAAGACCAGAAGCAGCGCGCTCACAAGATCGCTAAGATCAAGCAGGATGCCGAGGAGGCAGCAGCTGCTCTTGAGGGCGTTAAGCTCACTATCGGTGCTAAGACAAGTTCTACCGGCACTATCTTCGGTTCTGTCAACGCTCTTCAGATTGCTGAGGCTCTTGAGAAGCTCGGTCATAACGTTGACCGCAAGATCATCTTCCTCAAGGATCCTGTGAAAGAGGTTGGTGTTTACACCGCTACTATCAAGTTCCACAAGGAAGTTGTTAAGGAGATCGAGTTTGAGGTAGTATCTGAGTAATACTCCTGCCGCGCTCAAAAGCGAGGCGAAACAGATAACCGTCCGTCGCAATCATGCAAGCCGCATGTTTGCGACGGATTTTTTTTATGCGATTTTTGGAAAGTTGACGTAATTTTTATAACTTTACAATTGATAATATTTTATTAGTTAATGCTTAAAATAGGGGTCAATTGATAATATGATAGCAATTAATATATTCACGCCTCCGGAGATTGCGCAGCAGATATGTTCGCGTGTTAAGGCGCGTCGTCTTGAGATGAATCTGACGCAGGAGGGGTTGGCGTCAAGAGCCGGAGTTAAATATGCCACCTATCGGAGATTTGAACATACGGGGGAGATTTCATTGAAAGTGTTGCTGCGCATAGGATTTGCACTTGATGCGCTTTCCGATTTCGACGCGCTGTTCGCACGTCGTCAATATCAGTCGATAGATGAGGTTCTAAATGAAAGCAAGATTCGCAAACGCAAAAGAGGAAAAGAGAGATGAACAGTATAGGAAGGGTAGAGGTAATATACAAAGGAGCCCTCGTAGGCAGGCTTGCATTGTCAGATAAAGGTCAGTGTGTTTTTGAATATGATGGGAATTGGTTGAATTCCGGTTTTTCCATATCCCCATTTGAGCTGCCGTTGAAGACGGGAGCATTTCTTGGAAAACCATATACAGGATTCCGAGCATTGATTATTCCCATATATTCCGGGTGTGCTATGCATTGACTAAAGACATGGCGGATATGATGAAGGTGTATCGCCTGATGGTTTTTAATTATCTGATAGACAATAGAGATGATCATGCAAAGAACTTCTCTTTTGTCTATCATGGAGGGAAATGGCATTTTACGCCAGCCTACGACCTACTGCCCAGTGATGGCATCAACGGATACCGAACCACTTCCGTTAATAATAGTATCGATCCTACTGATGCGGATGTCATTATAGCCGCCGTGAAAGCCGGTATCGATAAAAACGAAGCAGAAAGAATATTCCGAGAGATGCAGACAATTGTCAGGAATGCCCGTATAACCGGAGACTGAAGCGGTATGCATTCGGCATGCGCGATTCTCAATACTAATGGTTCGGTAAACTTTCGCGTGAAGGTTCTACTAAATCTGGTCGGTGGAGTGTTATAAATAAAAAATTAACGAAGGCAAAAATGAAAACTGATAATATTGAATTGCTATTGTCAGAACTTGACAAGCAACAACTTGCAGACTTTATAAGGAAAGAGTGTGTAAATGATGTACAATTCCGGGAAAGATTCCTTGCTCTCGGAGCCGGAACATTGTTCAAGCCGAATCCGAATACATATACTTCCCGTGTGGAAGATTTGATAGAGGATTATGGCGGGCGAGACGGATATATAGAGTATCACGACACATTTGATTTCAATCGAGAAGTTTCCAGAATTTTTGATGAGGCTGACGAAGCGATAAAGAATCAACAATGGGAAGTGGTGATAGCTATTCTTACAGGAGTGGGAGCGGTAGGTGAAGATATTCTCAATTGTGGAGATGATAGTGCCGGTGAACTTGGGGCGATAGTAAGCGAATGCTTTGAAAAATGGCATCAACTTTGCGATAAGGAATCTTTGCCAAACGATATAAAAAATCAAATCTTTGAGTTGGCATTGCAGCGTTTCAACGAAAAGGATCTCAAAGGCTGGGACTGGTGGTGGGATTGGATTGAGATGGCTGTCCAGCTTGCCGATACCCCAGAAAAGAAAAGTCACGTTGTAAAAGCACTTGATGAAATCAAACCGGATGGAGACGACTGGAGTGCAAGATATAGTTCTCAGACTGCACAGAAATACAAACTTAAAATAATATCGAAGCAAAGCACTCCTGAAGAGCAACGTCAATTCATGTATGACAATGCAGGTAATCCGGATTTTCGCAAAAGGTTGTTACAGATGGCTTGGGATGAGGAGAACTATGATGAGGTGCTTCGTCTTGCAAATGAGGGTGTAAATCATGATGCCAAATGGACGGGACTTGTTTCTGACTGGCATAAATGGGAATATAAGGTTTACTGCAAGATTGGGAATAACGCCAATGCGATACAACTTGCCCGATATTTCTTCTTCAGAGGCTATGGATGGGAAGAAAAAGAATTTTCGAAGGAAAACATGTATTCTCAGATGAAAACTCTGACACCATGCGGTCAATGGGGAAAATACGTTGAAACTTTGATAAGCGAAGCCAACGGGAAGAAAGACTATATCCGTTTGTTATTCATTTACACGCAGGAGAAGATGTGGGACAAGTATATGGAATATCTTCGTAGGAATCCATACGTACGTAATATTGATGATGCGCCTGAGGAAGTGATTGCCTTGAATAAAGATGAGATAATCAGTATTTATACGGCTGCTGTCAGACATTATTTCAAGCAAGCATCCGATCGGAACTCATACAGGGAAGGAGTTGGTCTTTTGCGAAATTTGATCAAATATGGAGGAAAATCAGAGGCTGATAAAATAGTGATTGAGCAAAAATCCCGTACACCACGACGACCGGCATTAATAGATGAGCTTTCGAAGCTATGATTGCAAGATTCTCACAAGTTATTTTTTTGCGATTACTAAGGGGGAATGTCAAAAAAAATGACTAAATTTGCATTCAGCCTTTGGTGTGCCGTGTCGGGAAATTTCATTTTTCAGCTGTATGAGAAGAGAGGTCAATCCCGAGGATGGTGCCTAATGCAATAGAATAAGACAAAAACCACCTGTTTATAATAAAGATATATGAGGTTCAATATCGACGGAAAACTGTTTCAGCAGCAGCTTCAGGCAGTCAACAAAGTAATCAACGCAAAGAATGCACTCTCCATTCTCGACAACTTCTTGTTTGAACTTGAAGGAGACAAACTGACCATTACGGGTAGCGACCAGGAAAATATAGTGACAGCCCGAGTGGAGGTCATGGATTCCGACGGCGACGGCTCTGTGGCTGTCCCTGCAAAGAGCCTGCTTGAAATAACAAAAGAGATCAGCAACCAGCCGCTCACATTCAACTATAATGAATCTACAGGCGAGATTGAGGTGGAATTCCTCAACGGTAGCTTCCGGTTCATGGGAATCAATGCCGATGAATTTCCCAAGGGGGATGCGGCAGATGCCGATGCAATGGTGCTCACAATACCATCATCTGTGATACTGAAGGGTATTGAGAAAACTATCTATGCGGTGAGTACAGAGACAATCCGTCCGATGATGACCGGTATATATTGGGATATTCATGAAGGCGATATCACATTCGTGGCGAGCGACACCCACAAACTGGTGCGCTATATCAATATGGAGGTGAATCCCGGCATCGAGAGAGGTTTCATCATGCCTGCCAAACCCGCCAATATCCTTAAAGGTATCCTTGGTAAGGAGGAGAGCGACGTGGTGATGACCCTTGGCTCAAAAGGCGCGAAATTCGAGTTCGGTGCATATTCACTCACATGCCGATTCATAAAAGGTAACTATCCCAACTATAACCGCGTGATACCTACCTCCAATCCCTTCACTCTGACAATAGACCGTGAGGCATTCCTGAATGCCATGCGCCGTGTGGCAATCTTCGCAAGCAAGGCGTCGAACCTGGTAAAGATGGAGGTCAACCAGTCAGGCGTCAAGCTGGCTGCGCAGGATCTTGACTACGGCACGTCTGCACGTGAACAGATCATGTGTGAATATCAGGGCAATGATATGGTCATCGGCTTCAATGCACAGTTCACCGTGGAGATATTGAGTAACCTTGGTGGTGAATCTGTCGTGGTGCAGCTCTCTGATCCTGCACGTCCCGGCATTTTTGCCCCGCTTGAACAGGAGAAAAATCAGAATTTAGTGACAATCCAGATGCCTATGCAGGTGCTGGAATGAGAAACTATATATTGAAATGGAACAGACAAAAAAACTGAACCTTGAACGCCCGATAATATTCTTTGATCTTGAGACGACAGGCACCAATGTCACTCACGACAGAATCGTGGAAATGTCGTATATCAAGGTTTATCCCGACGGCACGAAAGAGGAACGCACCCGCCGCATCAATCCGGAGATGCCGATACCGGCGGCAAGCACCGCCATACATCATATCACGGATGCAGACGTGGCAGACGAGCCTACATTCCGTCAGATAGCAAAATCGCTGCTCACTATCTTCGAGGGTTGCGACATAGCGGGCTACAACAGTAATAAGTTTGATGTGCCTGTGCTTATGGAGGAATTCGGGCGTTGCGGCATAAACTTCGACATATCGGGTCGTCGGTTTATCGACGTCCAGAACATCTTCCACAAGATGGAGCAGCGCACTCTTGTCGCTGCCTATAAATTCTATTGCGGAGCCAACCTTGAGGATGCCCACAGTGCGCTTGCCGACACACAGGCAACGTATGAGGTGCTTCTCGGTCAGCTTGAACGCTATCCGGAGCTGGAGAACAACGTGGAATTTCTTGCAAAATTCTCCACGATAGGGAAGAACCTTGATCTTGCCGCACGCATAGTGCTTGACGACAACGACGTGCCCGTGTTCAACTTCGGTAAGCATAAGGGTAAGGCTGTGAAAGACGTGCTTCGTCGCGAACCGTCGTTCTTTGACTGGGTCATGCAGGGAGATTTCCCAAAGAATACGAAAGACGTGCTCATGCAGTTGAAATATAAATACACACAGGAACAACGCGAGAAGAATAAATAATGCTGAAAGGTAAACATATCGTTCTTGGCATATCGGGAGGTATAGCCGCCTATAAGTCGGCATATCTCCTGAGATTGCTCATAAAGAAAGGTGCGGAGGTGCAGGTGGTGATCACTCCCAATGGCAAGGAGTTTATCACGCCTGCCACGTTGGCAGCATTGAGCGGCAAACCGGTGGTGAGCGAATTTTTTGCCGCCAATACCGGCGAATGGCACAGTCATGTGGATCTCGGACTATGGGCGGATCTTATGATCGTTGCGCCTGCGACTGCCAGCACGATAGGCAAGATGGCCAACGGAATAGCCGACAATATGCTTATCACCACGTATCTTTCCGCAAAGGAGCAAGTGATGGTGGCTCCTGCTATGGATCTCGACATGTGGCGTCATCCGTCGACTCAGCGGAATGTCGCGGCATTGAAGAGAGACGGAGTGATAATCGTTGAGCCTGGAAGCGGAGAGCTGGCGAGCGGACTCTCCGGCAAAGGACGTATGGAGGAGCCGGAGATGATAGTGGAGGCAGCCGAACGCTATTTCAGTTCATGCCAAAGTCTGAAAGGGCAGAGGGTGCTTGTCACAGCCGGACCCACCTACGAGAATATTGATCCCGTGAGATTCATCGGTAATTATTCAAGTGGGAAGATGGGGTTTGCCATAGCCGAGGAATTTGCATCGCGTGGAGCGGAGGTCACTCTTGTAGCCGGTCCGGTAAGCCTGTCGCTGAAGGATGATAACGTCAGAAGAATCGACGTCACAAGTGCACGCGAGATGTGCGACGCATGTAAGAAGGTGGCGAAGGATGCAGACTACGTGGTGCTTGCAGCAGCTGTAGCCGACTATGCGCCTGAAACCGTGGCAGAGAAAAAGATAAAGCGCGAGGGCACCGACGGCATGATATTGCGTCTTGTGAAGAACCCCGATATCGCCGCCACCCTTGGGGAAGCGAAACACGAGGGACAGGTGCTTGTGGGCTTTGCCCTTGAGACTGACCATGAGGAGGAGAATGCGATTGGGAAACTGCGCAGAAAGAATCTTGACTGGATTGTGCTTAACTCGCTCCGCGACCCCGGGGCTGGTTTCATGAAAGATACTAATAAAGTGACGATACTCTCCTCGTCGGGAGAACGTATCTCATTCGGCACCAAGAGTAAGCGCGAAGTGGCTGCCGACATTGTAGACACAATCACTGCCAAGTCTTGACTATCCGATTATGAGGTTTATCAGTCAGTCGTTGAGGAGTGCAACTGTAATTGCAGCGTTCAGGAGAATGTTGGTGTCGGTAGTAATGATGATTGCCCTTGTGCCTTTCTGTGCAGCCCAGGAACTTAGATGCACTGTTGAGGTCAACAGCAGCGCGATCGAGGGCACAAGCAAAAGCGTATTCGAATCGCTACAGCAGAGCATTATCGAATATCTGAACGAGACGAAATGGACAAATGCCGTCTTCTCTCCAAATGAGAAGATAGAATGCAATTTCTTTCTTACCGTGAAGGAGTATGCCGACGACAAGATAAAAGGTGATATTCAGGTGCAGCTCATACGTCCGGTCTACAACAGCACCTATACCACGACGCTCCTCAATTTCAAGGATACGAAAGTGGAGTTTGACTATAGGGAGGGCGATCCGCTGATATTCAACGACAGCAGTTGGGAGAATAATCTCATCGGTCTGCTAAACTATTATGCCTATCTTTTTCTCGCACTTGACTTCGACAGCTTCTCTCCGAAAGGCGGACAGCCATACTTTGATAAGGCTGCGTCGGTGGTGCAGCTTGCGCAATCAAGCGGAGAGATAGGGTGGCGCACGTTTGAAGACACTAAGAACCGAAGTGCGGTACTAAGTTCATTCATGGATTCCAACACTTCGGCGATCCGCGACATGAGCTACCAATATTACCGCAAGGGGCTCGATGAGATGGCTACAAGTCCTGACAAGGGGCGGGCGGCAATCACTGAATCCCTTCAGGCAATAGCGGAGGTCTACAAGCATGCGCCTATGTCGGTGGCTCTCTCGATGTTTCGCGATGCTAAACTCGACGAGCTTGTCAATCTCTACTCCAAGGCACCCCAGTCGGAGCGGGAAAAGGTCTACGAATTGTTGCGGCCAATTTATCCCACCGATATGGAGCGGCTTGAAAAAATCAGGAAACCGGAGGAAAACAACTGATCCCCCATAAAGAATAGAAGATGCTTGAAAGTCTGATTATAAAGAATTACGCATTGATTGATGATCTGAATCTTAAGTTCACTCCCGGACTGACAATCGTGACGGGAGAGACGGGTGCGGGCAAATCAATCATGCTTGATGCCTTGTCGCTGCTTCTCGGAGAGAGGGCGGAGACAAAGGCTATATCCGACAAGAGCCGAAAATCAGTGATAGAGGCGACCTTCTCATCCCCCTCTCCGGAGTTGTCGAAACTTCTGACCGACAATGGTATCGAATGGAACAGTGCGGAATTGATAGCCCGACGGGAAATCTCTGCCTCCGGGCGTTCGCGTGCGTTTGTCAACGACACTCCTGTGACATTGCCCGTATTGTCGTCAATCACGTCGAATCTTATCGACATACATTCGCAACACAGCAACATGGTGTTGTCGCAATCCTCCAGCCATCTGTCGATAATAGATTCATTCGCCGGCGATGCTGAATTGCTGGGGCGTTACCGTAGGGAGTTTTCTGAATACGTCGCATTGCGCAGCAAGATAAAACGCATAAAGGAGCAGATAGCCAAGAATAAGGAGAATCGGGAGTTTATAGTCTTCCAGTTGGAGCAGCTTGACAAGCTCAAGCCCCGTAAGGGTGAGCTGCGGCAGGTGGAGCAGGAGTTTGATATGCTCAGCGATTCCGATCAGATCCGCGAGGATCTCGGCTACGCCTATAATTGCTTCGAGAGTGGCGACAGGAGTATAAACGCACTCCTTGCTGAAGCCACGGAGTCAATATTAAAGGTGAATCTCGACATATTCGGCGATAAAGTGGAGGAGGAGCTTGCGGAGCGTCTTGAAAATCTAAGGATAGAACTGAAGGATATCACCGAGACTGTCTATGACTATCTCGAGCGTGTGGATTCCGATCCGGGTCGTCTTGCGAAAGTGACGGCAAGGATGAACCAGATATACGATGCCATAAAGCGGTTCAAGGTGATGGATGAGGATGGTCTTGTGGCTCTCCATGCGGAGCTTAGGGGAAAACTTGACTCAATCGACAATGGCGATGGTGATCTCGAGGAGATGGAGAAGCAGGCACGCACGCTTGCCAAGGATCTGAAGACTCTTGCATTGGAACTTACCGGCATACGGCAGGAGGCATCCGTCCGGCTCAGCGAACTCATCACGGAGACTGCCCGTCCGCTCGGTCTGCAAAATCTGCGGTTCAGCGTCGCGCTGACGCAAGGGAAGCTGACTGCCGACGGTCAGGACACAGCCGATTTTATATGCAGCTTCAATAAGAACCATGAGATGCAGTCGATGGGGAAAGTGGCGTCCGGAGGTGAGCTGGCGCGTCTGATGCTTAGCCTTAAATCAATAATGGCAAAGTGCATGAACCTTCCGACGGTCATATTCGATGAGGTCGACACGGGAGTGTCGGGGGAGATCGCCGACAAGATGGGCGATATGATGCGCCGCATGGGAAGGGAGATGCAGGTGCTTGCGATAACGCATCTGCCGCAAGTGGCGTCAAAGGGCGACAGCCATTTCAAGGTGTATAAGACTGACAACGAGACGCGCACGGTGTCGCACGTCAGGATGCTCGACAAGGAGGAGCGTATCAGGGAACTCGCCGCTATGTTGTCGGGTAAGACAATCAACGATGCCGCACTCCTTAACGCACGCACTCTCCTTAAAAACGTAGGGAAAGAGCAAAAATAAAGAAAGATGGAAAAGAATGATTATATATTCGGCATACGTGCCATACTTGAGGCAATAGAATCAGGTAAAACCATTGACAAAGTATTGATCCGCCGGGATCTCGGAGGCGAACTTGCCAAGGAGCTCCTGGATAAGGTCAGGGAGTATGATATAGTCGTGCAGCGCGTTCCGCTTGAGCGACTCAACCGCATCACGATGAAGAATCATCAGGGAGCGATAGCACAGTTGTCGCCGGTGGGCTATCATCGTCTTGACAACATAATCCCGCAACTCTATGAGGATGGTAAGATTCCGTTTGCCCTCGTGCTCGACGGAGTGACCGATGCCCGCAATTTCGGAGCTATAGCGAGAAGCGCAGATTGTGCCGGAGTTGATTTCATAGTGGTGCCGGAGAGGGGTAGTGCCTCCGTGACGTCGGATGCAGTCAAGGCGTCGGCAGGGGCATTGTTCTATGTGCCGGTATGTCGTGAGCGCGACACGCTGACAGCAGTGAAGAAACTCAAGGAGAACGGCTATCTCGTGGTCGGAGCCTCGGAGAAGGGTGCGCAGAGCTATATAGATGCCGACTACACCGTGCCTGTGGCGATAGTCATGGGATCGGAAGATACCGGCATATCCCCGGAGGTGCTGCGCCAGTGCGACAGGCTTGCGGCAATACCTATCCTGGGTAACATCGGGTCGCTCAACGTGTCGGTGGCGGCAGGCGTGATTCTGTATGAGGCGGTGCGTCAGC
Source organism: Muribaculaceae bacterium Isolate-037 (Harlan) (assembly GCA_003762615.1). Classification (GTDB taxonomy): domain Bacteria; phylum Bacteroidota; class Bacteroidia; order Bacteroidales; family Muribaculaceae; genus Lepagella; species Lepagella muris. Next base: position 23,634 of record RIAZ01000024.1, read on the forward strand.
GTTTGGCATCCGGATTTTCAAAACAATGACTATAAATTCGGAGATAATATAAACGGATTAAATATCAGAGAGATGTCGCGGATGGATGCGGATCGTAAGAAGGAATTTGGATAATAAATTTCAATTAAATTTGGTCAATCCATCCATTTAGGCTAATTTTGCAAAACGTAACGGCATATAATGTGTCGTCACCAAATAAATGAAAGAGCATAAAGAGTTATGATAAATCGTGTGTTGATAAGAATAAAGGTGGTGCAGCTGCTTTATTCCTACCTTTTGACAGATAACCGTTTCATGTTGGAATCACAGCCCACATCCCCGACCAAGGAGAAGAGATTCGCCTACAGTCTTTATCTGGATATGCTTGTGCTGATGATAAAGATTTCAGAAAGAATAGAGAAACGTGGCGGTTATTTACCGTTGCATGACACACGTTTCATAAAGAAACTGCTTGCAGACGATAAGATCAAATCCTTGCAGCAGAAATTCCGTAATGAGATATTCCCGTTTGAGCGTCTGGTGGAGCCGTTGGCTGAGCTTGTGAAAGAGAGCGGCATATATAAGAATTTCCAGAAGAAGGCAGACGATACGGAAGACGACACCGTATGGGAGAATATCTTCAATCTCATCATATCGGTCAATCCGGCGTTGAACAACGCTTTCACCACACGAGAGAATTTCACTCTGCGTGGCGTGGAGCGCATGAAGGGTATGATGGCTGAGACGTTTAAGAATTTCTACGCTTCACGCGACAATATCAGCGATGCCGTCAATACCCTTGCCTACAGCATGGACCGCGCCCGTGAGCTATATTTCCGTCTTCTCCTTCTCCCTGTGGAGCTTGTAAACCTGCGCGAGAATCAGATTGAGGATAACCGCAATAAGTTTGTGCCTACAGCTGAGGATCTTAATCCCAACATGCGTTTCGTGGAGAATGGTCTTGTGGCTGCCTTGCGTGAGGATCCCGACATGCTTGCCTACGTGGAGGAGAATGAACTGTCGTGGATGAAGGAAGATCCCCAGCTGCTTGAATCATTGCTGAAGGCTGTGATGCAGTCAGACATATACGATGAGTACATGCGTTTCCCTGCCACGGATTTCCATACCGATTGCGAGTTTTGGCGCGACATCATGAAGCATGTCATCCTCAATGATGAGAATTTCCTTGATGCACTTGAGACAAAATCGGTATTCTGGAACGATGACCTCGACATAATCAGCACGTTTGCGATAAAGACTATAAAGCGGTTCGAAGATGCACGTCCCGATGCCCATCCTGTCCTTCCGATGTATAAGGATGAGGAGGATGCCGCCTTTGGCAAGAAACTGTTTATGGATGTGGTTAAGAATAAGGACGTCTATCGCAGATATATCGATGACTCCGTGTCAAGCGATAAATGGGATACGGATCGTCTGGCATTCATGGATGTAGTCGTGACGATGACAGCCCTTTCGGAGATAATCAATTTCCCGAAGATTCCATTGGTGGTAAGTATCAACGAATATATCGAAATTGCCAAAAGCTACAGCACATCGAAGAGTGGCGCATTTGTCAACGGTCTGCTATATTCCATCACCAACAAACTGCGCGAGGAGGGTAAAATCCAGAAATAAGGGAGAGGCATAATAAAAATTCCCTTGTTGACTTGAAGTTTCGCCCCACTTCATTTGGAAAAGCGCGTAAAAGATGCTAACTTTGTAGCATTAACAAAACGTAACTAAAAGAAATAATAAAGAATGAATCTACTCAATTCTACACTTCTTCTTCAAGCACAGGCCCAAGGTGGAAGTCTCAGCGGAATCATCATGATTGTGGCGATGATAGCCATCTTCTATTTCTTCATGATCCGTCCGCAGTCAAAGAAGCAGAAAGAGATCAAGAAGGCCCGCGATGCCATGCAGAATGGCGACAAGGTAATCACAGCTGGTGGTATCCACGGGAAAATCAAAGATATTTCGGAAAACACGATCCTCATTGAGGTGGCTCCCGGCGTCAGCCTTAAGGTAGACAAGACATCTGTTTTTCCGGCATCAGAGAATTCCTCGGAAAAGAAGTGATAATAATCTGAAAAAGATAATGCCGGAGGCTGGGATTAAGCCGCCGGCAATTTTTTATATAGGGCGATGAGAATAAATCCGGAACAAATAAAGAATCGGTGGAGGCTCCTTAAGGCGTCGTCCGGGTTTCACAACGTGATGCTGTTTCTTGAGTTTGTTGCCGTCAGCGCGTTGTTCTGGCTTATCCTTGCGCTCAACGACAGCGCACAGAGCAATTTCAACGTAAGGCTCCAGTTGACCAACGTGCCCGACACGGTCACGTTCATATCGGATATCCCGGAGAAAGTCCATGTCAGCGTCCGCGACAAGGGCACGAACCTATGGCGCAACGGATTTATGCGTACACCCACGATGCAGATTAACTTCAAGGAATATGGCGACAACGGCGTGCTTCGTTTCACGAAAGGCGACGTGATGGCATCGTTGAAAAGCGTGTTCGGAGCGTCAGCGCAGATCACAGCCGTATCCCTCGACTCCCTCCGTCTGGTGTACACCACCAACCGGGGCAAACGTGTGCCGGTAGTGGTGGATGCCATTATTATGCCGGCATCGGGAAGCATCATGGAAGGGAATCTTAAGACGTCTCCAACTAACGTGCTTGTATATGGTGAGCAGTCGGTGCTCGATACGATACACAGGGTGGTGACGGAGAGACTTGATCTGAAGGATCTGTCGGAAACCACAACCATCGACGTTGATCTCAAGCGGGTGAAGGATGCACGTGTGCTCCCTTCGCAGGTGAAGGTCACGGTGCCTATAGAGCCGCTGGTCAAGAAAGAGGCATTGATAACGATCACTCCGGTCAACGTGCCGGAAGGGGAGAGTCTGTTGCTCTTCCCTTCAAAAGTGAAAGTGCAATACTATGTGGCTATGAGTCGGTTTAACGATGATGATGATCCTCTCATAGAACTTCAGACGGACTATAATGATATCCGCCAGACCGGTTCAACCCGATTGCCGGTAGAGATTGTCCGTCATCCCGACCGTTTTCTAAATATGTGTCTTCTCAGGGATAGTGTGGAATACACCATAGTCAAGAATTGATATTAAGGATCATGCGAGGCAAACGGCTTATAGGTATTACAGGCGGCATAGGCGCAGGAAAGAGTGTCGTGTCGCGGATATTGCGTCATAGAGGGTATCCCGTGTATGATTGCGATAGTGAGGCGAAACGCCTGATGGATACTGATGCGGAAGTCATTTCCGGATTGAAGTCGTTGCTCGGCGATTCGATATATTCTGCCGATGGGAAGCTCGACAGGGGTGAGATGTCGCGTAGGCTCTTCTCTGATGATGAGATAAGGCGTGGAGTTAATGGCATAGTTCATTCAGCTGTAAGAAGAGACCTTATGAGATGGACCGGGATGCAGCAGCGTTATCCGGCGTTTGTGGAATCTGCAATACTCTCCACCAGCCGGCTTGATGAGGATTGTGATGAGGTGTGGCTTGTAGATGCGCCGGAGGATGTCAGGATAAGACGGGTAAAGGAGAGGAATGGATTGGAAGAGGGTGCTATCCGCCGGAGAATTGCGAGTCAGTCGCAAGAGTTCGGTCAGCTCCCTAAGGAGCGTCTGTCGGTGCTTGACAATGGGGGAGAGGTGTCATTGCTCAGACAGATAGATTCATTGTTGGAGAAATATAAATAATATACAGCTCGCCGGATCCGATCTTTATGGATATGGCAACTGAAAATAAAGAATAGAAACAGATATGCTTAGAGAGATTTTAGCAATAACCGGAAAACCGGGCTTATTCCGTATTGTGTCGCACGGCAACAGAAATCTTATAGTGGAGGAACTGAAGTCAAAAAAACGTTTCGCCGCGCAGTCACGCGATAAGGTGGTGTCGCTCGGCGACATCGCAATGTATACAGATTCCGGCGACAAGCCGCTCGGAGAGATCCTTGATCTTGTATATGCTCGTAATGAAGGGAAGACAATCGATGTTAAGAAACTTATCTCAGATGGTGGTCTCCGTGCCGAATTTGAGGCAGTTATTCCGGATTTCGACAAGGAGCGTGTGTATGACAACGACATCAAGAAACTCTTCACATGGTATAATATCCTCGTAGAGGCAGGCATGACCAAATTCGCTGAAGAGGAGGAGAAAACTGAAGCAGCGGAGGATACCGAAAAGGCTGAGTAAACAGTATCGGAGTTATCCTACACCTCAAAATAAAAAAGTCAGAAGTCAGAGTGATTTTCTCTGCCTTCTGACTTTTTTAAGTTTATACAACTTTTATTAGTATCAATTGAATACTCCATAAATAAGCACAAGGATAATACCTATGGAAAGCATGACAGAAGATTCCATAGAGGCGAGACGTTGGCTTGCACGTAAAAACTTTATAGAGGCACTCCGGCAGCTGACCGGTTGCGGAGCCATTTCTCTGACTTCCTGATAATGGCTCAATTTTATCCATATCTTAATAATGGCTCCAATAATTAAGACGAGTAATCCGATTTCCAACATAATAAAAAACTTTTAAGAACGAAGTCATGCAACCTCAAACGAAGTCATACAACCTCAATTAAACAACATCATAAAATTGTAAGAAACCAATCCCCGACGAGTCAGCAATAATAGTGTAAGGATATACCAAAAACGCAAAATCCCCAAAATTTGTTCAAAACCTAACTTTTGCGCACATCCTGGCGAGATAGGAGCATTAGAGTTGTCCAAATTATCGTAAATATCCATATTTACACAAAAAGTATTGTTTTATGAGGATAAAATTCTTACATTTGCACATCCTCATCTACTATGCATATTTGCAAAATTGTAATGGAATAAAAGGGATCAACAATTAGTAAATCTGATTATGTATTCAATTTCAATAAAAGGATATAAGTCTTTTAAGGATATCACAGTACGCCTTAATCCAATCAATATTTTGATTGGATCGAATGGTGCGGGAAAGAGTAACTTTCTATCCCTATTTGAACTATTGGGTAATGCCTACGAAGGCTTTCTTGCAAGAAGCGTCGCTCAATCTGGAGGAGTGGACAAACTGCTTCATAATGGAAGGAAAGTTACTGACCGAATCTCTATTGAAACCAGGGATGGCAATACATCCTATGCCTTGGATTTGATGGAATCAGATGGCAAATTGATTGTGGAGAATGAAAGGTTGGGCTATGAGTTATCCCCGGAACAGTGGACCTATAATTGTATTGCGAATTATAAAAATGAGACTGCTTTAAGGGAATATCATGGAATGACAAGAGACGATTATATTAAGAAATATATGTCTCAGATTAAGAAATTTCATTTTCATGACACCGGACGTACATCTCCTTTTACGGGAGTATCAAATATAGTAAATGATTCCTACCTCTTATATTCCAAAGGTGATAACTTGGCAGCATTCCTGTATGGGATTATGAATAAGTATCCTATGGTTTATAAGCGTATAGTGCGTGTTATACAATCGGTTGCACCTTTCTTTCACGACTTTTATCTTATACCAAATGAAAGCGGAGACGTAAGGCTTCAATGGAGAGATAAATTTTCTGAGGTTATCTATGGACCAAATGATCTTTCTGATGGCACTATCAGATTTATAGCATTAACTGTGCTTTTCATGCAGCCAAATCTTCCCAAAGTAATTGTGATTGACGAACCCGAATTGGGATTGCATCCTGTTGCTATTGAGAAATTGGCAGGATTGATAAAGATGGCGGCAAACAGAGGTACGCAAGTGATTGCTGCTACTCAAAATGCCGAACTTATCAGTAATTTTCAACCATCAGATATACTTACAGTGGATCAGCGTGGTGGAATATCTCAAATAAAGCGTTTGGATGCCGACGAACTGAGCCAATGGCTTAACGACTATACTTTAGGCGATTTGTGGAAACAAAGAATCATGAAAGGAGGACAACCAATATGAAAAGATTGATTATAGTATGTGAGGGTCCTACGGAGAATGAATTTTGTTTGGAGATGCTTGCCCCGATATTGCTTAAATCGGATATATATGTGGAGGCTCCCCTAATAAAAAAATCCAATGGAGGAATTGTGCCATGGCAAGCCATAAAACGTCAGATTGAGACGCATCTTCATGAAGGAGATGCTAACGTCTCTATGCTTGTGGATTATTACGGAATCAAAGACAGTTACAATTTTCCTGGTTGGATAGAAAGTAAGGATATATTATCATTGACCGACAGATTTCAATTCTTATGCGACAGAATGAAAGCTGACATCTCCCCGGTTTTGGCTCCACGCTTTATCCCATATATGCAGATACATGAGTTTGAGAGTCTTCTATTTAGCGATATAAACGTATTCAAGGATAATTTTGATAAAAGCGAGATGAACTTCTCGATTCTTGAGGATGCCAATCGCGAATTTTCAAATCCCGAAGAAATTAATTCACGACCATCATTAGCTCCGTCAAAACGTCTGACCAAAGCAATACCGGGATATGATAAAGTGTTATATGGTAATTATATAGCAGTAGAAACCGGATTAAGCAGAATAATGGAGAAATGCCCATTATTCAGACAGTGGATTACATCTCTTACATCAATACAGAACTCCTGAGATTTAATATAAATTAAGTTCCAAAAATTGTAAATGTAATTGGAATATAAGAGACTATGATAAGCGATAGAGTAAAGAGAAACATATCGGCAATATGTATTGTAATAGGAACAGTATGTGTCATCAGCAGGGTATGGGAAGTCATAATCTCACCGAAATCCGGATCTGCATGGTTTGAACTAAGCGGCTCAATACTCATCCTATTCATTTGTATTGACAGCTACATCAATTACCGACGCCGCATTAAAAAAGAGAGCCACTGACTTTTACAGGGTCAGCGGCTCATCAATATCCCATATATTCACAATACGGTACAGCTATTAAGAGGGATTGTGTGGATGGGTTAGAGGCGGATGCGGCGGGGACCGTAGACGGAGTTGAAGAGTAGGTCGCCGTCGGGGAGGTATTGGATTATGGCGTGGGCTCCGTTGCCGAGATTGGTGTCGCCGAATATGACGCGGTGGCGCGTGGCTCCGCTTTCCCAGTCAAGTCCCGTGATTTCCCATCCGGTACCTTTGTTGTAGCTGTTGACGAATACCATGCCGGAGGCAGTGCTCATGCAAGGTATCATACTCGGTGAATTTATGTCGGCTCGTGTCCATAGTGTCTCCCAACGGTTGTTGGCGGTGTCCCATTGCAGCCGTTCCACACCGTATGCCGGCTCAAGTATCGGACCGACACTGAGCACTCCCGGAATCTTGTCGTTGATGGTCTCTTCCATCCTTCTGACGTTGTTCACGACGAATGCCCCGTAGCCGGCACAAACGACGGATTGCTCGGACTGTACCCATTCGGCACCATTCAGACCGCACGTGACTGTGCGGCTATCGGCAATACGGGGATTGGAGGGATCTGCCGGTTTTGAATCAGCCGGTATCTCATCACGCCAGAACGCCACTATCTTCATTTGCTTCGCGCCATCTGTAATGACCACCAACTTATCCTCATCATCACCGAACCCCATAAGTGTAGGGGTGGAACCGGTGCCATATCCCATTTTAATGGCAGGTGCCATCGGTCCGCCGTCATAGCTTGCCTGCCATGCTCCGTCGGCTTCATCACCGGAAAGTTTCGTGCCGGTCCATACGATTTTCTGCATCAAGCCTTTGCCGCTATCCTTTATGTTGTTGGTCGCTACGTATATGCCATTCTTATCATCCACGCATATTGAATTGCTAAGGTCTTGATCAGCAGGAAAGTCGTATGTGTCAATCACGTTTGTCAAGGTGCGGTCAACGATGCATATCGTGCGGCGACCTGCCACTACAAGGTAGCCGTCGTAAGTCATGCTTACTGCCATTAGTGTGAACGAGCCGTTGATCCATGGTGTCATGTCAAGTGACGCATCAATTTCAATACCCTCTTTGGGATTGGCGGCATTCTTCAGTTTAAAACGTAGGAGGGTGGTCACGGCATTTGCGTAGGCGTAGTTGTCTTTGTCGCACATCACGTAGTTGCCGCTCATCATGATTGTCTGTGGTACGGGACCGAGAATTGATTTCGCCACTTTCTCACATTCGTTGTATGAGGTGTATGGGGCAGTAAGGCGGTCAATCTCCTCAACGGTGCGCGGAGTCATTCCGGGAAGCGGACATTCAGCTACCTTTTCAAAGCCACCTCCGGCAATGTTGATATACGTCACCCTGTCGGTTGACATTCCCCACATGTAATTTGGATCCGGAGATGCGAGAGTCACAAGGTTGATCGGACCAGAGGCATATCCCGGAGCTTTTTTGAGGTCTACGGTTGTGGTTCCATCTTTGACGGCAAAGGGGAATACGTCAGTCTGTGCGGAATTGAAATGGGTCAGACTGTAATGTTCCTGTGCCAGCCACGGGTTACGAGCCGGAAGGGAATACTCCGGTGTTCTGTGGTTATCATCAGAAGTGTTGTCGTTTTTATCACAAGACTGCATGGTGACAACAACAGCACCAGCACACATTAATTTCCCGATATGATTTAACAACTCTGTCATGTAGGTTATGAAAAATATGAAATTTGAAATATGAAAGAAATGAATTGCAAATTTAGACATATTGTTTCATATATCATGTAAACAGGAGTCTATGGATGTGAATATCGGTCTGTCAGCGGTATGTAATCTCAAAAAAATATGTAACTTTGCGGGAGTAGTGCTTAGTAACTGAAGTTTCGCAAGCTGCACTTCAGTGGTTTAAAGTTTATAGTTTAAGGTTTAAGATTCACGAAAATCCACGAATCTTTTCATTATACAAAATTTAATGATTATAAACCATAAACCATAAACCATAAACCATAAACCATAAACTATAAACCTTAAATTAGTAATCTTTAAAAATAACAATAGATATGTTTAATGCGGTAAAATACAACGAGCGGACCTATGAAGGCTATCGAGGTGCAATTGAATTGCCACACTCTATAAGAACATATTTCGATGGTTTTGCTGACGAGTTCAATGATATCAGTAAGAAACAGAAACTCCTTGATCTCGGATATGTCCTTAAAAGAGGGTATGATCTTGCCGCTCAAATAAAGGCTTGTCTTTACGACCGCCCTCATATCGGAGAGTACGAGTTCAAGATGAGTCTTTTCGGACTTATAGAATATGTCGATAAAGACTATATGAAAGACAATGGCTATGACTACCTCATAGAGGACTACTGCATTGATTCACTCGTAGGAATCCTAAGCAATGTCCTTGATGACCATTACATTGAATATTCAGATTATACACACGAGCTGACATGAGAACAAACATTATTACCCTACAAGAACTGATGGCTAGAAGAAACGATGATTTCGATCGGGCTGTAGAATTGAACCGCGTAAAGATAGTATGACTATAAACAAACTAAACTATATTAAAATCTACTAATTAAGGAAATATGAGTAACGGATACTATTTATCTCAGCGAGACAAGCAACAGGCTCTTATCGGTTCGGATGTGTTCAGAAATGATAATGGTAATGGCAAGTTCATGGGAAAGAATTATCCTTTTGTTTTAGCAAAAGGGGAAAACAACTTGTTCCCGCCTGTAAACGAAGTAGAAAGATACTTTTCAGATAATCATATATCATGGTGGGGTGGTTACTCTCCGACAGGACACATTTTGTCTTCTCAGATGGCTTGCCTGAATCATTTATTCCCAATAATGAATGATAAGGATTCGGTTTTGGCAATCCTAAATGGGGTTCGGGATAATTTCAAGGAGGTGCTTCCAATAAGATGCGACAAAAATCCACAATATATAGCATTTGAAGTTGTAAGTTCAGCCGATCACTTGAATGAGGAGGCTTCAACCAGAGGTTCAAACTGCACATCTGTCGATGCGTTGATTCTTGCAGTTGATAAGAATGATAAAGTATGGCTGATTCCTATTGAATGGAAATACACTGAGCATTACGGCACTGAAGACAAGTCCGCAGGAAACAAGGGTGAGACACGTAAGGCAAGATACAATCAGTTAATTACTGATTCAAAGCAGTTGAAAACACTACCTGACTTTAAGATTTACTATCAAGAGCCTTTCTATCAATTAATGCGGCAGACCTTGTGGTCTGAACAGGTAGTGTTACATAAAGATATGGAGATACTTAAAGCTGATGACTATTTGCACATTCATGTGATACCGGATACTAATGTAGCATTGCTTCGTAATGATCATCGTTACCCATACAAAGTCTCTGGACTGGGTATGGAAGACACATGGCGTTATTGTCTGACAGATCAGTCTAAATATGAAATAATTGACCCGAAAAAGTTATTGTCTCCAATTATGTCGAAATATCCGGAACTTGCTGAATACCTTGAAACAAGATACTGGTGAATCGTAGTATATCTTATTGCCATAATATTATTTTGGAGGATGCAAGGGATTCCTGAATGTCGATGATCCGTTGGTTGGCGGAGCCGCGAAATAGGAGGTCGGGATCTTTTTGCGCCATGATGAAGGGACCTTCCACCACTACGTCAGCATTGCGGATTGTGTCGGTGAGGAGGGGAGTGGCAATTATCTCCTCCCATGTATAGCCGGTGTAGACCCATACGTTTCTGCCGTTTCTCTTTAGGGCGTCAATAAGAAATTTCGTTGATTTTGGATTACAAAGCGGGTCCCCACCCGATAAGGTAACGTTGAAATCCTCCTCCTCTACGATATCGAGAATCTTGGAAAGTGTTGTCGGTGTCCCTCCGGTTTTGTTCCAAGAGGATGGATTGTGGCAACCGGGGCAACGGTGATTGCATCCGGCAAGATAAATGGATGTGCGGAACCCCGGTCCGTCGACCGTGGTTCCGCGCATTATTGAGAGTACGTTGAAAACGATGTTGTCAGATTGTGGCATTTTGTCTGAGTTAGATTATTCATGCACCACACGGTCATTAAGCTCGGCAAGTTTGCCGGAGTTCCAACGGTCGGTAGTGCCGACGAGATAACCCGTGATACGCTGTATAGTCTCAAATTTCACTCCGCATTTCGGGCATACCGTCTGATTCTTGTCGGCATTCTCATAACCGCATTTCGGGCAATGGTTACGGTTGTGGTTGACAGAGCCGTATCCGATGTTATACTTATCCATCATATCGACGATCTGCATGATAGCCTCCTCATTATGAGTGGCATCACCGTCAATCTCCACATAGAAGATGTGTCCGCCGCGAGTGAGGTCATGATAGGGAGCCTCAATTTTGGCCTTGTGGCGCGGAGAGCAATGGTAATACACCGGCACATGGTTGGAGTTGGTGTAATAATCCTTGTCGGTAACGCCCGGTATCACGCCGAACACTTTCCTGTCAACTTTCGTGAATTTTCCGGAAAGACCCTCTGCCGGAGTTGCAAGGACGGAATAATTATGTCCGTACTTGTCGCAATAGCCGTTAACCTTGTCGCGGAAGAAGGTGACTATCTTCAGACCGAGTTGCTGTGCCTCGTCAGATTCACCGTGATGCTTGCCGATGAGGGCGATAAGACACTCTGCCAATCCGATGAACCCAATGCCGAGGGTGCCCTGATTTATCACCGGTTCGATAGTGTCGTTAGGTTTTAGCCCGTTTGCATGATTCCAAAGCACGCTCATCACGAGAGGGAATTGCTTTGCAAGGGCTGTCTTCTGGAACTGGAATCGTTCCTCAAGCTGTAGGGCAGTGATGTCAAGCACCTTCTCCAGTTTCTCAAAAAACTTGTTGATTCTCTCCTCCTGATTCTTAATATTCATCACCTCAATGGCTATGCGCACGATATTGACAGTGGTGAAAGAGAGGTTGCCTCGCCCTACGGAAGTCTTCTCGCCATATCTGTTCTCAAATACGCGTGTGCGGCATCCCATGGTTGCCACCTCATATTGATAGCGCAAAGGGTCGTCTTCTCTCCATAGCTCATGCTGATTATAGGATGCGTCAAGATTGAGGAAGTTGGGGAAGAAGCGGCGGGCAGTCACCTTGCAGGCCATTTTATATAGGTCGTAGTTAGGATCCTCTGGAAGATAGCTTACTCCACGTTTCTTTTTCCATATCTGTATGGGGAAGATTGCAGTCGCGCCATTCCCGACACCTTCGTAGGTGGAGTTGAGCATCTCACGTATCACGCAACGACCTTCGGCAGACGTATCGGTGCCGTAGTTTACGGAGGAGAAAACCACCTGGTTACCACCACGAGAATGTATCGTATTCATATTGTGGATGAAAGCCTCCATCGACTGATGCACTCTTCCTACAGTCTTGTTGATTGCATGTTGCAGATAGCGTTCATCCCCCTCCAGACCGTCAAGCGGTTTTTTAATATAATCTTTAAATTGTGCCTCCTTCAGGTGGGAGAGATCCTTATCGACGAGTTGCTGGAGATTGTCTACCTCCTCAATGAAACTTGCCCTTACGTAAGGGGCAAGATAGAAATCGAGAGCCGGGATAGCCTGTCCGCCGTGCATCTCATTCTGAGCCGTCTCGAGCGATATGCAGGCTATCACGCTTGCCGTCTCGATTCTCTTTGCCGGGCGCGATTCGCCATGACCTGCCACAAACCCGTTCTCCAGGATACGGTTGAGAGGGTGCTGCACGCAAGTGAGGCTCTTTGTTGGGTAATAATCCTTGTCGTGGATATGGATATAGTTGTTTTTTACCGCATTCTTTACAGTGTTGGAAAGAAGGTAGTCGTCAACGAACGGTTTGGTAGTTTCGGAAGCGAACTTCATCATCATACCGGCAGGAGAATCCGTGTTCATATTGGCATTCTCGCGGGTTATGTCGTTGTTCTTCGCTTCGATTATTTCCAGGAACATGTCGCGGGTCTTTGCCTGTCGGGCAATAGAACGTTGGTCGCGGTATGCGATATATTTCTTGGCTACATCCTTACGTGCGGATTTCATCAGTTCGAATTCCACGGAATCCTGAATCTGCTCCACAGTCATGCGATGCGAACCGTTCATTCCGATACGGTCGGTTATCTTTTGAATGAGACTTTCGTCCTCGCCACGTTCGGTGGCGATCATGGCCTTTCTTATGGCCGCCTTGATTTTGTCTTCATTATATCCGACAACCCTACCGTCGCGTTTCTCAACAATCTGTATCATAATTTTGGCAATTTGTTTGCGTGAAAATATCCGAGATAAAGCCTTTTTTTAAGACCGATGCAAAGGTATTGTAAAAATATTTCATCTGCAAATTTTATAATGAAAAGTTTTATTAAAATTTTTATTTTGGAAAACTTTTAAGAGTGGTTAAAAATATAAATATTTGATATATAATAAAATGAAAAATATTTTGGAAAACTTTTTGAAATTTGAAATAAAATATTATTGCGCAAAACCTTGCCGGAGATAATATTTATAGCGATGGATTGAAAGATTTTTTTGCATTTGTAAGTAATTTTTCAAAAATCTTGCGTTTATGTTATAGATAAAAAGGATAATATTGACAAAAGAAAGGAACTGATTAAATTTAGTTGAAGTCTACAGGTAAAACAATTTGTCAGGTTCTTGAAAAGAGAAATTAAACATCATGTCAAAAGTTACAAAAGAAATGGCCCTTGATTATCATGAGGAGGGCAAGCCGGGAAAGATCGAAATAGTGCCAACGAAGCCCTACGCTTCGCAACATGATCTTGCCCTTGCGTATTCACCGGGTGTGGCATATCCCTGTCTGGAGATTGAGAAAGATCCGGAGGATGCCTACCGCTACACCAACAGAGGTAATCTTGTGGGCGTCATAAGCAATGGCACTGCAGTGCTTGGTCTTGGCGACATAGGTGCGCTTGCTGGCAAACCTGTAATGGAGGGGAAGGCCCTTCTGTTTAAGATTTTTGCGGGCCTTGATGCGTTTGACATTGAGATAAACGAGAAGGATCCCGATAAGATCATAGAGATCGTCAAGGCTATCGCGCCCACGTTCGGCGGAATAAATCTTGAGGATATAAAGGCTCCCGAGTGCTTCAAGATAGAGACGCGTCTTAAAGAGGAATGTGATATTCCGGTGATGCATGATGACCAGCACGGCACGGCTATCATTTCCGGTGCCGGTCTGCTCAATGCCCTTCAGATACAGGGTAAGAAGATAGGAGATATACGTCTTGTTGTCAATGGTGCCGGTGCAGCTGCCATAAGTTGCACACGTCTTTACGTGGCATTGGGTGTCAATCCCAAAAATGTGGTGATGTGTGATTCAAAAGGCGTGATACGTGCTGACCGTGAGGGTCTCAACTCACAGAAGAGGGAGTTCGCCACCACACGTGATCTCCACACCTTGCAGGAGGCAATGAAGGATGCCGACGTATTCCTCGGTCTCAGCGTTGCTGATGTGGTCACTCCCGAGATGGTGCTCTCCATGGCTCCGCGTCCCATCGTGTTTGCCCTTGCCAATCCTAATCCGGAGATTGCCTACGACCTTGCCATGCAGACGCGTGACGATATCATCGTGGCAACAGGACGTAGCGATTATCCGAACCAGATCAACAACGTCATCGGCTTCCCGTATATATTCCGTGGCGCACTCGATTGCGGTGCGACTGCAATCAATGAGGCGATGAAGATTGCCGCTGTGCATGCCATTGCCGATCTTGCAAAGGAGCCGGTTCCGTCAGTGGTGGATGAGGCTTACGGCATGAACAATATCACTTTCGGACGTGAGTATATCCTTCCGAAGGCACTCGACCCGCGTCTTCTTCTCTGCGTGGCTCCGGCTGTTGCAAAGGCTGCCGCTCAGTCGGGTATAGCACGTCGCCCGATACCTGATTGGGCTGCTTACCAGACTAAGCTCCGCAATCTTATGGGTGACGATGGCAAGATGATGCGCCATATCTCTGATCTCGCAAAGCAGACGCCTAAGAGAGTGGTAATCTGCGAGGGCAACATGGATAATACGCTCCGTGCGGCAGTGCGTGTGGCTCAGGAGGGTGTATGCCGTCCTGTAGTGCTCGGCAATGAGGAGATGATTGAGAAGCGTGCCGCCCGTCTCGGTCTATCTCTCGATAAAGTTGAGATTGTCAATCCGCGTCATGACCGTGAGGCGGAGACCCGCGAACGCTATGCCAAGATTCTTGCAAGCAAGAAGGCACGTGAGGGCTTCACGTTCAACTTCGCACTTGACAAGATGTTTGAGCGTTCATATTTCGGCATGATGATGGTTGAGACAGGGGATGCCGATGCATGTCTTGCCTCCACATACTCTGCCGGAGAGGCTACTGCAAGCGATGTGGTTTCTATCATCGGACTCCAGGATGGCTACAGTCATTTTGCCACAATGCATATACTCAACACCCGTAAGGGCACATTCTTTATCGCCGACACGGCTGTGAATCCGGATGCAGATAAGGATGCACTTGTGGATATTGCCCGTCTTGCCGACCACACGGTGCGTTTCTTCGCACAGGAGCCGGTCATGGCGATGCTTTCCTACAGTAATTTCGGCTCGTCGCAGCATGAGGAGGCTACGATGGTCGCTGCTGCGGTGAAAGAGTTGCATGAGAAATATCCGTCGCTTATTGTGGATGGTGAGATGCAGGTGGAATATGCACTCGACACCAAATTGCGCGACGAGACGTATCCTTTTAATACCCTTAAGGGTAAATGCGTCAACACTCTTATCTTCCCTAACCTTACGGCTGCCAACTGCACCGGTAAGATGCTTCTATCAATGGGTATCGGCAGTATCGTCGGTCCGATACAGATGGGTTTGAAGAAACCTGTCTACTTCACCAACAGCAACGCCTCCGAACAGGAGATATGTGATCTTGTGGCAATCGCAGCTCTTGACGCCATCACTCTTGAGAGAAAGTGATAAGTAAGTATCGGCAACAACAAGTTGCGAAATAATGTAATGCTAAAAAGAGGATGTGTCAGTTTTTTTTGACACATCCTCTTTGTTAGTAAAATCACGTATAGGATAAACGAAATTACGGCTTGAGAAACGGCAGTTTCCTAAGCCCTTAGAAATTCATGACGTTGATGTATAATTGTCTATTTTCTCCAGAAAGCGGGGAAGAAGAGAAGGAGGATGGTGAATAGCTCAAGTCGCCCGACGAGCATCACGAAAGAGAGAAGCCATTTGCCGCCTGCCGGGATGAGGGAGAAATTGCCACCGAGCCCGGTGATGTCGGTTCCGAGTCCGGTGTTGGATATGGCTGAAAGCGCGACAAAGAAACTGTCTTTCAGCGGGAGCCCCATCAATACGAGAATGGAGCCGGCTACCATTATCACAATCACATAGACGAAAAGGAAAGCAAGTGTCTTGTTGACTACTGCCGAGGGGGTTCCTTTTCCGTTGATACATACGGTAGTGACGGCACTCGGATGCATTATCTTGTAGAACTCATTCTTTATGAATTTGAACAGCACAAGAAAGCGGTCGATTTTCGCACCACCCGATGTGCTGCCCGCACAAGCCCCCATCACCATCATGATTATGAGGATTATGACCGCCATCGACCCCCAATCATGGAAGTCGGGCTCGGTCAATCCGGTTGAGGTCAGAATCGATACCGCCTGAAAGAGTGGATCAATCGTGATGTCGTCGAGATGGTGGTATAATCCTTTGGCAATCACGTTCAGGGTGAGCGCGACATAGCAGATGAATATGATGAATATATACCATCTCAGCACGTCATTGCGGAATGCTGAACGGAATTTGCCACACACCATTTTATATATGAGAGAGAAATTCACGCCTCCCAGAAACATGAAGACAGTGAGCAGAATCTTTACGTAAGTGTCAGCCGCTTCGCTTATGGAGATATCGCTATTGGAGAATCCTCCGGTCGACATTGTGGAGAGTCCGTAGCAGATGGCATCAAATACTGACATTTCCGAGAATGTCAGAAGCACAATGAGCAGGGTAGTGAGGGATATATATACGAGCCACAGGCTCTGCGCCGTGAAACTGACGCGTGGTCGCAGCTTGTCATGGGTTATGCCTGTCACTTCCGCATTAAACAGCTGCATGCCTCCCTGATAGTTGAGCATCGGCACTACGGCAAGCGTGAAGAGGATTATTCCGAGACCTCCGATCCATTGCACGATACATCTCCACAGCAATATGGAATTGGGCACGCCTTCAAGAGTGTCGAGCACGGTGGCGCCTGTAGTGGTGAATCCGCTCATCGTCTCAAAAAAAGCATCGGTCACTCCGAGATGAGTGCCACACATCAGAAACGGTAGCATCCCGAAGAGCGATAGTATCACCCATATCAATCCGGTCAGCACGATTGCCTCACGTTTCCCCATCTCCCTGCTTTTGGGATGAAGACTCACCATGGAGATTCCGCAAGTGGCAGTGATGCCCATGCACACCAGAAACATGAATGCACTCTCCTCCCTATATATAAGTCCTGTCGCAAACGGTATAGTCATGAATGCCGTTTCGATAAGAAGAAGCCACCCGATCACGCGCAGCAGCATCCTTACGTTGAGATAGCCGGTATGTCGTTTGAAAGCCATGATCAGTTAAACCATTTTTCAATTTTACTGATGGTGCCGCTAAGACAGAACACGACGACAAAATCTCCCGGTTGCAGATGAGTGTTACCGCTGACGAGCATGCACTCATTATCCCTCACCATTGCGGCGAGAGTCATTCCGAAGGGGAGATGAAGATCCTTCACCGGTGCCTTTGCAATTTTCGCCCCATGTCGCACAGGCATTTCCGCCACTTCTGCATCTGCCAGGGCAAGACATTTCGCGTTGCTTTGGTCTGCATCAAGAAGAATCTTGAAAATATGGCTCGAAGCCAGTAGTTTCTTATTTATGATGGTGCCGATGTTCAGATTCTCCGCCTGACTGACAAACTGAAGGTTCTCCACGTCAGCGATGGTCTTGGGCACACCAAATTCCTTTGCTGAAAGACATGACAATATGTTGGTCTCCGAAAAATCGGTAAGGGCGAGAAACGCATCATACTGATATATGTTGTTCTCACGGAGCACCTCGATGTCGCGTCCGTCGCCATACACAATCTCGCAGTCGGGCAATGCTGTAGCCATGTATTCGCAATTATCCCTGTCGTTGTCAATTATCTTGATATGGAATTTATCATGAAAGCGTTTCGCGAAACGTCGCGCGATGCGGCTTCCACCCATTATGAGAGCCTTCTTGATCACGCGTTTCTTCTTGCCGCAGAGATCGCGCACAATCTGTATATAGGGTGGGGTGGTGATGAAATACACGATGTCGTCAAATTCCAGTTTGTCGTTACCGCCCGGGATGATAGTCTCATTGTTGCGTTTGATTGCCGCTACATGGAAATTATGTTCCCTTACGGGGAGGTCTTTCAGCTTGTAATTTATAAGAGGCGACTGGCTATGCAGCTTCACGCCGATAAGTAGAAGTCCTCCGCCATGAAGCTCTCCCCAATATCTTGCCCAATTATGAGCCAGCGACAGATTGATTTCATCAGCGGCAAGGTCTTCCGGATAAATAAGGAAGTCAGCTCCGATATCCTTCAGAATCTCACCGTTGTGGCTGTCAAGAAATTCAGAACTGTCAATTCTTGCCACAGTCTTCTTTGCCCCGAGTCTTTTCGCTATTGCGCACGACGTCAGATTGCGTGTCTCGTAGGGAGTCACGGCAATATACAGGTCGGTGTTGTCGACACCGACGTCGCGTAGCGTGTCGAACGAGGATGTCGATCCGTTCCAAGTCATCAGGTTGTAGTTGTCGTTGATTACGTCCAGCCTTGATTGGTCGCTGTCAAGCAGAATTATATCCTGATCCTCATTAGAGAGGAGCTTGGCAAGATGGGTCCCGACTTCACCGGCACCTGCAATTACAATCTTCATCAGCCCTTGGTGTTTGATGTGAGTTCTTTAGCTGCTGAGATGATCCCCTCAACGTCGTATCCGCATAAGTTCTTCAGTTGGTCTACAGTGCCCTGTGCGATCCATCTGTCAGGCACACCCAGCGATTTCACCTTAATTCCGGAGCCTATTTCGCGAATATGATGTTCCACAGTTTCGCCAAATCCCCCCTCAAGGGCACCATCCTCCACCGTTATGACAGCGTCATATCTTTGCGCCACATCGGAAAGAATCCCCATGTCGATGGGTTTCATCCATATCATGTCAAATATGTCAGTCTTGATCCCCTGGTCCTCAAGCAGTGAGGCTGCAGTCATGGCATCCTTAAGGACAGGACCAAGCGTCAGGATTGCTATTTTTGCATCGGCATGATCGGTGATTTTCCTACCTTTGCCTACTTCAAGAGTTTTCATCTCTGATTTCCAATCAGTGTGATATGCCCTGCCACGCGGATAACGTATGGCATAAGGTGAATTTATTGATAGAGAGGTGAACATAAGATTCCTCATGGTCTCCTCGTCGGCGGGAGATGATATTTTCATTCCCGGTATGCAATTGAGGTAGGCGAGATCAAACAATCCATGGTGGGTGACGCCATCCTCACCCACGAGTCCGGCACGGTCAATGCAGAAAGTGACAGGGAGTCCCTGAATCGCCACGTCATGGATGATATTGTCGTAAGCCCGCTGTAGAAATGATGAGTAGATTGCGACGAATGGCTTTTTGCCGGCAGCAGCCATGCCACCGGCAAAAGTGACGGCATGACCCTCGGAGATACCTACGTCGAAAGTGCGGTCGGGAAACGCCTCGGCAAGCTTCGACATTGACGTGCCGGATGGCATTGCCGCAGTTATGCCGGCGATTGATTTGTCCATTCCTGCAAGTTCCACGAGTGTCTCGCCGAATACGTCCTGCCAGAGCGGAGGGAGTATATCGGAAGAGACAGATATTTTCTTGCCTGTGGCAGGGTCGAATTTTCCGGGAGCGTGCCATGCGGCAGGGTCATCCTCGGCAGGTTTGTATCCTTTCCCCTTTATGGTGCATACGTGCAGCAGACGCGGTCCCTCCATATTCTTTATTTCCTTGAACACTTGCACGAGCTTGATTACGTCATGCCCGTCCATGGGTCCCAGGTATCGGATATTAAGACCTTCGAATATATTCTGCTTCTTTGACACCAACGACTTAATGGAATTGCTGAATCTGATTATTGCCCGCTTCCTTTGGTCGGTCAGAATCCCTTTCTTTCTGAAAAATCCCGCCATTTTGTTCCGGATACGGTTATATCCGGCGGAAGTGGTGAGGTCAGACAGATATGAATGCAACGCCCCGACATTCGGGTCGATACTCATATCGTTGTCGTTAAGCACGATCAGTAGATCATTCGGATGATTCGAGGCATTGTTCAGCCCTTCAAATGCAAGACCGCCGCTGATGGATGCGTCGCCGATCACTGCCACGGTCTTCCGGTTGCGGTTTTCGGGCGTCAGTTTGTCGGCGATAGCCATGCCGAGGGCGGCGGATATGGAATTTCCGGCATGTCCCGCCATAAATGTGTCGGCATCGCTTTCGAGAGGATTCGGGAATCCACTGATGCCGTTCAATGTGCGTTGCCCGGCGAAAGCGTCACGACGTCCGGTCAGTATCTTGTGGGCATACGCCTGATGCCCGACATCCCAGACAAGACGGTCGTAGGGAGTGTCATACACATAATGTAACGCCACGATAAGTTCCACCGCCCCCATGCTTGAAGCAAAATGCCCCGGATTAACAGACAGGCGGGAAATAAGGAATTCCCTTATCTCCCGGCACAATGCGGGGAGTTGCTCCACAGGGAGTTTGCGGAGGTCGGAAGGGGAGTTGATTTCAGACAGGAGAGGCATAGCAGCTCTTTCTTCGTTCTGTTCCATTATGAGTAGTCATTTATCCTGCCGGATATATTTTTTCCACAGAGGCACGAAAATGATAATGCCGGAAGCCACCACAAGAAACAGATTCTTGAAGTTGAATCCGCCCGACAGCAATAGCGTCAGGCTTAGCCATATCCATAGAAGAGCCAATACAGAAAAACCGGCTATCTTAACAGGTTGCATATAAATAATGAGAGACAAACATGAGATGATGATTGCCCGGCAAATTTGTGTCGCTTTGTAGACGCAGCGAGGTGAGAGTTGCCGGGGCGAGAGGTATGCTTGTCTATGCGAAATTAATTAAATTATTTTAAACATTCAAGAAACTATCAAGTAAAATTATTTGTATCCTTACAGATAATATAAAATGGGTGATGTATTTTATTGGATATTAGAGCATTGTGAATTGTGTTTAAGGATCGTGGTGGCATCAGTGTTGAAAATGCGGTGCGGCTGATGAAAAAAACGTTGTAAAAAAGGTGGTCTAAGGATAGGAAAAAATTTAATTTATCGTTATCTTTGCATTCTCAAAATAAGAATTATGAAAGCCTACGATACTTTCAACCCTAATATACCGGATGCGGAAGAAGTGATTCCTGCACCGACTTTGCCTCCTGTCTCGGAGGAACTTAGACAATCGGAGCCTAAGCGCAAGGAGAAAAAAGAGACTGTAAAAAGAGTTGTAAAGAAACCGGAGCCTAAGACGAAACGTGCGCCGGCAGAGCCTTTGGTGCCCAAAATAAAGCGATGGGTAGGGTCTCAGACTACCCGTTGGATTCTCGGTCTGTTTCTTGGATTCTTTGCCGTATATCTTGGCTTTTCATTCCTGTCATATTTCACGAGCTGCATAAAGGACCAATCGGAGATTAACAATACCCAGATAGGTCTTTCTGGCGATATCTCCAACGTCGGTGGAGAGGGGGGCGCACGCATAGCGGAGTTCCTGATTAATGAGAGTTTTGGTCTCGGTTCATTCGTGATAGTGCTTTGGCTTGTGGCAATGTCGCTGAAGCAGCTTGTGGGCAAACCGAGATTCAAATCGGTTGACTTCACAATAAAATCGATAGTGGCATTGGTGACGGTGTCGCTTATAATCGGATTGCTCACCATTGGATTCAATACTCAGGTGAACTGGGGAGGCTATCACGGCAGATACGTCAATGAATTTATCGTGCATTTCTTTGGCTGGACAGGAGCGATAATCCTATGTATGTTCCTTGTGGGCTGTTTCTTTGTGATATGTCTGAGGGATTTCATCAATTGGATATTACGCCTGAAGCGTGCCCGTGACGCTCGCCGTAAGGTGGAGGCGGAGAAACGTGCAATTCAGCGTGAGCGTGAGCGCGAGATAGAGGAGATGCGCCGTTATGAGGATGCTGATGCGGTGCCGGATGCTGTTGAGGAGATGGTGGAATCAGACGATGATGCGCAGGTGGTGTTCAACGGTGAGGAACCGGGGCTTTACAGCACATTGCCGGATTTTGATGATACCGAATATTCCATTGAGGATGATGCGCCTATCGTGTCGGAGCATTCCCCCAAGGAGCAGACACGGACGGAGGCAGTGACAGAAAACAGAACGTCATCGGTTGAGACAACTCCGGCTCCGGAACCTATAGTTACCCCCAATCCCGAACCGGTTGATGACAATCCTGATTTGGAGGAGGAAGAGGATGATATGATTGTCAATGTCAATTCCATATCCCAGGTGGAGACCCCGCATCTTCCCGATAATCATGGACTGCCGGGAGCTCATCCCTACAAGTTCCCGCCGTTTGAAATCCTTAGGGAGGGTGTGGTCAAGGTGAGTGTGGATGCGGAGGAGCAGTTGGAGAATAAGGAGAAGATTAAGAAGACGCTTCTTGATTTCGGCATACCTATCCTAAGCATTGAGGCTACAGTCGGTCCGACGGTTACGCTTTACGAGATAGTCCCGGATAAGGGCGTGCGTATCGCCAAGATAAGGAATCTTGTCGACGACATAGCATTGAGCCTTTCGGCGGAGGGCGTCAGAATCATCGCACCGATTCCCGGTAAGGGTACAGTCGGAATAGAGGTGGCAAACAAGGATCCGCAGACCGTGTCAATGCGCACCATAATCAAGTCGAAGGCATATCAGGAGACTAAATATAAGCTGCCTATAGCCATGGGCTCGACAATCTCCAACGATGTCTACATCGCGGATCTTGCCAAGATGCCCCACCTGCTTGTGGCGGGTGCTACAGGACAGGGTAAGTCGGTAGGTCTGAATGCCATAATCGCGTCTCTTCTCTACCGCAAGACTCCGGATGAACTTAAATTTGTGATGATCGACCCTAAGATGGTTGAGTTCAGCCTTTATGCCAAGATAGAGGCGCACTATCTTGCCAAGATTCCGGGTGCGGAAGATGCTATAATCACGGATATGGATAAGGTGGTGGCTACTCTCAGCTCGCTCTGCGTGGAGATGGACAACCGTTATCAGCTCCTAAAGGAGGCTCATGCACGAAATCTTATCGAGTATAACGACAAGATAAAGGCAGGGAAGCTGAATCCTCTGGAAGGACACCGTTTCTTCCCCTACATTGTGGTGGTGGTCGATGAGTTCAGCGATTTGATAATGACTGCCGGTAAAGAGGTGGAGATACCTATAGCGCGTCTTGCTCAGAAGGCACGTGCGGTAGGTATGCACGTGATAATAGCGACTCAGCGTCCCTCCACCAACGTCATCACCGGTATCATTAAGGCTAACTTCCCTGCGCGTATTGCCTTTAAGGTAAGTTCCGGCGTGGACAGTAAGACTATCCTTGACACCACCGGAGCCCAGCAGCTGATAGGCAGGGGCGACATGCTCATAAGCAACAGCAGCCCGATGGTGCGTGTGCAGTGTGCCTTCATCGACACTCCGGAGGTGGAGGAGATATGCGATTATATCGCACGTCAGCCCTACGGTCAAGGTGCCTACGAGTTGCCTGACCCTGTAGTGACCGGCTCGGAGAGTGAGGGTGGAGAGTCAGGTAATAATTTCGGCGATAAGGATGCCCTCTTCGAAGAGGTGGCGCGTCTGATAGTGTCGTCCAACACAGCCTCCACGTCATCCCTCCAGAGAAGATACTCTATCGGCTACAACCGTGCGGGCAAGATAATGGATCAGCTTGAGGCGGCAGGTATAGTCGGTCCGGCACACGGCGGTAAACCACGTTCTGTGCTTGTCGATGCTGTCACCTTGGAGTCGATATTGAATGGCTGATACTGTTGTATCGCTGTATCGCTGTATCGGTTGTATCGGTTGTATCGGTTGAAACAGCCGATACAGATGAAACAGATGAAACAAATGAAACAGATGAAACAAAATAAGCTAAAAAATAGTCTATCCTGTCTCAGCTATGTGATGTTGGCTATATTGATAGCCGTAGGTGTCAATGCTTACGGAGCCACCACAAAGTTGACGGCGGAGCAGGTGGCTCAGAAGGCTGCCTCGGTAATAACCACCAAGGGACTGTCTGCCACGTTCAGCATAAATTCACAGGGGCGTGTCTCCAATGGTTCTGTCAAGAGTGCGGGTAATAAATTCGTGGTGTTGATGCCGGAAGTATCCACATGGTATAACGGCAAATCTCTCTATACCTATAATCCGCGCACGTCAGAGACCACCGTAACTATACCGACAGCGCAGGAACTTGCGGAATCTAATCCCTTGCTTTACGTCAGAAGCGGTGCAGCCGGTTTCACGTGCCGGTTCTCCACAGTGAAGCGTCAGGGGAAATACGTGGTGGATCTTCTTCCCAAGGATAAGAAATCCGGGTTAAAGAAATTGGTGTTCACAATCAACTCCACTACGTTCCAGATAGAGAAGATATTGGTGACTACAGCTTCCGGTAATGTGACGGTAGACGTCAAGACAATGAAAACCGGCATTACGATACCGGTGTCGGAGTTTGAATATCCCAGTAAGAAATACCCGCGTGCGGAGATTGTAGATCTCCGTTGACCGTGGATGGTGGGATATCGGAAGATATGGGGCAAATGAAGTTTAAACCATGTCATTGAAAAGAAAAAAATAGTTAACGTTGTTATATAAAGAGAATGGGGTTGCAGCATTCATCAGGCAACTTCCGTATTATATAATAAAAACATCTTAAGATATATATGTCAGAAGAAAAAACTCGAGTATTGATCATTGGGTCAGGACCTGCCGGCTATACGGCAGCATTGTATGCATCACGTGCTAATCTCCAACCGCTGCTGTTTGAGGGTGATCAACCCGGCGGACAGCTTACACAGACTACTGAGATTGAGAATTTCCCCGGTTATCCTGACGGAATACAGGGTCAGGAGATGATGGAACAGTTCCGTCAGCAGGCACTCCGGTTTGGAGCCGACGTCAGATCCCGTATGGTGGTGAAAGTGGATTTTTCACAGCGTCCGTTCCGTTGTGAGGATGAGCGCGGCGATGTGGTGTATGCCGATAGCGTGATTGTATGCACCGGCGCGTCAGCCAAATATCTCGGACTTCCCGATGAGGAGAAATACAGGGGGCTCGGAGTCAGTGCGTGTGCCACTTGCGACGGATTTTTCTATCGGAAGAAGAACGTGGCAGTTGTAGGCGGAGGCGATACGGCATGTGAGGAGGCTCTTTATCTGTCGACACTGGCAAAGAAGGTCTATCTGATCGTGCGTCGTGGAGTGCTCCGTGCATCTGACGTCATGCAGCGTCGTGTGAAGGAACGCGAGAATATAGAGATACTCTATCATTGCAACACGTTGGGTCTTTTCGGTGAAGACGGAGTTGAGGGCGCGCATATCGTAAGACATAAAGGCACTCCCGAGGAGGAGACATTCGACATAGCTATCGACGGCTTCTTCCTTGCAATCGGTCATCGTCCTAACACGGAGATCTTCAAGGGTCAGCTTGATATGGACGAAGAGGGATATATCAAGGTGGAGGGAGCCACTACCCACACAAACGTGGAGGGAGTCTTTGCGGCGGGCGATTGCGCGGATCCGCGTTATCGTCAGGCAGTGGCGGCAGCCGGCACAGGATGTCGCGCGGCTCTTGATGCGGAAAAATTCCTTATGGAGCAGGATTAACAGAGAATCAGGCTTCATGACAGAAGTCATTACAATTTCAAAGGAAGTCATTACAAATTCATTTCATAAGTAGAGAAATGACGATGGATAACAGTGAAAAGAAGCAGGCACTCGACAAGCGTTACCTCAGGATGGCAAGGATATGGAGTGAAAATTCCTATTGCACGCGCAGGAAGGTGGGGGCATTGCTCGTGAAAGACAAGATGATCATCTCCGATGGCTATAACGGCACACCTTCCGGATTCCCAAATATCTGTGAGGATGAGACGAACCATACCTATCCTTACGTGCTGCATGCAGAGGCGAATGCAATCACGAAAGTGGCGCGAAGCAACAATTCAAGTGCCGGCAGCACCCTCTACGTGACAGCGAGCCCGTGCATAGAATGCTCCAAGCTGATTATCCAGGCGGGTATAAGCCGGGTGGTCTTCTCGGAATTGTATAGAATGTCAGACGGTGTCGACCTTCTCCGCAAGGCGGGGGTTGAGATCGTCTATATACCCTGTGAGAATGAATAATAGAAGAAATATAGGACTTGTGGCGTTGCCCCTGCTGCTGACTGTGGGGCTTGCCGGCGGAGTGTTTATCGGTCAGTACATCACCCGGCGCACCCTGTCGCAAGAGGAGGAGAAACTCCGCACCGTGCTCCGGCTGATAGAGTCGGAGTATGTAGATGTCGTCGATATAGATTCGCTTGTGGAGGAGACAATGCCACAGCTCCTTAATTCGCTTGACCCACATTCCGCCTATATACCCTCCTCGGAGTTGACGGCGGTAAATGAAGATCTCCAGGGTTCGTTCAGTGGAGTCGGGGTGTCGTTCCAGATAGTAGGCGACACGGTCAATGTCGTGGAGGTGATACCCGGCGGACCGGCAGAGAAGGTCGGTATCCTGTCGGGCGACCGCATAATAAAGGCTGATGGGAAGTCGCTTACGGGAAAGGATATAGGGCAGGAGGA
The DNA here is from genome assembly GCA_003762615.1 of Muribaculaceae bacterium Isolate-037 (Harlan). Taxonomy (GTDB): domain Bacteria; phylum Bacteroidota; class Bacteroidia; order Bacteroidales; family Muribaculaceae; genus Lepagella; species Lepagella muris. Next base: position 50,433 of record RIAZ01000024.1, read on the forward strand.
TGTATTCAAGACGTTGAGGGGGGAGAAAGGCTCGAAAGTGGTGCTTGAGATAAAGCGTCAAAGTTCGAAGCAGCCTCTGACGTTTGACGTGATACGCGGCGACATACCGGTCAATTCCGTCGACTGCAAATATATGGTTGATGATGAGGTGGGCTATCTCCGCGTCACCAAATTTGCACGCAACACGTATATGGAATTCTTCAATGCCCTCAACGATCTGAAGGCAGAGGGGGCGAAGAAATTCATCATCGACCTTCGTGGCAACACCGGAGGCTTCATGGATCAGGCTATATATATGGCTAATGAGTTCCTCCCGGCAGGGCGTATGATAGTCTATACCAAGGGTCGCCGCCCGGAAAACGAGACGCTTGCGATGAGCGATGGCAGAGGTAGCTTCAAGGATGTGGAGATCACGGTGCTCACCAACGAGGGCTCTGCATCGGCATCGGAGATATTTGCCGGTGCCATACAGGATAATGACCGCGGATTGGTGGTGGGTCGCCGTTCATTCGGGAAAGGGCTTGTGCAGAACCAGACGGAATTGCCCGACAGCTCTGCGATACGCCTGACAGTGGCACGCTACTACACCCCGTCGGGACGCTCCATCCAGAAGGAATATCTGCGCGGCGACAAGGATAAGTATGACCTTGATATAATCGACAGATATTCACATGGCGAGTTCTATAATGCCGACAGCATAAAGCTTGACAAGAGCAAGATATTCACCACGTCAAACGGGCGCACGGTCTATGGCGGCGGAGGCATCATGCCTGATATCTTTGTGCCGGAAGACACCACGGGCTACACGTCATATTACGTCAACGTGATGAACAAGGGGTTGATACAGAAATTTGCCCTCTCTGTGGCTGATAAATACCGAAGCATGCTCGACGACGTTAAGAGCACCGACAGGCTACTGAAAGTGTTGCCTCGCGACAATACGCTGCTTGAGAACTTCGTAAGTTTTGCCGTCAAGAACGGCGTGCCGGCACGCTGGTACTACATAAATCAGTCAAGAGGCTTGCTTCTCAACCAGATAAAGGCAATGATCGCACGCGACGTGTTGGGCTATTCCTCGTTTATAGAATTGCTCAATCGCGACGACAAGGCAATGAATCGGGCTTACGATGCTCTTAAGAATGGAGAGTCGCCTGTCGACATACAATTGGAAAACAATGAAAAACACGATGAGAATGGAAAAGAATGAAATCAGAAGAAGGGTCAGGCATCTCAGAGGGATGCTGTCCGAAATAGAGCGAATGAAGGCTGCCGAAGAGGTATTCTCAAGAGTGGAGAAGACTACGGCGTTTATCATGGCAGACAGGATACTGATGTATCATTCTCTGCCGGATGAGGTCAACACCCGCGCCTTCCTCAGAAAATGGGCAGACAGGAAGAATTTCTATCTTCCGAGGGTAAATGGCGTGAATCTTGACATATTGCCGTATGATGAGTCACGTCTGGAGCTGGGTAGCTTCCATATAGAGGAGCCCACCGGGACGGATACTGTAGATCCTTCGGAAATAGAGCTTATAATAGTGCCGGCCGTGGCATACGACCGTAAAGGGAACCGTCTTGGACGTGGAAAGGGATTCTATGACCGTCTGCTTCAGTCGGCAAAAGCCACAACTATCGGAGTGGGCTATGGATTCCAGCTCGTGGATGAGGTGCCGACAGAGCCGCATGACCAGGGCGTGGATATGGTCATAACAGAAAATGCCACCATAATCATCCGACATGGCTCTATATAACAGAGAAATAAAACTATCAGAAGCTATAATGTCTCATCCGAGTCTGTTGCCGGTGGTAGACCGACTGGGCATCAGACTCGGAGTGGGAGATGCCACCATCGGGGAGGTATGCGATGATCGCGGCATAGACCCCGATTTTTTCCTTTCAGTGATCAATACGTTTCTCGATGAGGAGTATTTCCCGGTCAATGCGCGGGGCACGTTCACGATAGAGAAGACAGTGGCGTATCTACGGAAAACGAATGCCTATTATCTGAGGGTGCAGCTTCCCAATATCGACCGCCATTTCAAGTCTCTTATCGACCGTAGCGGCGACGACAACAATCTTGACATGCTCCGCACGTTTTATCAGGACATGAGGATGCAGATGACCGAGTCGTTGAGATATGACGATGAGGTGCTTTTCCCGGCATTGAGCAGCGGAAGGGTGGAGGTGTCGAGCGAATCTGCCGTGGCGGGCTACATGGAGGTGGAGGAGAAACTGCATGATCTTCTATATTTCTTTGTGGAGCATCTGCGTGGTAACTATGATGCCAATCTCTGCACTGCCGTGGTGAGTGCCGTGTTCTCGCTTGAGCGCGACCTTTGTCAAAATAATCGCATACGTAGCCGCATACTGTTGCCATTGATTTCAGGAGCTACGGCATTTTAAGGATTAGATCTTCAAATCATGAACAGCAGGCAACGCATAGCTCTCGTAGGACTCTCCACTTTGGAATCATTGGGAATAAGATCCATTTTACGTGATGGATGGGATGGGACTGCGGAGTATTTCCCATCGTTTGAAGAATTTTATCCGTTTTCGGAAAAGATGGCGGGGTATATTGTGGCTGCCGATATTTTTATCTACAACATGGATTTTTTCCTTCCCAGGAAAATGAAGACACTTATCGTTGCACGCAATGTTGCGAACTGTGCCGACCATTCCGGACTGCTGATGCTGTCTGCCAAATCAGATGAGGCGGAGATAAAGGGTAAACTGAAGGAATTTCTCGCTCCGCAGGATGATGGCGACGACACACGCGGAGATCTCTCGGCAAGGGAGATCGAAGTGCTAAGGCTGATAGCTGCCGGAAAGATAAATAAAGAGATAGCAGACGAACTCTGCATATCGGTCAACACCGTCATAACCCACAGAAAAAACTTGTCGTCAAAACTCAGAATAAAATCAGCCTCCGGATTATCACTATATGCAATGATGAACGGATTCATATAGCTATCATGATATAACATGCTGAAAAATGATATAACATGATATATCATGTTGCATCATGATACAACAAAAACAACAACGGAACAAAAAACCAACCAAAACCAAAATAACAACTAAATCTAACAATTATGGTAAGAAAAGTCTTAAGCATAGCAATGTTCCTCATCGGAGTGCTGTGCATGAGTGCCCAGATGCCACAGCTGACGCCTCTCCCGGTCAATCCGAAGGTGAAGCATGGCGTCTTGCCCAATGGCATGAGCTACTACATCATGCATAACGAGATGCCCAAGGAGAGGGCGAATTTCTATATCGCCCAGAAAGTTGGCTCCACACTTGAGGAGGAGAGCCAGCTCGGATTGGCACACTTCCTTGAGCACATGGCGTTCAACGGCACAACCAACTATCCCGGCAAGAACCTGCTGAATTATCTTCAGGGGAAAGGTATACGTTTCGGTGCCGACATCAATGCCTACACGGCATTTGATGAGACAGTATATAATATCAACAATGTGCCTACCACCGACAAGCCGCTTGTAGACAGCGTGCTCCTTGCCCTTCATGACTGGAGCGGCGAGATCCTTCTTGAAGAGGCTGAGATCGATGCCGAGCGTGGAGTGATCCAGGAGGAATGGCGTCAGCGCAACAATGCGCAGTTCCGTATGCTCATGTCGATTCTCCCTGAAATCTACAAGGAGTATCAGTATCAGCAGTCGCCTATCGGCAAGATGGAGGTGGTCATGAACTTCAAGCCGGAGGTGCTCCGCGCATACTATAAGAAATGGTATCGTCCGGATCAGCAGGGTATAGTCATCGTCGGTGATATTGATGCCGACGAGATGGAGAAAAAGGTGATCGATCTCTTTTCTAAAATACCGATGCCGGAGAATGCGGCAGAGCGCAAATATCCCACGGTAAGCGACAATGATGAGCCCATCTACGTATCTTTCACAGATCCTGAGCTTCCGCAGCCACGCACAACTATCACCTTCAAGTCGGAGAAAATCCCCTTTGAGATGCGCAACACAGTCGAGATGTATATGCAGTCAAGCCTGTTGCAGTCGCTGATTTCATCTCTCATCAACAACCGTCTTGAGGAATTTTCACATGAGCCGTCATGCACGTATGCCGGTGCCGGTGTATATTTCGATGATTTCTATGTATCGAAGACTAAAGACTCGTTCAATATCGTGGTCATCCCCAAGAAAGGCACTCAGGCTGCTGTGGATGAGGTTATGAGAATCGTGACACGTGCCTGCAAGACAGGGTTCACCGAGTCGGAATACGACCGCGTGAAGGAGGAGGCTCTATCCCGTATGGAGAAGATCTACAATGAGCGCGATAAGACTGATAACGATGCGTTCGGCAATGAACTCTGCCGTCTCTTTATCGATAATGAACCGGCTCCCGGCATTGAGAAGGAGCTTGAGATCTGGAAGATGATGCTTCCGATGATTCCTCTTCAGGCAATCAATCAGGTTATTCAGCAGATCCTGACTCCCAACAATATGGTGGTGGTGACCACAGAACCCCAGAAGGAGGGCTTCGAGGTGGTGTCTGAAGACGTCATGATCAAGACTGTCAAGGATGCCATGAATGCTGAATATGAGGCATACGTGGATGAGACTATCACAGACCCTCTGATCGCTAATCTCCCGACTCCCGGCAAGATTGTTTCCGTAGAGGAGAACAATATCCTCGGTTTCAAGACCTATACGCTTTCAAACGGCGTGAAAGTAGTGGTGAAGTCTACAGATTTTGCAGGTGATGAGATCCTTATGGACGCATATCGTGAGGGTGGAAAGCGTTGCTTCGCAGAGTCACAGGCTGCAAATCTCGCGCTTATTGGAGTGGCGTATGAAAAATCAAAGAAGGGACCTTTTGATGCCAAGACACTGACGAAGTATCTTTCCGGCAAACAGGTAAGTCTCGGCTTAGGCGTAAACACTTACACCGATATGCTTGAGGGATCATCTACAGTAAAGGATTTGAAGACGTTAATGGAACTTATCTATACATCCTTTACAAATATTTCAACAGATCAGAGTGCTTACGATGTCTCTCTTGAATCGCTCAGACTTGCGTTCGCCAACGACAATAATAACCCTCAGAAGATATTCTTCGGAGAGGTGTCGAAGACAAGATACGGCAATAATCCTATGATGAACCGGATCACCACCGAGACTCTTGACAAGGCTAACTATCCTGAGATGGTGGATATGATTCATCAGCTTCTCTCGAATGCCGGTGACTATACGTTTATTTTCGTAGGCAATATTGATGAGACTACATTCAAGCCTCTCATGGAGCAGTATCTTGCCACACTTCCTGCCGCTGCACCTCGCAAGGCAAAAGTGATTACTGAGATAAAGACCCAGAGAGGCGACGTGATCAACGACTTCAAGCAGCCTATGGGCACACCTTCAACTTGGGTATATGATCTTTACGGAGACTCCAACGTGCCCTACAACATGGAGAATTCCGTGCTTGTCAGCATGATGGGGGATATCCTTGACAATATCTATACCGAGACGCTCCGCGAGGAGGAGGGTGGCACGTATGGTGCTTCCGTGAATGCAACTATAAACCCGAACAACGGCGAATGGAATCTCATATATTTCTTCCAGACTAACAAAGACCAGCAGGATGCTCTCATCAAGCGTGCGCAGGATGAATACATGAAGCTGCTTAAAGATGGTGCTGATCCCGTGCAGTTCAACAAGGTGAAGGAAGCCATGATCAAGCAGGTGGAGATCAATATGGAGAAGAACAGCTACTGGATGAATGGAATCTTCTCTTATCTCCGTGGATATGATGATCTTACTAAAGAGAAGGCTACAATTGAGGGTATCACTCTTGACAAACTCAATTCATTCATGAAGACTGTCTACAACGGCAAAAACCGTATCCAGGTGATAATGGAGGGTGTTCAGGCTGAGTGATAGTGCAAACTTTGCAGATAATCCAATCAGCGATTATATCTAAATAATGCCGGGCAATATGTCCGGCATTATTTTTGCAATATCCCGATTCCTATGAAACGGAGTTCTTTTTATGAAATGGAATTGTAAATTTTCTCCGGATGTTTTCAGAAAAGGTAGAAAATAGCTAAATTCGCATTCAAATATAATTTTTACTACATGAATAAATTTATCTTAGGGTCAATTACGGCGATGTCGCTGATGGCATTTGCCGATGAGGTGCAAGGGGGACACGTCAATCCGTTGCTGCACGTATCCGATGCGCCTTTTCAAGCTATCCCGTTTGACAAAATCTCTACGGATGATTATGAGAATGCCATATTGGAAGGCATTCGCCTTCACAATGAGGAGCTTGACAAGATAGCAAATGCTACCGACGCGCCTACGTTTGAAAATACGGTAGCTCCCCTCGATCGCTCCGGACGCCTGCTTAATGAGGCAGTGCTTGCACTGGGTAATCTTGATGCGGCACTCGGCGACACCGTTCTAATGAACATCATGACAAAGATGACGCCGATCATATCCGAGCATTCCACCAACATCCTTCTTAATGAGAATCTTTGGAAAAGGGTGAAGCACGTCTATGAGAATGAGTCGGAGCGTGCGGACCTCTCTCCGGAAGCGCGTCGTCTCATATCGGAGACCTATAGAAGTTTTGCAGAGAGTGGTGCGGATCTTCAGGGAGATGACCGCGACAAGTATCGCCGTCTGAGCACCGAATTGTCAGACCTTAACGTGCGGTTCAGCCAGAATGTCACAAACGATATGGCGAGTCCCGAGCGTCGTCTGTGGGTGAAGGAGGAGGATACTGCCGGATTGCCCGAAAGTATAAAGAAAGCGGCACGTGAGGTGGCGAAAGAGGCATTGGAGGCGGAAGATAAGGAGGACGATGGGTCTCTCTATCTTTTCACTGTGTTTGCCCCTTCATATCGTCCGTTCATGACATACGCCGACAATAGGGAGTTGCGTGAGAAACTTTACAAACTTTATAATTCGCGCAACAACGGTGGAAAATACGACAATACGCAGATTCTTAAGGATATCGCCAACATACGCCTGGAGATAGCGCGTCTGATGGGTAAGAAGAATTTCGCGGAATATCATCTCCAGGGCACTATGGCGGCTACTCCGGCGGCTGTAAACGGTCTGCTTGAGCAGCTGAGGGAGAGCTACACTGAGCCGATGAAGCGCGAGATTGCCGAGGTGCAGGATTTCGCACGCAGCAAGGTGGGTGATGATTTTGTGCTGATGCCGTGGGACTACAGCTATTGGTCGGATAAGCTGAAGAATGAGCGTTATGCCTTCAATGATGAGGATATGAAGCCGTATTTCGAATTAGAGAACACCATTGGCGGAGTCTTCGGTCTTGCCACACGTCTTTATGGCTATACTTTCAAGGAGAATAAGGATATACCGGTTTATCACCCCGATGTGAAGGCTTTCGAGGTATATGAGCGCGACGGCAGTATACTTGGAGTGCTGTATGCCGATTTCTTCTATCGTGCAGGAAAATCTCCGGGCGCATGGATGACGGAGTTCCGCACTGAGACTAAGGATGATGCCGGCAATCGCACGCTCCCGCTCATATCCATAGTATGCAATTTCTCAAAACCGATAGGTGATGAACCTGTCCTGCTTACTCCCGATGAGGTGGAGACATTCCTTCACGAGTTTGGACATGCGCTTCATGGCTTGTCGGCACAGGCAACGTATGCCTCGTTGAGCGGTACCAATGTATATCATGATTTCGTTGAGCTGTTCTCGCAGTTTAATGAGAATTATCTGACGGAGAAAGAGTTTCTTGACGGTTTTGCCACCCATTACAAGACCGGTAAGAAGATGCCGAAGGATCTTCTGGATAAGTTCCTCCGTGCGCGTCAGTATGGCGCGGCGTATGCCTGTATGCGTCAGCTCGGATTCGGCTATCTTGATATGGCATACCATACGATAGAGGAGCCTTTGCGAGCAAGTATGGACGGGGAGGCGTTTGAGAAGAGGGCACAGGATCCGGTGCGTGTGTTTGATGCAGTGGAGGGTAGCGTTATATCCCCCTCGTTCGGGCACATCTTCTCCGGCGGCTATGCAGCCGGATATTACGGCTACAAATGGGCGGAAGTGCTGGATGTGGATGCCTTCGCAGCCTTCAAGGAGCATGGAATCTTTGATAAGACCACTGCTGACAAGTTCAAGAAAATGCTTCAGAGCGGCGGCACGGTCGATCCGATGGACCTCTATAAGGAATTCCGAGGAAAAGAGCCGACGGTAGATGCCCTCCTCATCCGCGACGGCATAAGCAAATAAAGAAGTTTTGACAATTTCAATACCTACAGAAAAGAGCAATGGGATCCGGCTTTATGTGCCGAATCCCATTACTTTTTCGTATAATATAAGAAATGGAAAAAGGCTGCGTAAATTTAAACACAGCTTCAAGTTTGCATTATATGAGATAAATACATAATTAGGTTATTATATATACAAGTTTGATTGCTAAATTTTATACGTCAGCATCAACTGGAAATTCATTTGCTTGCTCTCTATACGGGGGAAATATGTGTACGAACCATTATAAACTGAAAAATCATAATTTGTCGTTCGGGTGTATAAATTAATTTGACCTGAAAGGTAAAGCCGCTCCAATAAACGATATCCTACACGTACCTGAAAATGATTGAATCCAGAATTTGACCCGTCTCCCTGAATGTTAACCGGCGAACCTTCTGGGGTCAGCGACCAGTCGTAATAAGGATCATACCCATGCCATGTATATAGCTTGTAGAACTGGTCTTTTATATCCATCAACAGTCGGCCATTAAAGAGAGAGCAATTTAGACCGGCTTTGACTGAAAAACCTGATCCCCAATTGTAGTTGCGGTGATAATCACGATAGAAGTCCGTAAGAATACCTCCCAATATTACGGCATTGACATGGACAAATCCGTTCAGGACAACCCCGGTAGTTGGTTGGTATCGAGCCATCGTACCGGCACCAAGCGATGCCGGTGTGCCGAACTTATAAGGTACCACACATGGAGAAAGCTTGTTTGGACGATCAACCCTTTTTATAGTGTCGGAATCAAAAAAGTCAAAGTGCTGGTACATGCCGACCGACACGTTCAGATTCTTTTTGTCAAGTATCTCTTTTGACAACAGTCGGCCCACAATCTCGACACGGCTCAAAACAGGCTGAGTTTTGACAGCCTGCAACTCCAGGAAGAATGCGAACCAGTCATAGGGAGCTTTTGCATCCTCCGCATATCTGTCACCGTATTCAATGTCGATATCGGCAACCGCCCCGACTTTAGTCCCTCCGCCATTATTCATAGGTATTAGACAACGTCCTCCAAGCGAGACATCCACGCTTATTGGAGGAATGCCGAAACGCCTGCCGCTTGTCGTTCTCTTTTTCCATGCGTCACCGGTAACAATTCTGGTGAGTCCGCGCATAGGATTGACAAGGAAAGCGGCGAACTCCCTGCCGAAACGTTCACCTCCGGTGGCACGGTCATCGGTTATCATATCGGATGTGCGGTAGAGCACCTCACCTATGGCTGCACCTCCGATGGGAGTGGCAATAATGTCATTTGTCGACGGGTATTCACATTCCATGAACATCTCCCACATGGCGCTTCCACCTATGGCAAAAAGTTCCGACTGCCAGAAGTTGAAGCCATTTGACCTGCCGGCATTGAAAAAGAGCGAACCGTTATACGGATGGTCGAACATGTTGGTGTGCAGATGATCGTCGTCCCATTCAAAGCCATGTCTGAAGTTCTCCTTTATCGTGTTCCACGAGATATAGGCGTAATGGCCTTTCAACACATAGCGGTCAAAAGCCCATAACCCGATATTGAAGCCTACGGTCTCGGCTCCCGCCCGCCAGAAATTCTTTTTCTGATGGCGCACGACATCAACGCTGTCAGGCAAGGTTACCCGGCTAACAATCCTGCGGTCGCCAAAGCGCAATGCACCCGGCGAGTACACAGATCTGTATTCTTCTGATAATATTGTCTCCCCAGTTTCCATTATAGTGTCATTCTGTGCGCCGGCATACAATGCTGACATGTGCGTAAGGACACAAAAGATGAGTATGCGATAAAAGTTGTTCATGAGGTGGGTGTTTTATTGTTTCGGGAATGGTCCCACGATTTTCAATGCGTCGATCTCACTTTCCGCAGTGGTGTAGCAACCTAATATCCCGACACCTCCGCTTATGTTTGAATACACCTTGACCGGATCCGCGATCCCAAGATCTATCATGCCGCCTTGCAGACCCTTGTCGTTGGTACGGTTCATGAGAGCGCTGACCAGATAGTCGTAGTATGCCTTGGAGATAGCATGGAGCCGGAACCTGCGTTTCATCTGAGTCAGGTTCCATTGGAATGATCCCTTTGGCATCTGCACGATCTCTTTTACGGTGAGGGTATATCTTTCCCCGTCGATCCCTTTGTCTGAGAACGGGAGACCGTATGGGGAGTATGGCTCCCATCCGGGCAGTGTGGCATGCACTTGGTTAGCCAACTGCTGGAAGACAAGCTCATGCGTGAAGTCACGTTCTCCCATCATTATGTCCTTGCGGGGATCCACTGCGTCCCATTGCAGGAAATAGTAGTCTCCATCCCCAATTGGATCGGTAAACGTCACTCTATATGTGAACACGAAGTCACTGTTGGTGTAGATACTGACAGGTCCCTGACGTGACACCGTGACATCCTCTATCGACACGGAATGAGGCATGATATCGGATGCGGTTATTGTCTTATCCATGAAGGTGGTGTGAAGACCAACCTCATCTCCGGGTCCTACCTTTACATCCGATATGTAGAGATTCCTTTCCGTATCATAAGTCATGCCCTCTTTCTTCTCGGAATTGACAATTATATCTATGTCAAGCCCCTTGACGTATGTACGGTCATTATGGATGTCGGAAAAGAAATATGTGCGTGTGGCCATGACCTGAACGGTTGAATCGGGAGTTACAAGGGAATTTAGAGTAAGGAGATTTTCCCCGTCCTCATCCCTGTAGCTGTCCATATCAACCTCATGATAACAGGATATGAGCAGCATCGGAAGAACCGATATTGATGCGTATATGGATTTATTTCGCATAATCAGAAAATATAGGTGTATGAGACAGAAGGTATGACAGGAATGAAACTCAAGGTCTTGAAAGCGCGGTGCCATCCGGACGGACGGTCTATCACATTATTCTCGTTGTCCTTCTTTATGGTTATCGCGTTCATACGGCAATAGGCGTTGTAGAGACTGAAATTCCAGATTCCGGAATTCCCGTTCTTATAAGTCTTGTGAATGCTCATGCCGAGGTCAAGACGGTGATAGGCGGGCATGCGGACATTGTTTCTTGAGGGATAATAATCTATGCCGTCGATTTCATTGCCATAACCCGGAGGTCCAACCGTAGGAGCATCCGGGAACTGACTGCCGGGGATGTCATAGTTATACATGGAGAGAGTGAGCCTGTTGCCTGTCATGTATGTCCAGCCGGCATTGAACTCTATACGGTCGTTGAGCTTGTAGTTTGCATTTATGTTTATCTTATGCCGGTTGTCGAATTTCGCCGGGAACTTCATTCCCTGATTCAACTCGTCAAACTTACGCCAGTTCCACATGAGTCCGTATCCTATGGATCCGGTGAACTTGCCCGCTTCTTTTGTGAGACTGAAATCCACGCCGTAGGACCATCCTTTTCCGGAGGTGAGTTTCTCCTCCCATGTGAGTCCAGGATTAAGCACCGACACGCCTTCACGGTATTCGAGCAGATTCCTCATATCCTTGTACCATCCTTCCACCGAAAAGTACATGCTGTGTGGAAGATTGCCGTATAATCCGATGGAATACTGGTCGCTCCGCAGAGGCTTGAAGGTGGCGATAACTGGTTGCCACAGGTCTGTCGGAAGATTTATGTAATTGTTCGATACCTGCTGAACATACTGGCTCATTCTCGCATAGCTTGCCTTGACGCTGAAATCCTTGCCCAACGCAACCTTCACCGAAGCGCGTGGCTCCAATGCCGTAAATGTCTTTGACTGTATGTTATAGGCAGAGAACCTTAACCCTAAATTGAGTGCCACAATATCATGGAAATTTAAAGTGTTGTCGGTATACGCCGAATATTCATTGGCTTTGGCATGCGGACTGTCGTTGCCGTCGGTTGAACCTTTGCCGTCGGAGAAGAACTCGTTGCGCAACCCCTCGGGAAGATAGTCGTGCCGCACGTATTCCACACCTGCCCTTGTCCGGAATACCTTGCTGAAATCTGCAATATAGTTCGCCCTCGCACCTAAATCAGCGATACTGTTTTCTGTCCGGCTTTTGTTGTAGCCGTATGTGTCCGGCTCGTCCATGTCGGTCTGGTATTCCCTCTCCTGTCGGTATGTGGAACTGTATCTTGAAAAATAGACCGAGGCATTGATAGTGCCGGGACCGATATGATAATCGAATGCTCCCAATATGCCCCAATTGCCCCAGGACAGGCGGTTGACATCCTCGTCAAAGAAGCGCGTGTCAGATTGCGTGTCATCCGGTATAGGTTTGCCGTCGGGACCAACGATGAAACTTTCATTTTCACCTTCGAATTCGCGGAGTCCAATTTTTAGATGGTCATGTCCGTAATATCCAACTATATATGCCGAGGCATTATAATTGAATTTATGGTCAATCCGCACGTTGAAGTCGGTGAAATCATATCCGGCAATGTGTTTCTTACCCTTTTTCTTCTCCACAGCGTTCATTATGGCCAATGTAGGGATAGAGATGACATCTATCCACGAGCGTCGGATGCCGACTGTGAATGCCGTCTTGTCTTTTATGACCGGTCCGGTGATAAAGGCATTTGCACTCAACAGCCCCAAAGTAAAACGACCATGAAATTTCTCGAAGTCGGAACGCTTCATCGCGACATCCGTGATCGAGGATATCCTGCCGCCATAACGCGACGGGAAAGCCGCCTTGTAGAAATCAACCCGGCTGACAGTCGGTACATTGAACGATGAGAATATACCTCCGAGATGGCTTACGTGATAGAGCGGCAGACCTTGATAAAGGAAAAGGTTCTGATCGTTGTCGCCACCCCTGACGAACAATCCTGTAAAGCCCTCCACACCTTGAGATACGCCAGGCAGAGTCTGTAGGGTTTTCACTATGTCTGGCTCGCCGAACATAACGGGAAGATTGGTGATCATCTTGTTGCTGAGTGAGACACGACCCATTTCCGCAGCTTTCAGATTACGGTCCGCGCCGTAGCCTCTCACCTCGACTTCTTTCAACTGATGTACGGCTCCGAGAGTATCCGCCGCTATGGAATCAGTCTGCGCAAACGAGGAAATGCCGCTTGACAACACAAGCGACATTGCAATGGCATATTTGCAAATATCATTCATTGTTTAGCAAAACGTAGGATCAAACCTTGGTTGGCATGATGAAGAAGAGGATCACCTGTGAACTCGGCATCATATTTGTATTCCACTCCTTTGATGTCAGTATCTCCCTTGAATCCCATGAGATCAGAGACAGTAGTAAACGAGGATGATTCTTTGGACGTGGGGAATCCATCAATCGTGACAATTGTGGTATAGGTCGGGTTAGAAGGATGCACGAACTGATCCGGATCTTTGTCCGGGCTCAGATTGGCATCCAACAGTTTGGACGATAGGGTGACCGAACGCACAGACGTCACATTCTTACCATCAAGTGTGACCGTCAGTTGACTCCCTGAATACACTCCGTCCCGGTAGCTGAAAGACTCAGTTACAGAATCAGGCTCATTGTGACAACTTGGAAATATTAGAAAAAGTATTCCTAGAAGGACAATAGACTGCGAAATAGAAAAAAATTTTTTCATTGGTTATGCTTTTGATATGTTACATTAATATAACATAATAACTAGCTAAATTGTATTTTTTTACAACTACTTAACAATCGTGTATGTATTTTGTTCAGAGAATCATCCTTATTGGGTAATATAAAATTCCTGAAGCTTGCTTTAAAAACAGTGGCTTGAACATGCTTCTTATTAACACGAGTTCGGGATAAAAAATCCTCATCAGATTGCCAATATACAGGCATAACATATCGGGCAGCCTTACACGACTGCCTGATTGTTTTTATATGATTATGATGCTTTATTGCCAGATTGCGAGTTGACCGTCAGATGGGTCAACCTCAAAGTCAAAATTGACTTCCGGTTTGACAGCGAAAAAGCAGTATGCGCCCATCGCAGCAAGCAGATTCATCAGGAAGTTGAGGATGTTGCGATGCCGGGTATGCACAAGCCGGGCAACATTCTTGAGCATATCGTTAATGGACTCGATTATACTCCTTTTGCGCAGCATGATTTTGTCATATAGAGGCATCAGCCGCTGCTTCATATTTGAACGGAGACCGGTCACTATATGGATGCCATCGTCGAATAGCTTTCCGAAAAGAGATTGGGAGATATATCCTTTGTCAGCATACAGTTTGCCGAAAAACTTGTCTGTAAGTACATCAAACACAGCTTCGTTGCGGTCATCCACGTTTGCCTTGGTCAGAACGAAGTTGACAATCTCGCCATTTTCGTTACATAGCAGATGCAACTTGAAGCCGACATACCACCCCATCGTGCTTTTCCCTTTTTCGGCTATACCTTGAAGATCTTCATGTTGAACTGGCGCTTGTTGTGGATGACAGGGATACATGTGCTGTCCACAAAACTTATGCCCGAACATTCTCCGAAACATGCGAGTCTAAGGAACATGGTCAGTGCCACAAAGCAGCGGGGCATGACTTCCACAAAGCGGTTATAAGAGAATGTTTGTGGGAAAAGATCCCGCCAATGCCGGCAGACGCATCAGAGATAGTAATGTTTGAAATTGCGGTAGCTGTTGAAGTGAAAACAGATCAGGATTGTGATGACTTCCGAATCGGACATCATGCACTTACGCTTACGTTTTGGAGTGTCTTTTGAGGCGGGTAGGGCGTTTTTTGACATCTCAACTTCAAATTCTTTGCAGAAATCGTCTGCAATACAAAAAAATTCACTAACTTTATCCTTGGTAATCATGATATATGGTTTATTGTTTTAGTATCTCTAAATTATTAAATATCAATGATATTGCCAAACGAAACGGCAACTTTTTCAAGCTGCCGTTTCAATTTTTTGAGGACTTCCTTATCCCGAACTCGCGTTATTAGGTCTTTGGAAAGAGGTGCGAAAATACATTCGTCAATCAGGAATGCCATCTAAAAAGTAACCATTTTGTCTTGAACGTTCCAGAACTTTACGAACTCTTTCTTTAGCCTTAGGGTCATACTGCACCCCACGCTGTTTTGCGGCTTCTGTCGCTAAACGATTAAAACGTTCGGCGGCTTCCCCTGTCAGCACAGGAATAACTATCTGAGGTAATGCCATAACGGTAAATGTTAATTGGTTGATATAAAAACGGATTTATAAATCCGTTTGTTGTATTTGTTTAGAACTTGTGTATGATTTTATAGAATTTCGATACACCATTCCCTGCGAGAAGAATGAAATCCTGATGTTTCTCAATTCCTCTCGGATCAAAGAAATTATATTTATAGCCCACTTTCAATTGGGGATTCTGCGCCATCGCTGCAAACACAACAGCAAATAGCATTATTACTAAATTTAACTTTTTCATTTTCTTAGAGATATTGAGATTGACAGCTTGTTTATAGGGCTACATAACTGAAAACGACAGAGGAAACATCCGGAAAGACGAGCGAAATTTAACAAGTTATTTTTTGAAGATTACTTAAAATAGGATTTATACTTTTATATTTACTCAATCAGCGACTTATCTGTAATCTGTTTCAAGGAAGTCAAGGGTTTTGTCAAACTTTATACCATCCTTAACGGTTATGCCAATACCTAAAGCTGTTGATAATCCTGCTTCCGGATTATCTTCAAACTTACGGAGAACTTTTAGCATAGTCATGCGGTCTGTTTTTTCGTAATTGTTTTCGTTCAAGACCGGTGTAATTTGTCGAGGAGTCATCTGCACTCCGGTTGCGCTGAAAACGTGTTGACCTGAATTTTCCGATGCTTCAAGAATCAACCCCGGCAGTCCAGATAATTTCCATGGACCATCCTGTATTGGAATTTCGGGAGAGAACCATGCTGTCCAATGGCGACCTCGCCAATCACAGGTAGCCATTGTACATTCGTATCCGAGAATATTTTTTGTTGAGTCGCTGATTTCCCAATTTTGTATACCATAAGGTTCTGTGAATCTGAACATCATGACATTTATGCCATCATAGACATCAGTTTCTCCTCTTTCTTTCGACTTGAAAATGTACATTGGTACTCTTCTCTGCGGCACACTTTTCATATTTCCGGAAGTGAATGCAGCCATCTTCATCTGATTGTAAATCTCTTTACCATCAGGTGTATATTCAAGAGAATCCACATATTCAGTTTCGGGATTGAAGAATTTTGAAGATACAGCATTGGCAAGCAGTATCATCTGATGGTTCTGCTCTTTGCCGGTTCGGTGAAAGTGCTTATAATTATAGCTGACTTCAATGTCAGCCTGTTCCTGAGCCACGGTGGTTATCACCGCGAAACAGATTGTAGTGAGGATTATTAACTTTTTCATTTTCTTAGAGATATTGAGATTGACAGCTTGCGTCCGCGTAACCAATCTAATTGTCACACTTGATTGTGATTGCCGGTTTCATTTTTCTGTATATTATTTGTAGTCGGTTTCTATATAGTCCACCACTTCAGCCGGAAGGTAATCCTTGTATTCTATCCCTTGGAAAACTATCACGTTGCTTCCTGCGGATTTTATATTGCGCGAAGGGTTGTCAAGACATTCCCGGCGCAATCTCCAGAAATCCCGTCGGTCTATTGCTTCCCAATTATCTTTGCCGTAAATATCCTTTACCGGCTTAGAAGTCTGCCGGATGCCGTCTGCCTCGAAAGTATATTGTCCCCCTTCACATTCAGCCGCAAGGATAATGCCGGGAAGTCCCGCAAGTTTCCAAGGTCCGTCCTGCACAGGTATCTCCGTGGCGAACCAAGCAGTCCAATTCCTTCCCCGAAAATCAGTGGTAGCCATCTGGCAATCATATCCCAGGATATTCCTGACCGAATCTTCTATTTCCCAATTTATCTTAGGAATAGATTCCACGATATGAAACCTTGTGGCACTCGCCACATCATAAGTGTGAAGCTGCCCCTTCTTAGAGAACTTAGTGATATAGAAAGAGCCGTCCACCCTCGGAATGTCTTTCTGTCTACCTGATTCCCAACATTCACGTTTGAATGTGTTGAAGGCCTCGAAACCCTCGGGTGTTGATTCAATCGAGTCAATCATTTCGGTACGTGGCGAATAGAATTTTGAATTATACCCGTCAGTGATGAGTATATAATCATTTGTCACATCCGCGACGGCACTTCTCATAGTTTGGACCGGATGTG
This sequence comes from Muribaculaceae bacterium Isolate-037 (Harlan), assembly GCA_003762615.1. GTDB lineage: Bacteria > Bacteroidota > Bacteroidia > Bacteroidales > Muribaculaceae > Lepagella > Lepagella muris. Next base: position 67,818 of record RIAZ01000024.1, read on the forward strand.
AATATTTATAGCTTACCTCAATTTGTTGTCCAACTACCGCTGTGGTAATTCCTTGCGCTACGGAAGCCAAAATTGCGGTGGAAAATAAGGTCAGAGATAATAAGCGTTTCATATTAATTGGATTCATGATTCATTTGGAGTCAATTGTTTACGATTACTTGGGTTCCACGTGGATTGTGGCTTTGCCATTACCGCTTTTATCAATGGTTATGGTCTTAATCGCATCTGTCTTGATGTTGTTTATCTCCTCATGCGAGACAGGTATGCCATCAACTGTGAATACAAGCCGATTTAGAGACAGCTGCTTCCGGTTTGCAAGAGCCAACCTGTATGCTGTCCACATCACAATCAACGGGATCGACACTCCTAAAGTGTATTGGAAAAGAGAGGTTATCATTTTCCGGCTCCTTTTTTGTTATTCTCAATTTTCTTGTTATTCTCAATCATTTTGAGAAGGGAGCGTAACTCTTCATCATCAAGATGGTCCTCCACAAGATTGGATGCCAATGAAAAGGCACTTCCGAAGAAACGTTGCACAATCTTGCTGAGAACGCCACGACGATAGTCCGACTTGGAACAGGTGGCGAAATAGTTGAATCCGCCATATCGTCCCGGTTCGTGCCCTACATAGCCTTTGTGTTCGAGAGAGCGCACAAAAGTAGATAGAGTATTAACATGAGGTTTTGGTTCGGAGAAGTGAGCCAGTAATTCTTTCACCGCACAAGGTCCGTACTCCCATAGCAAGGTCAACGTTTCCTCCTCCTTGTCGGTTAGTTTTTCGAGTTCTTTTTTCATATAAACGAGATTTGTCGTTGGCAAAGTTAAAAAGAATTTATTATCCTTCCAAATTTTAAACGAGAAATATCGTCAAAAACGGGAATTCTTTTTGACCGGTTGAGGTAAAAACGTGAGAGGAATCTTCTCTTTTTTTGCTTTTTAGTTGGTCGAAATCGCTTCTGCTTATTTTGTTGAAAATATTTGAAAACATAAGGAGATGTAGGATTGTTTAGATTGTAAAGGTTTGGCATTAATGATTTGTGCTTTATCTGCGAATGTATTATTGTAATTCGTACATTTTAATTCACAAATCGGGATTCGCACATTGGGATATTGTGTGAATTTATAAATATCTTATTACTCAAAATGACTATGAGAAACGAAAGCAAGGTTGAATATGATGTTATTGTGATTGGTGGGGGTGCCACTGGTGCCGGCACGGCACGTGATTGTGCCATGCGTGGGTTGAAGACAATCCTGATAGAGAGGCTTGACTTCACGGCAGGCGCGACAGGCAGAAATCATGGTCTGCTTCATAGTGGTGCACGCTATGCCCACACCGACCCGGAGAGTGCTGCGGAATGTATCAAGGAGAATATGATACTACGTCGCATCGCCCGGCATTGTGTGGAGGAGACGGGTGGACTCTTTGTGACATTACCGGAAGATGGTCTTGATTATCAGGAGGCATTCGTGGCTGACTGCATTAAATGCGGTATAAACGCGGAGACACTTGACCCGAAGGATGCTCTGCGTCTCGAACCGTCGGTCAACCCCGATATAATCGGGGCGGTGAGAGTGCCGGACGGAGCGGTTGATCCCTTCCGTCTTACCACAGCCAATGTGCTTTCAGCCCGTATGCATGGTGCCGATGTCATGACCTATCAGGAGGTTGTGGGATTCATTAAGGAGGGCGACAGAATCTGCGGGGTGCGACTCAAAAGCCGTAAGAATGGTGAGGAATCGGAAGTGAGAGGAAGTGTGACGGTGAGTGCCTGCGGTATCTGGGGACACCACGTGGCGGAGCTTGCCGGAATCAAGGTCAACATGTATCCAGCCAAAGGATCACTGCTTATTTTCGGTCATAGGGTGAACAATATGGTGATCAACCGTTGCCGCAAGCCGGCAGATGCCGATATCCTTGTGCCGGGCGACACAATCTGCGTCATCGGCACCACCTCAACGCGTATCCCTTTTAATGAGATAGATAATATGGAGGTGACTCCGGCAGAGGTGGATCTGCTGCTTAGGGAGGGTATCAAACTCTCTCCGCGTCTGGCATATACCCGCATACTCAGGGCGTATGCCGGTGTGCGTCCGCTTGTCGCCGCCGACAACGACCCCACCGGAAGAAGTATCAGTCGAGGGATAGTATGCCTGGATCATGCCAAACGCGATGGGGTGGAGGGATTCATCACCATAACAGGAGGCAAGCTCATGACTTATCGTCTTATGGCGGAGGAGGCTACGGATATGGTATGCCGAAAGCTGAATGTCAACAAGAAATGCGAGACGGCAGAGGTGCCGTTGCCCGGTTCGGAATCGGATGCCAAGGATGAAGACCGACGTCAGCACATCATCGAGCTTAGCACAGAGCAGAAAGCAGCCGAGGGTAGGCATGGAAGCTGGTCGGGAAGGATAGAGTCTCGTTCGGATGCAGATGATGCTCTTGTATGTGAATGTGAGCAAGTGAGTGTGGCGGAGGTGAAATATGCCATGGAGGAGCTTCATGTGCATAATCTCATCAACTTGCGCAGACGCACGCGTCTCGGTATGGGCACGTGTCAGGGTAGTCTATGTGCTTGCCGTGGTGCCGGACTCCTTGATGCCCACGATAAATGCGCACAGAGAAGCCTGGATGACCTTGCCGGATTCATGAATGAACGTTGGCACGGCATGTTCCCCGTATGCTGGGGTGAGACTCTATGCGAGGTGCAATTCACGTCGTGGCTCTATCAGGGTGTTCTCGGACTTGATCATGAACCCCCACACCACGAGGAGGAGATTTCCAAATAATACTAAAGTTGTTGCCCGTTTTAAATTCATTGATATGAAATACGATAATATAATAATAGGAGGAGGTCTCAGTGGTCTTGTCTGTGGCATAGAGTCAGCGCGTAGCGGACGTAAGACAGCGATTGTGTCGGCAGGACAGAGTGCCCTTCATTTCTGGTCTGGCTCTTTTGAATTTCTTTGCAATGAGGATTCCCGGATAGTCATAGATCATCCGCTTGAACGAGCCGAACGGCTTGATGAGTCTCATCCTTACAGGAAGATAGGAGTGAGCAACGTTTCGAAACTTCTCGACAGGGTGTTGCCACTTCTCCGCGAGGCAGGGATAAAGGTGAACGGTTCGCTTGAAAGGAATCATTACAGACTGACTCCATTCGGCTATTCACGTCCGGCGTGGCTCACACTTGACGAATATCTCTCTTTCCAGTCACCTTCTGAACTGAAAGGTAAGAGGGCGGCGATAGTCAACATATACAGTTATCTTGACTTCTATCCCCGTTTCCTTGCATTGGGTCTTTCAAAACTCGACGTGGAATGTGTGACTGCATCGGTCAACGTGCCTCAGCTTGATATCCTGCGTAAGAGCACCACAGAGATGCGAGCCACCAACATGTCGCGCTTCCTTACAGATTCAGCCGTTGATGATCTTGCACGTGAGGTCAACCGTGTTTCATCGGATTGTGACATGGTGATCATGCCTGCGGTGCTCGGTATATTCGATGATGAACCGGTCAATCGTCTTCGCCGTGGTGTGGACCGTCCGGTGTTCTTTGTTGCCACTACGCCTGCATCCGTGCCGGGAGTGAGATGCCAGCTCAGTCTGCGTGACTATTTCACGTCGCTCGGCGGCACCTATATGCCCGGCGATACAGTCGTGGGGGGAGAGATCTCGGATGGCAGGATCCGTAAGATATACACCTCCAATTTCGGGTCGATTCCGTTGATTGCGGAGAACTACGTGATATGCACCGGGAGTTTCTTCGGACATGGGCTGATCGCCAACATGGATAAGATTTATGAGCCGGTGTTCGGACTTGACCTCAATGCGCCCGATGACCGCACTGAATGGTATGACAAGAATTTCTATGCGTCGCAGCCTTATATGGGTTACGGAGTGGTGACTGATGAGAAGTTCCGACCGATGAAAGAGGGTAAGGTGATTGAGAACCTGTATGCCACCGGGGCACTCCTCTCCGGCTTCAACGCACTGAAGGAGGGTAGCGGGGCTGGCATCACCCTTGCCACAGCCTTGCATGCGGCATCCTGCATAACGCGATGACGGGAGTGGATGAATCCATACAGAAGTTAACACAACGTCCTTAATATTACGACTATGATGACACTCCAACAGCAAAATATAAGCGATAATAATTTTGAATCGTGCATAAAATGTACGATCTGTACGGTATATTGTCCGGTGACGGCGGTCAATCCCGACTATCCCGGACCTAAGCAGGCAGGACCCGACGGGGAGAGATACCGTCTGAAGAAACCGCTGTTTTATGATGAGGCATTGAAATATTGTCTTAATTGCAAGCGGTGTGAGGTGGCTTGTCCCAATGATGTGAAGATAGGGGATATAATCCAGTCGGCACGTATCAAATATAGTGCCCACGGACCATCTCTGCGCGACACCATGCTTGCCAACACTGACTTCATGGGTAACATCGCCACGCGTATGGCTCCACTCGTCAATTTCACTCTCAAACTGAAACCGGTAAAACTGATCATGGATAAGGTGCTGAAGATTGACGACCACCGCACATTCCCGAAATACTCCTCGGAGCGGTTTGAATCATGGTATGGCAAGAAAGCCTCCGAGGTGGAGAAGCAATATCCGAAACAGGTGTCATATTTCCACGGTTGCTACGTCAATTATAATTACCCGCAACTTGGTAAAGATCTGCTTAAGGTGATGAATGCCGTGGGCTACGGCGTGCGCCTGCTTGATAAGGAGCGGTGCTGTGGTGTGGCGAAGATAGCCAACAAATGTATTGACGAGGCAATACGCGACGGCAACAACAATATCCGCGCCATAAGCGAAGCGGTGGAGCGGGGGGATGAGGTGCTTGCCACGTCATCTACATGCTGCTTCACGCTCAGGGATGAGTATGAGCATATCCTTCATCTCAACAACAGGGGGATAAGGGATCATATCATGCTCGGCACGCTCTTCCTATTCAATCTTATAGACAACGGTGATGTGAAGATAGCGTTCCGGAAAGACTATAGGAAGAGGATAGCCTACCATACACCATGCCACATGGAGAAACTGGGATGGACCGTATTCTCCACCTCCCTTATCAGGATGATACCCGGCGTGGAGTTCATAATGCTTGACTCGCATTGCTGCGGCATAGCCGGCACTTATGGTTTCAAGAAGGAGAACTATGCCTATTCCCAGGCAATCGGGGAGCCATTGTTCCGGCAGATAAAGGAGACGGGATGCGACTTTGTGGCAAGCGACTGTGAGACCTGCAAATGGCAGATTGAGATGTCGACCGGAGTCAGTGTCTTGAATCCGATATCCGTGATAGCCGATGCCATAGACTTCGAAGAGACGCGTCGTCTGAACGGCATATCCGGTCTGCCGGTAGTGGAGGAGTATTGAAGAAGATATAATGATAAGCTGGGAATATAGATATTAAAAATAAAAATCGACAGCCATGGAAAAGTATATTCTGTCATTGGATCAGGGCACCACAAGCAGCCGTGCCATAGTTTTTGACCATGAGGGCAACATCTGCTCGGTAGCGCAGCATGAGTTCCCACAGATATTCCCGAAAGCGGGGTGGGTGGAGCATGACCCTCATCAGATATGGGGATCGCAGGCGTCCGTAATAGCGGAGGCAATCTCACAGATAGGAATCAACGGACATAATATTGCTGCCATAGGAATCACCAATCAGCGAGAGACCACAATATTGTGGGATGCCGATACCGGTGAGCCTATCTACAACGCAATCGTGTGGCAAGACAGGCGCACGTCGGAATATTGCGATTCGCTCGTGGAAGCAGGATATGGAGAGATGATCAAGAACAAGACCGGACTGATCATCGATGCCTATTTCTCCGCCACGAAGATAAAATGGATTCTTGACAACGTGCCGGGGGCGCGGGAGAAGGCGGAGGCGGGGAAACTGCGGTTCGGCACCGTCGACACATGGCTGATCTCATGCCTTACAAGAAACAGTGCGCACGTCACCGATATAACGAATGCCTCACGGACGATGCTTTTCAATATCCATACTCTGCAATGGGATGAGGAACTTCTCCGTCTGTTTGACATTCCGGCATCGCTTCTGCCGGAGGTTAAGCCGAGCAGCTGCGTGATGGCATACACCACCACCACGATCTTCGCACACGCTGTGCCGATAGCCGGAGTGGCGGGAGACCAGCAGGCTGCCCTCTTCGGACAGATGTGCATAAAGCCGGGATCGGTTAAGAACACTTACGGCACCGGCTGCTTCATGCTGATGAATTCCGGCAACAAGCCTATACTCTCGAAGAACCGACTGCTCACCACGATAGCCTGGCAGATAGGCGATGAGGTCACGTATGCACTTGAGGGCTCGATTTTTGTAGGCGGTTCTGTAGTGCAATGGCTGCGCGACGGATTGAAGTGCATATCCAGCTCTTCCGAAGTGGAGAAGCTTGCCACATCTGTAGAGGATACTGACGGGGTGTATTTCGTGCCGGCACTTACGGGCATGGGTGCGCCATATTGGGATCAATACGCACGCGGACTTATCTCAGGCATATCGCGCGGTACGACCGTGGCACATATAGCACGTGCTGCGTTGGAGGGTATAGCATTTCAGGTGTACGACATTGTGTCGTCGATGGAGTTGGATTCCAATCTGAAGATTGTGGAGCTGAAGGTTGACGGTGGAGCCTCGCGCAACGACCTCCTGATGCAGTTCCAGAGTGATATCCTCAATACGGAAGTGCTTCGTCCGCAGGTTACGGAGACCACGGCATTGGGTGCCGCCTATTTTGCCGGACTTGCCGTAGGCTTCTGGGGGAGTGTGGATGAGATCAATGCCCAATGGCAGATACAGCATCGGTTTGCCCCTAAAGCATCGCCTGAATACGTGGCGGCAAAGCTTGACGGCTGGCATGATGCGGTGAAAAGATGTCTTACAAAATAGTGACACCACGTGCCACATAATCTGATTTATTATGGAAGAGCTTGTTGTGCCTGTATTTCTACAGTGCTTTTTTGAGTTCCTGGGGACGTATGTCATGATTCTGCTTGGGTGTGGGGTAGTGGCATGCACCACGCTGAAGTTTTCTAAAGGGTTCGGCTCCGGTTGGGTTGTCATAACGTTGGCATGGGGACTTGCCGTGATGTGCGGGGTCTTCATAGCCGGACCATACACTGGCGCGCATCTTAATCCGGCAGTCACCATTGGATTGGCAATGGCAGGCAAATTTCAGTGGGGTATGGTGGTGCCCTATATCATTTCTCAGATGATAGGAGCTTTCTTAGGCGGACTTACGGTGTATTACTTCTATAAGGATCATTTTGACGCCACGGAGGATAAGGATACCAAATTAGGAGTATTCGCCACCATCCCGGCTATAAAGAATCTGAAACGTAATCTGCTTTCGGAAGTGATCGGCACTTTTGTATTGATTCTTGTCATACTGTTTCTCGCGGAAGATGGCAACGTGTCGCAGGTGGGTCTCGGTTCAATCGGAGCCCTTCCCGTCGCTCTGCTTGTGGTGGTGATTGGCATGGCACTGGGGGGCACCACCGGCTATGCCATAAATCCGGCGCGCGACCTTGGACCGCGTCTTGTGCATGCCCTTCTCCCGATAAAGGGGAAGGGTGGTAGTCAATGGAAATACGCATGGGTGCCGATTGTCGGACCGATTCTTGGAGCCGCCTTTGCAGTGCTTGTCTTCTGGCTGTATAAGACGTGGTGCTGACGTCGGCATTCGATGAAGATGACCGATTACTTTACGCCACTGACAACACTATAAGGGGGATTTAAAAATAAAGTGCCGTATGAATCTGATTCATACGGCACTTGCTATTTAAAGTATAATCAATCCTTATTCACCGAGATAGCTCTTCAGCAGCTTGCTCTTCTGTCCTTTCAAGCGGCGGATAGCCTTCTCCTTGATCTGGCGCACACGTTCGCGTGTAAGGTCGAATTTCGCGCCGATTTCCTCCAGCGTCATTTCCGGGCAACCGATTCCGAAGAACATCTTCAGGATGTCGCGTTCGCGGTCATAAAGCTGTTTCAAAGCCCTGTCTACCTCTTTAGAAAGGCTCTCCTTATTAAGAGAGGAGTCAGCCATAGGGCTGTCGTCGTTGGGAAGCACGTCAAGGAGGGAGTTATCCTCACCATCGACAAACGGAGCGTCTACCGAGATATGACGACCCGACACTTTCAGCGTGTCAGACACTTTATCAACGGGTAGCCCGAGACGATCGGCAAGCTCCTCCGGAGAGGGACGCCTTTCGTTTTCCTGCTCAAACTTTGAAAGCTCCTTGCTTATCTTGTTGAGGGAACCTACCTGGTTGAGAGGGAGACGGACGATACGGCTTTGCTCAGCGAGAGCCTGAAGAATTGATTGGCGGATCCACCATACTGCATAAGATATGAACTTGAAACCACGCGTCTCATCAAATTTCTGAGCCGCACGGATAAGACCAAGATTTCCCTCGTTGATAAGGTCGGGAAGACTTAGTCCCTGGTTCTGGTACTGTTTTGCCACTGACACTACAAAACGTAGGTTAGCTCTGGTAAGCTTTTCAAGAGCTGCATGGTCTCCCTTCTTTATTCTCTGAGCGAGTTCCACCTCTTCACTGACTGAAATCAGTTCCTCACGGCCAATTTCCTGCAGATATTTGTCGAGAGATGCGCTTTCGCGGTTGGTGATTGATTTTGTGATCTTTAGCTGTCTCATTGTCTCTTATTCCCTTCCAAAAAATAATGATGCTTCAGCGGATATTATTCCGCTGAGACAAAAGATTTGGCACAGATGCCTATGTTAGAACGTAATGAAATGGGGAATGTTGTGTGAATAAATTAAAAAAAATGCATTGCCGGCAATAAATTTTATTATTTTTTTGCCGGCAATGCTGTTGAGTCTTATTTCCGGGTCTGTTTTGCGACCGGATGGCACATTACTCCTGCGTCAGATTCACTGCGTAGTAGTATTTCTTTCCGTTGGGATAGATGCCCGTGATGAACATCACTTTGTCGCTGTCGTCAGACTTCATTATGATGTTGTAGATCTGCTCCACATCGTCCGGAGAATCCACGGCACGACCGTTGATGTCGGTGATGATGAAGCCGTCCTTGATGCCGGCGTCACGGAATACGCCGTTCTTTACGCTTGCCACTTTCACGCCGCGAGAGATGCCGAGGTTGCGTTTCTGCTCCGCAGTCAGCTTCATGAACGCACACCCGATTTCAGAGAAGTCGCCTTTCGTAGTGATGGTGGTGTTGCCTTGGGTGTTGCGAAGGGTAGCGGATTTCACCTGTTTCTGGTTCTTGCGGTAGAAGGTGACGGAGATCTTGTCGCCCGGACGGAATTTGTTGAGCTGCTCCACAAGCTGTGCGAAGTTGTGCACGTCGGTGTCGTTGATAGCGGTGATCACGTCATCCTCTTGAAGCCCAAGTTCCTTAGCGGTGCTCCTGTCGGTCACGCTGTTGACGAGCAGACCCGCCTTTACGGCAGTTATATCCTTCTCCTTAGCCAATTTTGCGTCAAGCTCTGCCACTGTGCAACCGAGCACGGCTCTCTGCACTGTGCCATACTGACGTAGGTCGGTCATCACTTTCTTCACGATAGTTGTGGGGATTGCGAACGAGAAGCCCGAATAGCTGCCGGTGTTGGAATAGATGGCGGAATTCACGCCGATAAGCTCACCCTTAAGGTTGACGAGTGCGCCGCCGGAGTTGCCGGGGTTGAGTGCCGCGTCAGTCTGGATAAACGATTCGATGCCCATCTTTCCGTTTCTACCGTTGTTCTGGCTGAGGCTACGTGCCTTTGCACTGACGATACCGGCTGTCACGGTGGAATTGAATCCGAACGGGTTGCCCACAGCAAGAACCCATTCGCCGATTTTCACTTGCTCGCTGTCGCCAAAGGTGATGGGGGATAGTTTCTCGGCATCGATTTTTATGAGTGCAAGGTCGGTTGCCTCATCCGTGCCTATCACGCGAGCCTCGTATGTGGCATTGTCATTGAGAAGCACCTCCAGTTTGTCGGCACCGTCGATCACGTGGTTATTCGTCACGATATATCCGTCGTCAGAGATTATGACGCCCGAACCGAGACCGCTCTGCACAGGCTCGCTGTTGCGCTGCTGCTGACGTGGCTGCTGCTGGCGAGGTTGCTGCGGACCGAAGAAGAAATCAAACATACCGAACGGGTCGTAGCCGCCACCCTGATTTCCGTAAGGATTCTGCTGACGCTGCGTGGTGAAGCTCTTGATGCACACCACAGCATTGACTGTCTTTTCCGCCGCAACCGTGAAATCGGTGTCGAAAGATGCTCCCGATGCAGTACGTATAAACTGAGGAGCGTTGTTTTCTGCATGATTGTCGGCACATGCCGGTGAAACCAGGATTGCCAAGAGAGCCGCCATTGCGGGGATACTGTATCTCTTCATGTCTTTAAATATGTAAGGTTGGTTTATATTCATTAATTCATTATGGGAAACATCAGGCGTTGTGGAAAGCCGTCTGATTCCGTAGACAGTGTAAGGGTTGTCATTGAAACAGCGTATACATCGCCTACATATAGACAATGCAAAAATACTGCCATTATTACACACTCTCCCTTAAAATGGGTGCGATTTAAGTTAATTTAATAAAATGAAAAATCAAAATTTAAAATACGTAAATATTGTTTGAGAAATATGAAATATGAATTAATTTTGCAGTATGAATCGATTGCGGCAATGTGACAATTTTGGCGCGGTGAGAATAATGTCGTGTTACGGATAACTGAGTAATATATGAATATCAAGCGATACGGGATAGCCAATCTGATGTTGGGGGTGGCGTGCATGATGGTGCTGTCGTTCTCCACAGGCTGTTCATCATCAAAGAATGCAACGAAACGTCCGCCTGTGCAGGTGGAGAGAGCTGATGGCAACGGTAAATCCCGACAGAAGGGTAATTCCGGATTGAAGGGTAAGAGGAAGCGGATTGTAGACGAGGCGTTGACCTGGGTAGGCACTCCTTATAAATATGCCTCCAATAAGAAAGGGAAGGGCACGGATTGTTCCGGTCTGGTGATTACGGTCTATGAGGAGGTGGTCGGCAAGAAACTTCCGCGCAATTCAAGGGAACAGGCGGAATATTGCCGCAAACTTTCGGAGAGGAGTGTGAAGCCGGGCGATCTCGTTTTCTTCGCCACCGGACGTGATTCGAAAAAGATATCCCACGTGGGCATAATGATTGACGATACGCGCTTCGTACACGCCTCCACCAAGAAAGGCGTCATTATCTCCGACATGCTGACCGACTACTACCGCCGCACATTCCGTATGTATGGCAGAGTGCCGGAATAATCCCGGAGGCTGCGGTTGGTTTTGTGTCAGAATCTGACGCCGATGCCGAGCATCAGGTTTTGTGGATTCTTGAAATCGCCGAGACGGTAGCCCACATTGAGGTAGACGTGGCGCGTCAGGAACGTCTTCAAGGTGAGCGATTGGTAGAAACGGTTGTAGCCCACAGGATTGATGATCTCATATCCGATGCCGGCATTGACCGAGAAGATCGGCATTGTCAGTTCGGCATGTGCTGATATACCGAGGCTTATCTGTTTGCCTAACGGTGGGCGTTCAAATTTCAGATACTCATCGTGTGTGCCTTCCACCCAATAAGGTGCTATGCCGGCACTCTCGTCCCATTGAAGGTCGAGCGACGGAGCTACCGCCACCCATCTGTTGAGCTTACGCATGGGGGAGAACTGCATACCAACCACTCCGAACTTTCCGGGACACAGCTGTGCTTCCGCCGGATCTCCGACGCTTACCACGCTTTTGCGCCAAGCACCGTAGACCATCACGTCATACATCCATCTCCCCTTGTCGGCTTCCTCCTCCAATTGCTCATACCTGACGCTATTCTTCGGCTGAGGATTCAGTATATAGTCAAAGCCCACGGAGAGACCGACAGTGTTGACTCCGGCATTGGGCCAGGAGGTGTTGCCATTTGAGTAATGTGTCGCCTCTACGCCGAATGAGAGATCAAAATTCCTTGACAGGGCATACTTCAATTTGAATCCGAGTCCCATCATTGCGGTCACTGAGGTGCTGACAGCCGCATTATTGTCAGGCGTCTCCTCATCATAATGCTTCCAGCCGAAAGCCGCTCCGAAATTCCACTCATAATTAATCGAAAGTCTATCGGAGATATTGAATACCGGTGCGCCCTGGTAGACGTAGGCAGTCATGGGGGAACCAACCAGAGATTTTGCGAAGAAAGTGTTCCCACCGATTCCGATGCCCTGATACAACCCTTTATACAGGATTCCCTCTCTTGAACTTTCGTTGAATGAGAAACCGGCACGTATAGATCCGGCGATATTCTTGTTGATTGACTTGGATTCAGGATTATCACCATCAAGAAAAGAGTTGGTGGGAAGCACAAAAGATGCGGATGCCTTTGCGCCAACCCTCCATTCCGGCGATAGGGAGAACCACGACGGTAGGGAGTCAGTGTTCTCAGCATGGCAATATAGGGATGCCGCTGTCAGCAAAGATAGGGTGTAGATCAGTTTTCGCATGAGATTTCAATATCGTAGTCAATAGGTTGGAAAAGCTGGCATTTGCCGGATGCCGGATAAGTGAATTGAGAGTTGGGTTGCATGAATGTGGCGAGATACCTTACGTCTAACGTGGCATATCTTACGTATAATATCGAGGTGACAGTGGAATGGGCGGGCACATCGATATAAGCCACTTCATCCGGATTTACATTCTCGGAATGAAACTCAATGACATCACCGATGGTCACTTCTACATTGCTTGACTCAGACTCAATCCATTCACCGTTGGAATAGATCTGAACGGGGACAGTCCCGCGTATGCCGTTCTGCCAAAGTTCTTCCGGCTGAAGCAGAATCTTGGATTTGGCATAATTGTATGGATATATTCCGATTCTTTTTACTGAGTCGGTATTGTTGTTGACTTTTGAGCTCATCATCTTTAAAGTCTTGAATCCTGCTACCGGACGCACTATATCATATCCCAGGTGTTCTATCTCCATAGGCTTCCCCGGGGTCAGGTGGAAGGTAATGCTGAGGGATTGTTCTCCATATAGGAGGGTTGACCATACGGAGATTTCTGAATCGTAGGTGTTGTCTAATGCAGAGGCCTCCACCTTGTCACCCGATACCCGGAATTCAATTGAGAATCGTGGAGCGGCGTAGACTATCTTAGTAACGTCGTCGATGCTGTAGGATCCATACAAGATCTCCCCATCCTTATCATAATATATAGTTGAGGTGTAGGAGTCGATTTCATTGCCAAAAGAGAGACCTGACAATCCCTTCTTCTTGATTTTGAATGAATAAGAATCGCCACCGGGAGAGAGGGTGATGTCGGTCTCGATATCCTTCGGCAGAGGCTCCACGAAAATATCGCTGTTGCAGGCAGTGGATATGGTCAGGAGCATTATGCACAATATGTCGGTGAATAATAATCGCATCTTCACGGGTTGGTCAGATTTATTAGACAACTTCTTTTAATATCCGGCAAAGATATAAACGATTGCCATATAAAAAAAACGAGTGGGGATGTAATTGACATACCCACACGTTTTTTAAGATTTATTATGAATCGTCAGAGAATCGCTGCAATCTTGTTTTCGAGATCAGCGAGTTTTACGAGACCCACGCTGCGCTCTTTTAGCTCCCCATCCTTAAAGAAGAGGACAGTGGGGATATTGCGCACCCTGAATGTAGAGGCTACTTCATCGTTGTCGTCAATATTGAGCTTGCCGATGGTCACCTGTCCGGCATACTTCTCTGCGAGCTCCTCTACGATAGGACCGAGCTTGATGCAGGGACCGCACCAGGTAGCCCAGAAATCGATTACGACAGGGTTGCCTGATTCAATAGCCTCAAGGGCTGTCTGATCTGTGAATTCTAATGCCATTTTATAGTTCGTTTTAAGTTAAACGGATGAAGCCGTAAGGACTTCGTATGAAAATTTTCCCAAAAGTAGAAATTTTTACCGATATATGCAACATGGTTTGTGCAAAAAAACGGCAAAACTCAGTAAGCCCGCTCAAGAAGAGGTAGTCACCTTATATTTCACTCCCCAGTCGTCGAGGAAAGCGACGGTCTCTTTCGTGACGGAGAATTTCTTACGGGAATGCACGGAAATTATCTGTTTTGTTTCCTGATTGTATATGTCGATGAAGAGGTCGCCCGCACGTTTCCCGGCATTAAACTGTAGGAACTTGTTGAAAAATTCCTCCGTGCAGAATCTGTCGTCGAGATATACGGTCAAGGCATTCGCCATCTTCCCCTGAACGTTGTCGAGGTTCTGTATCTCCTCGATGTTCACGTCAAGACGATCCGGTTTAAATTTGCTTTGAGCCACGTTTACCTTCAGATATACGGCATCGCCCACTTGCAGACGGTTTTTGTAGAATTCGAAATTGTTGGCGAATAGCATGAAGTCTACGCTCCCGGTCATATCCTCTATGGTAATTACGCCGTATGGTCTTCCATTTCGCGCTATACGTTGGTTTATGCCTGTCACCATTCCCCCCATGGTCAGTTTCGCTCCCGCCACCTTCTTATCCTCAAAATCACCGCACGAGCAATTGCAGCCGTAGGTCAGTTCCATATAGTAGGGGTCAAGAGGATGGGCGGATAGGTAGATAGTGACGAGTTTCTTCTCCTCATCCAGAAGTTTGAGGCGGTTCCATGGAGTCACCTGTGGAATTGGCGGACGAGCCGTCTCGATAGGTTCAAAATCACCGAAAAGACTTGCCTGCATGGAGTTCTTGTCGTTCTGGATTGTCTGTCCATACTTCACAAGCATTTCGGTAAAAGATGTGTCGCCAACCGGTTCCACAAAAATCTCTCTCATATATCCGAGACTGTCGAACGCACCCGCCATGCCAAGGCTCTCTATGGATGAGCGGTTGCAACTGCTGAGATTCACGCGCTCCACAAAGTCGTAGATATCCTTATACGGACCATTCTCCCTTCGCTCGGCGATTATGGCATTTACGGCATTGCCGCCCACGCCCTTTATGGCTCCGAGTCCGAAGCGTATCTGTCCGGCTTTTGTGACGCCGAATTTCTCTATCGACTCGTTTATGTCGGGTCCCTTCACGTCGATGCCCATGCGTATGCACTCATCCATAATCTTCTTGAGCTTGTCGGCTGCACCGAGATTGCGGCTTAGCACGCCTGCCATATATTCGGCAGGATAGTTGGCTTTCAGATATGCGGTCTGGTATGCCACCCATGTGTAGCACGTGGCATGGCTCTTGTTGAATGCGTATGACGCGAATTTCTCCCAATCAGCCCATATCTTCTCCAGCACCTCAGCCTTGTGACCGTTCTTCTGACCCTCGTCCATAAACTTCACCTTCAGCTTTGCCATCTTGTCGATCTGCTTCTTACCCATAGCCTTACGGAGCATATCACTCTCGCCTCGGGTGAAGTTGGATAGAAGACGCGACAGAAGCATCACCTGCTCCTGATAGACCGTGATTCCGTAGGTCTCCTCAAGATATTTCTCCATGATTGGGATATCGTAGGAGATAGGTTCGTCGCCATGCTTACGCTTGATGAAGGAGGGGATATAGTCCATAGGACCCGGACGATAGAGGGCGTTCATGGCTATGAGGTCCTCGAATTTTGAGGGCTGGAGGTCGCGGAGAGAGTTCTGCATGCCGGCAGACTCAAACTGGAATGTGGAGGTTGTGCGTCCGTCGCAGTATAGCTTGAATGTCGGTGCGTCGTCAAGGGGGATATGCTCGATGTCGAGATCAAACCCACGAGTCTGTTTGATGTTGGCAAGAGCCTCCTTGATTATTGATAGGGTCTTCAGTCCAAGGAAGTCCATCTTTATTAGCCCGGTCTCCTCGATTACGCTACCCTCGTATTGCGTGGATATCACCTTCGATCCGTCGGCATCCGTAGCCACGGATATAGGCACCCAGTCGGTTATGTCGTCACGTCCGATGATGACGCCGCAGGCATGTATGCCAGTGCCGCGCACGTTCCCCTCGAGCTGTCCGGCATATTTCATCACCTCCCTTACGATGGGGTTCTCATTGTGGGTCTCCGCCTCAAATTCCTTGCAGTAGGCAAGGCAATTCTTGAAGTTGATCTTGGGAGCCTTACCATTGACCTCCGGCAGACGGTCAGGCACGAGCTTGGCAAGACGGTTTGATTCCGGAAGAGGAAGCTCCATCACTTTCGCCACGTCCTTTATGGCGGATTTAGTAGCCATAGTCTGATACGTGATGATATGTGCCACTTTCTCCGCTCCATATTTCTCTGTGACGTATTTCAGCACCACGTATCTCCCGTCGTCGTCGAAGTCAACGTCGATATCGGGTAGGGAGATACGGTCAGGGTTAAGAAAACGTTCGAAAAGAAGGTCATATTTGATGGGGTCGATCTGCGTTATACCCAGACAGTATGCCGCCGCGCTTCCGGCAGCCGAACCACGACCCGGACCCACACTGACGCCAAGTTGCTTCTTGGCGACATTGATGAAGTCTTGCACGATAAGGAAGTAGCCGGGGAAACCCATCGTCTTCATTATATACAGCTCAAATTTAAGACGCTCCTTTACATCGTCGGTGAGTGGATCACCATATCTCTCTTTCGCCCCTTCCCACGTCAGCTTCTCCAGATAATCAGCCTCGAATTTGATACGGTATAGCTTGTCGTATCCGCCAAGACGCTTTATCTTCTTGTCGGCATCCTCTTTTGAGAGCACAACATTCCCGTTCTCATCTTGGGTGAACTCATTGAAAAGATCCTCCTCGGTGAGACGCTGACGGTATTCCTCCTCGGTGCCGAACTCTTCAGGTATGGCGAAGTTGGGCATGATGGGACCGTGGTCGATGGAATAGAACTCGATTTTGTCAAGTATCTCGTTGGTGTTCTGTAGAGCCTGCGGCACGTCGGCGAAGATCTTGTTCATCTCCTCCGTTGATTTGAGCCATTCCTGCTTTGTGTAATGCAGGCGTGGCTCATTGAATCTTTTCTGCATCGATACGCAGATCAGTCGGTCGTGAGCCTCGGCATCATCCTCAAACGTGAAATGCACGTCGTTCGTGGCAATCACCTTTATGCCATGCTTCTCCGCCATCTTCAGCAGAAACTCATTGACTTTCTCTTCGAGAGGATATACATCGCGGTTGGAATTCTCCTTGAATGTCTGGTGGCGTTGCAGCTCGAGGTAATAGTCGTCGCCAAACGTCTCCTTATACCATAGTATCCTCTCTTCGGCAGACTGCAGGTCATCATGTATTATGAATTGCGGCACTTCCCCGCCCAGACAAGCGGAGCATACGATCAGCCCCTCGCGATGAAGGGCAAGCTGCTCACGGTCGGTACGTGGTTTGTAGTAGTAGCCGTCGGTCCATGCCTTGCTGACGAGCTTTATGAGGTTGTGGTAGCCTTGGCTATTCTTGGCAAGCACAATCAGATGGAAGCCATTGTCGCTCTTGTCCTTTCGGTCGGTCATTTTTTCACGGGCGACATACATCTCGCATCCGAGGATAGGTTTGAACTTCTCCTCATCGGGTTTCCCGGAGTTCTTTTTGTTGACATAGTTATAAAACTCCTTGATGCCGAACATGTTGCCGTGGTCGGTTAGGGCGATTCCGCGCATGCCGTCGCCGATAGCCTTATCGACGAGTTCGGGGATTGATGCCTTTCCGTCAAGCAGACTGTATTGTGAGTGAACGTGAAGATGAGTAAAAGGGATCATGTGATTTGTTATGGAGAAGTGAATTTTTTTACAAAGATAATTGAAAGAAATCAATAAGCGAGCGTGTCAGTGAAAAAATTTTTGTATGTCGATGCGGTTTCCGGTCATTGTCATCCCATTGCTTAATTATCTTTTTTCTTAGATACTGCGAATATCTTTTCAAGTTTGTTATTTATACGCCACTCTGATTCTTTGATATTGGAAGTGTCGCGTTTGTTAGTGTCTAAATTTACTTCATCCTTGAATATCGCTTTCATCCCGGTATTGAAATGGCGACCGAAACATGGATATTTCATTTTTATTTTAGCAAGAAATACCCCTTTAAGGCGAGATGTCCATACCCCCGTCTCGGAATTTCTGAAATACAGGTGATCCTCCGCAGCCCCGATAATGCCGGCGTTTGCCAATTCGTATAAGTCATTGGCAAGATTTTTGATTGTATCGAGGCGTTTCTCATCCGTGTCGATGCTTGCTCCCAGATGGGTTTTCAATAGTTTTTTATACCAACGCTCTTTATGTTTTTCCGACTTTATACCCAGACGGTAGCGAAGTTTGGCAATTTGGGATCCACCCAGTCTTGAGGTATCCCTTTTGAATACGTATAATTCCAGTCCATACTCCAAATCAGCCTTACCGACATATCTAAGGCGGTCGTTATTCCTTTTGAAACATTCCTTTATATCCTTGCTCCATACATATACCACGTCAGGTGTCAGCCGGTCGATGAGCGTGCGGAATGCGGGATAAGCTGCATCGTATGTGGCGGCATCCTTTGGCGTCATTTCCGTGTCATTATGGTAGAATTGCAGATAGTTGGTGAACGCTATCCGATTCCACAACGATGCCCGCTTTTCGCTGCCGAGATCGCCGGCACATTTCAGCATATAATACGTGAATATCTTATAGGATGGATACGAAGCATCTCTATCAATAAAAGAGGTGATTTCAATGATATTGCTGTTGCTCAGCCGATAATAAGCCTTATCCTCACGCGACGCATAGAAAGGGCAATCCTGATCTTTCTCCCAAATGGAGTCGGGATTCCTGCATACCGCAGTATGGGGGCAATCCTCGGTGCAGAAATGACATACTCCGACTGCAAGAGTCTTCAGTCCATAGAATCCCTCCTCATAACCGTCGCCTATCCACGGCTCAAAGAAATAAGGATTGTCATTACTGCCTTCCGGCGTCTGCGTCATATAAGAGTTGTTGAAATCATCCATAAGATTGGTATAAGATTAGATGCTTGCAAATTTAATGAAGATAATCGGAATAAAGAATACCTTAATTGGTTCAATCCGGTTCAAATGCAGTAAAAAACTAATGAAGAATTATATCTTTGTGTTCTCCGTGTTTACTCTGATATCACCAAGGACTCAAGTGTTAAAATTGTAGGAATATTATGTTAAAATTTATAAATACATGTATTTGATAATTATTTCTGCAATTTTAATCTTGGATCTCTTGATATGTATAG
>RIAZ01000025.1 GCA_003762615.1 Muribaculaceae bacterium Isolate-037 (Harlan)
GCATGAGGGCTCCACCTCTTCCCATTCCGAACAGAGAAGTTAAACCTCATCACGCCGATGGTACTGCGAGAGCGGGAGAGTAGGTAATCGCCGCCTTATGGAAGCCGACTGAGCGATCAGCCGGCTTCCTTTTTTTGTTGTGGTTGTCGTTGTTATCCCCGGAGGGGATAGCAACTTCTTGGACTTCTTGGACGGCTGGGACTTCTTGGACTTCTTTGTCAATACTGTCATTATTGTCATTACTGACAGATTGACAATAATGACAAATTGACATTACTGACAATAATGATGATTTGACGAATTGTCAGATTGTCATTAATGGAAAAATGATGAAAATGAAAAAATTTTTTTAATTCATTTTGTGGGTTGCTCTTTTTTTTGTAATTTTGCAAGCCGATTATATCCAAATTGTTTGCCGCCTGCCTTGCGATGTGAGATTTTAGGCCTTTCAAGCATCGTCTGTTTCGTTAGGCGGATTTTATATGGCAGCCGTAATTGTCGGACTTCCAAAACATTTATAATCTTATAATAAACTCGATCCAAAGTGGATACATTAAGTTACAAGACCCAATCAGCTACTCCTGCAACAATCAACAAGCAGTGGGTGGTGATTGACGCAACAGACCAGGTACTTGGTCGTCTCTGCTCTAAAGTGGCAAAAATTCTTCGTGGCAAGAACAAACCTGGCTACACTCCTTATCTTGATTGTGGTGACAATGTGATCATCATCAATGCAGAGAAGGTGATCATGAACGGTGATAAGATGACAAAACGTGAGTATCTCCGCTATACCGGCTATCCCGGTGGTCAGCGCACGTTCACTCCGAGCGATCTTATGGCTAAGTCTTTCAAGAAGACAGTTAAGGCAGGTCGTCATCCTTTGTTCATAAAAGTTGTAAAGGGTATGCTCCCCAAGGGTCCTCTTGGTGCAGCTCTTCTCAATAATCTTTATGTCTACAATGGTGCAGAGCACGGACATGAGGCAAACAATCCTACAGTAATAGATATCAACAAAGTGAAATAATAGAAGCAGATGGAAAAAATTAATGCAATTGGCCGTCGTAAAGCAGCCGTAGCGAGAGTTTATCTCACAGAGGGCAACGGTAACATCGTTATCGACAAGCGTCCCCTTGACGTTTATTTCCCCTCTTCTATTCTTCAGTATGTTGTAAAGCAGCCTCTCACTAAACTTGACGTGGCAGAGAAGTATGACATCGTTGCTCATGTAGACGGTGGCGGCTATACCGGTCAGGCAGAGGCCCTTCGCCTTGCTATTGCACGCGCACTTGTAAAGATTAATCCTGAGGATAAATCTGCTCTCCGTGCAGAAGGCTTCATGACTCGCGACGCTCGTTCTGTTGAACGTAAGAAACCCGGTCAGCCCAAAGCCCGCAAACGTTTCCAGTTCTCAAAACGTTAATGTTTTTCGCGGACTTTTCAAAAATATCAGTTTAGTATCTAAATCAGCCGGATGAGCCGACCTTGTCGGTTCCTACCGACTGATTGGATTTCTAAAGAAATTTAAAAAGAATGTAAACACCCGGTCAGGGTTTCCTTGACCAAAAAACAGAAAACACAAAAATGGCAACACCCACTTTTGAACAACTCCTTGAGGCTGGCTGCCACTTCGGCCACCTCAAACGTAAATGGAATCCTGCAATGGCTCCTTATATCTTCATGGAGCGCAATGGTATCCATATCATCGACCTTTATAAGACAGCTGCTAAAATCGACGAGGCTGCCGCTGCTCTCAAGCAGATCGCAAAGAGCGGCAGAAAGGTGCTTTTCGTAGCTACCAAGAAGCAGGCTAAAGAGGCTATCGCTAATAAGGCTGCTTCTGTAGGCATGCCTTACGTGATCGAGCGTTGGCCCGGCGGTATGCTCACCAACTTCCCCACCATCAGAAAGGCTGTGAAGAAGATGACCACCATCGACAAGATGGCTAAGGACGGCACTTTCGACAACCTGTCAAAGCGCGAGAAACTTCAGATCACTCGCCAGCGTGCTAAACTTGAGAAAAACCTCGGTTCTATCGCTGACCTTTCTCGTCTTCCGAGCGCATTGTTCGTAGTTGACGTTATGAAAGAGCACATCGCAGTGGCTGAGGCTAACCGTCTTGGTATACCTGTATTCGGCGTGGTCGATACTAATTCAAATCCTGAAAATGTAGACTATATCATCCCGGCAAATGACGACGCTTCTAAGAGCATCGAGATTATCCTCGACGCTGTATGCGGAGCTATGGCTGAGGGTCTTGAGGAGCGCAAGGTTGAAAAACTCGACACTCCGGAAGACAAAGAGGATGGTGATGCTCCTGCAAAGCGTCGTCGCGTGCGTCGCAATGAGGGCGCAGCAAAGGAGACTGCTGAGGCTGCTCCCGCTGCAGAGGCTGAGTCTGCTGAATAATTTTTAAAGAAGAATAACAATGGCTGTATCTATTGAAGATATCAAGAAACTGCGCCACATGACCGGCGCAGGTATGATGGACTGCAAGAATGCACTTGCCGAGACTGGCGGTGACATTGAGGCTGCCATCGAAATCATCCGTAAGAAGGGTCAGGCTGTAGCTGCAAAACGTGAGGACCGTGAGGCTGCCGAGGGTTGCGTGCTCAGTGCCACTAAACCCGGTTTCGCTGCTATCGTGGCTCTGAAGTGTGAGACTGACTTCGTTGCTAAGAACGAGTCTTTCCGCAATCTTACAAAGGCTATCCTTGATGCTGCTGTAGCTGCCGGTGCTAAAAGTCTTGACGAGGTGAAGGCTCTCGATCTCAACGGTCGTACTGTTGAGGAGAACATCACTGACGAGATCGGTAAGACCGGTGAGAAGATGGAACTCGGTGCTTACGAGTATGTAGAGGCTCCCACTGTAGCTGCTTACGACCACCTTGGCAACAAGCTTGCCACTATCGTCGGTCTTAGCGTTGAGGGTATCGATCCCGCTATCGGCAAGGAGATCTCCATGCAGGTTGCCGCTATGAATCCTGTTGCTGTGGATCGCACTTGCGTTCCTCAGAACGTAATCGACGGCGAGCTTAAAGTAGCTATCGAGAAGACTAAAGAGGAGCAGGTGAAGAAGGCTGTTGAGGCTGCTATCCGCAAAGCCGGCTACAACCCCAACCACTTCGATAGCGAGGCTCACATCGAGTCTAACCTTGCTAAGGGTTGGTTCACTCAGGAGGATGCAGACAAAGTGCGTCAGATCATGAAGGAGACTGCAGAGGCTAAGGCTGCTAATCTCCCCGAGCAGATGATCCAGAACATCGCAAACGGTCGTCTCAACAAGTTCTTCAAAGAGAACTGTCTGATGGAACAGGAATACCACCGCGATGCCAAGATGACTGTAGCACAGTATCTCGACAGCGAGGTTAAGGGTCTTGTAGTTGTTGACTTCAAGCGCGTAAATCTTAATCAGGATTAATCCTATCTCCTAAATAAAGATGAAGGAAAAGCCGTAGAAATGATTTCTACGGCTTTTTATTGTTTTTGTCAGATTGTCAAATTGTCATTATTGTCATTAATGACAATAATGACAGAAATGACAATAATGATAATGGCGGGAATTATTGCCTATTTATGATTTATCAGATATTCCCATGCTGCGTCATGATCGTAGGGGATCTCTCCCTCTATTATCGCTTCCTTCACTATGTCTTTAAGGCGTGCTATTTCCGGACCCGGTGCTACACCGAGACGTTCCATTATCTCATTGCCGTCAACAGGATTTTTCCAGTTTCGCAGTTCATCCGCATCATGCACGTATTGCATACGTTCGCGGAGTTTCTTGAATCCTTCAAGCTGGCGTCTCACCTTATCTGGCTGCTTCGACGTGATGTCGCTCTCGGCAAGGATCATGAGATCTTCCACATCGTTGCCTGCATCGGTGATCATGCGTCTCACTGCGGAGTCGGTGACGCCTTGATCCCCTACGGACTGCGGACGCATGTGAAGACCAACCAATTTTGCAACGTATTTCATCTTCTCGTTGAGAGGGAGTTTCATTGTGCGGAATATGCGCGGAATCATCTTCTCACCGATGAAATTATGATTATGGAATGTCCACCCGAGTTTGGGGTCATAGCGTTTCGTGGTGGGTTTGGCAATGTCATGAAGGAGTGCCGCCCAGCGTAGCCATTCGTTATCTGATCTTGATGCAACGTTGTCAACCACCTGTATGGTATGATAGAAATTATCCTTATGTCCTTTCCCCTCTTTCATCTCCACCCCTTTCAGCGGAATCAGGGAGGGGAAGACGTAGGGGAGAAGTCCAGCCATATCAAGGAGTCGCCAACCTACGGATGGTTTCGGTGCCCTCATTATCTTTGAGAGCTCATCGTTTATGCGTTCGCGGGTGATTATCTCCATCCTTTGCGCATTTCGTTTTATGGCGGAAAATGTGTCGTTGTCAATACGGAATGCAGAGTATGATGGATTCTCAGAATCGTCCGACTTCTTATAGAGTTGAGTGGCGAATCTTATTGCACGCAGCATACGCAAGGGGTCGTCGGAGAAAGTGATGTCGGGATCGAGCGGAGTCTTGATTACTCCGGAATGGAGGTCGATGAGTCCGTTGAAAGGGTCGATAAGCTCACCAAACGATTTCTCATTAAGAGATATCGCCATAGCGTTTATGGTGAAGTCGCGGCGTCGCATATCATCTTCAAGAGTGCCATCTTCCACGATGGGATTTCTTGAATCGCGGTTGTAGGATTCTTTTCTTGCACCGACAAACTCAAGCTCGAGATCACGAAATTTCACCTGCGCAGTCCCGTAGTTTGGAAATACCGACAGATGAGCTTTCGGACCGAGATGGTGAGCCACCGCCTCAGCCAGTTCTATTCCGGACCCGACAGTGACGAAATCAAGATCTTTCGACGGACGCTGCAGGAAAATGTCTCTGACGAAACCGCCCACAGCATATACATCTTTCCCAAGAGAATCAGAAATCTCGCCGATAGTCTTGAATATAGGATTCTTTAGATCTTCTGTAAGATTCATCAAAATAGTTTTAGAAAAGTGGTCAACAGGCTATAGATATTAAGTCAGCCATGTTGGCACCATTATTTGGATTGCGGCATAAAAGCCGTACAATAGTTATAGACTTTTGTTATCCACATCAAAGACTCTGTATCTCCTCAGGGAAGGGGGTGATACATTCAAGTCCGGTGGGAGTGACGATATAAGTATTCTCGATACCTACCGCACCTACATGCGGGATGACAAATTTAGGCTCGAGAGCGATTGTCATGTTTTCCTCAAAAACGTCGCGGCTGCGTGACGTCACCACGGGGAGCTCGTTGAGTTGGATCCCGACTCCATGACCGATGAAGGGAGCCTGTTGGGCGTGTCCCATGAAATATTCCGACAATCCCTCATTGCGAGCAATCTCTATCGCCTTGTCGTAAAGAGTGGCCACCCGGCATCCCGGCACAGCCATTTTCTCACATTCGCGCAGAATATTACGTGAGCATTCGTGTGCCTTTTCAGCGAGTGCGGGTATTTCTCCGATTTTCCATACGCGGGTCATATCGGTCTGGTATCCGTTGAATGCACCGCATACGTCGATCATCACGGTCTCTCCGGGATGCATGATCGCTCCATTGGCACCTACAGGAAGCGACGGATCGACACCGGCACCACCCATAGTGAAGTCATACGGACTCGGTGCATCGGCATTATCTCCGGCAATTACCGAACCCATGTTTATTTCCATTTGGCTTCCGGAAGTGCGTATGTAGCCGAGACACCCCTCAAGGCGGAGCAGACGCTCGATCTCAATCTGAAACTCTACGTCGGTCATATCCTCGCGATAGCATTTGGAGAAGCGTCGATAGGCAGACGCCTGTCGCAAACCATCGTACCTCATGCAGTCAAGTTCCCATTGGGTCTTCACCATCCTTACCTTGCGGAGAAGGTGGGAGCAATTTTCTGCCGTAGCCTCCGGGAAGGCTGCCTGAAGACGCGTGATTTCTGAATAATAGAGGTCGTCGAATTCCAGCCCTAATCTCTTTGGGAGGGGCATCCCTTTCTCCTTAAGTATAGAGGGTATGAGTTCCGGCTTACGCAGGATAATGGTGTCGTCTGAGGTATCCACGGAGAGTGGGCGCACCACGAAATACAATGCCGGATGCTCCGGAGTGATATACACGTAGCCTCTGAAAAGGCGTCCTGACGTATAGAATATGTTGGAATTGGATGCCAACAGAATTGCATCCAACCCTTCAGATTTTATTTTAAGCCTGATTGTATCAATGCGTTTTTGAATGTCGGCTGATATATCTTCGCGTATTAATTTCATAAATCAAGAATATTTTTAAGTGTTTTGTAGGCTCCGGATCTCGACATCACTATCCCTATGGCGTGGATACCTTCCGTCTCTTCCTGCGGTATGTTTGAGCCAACCGATATGGAATATCCTTCAGGAATCTTTATTGACCGATGAAGAGTGTCGGTGGTCTCATAGATGGAATATATGCCATTGCCGATAGGTCTGTCCTCCTTATCAAACAGGGGAATAGTCAATTTGGTTGAATCCGGACATTCCATGCCGAAACTGATCTCTTCCAGGTTGAACGTTATTTCGCGTGGCTTTGCCGATGCGGAGTATCTGACTACGATCATGACGTCGTAAGGGATTGAGTCGACGTTGCAGGAATCAGTGGGCACAGGACTAAACTCATATTCCCATCCGGACGGAATACCGGATTCAGGAATATCCACAAACGATGAAAACTCCACGCCGGAGTTTTCCAGACAAGATGACATTATCCCTGCAAATCCTGTGGCGAATAAAAAGAGTGACCATCTTGCCGATGACTTTGCATTCATCGGCAAGATGGACCGTAGATGAGATACGTAGTGATTCATATCGAGGATATATTGAGAAGAATTTTATCCCTCCTGCTGACGTGGCTTGGGCTTTGGTTTCTTTTTGGGTTTCGGTCTATTATCCTGCGGTGCTCTTGCTGCAGCCGGACGGTCGTCAGGTCGGGAGTCATCGCGTGGTTTTTCCAGAGCCGGTTTCTCCTTGCGTTGCTCTTCCGGGGATTTGTTCTTCTTCTTTTTCTTCTTCTTGTTTTTATCAAATCGGGTGAGGCTGTCCTGCCCGATTATGTCGCCATATTCCTTTTTGGAGGTTTCGTCAGAGTTGGGATCAAGCGAGTCAACACGTATGCCTTGCTTGTTGAGGGCAATTATCTCAAAAGCGCGAGATGCTGAGATTGTCACGAGATTCGCCGGTATGTTGCGGTCGGTGGAATACGTGATCTTATGTGCCAGTATATCGGGCTTGAAATAATAGAAGGTGTTATCTTTCGTCTCAAGAGTCACGTCTTTCGGTGGCAACTTCTTCTGCGCCTCTGCGTAAGAGTCGGTCTCGAAGTTGAGACAGCATTTCAGCTTGGCACATTGTCCGGCGAGTTTCTGAGGATTCATCGAGAGATCCTGAAGTCGTGCCGCTCCTGTTCCTACAGAAACGAACTTACCCATCCACGACGAGCAGCATAGCGGGCGTCCGCATGGACCGATGCCACCGATTCTTCCGGCTTCCTGTCGGGCTCCTATCTGTTTCATCTCGATTCTCACCTTGAAGGTGTCGGCGAGGATACGGATCAGCTTCCTGAAATCCACGCGTTCGTCTGCGATGTAATAGAAAATAGCCTTTCCGCCGTCGCCTTGGTATTCCACATCTCCGATTTTCATAGCCAGTCCCAACTCTTCAGCTATGGATCTCGCCTTTATCATCGTGGAATGTTCGCGTGCGCGAGCCTCCTCAAATTTCTCTATATCCGACGGGCGTGCTATACGGAACACTTTCTTCAGTTCAGCCGTAGGCTTCACCCCGTTTTTCTTCATCTGTAGCGCAACGAGCGGACCAATCATGGTGACTCTTCCGATATCATGTCCCGGAGACGCCTCGACTGCCACAATATCGCCTATTTTGAGAGGGAATGCCGAGGGGTTGGAGTAGAAGCCGATGCGCGTGTTCTTGAACATTACTTCCACTATGCCCTTAGGATCCACGCCAGGGATATCGGCGAGCCAGTCTGTTGCGAGAAGTTTGCCGCGCTGTTCCCTTCTGGGGCAACCTGTGCAGGAACTTCTCTTCTGGCAACTGCCGCATCCACTGTTAAACACATTCTGTACTTTCTCTTCCATAAAAAGCAGACTATGTTATTTCGCGAACGCCACGGCGCGGGTCTCACGGATGACAGTGATTTTCACTTGTCCCGGATATGTCATCTCGTCCTGTATCTTGCGGGCGATTTCATTCGATAGCTTGTCGGTCTCCTCATCTGTGATCTTGTCTGCACCGACAATCACGCGCAATTCCCTACCTGCCTGTATAGCGTAGGTCTTGAGCACGCCAGGATAAGAGAGGGCGAGCTGCTCAAGGTCGTTAAGACGCTTTATGTATGCCTCTACTATTTCACGACGGGCTCCGGGGCGGGCTCCGGATATTGCGTCACACACCTGCACGATGGGGGCGAGAAGCGAAGTCTGTTCCACTTCGTCATGGTGTGCACCGATGGCGTTGCATATCTCCGGTTTCTCTTTGAATTTCTCAGCCAGCTTCATGCCGAGAAGAGCGTGCGGGAGTTCCGGCTCATCATCGGGCACCTTGCCTATATCGTGAAGGAGTCCGGCACGGCGTGCCTTTTTCGGATTCAATCCGAGTTCGGATGCCATTACTGCACACAGGTTGGCAGTCTCACGCGAGTGCTGCAGAAGATTCTGACCGTAGGATGAGCGATATTTCATCTTGCCTACCATTCGGATGAGTTCGGGGTGCAGTCCGTGTATTCCGAGGTCGATTGCCGTGCGTTTGCCGGTCTCGATGATCTCTTCCTCCACCTGCTTGCGCACCTTTGCCACCACCTCCTCAATACGGGCGGGGTGTATTCTTCCGTCAACCACGAGCTGATGCAGTGCAAGTCGGGCGATCTCCCTTCTTACGGGGTCAAAACCGGAGAGGACGATAGCCTCGGGTGTGTCGTCTACGATTATCTCGATGCCTGTGGCAGCCTCAAGAGCACGTATATTGCGCCCCTCGCGTCCGATGATGCGTCCTTTTATCTCATCGTTGTCGATATGGAATACAGTGACGGAGTTTTCCACTGCCGTCTCCGTTGCCACACGCTGAATCGATTGGATGACGATTTTCTTAGCCTCTCTTGATGCCGTGAGTTTAGCATCGTCCATGATGTCGTTGATATAGCTTGCGGCAGCTGATTTTGCCTCATCCTTGAGAGACTCCACGAGTTTCTCCTTAGCCTCCTCCACAGACAGACCGGAGATTCTTTCAAGCTCCTCCTGAGCCTCGCGGCATAGCTGCTCGGCTTTCTGGCTACGTTGCTCCAATGCCTGCTCGCGTGCGTCGAGTGTTGCCTTCACGGAATCGAGTTCCCTCTTTCTGCGAGCTATCTCTCCCTGTTGCTGGTTGAGCTGCTGCTCACGCTGGCGAGCTCTTGATTCAGAAGCCTGGGCTTTCTGAATTTTCTGGGTGGCTGTACGGTCGGCTTCAGAGAGAATTTTCATCTCCTCCTCCTTAGCCTGAAGGATTTTCTTCTCCTTGATTACGTCTGCCTCGCGTTTCGCATCCTCAAGGATGATGTTGGCAGCTGATTTGGCGTTCTGTTTCGATATGAAGTAAGCCACGACATATCCTGCTAATGCAGCCAGTATGCCGCCTATGATCCATATTGCTGTGTTCATTGCTGTTTAAATATAAATAGGGTATTAAAAGATTATCGGCTATTGTGACATTGACATGCAGAATGCGGTGCCTTCCGTCATGGGAGTGCACAGTCGAGGCAACATAAGGGATGCCATTTTGGAAAATGAACGAATGAAAACGTGGAATAGAGAATGCTTTATATCCCGGAGGAATAGTCAAGAGCCAAAAGGTCGGAAAGCCTGTGGTTGCATGTCTGGGCAATATCGGCTGCATCGGCATGCATTATCAGCAGTTTCCTATAGAAATAAGCGAACTGGTATGCCACCATAGCCATAACCTCCTTGTCGGAACGGGAGGGCCATTTTCTCCGCCATTCATCGAATAGCTGGGTCGCTGCCTTCTCCGCATCACGGACAATATCCTGGCTGTTGAAAGCGACGGTGAGCCTTATATGCTCTCCGCCTATATTGATTGTCATTTTTACGTTGTCAGAGTCGTTCATCGTCATTCCTCCTTTAGCATGGAGATGCATTTATCGACGGTGCGTATTAATCGGGCAATTCGACGGCGTGTGCTTATCAGAGAATCGGGTGAATCTGCAAGTCGGTGAGACATTGTAAGAAATGTGGCGTCGGTCTGCGATTTATGAAGCCGTGCGCGTGTCTCTTCCAATTCCTGCCGCAGGTTGTCGTTCTCTTCTTCAAGCTTGGCTATCTTGTCTTGAAGTTTTTGATGAACAGCCGTGATCTCAATGATTTTATCATCAAGCTCACGGAGGATCGTGATAAGAGGTTGCGCCATCTCTGCCTAATTTTTTACAAAAGTAATAAATGTGTGCGAATTTTCCAAATATGATGGAATCTTAATCTCAAACTTGGTCTCAAATTCTCTTCAGCCATCATTGTCTTATCCCGACAGACTGTCGATACTGCCTGAAAAAATCGTGGGTATGACAGAGGTGTGAGACCGACATGAAGTGACTGCGGCGTATCAGTACCATTGTATGCCGTTGGTGCTTGACGACCGCTTGTCGTATTTGAGATCCTTAAGCAATGACGACTTCACTGAGATGTGGAAGTTGTATGATTTGTATGGTCCGAACGGCACGAAGGATGCCGACATCGTGAAGCAGTGAAGGTCGCGCGATATGGAACAGTTCATGTAGGCTATCTTTTTCAGGTCGAAGTTGTAGGAAGCCGAGAATGAGAAGTTCCAGTTAGGGGTAGGGCGTATGTTGCCGGAGAAGGAGAGGTTTTGGGTCCATTTCCCTTTATAGTCGAGTTTGTTGTAGTCAAACGCGCCGTAGCCGTAGTTGACGGAATAGTTGAACGTGAGACTCCACGGGCATTCCCATTTCGTATAGCCGTCGGCATCGGCAGTGGCTGCCTGCTGCTTGGCATCGCGGCGTCGTCGGTCTCTCGGGTCGTCGCCCAAGTTGTCAATAGCATCGTTCCCGTCTGTGCCGTCAAATGGTGTGTCGCCGTCCTGCTCCCCGTTGTTATTATTGTTATTGTCGCCGTTATCCTTATCCTTCTTTTTCTTGAAGGTCTGGTTGTTGAAGGTGTAGGAGAAGGATGTGCCTGTGGAGGCGAGTTTCACCCATCCTTTGCCGGCCTTCCAGCGTGGCACGTTCACCCTCACCGGCGTGCCGGAGGAGGAGAGTTGGTAGGTGTAGGGATCCCAAGTGGCGGAGAGGTTGAGGTTGAAGTTCTTCACCAGGCGCAGGAGGATAGAGGTGTTGACATTACTCCAGTTCATCGAGTCGGCTGCAAAGTTATAGCTCTGGCTGATTGTGAAGTTCTCTATGAGCGACACTTTCTTCATTCCGGTGGAATCCTTGTCGCTCTTCACTTTCATCTCGAGGTTGTTGGCGAGACTCAGCGACACAACTCCTGATTTACCCTGAGAGGGTGCACCGAACACACCATGAGAGAAATAGTTGTATTTCTTATGCTGTGGTCTTCCTTGACTGTCTACATAGTCGTATGCCCCCCATACTCCCCACATGGGATCGGAGAAGTCGGGTGCACCGTAAATAGAGACTGTCGGCGTTATGACGTGGCGTATCATCTGCACCTTGTCGCCGAGGAACTTCATCGGTTTCCAGAATCCGTATATCTTTGTGTCGAAGGATAGCGATGCGTTAAAGTCGAAGAGATTGTAGAATCCGTAGGTAGTGTCGGCAATCTCTCTTGATGCCTGTGTGTCCCACTGACGACGTATCTTGGATGTGTACATACGGTCGTTCATGGCGATTGAGGGGGATATGTTGATATATTTAAAGATGGAGAAGGTGGCGGAGATTGGCAGATAATGTTTCATGCCGTTTCTCCAGTCCTTTATAAGGCTTTTCTTGAAAAAGACGTCTTGCTGCGCAGTCAGGGAGTTTTGGAACTGACCGGAATAAGAGAGACGTATTTTCTCATACCAGCGTTCGCCACCTACCGACTTCTTCCTTTTGAAGGGAGCTACCTGAGATAGCGTCACGTTGAGGTTCGGGAATGACACGGCAAGCGTGGAGTCCTGTGTACGTTGGGAGATGTTGGCGGTAGTCGACAGACTCCATTTCGTGCCGGGGAACCGGTAGGTCATGTTGACGGTCGAAGATTTTGTATTCTCTGTAAAAGAGGAGTTGTAGTAGGAGTTGAGGTCATTGCGTGAGTAGCCGGATGTCGCGAAGTTGACCGAGGCGGAGAAATTCATGTTGGGATTAGCCTTGGTGTCTTGCGAATGGCTCCACACTACCTGGAAATTGGTCTGTTTTGAGTAGTCGGGACTCCCTTTGTCGCCATATATTGTAGTGAGGTAAGAGAAATCGAAATTACCTCTGAACCGATAGCGTTTCGTGTAGGAGGTATGTCCGGACACTCCCCAAGAGCCCTTTGTGTAGATCTCTCCCCGGAGGGCAAGGTCAACGTAATCGGATATGGCGAAATAATATCCGCCGTCGCGCAGATAGAATCCGCGGTTGTAGTCCTCGCCGAAAGTCGGGAATATTATGCCGCTGGAATAGTCTTTTGTGAAGGGGAAGTAGCCGAATGGGAGAGCAATTGGGAGAGGTACGTCGGAGAGCACCATGTAGACCGGACCGGTCACGATGTTCTTGTTTGGGATCATCTTCCCCCTTGTGACGTTGAAATAGAAGTGGGGATGATCATGGTCGTCGCAGGTGGTGTATTTTCCATCTTTGATGAAGAAAGAGCCGTCTTCCATTTTCTTGGATGCTCCGCCGGTGAGGTATCCTTCCCCTTGTTCGGAGATTACGTCGGTGATGAATCCTCGTTCTGTCTTGAAGTTGTAGGTCATCTCCTTTGACTCGTATTGGTCTTTCCCGTCCTGGAATATCGGCGAACCGGCAAGATTACCGGTTGAGTCAACAACTCCGGTGGCATATACGGTGGATTTATCAAGCTCCATACGTATCTCCTGAGAGTTTAGCTTGAACTGACCGTATTCCACGTTGCCGTCGCCATAAAGATAAGCATTATTCTGCCCGATCATCACGAGAGAATCCTTCGCATCGAATGTCACGGAGTATTCCAGATCAGCCTTTTCTCGGTTTATTCTCGAGAGGGAGGTGCGTGATGTGTCGTTGGGAAGAGCGTTGGCACGACGGGCGCGGTAGCTTGAGTCGTTGTGTGCGGCGGAGTCATTGTATGCGGTTGAATCGTTTGATACGGTGTCAACAGGCACGAAAAGATTTGCCGACCCAATTAAGTCGGCGTCAGACAGCTTTTTCTCCGCCTTTTTCTGGGGCGGAGTCGAAGATTGCTGCGCTATTGCGAACCCTATACAGGTTAAAGCTATGATATATAAATAGATACGTCTCAATGAAGAGAAGGTGTTATCGTTGCGGCTACAAAGTTAGCAATAAAATACAAAATATATATTTAAAAATGCTAAAAAGGGGGATAGCCAAATGTAAAAAGTGACTTTATCCGGAGATATTTGATCCGGATATGGTGGCGAGGGGGAGGTGATGGTCGGGGGGATAGGGAAGCGAGTTGTCATCCGAATAATTCATGAAGCTGCATGAATCGGGCGAGAGAGTCCTCTCCATGTGCACTCATCTGGGATATGATTTTGTCGAGCGTCTTCTCCTCTGTAAGGTCGCCTGACTTTGAGAAGAATTTGTCGGCATAGCAAATGAGCTTCTCTTCGGTGGTTATGGGTAGCATTTCGCGATGAGGTAGCGGAAGCCCCTGACGTATTATATCCTCTACTGTCAGCCCTGAACCGGTGTGGCGTTCGCATACGAGAGCATGGCGGTGGAGTCCGAGATTATCAAGCATCTCACGTCCGGCTACGCCATGGCATATATATGGCAACTCCCCGAGGCAATGGATGGATGGGGCGTTGCAGCGCACCACTCCTATGTCGTGGAGCATGGCCGCCTCTCTTACGAATGTGCGGTCAACGTCAATGCCTCTTTTGTCGGCACATAAAAGTGCTTTCCTCGCCACGCACTCCGAATGGAGAATCACAGTGGCGAGGAGAGCTTTATTATTGTTATAGAAAAGAGAGAATATTTTTTCTATATCCATATCGGAATCATTCGATCACTTCACACCATCCGTGGGTATCGGGTTCCTCTCCATATTGGATGGCACGAATCTTATTATATAGGGCAGTTGTCACGGGTCCGGCTTCTCCTGTGGCGGAAATAATGTATTTATCGCCGGTGTCGAGGTCGTCTATTTCAGAGACGGGTGAGCATACGGCAGCTGTGCCGCAGGCGGCAATCTCCTCAAATGAAGCGAGTTCCTCAAGAGGCACGTGGCGTTCCTCTACTGTCATTCCCATATCTTTGGCAAGCTGACGCAGACTCTTATTGGTGATTGACGGGAGTATTGACTCGCTTGCGGGAGTGACATAGCTGTTGCCCTTTATACCGAAGAAGTTGGCAGCACCACATTCGTCGATATATTTCTTCTCCTTTGGGTCGAGATATAGCATTACGGAATATCCGAGTTCGTGCGCCTTTTCGCCTGCCACGAGCGAAGCACCATAGTTGCCACCTGCCTTTATCGAACCGGTGCCTTTTGGAGCCACGCGGTCATATTCCCTGCTGATGCATACTTTCGTGGGTTTGAATCCCTCCTTGAAGTATGGACCTACTGGAGTGACGAGCATTATTACGAGGTATTCGCTTGCGGGGCTTACTCCGACGCGGGGAGAGATTCCTATCTCAAGCGGGCGTATGTAGAGCGATGCTCCTGTGCCGTAGGGGGGTATGAAACGTTCGTTGAGTTTCACCACTTTCCTTACCATCTCGCAGAAAATCTCCTCGGGCATAGGTTGCATCTTGAGTCCTTCCGCCGAGCGGATGAATCGACGGGCGTTCTCTTCCATTCTGAACACGCGCACTTTCCCATCCTTGCCTCTGAAGGCTTTTAGCCCTTCGAATGCCTCTTGTCCGTAGTGGAGGCATGATGCGGCTATGTGTAGGGGGATGTATTCGGAATCGGATACTTCTATCTCGCCCCATTTGCCGTCTTTATAGGTGCATCTCACGTTGAAATCTGTTTTCAGGTAGCTGAACGATAAGTTGCTCCAATCGATTTCCGGCTGTTTCATAATTATATAAATTAAAATGTAAGAAAATAAAAAGCGATAATCAAATAGCGACCTTACACGTCAGTGTGCCCGCCTTCACTATATACACACCGTGAGAATCAAGCGAAAGTCGGGATGTGCCGGGCTGTAGGGTCGCGTCGGATACGAGGCGTCCGAGAATCGAGAATATTTTAATTCTGACTTGCTGGGATGTTGACACTACGATGAGCAGGGGGGCGGTACGTATCTCAATCTCCGGCTCTTTCACCACCATCCGTGTATCCTGCACGTCAGATTTCACAGACTCCCATCCGCTTTCCGGTACGCCCGTGGTGGAAGCGGAGCTGAGCAAGGCTATAAGCGATAATGCAGATGTCAGGAGAATGTGTTTCATCGTTCGGACATTTTGGCTCTCCGGAATTTTGTGGAGTATGCCTGTTTGGAACGTAAAATTACAAAAAAAAATGGGAAACGAAAAGTTTCCCATTTTTTTTATGATATTTTGCCGTTATATGACGGATAATGATGCATTCTGCGAGGCAATATTATTTGCGCTCCTCTTTCTGCATCTGCTCTTTGAGAGCCTGGAGAGCACCGAGGTCGCCGAGAGTTGTCTTCTCTATAGCGGGAGCCACTGTAGCTTCCTCCTCACGACGGGGCTTCTTAGCTGCGGGACGCTGCTGGCGAGTCTCTGCCTTGTTGGCGTCTTCAGCTATGCGGCTGTGTGAAAGGATGATGCGTTTGCTGTCTTTGTTGAACTCGATCACCTTGAAGTTGAGCTTCTCGTCAAGTTTAGCCTGAGAGCCGTCTTCTTTCACGAGGTGCTTGGGAGTAGCGAAGCCTTCAACGCCATATTCAAGAGCGATGACTGCGCCTTTGTCCATCACTTCAGTGATCACGCCCTCATGAATAGAGCCGACAGTGAAGATTGTCTCAAATACGTCCCAGGGATTCTCCTCGAGCTGCTTGTGGCCGAGAGACAGACGACGGTTGTCCTTATCGATCTCAAGAACCTGAACCTCGATCTCATTGCCCACCTGAGTGAACTCAGAAGGATGTTTGATTTTCTTAGTCCAAGAGAGGTCGGAGATGTGGATGAGTCCGTCAACGCCCTCTTCGATCTCAACGAATACGCCGAAGTTGGTGAAGTTGCGTACTTTTGCAGTGTGGCGAGAACCGATTGCATATTTCTCCTCGATGTTCTCCCAAGGATCTTTCTTGAGCTGCTTGATGCCGAGGCTCATCTTGCGGTCGTCGCGGTCGAGAGTCAATACGACAGCCTCAACTTCGTCGCCTACTTTCAGGAAGTCCTGTGCGCTGCGGAGGTGCTGGCTCCAAGACATCTCTGACACGTGGATAAGACCCTCAACGCCGGGCTGTACCTCAACGAATGCACCGTAGTCAGCCATAACGACTACACGGCCCTTGATGTGGTCGCCCACTTTGACAGTCTGGTCAAGAGCATCCCAGGGATGGGGAAGAAGCTGCTTAACACCAAGAGCGATGCGTTTCTTCTCATTGTCGAAGTCGAGGATAACGACTTTGATATCCTGGTCGAGCTCAACAACTTCGCGGGGATCAGATACACGGCCCCAAGAGAGGTCGGTGATGTGTACGAGACCGTCAACACCGCCGAGGTCAACGAATACGCCGTAAGGAGTGATGTTCTTGACCTTGCCTTCAAGCACCTGGCCTTTTTCAAGCTTGGAGATGATTTCGCGTTTCTGAGCCTCGAGTTCAGCTTCGATGAGAGCCTTGTGAGACACAACGACGTTCTTATATTCCTGGTTGATTTTGACAACCTTGAATTCCATAGTCTTGTCGACGAACACATCGTAGTCGCGGATAGGACGAACGTCGATCTGAGAGCCGGGGAGGAATGCCTCGATGCCGAACACGTCGACGATCATGCCGCCTTTGGTGCGTGATTTAACGTAGCCTTTGATGATCTCGTCGTTTTCGAGAGCCTGGTTGACGCGATCCCAGCTGCGGGTCTGGCATGCTTTCTTGTGGGAAAGACGGAGCTGGCCGTTCTTGTCTTCAAGAGTCTCGATGAATACCTCCACTTCGTCGCCTACCTTAAGGTCGGGATTGTAGCGGAATTCTGAAACGGGGATGATGGCGTCTGATTTCATGCCGATGTCGACACGAACCTCACGTTTGGAAATGGATTTAACCACGCCGGTCACCACTTCATTGTCTTTAGCTGTCTTAAGAGATTCGTCGTAGGTGTTTACAAGCTCCTCGCGGCTCTTCGAACCAGCTGTCTCGCCGTTTTCATAGGCTGCCCAATCGAAGTCTTCAATCGGGCTTTGAACTTTAGTTTCAGTCATTAAAAGTTAATAAATTGGGTTGTTAATTCTCTACCTTGCCGCTACTGCGGGCGTGCAAGCGGTGCAAAGGTAGGTATTTTTTTGATAATGTGCAAATAAAAAGGAGTTTGCAGCGCAAAAAATGTGTGCAGACTCCTTTTTTTATGTGTCGAGGTGTATGTTTCCCCGTTTTTTTATGAAATCCACCGGATTCTGACCGTATGTAGCCGATATCCGGCAGGCTTTGTGTGCGGTTGTCAGAGATCCAGCATTTTTGTCTCGCGTGAGAGATTGTCGAGATATTCCTGGCGGTCGTCGATGACCATCTCGTCAAATTGCTGTGCACCCATCGTGATGAAATCGCTGCGTCGTCGCCATTCGGCACCGAAACGCCGGGCTATCCATTTCCGCTCCAATTCGGCATAATTCGCGAAGGCGTCGTCGAATATCTTCTCCACTTCATCGAGCGAGGTTGCCTCAAGTGCCTTGTCGAGATACGGACGAGGCATGATCTGTCCGCCCACATCGAGCCAATCCTCGGCTTCTTCACCATCGGAATCCGGGAATACGGAGTCGGGTAGTGTCTTCGAGAGATATTTATATATGGCGGCAGTGTAGAGGGTCTTGGCACGCTCAAGGGCGGCACGCGTGAATTTCATGCCCTTATGGCGGATGTAGAGATCGTCGTCTGCCGGACGCGACAGCAGCGTGGTGATGGTGTCGATTGCCTTAAGCATGCTGTCGACCGTAAACGGATTGAGCACGTCAAACGTGATACGGTCATACATCGGCATACGGTGCTTCAGTCTGCGGTCGCGTGTGGGCCATTTCTGTTCGTCGCGGAGAAGTCCGCAAGAACGGAGCATCGCGCCGGGCACAACAACCGTCGCACCGCGTTCGTCGCCAAAGAGATATGAGAATGGGAAATCGGATGAATCGGGATGAGTCTTATGTGCTCCCATTATCATAGAGAAGGCTCCAATCTTTGCCCCAAACATGATGTAGGCGCCTGAAGCAGTCTTGACGCCTCTTTCCAATACGCCCCAATGCACCGGACCGAGTTTATACATGTGGTTGCTCTGATTGGTTGACGAGCCGGCATTCATGAATGCTGTCTGACATCCTATCATGAGGGTGCCCTTGTGCATGCTTACACTGTATGGACCGGCAAGAAGAGCACATGCCTCGCCATTTTCAAACGAGCAGTTGGTGAAGAAAAGTGAGTCGTGGGCGGAGAAACCCTTCTCAACGTGAGCGCCTTGTCCGATATAGCAGTTGCGGAGAATGGCACCGCAGTCAGCCATGCCATCTTCTATTATGAAATTCTCGGCATCCACGCCATATCCGACGTAGGCGAGAGGGCGACCCGACAGGACATTGTTGATTATCGCGCCGTTCACCAATGAGCGCGCACCTTCCACCTTTACTCCTGCCCCGACGCTTACGTTGACGAGGCGTCCGCAGTCACGTACCACTGCATTCTCTCCAATCTCAGTCCTTACAGACCTGGTGTCGAGGAAATCATGCAGGGTGGGGTGGATGTTGTTTTCAAACCATTTGGGAATACGTGCCATAAGGGTGGCTGCCTGTGATGAAAGTCCGGGGTATATCACCACAGGACGCGAGCCCGTCTCATCGAGGGCACATACGGCGGTGCCCACACCGCAGGCGGCTTCCTTGTCGAATTCGATTAGGTATACGTTGTCGATGACAGCGTTTGCCCCGACATGGCAGTTGGATATTCGCCCGGATATGTTTTGCAGTGTTGCTCCCTCTCCGACGCTTACGTCCGGACCGAAATGCACGTTGCGGATTTTGGAAAGGTCGGCATTCTTGGCGAATGTCACGCTCTCCCAGGCATCGGCACGGCATCCCTGGCGTTCCAGCCGGATGATCTCATCCTTGTCAAGACGTCTCATATTGAGGTCGCTATTGGTCGGGCTATTCTTCTCCGTCATAATCTTCGTCATATTTTTGGAAGAGGAAATCATTGTAGGGGAAACGCTCGGTGTGTATCTCCTTGGCTTTCTGGTAGAGCAGATTCTTCAGAGCATCGATGTTGGTGCGTTCCTTCGCAGAGATGAATACGCAATTGTTTGCCATACGCGCCATCCACGTGTTGCGGAAATCCTCGAGTGAGATATTCTCGCGTGTGGATGGTGTGAGATCGTCAGGATCTTTCGGGGTGTAGGTGAAGGCATCAATCTTATTGAATACCATTATCACGGGTTTGGTCTCCGCGCCGCATACTTCCTGCAAAGTCTTGCTGACCACTTCGATCTGCTCCTCGAATGCCGGATGGGATATGTCGACCACGTGCACAAGGATATCTGCCTCCCTCACTTCATCGAGTGTAGACTTGAATGAGTCAACAAGATGCGTCGGCAATTTGCGGATGAATCCTACGGTATCGGAGAGTAGGAAGGGGAGGTTGTCGATTATCACTTTCCTGACTGTGGTGTCAAGGGTGGCAAACAGCTTGTTCTCGGCAAAGACCTCACTCTTGCTGAGAAGGTTCATCAGTGTGGATTTCCCCACGTTGGTGTAGCCGACGAGTGCGATACGGGTAAGTTTTCCACGGTTCTTGCGCTGTATGCTTTTCTGCCTGTCGATATGTTGCAGCTCATTCTTGAGCCGGGAAATCTTGTCGAGGATTATGCGTCGGTCGGTCTCGATCTGCGTCTCACCGGGACCTCTCATTCCGATACCGCCACGCTGGCGTTCAAGGTGGGTCCACATCCTGGTGAGTCGGGGAAGCAGATATTGATATTGAGCCAGCTCCACCTGTGTGCGTGCTGTGGCAGTCTGTGCACGTTTTGCGAAAATGTCGAGAATAAGACTCGTTCGGTCGAGAATCTTAACTTTTAGCTCGCGTTCGATGTTTGCAACCTGTTTTGGCGACAGGTCATCGTCAAATATGACGAGTCCGATATCGTTGTCCTCGATATATAGCCTTATCTCTTCAAGTTTACCTTTGCCCACGTATGTGCGCGGATTCGGATAGTCAAGTTTCTGGGTGAATCTCTTTTCCGGAATCGCGCCTGCGGTGCGGGCAAGAAAATCCAGCTCGTCGAGATATTCTGTCACTTTCGCTTCGTTCTGCTTCAGAGTGACGAGCCCGACGAGTACGGTACGTTCGTTAGCTTCTTTATTTATTATATTGTCTTCAATCATGGGAGATAATTAAAAATTCGTTGTAATCAGGTGGCAAAGATAATCAGAACTTCGTCAATCTACAAACGAAGTAACAATTTAGCACATTATAGAGTTGCGGTAATCTCTAAAAAACTCAGATTTCATCTCATGAAAAGTACGGACGCTGTGGCGGTTTAGCTGAGGCTCTATTCCATAAAAAAGCCGGATCGGTTAGATCCGGCTCCTTTCTCCATTTGAAGTTGAGTCAACTCCGCATAATGGAAAATTTATTTCTTCACTTTATTATAGCGGGCGTTAAGACCTTCCACCACCTCATCGGTGATGTCGAGAGCCGGATTAATATAAAGCGTGGCATTCTTGAAGAGAATTGCGTCATAGCCTTTCTTCTTGTTGTATTCCTGGATGAAGGCCTGGATGGAGTCGTTGACAGTCTTCTGGGCATTCATTGCGGCATTCTCGAAGTTTCTCTGTAGTGTGGCTACAGATTTCTGGGCAGTAGACTGCATGTTGTTGATCTTAGCCTCGTCAGCCTTGTAAGATTCCTCAGAGAGATACCCGTTGTTTTGCATCTTTTTCTGCATGGATGTGGCAAACGACTGGATTGAGTTTTCATGTCGCTTCACTTCGCTTTCCATATTGGTCTGCATCCTAAGCATCTCTTCATTATAATCCTTTGCAAGATTATATTTGCTGAGAACAGAGTCGATGTCGACGTAGCGATAGTTCGGAAGTTCTGTGCCTGATTTTGATGTCGGGGCAGCTGTGGTAGCTGCCGGAGTGTCTTTCTTACTGTCGGAGCCGCAGGATGTTGCGCCTAAGCCGAATAAGAGGGCACATGAAAGAGCCGATGCTGTGAAAAGAAGTTTCTTCATTATATATGTAAAATGTTATTGTTGTTCATGTTGTCGTGCCTTTGTGGACGCTGTTGTCTTGCGGACAGGCGTGGCGTGATGGCTGCATGCATGTCCGGTCAGAAACTTGTGGCTGTGGGAGAATATCACCCTTACAGAGAGCAAAAATAACGCAATTCCACAAAAGAAAAGCACCAGTAACGTTAATTTCACTTTTTTAAAGTAGTTTTAACAAATTTTTTCGCTATCTGCTGATGGCAGACAGACTGAGCGCAAAATTACGAAAAAAAATCAATATCATGAAAAAATAAGAGTGCTTTATATATCATTTGATTTCCTTTACATTCGTTTGCGTTGTATGTGAAGATGTAACGCCTCTTGGTGACGCGTTTTTTTATAAAAAAAGTTATGGTTCTTTGTAAGCCGGATTTTTTTATGTACTTTTGGGAAATTAATGAGAAATTAATGAAGTGTTGACCGCTTCAATAATAAGGATAGATTAAATCAACCATAAAAAACAGAACTGATATGGAAGTAAGAGATCTGAAGCCCGCCCTGATATGGCAGTGCTTTGATGAAATCACCAAAGTGCCCCGTCCCTCTTGTCATGAGGAGCAGATAAGAGAGTATCTGCTTGAGTTTGCAAGAAGACATGGCATAGAGTCGAAAACGGATGCTGTAGGCAACGTGGTGCTGAAGAAGAAGGCGACTGCTGGCCATGAGAATGCTCCGGTGGTGGTGCTTCAGTCCCACATGGATATGGTGGCAGAGAAGAATGGCGACGTGGAGCATGATTTCCTCAAGGATCCGATCCACACTTATGTGGATGGAGAATGGGTGAAGGCGAAGGGCACGACGCTTGGTGCTGACAACGGTATAGGAATGGCTGCCGCATTGGCTGTAATGGCAGACAACTCCCTTGAGCATGGCCCGGTAGAGGCTCTTTTCACAGTTAATGAGGAGATAGGCCTTGAGGGTGCGCAGAATCTCGGCGAAGGTATGATTGAGGGTAAGATACTCGTGAATCTCGACTCTGAGGATGACGGCGAAATCTTTGTGGGGTGTGCCGGAGGTATCGACACTACGGCGGTGTTTACGTATAACCGCAGTTTCGCTCCGGAGAATTTCTCATATTTTAAGGTTAAGGTGAATGGACTGCTCGGCGGACACAGCGGCGGCGACATTCATCTCGGGCGTGCAAATGCCAATAAGCTCGTGGCGCGTTTCATCTGGAACTGCTCACAGAAATGGGATATCGAGGTGTCGTCGATCAGCGGCGGCAATCTCCGCAACGCGATACCGCGTGAGGCTGAGGCAGTCTTCGGAATATGCAGCGACCACAGCGAGGACGTGAAGAAATATATGGATGCGTATGCTGAAGCTATCCGCAATGAATATAAAGGAGTGGAGCCATCAATGAATCTTTGCATAGAGCCGGTTGAACGTCCGGAATATTGCATCGATTCGAATACGTCGCTTGCTTTGGTGAAAGCATTGTATTCAGCTCCTCACGGAGTGTATTCCATGAGCCGCGACCTGGAAAATCTCGTGGAGACTTCCACTAATCTTGCCGCAGTCAAGATGGAGGGCGACAATAAGATTAAGATCACCACTTCGCAGCGTTCTTCTGTGGAGTCACGCAAAAATGATATGGCGGGTCAGGTGGAGGCACATTTCCAGCTTGCCGGTGCAGAGGTGACTCATTCCGACGGCTATCCGGGATGGGCTCCTGACATGAACTCTCCGATAATGCATATATCCGCAGAGGCATACGAGGAGCTGTTTGGACAGAAACCTGCGATAAAGGCAATACATGCCGGACTTGAATGTGGCCTTTTCCTGTCGAAGAATCCTGATCTCGACATGGTGAGCATAGGCCCCACTATGACAGGAGTGCATTCTCCCGACGAGAAATTGCTTATCCCTACCGTTGAGAAATTCTGGAAGCATCTGGTGCTGATGCTGGAAAAGGTGGCTCGGTCATGAGTCGTACCCTGATTGCAAATATTCTTACAGTGGCAATGGCTCTCCTATGCGGGGAGTCCGTTGCCACTGTCCCGCAGAATAAGGATACTGATGTGGCCAGGGAGATCACTGTGCTTGACCAGGTGATCTCTTCAAGGAAGACATTGTCGTTTGATTCGATATTCTCATCCATCGCCTCAGTTCCACCTGAGGATGTGGAATCGCGCTACAGCAGCCTGACGGAAGAGGACTTCGCTTATGTGGCTGACAAACTTGATGTAGAGGTGGCTGCAATAAAGGCAGTCGTGTTGATTGAGGCAGGGACGCAGATGAAGGGATTCTGGTCGCCGGGTGTGCCCGTGGCTAATTTCGACCGAAAGATGTATGCCCGTTTCAGAAAGAAAGGGGGAGAGAAAAGGAAGCTTAAGGATGGTGTCGTACCGGAAGGTCTGTCGGGATATGCACTCAGGGAATGGACGCAGTTGGTGAATGCACGCAAGACTGACGCCGATGCAGCCGACAAAGGCACTTTCTGGGGCATGTTTCAGATTGGTGGCTTCAACTATGGCAAATGTGGCTGTAGGTCGGTAGAGGAGTTTGTGGAGAGAATGTCGTATTCAGAACTGGAGCAGCTTGAGCTTTTCGCGGTGTTCATCACCAACAGCGGCATGCTTGATGATCTCCGCAATAAGAATTGGGCGGCTTTCTCAAGGAAATATAATGGTCCGAGTTATCGCAGAAGAGGCTATCATACGAAGATGGCTGCTGCCTACAAGAAGTATAAATCGGATAAAGATAAATGATTAATTGTAAATTTTAATAATTGGAAGTCTTAATGGCTTCAAGACCTTTCTAATAATATGAAAATAACAGATCTGGAACCGAAACTCGTGTGGCAATGTTTCGATGAGATAACCCGTGTGCCACGTCCTACTCATCATCTCGACAAAATGAAGGAATTCCTTGTTGATTGGGCTGACAGGCATAATATCGCCGTGAAAGTCGACGCGGTTGGCAACGTGATGATGAGCAAACCGGCAACTCCGGGTCATGAGAATGCCCCGACAGTGATTTTGCAGGGTCATCAGGATATGGTGGCTGAGAAAAGGGGCGACAAGGTGCATGATTTCCTCACGGATCCC
The DNA here is from genome assembly GCA_003762615.1 of Muribaculaceae bacterium Isolate-037 (Harlan). Lineage (GTDB taxonomy): Bacteria > Bacteroidota > Bacteroidia > Bacteroidales > Muribaculaceae > Lepagella > Lepagella muris. The sequence goes on from RIAZ01000025.1 coordinate 24,656, forward strand.
ATCACTACTATTGTTGACGGCGACTGGGTAAAGGCGGATGGCACAACGCTTGGAGCTGACAACGGTCTCGGATGTGCTTCCGCCATGGCGGTGCTGCTGGATGATTCGCTCGTACACGGACCGATAGAGTGTCTTTACACTGTGGATGAGGAGCAGGGTCTGATTGGTGCCAACGGCTTGCAGCCGGGATTTGTGACCGGAAGTATACTGCTGAATCTTGATTCGGAAGAGCATGGCTCTCTCGTGGTGGGATGCGCCGGCGGCAAAGTGACCACATGTCGGAAGCCGCTTTGTGTAAAGGATGCGCCTGCCGGCAGGGTATATTATAAGGTGCATCTCAACCACATGAAGGGTGGACATTCCGGTATGGAGATAAATCTCGGACGCGGCAATGCCAATCAGCAGCTTTGCCGTTTCCTTTGGGAGATGTGGCGCAAATATGACCTCCGGCTCGCGGCTATCGACGGAGGTGGACTTGCGAATGCCATTCCACGAGAGGCTTGGGCTGTGGTGGGTATTGAGCCTGACCGCAGTGCAGAGTTTGAGAAGGATGTGGAGATATTCTCCGATATGATTCATGCGGAGTTCCGTCTTGCAGAAGGCGATGATTTCACTTTTGGTGCCGCCGTCGTGGCTGCTCCTGCGGAGGTGATTGATCCGGAGGATGCCCTCCGTCTCGTGTCGGCTGTATTCTCCTGTCCGAATGGCGTGCAGGGTATGTCGAATGCTGTGGAAGGTCTTGTGGAGACATCATGCAATCTTGCGTCGATAAAGATAAAGGATGGCGAGATAGTAGTCACGGTGCATCAGCGTTCCTCAGTGGATTCCCGCCGCGATGAGATAGCCGACAGGGTGCGTTCGCTCTTTGAGATGATAGGGTATGAGGTGGCTTTTGATGATGCCTACGTCGGTTGGGCTCCCAATCTTGATTCCCGCGTGCTTTCAGTGGCGGAGGAGAGTTTCCAATCCCTCTTCGGTCGCAAGCCGAAAGTGGAGGCTCTTCATGCCGGGCTTGAATGTGGTCTTTTCCTCGAGAAGATGCCTGGACTTGACATGATCTCTTTCGGTCCTACTTTGAAAGATATACATTCCCCCGGCGAGAAGGCGAATATCCCGTCGGTTCAGGAGTTCTGGAAATTCCTTTGCGATATATTGCGTAGGCTTGCCTGATAACGTAAGTAGGGTGTAGCTTCACATAAAACGCGGTGTGACCGATGTCATGCCGCGTTTCTTTATCCATTTTTTTTGAACAAATAGGGGAGAGGGTAAGTTATATAAGTGCCGCCACAGGGTCTGCCGGCTACCATTGAGGTTGTCTGAACTTCATTAAATAATAATCATGTAAAAAGATAAAATATGTTGGGATATCTGTCGATAGGAGTTTTTATAGATGGCGGTTATTACGCCAAGATTAACCGTGCGTTGAAAGCAGAGGAGAGTTCTATAATAAGGGTGAGGTCGTTGTTCGACTTTATATGCACACGCCTTGCTTACGAGGAGGGTGTAGATCCTGCCAACTGCCAGATTACGGAGGCTCACTATTTCAGGGGACGCTTCCGGGTGAAAGAGGCGTATGACAAGCATCTCCTTTATAATGAAAGGAAATTTGAGGATACGCTCATAGAGAACGACGTGATATTCCACTATAAGCATCTGCGGGAGATGGAGAAGGATGGTGTGGTGCAAGTGGTGGAGAAGGGCATTGACGTATGGTTTGCTCTTGAGGCTTATGAGCTGGCAACGTTCCGGAAGTTTGATTATGTGGTGCTCATCACCGGAGATGCCGATCATGAGATGCTCGTCAGGAAACTGAAGGCCCTTAAGATAAAGACTGTATTGCTCACGTGGAATCTCGCTCACGTGGAAGCTACGTCGCCGCTGTTGCGAGAGGAGGCTGGGCATCATTGGGAACTTTCGCAGATCGTGAATGATAATGCAGCCTTGAAGAAATCACTTCTGTATAAGCTGCGCGACTCGGCATTGAATCCGCTCGGTGATGAATTTTGATATTTTTTTGCATGGTGACGATATGTTTGACAACATAAAATCATGCCGATGGTGTGATGCGTAGATTTCTTTTGTTGATTATAATGGATGATATTGTGGCAAATTGATGAGCATTTTATAATGATTATTGTTATTCTGCCGCGAGAGGAGTTTGAGTGAAGAGGCATCGCGGAAAACGGGATTTTGAGAAACGGGATTTTAATATTAATTTTGTGTAGGTTGAACATCAGAAAGAGACAACCTGCACAATTTGACATTTTGAGACCGTTCCGAGAAAAGTCGTGGCAAAAGCGGTGCCTGTAGCCTTACAGGATAATTGCGAAAGCCTCTAATCTTAAATATAGAATACCATAGGAAACTTATATTAGTGTTCGAAAAGAAAATATTAAACCTAAATCTGATCTTTGATAAAACTCATTCAAATAGTTGAAGTGATTGAAGCCTTAAATCTAACCAGGACAAACATAGGAAAGTCGCAGCCGCTTGTCACGACTGCCGGAACGGGGGAATCTTAATTCCCATCACGGACTCAAGTCTGTTCCCATATCAAATATAAAAACATTAAATATAATAAAACATACGGCATTTCGTTTGGAAATTAGAGTAAGTGCCGTTCTGCTGCATCATGTCTTATTGGTCATGCTCAAATACTTCTGCGTGGCGTATACAGGGACGGTGATGACTGGCCTGCCTTATGATTCAAACGATAAAACATGATCTCGGTGGCGAAATACGATTTGCTGCCGGAATAACAACAATATATTTATGTGTGGAATAGTAGGATATATAGGAGATGGTAACGTCTACGACGTGTTGATAAAAGGCTTGCACCGTCTCGAATATCGCGGATATGACAGCGCCGGTATAGCGTTGGTCAATCCATCCGGCTCGCTCAACGTCTACAAGGCTATGGGCAAGGTGAGCAATCTCGAAAATTACTGTAAGGATAAGAACCTGGAGGCGAAGGCGGGTATCGCCCATACAAGATGGGCAACCCACGGCGAACCCAGCGACTGCAACGCGCATCCCCATTATAGCGAGGATGGCAATCTCGCCCTCGTGCATAACGGCACGATAGAGAATTATAAACTGCTTAAGGATGCGCTGACTCAGCACGGATGTAAATTCCATTCGGAGACTGATACGGAGGTGCTCGTGCAGCTGATAGAATATATAAAGATCAAGAATAATTGTAGTCTTCTTGATGCAGTGAGGGAGGCGTTGAAGCAGGTGGTTGGCGCTTATGCTATAGCTGTGGTAGAGAAGGATCATCCCAACCGTATAATCGCCGCTCGCAAGAGTTCTCCGCTGGTGATCGGAATAGGGGAGGATGAGATGTTCCTGGCTTCGGATGCCACCCCGTTTGTGGAGTACACTAAGGAGTGTGTCTACCTGAAGGATGAGGAAGTGGCGATAATAGAGCGCGGCGAACCTCTTAAACTTGTGACTCTTGAGAATAAGGAGGCGAAAATCGACGTCACTACGCTTGAACTCAGCATCTCCCAGCTTGAAAAGGGCGGATATCCTCACTTTATGCTGAAGGAGATATTCGAGCAGCCCTCGACTCTGAAGGATTGCATACGAGGAAGAGTAGCGGAGAAGGGACGGCGTATAATCATATCCGGAGTGATGGATAATGCCGAGAAGTTTCTTAATGCGAAGAGGGTGGTGATTGTGGCGTGCGGCACTTCATGGCATGCCGGACTGCTCGGGAAGTATCTGATTCAGGATATGTGTCGTATCCCGGTAGAGGTGGAATATGCCAGTGAGTTCCGATATTCCAACCCGGTGCTTGATGAGCGCGACATCGTGATTGCCATCTCGCAGAGTGGCGAGACTGCCGACACCCTGGCGGCAATAAATATAGCCAAGAGCATGGGTGCGTTTGTGTATGGCATAAGCAACGTGGTCGGCAGCTCTATACCAAGGGAGACCGACAGCGGTACGTATATCCACGTTGGTCCGGAGATCGGTGTGGCTTCCACAAAGGCGTTCACGGGGCAGGTGATGGTGCTCACTCTCCTTGCAGCCGCTATCGCACAGCTCAAAGGCACCAAGTCGCCGGAGGAGATCGAGGAGATAGGGAAGACTGTCAATAAGATCCCGTCGTATGTGGAGAAGGTGCTTAAGCTTAACGACAAGATAGAACGTCTCTCCTTAATATATACATACGCCCGCAACTTCCTCTATCTCGGACGAGGATACAGCTATCCTGTGGCTCTCGAAGGCGCGCTTAAGCTGAAGGAGATCTCCTACATCCACGCTGAAGGCTATCCTGCAGCGGAGATGAAGCATGGTCCCATCGCGCTTATTGATGCTGAGATGCCGAGCGTCATAATAGCTCCGAATGACCACCTGTATGAGAAGATTGTCAACAACGTGCAGCAGGTGAAGGCACGTGGCGGATCGATTATCGCGATTGTGACGGAGGGCGACACGGTGATACGCAACATAGCGGATCACGTGCTTGAGGTGCCGGAGGTGCCGGAATGTCTCAGCCCGATCATAACGAGCATACCCCTTCAGCTGCTCAGCTATTATATAGCCATCAACAAGGGTAAGGACGTCGATATGCCCCGAAATCTTGCTAAATCCGTGACAGTGGAATGACACTAAGTAACGTCCGGGTTGTGAAAATGTAGTTTTTTAGGGGTCGGGCGTATCTGAAAGATGAAAAATTCGAGAGAAATACAAGAAAAAATATTTCTCTCGAATTTCTTTGATAGATAATGCGTTGTGGACTAAAAATGCTTCTTATCGGCAATCTCTTTGAAATTTTGTTGAAAAAAAGTTGCGAAAAAATTTGGAGTGTCAGAAAAAAGCAGTAACTTTGCACTCGGATTTCGGAATGACACACAAACGAAATCTGAAATAAGCCTCTTTAGCTCAGTTGGCCAGAGCACGTGATTTGTAATCTCGGGGTCGTTGGTTCGAATCCGACAAGAGGCTCAAAAGAATAAGGGCGAATACCAGAGTGGTCAAATGGGGCAGACTGTAAATCTGCTGGCTTATGCCTTCGGTGGTTCGAATCCATCTTCGCCCACGCCAAATGGAGTTTCCAGAGGGAAATGCGGAAGTAGCTCAGTTGGTAGAGCATTAGCCTTCCAAGCTAAGGGTCGCGAGTTCGAACCTCGTCTTCCGCTCCAAACTTGCCCATGTAGCTCAGGGGTAGAGCACTTCCTTGGTAAGGAAGAGGTCGCGGGTTCAAATCCCGCCATTGGCTCTGAATCTCTCCGAATAATTTAATACCTCTCCTTGCAAAAGGGAATAAATCAACAATAAATACTAGCAAAACTTATGGCTAAAGAAAAATTTGAAAGATCTAAACCGCATGTAAACATCGGTACTATTGGTCACGTTGACCATGGTAAGACTACGCTTACTGCAGCCATCACAACTGTGCTTGGTAAAAGAGGTCTTTCTGAGCTCCGTTCATTCGATTCTATCGACAATGCTCCTGAGGAGAAAGAGCGTGGTATTACTATTAATACTTCTCACGTAGAGTATCAGACTGAAAAACGTCACTATGCTCACGTTGACTGCCCGGGACACGCCGACTACGTTAAGAACATGGTTACCGGTGCTGCTCAGATGGACGGTGCTATTATCGTAGTAGCCGCAACTGATGGTCCGATGCCTCAGACTCGTGAGCACATCCTTCTCGCTCGTCAGGTGAACGTACCGCGTCTTGTTGTCTTCATGAACAAATGTGATATGGTTGACGACGAAGAGATGCTCGAGCTCGTTGAGATGGATATGCGCGACCTTCTTTCTCAGTATGACTATGATGGAGATGAGACTCCTATCATCCGTGGTTCTGCTCTCGGTGCTCTCAATGGTGAGCCTCAGTGGGAGGAGAAAGTGATGGAACTCATGGATGCAGTTGACAACTGGATTCCGCTTCCTCCGCGTGATATCGATAAACCTTTCCTTATGCCTGTTGAGGATGTGTTCTCAATCACTGGTCGTGGTACTGTTGCTACTGGTCGTATCGAGGCAGGTCTTGTTAAGGTAGGTGATGAGGTTCAGATTCTTGGTCTTGGCGCTGATAAGAAATCAGTTGTTACAGGCGTTGAGATGTTCCGTAAGATTCTTGACCAGGGTGAGGCTGGCGACAATGTAGGTCTGCTTCTCCGTGGTATCGACAAAGACGAGATCAAGCGTGGTATGGTAATCTGCCACCCGGGACAGGTTAAACCTCACGATCACTTCAAGGCTCAGGTTTATATCTTGAAGAAAGAGGAAGGTGGTCGTCACACTCCGTTCCACAACAAATATCGTCCTCAGTTCTACATCCGTACACTTGACGTGACAGGTGAGATTACTCTTCCTGAAGGTGTAGAGATGGTAATGCCTGGCGATAACGTTGAGATTGAGGTTAAGCTCATCACTCCGGTAGCTTGCGATCAGGGTCTTCGTTTCGCAATTCGCGAAGGTGGCCGTACAGTAGGTTCAGGTCAGATCACTCAGGTAATCGATGACTAATCAAGAGATCCGTAAGGCTTGATTGGACAAAAAACAATAATGGGGTCTTCTGAAATGAAGACCCCCTATCTACGGGAATAGCTCAGTCGGTAGAGCACTGGTCTCCAAAACCAGGTGTCGGGAGTTCGAGCCTCTCTTCCCGTGCCAATCAGATGTAATATGAAATTAATGAACGACATAAAGGAATCTTATGACGAACTTGTCTATAAGGTTTCTTGGCCAACTCAGAAACAGCTTATCAATAGCTCAGTGCTGGTGTTGATAGCTTCCATCATCATCGCTGTGTTTATTTGGGTTGTTGATAAGATTTTTAATCTTCTGATGGAACTAATATACAGCATCAGTTTTTAAACTTTAAAATGTAGTAGCTCAATGGCTGAAAATAAAAAAGAATGGTACGTACTGCGTGCCATTTCAGGTAAGGAAGCAAAGGTCAAGGAGGTTCTGGATGCAGCAATCAAGAACACGTCGCTTGGCGAGTATGTTTCGCAGGTATTGATTCCTACAGAGAAAGTTTACACCACGCGCAATGGCAAGAAAGTGCTCAAGGAGCGTAATCTTTATTCCGGCTATGTCTTTGTAGAGGCAAATCTGACGGGAGAAGTAATTTACGAACTAAGAAACACGACTAATGTCATTGATTTTTTGCGTGGGCGCAGCAAGAGCAGCCAGCCGGAACCTTTGCGTGAAAGCGAGGTTATGCGAATGTTGGGCGCGGCTGATGACTTGCGTTCTCCCCAGGAAGACAATTCGCAGGAATATATAGTAGGAGAGTCAGTGAAAGTTAATTTCGGACCTTTCTCCGGATTCTGTGGAGTCATCCGTGAGGTGAATGCCGACAAGAAGAAGATCAAGGTGGAAGTCAAGATATTTGGGCGTCCCACCGACCTCGAGTTGGAAAATTCGCAGGTAGAGCGAGTCTGAGTGAAATGATGTTACGCATTTCAGCGATGGCGGCTCACTTGCACAAACTAATAAAATAATAATAACAATGGCTAAAGAAATTGCTGGACAGATCAAATTGCAGATAAAGGGTGGTGCGGCGAATCCGTCGCCTCCAGTAGGACCCGCATTGGGTTCGAAGGGCATCAATATCATGGAATTTTGCAAGCAATTCAACGCCCGTACCCAAGATAAGGCAGGAAAGGTATTACCGGTTGTAATCACTTATTACACTGATAAGTCTTTCGACTTTATCGTGAAGACACCGCCGGTAGCGGTTCAGCTCAAGGAGATTGCAAAGCTCAAGAGCGGTTCTGCACAGCCTAACCGTAAGAAGGTAGCGGAGATTTCATGGGATCAGGTGAAGACTATTGCAGAAGACAAGATGCCTGATTTGAACTGTTTTACTTTAGACTCGGCAATGCGCATGGTTGCCGGCACAGCGAGAAGCATGGGTATCACCGTTAAAGGGGCGTTCCCCGAAAACATTTAAAAATCTTCAAAAATGGGAAAACTGACAAAAAATCAAAAGTTGGCTTTGTCGAAGATTGAACCCGGGAAAGCTTATACTCTCGCCGAAGCTGCTGAGAAGGTCAAGGAAGTGACTTTCACTAAATTTGACGCTTCATTCGACATTGACGTGCGTCTTGGTGTTGACCCCCGTAAGGCTGACCAGATGGTGCGTGGCGTGGTTTCACTGCCCCACGGTACAGGTAAGCAGGTTCGCGTGCTCGTGCTCTGCACGGCTGATGCTGAGGCTGCTGCCAAAGAGGCTGGCGCCGACTATGTTGGTCTTGACGAATATCTCGCAAAAATCAAAGGTGGTTGGACAGATGTTGATGTCATCATCACTCAGCCGTCTGTAATGGGCAAGCTCGGTCCCTTGGGCCGTATCCTCGGTCCCCGCGGACTTATGCCTAACCCCAAGAGCGGTACAGTGACTATGGATGTCGCTAAGGCTGTGCGTGAGGTTAAGCAGGGTAAGATCGACTTCAAGGTTGACAAGACCGGTATCGTTCACGCTTCTATCGGTAAGGTAAGCTTTACTGCAGATCAGATGCGCGACAATGCTAAGGAGTTTATCAATACACTCGTGAAATTGAAACCTGCCACCGCAAAGGGCACATATATCAAGAGTATTTATCTTTCGAGCACAATGAGTCCCGGCGTAAAAGTGGAACCCAAGTCTGTGGTTGAATAAGCTAAAAAGAAGACGAAATGAAAAAGGAAGATAAATCACTCATCATTGAAAAGATTGGTAACGTACTTGGTGAATACTCGTGCGTATACCTGACGCAGACTTCAGGTCTGAATGCCGAGAGGACAAGCGCTCTTCGTCGTGCATGTTTCAAGGACGATATCAAGATGCTTTGCGTTAAGAACACTCTTCTTAAGAAAGCATTCGAAGCCAGCGAGACAGACTATAGCGGACTTTACGATCTTCTTCACGGAGAGACAACCCTTCTTCTCAGCAACACAGGCAATGCGCCTGCCAAGCTGATCAAGAAATTCCGTCAGAAGAACGACACTCTTCCTATGCTGAAGGGTGCATTCGTAGAGGAATCTGTATATGTTGGTGAGGCACAGTTAGACACCCTCAGCAATATCAAGAGCAAGAACGAGCTTATCGCCGACGTTGTCGCTCTTCTCCAGAGCCCTGCCAAGAACGTTATCAGCGCACTTCAGAGCGGCGCCAACAAGCTTCATGGCATATTGGAGACCTTGTCTAACAAAGAAAACTAATTTTGTAAAAAATAATAAAAAGAAATACTACAATGGCAGATTTGAAAGCATTTGCAGAACAATTGGTTAATCTTTCCGTAAAGGAAGTAAACGAACTTGCTCAGATCCTCAAAGAGGAATATGGCATCGAACCCGCCGCAGCAGCTGTGGCAGTAGCTGCTGGTCCTGCAGCAGCAGCTCCCGCTGAGGAGGAGAAGACTAACTTCGACGTTATCTTGAAGGCAGCTGGCGCAAGCAAGCTCGCTGTTGTGAAGCTCGTGAAAGAGCTCACTGGTCTTGGTCTGAAAGAGGCTAAGGCTCTCGTTGACGGCGCTCCCGGTGTCGTTAAGGAAGGTCTTCCCAAAGCTGAGGCTGAGGGTCTGAAGAAGCAGCTTGAAGAGGCTGGTGCTGAAGTTGAGCTCAAATAAGTAAATCTTTATCCTAAAAATAGGTTAAGAACGCGCGAGAAGTGGCGTTCTTAACCTTTTTTTGGCATATTTGATACTCATTTGCACTTATTGGTGAAGTATTTGCTCATCAACGGGTTGCAGATGTGGATATGCCTATTCACTTCTCACAAGGAGTAAATTTTACAGAAAACAACAACCCCAATGTCAGTAAATTTAACCGAAAAACCGCGCGTAAACTTCGCATCGATAAAGAATCCGCTACCGTTTCCTGACTTTCTTGAGGTTCAGCTGAAGTCGTTCAAGGATTTCTTGCAGCTCGACGTCCCGCCTGAAGATAGAAAGAACCAGGGTCTTTACAAGGTGTTTGCGGAGAATTTTCCAATTGCTGATACTCGCAACAATTTCGTATTGGAGTTTCTCGATTATTACATCGATCCTCCCAGATACACGATCGACGAGTGTCTTGAAAGAGGCCTTACTTACAGCGTGCCTCTAAAAGCCAAGTTGAAGCTTTATTGCACGGATCCAGACCATGAGGACTTCGACACCACGATTCAGGACGTGTATCTCGGCACAATCCCTTATATGACCGAGCAGGGCACGTTTGTGATAAATGGTGCGGAGCGCGTTGTCGTATCCCAGCTTCACCGTTCGCCCGGTGTCTTTTTCGGACAGAGCACCCATGCTAACGGTACAAAACTTTATTCGGCGCGTATTATCCCGTTCCGGGGCAGCTGGATTGAGTTTGCTACTGACATAAATAATGTGATGTATGCCTATATCGACCGAAAGAAGAAATTGCCCGTGACAACGCTGTTGCGTGCAATCGGTCTTGAGAGCGATAAGGACATTATCCAGATTTTTGACCTTGCTGAGGAAATTAAAGTCACCAAGCAGAATCTGAAAGAGGCGGTCGGACGTAAACTTGCCGGACGTATCGTAAAGAGCTGGCTTGAGGACTATTGTGACAGCGCCACCGGTGAGGTGGTGTCGATTGAACGTAATGACGTTGTAGTGGACCGTGGCACTGAATTGTCTGACGACAATATCGATGCTATTATTGAAAGCGGGGCGAAGACTATTCTGCTCGAAAAGGAGAATGTCAGCGCAATTGACTACAGCATCATATTCAATACGCTACAGAAAGATACTTCTAACTCTGAAAAAGAGGCAATTCAATATATCTACAGGCAGTTGCGCAACGCCGAACCACCGGACGACGCTTCTGCACGTGAGGTGATACAGAATCTTTTCTTCTCGGAGAAGAGATATGACCTCGGGGAAGTCGGTCGATTCAGAATCAACAAGAAGCTTGGTCTTGACACGCCCGACAACGTGAAGGTGCTCACACGTGAGGATATCATCGCGATCATCAAATATCTTATCGAGCTTATCAACTCAAAGAGCGATGTAGATGATATCGACCACTTGAGCAACCGTCGTGTGCGTACTGTAGGCGAGCAACTCTACAACCAGTTCGGTGTGGGTCTTGCCCGTATGTCTCGCACAATACGTGAGCGCATGAACGTGCGTGACAATGAGGTCTTCAAGCCGATTGACCTTATCAATGCGAAGACCATATCTTCGGTCATCAACACGTTCTTCGGAACAAACGCATTGTCGCAGTTCATGGACCAGACCAACCCGTTGGCAGAAATCACCCACAAACGCCGTATGTCGGCTCTCGGTCCCGGCGGTCTGTCGCGTGAGCGTGCCGGTTTCGAGGTGCGTGACGTGCACTACACCCACTACGGTCGTCTCTGTCCTATCGAGACGCCTGAGGGTCCTAATATCGGTCTGATCTCTTCTCTTTGCGTATACGCTAAGATCAACAATCTTGGCTTTATCGAGACTCCCTACCGTGTGGTGGAGAATGGTAAGGTCAATATCAATAATGATGAGGTGGTCTATATGACGGCTGAAATCGAGGAGGGTAAGATGATTGCTCAGGGCAACGCTCCCCTTAACGATGACGGCACATTCATCAATAATCGCGTGAAGGCTCGTCTCGAGGCTGACTTCCCGATTGTTACGCCTGAAGAGGTGAATCTTATGGATGTGGCTCCTATTCAGATCGCTTCAATTGCGGCTTCTCTTATCCCGTTCCTTGAGCATGATGATGCTAACCGTGCGTTGATGGGTTCTAACATGATGCGCCAGGCTGTGCCTTTGTTGCGTAGCGAGGCTCCTATCGTTGGCACCGGTATCGAGGGACAGCTCATCCGCGACTCCCGCACTCAGATTATGGCGGAGGGTGCCGGCGTAATTGAATTCGTAGATGCCACTGTCATCAGAATCAAGTATGACCGCACCGAGGATGAGGATTACGTGGAATTTGAGCCGGCTACAAAGGAATATAAGATTCCTAAGTTCCGCCGTACCAACCAGGGCACCACGATCGACCTCCGTCCTATCTGCGAGGTGGGTCAGCGTGTGGAGCGCGGCGATATCCTGACAGAGGGTTATTCCACAGAGAAGGGTGAGCTTGCCTTGGGTAGAAACCTGAAGGTGGCGTTCATGCCTTGGAAGGGTTATAACTATGAGGATGCTATCGTGCTCAACGAGCGCATGGTGCGTGAGGATATCCTTACTTCCGTGCATGTCGACGAGTATTCCCTTGAAGTCAGGGAGACCAAGCGCGGTATGGAGGAACTCACGAGCGATATTCCTAACGTGAGCGAGGATGCCACTAAGGATCTTGATGAGCGTGGCATTATCCGCGTCGGTGCCCATGTGGTGCCCGGCGATATCATGATCGGTAAGATCACGCCTAAAGGTGAGAGTGATCCCACTCCGGAAGAGAAACTTCTCCGTGCTATCTTCGGTGACAAGGCAGGCGACGTGAAGGATGCCTCTCTAAAGGCTTCCCCCTCTCTTAAGGGCGTCGTGATCGGCACGAACCTGTTCTCCCGCACGCTTAAGAGCAAGAACAAGAAGAGTGCCAACGCTCAGCTTCCCAAACTTGACGAGGAGTATGAGGAGAAGCAGGCAGAACTTAAGGAGATTCTTGTAGGCAAGCTTCAGAATCTTCTCAAGGGTAAGGTGTCAGCAGGCGTGAAGGATTTTATCGGAGTTGACATAATCCCTACAGGAGCACGTTTCTCTGATCAGACTTTCGGCAATATCGACTATGAGACTGTCAACCTTGGCAAGTGGACTGATGATGATCGCATCAATAATATGGTGATGAAGCTTATCACTAATTATTTGCGTAAGTCGAAGGAGATTGACAGCGAATTGCGTAGAAAGAAATTTGATATTACCATCGGTGATGAGCTTCCTTCGGGAATCATGCAGATGGCAAAGGTATATATTGCCAAGAAACGTAAGATCGGTGTGGGCGACAAGATGGCAGGCCGTCATGGCAACAAGGGTATCGTTTCGCGCGTGGTGCGTCAGGAGGATATGCCGTTCCTTGAGGACGGAACTCCCGTCGATATCTGTCTGAACCCGCTGGGTGTGCCTTCGCGTATGAACCTCGGTCAGATTTTCGAGACTGTTCTCGGATGGGCAGGACGTGAGCTCGGTGAGAAATTCGCCACCCCGATTTTTGACGGTGCGAGTCTTGACGACCTGAACGAATGGACTGACAAGGCCGGCATACCACGCTATGGCAAGACCTATCTTTACGATGGAGGCACCGGCGACCGTTTCGACCAGCCGGCTACCGTAGGCGTAATTTATATGCTTAAGCTCGGACACATGGTTGAGGATAAGATGCACGCCCGTTCTATCGGTCCGTACTCTCTGATCACTCAGCAGCCACTCGGTGGTAAGGCTCAGTTTGGTGGCCAGCGTTTTGGTGAGATGGAGGTGTGGGCGCTCGAGGCATTCGGCGCGGCTCATATCCTTCAGGAGATTCTCACTATCAAGAGTGACGACGTGACCGGACGTAGCAAGGCATACGAGGCTATTGTCAAGGGCGACCCGATGCCTAACCCCGGCATACCTGAATCTCTCAACGTGCTTCTCCATGAGTTGCGCGGTCTGGGATTGAGCATCACCCTGGAATAATTCAGAAATCAAGAAGGAGACAAACACAATATGGCTTTAAGAAAAGACAACAAGATAAAGAGCAACTTCACCAAGATTACTATTGGTCTCGCATCTCCGGAGGAGATCAAGGCCAAGAGTAGCGGTGAGGTGCTGAAGCCTGAGACAATCAACTACCGCACATACAAGCCGGAACGCGACGGACTTTTCTGCGAGAAGATTTTCGGTCCGGTGAAAGACTATGAGTGCCATTGCGGTAAATATAAGAGAATCCGCTATAAAGGCATTGTCTGCAACCATTGCGGTGTGGAGGTGACGGAGAAGAAAGTGCGTCGTGAGAGAATGGGACACATCGAACTGGTGGTGCCCGTGGCTCACATCTGGTACTTCCGTTCGCTCCCCAACAAGATTGGTTATCTGCTCGGTCTGCCCTCAAAGAAACTCGATGCCGTGATATATTATGAGCGGTATGTGGTCCTCAATCCCGGTCCTTCAGGCAGGGAGAAACTTGACCTTCTCACTGAAGAAGAGTATCTCGAGATTGAGGAGAATCTTCCTGAGGAGAACAGACTTCTCCCTGACGATGACCCCAACAAGTTTGTGGCAAAGATGGGAGCGGAGGCTGTATATGATCTTCTGAAGGATATCGATCTCGTGCGTCTGGCTGCCGAATTGCGCCATAAGGCAAACATCGACGGCTCGCAGCAGAGAAAGACAGAGGCCCTGAAGCGTCTGCAGGTGGTCAATTCATTCCTCGCTTCTGCCGACAGGAATAAGCCGGAATGGATGGTGCTCAAGGCAGTCCCCGTGATTCCGCCGGAGCTTCGTCCTCTCGTGCCGCTTGATGGCGGACGTTTCGCCACTTCCGACTTGAACGACCTTTACCGTCGTGTGATAATCCGCAACAACCGTCTGAAACGTCTTATCGAGATTCAGGCGCCTGAAGTGATTCTCCGTAATGAGAAGCGTCTGCTTCAGGAGGCTGTCGACTCGTTGCTCGACAACAGCCGTAAGGCATCTGCCGTGAAGAGCGATGTCAACCGTCCGTTGAAATCTCTTTCCGACAGCCTTAAAGGTAAGCAGGGTCGTTTCCGTCAGAACCTTCTCGGTAAGCGTGTCGACTACTCCGCTCGTTCGGTTATCGTCGTAGGTCCGGAGCTGAAGATGCATGAATGTGGTATCCCGAAACTCATGGCTGCCGAACTTTACAAGCCGTTCATCATCCGTAAGCTGATTGAACGCGGCATCGTGAAGACGGTGAAGAGCGCGAAGAAAATCGTAGACAGGAAGGAGCCTGTGGTATGGGATATCCTTGAGCATGTGATGAAGGGTCATCCCGTGTTGCTCAACCGTGCCCCGACTCTGCACCGTCTCGGTATCCAGGCTTTCCAGCCCAAGATGATCGAGGGTAAGGCTATCCAGCTGCACCCGTTGGCTTGTACGGCATTCAATGCCGACTTCGACGGCGACCAGATGGCTGTGCATCTCCCTCTCGGTAATGAGGCTATTCTTGAGGCACAGATGCTCATGCTCGGTGCCCACAACATACTTAACCCCGCCAACGGCGCGCCTATCACCGTGCCGTCGCAGGATATGGTTCTCGGTCTGTACTACATCACTAAACTCCGTAAGGGTGACAAGGGTGAAGGCACCAAGTTCTATGGTCCTGAGGAGGCTGAGATTGCATACAACGAAGGTAAGGTCACTCTTCATGCCCCCGTCACTGTCCTTGTTGATGATGTGGATGAGGAGGGTAATCCGGTGAAAGTGATGAAGGAGAACACCTCTGTAGGTCGTGTGCTCTTCAATCAGTTTGTGCCTAAGGAGATTGGCTACGTAAATGAGATTATCTCAAAGAAATCACTCCGCACGATCATCAGTAAGGTGATCAAGACTTGTGGTGTGACACGTTCCGCCCAGTTCCTTGATGATATCAAGAACCTTGGTTACAAGATGGCATTCCGTGGTGGTCTGTCGTTCAACCTTGGCGACGTTATTATCCCGAAGGAGAAGGAGGAATATGTGGCTGAGGGTTATGCTCAGGTTGAAGAGGTGCTCAATAACTATGCAATGGGTCTTATCGGTGATAACGACCGATATAACCAGGTCATCGATATCTGGACACACGTCAACGCCAAGCTTGCAAACACTCTGATGAAGCAGATGGAGGAAGACCAGCAGGGCTTCAACTCTGTCTACATGATGCTTGACTCCGGTGCCCGTGGTTCTAAGGACCAGATCCGTCAGCTTTCCGGTATGCGTGGTCTTATGGCTAAGCCGCAGAAAGCCGGTGCCGAGGGTGGTCAGATCATCGAGAACCCGATTCTTGCTAACTTCAAGGAGGGTCTGTCAGTGCTTGAGTACTTTATCTCTACCCACGGTGCACGTAAGGGTCTTGCGGATACTGCGTTGAAAACGGCGGATGCCGGTTATCTGACTCGTCGTCTTGTCGATGTCGCTCATGATGTGATCATCAATGAGGAGGACTGCGGCACTCTGCGTGGTCTTGAATGTCGTGAGATAAAGAACAACGAGGAGGTTGTGGCTTCTCTCAGCGAGAGAATCCTCGGTCGTGTGTCGGTGCATGACATTATCGACCCATATACCAATGAGGTCATCGTGGCTGCCGGTGAGGAAATCAACGACATTGCCGCTGACCGCATAGAGAAATCTCCGATTGAATCTGTTGAGATACGTTCGGTGCTCACTTGCGAGTCGAAGAAGGGTGTTTGTGCCAAGTGCTACGGTCGTAACCTCTCTACCCACCGTATGGTGCAGAAGGGTGAGGCTGTCGGCGTCATCGCTGCTCAGTCTATCGGCGAGCCGGGTACGCAGCTTACACTCCGTACATTCCACGTCGGTGGTGTGGCGAGCAACGTTGCGGCTATCAAGGACGTCACTTCAAAATATGAGGGTAAACTTGAGATCGATGAGCTACGTACTGTCAAGAATAAGGATGGTGTAGATGTAGTCGTAGGTCGTATGGCTGAGATGAGAATCGTTGAG
Organism: Muribaculaceae bacterium Isolate-037 (Harlan); assembly: GCA_003762615.1. Taxonomy (GTDB): domain Bacteria; phylum Bacteroidota; class Bacteroidia; order Bacteroidales; family Muribaculaceae; genus Lepagella; species Lepagella muris. The sequence goes on from RIAZ01000025.1 coordinate 41,221, forward strand.
CCGAAATCGGGCATCGTACTCACTACTGCAAATATACCTTACGGTTCGAAACTCTATTTCAAGGATGGCGATACTGTCAACGTCGGCGATATGATCTGCGAATGGGACCCCTTCAATGCTGTGATCGTAGCGGAAGAGGGTGGTCAGGTAAGATTTGAGAACATGGATGAAGGCGTCACGTTCCGCACCGAAAGCGATGAGGGCACCAACCTCAGTGAGAAGATCATCATCGAGTCAAAAGACAGAACGAAAGTGCCTGCCGCTGAGTTCTATGACAATGGCGGTAATCTCGTGCGCACATATTCGCTCCCTGTGGGTGCTCACTTGCTCATCAACGAAGGTGAGGTGCTCACTCCGGGTGAGGTGTTCGTTAAGATTCCTCGTTCAGCAGGTAATGCCGGTGACATCACCGGTGGTCTGCCGCGTGTGACCGAGCTCTTTGAGGCCCGTAATCCGAGCAACCCTGCAGTGGTGAGTGAAATCGATGGTGAGGTGAAATTCGGAAAGATCAAACGTGGTAACCGTGAGATCTCCGTCACTTCCAAACTCGGTGAGGAGAAGAAATATCTCGTGCCGCTGTCTAAGCAGATTCTTGTGCAGGAGAACGACTTCGTGCGTGCCGGAACTCCGCTTTCCGACGGTCATATCACTCCTGCCGACATCCTCAATATCAAGGGTCCGACAGCCGTTCAGGATTATATCGTGAATGAGGTTCAGGACGTCTACCGTATGCAGGGTGTGAAGATCAACGACAAGCACTTCGAGGTGATTGTGCGCCAGATGATGCGTAAGGTGAATATCCTTGATCCGGGCGATACGAAATTCCTTGAGCAGCAGGTTGTGGATAAGCTTGAGTTCATGGAGGAGAACGACAATATCTGGGGTAAGAAGGTGATTACCGATGCCGGTGATTCCACTACGTATCTTGCCGGTCAGATTATCACTGTCCGTAAGCTCCGTGATGAGAACTCAGCTCTTAAGCGTAAGGACTTGCGTGTGATGCAGGTGCGCGACGCAGTTCCGGCTACATCAGAGCAGATTCTTCAGGGTATCACCCGTGCAGCACTTCAGACATCGAGCTTCATGTCGGCAGCTTCATTCCAGGAGACCACCAAGGTGCTCAACGAGGCTGCAATCAACGGTAAGACCGATAATCTTGAGGGTATGAAGGAGAACGTCATCTGCGGTCACCTGATTCCTGCCGGTACCGGTCTGAGAGAATACAACCGACTGGTGGTGGCAAACAAAGATGAATATGCCGCACTCCAGCTCACTGACAATCCGGAAGAGCTGGTAGTAGGATAAAATAGCGACAAGCGATAAAAATGAGGACCGACGGAATTTCCGCCGGTCCTTGTTTTTTAGGGGAGAAGAGAAAGAATTATCATGATATAACATGATTCAACATGTTACAACATGATAAATCATGATTCACCATGATAAAACATGATCCATCATGATTTATCAGTCAAAACTCAGAATCAATCCTTAAGATAATACACAATCGTCGAGACTACGCGCACTCTTTTGATGTAGGGTGTGTATTGGTCGCGGTCCTCAATCGAGAACTGTCCCTGTGATGCCGTCTTGATTTTGCCGAGCTTGCTTTCTGAATCATCAGCAAATTTGTTGGCTGCCTCACGGGCATTTTTCGTGGCATCAGCTATCATTGTCGGCTTGATGCTGTTGAGATCGGTATATTCGTATGTAGTCTGATACTGATAGTCGCCTGCAACGATTGCGATACCCTGTTTCAGAAGCTCCGTCTGGCGTTCGATAAGTTTACGCACCTGTTCCACCTGAGAGGAGGTGACGACCACTACGTTAGTGACGTTATAACGGAAAGGTATGCTTTGCGAATTATAACGGTCAGCCTGCAGGTCGATTACCTGGGGCGCGTTTATGGAGATTTCGGAATCCTTGATGCCGTTGGTCTTCAGAAACGACAGGATGGCAGTGTTGGTACGCTCGATGTTGGCATAGATGGATGGCAGGTCGTTGCCCACCTCTTTACTTACGATAGGCCAAGTCACTTTGTTGGCATTTACCTCTCGTTCGGAAAGACCTCTGACAGTGACCACGCGCTGGTTGTCGGAGATGCTGGAAAGTCCTTTGCGTACTTGGACGCCCAGAAGCAGCAGACCGATACAGATCAGAAGTCCGCACGTGGAGGTGGAAAAGTTGAACACGCTCTTGCCTGATGATTTGCAATTGTCTTGATTGTCCATTTTGATAAGTGGTTTAAGATTTTTATTAAAAAATTTTTATTAATGATGATTATAAATGAAGTCTGCATAAGGGGTATGGTGGAATCTTTTAGGCTGTCCGTGGAACAAGATTGAACCGATTCTATACGACTTCTATTATATTTAACATTGAAAGTGGTTTCTTTGATACAATAAATTCAATATTTTTTTGTAATTTCGCGAAATAAAGAGAATTTGCCCTCTTTGAGAGCCTGCTATGCCTGGCGATGGGGCGACTTGACAATTAGAACAGCAATGATAGATAAGATAAATCGGATAAAAGAAGAGGCGGCTGCTGCTACGGCTGCTACAGCGCAGGAGGTGGAGGATCTCCGTATAAAGTTTTTGAGCAAGAAAGGGGTGGTATCCTCTCTTATGGCTGATTTCCGAAATGTGCCGGCAGAAAGCAAGCGCGAGCTCGGACAGAAACTTAACGAATTGAAGACGTTTGTGACTGAAAAGATAAACAGTCTGAAAGAGGGTCTTTCCGCTAATGCCGACGAAGAGGCGGCAGCCGTTGACTTGACAAGAACCGAGACGTTGTTGCCGGTAGGCTCACGCCATCCGCTTTCAATCGTGAAGAACGATATTATCCGCATTTTCGCGGGAATGGGTTTCACGATTGCAGAAGGTCCGGAGATTGAGGATGATTGGCACGTGTTCTCTTCCTTGAATTTCCCCGCCGATCATCCTGCCCGCGACATGCAGGACACTTTCTTCATCTCACGTAATCCGGTCGACGTGCTTCTCCGCACGCACACTTCCTCCGTTCAGACGCGGGTGATGGAGAAGACCCAGCCCCCAATCAGAATCGTCTGCCCCGGTAGAGTCTACCGTAACGAGGCTATTTCCGCACGTGCCCACTGCTTCTTCCATCAGGTGGAGGGTCTGTATATCGATAAGAACGTATCGTTTGCAGATCTGAAGCAAGTGCTCCTTAATTTTGCCAAGGAGATGTTTGGTCCCGAGACAAAGATACGTCTCCGTCCCTCTTATTTCCCGTTTACAGAGCCATCTGCGGAAATGGATATAAGCTGCGATCTTTGTGGTGGCAAGGGTTGCGCGTTCTGCAAAGGCACCGGTTGGGTGGAGATTCTCGGATGCGGCATGGTCGATCCCAACGTGCTTAAGGCCTGTGGCATCGATCCCGAAGTGTATTCCGGATATGCATTCGGAATGGGCATCGAGCGCATCACCAATCTGAAATATAGGGTCAAGGACTTGCGAATGTTCAGCGAGAACGACGTACGTTTCCTCGCCGAATTTGAGTCTGCACGCTGATAGATATGTATGCTCCGGTAAATCCGGAAATCTGATGCGAAAAATGACATTAAAAGAGAGATATGACGGAGTGATTGCTTGGTTTTCGGAGAATATGCCTTCTCCGGAAACCGAGTTGCATTACGACACTCCATTTCATCTGCTTCTCGCAGTTATACTCTCCGCCCAATGCACCGACAAGAGGGTCAATATCGTGACGCCTCCGCTCTTTGAAGCATATCCGGATGCGGCGGCTTTGGCGGCGGCTTCTGAAGAAGACGTTTTCAATTTTATAAAAAGCGTCACATTCCCCAATAATAAGACTCGTCATCTCATCAGGGCGGCGAAAGTGCTGATGGAGGAGTTCGGAGGAGAGATGCCTTCCGACATAGAGGGTCTTATGAAATTGCCCGGGGTGGGACGTAAGACTGCCAATGTGATGCTTTCCGTAGTATGGGACAAGGCAGCGATGGCGGTGGATACTCATGTGTTCAGGGTAAGCAACAGAATCGGTCTTACCAATAATTCCAAGACTCCGCTTGCTACAGAGAAAACTCTGATGAGGCATATACCCGGCGATGTGGTGCCGAAAGCTCATCATTGGCTGATACTGCACGGACGATACGTATGCAAGGCGCGTAAGCCGGAGTGCGGAAACTGTGGAATCAAGGGATGGTGTCGCTCGTATGCTAATGAAATGAAGAAGAATTCCGGTAAGTGAATGCCGGAGGAAACAAGGGTCGTAGATCCGACCGACAAGTGGAAATGGAATATTCAAGATTACAAGATAAGTGCCGGGGGGCTTTGGTAGGTGGTGCCGTCGGCGATGCACTCGGCTATGCAGTCGAGTTTGATTCGTTGGAGGAAATTATCGAAAGGTTTGGAGAAAAAGGTATTACCCGTTACGTGACTGACGCTTGTGGTATGGCGCGTTTTTCCGACGACACACAGATGTCGCTCTTCACGCAAGAGGGTCTTTGCAATGGAATAATAGCCACGGAATTCGGCATGATCGAGGAGTTGATGCCGTATATTGAGAAATCTTATCTGGATTGGCTGACCACTCAAAGAGGGACACAGGAGGATCTGCCCGACAGCCGTCTTTCTCATGTGGATGAGCTTTGGGTGGCGCGTGCTCCGGGCATCACTTGCCTGAACGCTCTTGAGAATATACGGGCAGGCATAAATCATCGCAATGACTCTAAAGGTTGCGGAGGAGTGATGAGAGTAGCACCTGTCGGCATTTTTTGTGCTGCCCATTCCGATCTGTATGACTATGAGGATACGGCGCGTCTTGCCGGCATGGCAGCCGAGATAACACATCATCATCGGATGAGCACCTACGCGTCGGCATTGCTTGCCACCACGGTCAGAGACTGTATCGGAAAGTCAAATATCCGCCGTCTTGAATTTGAATGGATAGTGGAGGGCGGACTGATAATGCTGAAAAAATATTATGACGACGAATCAAAGATAATGGCTGAATTTTCTGCTATTATCCATCGTGCCATGTCGCTCGCAAAATCAGATATACCCGAGAGGGATGCCATTCGTAAGTTGGGACAAGGCTGGATAGCGGAAGAGGCACTTGCCATAGCCATCTTCTCAGTGATGCGACACGTGGGCGACTTTGAGAAATGCGTGGTGTGCGCAGTCAATCATGACGGCGACAGCGATTCCACAGGAGCAATTGCCGGGAATATCATTGGAGCGATACTCGGATATTCCGCCATACCATCATATTTCCTTGATAACCTTGAGATTCTCCATGTGCTGGAATCGGTGGCAGATGAACTCTGCGACGCCGATCCCATATAATGCGTTCGTAGCAAGTATTATACTTGGTATAGGAAGCGTTTTATGCTTCTCTTGGGAGTCTTCTCAAATTCCTTATCCATCAGGCGGTGGGCACTGAGCTTGCTATATGATTCAAGCTGCTTGTTGACCTCGCGGATATTATCCTCCATCACCTTATCGATATCTGCTTTCGTCAATTTCTTTGCCTCGGCAGCATCCATGTCGGGCACAATTAGAGCCACAAGCTTACCATGATCATCAATGACGAGGGATTCTGCCACCAATGGCATATTGTTGAGCTTCTGCTCGATCTCCTCCGGATATATGTTCTGTCCCGACGGACCGAGAATCATCGTCTTACTGCGTCCGCTGATTGAGATAAGACCGTCGGGGGCGATTGTGCCCATGTCTCCGGTGTTCATCCAGCCGTCGCCATTAGGAAACACCTCCTTTGTGGCATCCTCATTCTTATAATATCCTTTCATAACGTTGTCGCCCTTGACAAGGATATTCCCCGGGATATTTGCAGGATCAGGCGAGTCAATCTTTATCTGCATCCTGTCGACTATCCTGCCTACGGTGTGTGGGCGCGTCTCCGTCGGCGGGGCATACGTCAGTAGCGGACCACATTCAGTCATGCCGTAACCGACTGTGACAGGGAATTTGATTTTATTGAGAAATTTCTCCACGTCGGGATTAAGCGGTGCGCCACCGATTATGATCTCAATCACCTGCCCGCCAAACACGTTGATAAGCGTAGCCCTTATCTTGGAATATATCCTCGTGTTGATGATCGGAAGTTTCAGAAGAAACTTCATGGTGGGGGTCTGTATCTTTGGGAATACTTTTGTCTTTATGATCTTTTCAAGCACAAGCGGCACCGTGATTATAAGCTTCGGACGCACCTGTGAGAATGCCGAGAGAAGCACTTTGGGTGAGGGCACTTTGGTGAGGAAATTGCAATGGCATCCTTTCACGAATGGATGCAGCATCTCGATAACCATGCCATACAGGTGTCCGAGCGGAAGCATGTTGACCATACCGTCTCCCGGCTTAAGGAAGTTAAGGTCATCGATGGAATATCGTATGTTGCTCCAGATGCTGAGGAAGGGGAGCATCACCCCTTTGGGGGTGCCGGTTGAGCCTGATGTATAGTTGATGACGGCGAGATCTTCCGGACTGTCGCGGTAATAATTGACGTCGGCAGGGGAGAAGTCTTCCGGATATTCCTCTCCGAAAAGGGCGTTGATCTCCTTGCGTGTCTCCTCAATTTTCTTACTGTTGGAGAAGGCGAGACCCTCCTCCGAGATATAGAATGCCGCAGAAATACCTTTAAGCACATTGAAATCAAGTCTGTCGGCAATCTGCTTGTCAGTGAAGAGCAGGCGAGCCTCGCTATGATTGACGAGACTTTGTATATTTTCCGGCTTAAACTCATGGAGAATAGGCACTGCCACCGCCCCATACGTCAGGCAGCTGATGAATATCACTGCCCATGATGCGGAATTCTTGCCGCAGATAGCTATCTTGTCGCCGGGTTTGATGCCGGCAGCCCGATAGATTATGTGCAGCTTGCCTATCTGTTCTGCCACTTCAGAAAACTTGAAGCTCACGCCTCCGAGATCGGAGAATGCCATGAGTTGCCAATTGTTTCTTATTGATTTTTCAATAAGACTGTTTAGCGATCTTTCGCCGTAGGGTGTCGGTGTGTTTTTTTTCTTAGATAAAAACATAGTTTGTCTTGTTTACTTTGCACCGTTATCCAAGACTGTTTTAAGACGGGCATCTATCTGTTGTAGCGATTCATCGCGCGATATAATCTTCCCGTCGGGACCTATCAGCATGTGGTGAGGTATGCCGGAGAATCCATATATGTCGTATGGTCGTCGTTGCGTGTTCAGGATTACGGGCCAGGTGATATTATGTTTGTTGACTGCTGCCTTCGAATCGTCAGGAGTGTCTCTTACCGCCACCCCCACTATCTCGAGCCCTTTATCTTTCCATCTCTCATAGAGAGCCGACATTTCCGGAAGCTCCTTTATGCAATAGGGGCACCAGCTTGCCCAGAAATCTACGAGAGTGAATACACCCGGTTTAACAAATGAAGAGAATTTTGTGTTCACGCCATCGATGGTTTCTCCTTCAAAATCCACGAATGGTTGACCAGGAGCCGTTGCCGCCCGCAGTTTGGCGAAGTTCTGATAATATTTCGCCTTTGACGATTCTTTTAGATTCACAGGTGCTTCCGCAAGCAGACTGTCCACCTTATTATAGTCTGCATACTTCAGCCATTCGATGCCGAAATACGAACCGATGGGATTTTTCTTATTATCATTATAGCTTTTCTCTACAAACTCTACATACGCATCAGCATCGTCGAGATTTTCCAACGAGTCAAGGCTACTGAGCATCTTGGCAAAGCTGTCGTTGAGCGGAGTGCCGGATGCTGTCGAGGTGCTGTCGTTGAGAGTGGCGAGTCCCGGCTCCGTGATATAGAATGCACGCGTGCGTCCGTCAATGAGGACGGAGGCAAATACCGGCTCTGACGGGAGTTCGCTGAGTCGTACCTTCCCATTCTCTACAGTAGCTGTGGCTATCGATGTTGAGTCAAGGAAATTGATGAGTTCTACAGTCTGCCCTTCGAATTTGTCGGAAAGGGAGATCTCAAGCTCCGTTTTCTTTTGCGAACATGAGGCGGAGATTAGGGCGGCACCTGCCAATATGAAATTAATGATATGTCTTTTCATTAGGTTGCGGGTCTTAATCGGTTATGAAAATATAACAGGCATCGGTGGGAGGCCGACGCCTGCATTATGACTCTATGATGATAATTTAGACAAATTTTTTGAGGAGAGGTTTAATTGGTAGGATTTAATTTCGACAATAAAATTGTCGAAAAACTTTGAAATTATCGAAACTTCAAGATTGTTGAAACTTTGAAATTTAGAGACTTCAATCAGCCGTTAAGGGAATAATTGATTGATCCAAGTGGAATCTTCCCTTCCATATACACTACGCTGACGTTTTCCCCTCCGTTCTGAGTGATGACAAGGAGATGGGTCACGTATTTCTTATCCCCGGAAAGACGTGCGAAAACGTCATAACGGTAGTAATCCTTCTTCTTGGTGGTCAGTGTCTCAAGTTTGTTGTCGTTCTTGATTCTCTTTATGATTTTCCAGAGAGATTCATTGGTGCCCCCGGTGTATGTGGAGATTGTCTCGATACACTTCAGATTCTGGCTTGACACAGGAAGACCGCCATAGTTTTCATGGGAAAGAGGGGTGTCGCCCATGGCTTGCAGCATGAGGGGAGAGATGTAGGTATAGTCGAATTCCGGGTCTGATGCAAGGCTCTCGAAATATTTCTGCGGGCTGCCGGCAAAAGCCGAAATTGAAAAGCAACTCATGGCTATGAGTATAAAAATCTTGAGTAGGTTCTTCATATCGTAATATTTTTAATCTTAATTCGCTTGTTGAGGGATAGAGGCATGCTCCTCCGGAGAGAGAAGGGCAAGAGAGGAATTAACCATCTCAAAGGCATCGGCTATCCCGGCAAAGGCAGAAGACACGATGTCGACAGATTCATAGACATTGCTCACCGTCTGGCTGAGGGTGGTCAGCGGTTGCATGACTATCTCCGAAGGGTCTATGATTGCGGCTGCCAGCATGGGACGTATCTCAGCTACAGGCTCTGTAAAATCCGGAATCTTCATGTTGGGTGGGAGAGAGAGGGGTTCCGGAAGTGGGGTCTTTGTCTCTGCCTTAAGGTTTTCAGTCGTTACGTTCGTCGTCTTTTTCTTATCCTTGCGTATGGATTTATATTGTATTCTCACAGACGCATTGCCCGGAGCAGCAACGGTGATAGTTGTCGGATCAATTGCGTGTGATTCTTCGGCAGTAGGCGTAGAGGCTACAGCCGCAAGCTGACCTGAAGCCGGCAGTGGATTAGTGTCAGGAAATGAGGGTTGCCGGGATGGAAGACCGATTGTGAGAATTATCCCCGCTATTGCAGCTGCCGCGCCCGAATATGTGGCGGCGAGTCGCCATTTCCGTTTCCGGCTTGAGGCAGAGATTCGGGAAATATGTTTCTCGAGTCTTGCTTCAAGTCCGGGCGGCGTCTGGGCTGAGAGATTGTCAAGAGTGCGGAGGTTAAGCTGATGGAGTGCTGCGACTACGCTAAGGTCGTTGAGTAGCATCCTGTCAGGCATAACACCGTTCTCCTTGCCAGACAATATGCTCTCGGCATATTTGTCAAGCAGACTCATCTCAGCTTCTGAGATAGTGGCGTTGAAAAATTTTTCAGTCAGATGTCTGACGGTATTAAGATCATGTTCTGTCATATTCCTATATGTTGAGGTAAGAGAGTTTATATTTTAGAGAAGAGTTCGCGAAGTTTCTTTCGTCCGCGCGAGAGCAGCACCCGGATATTATCTTCAGATAGCCCGGTGGCGTGATGTATCTCGGAAGAAGAGAGACCGCCTACGCCGTTGAGTGTCAGCACCCGTCGTTGGTTGGCAGGGAGAGACTGCAACATATTGCGCAATTTCTCCAGATCGTCTTTCGCCTCTGTCAATGACGATGGGGTCGGAGCGCTGTCCGCTATGTCGGGTATTGACCCGTCGATGGCATCAAAGGCAGGGCGCGAACGGCTCACCATTGATAGCGCAATATTCTTGACTGTCACGGTGGCATAGCCCGCCACATTTTCTATTTCAGAAAGGCGTCCCCGATTTTCCCACAGACGGGTGAAAGCCTCCTGGATGCAATCCTCCGCATCGCTCTCATTCCGCAGGATGGTGAGGGCGTAGGCATATAGAGTCTTATGGAGCGGCATCACGCAATTTTTGAACCGGCTTTCGTTCATCTGTCAGTGTTATTCCTGTTATGTCCGGTTGTGTCAGATTTAACCTGCACATACTGAACTATCATAGGGGGATGTATTGAAGTTTAGACAACTTCATTTCCCTTTCTGATATAACGACTCGCAAATGAGAAAAATGTTACACCGACATTGATATTTTTTTTCTAATTTTTTTGAAATGGAGTATATTTGCAAAATAAAAAATATTGGAAAATATGGAGAATTTGACAGGATTAGGCAGACATTATCTTTTTCGTCCTGCCGGACTAAGGGATGTGGCTGTAGCCACACGCATTTTGCGAGATGCGGCGCAGAAGATGATGGCAGAGGGTAAGTGCCAGTGGACAGAGACGTATCCATCGGAATCCAACGTATTGTCGGATATAAAGGCAGGGAATGCGTATGTGATTGAGACGGATGGCATAGTGGAGGCATACGGGGCTATGGTGTTTACAGGAGAGAGTGCCTACGATGATATTGATGGGGAATGGCTCTCTGATTCTCCCTACGTTGTGGTTCATCGTCTTGCCGTGGCACAATCCGCGCAGGGTAGAGGTGTGGCAAGCCGATTCATGAAGATGGTGGAGGTGCAGGCTGCGGAGCGGGGCATCAGTAGTTTTCGTGTAGACACAAATTTCGACAATAGGGCGATGCTGATACTGTTGGAGAAAAGGGGCTTCTGCTATTGTGGGGAGGTGCGCTATCCGCAGGGTGGACGTATGGCTTTTGAGAAATTGATCTGACAGGAAATGAAAAATCTGATCAGATGAGAAACGAGAAATTAATCTTGTGGGAAAATTTTTTCAAAAAAATGACAACTTCAATGAACCATCCATGCTGCCGGGTGTTGTAATTACAGAAAATCGTTTCATGATGTTAGGTTAGTTAGAAAGTTAAGAAGGCTGTCGATGTGAATCGGCAGCCTTTTCTGCGTTTATGGATTCGTGTTGCTATAATTTACAAATCCCTTTTACTATATGAGATGTAATCCAACTTATTGAGTAAATCCGAAGCAAGGATGCTTGAATCAGCATCCGCGTTTTGTGCAAATTCCTTCAATATCTCAAAGGTTAGCTGAGGATTGACCGGATATAGATAGTCGGCAACCCAATTACAAATCTCCGGGGAATAAAATTCATCCGAATATGATACCAATTCTTTGATTAATCCATGATCAGAGAGATAATTGATTGTCGTCATTATATCTTTGCTTAGGGCATGGTGGTCTCCTGGCGAGGGATATTCCACATAATTCTCGAATAGTTCAAATAAATATTCGAAAGCAGTGGAGTCATCCTTTATCTGAAGAGGTGGCATCACTTTTTCAAACTCCTCTTCTGTAATCATAGATGATCCCTTGTCGTTGAATACATCTATTCCCTCATCTATCTTTTTGTTAAATTCTTTTGACAAATTATCTGGATCAAAGATACTGTTTAAGATTTCAGTCGTTTGTGGAGTCATATATATGGCTCGCACGGGGCTGCCTTTGTAAATTTCAGCGAGGTAAGAGGTGTCGTTATTCTTATTCCGGAAATAATAGCATTTTTGGTAGTTCTTATTCTCCTCGTCAGAAAGAATTTTCTTCAAAATATCTATCGTATTTCTGTCGGCATCACGTTTATTCATCTCGATCACAAGATTGATCTGTATCCCCACATTCTCTTTCATGAAATGGCAGGTGGCCTTTATTCCTGAATTTTTAAGGACGTTTTTGAGGTGCTCCACACGTCTCTGTCCCTCATTCTCCGCATCTGTAGGGGAAAGCCAGAGAGTTTTCATTACAATAAATTGTTTCTCCTGCCTTTGTAATACAAAAATGGAATCAGTGCTTTCATCATGGTAAGAATACTTCTTTGCTTTTTGGCGAAAACTGCTTACATGAGTCTCCACACTTGGATCAATCATCCTTATCCTGCGGCAAAACCAATATTGATCAAGATTCCCAAGTTTTGTTATCAACATAAGTATAATAATGGTTATTACAGGAGTCAGGAAAGTACTGTAATCTATTTCTACCCCCAAATAATCACTTAGCCATACGATAAGGAATATCACCAAAGCGACTCCCAATATACCGGCTATACAATAAAGGACATTACGATATTTTCTGAAAAATCCTTGTAACGGTTTTGATTCATTATTATGAGACATACTCTGCATGGTGCTTAGGTTTATAAGATTGGCAATTAAGTTTAGAAAATAACAATCATAAAAATGGTTGAATGAAGTTTAGATAACTTCGTTTGCAAAGTTAACTAAAAATAAATTAAACAGATAGAAAAAGTGATGGAAAAATATCAAAAAAAATCACCACTTAATGAACCGAATGGCAACAGTCGATGTTATAATTACAGAAAATCGTTTCATGATGTTAGGTTAGTTAGAAAGTTAAGAAGGCTGTCGATGTGAATCGGCAGCCTTTTCTGCATCCGGAAGCCTCCCACCAAAACTCTGGCTCTATATGCTCCATGTATGACTAAGAAAGATTGGCTGTAAGGATTTGAACCAACTCCAATTCAGCGGATGGTATCTGCTGAATTTGACCCCAAAGGGCAGACCCTGTCTGTCTTTTATGGAATCAATCTTTACAAATTGGTCAGACAGTGTCTAACCAATTTGTAAGTATTTTGCTCACACATAGTTCCCACCAAAACACCGGCTTAATATGCTCTATGTATATGTTGAACTTCTCCATACCTAAAATGCAAAAAATGCAGTGATTTTATAGAAATTGTGTGATGTAGGTCGGAAGATATGTGATATTCTCAAAAATTTTTTCATTCGGTGATGAACCGAATGGCAACAGCGGATGTTATAAATACAGAAAATCGTTTCATGATGTTAGGTTAGTTAGAAAGTTAAAAAGGCTGTCGATGTGAATCGGCAGCCTTTTCTGCATCCTTTATGGTGCCCGATTTTATATGGAATAAATATTGCATCACATGACCGACACAGACAAACGCATCCCCTTTATCAAAGTGGTGCAGCTTGCCCTCTTTACTCAATCACTTTCCATGAGCCTCCATTGTCGGGTCCATATCGCTTGATACGGTTTTCTTTCATTAAGGCTTCCAAACGCCGTTTTACACTGCTTTCGTGGATATTGAGTTCTATTGCTAACTCTGAACGTGAAATTGTAGGATGAGTCTTTAACAGTTCTACAATACGATTCTTCTGGTCGGTTTTCTGGTCGGTTTCTGGTCGGTTTCTGGTCGGTTTCTGGTCGCCTCGTATAGATACGAAAATTTCTCGTGGAATAATGGCTGTTACACCTCCTTGTTCAACAGTGAATGAAGGATAGGAAAGATGTAATTTGTCAAATTCCCTCATTATTTTCTCGTACCCACGTCCCCATGCTTCAATAAATCCGGCACGATAGAACACTTGAGCCATTTTGGGATTGCGAGGTTTGGAAGTATGTTTGCTCATAAGGGTTTCAACAGTGTAATCTTCAGGTAGAGCACCTTCGTTCCATAAGCGGATATGATCATCATATATGCTCATCTGATTCCATGTGCCGATTTGCAATTTATGGACTATACTATTGAATATTATCTCGCGTAATGCGTCTTCCGGTATTTCCAGTGGCTCTTTACGATGTAGACCTTCATAATGAATCGGACGGATAAGATATTTGCTGCTCAGCACTTGAATAATTCTATCTGTCATCTGAATCAAATTCCCTTCAATCAAATCTTGGTTTAGCAAATCTGCATCATCGGTGCCAAATCTGCCAATCTTAAAACCTGATGTGACGAATCGACGTTGTGGATATTTGCCGAATAGCAACACCGCTCCGTTTGTAGGAATACCACCTTTTATAAGACCTAAATTTGACAAAACTTCCTCTTTTGAGGATTCTCGTGAGTCCGCCTCCATGCGACCCTCCTTTATGGCATGGTCCAAAAAGTAATCGATGGCACTTTTATCGATATCATTAATAGTTGTGCCATCGCATGGTATATCCTCCCAATTCAATCCCATTTTCTTCAAGAGAAATTGGTGCAGAGCGTTGCCACGAAGTTCTTGCTTTGTAGCACCGCTACGAAAATAATATACACCTTTGTAAGAGATCGGCATTCCTGATGGGTCAATTATAATCTCAATTACATCCTTGCCATCCATCACGAGATGATTGGTTTCTGGGAAAACTCCGGTATTGTTGATAATCTTGTTGGGAATATCTTCCAGTTGCTGATGGAGTCTGTCCACACCAACAACACTCAAATCATCGTCAATGCCAATGTATATCTTGCCGCCATGAGCATTGGCAAATCCGGATACCCATTTCAGATATTCGTCTTTCCAGATACGCTTATGCTCTATATTCTGGTTCTCTTGATTCATATCGCAAAATTACTTCAAAATCTTGACATACACAATAGAACAGTTTATTTTAGACTTGTACGATCCTCTGAAAAAGGCTAATTTGGCATATTGGTCAATACATCATTTTTATATGAAATCCCCAAAACAAGAAATTCAAAACTCCATGCAAGATTATGTTTCGGAGGTGGGGGAATTAAAATTTATTCAATAGAGTTTAATACTCTATTTTTTTATTCGTTGATGAACCGAATGGCAATAGCGGGTGTTATAATTACAGAAAATCGTTTCATGATGTTAGGTTAGTTAGAAAGTTAAAAAGGCTGTCGATGTGAATCGGCAGCCTTTTCTGTACGCTTATTTTGCGAATAAGTGTCGTTTTGGCTTATTTCGGTTTTGACTCGCAATATACGCAACGGTAATCACCGGAATGGTCGTGTGCCGGACGGAATAGACTGTCTACGCCCACTTCCATATTCGAGATGCAACGCTTGTTGCGGCAGATAAACTTGTTGCGCACTGCATCCTTCGGCACAAGCTCTGTGGTCTTAGTCGGGTCGTTTGCCCATTCAAGGAGCTTCACGATGAGAGCCATACGCACGAATTTGCCATTCTCCACCTGACGGAAATATGCGGCACGCGGATCGGCATCAACGTCTACGCTGATTTCGTTGACGCGTGGCAGCGGATGCAGGATTCTCATCTCAGGACGCGCACTCTTCAACTTCTCCGCATCAAGTACGAAGAAATCCTTCACACGGTCATACTCATCCTCGTCAAAGAAACGCTCCTTCTGTACGCGGGTCATGTAGAGCACGTCAAGCTCGCCCATTACCTCTTCCATAGTGTCTACCTCCTTATACGGCACACCGTGCATATCGCACACCTCCTGCTTCATATAGTCAGGCAGACGGAGTTGCTCCGGAGCGATCAGCACCACTTTAACACCCTCGTAGCGAGACAACGCCTTGATGAGTGAGTGGACGGTACGTCCGAACTTCAGGTCGCCGCAGAATCCGATGGTGATATTGTCGAAGCGTCCGATCTCACGCTTGATGGTCAGAAGGTCGGTCAGCGTCTGGGTGGGATGGCTGTGGCTACCGTCGCCGGCATTGATCACCGGTATGCGGGAGTTCATCGCGGAGACTGTCGCAGCACCCTCCTCAAAGTGACGCATGGCGATTATGTCGGCGAAACAGTTTATCACCTTTGTCGTGTCGGCACACGTCTCTCCCTTGCTCACCGATGAGTTCTTGGCATCGGAGAAACCGAGCACGTTGCCGCCAAGCTCCATCATTGCAGCGGTGAAACTGAGGCGCGTGCGGGTAGAGGGTTCATAGAAAAGCGTGGCGAGCTTCTTACCCTTGCATTTTTCCGAATATTTCTCACGGTTGTCGATTATATCGAGGGCAAGGTCGATGATCTCCTCAAGCTCCTGCTTGGAGAGGTCGGTGGGGTCAATCAGGTGTTTCATGCCATCCAGGATTCATCAGAGGGATTTGCCATGAATTTCTTCAGGCGCACCTCCTCCTCGGGAGTGATGTAGTTCTCTTCCACTGCCACTTCACAGAGAGTGTTGAAGTTAGAGAGTGAATAATTGGTGACGTTGGCTGCTGCAAGACGGTCAAGACCTTTCTGCATACCGTAGGTGAAGATGCTGACCACGCCGAGCACGTCTGCACCTGCCTCACGAAGAGCCTCAACCACCTCGATGCAGCTTCCTGCTGTAGAGATGAGGTCTTCAATCACCACCACTTTCTGTCCCTTTTCAAGTTTACCCTCGATGCGGTTGCCACGTCCGTGGTCCTTATTACCTCCGCGCACGTAGCCCATCGGCATGTCAAGGATCCATGCTGCACAGGCTGCGTGGGCGATGCCCGCAGTGCTCGTGCCCATAAGTACTTCTGCCTCCGGAAATTTCTCACGCACAGTGGCGGCGATAGCCTCTTCCACTACCTTGCGCGCCTTTGGAGCGGTGAGGATAAGACGGTTGTCACAATAAATCGGACTCTTTATGCCGCTTGCCCATGTGAATGGTTTTGCGGGGCTGAGAAATACAGCCTTGATGCCGAGAAGTTCGGCTGCTACTTTTTTTGCAGTTGTTTCCATTGTTTGTTTTTTATGAATTATGAAACGTTTGAAACGAATGAAACGCGTGAAACGCGTGAAACACGTGAAACAAATGAAACGAATGAAACACGTGAAACGAATCTCATGTTGATGACTACACGCTGATCAATCAAGATCGATTGCAAGAAAATCCTTCACACAACGGTGATATGCGGCTACGGGATCTTCTGCTGCTGTGATAGGACGTCCCACCACGATATAGTCGGAGCCGATTTCGCGTGCCTTGGCGGGATCGGTGATGCGCACCTGGTCGTCTGCCTTCGAGTCGGCGAAACGTATGCCAGGAGTGATGGTCATGAAATCGTTGCCACAAGCTTCTTTCACGAGGCTTGCCTCAAGGGGGGAGCATACCACGCCGTCAAGACCTGCCTCTTTGGCATTCTGTGCATACTTGGCGATGGTGTCGTTGATGCTTGCGTCTATGAGAAGCTGCTCACGCATGGCTTTCTCTGATGTGGAGGTAAGCTGGGTGACGGCAATAAGAAGCGGACGTGTGCCATCCTCGCGGGTGAGTCCCTCAATGGCTGCACGCATCATCTCGATTGTGCCTGCCGCATGCACGTTGACCATATCCACGTCAAGACCGGAAAGCACCTTCATGGCTTTTTTCACAGTGTTGGGTATGTCGTGAAGTTTGAGGTCAAGGAAAATCTTGAAACCGCGTTTCTTCAATTCCTTTACAATCTCCGGACCGGCAGCATAGAAAAGCTCCATACCGATTTTAAGGAAAGGTTTGCGCTTCTCATCCTTGAATTTGTCAAGAAAAGCGAGACAAGCATCGGCAGAGCCGAAGTCGCAGGCGATTATTACATCTTTTGCATTCATATTTCCAGTGTATAGGATAGGGGTTATTGTTGTTGTTGGTTGTAGATATCAGACTATACCGATTATCTCGGAAAGAGAGTCTATGCCGAGACGTTCCATCTCGATGGGAAGATTCTCGATTATCTCCTTGCAGGCATACGGGTTGACGAGGTTGGCGGCACCCACTTCCACGGCTGTCGCGCCTGCCATCATCATCTCGATCACGTCAGAGGCGGATGAGACACCGCCGCACCCGATCACGGGTACACCGCAGGCATGTGCCACCTGATTGACCATGCGCACAGCCACAGGGAAGACTGCCGGACCGGAGAAGCCACCCATACGGTTGGCGATGACCGGACGGCGTGTCTTTAGATTGATTCGCATACCCAAGAGAGTGTTGATGAGGCATAGTCCGTCGGCTCCGGCTTCCACGGCGGATTGTCCGATGGAGACTATATCCGTGACGTTGGGGGTCAGTTTGACGTAGAGGGGTTTGGTGATAACCTTTTTCACCTCCTTAACCACTTCAGCTACAGAGGTGCAGCATGTGCCGAAGCTCATGCCTCCGCCATGCACGTTGGGACAGCTCACGTTAAGCTCAATGATTGCAACTTGCTCCTCCTTATCTATCTTCTCGCAACATTCCACGTATTCATCGATTGAGAAACCGCTGATATTGGCGATGATCGGCTGATGGAATGTCTCGCGCATCTTGGGAAGCTCCTCGGCGATGACGGTATCTATGCCGGGATTCTGAAGTCCGACAGAGTTGATGAGTCCGGCGCTGCACTCCGCCACGCGTGGGAGGGGGTTGCCGAAACGAGCGTCACGTGTTGTGCCCTTGAAGGAGATGGAGCCGAGTATGTCGATGTCATAAAACTCAGCCATGCCATATCCGAAGCCGAAGCAGCCGGAGGCTGGCACCACCGGATTCTGTAGCGTCACTCCGCTGAGCGTCACCTTTAGATCTTTTGCAGTTTGATTCATTTCCATATCAGTTCCTCCTTTCTGAACACCGGTCCGTCCTTACAGATTCTCTTTGCTCCGTCGGCAGCCTCCACGCTGCAGCACATGCACGCGCCGAATCCGCATCCCATGCGGCTCTCAATGCTGACCTCGCCCGGAATATCCAGACCCTGGCATAAAGCGCGGAGCATCGGCATCGGCCCGCAAGCATGGAAATAATCACCGGAGATACCCTTCTCGCGGATAACATCGGTGACGAATCCCTTTGTTCCGGCAGAGCCATCTACAGTGGCGATGTAAGCCTCCACTCCGATCTCCTCAAACCATTTCTCCATGCCGAAAGAGTCGGCTGCGGTGTTATATCCGAGAATTACCACAGGCTCCTGACCGAGGCGTTTCAGGGTGCGTGCCAGATTGAGGAGTGGGGCGCATCCTATGCCGCCACCGAGCAGGAGTGGACGGCGTGCTCCGCTGTCGGTGGAGAATCCGTTGCCAAGACCATTGAGCATGTCTACGGTGTCGCCCGGGCGCATCTCGCTCATGGCTCCGGTGCCTTCACCCACCACGTCATAGAGAAGCACTACCTCTCCGCGCTCGTGGGAATAATCACATATCGAGATGGGGCGGCGAAGATATTTGCCCGGTATGGCAATATTGACAAACTGTCCCGGAGCATTGATCATGCCTGTGTCGCCGCAAAGCGTCATCACCCACGTCTTATGGGTGAGACGTCGATTGCTGATGACTGTATAATTATTTTTGATATTCATATTTAAAGGTTAATCTTCTGCATCTATAGTGGAGACCTTCATCGTGATGTCGTCAAGCACATCGAGGAGTACTTCCACAGTCTCGAGCGAAGTGAAGACCGTGATGTTGTTGTCGACGGCGGCGCGACGGATATGATAACCGTCGTGGTGCGAATGGTCGGCACTCAGCTCCATCGTGTTGATGACGTAGTTGACGTGACCCTGGCGCAGGGAGTCGATGATGTCGGAACTGCCCTCGCTGAGCTTGTGGAGCAGACGGGTGCGTATGCCGTTTGCGCGGAGAAACTCAGCGGTGCCCTTCGTTGCCTCGATGTTGAATCCGAGTTTGTAGAAACGCCGGATCAGCGGGAGGGCTCGCTGCTTGTCGGAGTCGCCGATGGTGACGAACACGGTACCGTAGTTCGCCACGGTCATTCCGGAAGCCTGAAGCGACTTGTAGAGTGCGCGCTTGAGCGACTTGTCGTAGCCGATAGCCTCGCCCGTGGATTTCATCTCCGGGGAGAGATAGGAATCCACGCCTCTCAGCTTGGCGAAGGAGAAGGCGGGAGTCTTCACGAACCATCGTTTCTTCTCCTCCGGATAAAGGCGGTCAATGCCCTGATCGCGCAAGGAGTGACCCAGCATGACGAGGGTGGCGATGTGTGCCAATGGCGTTCCGGTGG
The DNA here is from genome assembly GCA_003762615.1 of Muribaculaceae bacterium Isolate-037 (Harlan). Taxonomy (GTDB): domain Bacteria; phylum Bacteroidota; class Bacteroidia; order Bacteroidales; family Muribaculaceae; genus Lepagella; species Lepagella muris. The sequence goes on from RIAZ01000025.1 coordinate 61,048, forward strand.
CCTTCGAAATGAATGGCACTGTACGAGAAGAACGTGGATTTACCTCAATCACGTATACGTCTTCCTTACTATCTACGATAAATTGTATGTTGTAAAGACCTTTTATGCCGATTTCCTTGCCGAGACGCACCGTATAGTCGAGAATTGTCTGTTTCGCTTTCGGACTGACGCTGAAAGTGGGGTAGACACTGATGGAGTCGCCGGAGTGTACTCCGGTATGCTCCACATGCTCCATTATTCCGGGCACGAATACGTTTTCACCGTCGCAGATGGCATCCACCTCAAGCTCCTTACCCATGATGTATTTGTCGACGAGCACGGGATGCTCCACGTTGATCTCGACGGCTGTCTGAAGATACTGGCGCAGCTTATGCTCGTTGCTTACTATCTGCATGGCGCGTCCGCCCAGCACGTAGCTGGGTCGCACAAGCACTGGATAGCCTATACGTTCCGCTGCCTTCACTCCATCCTCTATATTGGTTACAGCCACACCTTCGGGCTGAGGTATCTGTAGCTTCTCCATGATGGCTTCGAAGCATCCTCGGTCTTCCGCGTTTCTGATGGCTGTGATGTCGGTGCCGATTATCGGTGCGCCGAGAGCCGCCAAGGGTTCGGCAAGGTTGATGGCTGTCTGTCCGCCAAGTGAGACGATGACACCCTCCGGACGTTCCAGGTCGATGACGTTCATCACGTCTTCCACCGTCAGCGGCTCAAAATATAGCTTGTCGCCTGTCGTGTGGTCGGTTGATACAGTCTCAGGGTTATTGTTGATGACTATCGCCTCGAAGCCTGCCTGACGTATGGTCCATACGGCATGCACGGTGGAATAGTCGAACTCCACGCCCTGACCGATACGTATCGGACCGGATCCGAGCACGATTATTTTGCGGCGGTCGGTCGGTATTGACTCGTTTTCCCATTCGTAGGATGAATAGAAATAATTCGTGCGGGCATGAAATTCCGCACCGCAGGAGTCTATCATCTTATAGACGGGACGTATGTCATGCTTCTTGCGGAGAAGATAGATGCCGGATTCGCTCTCTCCCCACAGCTGACCGATGAATTTGTCGCTGAATCCAATTACCTTCGCATCGCGGAGCACGTTGATGTCGAAAGGATTCTCTTTTATCACCTTCTCAAAATCTACGATATTCTTGATCTTATCGAGGAAGAACATGTCGATTTTCGTGCGGTTGTAGATAAGACCGTTGTCGATGTCGCGGCGCATCAGTTCGGCGAGCGCGTAGATGCGGTCGTCGGTTGCCTTCTTGATGTAGTCAAGCATCTCTTCGGTCGGCATGGTGTCGAATTTCTTGTGATGGACGTGGCATACGCCTGTCTCCAGCGACCGCACGGCTTTCAGCAGAGACTCCTCCAGAGTGCGCCCGATGCTCATCACCTCACCCGTGGCTTTCATCTGTGTGCCGAGTTCGTTGGAGGCATCGGTGAATTTGTCAAACGGGAAGCGTGCGATTTTCGTCACCACATAGTCGATTGTCGGTTCGAAACTTGCGGGCACGTGTCCGAGATCTATCTCATCGAGATGGAGTCCCACTGCTATTTTCGCGCTAACGCGTGCGATAGGGTAGCCGGATGCTTTCGATGCGAGTGCGGATGAACGCGACACTCGCGGGTTGACCTCAATGAGGTAATAGTCGAAAGAGAGTGGGTCAAGGGCAAACTGCACGTTGCAACCACCCTCGATTTTCAATGCGCGTATAAGTTTGAGCGCACTGTCGCGCAGAAGCTGATACTCCTTGTTGGTGAGCGTCTGTGCCGGAGCCACCACGATTGAGTCGCCTGTGTGGACTCCTACAGGGTCGAGGTTCTCCATAGAGCAGATGGCTATCACGGTGTCGTTGGCATCGCGCATCACTTCAAACTCAATCTCCTTGAATCCCTTTATGCTCTTCTCGACAAGCACCTGATGCACGGGGGATAGCTCGAGGGCGGTGCGCATCAGTTCGCGCAGCTCCTCCTCGTTGTCGGCGAAGCCGCCGCCTGTGCCGCCCAATGTGAAAGCCGGACGGAGAATCACGGGATAACCGATTTTTGCGGCGATCTCCACACCATGCTCAATACTGTTGGCTACATCGCTGGGAAGCACCGGCTCGCCGATACTCTCGCAAAGCTCTTTGAAGAGCTCACGGTCTTCTGCGCGTTCGATGCTGTCGAACGAAGTGCCGAGAATCTCCACGCCACACTCGTCGAGCACACCTTTCTTTGCGAGCTGCACGGCAAGGTTCAGACCGGTCTGTCCGCCGAGTCCGGGGACGATGGCGTCCGGACGTTCGTATCTCACGATCTTGGCTACGTATTCGAGCGTAAGAGGCTCCATGTAGACTTTATGTGCTATCTCCGGGTCGGTCATTATCGTTGCCGGATTGGAATTGACGAGTACCACCTCATATCCCTCTTCTTTAAGGGCGGTGCACGCCTGGGTGCCTGCATAGTCAAATTCGGCAGCCTGACCTACTACTATCGGTCCGGAGCCGATAACCATCACTTTCTTTATATCTTTACGCTTTGGCATTATCTTCTACTTTTAAATAATTATTTACCTGCAATCATTTCTTAATCTCCGGAATCATGCGGATGAATTTGTCGAAGAGATATATTGAGTCTTGCGGACCGGGCGCACTCTCCGGATGGAATTGCACGGAGATCACCTTGTCTTCAAGGCATTCGCAACCCTCGATGGTGTTGTCGAGCAGGTTGATGTGAGTAGCTCTCAGAGGGGTGTCGGCAAGCGATTCCTCAATGACTGCATATCCGTGGTTTTGCGATGTGATGAGCACCTTACCTGTGGCAAGCTCCTTGACGGGATGGTTGCCGCCACGATGTCCGGGAGAGATCGCCCCGATTTTTGCACCGTATGCAAGCGCGATGAGCTGATGTCCGAGACAGATGCCGAACATAGGCACTTTGCCACGGAGCTGACGGATGGTCTCAACCACTTCCGGAACATCTTCGGGCGAGCCTGGTCCGTTGGAGATGAGCACGCCGTCGGGCTTGAACGACATGATCTGTTCCGCGCTCGTGTTCCAGGGAACTACGGTGACGTTGCAGTTGTGGGCATTCAGGCTACGCACCATATTGTATTTCATGCCGCAGTCGATTGCCACGATGTCGTATTTATAGTTGGCGGTGCGGGCAAACCAGCGTTTCTTGCAGCTGACCTTGCTGACGAGGTTGGTGGGGCGTTCGGTTGCCTTGATTTTGGCTACTGCCTCCTCTGTCGGCGTGGAGATGTCGGTGATGATGGCACGCAATCCGTTTGCATCACGCAATATGCGAGTGAGCATACGCGTGTCGACTCCGCTCATTGCCGGGATATTATTCTCATCAAGCACCTCTGCAAGGGTCTTTGTGTAGCGGAAGTTGGAGGGGGAGTCGTTGTTTTCCTTCACAATCATTCCTCCGATGGAGGGAAACTTTGTTTCGTAGTCTTCATCAGTGATGCCGTAGTTGCCTATCAGCGGATATGTCATGACGATGATCTGCGCGGCGTAGGATGGATCGGAAAGAATCTCCTGGTAGCCTACCATCGACGTATTGAACACGAGTTCACCGATGCTCTCGACGTCGGATGCAAATCCGACACCGGGAAATTCGCGACCGTCTTCGAGCACAAGTTTTTTTGTGTAAGGTTTCATTTTTTTTTTTGACTAAGGATTATTTGACTGTAGAAATTATTCTTACTGTAGGAATCATTCTTAATGACTCAAGGATACCGCTTTCGCGTCAGAGCACCTGTACCCCTTTGTAGAGGAGTGCGGCTATGCTCCCCTGAAGCAGCATGCCGGCATACGGGGTGGCGCGTCCTTTTGTGCGGAATGTAGCGGGATCCACAATCTGTTCTGTCTCGGTGTCGAGGATGGTGATATCTGCGGGATTCCCTGCCTTTATGCCATCGGAGCATGGCAGACCAAGAATCTTGCGCGGATTGACCGACATGATTTCCACGAGACGTTCCATTGAGATCAGTCCGGTCTTGACCATTGTGGTGTAGACGGCTGCGAATGCCGTTTCAAGTCCAACCACGCCCATCGCGCTTTTCTCCAGACCCTTCCCCTTCTCTTCAGCAGAATGAGGGGCATGGTCAGTTGCTATGGCATCGATTGTGCCGTCAATTATGCCCTGACGGAGCGCGTCGCGGTCGGCACGCGAACGTATCGGCGGATTCATCTTGAAGCGACCCTCCTCCTGAAGATCTTCATCGCAGAAAGTGAGGTAATGCGGACCGGTCTCGCAGGTGACGAGCACGCCTCTCTCCTTGGCGCGGCGTATCAGCTCAACACTCTCTTTTGTGGAGATGTGGCATACGTGGAGGCGGCAGTGGGTCTCCTCCGCAAGTATGATGTCGCGCTCTATCTCCTTCCATTCCGATTCGGAGCAGATGCCACGATGTCCGTGGGCGCGGGCATACTCCCCGTCGTGGATATATCCACGGTTGAGAAGAGCCTCCACTTCGCAATGGGCGGCAAGTATCTTACCGGTGGGAGCTATACCTTTCATGGCGGCACGCATCACCTCCTCATCCTGTACTCCAGTGCCGTCGTCGGAGAATCCCGCCACGTAAGGGGCGAGAGTGGCGTAATCCACAAGTTCATGTCCCATGCGCTTACGCGTGATGGTGGCGTAGGGGATGACGTTGACAATGGCATCGCGGTTGATAATGTCGAGCTGGCGACGCAGGTTGTCGGGAGAATCGGGGGCGGGGTTGAGGTTAGGCATGGTGCATACGGTGGTGAAGCCGCCGGCAGCGGCAGCCGCGCTACCGTCCTTGATAGTCTCCTTATAGGAATATCCCGGTTCGCGGAAATGCACGTGCATATCAACGAGACCGGGCACAAGATACTTCCCCGTAGCATCGATGACCTTGCATCCGGGATATTTATCGGCATCAATTTTCTCAGCGGTCTCAACTATCATTCCGTTGCTGACAACTACGTCGCAAAGTCGGAAACTATCGTCGCACCATACATTGGCACCGGTAATCAATAAAGTGTTGTCGTTGCTCATCTCTGCAAATTAAGAGGGTAAAAGGCATTGAAAAGCGGAGAGGAGCCGTCAGACGCAGACCTATCTTCAGGATTGCAAAAAAGGCAACTCATCAATGAGTTGCCTTGATATTTTGAAATCTGAAAAAAGAGGTATGTCGGAAGGTTTTGGCTCCCGTCAACAATTGAGTGCATAATACAAGACTCAAAAGATACCCGACTTTTCAAGATTGCCGTCATTTCATTTATTTTGATTGCAAAGTTAGCAAAAAAATGACAACCTACCAACGCTCCGCAAAAATTTTTTATGAAAGCCGACTCGCTCGGTCTGTGATTTAACGTCGCTCTTGGGGTGGGTACGCTGTGATATTATCTCAGCAGCCACGGACGATGGAATCGGACCTTTGGTCTGATCACTTAACAAATAACTGAAGTTTCGCAAGCTGCACTTCAGTGGTTTAAAGTTTATAGTTTAAGGTTTAAGATTCACGACAATCCACGAATCTTTTCATTATACAAAATTTAATGATCATAAACCATAAACATTAAACCTTAAACCATTTAAGTGAAGCAAGTTGGAAAACTTGCGAAACTTAAATAATTCTTTTGAACTGACGTTGGGAGGATGTCGCTGTTATTATCAAGGTGTGTAGAATTATGAGAACTTCTGAGGAATCTGGATTGTTAGATATTGAGAAGTCGTTGTGACTTGTAAAGTAAATTTTTTAATCTTGATTGTATTATGAATTATAGTGAATTAGTGAATTCTTCCACGACAGTGCTTGTCGAGTTTTATGCGTCTTGGTGCCCTCATTGCCAGAGAATGATGCCGGTGGTGGCTCAGATAAAGGAGTTACTTGCCGGTCAGGTAGCAATCCATCAGTTTGACATTGATGAGTATGATAAACTGTCGCAGGATTTGGGTGTGGAATCGTTGCCTACATTTATCATCTATCGCGATGGAGAGGAGATGTGGCGTCAGACAGGAGAGATGGATGGCGAGGTGTTGCTTGCGAAAATAGAGAAATATATGTAACGTAACGGTATTTTCGTCATGGCTACACTGTTGTCTGACTTGCTCACTGTGCTTGGGGTGCGCCATACGGAGTTATATTCCGACAAGCGTTTCTCGCAGATGCCATTCCGGTCGATGTTCGGTCTGTCGAAATTGTTGAGAGAGTATGGCGTCGCTACTGCCGGAATATCGGTTGCTTCCGAGGAACGACGTAATGCATTGGCAGTTATGCCGGTGCCATTTCTTGCCGATACGCCCGATGGTTTTATCATAGTGGAGAAAATTGGAGGTGGTCAGGTGACGTATCTTTCCCAGCATAAGGAGTTTGAGGCATCAATTGATGCCGTTCTGGATGCTTGGAACGGAGTCGCACTTCTTGTGTCAGACTCTTCGGAAAGTATCGAGCCAGGATATACCCGCCATCATGTGGCGGAGATTGCTTCGGGAGTGAAGAGGTGGACATTACTCATACTGCTGCCGGTGCTTCTTGTCGTGGGTATGTGGGCAGACGGCCTGTATTGCCATGTGGCAGCCTGGGTTGTAATGATATTTGATATAGCGGGTCTGTGGTTCTCCTGGAGCCTTGTGCAGAAATCTCTCGGTATACACACGGCTGCAGCCAATGCGGTCTGCTCGGCCATTGAGGAGGGTGGATGCGATGAGATAGCGCAGTCGGAAGCCTCGTCATTCATGGGTATTGTGAAATGGAGTGAGGTGGGACTGGCGTATTTCTCGGTCAGTCTTATGGCAATGCTACTGTTCCCCCAGACGTTGCCTGCACTGGCGGCAATCAACATATTGTGTCTCCCCTATACGGTCTGGAGTATATCGTATCAGAAGTTTGTGGCAAAGACGTGGTGCACGTTGTGCGTGTGTGTGCAATGCACATTGTGGCTCCTGTTTGTGGCTTATCTTATCGGAGGCTGGACAAAGCAAGTGTTCCCGCTTGGCTGGGATTTCGTGATACTTGGCTGTGTATATGGGGTTGTGTTGCTTGCGATAAACAGGTTTGATGATTTCCTTATCAAACGGTTTGCTGCATCCTCGTCGGCAAGTGAAGTTAAGACGTCTTAACCATCCACATATAACCCTCTTATTCCATTCAGAATATGAAAAGCATAGATATAAGCAAAATCCCGGGTGCGACTGTAATGACTCCCTTACAGATGAACGGTGTACATTTTGACAAACGCCATACCGTCATCACGCCTTCGCTGCTTTATCAACTAAACGGACAGGGACGCGCGGGCACATCTGTCGCCGGGAAATAGGAACTGAAAATATAAAGATGTATGTAAAAATTGATAGAGACGCTGCCGATCGGCGTCTCTATTTTTTTGTTGGGTTGCAGGAATTATTGTATTTTAGAGAATGATTGTGATAATTTGAATTATTAGGTGTATATTTGCAGAAACTTATCGTCTAACCTATAAAATCATGTTAAGAAAAATCAGAATTACTTTTGCACTGGTGTTTTTCAGTTGCATAACACTCCTTTTTCTTGATTTCTCCGGCATCGCTCATGCGTGGCTCGGATGGATGGCAAAGATTCAGTTCTTGCCCGCCTTGATGGCGTTGAATGTGGGGGTTATCATCGCGTTGGTCGCGTTGACTTTGCTTTTCGGTAGAGTGTATTGTTCGGTGATATGTCCGTTAGGTGTCATGCAAGATATCTTCGGATGGTTAGGGAAGAGAAGCAAGAAGAACCGTTATTCTTATTCCCGCGCGAAGAGTGTGCTGAGATATGTTATGCTTGGAGTGATGGTGGTGGCTGCGGTTGCAGGCATAGGTTCGCTGTTTGCACTCCTTGCGCCTTACAGCGCGTATGGCAGGATTGCACAGAATCTCCTTTCACCGATATGGGCTTTCGGCAACAATCTGCTTGCCGAGTGGGCTGCACGCAGGGAGAGCTACGCTTTCTATACGGTCGACGTGTGGGTGCGCAGTTGGGTGACGTTCGGCATTGCCGTGGCTACGCTGGTGATACTCGGTTTCCTTGCGTGGCGTAACGGACGCACGTATTGCAACACGATTTGCCCCGTGGGGACTGTCTTGGGATTCCTGTCGAAATATTCGTTGTTCAGTCCGGTAATCGACACTACTAAATGCAACGGTTGCGGATTGTGTGCCCGCAACTGCAAGTCGGCATGTATCGACAGCAAGAACCATAGAATTGATTATTCGCGTTGTGTGGCATGTATGGATTGTCTTGAAAAATGCACTAAGGGAGCAATCTCATATTCACGCAGAAGAAAAGTGGATGTGGCGTCGGAGTCGGGAGCCGAGGCTTCCGGTATGTCGCGTCGCAGTTTCGTGGTGACGTCAATGGCTGTCGGCACAGCCGTGCTACTGAAGGCTGAGGAGAAGACTGTCGATGGCGGTCTTGCCCATATCGAGGATAAGAAGGTGCCTGCCCGTAAGACTCCGATAGTGCCTCCCGGCGCACAGGGGATCAAGCATCTCACCCAGCATTGCACGGGTTGTCAGCTATGCGTGGTGGCTTGTCCCAACGGAGTGCTGCGTCCATCGTCAGATCTCGACACGCTAATGCAGCCACGTGCCTCATACGAACTGGGCTATTGCCGTCCGGAATGTACGAAATGCTCGGAGGTATGTCCGGCTGGAGCCATAATCAAGATAGATAAGGCAGAGAAATCATCTGTGCAGATCGGTCATGCCGTATGGGTGAAGGAGAATTGTCTTCCATTGACGGAGGGTGTGTCGTGTGGTAACTGTGCGCGTCACTGTCCGGTAGGTGCGATACAGATGGTGCCGTCAGACAAGGATAATCCTGACTCTCCGAAGATTCCGGTGGTCAATGAGGCGCGTTGCATAGGATGTGGCGCATGTGAGAACCTTTGTCCCTCTCGTCCGTTCAGCGCGATATATGTGGAGGGTCATGAAAGACACAAAACAATTTAAAGAAAGATAACTGAAGTTTCGCAAGCTGCACTTCAGTGGTTTAAAGTTTATAGTTTAAGGTTTAAGATTCACGAAAATCCACGAATCTTTTCATTATACAAAATTTAATGATCATAAACCATAAACATTAAACCTTAAACCATTTAAGTGAAGCAAGTTGGAAAACTTGCGAAACTTAAATAAGATAAGAGATATGAAAAATATAGACCGACGGGAATTTCTGAAGCGTCTCGGTATGGGCACGGCGGCTATCTCTGCCGCAGCTCTTGCAGGATGCGACTCGAAACAGAATACTGTGACGGGCAACCGGACTTCAACCGGGGAGATTCCGACCGACAAGATGACGTATCGTAAGAATCCGAAGACGGGAGAACAGGTATCGATTCTCGGATATGGCATGATGCGTCTCCCGACGATAGAGAAGAGTGAGGGCGAGGAGGTGAATAAGGATGAGATTGATCAGGAGACGGTCAACCGTCTTGTGGACTATGCGCTGGAGCATGGCGTGAATTATTTCGACACGTCGCCGGCATACTGCAAGGGGCGTTCGGAGCGTGCTACCGGTATCGCGCTTAGCCGCCATCCGCGCGACAGCTATTTCATTGCCACAAAACTGTCGAATTTCGCGAAATCCACATGGAGCCGGGAGAAGTCGATTGAGATGTACCGCAATTCTCTGAAGGAGCTTCAGACCGATCATATCGACTATATGCTGCTTCATGCCATTGGCATGGGGGCGGATGGACCGCAGGAGTTCCGTTCGAGATATATCGACAATGGTATTCTCGATTTCCTCATGGGGGAGCGTGAGGCGGGACGCATACGTAATCTCGGTTTCTCTTATCATGGCGACGTGCGTGTGTTTGATGATATGCTTGCGCAGCATGACAAGTATAAATGGGATTTCGTGCAGATTCAGATGAATTATCTTGACTGGGCTCATGCCAAGGAGATAAATCCGAGCAACACAGATGCGGAGTATCTTTATGGAGAGCTGGAGAAGATGGGAATCCCGGCTGTCATCATGGAGCCGTTGCTTGGCGGACGTCTTGCGAATGTGCCTGACAATATCGTGGCGCGTCTCAAGCAGCGTGAGCCGGAACGCAGTGTGGCGTCGTGGGCGTTCAGATACGCCGGAACCATGCCGAATGTGCTCACCGTGTTGAGCGGTATGACGTATATGGAGCATCTTCAGGATAACCTGCGGTCATATTGTCCGCTTCTGCCGCTTACGGATGAGGAGATGAAATTCCTTTATTCCACGGCAAACCTAATTGTCAAATTCCCGACGGTGCCGTGCAACGATTGCAAGTATTGCATGCCCTGCCCTTACGGACTTGATATTCCGGGAATATTGCTTCATTACAACAAATGCGTAAATGAGGGTAACACTCCGGAGAGCAGTCAGGATGAGAATTATAAGGAGGCACGTCGTGCGTTTCTTGTGGGCTACGACAGGAGCGTGCCGAAATTACGTCAGGCGAGCCATTGCATAGGTTGTGGAGCCTGTGCACCGCATTGTCCGCAGGGTATCAATATCCCGAATGCGCTTGCAAGGATTGACAAGTATGTGGAGAATCTGAAACAGGATAAATTATGACAGACATACGTATGCGGATATAACGTATGCGATATGATAGAAATAGACGAGGACACTGAAAGAGTATTGATTTTTCAGTGTCCTCGCTTCTCTATCAGAACTCTGTTTTATCAGGATTCTGTCATTCGATATTTATCCTATTTTCAATTCTCAAAATATACTTGGTTTCTGAGAAGAAACGGTCCATCCTTACAGCTTGCCCTGTCCTGAACAAGGGTCTTTCACTATTGGCTATATATGCTTTCTTTTTGGAAAAATTACGGGACTCATCCTGCTGTTCAAAATATTTGATAGTGGAACGCAATTGTTTTTTCTCCCTCCTTTATCCAATGGTTGTCCTTACCGCCTCGTTGTTTAAGTTCCACAAAGATGATTGCGTCTTCATAAAACAGACATCCATCACAACGATTGTCCATCTTCCCATTCTCTTTGCGCAGTTCGATGCAATGATCTATCGGTACAAAATTCACTTTAATCTGATAATGATTATCTACCACCGCAATCCAATCCTGACCTTCGTTTTCTGCAATGTAGGCCTTATCTGCGGCAGGAGCAGGACGGTCGCATATACCGAATTTTCGCTTACTTGATGAAGCAATATGTTCTATTGGGAAAAAATCGATCATAATTCTTGTTGTATTTCCAATAAATCTGCAAAATCATTGTTTGTCTTATCCAACATCCTGTTAAGGAAATTGTCATCTGAAGGCAGAGCATGATAAGTATCCAAAACAGTTACAGTTCCGTCTGATTCATTAAACTCATAAATGGCAATATCATCCGGTTGTATGGTAGCCTCAATAGGATAAACGGCATTCAATCTTTCACGTACACCATCGGGTATATTTCTGTATGCCGACAACATTCCTGTCTTTACAGCTATTGTCAGACTGTTTATAAGGTAAGGACTATGTGTCGTGACAACCAATCTGTTTGCATCTAATGAATTATTAAAAGCCAATAATTGCTTCATTATCATCCATTGTGATTCCGGATATAGATTTTGTTCCGGTTCTTCCACTATATTTATGAAAGCTGACTTATTAAACCTTGCAGAAAGAGTTGAAAGGGCTATCCTGCGTTGCTCATCCGTAAGATTTGGAATGTTCCAGATATTGGCGACTTCCGCTTCAAACCGTTTTGTCTCATCACTACTCATTTTATGAGCATGGCTTGCCTGACTTTTTACAGATTCGGATAAATACAACGAAACCAAATAAAGGGGAACCATTGACTGGAAGCCACTTGATGCCTCCATTAACTTCACCTTGTAGTCCTCACCTTTGACTGAGACTACATCATTCTGTTTGTTGTATTCCAATTGCGCATTATTGATCGGCAATTCCAGACCACCTTTTATAAATTGCTTGGCATTGTTATACTCCGTCAGGAATACAAGCAATGCATCCGGCAGGTCTTTAATCAGATTCGGTCTGTTGACCATGCTGATGAAATTACGTTCGGCAGGGATATACATGATTTGAGGAAGTGAATAATCATTCAATGTGTCCTCTCTCTTTTCTATGATAAAATCTCCATCTTTAGTATAGGTAAACTTGTAGGTGTCTCCCTCGTAGAAAATTTCGGTCTTTTCCTTTATAAAGTAATTGGATATTCGATGATAGGCGCAATATTTGTTCTTAAAACGTGCCGCCGTAAATTCCTTATCTTTGAAATCTCCTCGTGTCAAAACCTTCTCCATCCATGTAAAGGTGGAAATCAGTTTAGCGACTGTGCTTTTGCCGCTACCCTGATTACCTGTAAAAATGGTCACTTTTTTTATGTCAATCCATCCATCGGTTGAAGAGGTTATAAACTTTACCGGACCGAAATTTTTAATTTTGATTCTACTCATATAATTTTGTATAGACTTGTGCAAAGATAGTGTTTCCAAATGATATAACCTAACAAAGATGTATATATATCATTTAAGTTTCGCAAGTTTCCCAACTTGCTTCACTTAAATGGTTTAAGGTTTAATGTTTATGGTTTATGATCATTAAATTTTGTATAATGAAAAGATTCGTGGATTTTCGTGAATCTTAAACCTTAAACTATAAACTTTAAACCACTGAAGTGCAGCTTGCGAAACTTCAGTATATCATAAATTACTGTCATTATAGTCGGGAGATGTGGGGTGTGTCGGTGTCTGCCAAATTTGTATGCGATAGGGATGATTCGGGGAGTGTTATGTTTTTGGCGGGGATGTGGACTCTTGTATGGGATATTAGGTATATTTTTGCAAGAAACTGAGAAATTTCTTTTTGATATGAGAAAAATTTATGGCACGGTTCTGATGCTCTCGGCAGCGGTAGGGATTAATCCGGTGGCAGTAATGTCGCAGGGGGATTCCCGTCATTATGCAGCGATGAGTGAGGAGACATTAGATTCGATATATTCCCGATATGGTATTCCGGGTACAGGATTGCTTCGCGAGAACTATCCGTTTGACAGCGGATATAAGGCGGGCTATCTCGCCGGGGATGACGGTGTACAAGGTAATCCCTATTCCTATCTGTGGCCCTTCTCCGGCACATTGTCGGCTGTGTCGGCAATCTATGAGGCAACATCGGACAAGAAATGGCTTCAGGTGCTTGATGAAAGGGTTATGCCCGGTCTGGAGATGTATGCCGATGAGAAACGGATCCCTCCGGCATACGCATCATACGTCAACACGGCGGCACAGAGCGACCGTTTCTATGACGACAATATATGGCTCGGCATAGATTTCGTCGACCTTTACAACTCCACAAAGGATGCCATCTGGCTACATCGGGCGCAGAAGATATGGGAGTTCATAGAGTGCGGTACGGATGACGTGTTAGGTGGTGGCATATACTGGTGTGAGCAGAAAAAGGGGAGTAAGAACACTTGCTCGAATGCTCCGGGTGCGGTGTTGGCACTGAAACTGTATGGCGCGACATCCGACAAAAGGTATCTGGAGAAGGGTAGGAGACTTTACGATTGGACCAAGAGAAATCTTCAGGATCCTGAAGATGGTCTTTATTTCGATAACATCAACCTGAAAGGGGAGATTGGACGTTCAAAATTTGCGTACAATACGGGGCAGATGATTGAGGCGGCAGTGCTGCTATATCGTCATACCGGCAAAAAGGGGTATCTGCGGGAAGCAGAACGTGTGGCGGAGAGCGGCTACCGTCATTTCTTCAATGGCGGAGAGGGATTGGATGAGAAGGGTAGTTTCCGTCTGCTGAATCCGAGGGATGTATGGTTCTCGGCAGTCATGATGCGCGGATATGCCGCTCTTGAAAGGGTGAACCATAACCCTGTCTACATGGATGCCTTCTGCCGAAATCTTGATTACGTATGGAGAAACATGCGCGATGCGTCGACCGGACTTGTTGACAGTGACTGGTCGGGCACGGTGAAGGATGAGAAGAAATGGCTCCTCACACAGGCGGCATACAGCGAAATGCTTGCGCGTGCCGCTTATTACAGGAAATCAAATAACCACCAACATCAATAACATGAAGAGATTGACAACGGCGATGATCTGCATGGTTGCCATTATTTGCAGCTACGGGCGAGACGTATGGAGTTAAGGCTGCTCCGTTGTCCTCCATCTCATCGTGTCGGCTGGCAGTGAGAATCCGGGCTATATCACGTCTGCCTGTGTCCTGTATGGCAAGAGCGACAAGGATTCCGATTGGGAGACGCTGGATTACGTCACTTCAAACAAGAAGAACAAGCTGCATCGTAAGTTGCAGAATCCGCGCAGTGTGCGCTACCTGCGTCTGATGGTATTGCAGCCGTTGCAGACTCCGGAGGTTGTGGCTACACGAATTTATGAATTTTCAGTGCACTGAATCTTTATTTTTTAGGATGTATTATTTTTAGGTAGAGAGGAAAGCTTGACCGGCTTCCCTCTTTTTTATGTTTTAACATTTCGGATTAAGTACATGACAAAAATTTGAAAACATCGAATTTTGGGGTATAAGTCGGACGCATAAGTATGGTCGAAATCTCTTCCAATCCATATTTGACAAGCGACTTTGCCTTTCTTCCATGTTTCAGAATCCTTATC
>RIAZ01000026.1 GCA_003762615.1 Muribaculaceae bacterium Isolate-037 (Harlan)
TAGTTTTCATGAGAAAAAGCGTCCAAACTTTTCCTTTAAATTACTAATTTTCAGGGACTTTTGCAAATTTAATCGACTAAAAATTAAGTGTTTAACAGCATAAATTTAATTTTTGTCATCTACTAAATGTCTAATTATTATTTCTATCTCTATATTCAATCAAAGTCTCAAATTTTCTTACCAAAAGAAGATTCAATCTTCACTTTTGAACAAATCCATAGTGTAGCAAGGCATGTCAACATTACTATCCAGAAGAAATTAACAAATCCTTGTCCTTGCAGTTGTGATGATTCAAAAATTACAATATCTGATAAATATTCATAAATCCAACCTGCTATCATACCAGGAATCATCATGCCCAATGCCATAAATGCAGTACAAAACGCATAATGCGAGGTTTGACTTTCACCTCTACTAAAATATATCAAGAATAACATGTAGGCAGAAAATCCGAATCCATATCCAAACTGCTCAATAAAAACAGCAGTTGAAATAAGTATAAAATTAGTCGGCTGTGTCATTGCGAGCAAACAATAGAACCCACACGGTAACGTAAGTGAGAATGCCATTGGCCACAACCATTTTTTTAATCCACCTTTTGATATAACGACGCCACCAAAAATGCCACCTAAAAGTAAAGCTATGACACCTACAGTTCCGTTAATAATTCCAATCTGAGCCGTTGACAATTCTAATCCACCTTGGCTATGAGAAGATGCCATAAATGGCTGAATCAATTTTATACAAAGAGCCTCAGGAAGCCTATAAAGAAGCATAAATCCAATAGCTGACCAAATATATTTTTTTCTAAAAAAGGTCTTAAATGTATGACCGAATTCTATAATAATGGAGCCTACAGACTTCTTATTAGACAATTTATCCCTATATGGAATAGGCATAAATTTACTATGATATATCGTCACACTCAAGAAAAACAAAGACAATAACCCGAATACAATTGCCCACGCTGTTGGAATATCCCCAATTGATTCTTCAAGTTTTCCTGCAATTATCACAAGACCACCTTGACCAATCACACTGGCTATTCTATAAAAAGTCGAACGCACTCCCACATAAGCAGCTTGATCATGAGCAGATAATTCCAACATATAATAACCGTCAGCCGCAATATCGTGTGTGGCTGAACAAAATGCCATAATCCAAAACACTAATAATGTTAAAACGAAGAAAAAGCTTGACGGCAGCATTATCGCCACGGCCCCCATACAAATAGCTATAGCAAACTGCATTATCAATACCCACCATCTTTTCGTTTTTATCAAATCTACAAACGGACTCCAGAATGGTTTTATCACCCAAGGGAGATACAACCATCCTGTATAAAATGCCATCTCTTTCATTCCTATTCCCATATTGACATACATCAACACTGTCAATGTATTTACTGCGAAATAGGGGAGACCTTCAGCCATGTACAAAGTTGGTATCCATTGCCATGGACTTACTTTATGAGTAGACATAATATTAGTTTTAATGATATACACAATCATTTGCAACAGCTACATCCGAATAAATCTTCTCTATATCGGATGACGTAAGTAAATTGAAATCTTCCTCTCGTGGTGTGATGATGAGTCCGCCCATATCAATTGATCCAGGGCTTATCATTCGGTAGTCACTATTATTTGAGAAAAAGCATTTCGGACGATGCGTTCTTCTTGGAATAGATATAAACCTCAACAACCCATTGTTTGAAAGCCAAAAGAAACAATTGACCAATGATAAGTCTTTAAATTCATCATTACTATCAATTCCACCTAAATCTAATCCAAACTTCATTGTAGATAACCCGGCGGAATCTGGAGAGACAACCCCTGATACAAAGAAAAAAGGAAGAGACACTCCGAAATCAGATGAAAATTTAATCCCTGATTCAGAATCCTTATGGAATCTTTCAGCAATAGATATCAGAGGAATCTCATCTTTTAAGACAGCTTGCATGTGTAGATGATCAGGTGCCGAAGCTCCGGATTTAGCGCCATTAAAGAACACACACAAGCCGGGAAGATTTTCCGCAAATCTTACAATATCATAGGGCACTCTTGATTGAGGAGCATGATCTTTTGATGCGATCGTCAAATGAGTGGGGAAAATTGGGTATGGATTTACCAATAATTCCCAATTATCAAACATTCTGATCGACAATTGATGCTTGTCCCTATTTACTTTACAAAGAAAACATTTACGATTGATTATAGATTCCTTATCCACTTTTGCAGCTGTAGATACAATTCTTCCAGGATTCCATTGAATACCGATTTCGACATCGCAAACTTTCACGTATCGTCTTTTGACTTTTATAAGGTTATCATAATTATTTTTAGCCAGATACCATTGGGAAAGTTGCAACTCAATGAAACTATTAATATCCTCAAGACTCAGCATAACTACTATTTTCAACGTTAGCTCGAATACGAGCTATCAGTTCAACCGATCGTAAGAAATCCTTATATGAATTGTTTGCATTCACTTCTTCTATTGAAAGATTTGCATCGCTATTTCCATGCCATCGCCTACAGAAATATATCGGTTCAAAAATTCTACCGATTGCGTATTCTCTAGATATACGAAGTCCCATTGCATAATCTTCTCCATAACTTACATTGGGAAACAATATATTGCGAACCACTGGTGTAAAGAATGCTCTTGGCGCTCCGAATCCATTGACCCTTAATGCATTATTTGCACCATTTAATGCTGACCACTCCCTATGGTCAACAATGCCAGGGGGAATCACTGACAAATCAAAATCCGTCATTACGTAGGAACCAATAACCATCACACAATTTTCTTCATAAAATCGATTCACAATCTTAGTCAGAACATGTTCATCGTTATATATATCATCGGAATCTAATTGAATAGCAAATCTCCCACAATAGTCAGATAATAATGCCTTATTCCAGCATCCTCCTATACCTAACAATTCGCCTTTGTCAACCTTAATTAATATCAGACGGTCATCATTGATATTTTCAAGCAATTCCCTTGTGCCGTCATCACTATCATTATCGACTACTATGACATTAAAAGTGAACTCCGTTTTTTGCGATAAGGCAGAATTTACAGAATCAAGAATTGTTGATACCCTATTCTTAACAGGAATAACAACAGAAGCTGTTACAGGGAAATCACCCTCTGTCAAATCTGGACGAATCGGATTGAGTGGTACAAGTCCATCAATTTCATTGAGGAACTCGGTAAATACTCGTTCCATGTGAGCTTGATAGTATTTATTTTTGGGATTCACATAATCATGCTGTTTATCCCCACTTTTTCTGAAGTCTACTTTCTCGACAGTATATAGATATTCCGGTAAAGCAGCAATTGTCTTACCAATAGACATTCTCAATCGTAAGGCATACCATCCACCATCCGGAGCACAGCTTTCTTCATGTGAAAAATTTTCAGAAGCAGCCAAAACATCCGCAGCATTCAATAATACAACACTCCCAAAATCAAAATCATCCCTGACAGAGCCGAATTGATAATCATTCACAGGATGTAACAAAATTTGTTCGCCATTTTTTTCTCTGAAACTACAATACGTAATTGACGCATCAGAATCAGCCGATACCTCTTCCATTCTATGAATGAAATTATCATCAAACGTTATTTTTCTATCATCCAATTGCACAAGTATGAACTGTTGCAACGTATTTTTAAAAATCTCGTCTCTAAGTGCTTCTACGGTTGAAAACCTTATCAATTTCATGTTATGAGATTTAAAATTATAAAAAATACTACTTCTCCAGATAATCAACCAATTGTCTCATTAATAAGCTACGCACATTTGAATCCCATATTGATTCAAATGGAATGCTCATTATCACTCCTCTACTTTTACCTTTTTTCGTAAACACTCCAGCGGCATTCCCTGTATCACTAAAAGTAAGGAATATTTCAGATTCAATTTCTCCTGACGGAGCAATTATATCCGGAGATTCGACTATATATTGTTTTTCGTTTAGAGTCGAACTATAGTTTAAAGAAGATTTTTTTATGTTAGAATCCATTGCACCGGCATTAATTGAAAGTGATCCGGAATAAGAGACACTTCCTTCCCCTTTTGAGATACCCAGTACTTTTTGGGCGAAATCAATACTACCTTCCGAAGATCTGGAATCATAAAGATCGCTAACAATATACTGACCTGATATAAATATATCCCCACCCTGATTTACAAAATTTGTAATCTCTTGTTGAAGTTTCTTTGAAAACGCGAAATAACGCAGTCCAGTATTGCCATTACCGGTAATAGTAAGCTTCTGTTTTCCCAAAATTAGATCAATAAGTTTATAATTTTGCAACTTAACCAACCCTGATTCCACTGCCCCAACACTTGTTGAAACAAAACCCTTATTAGCATCAGCAAGTGCCAATCCGTGAATATATGGAAAATCAAAAGTATTACCTGCAATCACAACATCAGCATAACTATCCCCAGAGCGGCCAAAAGACTCACCTGCGGCACGATTAAATTCTGTC
This sequence comes from Muribaculaceae bacterium Isolate-037 (Harlan), assembly GCA_003762615.1. Lineage (GTDB taxonomy): Bacteria > Bacteroidota > Bacteroidia > Bacteroidales > Muribaculaceae > Lepagella > Lepagella muris. Next base: position 4,510 of record RIAZ01000026.1, read on the forward strand.
TGATAGCCCATAAATGATATGTCTCGTAAATACGGCACTCCAAAATCAGAAGATGCATCAAATCCAGCCATACCATCTTTTGAGAAATGAGCAGGACCACTTATCCTTGTAAAACCATTTATTATCAACACCGGAGATTCATTATGTCCAGACTCTCTCATTGCTAATATTTCAGAAGGGAAGGACATTCCTCCGGAATTTGCAGCGACAATCTTGAAGGAATGAATATCTGAATCATCAACAATAACTTCAAAATGATCATCCTTAGTTTCTCCTAATTTATGAAATCCTAATTCATCAGCAGTCCTCTCAAAAATTATATATTTTTCCGGGACAGCAGTTGGCTCCAATGGATCATGAGTTTTCTCCCAACTTAACTTATAATGATTCTTTTTAACTTTAACAATTGAAAAATTCTTGATCGGAAGCGGTTGTACCACAAATTTTCTATCCTTACGTTCAGCAATAAAACGACCTATGGCCTTATAAATCGAACGACTGACAGAAAAACGGAATCCTGGATCAAGAGCATACCACATATCTGCAAAATTCTGATGACTCATGAATTCAATAAGAGACGTCGGCACTTCTGGAACTCGAGCCTCAACATAAGACTTATCCCACATAGAACGTCGTTTCCAATTAGGTTCCCACGTCTGACGAATATCAGATACAATCTGGCGCATAAGCATATCTGTCAATGTCCTGGAATTTGACCTGGGTGTCCCGTCAATGTAACTGTCGCCTCCATTAGTATAAAATATTCCCAAAGTTCCGACAAAAGAATCATCCGCTCGTTTACCTGCATCTGAATGAAGAGCCATTGCCACATCAACAGGTATATTTAATCCGGGTTCTTGAGGTAATACACGTGAGCCACCTGCAAGATAATTCACCCAATTGCCTCGTGATGTATAGTCATCTTTATAGTCATCTTCACCATGATATGGAGAATATATATACTCAGGCATTCCAGCCCACTGCAGCCAATAACGAGCACCTTCAAGATAACGTGGTAATCCTGACACTTTAAATTTAGATTCAAAAGCCAAGTTCTGTTCCAAATTTAAAGATACTGAATCACCTGTCTCATAAATGTTCTGGATCTCACTATCTTCATTCGGGAAATCTGACGTATCCTTGGTGATGCTATTATCAGGAGTTGATGGATTATTATATATATCGGATCTTTTGTCGCTACGTGCAATATTACCCATACCCCCACCAATTTTGACAGCATCAGCAGTAATAACACACCCTTCAGATTTATCAGAAATATTAGAAAGTGTCACAATAGGCTCAGTATCGCTATATCCAGACTCAAGTGGGAATGTTCCGAGATATATCCAAGTTCCACCACCCATTTTCTGATTTACTCTAAACTCTCTAATTCCACCTGAATAATTAACCGTATAATGAGCATCCGTCGTTGAATTTGGTAAAGTTTTATAACTTATATATATGGCATACTCGCCATCTTCAGGTATATCCGCATACCATGCAGCTACAGAAGGCGAACCTGACGTTATAGTAGTGGTTTGTCTATAAGTGCCATTTTCAAAAGGATTTTCAGTATCTCGGAAATCCGGAAGATCATAGATGAATCCCTCTCCATAACCTGTTGACCATTCTGTACTTCCAGTCATTTCTTTATAATATGGCTGAGAAAATATATAGCCATCATCATTCGTATCATTATCAACGATAACCTCATTACGATTTATGTCCCTCTCTCTTGGCAACATTACGTAAGCTCCAGCATTTTCCAACATAGGAACGACATACGGAAGTATGTAACTCATAGTATGTGTATCTTCAGTTATTTGGAATAATTTAGGGCGTTGCCAAAGCCATGCTCCACTTCCAGGCTTATAGTAACGTCCATGACTTGCCCATAATGCGACAATATCGTTTTTCATCCCCTTTGAAGCATTGACGTATGGTTCAGCAGCAATTACAAATGGGATATTCTTCCGATATTCCTCCGGAAGTTTATCAATTGTAGTTATATAATATGAATAATTCTTATCTCCGACATTAAGAGACACATAATAATCCGAAATTGAATCCGGAAGAATCTCAGATATTTTATTTCTCATAGCCGAGATCAGATCGCTTGACACAGGTAAATAGGTGAAATTTTCGTTTAACTTCACTTTTGCTGTTCGTGTGCGATTATCAGGAATGACGCTATTTACCCTGAGTCCTCCAGGATTTAGATTTTCAGGAATCCACGATATGACTTCTGAATTTACTAAGAGAGTCAATGAGTCATTAAGCGGTAGGTCTACAGGAGGAGTGTACTGCTTATGGCTGATTCCATTCCGTTTGACACGTTTTTTTGAAACCGATTTTTTTCTTTTAGCACTAACTTTCTTTGATTTTTTTTTATTACCAATGTTTTTTTTCTTATTTGATGTGGATTTTTTCTTGGCAGCAACTGATGTCTTTGCCTTAGATTTCTTTGCAGCTTGCACATCAGTTGCTGCGAATCCTGCCAACGTAATAATAAACGCTGATAAGATATATAAGATGCTTCTGAATTTCATACAATATAATTTAGCCATCGTAGGTCTACATTTTACAATTGGTTATTGAAGAATGTAAAAAATTGAACTCCTTCAATGTGTTCCACAAGTCATACATTGCAGTCTTAGGAAACAGTCGCATAATAATTTCAAATAATACGACTTAATATTCAATGATGTTAACTTGGGAAATCGCAACTTACAAAATTATGAAAAAAACTTTATAATTAAAAATAAAAATTTGTTAATCACACTCACTTAATTGATGAATAAAATAAAAATCCACCTTATAAAAAATTCTTTCTAATTTAGTTTTCAGTTGTCGAATAAATTACGTATTTTTGCAAAAATAAGCCGACAGACTGTTTATGCAGTCAAATGCAAGTTATATCTAAATAAAAATACAATGGCAACAAAACCCTTTCATTATCAGGATCCATTTCCATTAGGACCTGACACGACAGAATATCGTCTCATCACGAAAGATTATGTCAAAGTTGAGAATTGGAACGGACATGAAATGCTCGTAGTTGATCCGGAAGCATTAACAATAATTGCTAATGAAGCGAGCCACAATTGTTCATTTATGCTTCGTCGTGAACACAACGAGATGGTTGCAAAAATACTTAAAGATCCGGAAGCTTCTGAAAACGACAAGTTTGTAGCACTTACGATGCTACGTAATGCAGAAGTAGCATCCAAAGGAGTTCTTCCTTTCTGCCAGGATACCGGCACATCAATCTGTGCAGCATATAAGGGGCAACATGTTTGGACCGGTTGCAACGATGAAGAGCGTATTGCTTTGGGCGTATACAAGACTTATACGGAGAATAACCTGCGATATTCTCAGAATGCGCCATTGACAATGTATGACGAAGTCAATACGGGATGCAATCTTCCGGCTCAGATCGAGATCCATGCAACTGAAGATGATGAATATAAATTCCTCTTCATTGCAAAAGGTGGTGGTTCAGCAAATAAAACTTATTTATATCAGGAGACAAAAGCCATATTAAATAAGAAAACGCTTGTCCCATTCCTTATAGAAAAGATGAAGACTCTCGGCACAGCGGCTTGTCCTCCGTATCATATCGCATTCGTTATTGGAGGAACTTCTGCTGAAGTAAACCTTGCCACTGTAAAGAAAGCATCAGCTAAGTATTACGACAATCTTCCTACAGAAGGGAATGAATATGGCCAAGCTTTCCGCGACATTGAACTTGAGAAAGAACTTCTTGACGCTGCACATAATCTTGGTCTTGGGGCACAATTCGGAGGTAAATACTATGCTCATGACATCAGAGTGGTACGTTTACCTCGTCATGGAGCCTCATGTCCAGTGGGAATGGGAGTTAGCTGCTCAGCCGACCGCAATGTAAAAGCTAAAATAAACAAAGATGGACTTTGGATTGAAAAGCTTGATGAATTCCCCGGCGAGCTGATTCCTGAGGAACTCCGTAATGAAGGTGAGGGTGAAGTGGTAAAAATCAATCTGAATCGTCCTATTAAGGAAGTGCTTGCAGATCTTGATAAATATCCAGTTTCAACTCGCTTATCTCTCAATGGCACTATCATTGTTGGCAGAGACATAGCTCACGCAAAAATCAAGGAACGTCTCGATGCCGGAGAACCAATGCCACAGTATCTAAAAGACCATCCAATTTATTATGCAGGTCCCGCAAAAAAACCGGAAGGTCTTCCTTCAGGATCTTTTGGACCTACAACAGCAGGTCGAATGGATTCCTATGTTGACCAATTCCAAGAGGCGGGTGGCTCCATGATTATGATTGCAAAAGGCAACAGAAGCCAGCAAGTCACTGATGCTTGCAAAAAACATGGAGGCTTCTATCTCGGATCAATTGGTGGTCCTGCTGCTATCTTGGCAAAGAATTCAATTAAGAATGTCGAGCTTCTTGAATACCCGGAACTTGGTATGGAGGCAATATGGAAGATTGAAGTGGAAGATTTCCCCGCATTCATTCTTGTCGACAATAAGGGCAATGACTTCTTCAAGCAGATTAAACCTCGTTGTCCACTTGACACATGCAAATGATACTTCATGTCAAGCAAATAATAATCTTCAAAATAATTATATTTTGAAGCACAAATACAATCTCCGGTCAAATTAACCGGAGATTGCTATTTTTTGTACCTAAAATCGTCTATAAAGACTGATTTATATTCAAATTTGACTGATTTGTTTAGACACTTCCTAATAATTATATCTAAATTCGCATAATAAATCAAACCATAATAAACTCGAATAATTTCGATATGAAACACAAACCTATCATCCAGATAATTGCTGTGGCTTCATTATTCTCCACGGCATTATCAGCATCTGCAATTTCCATGCCTCTACCACAACAGGCATCGGAACAAACTATATCAAATGGAAAATTTGAAGCCGGAAACGGTACATTCTTGCTCAATGGCGAACCATTTGTCGTCAAAGCGGCTGAGTTGCATTATCCCAGAATTCCAAAGCCATATTGGGATCAAAGAATAAAACTATGCAAGGCTCTTGGCATGAATACGATTTGTCTTTACACATTCTGGAATTCCCATGAACCAAAAGAAGGAGAATTTGATTTTTCCGGACAAAATGATCTTGCAGAATTTATAAGATTATGTGCGGAAAATGATATGAAAGTAATTCTTCGTCCCGGACCATACGTTTGTGCAGAATGGGAAATGGGAGGATTACCATGGTGGCTCTTGAAGAAGAAAGATATCAAGCTACGAGAAAATGATCCATATTTTCTTGAGAGGGTAGACAAATTCCAAAAGGCTGTTGCTGATCAAGTCGCAGACATGACCATATCAAACGGTGGACCAATCATAATGGTTCAAGTAGAAAATGAATATGGCTCATACGGTGAAGATAAAGAATACGTTGCAAATATCAGAGATATGTTACGTAAAAATTTCGGTGACGACGTTACTCTTTTCCAATGTGATTGGTCATCTAATTTCACACTTAATGGGCTTGATGATTTGATCTGGACCATGAATTTTGGTACTGGTGCAAATATTGATCAGCAATTTGCAAAATTAAAGGAGCTGCGTCCCGAAAGTCCCCTTATGTGTTCCGAATTCTGGAGTGGATGGTTTGACAAATGGGGGGCTAATCATGAAACCAGACCATCTGCCGACATGATTGAGGGTATTGATGAGATGCTTTCAAAAGGAATATCTTTTTCTTTATATATGACTCACGGAGGGACAAACTGGGGACATTGGGCAGGCGCAAACTCACCTGGATATGCACCTGATGTAACATCGTATGACTATGATGCGCCAATAAGCGAAAGTGGACAGACAACTCCTAAATATTGGGATTTACGTAAAACTCTTTCAAAATATAACAATGGCAAGAAACTTCCTCCTGTGCCCAAAACGATAAAGCCGATTTCAATAAAAAAGTTCAATTTCACTGAAGTCGCACCATTATTCCCAAATCTACCCGAGCCTAAACAAGACGAGGAAATACGGACAATGGAAGAATATGACCAAGGGTTCGGAAGTATATTATACCGTACTACTCTCCCGGAACTTACTAATGGAGGAGTATTGACAGTAAATGACCCACATGACTATGCCCAAATATTTATTGACGGTAAATATATAGGTAAACTTGACCGAAGGAACGGGGAAAAGGATTTAACAATTCCTTCATGTAAAAGAGGTGCGCAGCTTGATATTCTGGTTGAAGCTATGGGAAGAATCAATTTCGGGCGTGCAATTAAAGATTTTAAGGGTATCACAAATAACGTCACTGTCAAAGAAGATAGAGATGGTTATCCTTTTATTTGCGACCTCAAAAATTGGGAAATATTTAACCTCAACGATAATCCGGAATTTTATGATTCCATGGAATATTTTCCAATAGAAACATTTTCTATTGGTGAAAATGGTAGATTACCAATCGGAGTCTATCGAGGGACATTTAACGTAAACAAGCCATCTGATACATTCCTCAATTTTGAGACATGGGGGAAAGGTCTGGTATATGTCAACGGACATGGTATCGGTAGAATATGGGAAATCGGTCCTCAACAAACCCTTTATATGCCTGGATGTTGGTTGAAAGAGGGGGAGAACGATATAATGGTCTTTGATATTGTAGGTCCCCATCAGGCAATATCCGAGGGCCTTACGTCTCCATTACTTAACAATCTACAGGTGCGTAAACCTCTCACTCATCGTTTGGAAGGCGAAAATCTTGATCTCTCCGAAATATCCCCGCTGCTGGTAGGAGAATTCTCTGCGGGGAATGGATGGCAAGAGAAGAAACTTGACAAGCCAACAGAAGGACGCTACTTATGCCTTGAAGCTATTGATGCAATTGATGGAAAAGATATTGCGGCTATAGCTGAATTATACGTTCTTGACGATAAAGGCGAACGAATATCAAGAGAGCCATGGATTGTGGATTATGCCGATAGTGAAGATGTCAAAACCGGCAATAGATCTGCCGATAAGTCATTTGACCTTCAAGAATCAACTTATTGGAGTACAGAGGCAGGTAAACCATTCCCTCATGCTATCGTAATTGACCTTGGTAGCTCTAAGAAAGTATCCGGAATCCAATACCTTCCAAGAATGGAAAGCGAAGTGCCTGGTGCAATAAAGAACTTTAAGGTCTATATCAGTAAGGAGCCATTTAAGAAATAATGTCGACAAAGAAAAGAGGGTATGCCAAAATAGGTATACCCTCTTTTCTTTGTCAACATTATTATAATTATAATAATGAAATTGAACGTTTTATAAATTCATTCAAGCTCTCACCTTTCAGGAGATTACTTTGGAGAAGAGCCAAGTCAATAATTTGCTTAACCTTAGGTTGTGTCTTAGCATAAGAACTAATTACCTCGGATTCCGTGTTACGCAATTCAGTCACCTTACTCTCTTTATCAGATATGTCGGGCATTGACTCTTTCTTCTCTGAAGCTTCCTTTCGAAGAGACTCAATATGATTGTTTAGAATCTCAATATCTGCTCTGATTGGAGCCACCTCTTTTTCAAGAGAAGTTGTGGCATCTTCAACAACTTGCTTAACAACAGGCTGATTTGTATTGATGATAATTTCATAACTATCTGGCATCTCTCCATAGAATCCTGCACCCGGCTGCATTGCCGCCATTTCCTTCATACGTCGCATAAATTCATTACGCGTTACTGTAGCAGGTGCATCACTCTCTTTAAGAGCTGCAAAACTTACTATGAAATTTGTTTTTTCAATTTCAGGTATCTGCGAACGGATCAGCGTGCTCATGATATCCGTCTGCAAAGGAGTCAAACCGGCATCATCTTGATTATCTTTTACAATCAGTCGTTCCGGAATATCTGAATCGACTCGGACGAAACGGGTCTTTTCAATTTTTTGCTCAATAAGACCAATTATATGGCTATCAAGCTGACCGTCCATTACCAATACATTATAACCTTTATCTTCACAAGCCTTGATATACGTATATTGAGATACCGTATCCGTAGAATAAAGATAGACAACAGTTTCATCCTTATCCGTTTGTTCAGGTTCAATAAGAATCCGGTACTCATCCAGAGTGTAATATTTAGAGTTTACATCTTTAATGAGAAAGAATTTTTTTGCTGACTCATAAAATTTCTCATCAGTCAACATGCCATATTCAATGAATATTTTTATATCATCCCATTTTTCTTCGAAAGATTTACGATCATCTCTAAACATCTTATCAAGTTTCTCCGCAACTTTCTTAGATATATAAGATGAAATCTTCTTCACCTGCTGATCCGCCTGAAGATAGCTTCGACTCACATTGAGAGGGATATCCGGTGAATCTATGACACCCTGCATCAGAGTCATAAATTCCGGCACAACTCCTTCCACTTGATCAGTGACATAGACTTGATTACAATATAATTGAATCCGGTTTTTCTGTACATCGAAATTACTACGAATTTTAGGGAAATACAATATTCCTGTTAGAGTAAAAGGATAATCTACATTTAGATGAATCCAGAACATTGGGTCTTCATTTCCCGGCATCAATTCATGGTAGAACTTCAAATAATCTTCATCTGTCAAATCAACCGGTTTCTTTGTCCAGAGAGGTTCTGAAGCATTGACAACATTATCCTTATCTGTATCTACATATTTGCCATCTTTCCATTCCTTCTCCTTACCGGAAACGACAGGTACAGGCAAAAATCTACAATACTTCTTTAATAAAGTATCGATACGATCTTGCTCAAGAAAATCCTTATTATCATCGTCTATATAAAGCACTATATCTGTACCTCTCCCTGCCTTTTCAATTTCCGTCATTTCAAATTCAGGACTGCCATCACAACTCCATTCAACAGCCTTGGCTCCATCTTTGTATGAAAGCGATCTAATAACGACTTTTTTAGAAACCATAAAAGCCGAGTAGAAACCAAGACCAAAATGCCCTATAATGGAATTAGCTGTATCTTTGTATTTTGCAAGAAATTCCTCTGCTCCGGAGAATGCTATTTGGTTAATGTATTTATTAATATCATCAGCATCCATACCAATACCATGATCAGATACAGTAAGAGTCCCTGCATTTTTATCGACTGATACAACCACTTTCAAATCACCAAGTTCTCCTTTATAATCGCCGAACGATGACAGAGTCTTGATTTTTTGTGTAGCATCAATAGCATTTGAAACAAGTTCTCTGAGAAAAATCTCATGATCACTATATAGAAATTTCTTTATTATGGGGAATATATTTTCAGTTGTGACCCCAATTTTGCCTGTAGCCATAATTTATGTTTTATTTATGTATACTCTTTTAGTATTAAACTACAACAAATACCATGCCAAAATATATCATTACATTAACTATTTTTATATTATTCAGAAAGCATTGTTTGCGCAGGTGAGACAGATGCGACAAATCTTGACGGCAGAATAAGTACACAATACACAACAAACAATACACCAATATTTAGAAGCACTATTGACTCCCATGACATAACCACAGGAACAAAATCAATGTAATAGGAATCAGGATCAAGTGGGATAAAATGAGTTTTTCTTTGCATATATATAAATGTCACAGCAATGATATTACCTATTGACATTCCCCAAAGTGCTATTCTTAGAGCAAGCCAAATAAAAATTTCACGAATCTTCGATGTCGAAGCACCTAAGGCTTTCATAATTCCTATAAATGATTTTTTTTCCAATATAATAATGAGCATTCCTGACACCAACGTGACACAACCCACAATCATCATCAATATTAACACAACAACAACATTTGTATCCAGAAGATTCAACCAACTGAAATAGACCACTCCTTGATTATATGCATTCTCTACATGAAACACATAAGATAATTCGCCTTCAGCAACCGCCTTGTTTAGAGTATTCTGTAAAATGACGGAATATTCTTGCACGTTGCTGAAATCATCTGTATTAATCTGCAATGATGTACCTTGGTTATCTTCAATATTACCTAACTGCTGAATAAGTGAAAGCGAGCCGAAAATCATGAGATCATCATATTGGTCAAAATGAGAGTCATATACACCAACCACAGATAACCGTCTAACCCGTATTTCATCGCTAATAAAATAAGTGTCAATCTTATCTCCAACGCTCAATCCTAACTGTGATGCCACCTTATTAGAAATAATAATTTTAGCTTTATTCTCGGGATTAGAGAAATCTACAACTTCACCAGACAAAAGATTCTTCCTTAGGAATTCAACAGATCTTTCACTGGCTATACCTTTTAAATAAGTACCCTTAAAATCCGAATTAGTTTTCAATATTGCTGGTATTGCAGCTTGCAAAGAATAATCCGTCACAAACGACATTTTATTTAATTCTTTCTGTAGTACTGGAGTAAGAGTAATTATATTATCCTCATTATTTGAAATCGGTGATGAAAACAACGTTATATGACTATTAAATCCAATCACCTTATCTCTTATCTCTTTCTTAAATCCAAGTACAATTGAAATTGAAATAATCATGACTGCCACAGAAAGAGCAACAGCGACAACAGCGACAATAATCGCCGGAGCTTTTTTATTGCCGCCATAAGATAACGACAAATGACGGGATACGAAAAATGCGTAATTCATAAAAACAAGTGAATTTATAAAATATAGCGAGGAATTTATGTATATGTTACCTCATTATCTTGCAAATTTAGGAATTATTTACGACATATACTATGTAAGGATGCCATCATTAGAGAATATAGGGATACAATTATTATTTAATCCAACATTAGTCTGTTTCTTTTATTAAAGACAATCAAAAAACTTTCTAATTCTTTTTCTTAAAAAAATTTGGTGAATTAAATCTGTTTAATTAACTTTGAAAATGAAAACCGACAACATGTCGGATCCTTATTTCTAAATGCCAGCAAAGCAATAGTTTTTGCCTTGCAAAAAGAAACAACATCATAATTTAAACCATAAAAATGGAAGAAAATCTAACTAAAACATGTCTCCATGATCGTCATGTTGCATTAGGAGCCTTGATGTCACCATTTGGAGGCTTTGATATGCCCATACAATATAAGGGTATAACAGAAGAACACAACGCAGTAAGGCACGAAGTCGGAGTTTTTGATGTAAGCCACATGGGTGAAGTCCGGGTCAAAGGTGCTGATGCCTGTAAATTCGTAAACCATATTTTCGTCAATGATGTCACCGGCGCGCCTGATGGTCAGATATTTTATGGTATGATGTGCAATGAAAAAGGTGGCACAGTCGATGATCTTTTAGTATATAAAGTGTCTGATGATGAATATTTCCTTGTAATCAACGCATCAAACATTGCAAAAGATGTTGACTGGATATTAAAGAATTCAGAAGGGTTTGATGTCGAGATAATTGATCAAAGCCCATATTACGGAGAAGTTGCTATTCAAGGACCTAAAGCGGAAGAAACCGTTGAGCAAGTATTGAATATTCCAGTTAAAGACATTCCTTTCTATAACTTCAAGACAATACACATTGACGGAGAAGATATAATTGTGAGTCGTACCGGTTATACCGGAGAAGATGGCTTTGAAGTATACGGAAGTCATGATTTCACACGTAAGACATGGGACAAATTAATGGATGCAAGTGTTCAGCCTTGCGGCTTAGGTTGTCGAGATACATTGCGGTTTGAAGTAGGACTACCTCTTTATGGTGATGAACTCTCTGAAGATATCACGCCTATTGAAGCAAGTCTAAGTATGTTCGTAAAACTTGATAAGCCTGAATTTATCGGTAAGGAAGCACTTGCAACACAAAAGGCTGATGGAGTAAAACGCCGTATTGTGGGGATTGAACTTGAAGGTAATGCCATACCTCGCCATGGATATCCCGTAGAAATTGACGGTAAGCAAATAGGGGAGATCACTACTGGCTATCGCAGCATATCTACAGGCAAAAGTGTCGCTATGGCCATGATTGAAAAACCATACGATAAACTTGGGACAAACGTGGAAGTTCGAATCAGAAAGAAAACATTCCCTGCCAAGGTTATAAAAAAACGGTTCTACGATAAAAACTATAAAAAATAATATTTTTCAACGAAATAAATTTATATAAGATATGAGTAAGATTTTAGAAGATTTGCGCTATGCAGATTCTCATGAATGGGTTAAACTTGAAGGCGATATCGCCACTATCGGCATTTCAGACTATGCACAACATGCTTTAGGCAACATCGTGTATGTTGATATGCCGGAAGTTGGGGACGAAGTATCACAAGGTGAAGATTTTGGAGCAGTTGAGAGTGTCAAGGCTGCCAGTGATCTTATCTCTCCTGTATCAGGAGAAGTCATTGAGATCAATGAAGCTCTTGAGGATGAACCCGAACTTGTAAATCAAGATCCATACTCCAATTGGATTATGAAAGTGAAGGTATCGGATGCCTCTGAAATTGATTCTCTCCTTGATGCAGCTGCATACGCAAAAATATGCGAAGAATAATTTGAGCATATAGAATTTTCAAGGGTTAAGAGTTGGGTGTTTAGGTAGTTTAGCCCCACCTTACTCTTAACTCTTGACATATATGGATATGTCGACGGATGTCGAACTCTATCAGTTGAATAATTTAATGAAGTCTAAGCTTCATTTAGTCAAATTAAATCTAATCATGTCAGATAAATTTATGCCGCACACCGAGAGCGAAATTCGTGAAATGCTCAATAAAATTGGTGTTGCATCAATCGACGAACTCTATGGAGACGTTCCGGAAGAAGTAATATATCGGGAAGAATATGATATACCTTCTGCAATGTCTGAGATAGAATTACGTCGCCATATCAACGATTTGGGTTCAAAAAATAAAACTCTTACTATTTTTGCAGGAGGAGGAGCGTATGATCACTATGCACCATCCACCGTAGCCCATCTTCTTTCTCGCAGTGAATTTTACACAGCATATACCCCTTATCAACCTGAGATTTCACAAGGTACTCTTCAATATATATTTGAATATCAGAGTATGATAAGCGAATTAACCGGCATGGAAGCTACAAATGCATCTATGTATGACGGAGCTACTGCTGCAGCAGAGGCAATGTTTATGATGGTAGCGTCTGCCAAGAAGAAAAATAGGATCCTAATATCTTCAACAGTATCAGATAGAGTTATTCGCGTTGTAGAAACTTATGCAAAGTTTCATGGCGTAAATTTAACTCTTATTCCAGAAAAAGAAGGCATCACAGATCTTGAAGAGATTTCAACAGAACTTTCCAAGGGTGATGTCGCTGGAGTGATCGTCCCGACACCTAATAAATACGGTATAATAGAAGATTTTACAGGCTTGGCTGATACCATTCATTCCTCAAAGGGAGCCCTTGCTATATTCGCAGATCCATCCACATTAGCAGTGCTTCGCACTCCTTCTGAATGGGGAGCTGATATCGCATGTGGCGATGGGCAATCGCTTGGAATGCCATTGGCTTTTGGCGGGCCATATCTTGGTTATATATCATGTAGCAAATCTATGCTTCGTAAAATGCCCGGACGTGTGGTAGGGGCAACAACTGATGCCGATGGAAAACGTGCATACGTACTCACCTTACAGGCCCGTGAACAACATATACGTAGAGAAAAAGCTACAAGCAACATTTGTTCAAATCAAAGTCTTATGGCTTTGTATGCTACCATTTACATGTCTCTTCTTGGAAAAGAAGGATTGAAGGAAGTTAACGTCCTTTCTTGTGATGGGGCACATTATCTTTACCACAGATTAATTGAATCCGGTAAATTCTCACCAGCATTTGATAAGCCGTTCTTAAAGGAATTTGTGGTTAAAACCGAACTTGACATGGAAAAGATAAATTCCAAATTACTTGAAAATGGTATCATGGGAGGCATCCTTCTTGGGAATGGCATGGTTGAGTTCGCAGTGACAGAGAAAAGGACTAAAGAAGAAATAGACAGACTCGTAAACTTAATTGTTGAAGGATAACGGAAAATGAAAACATACGATAAACTTATATTTGAACTCTCAAAACCCGGACGAAAGGGTTATTCTCTTCCTAAGAATGGATATGGAACGAATGGTTTGTCGGCAATACCCGATACACTATTGAGAGAAACTCCGGCAGATCTTCCAGAAGTAAGCGAGCTTGAAGTGGTTCGCCATTTCACAAATCTATCATCTAAAAATTTTGGAGTCGATACTGGATTTTATCCTCTTGGTAGTTGTACCATGAAATATAATCCAAAAATCAATGAAGAAATAGCAGCCTTACCGGCATTCAATAATATTCATCCTCTTCAAGATGCAGAGACTGCACAAGGATCCCTTGAATTATATTGGAATCTACAAAAAATGCTATCCAACATAGCAGGTCTTGCAGAATTCACCCTCAATCCTTATGCTGGAGCCCATGGAGAACTTACAGGATTGATGGTAATGAGGCAATACCATATTTCAAGAGGAGATCATAAGCGAACAAAAGTAATTGTTCCGAACTCTGCACATGGTACAAATCCGGCATCTGCAATGGTTGCTGGGTTGGAAGTGATTGAAGTAAAATCAAAGCCTAATGGGTCAATTGATGTAGAAGATCTTAAACCCTTGCTTGATGATACAATTGCCGGCATTATGATGACAAACCCCAATACCCTTGGAATGTTTGAAACTGAAATCCTTGATATTGCGAAACTTGTTCATGAAGCTGGAGGTCTGCTGTATTACGATGGAGCAAATCTTAATCCGTTATTGGGAAAAGTTCGTCCAGGAGATATGGGATTTGATATTATGCATATTAATCTCCATAAAACTTTCTCTACTCCTCATGGGGGCGGTGGTCCAGGATCTGGTCCTGTCGGAGTTGCATCTCATCTTGTCAAATACCTTCCAAATCCGAGAGTAAAGAAAAATGTTGATGGAAAATTTTATGTTGATTTTGGAGAAGATAGCCTTGGCAATATATCAACATTTCTTGGGAATTTCGGAGTAATGATGAAGGCGTATGCTTATATTCTCACTCTTGGCAAAGAAAATATAAAAAATGTAGGACCACTTGCGACACTAAATGCAAATTATATCAAGGAAAGTCTTAAAGACGACTATTTGCTTCCAATTGAAGGAGTATGCAAACATGAATTTGTATTTGATGGACTCAAGGATAAATCAACAGGAGTGACAACATTAAATGTTGCTAAAAGGTTGCTTGATTACGGATTCCATGCACCCACAATTTATTTCCCTCTGTTATTTCATGAATCAATGATGATTGAACCTACAGAGACAGAAAGTAAAGATACTCTTGATGAATTTATTGATGTGATGCACAAAGTTGCCAAAGAAGCACGTGAGACTCCCGATGAAGTGATTAATGCACCATTGACAACAATCGTACGCAAGTTAGATGAGACAACCGCAGCAAAAAATCCGATCCTAAATTATAAAGCTTTAAAAGCCAACAAGAAATGAAAAGTGATATTATAATTATAGGAGCAGGACCCGGTGGATATGAGACAGCTCTTGCCGCAGCAAAACGCGATAAGAATGTAACCCTATTCAATGGAACCTTACTTGGCGGTACATGTCTAAACGAGGGATGTATCCCAACCAAATGTCTATGCCGAAATGCTGAAATGATCTCGAATTTTAAAAAAGGAGAAGATTTCGGAATTGAGGACTTCACTTTCACTGTAGACTATAATAAAGTTTTGTCACGAAAAAATAATATTATCGAGACATTACGTAGTGGAATTGACAGCATGTTGAAGCAAGCAAAAGTGAATGTGATAAATTCAATGGCTTCATTCAAAAATGCTGCGACTATAGTGGCCGATGGTGAAGAATATACAGCAGATAATATCATAATCGCCACAGGCAGCACATCCAAATCACTTCCAATACCAGGTCATGATCTTGATTGTGTAATGGATTCTTCCAAGATACTGAATATAAATTATATTCCGGAATCACTAACTGTGATTGGGGGTGGTGTAATTGGAATGGAATTTGCATCAATCTTTAGCCAACTCGGTTCAAAAGTAACGGTAATAGAATTTTTGAAACAAATTCTTCCGCCTTTTGACTCAGATATCGCTAAACGATTAAAGCAAACACTCAGCAAGAAAGGTATTAAAATCATCACGGGTGCAGCAGCAAAAGAAATTAAACAGAATGAGTTTAATGAAATTGAGGTAACTTATGAAGTTAAAGGAAAAATTGAAAAAGTTATCTCTTCAGATTTGCTGATGGCTGTTGGTAGGGCTCCGCGTATAAATACTCTTAATCTTGAATCCACTGGTATAGAATATTCATCAAAAGGAATTTCCGTAGATGATAATATGGAAACCAACATAAAGGGTATATATGCTATCGGCGATGTGAACGCAAGAATGATGTTGGCACATGCTGCATCATTCCAGGGGTTAAGAGCATTGAATGCAATAGATCACAAAACCGATAATATTCTATTTGACTTAGTACCATCGGCAGTATTCACAGTTCCGGAATGCGGTATGGTAGGAATGACTGAAGATAAATGTAAAGCTGACGGAATAGACATTATGATTGGTCAAAGTTTTTTTAGAGCAAATGGAAAATCTCTTGCTCTTGGTGAAACTGATGGTCTATGTAAACTGATATTCCGTAAAGAGGATGGTCTACTTATCGGTGCCCATATCATGGGTGTGGAAGCTGCAGACTTAACCCAACAATGTGCTGATATGATGAATCAAGAAATTCATCTTTCAGAATTAACTGATATTATTTTCGGACATCCAACTGTCAGCGAAGTAATTTTATCAGCGGCTCATTCAGTAAAATAAAACAAATACTTTTAAATATAAGGGCATTTTTAATGCCCTTATATTTTTAATAACTTTAATTGACAAAAAATAGGATTCAATATACAAAAAATGCCTATTAGAATCTGTAAATACAATCAATCATACAGTCAAAGTCCAAAAAGTCCAAGGAATTGCCGCTTAATCTAACGAAGATAAAGCCTAAAACACTACTAATGTGATACTTATGCCATATTAGAAATATCTTTTTACATAAGTTTATAGAAGTTTTAAGATAAAATATACACTACACCTTAAGATTATCTAAGTAGATTTTACATCTCTGATATCTCTTAGAATCCAAAATACTAATACAATGGATCAACATTATATAAATATGCCAAGGAAATCATACTTAATTTAATAAATTTTACCAGTAATATACTGATTATATGTAATTTACACAACAATTACAATGCCATCTTTATGATTAGGAATAGAATAATTAAGTAGTATAAATTACAAATAATAATATTTATTAATGAATAATAATATTATTAAGATATACAATAAAGAAATTATTAGCTACATAAACTATTTATAATCAAATATAAACAATACAAATCCTTTTCTATAGATACAAAATAAGCTCCATTATGGAAACGTATTATTTTTATATAATACGTTTCCACAATAACACCCAAATATCTATTTGCCGCCTATCATTTCAAGAAATTCCTCTTCTGAAATCAACGGAATACCTAATTTCTCACATTTCTCTTTTTTTGAAGGACCCATATTATCCCCTGCAAGAACAAACGAGGTCTTTTTAGATATACTACTTGAATTTTTTGCGCCTTCACGTTCAATAATTTCCTTATATTCATCACGGGAATGATGCAAAAACGTACCAGAAATAACTATAATTTTTCCAACAAGAGCATCTCCTAATGATGAAAGTTTTTCCTGAGAAAGTTCCATTTGTATTCCGGCTTGCTTCAGACGTGCTATTATATCTATATTGATTGGATCTCTTAAAAAATCATATATACTCTTTGCAATTATCTGACCTACATCTGGAATTGCAGTAAGCTCTTCTTCCGACATCATCTGCATATTATCTATAGATTTAACGGCTTTCGCAATCCGCTTAGCAGTAGTTTCTCCAACATTTGGAATCGATAGAGCATAAATGACTCTTTCAAATGGAACTGATTTTGATGCTTCTATACCATCAATTATTCTATTCGCAGTTTTTTCTCCAATTTTATCAAGACCCAAAAGATTGTCATATTTGAGATCATATAAATCTGCTATATTCTTTACAAGTCCACAATCAAACAATAATTCAGTTGTTTCTTCACCAATTCCATCGATATTCATCATTCTGCGAGCACAGAAATGTTCAATTTTACCAGTCAATTGAGGTCTACATCCATAATGATTAGGACAACACCAAGCAGCTTCTCCGTATATCTTTATGAGTGGGGTGCCACATACTGGACACTTATCAACAAACTGAATTTTTTTTGCATTAGGCAAACGTCTTTCTTTATCCACTCCAGTAATCTTAGGAATAATTTCACCCCCTTTTTCTACATATAACCAGTCTCCCTCATAAATATCAAGCTCTTGAATAATATCATCATTATGTAGAGAAGCACGCTTAACTATCGTACCAGAAAGTAAAACTGGTTCAAGATTTGCCACCGGAGTTACGATACCCATTCTACCCGTTTCAAAAGATACATATTTTAACGGAGTGCATGCATTCTCCGGATTAAATTTATATGCAATTGCCCAACGAGGTGATTTTGCTGTAAATCCTAAATTGAGTTGCTGATTTATTGAATCTATTTTAAATACCAGTCCGTCCGTTGCAACCGGTAATTCCTTTCGATGTATATCCCAATATTTAATATATTCGTTTACACCATCAAGAGAATTAAGCTTCTTCATACAAGATGAAACTTTAAACCCCCATGATCTCGCAGCTTCCATATTCTTATAATGGGAGTCATACGGAAGATTATCACTTAAAAGATAATAGAACCGAGCATCAAGATGACGTTTTGCAACTTCTTTTGGATCTTGCATCTTAAGAGTTCCAGAAGCTGCATTACGAGGATTTGCAAAAAGAGGCTCTTCATTGTATTCTCTTTCTGCATTTAATTTTTCAAAAATATCCCATGGCATAAGGATTTCACCTCTTATCTCAAATTCCTCAGGCCAGTCGCCAGGTTGCAATTCCAATGGAATACTTTTAATTGTCTTAACATTTGCTGTGACATCATCACCTTGCGTTCCATCTCCACGAGTGACAGCTCTAATCATTCGTCCAGATTTGTACGTAATAGAAATTGATGTCCCATCAAATTTTAATTCGCCAACTATATTGAATTGTTCCTTCGCCAATGATTTTTTTACACGATTAAACCAATCATCTACCTCTTCAATAGAATAAGAGTTTGAAAGAGACATCATAGGCCGTACATGCACAACATGTTCAAAGCCCTTTGTCAAATCGGATCCAACTCGTTGCGTTGGAGATAATGGATCTACAAATTCAGGAAACTCCTGTTCCAAAGATTCCAGCTCCTTCATCAACTTATCAAATTCAATATCCGATATTTGTGGTGAATTAAGAACATAATAATTATAATTATGTCGATTAAGATCTTTTCTTAGATTCTCAATATATAACTTGACGGAAGATAAGTCCATATATAATTATTTTTTTATGTTAATTGGAAAAAGTTTTCTAATTTTAATAAGCATACCAGAGGATTTCCCATCATAAACAACAACTGAAACTGCAAATAATATCAATAATATACCTATTACGATTCTAGTGGTCAACACTTCTCCAAATAAGGATACACCGATAGCAACTGCAGTCACCGGCTCAAGAGCTCCTAATATAGCTGTTGGAGTAGCACCTATATAGTGAATAGCAGAAGTGGTACATAAAAATGACACTGCCGTAGGGAAAACTGACAATCCTAAAATACATACCCATCCAAAAAATGAGACGGGCATAGTGAATGTATTGGTAACTAAAATTTTAACTATAAATACAGACAATCCAAAACACAACATGTAAAATGTCACTTTTAATGTTGAGATATTCTTCAACCCAGATTGATTTACATATACAATATAAATAGCATACGTAAGAGATGATAACATTACCAAGACTGTTCCAAATAAACTTATAGTATTTCCATCTTCATTCTTATGTAATAGAAATATACCACACAAAGCCAATACCATACATATCCCCGTAGACAATGATAACTTTTCATAAAATCCTATTGCCATCATCACTGCGACCATTATCGGATATATGAAGAGTAGGGTAGATGCTATTCCAACATCCATATAGGTATAACTCAAGAATAAAAATAGAGATGACAATGCCATTAGAACTCCAATTCCAAAAAATTGGAAGCACTCTTTCTTTCTGATCTCAAATTCTTTTAGACCTCTCCTATAGGCAAGTAATATTCCCATAATAGGAATAGCCAACATATATCTGAAGAATAAGACTGAATCAGGTGTCATCCCCTCTTGATATAAAGGTAATGCAAACATAGGATTCAACCCATAACTTGCAGCAGCAATTGCTCCAATAGTATATCCTTTGACTTTAGAATTGATCATACCAAATAAAATAAGTTATATACAATCAATTAATATCCAACAAATTAACCATTATATATACGGATATTTTATTTTCCATAAGAATAATGCCTCACCGGGCATAGAAGTGCCTGCTGAAGATCTATTCTTACTCTCAATTATATTCTTGAAATCTTCTATTGATATCTTATTTCTTCCAACTTCAATAAGAGTACCGACAATTGCTCTTACCATATTTCTTAAGAATCTGTCAGCGGATATAGTGAATACCAAACCATCATCGATGAAATTTGATATAAAATTTGTATCATTACTTTGGATTCTCTCCCAATATGCCTCTCTGACGTCACAAATATTTGTCTTGGTGTCTGAATGCAATTTTGCAAATGAGGTAAAATCATTTGTTTCTAATAAAACTGCAGCAGCTTCATTCATTTTATCAATATCAAGATCATAATTTGTTTGCCAACAATATGGATACATGAATGGTGATTTTGAATATGAGACAAAATACTTATAAGTTCTTTCTATTGCATCAAAACGAGCATGGGCATTGTCATGCATTGGAATAATATCATAAATAGAGATATCCTTACCAACTATACGATTTAAAGAAAGAAGAACTTTGTCCTTATTCTGAATTGGAGTAGGCAAGTCAAAATGTGCATACATTTCTCGAGCATGGACTCCAGCATCTGTTCTACCTGCTCCTACAATTTCAATTGAGAGGCGTGTCACTATTGACAACGCCTCCTCAATTATCTGCTGAACACTTATATCATTCGGTTGAAATTGCCATCCATGGAATTTTTCTCCGTTATATGATAATTTAATAAAATATCTCATGATGTCAATCTCTTTCAAGATAAGTTATTCCATACAATCCGGACTTATAATTATTTAGAAATTGCCGTCCTTCTTCTGGAGTGATTATACCTTGTTTCATTGAACGAGTCACCCACGTCTCAAGATTACGAACCAATTTTTTAGGATTATACTCCACATAATCAAGCACATCCGCAACCGGCTCACCATCAATTATCTGCTCAATATCATATCCATTCTTATTCACGGTGATATGCACAGCACTTGTATCTCCAAAAAGATTATGAAGATCTCCCAATATCTCTTGATATGCACCTACAAGAAATACTCCAATATAATAATGTTCATTCGACTTCAACGGATGAATCGGAAGAGAATATGACATACCTTGTGGAGAAACAAAACGATTTATCTTTCCATCAGAATCACAAGTAATATCCTGAATTGTACAACGACGAGTGGGTTTCTCATCCAATCTAGAAATAGGCATTATCGGAAATACCTGATCAATAGCCCATGAGTCTGGTAAGCTTTGGAACAATGAGAAATTACAAAAATACTTTTCAGGAAGCATCTTGTCAACTTTCTTCAACTCTTCAGGAGGATGTTTCATTGAACGTGTAAGATCATTCACATCCCGAGCAACCGACCAGAATAATTTTTCAATCTGCGCACGTGTCCTAAGATCAAGCATACCTAAACTGAAAAGTTCAAGAGCCTCTTCTCTAATCTGAAGAGCATCATGCCAATCCTCAAACATTGTGGTAGGATTTATTCTATCCCAGATGTTGTAAAGTTCTCTTGTCAATTCATGAGCATCTGCATCAATCTCTTCATTATCATTCCACAAAGGCAACTGAGTTGTCTCAAGCACCTCTATAATAAGAACAGAATGATGTGCAGTGAGGGATCTTCCACTTTCTGTAATAATATTCGGTTGGGGTAAATTATTCTTTACACAGACATCCACCAATGCTGATACTGAGTCATTTACATACTCTTGTATCGAATAATTCATTGAATTTTCTCCAAATGAAGATCGTGTGCCATCATAATCCACTCCAAGACCACCGCCAATATCAACGAATTGTATATTAAATTGCATCTTAGACAATTGCACATAAAACTGCATAGCCTCTCTCAATGCATTTTTTATTCGTCTAATTTTTGTGATTTGACTGCCAATATGGAAATGAATTAACTTTAAAGATTCTTTCAAGTTATTCTTTTCCAAAAATGAAAGGGCATCCAATAATTCAGAGGAATTAAGACCGAACTTGCTTACATCTCCGCCTGACTCTTCCCATTTTCCACTCCCAGAGGAAGACAATTTGATACGTATGCCTATATTTGGTATTATATTCAATCGGGCTGCAACATCAGCGATCAATTTGAGTTCATTCAGCTTTTCGACAACGAGATACACCCGACGTCCCATCTTTTGTGCCAAGAGAGCGAGTTCCACATAATCCTCATCCTTATAGCCATTACAAACTATAAGAGAGTTGGAATGAGTGTTAACAGCCAAGACAGCATGGAGTTCCGGTTTTGAACCAGCTTCAAGTCCAATATTATACTTATTGCCATGACTCACTATTTCTTCAACTACCTGACACATCTGATTCACCTTGATAGGATAAACAATATAATTTACCCCCTTATACTGATATTCTTCTGCTGCCTTCTTAAAACAGGAAGATATTTTCAGTATCCTATTGTCCAAAATATCTGGAAATCTCAACAATACCGGAGGAGAGACATCTCTTATTCTAAGCTCATCAATCACATCCTTCAGATCCACTGATGCGCAACCTTCCTTAGGAGTCACCTGAACATGACCTTTCTCATTAATCGAGAAATATCTGAGACCCCAACCGGTTATGTTATAGGCTTCTGCCGAATCCTCAATACGCCACTTTCTCATTTCAAAACTTATAATATGTATTATCTTGATATCTACTTAGTTAAGAATTAATATCCTTTAAAACATTGAATTTAATCCTTACTAAACTTTTTATTTAAACTTCACTACCAAAGATATAAAATCTAAGGCAATAAAGCAAAATAATATTCATATTTTTCTGCCAAGTATTTCAAATTTATCCACAATTATCTCTGTACGTCTGCGGACAATTTTCATTCTATCTTCATATTCTCTACTTCTAAGATAGCCTTCCACATATAGTTGTGTACCTTTCCTTACATAACGCTCTACAAGCGTTGCATTCTGCCCACCAAATACCAGATAGTGCCATTCTGTCACCTCTGTACGTGTATTTCCTCGTAATTCATTTGTAGCTAACGATAAATACGCAATTGCCCTATCTTTTTCAGGATAACGCAACTCTGGATCGCTACCTACATATCCAAGTAATATAACTTTATTTACAGACATAATCGTTGAATTATTAACAAATTTATCTCTCTTAAAGATTCAATCATTTTCCCAATTGGGAAACCAATCATTGGCTTATGCGAACCATGAGGTTTGTCGCAAAGAGCTCTCATCATATCGTCTAAAAGCTGAAGGTTTCAGACATAATCCAACTTTTTCATGTAGAGCAAACAGTAAATTAAGCACATGTACCGCATCACCGGCACCTCCTCTCATATAGCAATCTCCAATAGTATCAATTTCTACAAGACCGGCTCCAGGTTTACATATTGAAATAATACATTTCTGTGTGCCTTCTACCTCCTCCTTTCCAACTTTTGATAAAGAAGTAAACGTAAAATTATGATCATCGTAAATTGAATTATAGATTGTATCTATTTCTGAAATAGCAAGAGGACAAGACATGTCTACGATAACCCGCATAGTACGACCGTTACCTTCCGCATTTAATCTCATTGATATTTTACTATTAAATTGCCCATTGATATTTCTTAAAACTTTTTCGATTTCATTTATTGTCTTTTCCACATCAATTCCACCGATAAATTCCTCAGGTGCATTAACAACAATATTTAACTCATCCGATAGTATTGAATTTGCCACTAACGGATAAAGCGAGATCAAAGTTAAAGATGCAACTGTTGATGGTATTGATGCCATACGAGCACCTCTCACAAGTGGTTTCCTATTTATTTCAGAGAGACCATATTCTAAACTATTATTAAAGAATTTATCCATTCTATTCGGAGATAAATCTATAATACACAATTTATCATTTAACTCTACATTTTCAATCAGAGTGCGTCCCAATTGAGAATCATCAACCACAAATACAGCATCAACTTTTGATATATCTATTCTATCAGTAAATATCAACATCCTTTCTCCAATAAACCCATGATGACATGTGCTTATCTGACGTCCGGCAAATGCTGGAGAATACAATGATTCAATTTCCACTTCCGGATGATTAATTAAAAGACGGAGCAATTCGCCAGCATCAGGTTTATCAGCTCCAATAATTCCAACTTTAATCATATATTTTAAATCAAGACTGAATATCGTTAATCCCAACACCAAGAATCCCTGCAAATATCTCAGCAGCCCTCTGACGAACCACATCTTCACGCATAACTACAAGGATAGTGTCACTTCCAGGAATCGTACCAAGAATCTCATCCATATTTCTCATATCTATGTCATAAGCCAATCCGGCAGCATAACCGATTCTGGTCTTTATTACAATTAAATTACCAGAAAAATGCAACGATAAGAATCCACTTTGATAATTTGCTCGTGGGGGAGCCTGTCCAAAAGATAGTATTTTATCTTTCAATGAATCACTTTCCGGCAAAACATACATATAGGTGCCTCTATCTGTAGGCACCTTTGTAGTTCTAAGCATTTTTAAATCGCGTGACAAAGTTGCCTGTGTCACATTATGTCCTCTTTCTGCCAAACAATCAGCCAATTCTTCTTGACTACCGATACATTGATTTCTTATAAGATCAATAATCAGATCGATTCTCTTACGTCTGTTTTTCATTGCTTCATGTTTTGTTTGTTTCTTTTCTCTATCTCATTTTTTATTCTGGCAGCTTCTTCATAATTCTCTATCTCTGATGCTTTCAGCATAGCTTCTGACAATTGAGCCATAGTCATGCTTGATAATGACATGATTGATTTGAGTCCATGAATATCATTTTCATCCTTCATTTCTGCCTGCTCTTCTGGATCGAAACCTGCTTCAAGAAGCACAGTCTCTGTAGTATATATCGGAGCTCCAACTCTTATTGCAATCGCTATAGCGTCTGATGAACGAGAATCAACTGTTTTCTCAATTATACCATCCGATAGTATAAGATTAGCCGCAAAGACACCATTAGGAAGTTTTCTGATTTCAACCTCTTTAAGAGAAATTCCAAAAGCAGACATTGCCGCCACGAATGTATCATGTGTCAAAGGACGAGGAGTTGAAACTTCTTGTAGTTTACACTCAATTGCTTGAGCTTCAGGAAATCCAATTATAATTGGAATCCGTCGGGTAGCTCCTACCTGCTGTAATATCAAAGCATATACTCCGGACTGTATTTGATTATAAGTTATGCCCACCAATTCAAGTTTATATCTTTTTTCCATTTAAATTGAATTAGTCATTATTAGAAGTTTCCAAATTATTTTTTCCTTTATAATGATGATGGCGTCTTTTCTTTACATTCGGGATAATCATCGCAGAGCCATAACACAAAATTTTATCCTTAGAATAAATTACTGCGAATTGTCCTGGAGCAATCCCCTGAACATCAACATCAGACACGATTTTAATATTCCCATCATTAGACATCACTAACATTCCGGTATAAAACTCCGGGGAATGACGAGTCTTAAATGATATGACGACACTTACTTCCTGTTCCTCTGATTTATTAGAGACGACGAACGGAGAGCCACTAATCCAATTTGGTTCTGCAAGAGAGATTATTCTTCCATACTGTAGCCTGGTGTCATATCCATTAGATACAAATATAACGTTATCCTTAATATTCTTTCCAACTACAAACCATGGACCTCCACTTAATCCCAATCCTTTCCTTTGTCCGATTGTATAGAACCAATAGCCCCGATGACTTCCAATTTTTTTCCCCGTTTCAATTTCGATTACAGGTCCTTTTTTTTCACCGAGATGACGTGCAATAAAATCAGAATAATCAATCTTACCGAGGAAACAGATTCCTTGAGAATCTTTCCTAAGAGCATTTGGAAGGGATACCTGTCTTGCAAGATCTCTCACTTCTGATTTATCCATATTCCCAAGAGGGAACATTATATGCGACAATTGATCATACGAAATCTGTGCAAGAAAATCTGTCTGATCTTTTATCGGATCTTTGGCAGTAGCCAAATATAATTTACCATCAACTTCTCTCACTGAAGCATAATGTCCAGTGGCTGTCTTATCGAAATTCTTACCCCAACGTTCTTCAAAAAAACCAAACTTTATGATTTTATTACACATCATATCTGGATGTGGAGTCAATCCAGATTTCACCGTTTGTAAGACATAAGACATGACATATTGCCAATATTCCTCATGTAATGACACAATCTCAAAAGGCAATGAGTACTTTTTTGCAATTAATGAGCACATCTCAATATCTTCTTCAGCAGAACAATCTCCCTCTCCCTTATCCATCCCTATACGGATATAGAATAGATGAAGGTCATGTCCTTCTGAATAAAGCTTGTGCACGACAACAGCACTATCGACTCCTCCGGAAATAAGAACAGCAATTTTCATACCTCTTCAAGTTCTCCTTCGCTTTTATTTTCGTTATGAATGATATGCAGAGAAAGAAAATAGTCAATGGAAATCTTTCCCGGTCCAACAAGCATCAGAAAGAAATAAATACCAAGAAACATAATTGGCAAGTATCCCTGTTGCTGCCAATCAAGCAAATATGATGCATCTCCTACATAATCAGACAATAAATAATGTTCTGCAACAATCATTGCGATAAATGGAGGAATAATCATAAATCTTGTAAGAAACCCAATCATGATAAACAATGAGCAAAATAGTTCAATTGCTATCATAACCAGTAACGACAATTCCGAACCCATGAAAAAGACGGAAGGGAAACAATAACGCATATCCTCAAAATTTAAAATCTGACGGATACCGAATTGCATGAGCATAATACCTACAAACAGACGCAAGAACAATCTTCCTAAATTAGTATAGGAGTAGCCCGTGAATCTGAAATAGGTTCTTTTTATAAGCTTAGATAGATTAAACTTTCTCATATCTATTTGATTTATATCATACCTTGAAAAAAGACAAACTATTATTTAAGTTGTTCAAATGCTTTGTTTACAGCCATGTTCAAAGTAGTGTTCTTTAGTAATATTTTACCATCACTTCCTATGAGATATACAGAGGGAGTGGCACGCATATCATAAATTTCATTCAATTT
The DNA here is from genome assembly GCA_003762615.1 of Muribaculaceae bacterium Isolate-037 (Harlan). GTDB lineage: Bacteria > Bacteroidota > Bacteroidia > Bacteroidales > Muribaculaceae > Lepagella > Lepagella muris. Next base: position 32,109 of record RIAZ01000026.1, read on the forward strand.
ATCACCACATCCAACTGTCCATTTGGAAGAATAGCCAGACACCTCATTCTTCCAATTATCCAATTTATTGGGTAATATATACAATATATTTATCTTGCCTTTATCCAGTGCATCCGTCAAAGCTGCATTCGATTCCATTCTCAATCGAGAAATACGCCAATCAGTGTCTCGCGGATCTCCAAATATTATAATGGTGACAGTTGTCATTGGAAAGTATGTTGCTTCCCTGCCATCCAATCCTTCGAATTTAAACTCCGGCGCAACATTCCCAACAAGGGCATTACTTAATACTTTTAATTGATCCTCGTATTTCTTTTTTCTTTGCGCCGGAATCTTTTTATTGCTTACTAAAGTATTAAGAAATTTCAGATAAACTTCATCAACCCATACTTCCGCGCGAGGTCCATATATTGTTTCTTCAGCAGCCTTAGTAAATTGGAGCAACAATGTTGGATTTTTAGAAATTGTCTGTAATAACTTATTTGTAGCAGCAATTGCCTTATCTCTATTAGCCCACCTTAACGGCACAGAAAATACCTTAAATGCATCATTCAGAGCATTTTGATCAACCGTGCTTTTTGATTTAAAATCCATTGAATCCCAAAAATGCTCTACAAGATAATCTGATTTCTCTTCAAGCGTAGCTAATTCTTCCGGAGCGGATGGATATTCAAACAACGGTTGAATCTCTATTATATCCTGTGCGAATGTATCAATGGTCAATGCTGAGAATGAAATCATTGAATACAATATGAGTCTATTGAATATTTTCATTTTTTATTTTAATTATAAATTAACAACTTAAGTTAAATAAAAGGCTTAATACAATCTCTCCATATTTCATATCCTTCCCCAATTAGATGTAAGCCATCATTGGTGTATTTGGAATTCAATTTATTAGTTCCGGGAATAATCAGAGCATCCCATAAATCAATATAATCGATCTTATACCTCTCTGAGATTTGTTTCAGATTATTATTTAATTGACTGATGACTTTTTCTTTCCCTATAAGTCTTTTATACCTATTAAAATCATTATTTACAGGCATTACAGATAATATATATAATTGAGTTTCCGGAGATCTATCCTTTATCTTCGCTACTAATGATTCATACATTTCTGTCATTTCAGATAAGGATAAATCATGTGAAATATCATTAATACCTATAAGAAGGAATATTTTAGAGGGTCTACCTTCTAAAACAGAGCCAATACGTTCCGTTATTCCACAGATATCATCTGAATTGATGCCCCTGTTCTTAATGTTTGGATTATCAAACAACTCCGATAATTCGCATCCATCTGTAATTGAATTACCAATAAATACTATGTCAGACGATTTAACACCAAGTTTTTCAAAATGAGATACTCTCTGATGCCAATACTCACTTCGTTTCTGAGCATACGATATATTGGGACTCAAACAGATTCCAAGAACAAAGATTGACCAAAATATTTTGAACCTATTCATATCCTGACATTTTTAGAGAATGATACCCAACAAGCCCTTGCATCGGTTTTTCTGTCACTTCTGTTACTTTGCAGCCAACAGCAAGTGCTGCTTCTTTTAATATTTTTTCAAAATGAAAAGCCACAGATCCCGTAAATCTAATATCTACATTATTCGAAACCTCATACATAACAACGTTTCGCTTAAAAAATGCAATAAATTCCACTAATACAAGGGAATATACCTCATGACACCATAAATTCTTATGAAGAAATGGTACAAAGGATGCCAAATATCTATTAGGGGAGACCTTTCGATAAACAGTATCCAAGACATGAGGTAAGGATTCTTTATATTCCACCATGAAATCTGTTATTATTTTTCCGGGAAGCTGCTTTTTTAAGATATCTCCAAGCAAACGTTTGCCTAAAGCTGCGCCACTTCCCTCATCACCCAAAATATAGCCCAAGGAAGGAATATGATCTACAATCTTTTCCCCATTATAAAGACAAGAATTAGACCCGGTTCCTAATATACATGCCACCCCTTCATCTTGTCCGAAAAGCGAACGTGCCGCCGCCAACAAATCAGATCCAACAAAGATTTCTGCATCTTTCCAACAATATCTAAGAGACATCTCAATTTTATTACAGATCTCTAATGTTGCACAACCTGCACCGTAATAATATATATTATCAATTACTTGCGTATTAAGAAACATCTCTTTTACATCATTGAAAATATTATCCATATCTTGACGATTAGCTAATAGTGCGTTTAACCCTACTGTAATAAATGAACACAGAATCTCACCTCTGAAGTTAATCAGAGTCCATTCTATTTTAGTAGAGCCAGCATCCGCTATTAATATAGATTTCATCTGCAAATGATATCTTTGAGAAAATTTAATATATTGAAGTTATCTAAGCTTCATTAGAAAGAGTCTGATTGAATGATGCAAAACAAATATTTTATACAAGTTCTACAGCTTAACCCAATCTTAATTTATATTTGAACCAATTTTTCAGATTATAATTCAAATATTCCTTAGATATCACCTGAATATCTCATCTAATATTGCATATATTAAGTATTAGGCAATAAATTTTAAACGTATTCATGTATATCCAAAGAATACACAAAATTAATAATAAATTTATAAGTATACAAATTGAAAAGGCACCCTTTTTGGGGGTGCCTTCACATTTTCTCTAATCAAACCACCTTTCCGGCTCGGCGGTTATACTATTTGCAATCCGGAATTTATCAGAAGTTTTCCGGTTCGTTGAAATTTGACCATTCTCCTACGATCTGACGAAGCTGGGTATCACCAATTGTACGAAGATCTGTAAGATTTACATTGTAACTAATATTTAGATGAGTCAACATTTGGTCAAAACTTACATCAAGAGTCTGAAGTTGATTATTGCTTAGGTTAACTCTCTGAAGAAATGAAAGGTTACTAAGATCTACATAAGTAAGATCATTCCATTCAAGATTTACAAAACCAAGAGTAGGAGTACCAGTAACTGTGAACGTTGTCAAATCATTGTAGGGTGCGAACACGTCGTTCAAAGCCTTACATCCATTGATAACAAGTTCCTGCATGTGGTTATCATTGCAAGCGAGTGTTACCAAAGAGGGGAGTTCCTGAACATACAGCTTCTGAATCTTATTACCCTGCAAATTAAGATTCTCAAGTTTCACCAATCCCGAGAGGGTGATGCCTGACAAATCATTGTAACCAGCATAGAGGGTACGAAGGGCAGGGCATCCATCTACTGAGAGCTCTTCAAGACGATTGCTCATGCAGTTAAGATAAGTAAGGTTCACTGCATTGCTGACATTCAAATCGGCAATCTGGTTGGATGATACATTGAGCTTCTTGAGGAATGGAGTGCCTGAGAGATCAATCTCCGAAAGTCTGTTACGATTAAGACGTAGTGTCTGAAGCTGATCACAACCCTGAAGAGAGATTTCAGAAATCCTGTTTTTAGAAGCATTGAGTTCTACCAAGGAAGGGGCACCGGCAACGCTAAGATTCTTAATCTTATTATTGCTGATATCTACTTTCTGGAGTGCAGGGAAAGCAGACAAATCAAGACTGCCGCCAAGATCCTTACCATCCCATTTGATGTCTGTAACATGACCGTTACTTACTGTGATTCCAGGAATATTTGCGACATTACCTCCCTGGAAACCAAGGGCTTCTCCGTTATTACCGCCTTTTGCTGACGGCTGACTGATAAAAGCCTGAAGGCTTTTTGATTCACTTTTTGAGAGATTCTGGCTCCATGCGCATGAAAGCGACATCACTGCGGCCAAAAATAAAACTGTTTTTTTCATAACTCGATAATTTAAGATTTAGATTTAGAGAAATTTTGTTTGTTTATCTATAAAACACCTCTCAATTAATATAGTTTAATTTTTAGTGATTTTTTTAATCAAATTTCAAAAAAATTTAAGAGCAGCCATATAATCTTGAAAGTAATAATAATCCTATCTGTACATATCTTCATATCTGAGAACCTGTTACATTTCTATCTCAAGAGGACCGTCCATACGTAAGCTATGAAGTGTCTTAAGTCCAAGTTCCTTTGCTTCTTTAATAAGCAATTGTTCTTTTTTCTTTTTAAAAGATGAATGAAGAATTATTTTATCAAAATTTTCTATTCCAGGAATATCTTTAAGATTCATTTTTTCAAATCCTGAGCTTAAAAGTAGGTATCTCTTTCTTTGATTTCCATTCACTATATAATTCCCATACCGATAGATATTCTTTTCTCTAAGCAACGAATTTGATAAGCTATCTGTTATGTTGCTGCAATCTATCGATAATATCTCAGAATTCCTTCTCTTGAGCCTACTGATTGAATTTCGTGGGAAACATGATCTGGTCTCACTTTCCCCTTGATAAAGCATCATAGATATCTCTCTATATTTTTTCTGGAATAAGATTGTATCCTTTTGTGGAGATGTTAGGAACGGAGTAATTACTATTGACCCTACAAACATCAACACAGATACAACTATGGCAATAAATTTCTTTTGTCGATTAAGCGCATATCCTAAAACAAGGACTCCAATTATCCATAACAACACCATGGGCAATGTCGCCCTAAAATCTAATGTATAATTTCCATGACAAGATAAATTATCAATTATCATAATAAATAATTCATAGCCATGATTAAGTATCCAAGATAAAGCATCGACATCATAACCGATAATAAGCAATACAGTATAAGCTAATGCCACAGACATATATGCGGGCAGCAATGGTAAAATCAACAGATTTGCCGGTAGAAAAAGAATTGGGATTCTTTTGAAATAATATGAAACCAGAACCCATGTACTCAATGTTGCGACAAGGGATACAAGGATAGACGAAGTAATTAGATGTAATCTTGGATGTAAGTGTCGATTGATTGGATTTAGTTGGGACACAAAGAGCAATATTGATGCAACACTTAAAAAACTTAATTGCAGACCCACATCATATACGGCAGATGGATCCATAAGTAAGATGACCAAACATGCTGCAAGAAGTGCATTTCCGGCATTCCTTTTTCGCTGTACTGTCATTGATAACACTACAAATGTTGCCATTATACATGCTCTGACTGTAGATGGAGCCAGACCTGTAAAAAAAGCATATAACCATATTCCAACAACAGCAACCCAATATCGAGGAACATACCAACCTAATAAGGATAGAGGGAAAAGCAACACTAACAAAATACCCATTATGATAGCTACATGCATTCCGCTTAGTGCAAGCACGTGAGCAACTCCTGAATTTGAAAATGCCTCCTTTATATCTGAATGAATAAATGATTTATCCCCCAGTAAGAAAGCTATCAAGAAATCTACCGTAGAACGTTCAAGAGAGCTTTTCTCAAGAGCTATCTCGATTCGATCTCTCCACAAAGAAGATTTTGAAAACAACGAGCCATTAAATCTCTTGATCTTGAGATTATCCGGATCTACAATTGATGTATAATGATAACCCATTCGTTGCATTCTGGCAGCGTATCCTCTATCACGATAATTTTGATTATCAACAATAGGGGAGAACTTACACTTAAATAATAATACGTCACCCTTTTTTGTAGAGAAACCATTGGTATTCAAAATAACTTTGAAGTTTCTACAAGTTGTGATTTTACCAGTATTATCAACAAGATTTGATACCTTTACTTTTATACGATCTTGCGAGGCATAAGAATTGACGTCTGTCACCTCTCCGGTTCCTCCCTCTATGCCGTGAATGAATTTATTGTTATAACTATCAACAGAATGATACCATGATGAAAATAATCCCAATCCAAGAAAGAGTAGAAAAATCCATATTGAATGAAATCTATTAAGTTTTAGAGCAATAACCGGTATATGAATCTTTCTTAACAATAATATATACGTACATAATGCAGCGACTACTGGAATGAATCCGTAGATTGGACCATTCAAGTACTCGCCACATAAAATACCGACAATAGTCGCTATAAGAGGTATCAGCAATGACATTACCCTTTATCTTGCCAAATATCCCAAGCCGCCAGCGCTTGCAAATGGAGCATCTCAATACCATTTTTGATGACAGCTCCTTTCTCTTTTGATTTAATCAAAAACTGGGTTTCTTCCGGATTATACACCAAATCATAACATACGTGTCTATCTGTAATAAATTGATAAGGAATATCCGGACATCTGTCTATTTCTGGCCACATCCCAAGGGGTGTCGTATTTACAATTATAAGGTTTGATTCAATGATATCTTTCGTCAATTCTGAATAAGTAATAGTATTCTCATTCTTAGCTCTCGATACCAAAGTAACCCTAATTCCCATATTTGACAAAGCATAAACGACTGAACGAGATGCACCTCCCGTACCAAGCACTAAAGCTTTCTTCATTTCAGGGCGCAATAAAGGTCTTATGGATTCCCTGAACCCAATAACATCAGTATTAAATCCAGACAACCATTGCTTTCCCTCATAATTATCCACCCTTACAACATTAACAGCACCAATTTCTGCAGCTTCTTTCGAAATGGAATCAAGTAAAGGAATTATCTGTTCCTTATATGGAATGGTTACATTAAATCCCTTTAATTCTTTATTTTCCCTCAACATTTCGTTGACACATAAAATGTCAGGTAATGGAAACAAATTATATGATTCTTCAATACCCTCTTTGCGAAATTTTTCATTAAAGAATTTTGCAGAAAAGGAATGTCCTAAAGGATTACCGATTAGACCGTACATATTAATGAATAAATTATAATAATTAAAATTACCAAATAATTGCTCTATCTTTCTCTGCACGAAACATCTTGTCACCCTTCCGAATATTGAATGCGTCCAGAAATTGAGAGATATTACCCAACGTGACATTTACTCGATTCTCTCCTAATGAATGAGGATCTGTTTTAGTTCTAACAATAATCTCTTCCGGCCTGATATTTCCAGCCCAAACATTAGCATACGCAAGATAGAAACGTTGAAGGGGAGTAAACCCATCTATATCGGGTGCAAATTTACCATTTGCATAATCTAAATACGCAGTAAGTGCAACACAAAGTCCACCTTGATCTGCAATATTTTCCCCTAATGTAAATCTACCATTTGCAAAAACTCCTGGAGCCACCTCTACTGCATCAAATTGCTTTACAAGGCGATCTGAAACTTCATTAAAACGCTCAATATCTTTATCACTCCACCAATTCTTTAAATTTCCATTTTTATCAAATTGCCTACCTTGATCGTCAAAGCCATGTGTCATTTCATGTCCGATTACGACTCCAATTCCTCCGTAATTTATTGCATCATCAGCAGATACGTCGAAATACGGAGGCTGCAAGATACCCGCCGGAAAACATATCTCATTAGTCGTGGGATTATAGTATGCATTTACAGTCTGAGGCGTCATGTGCCATTCCTCCTTATCTACTGGTTTATATAGCTTCTTATAATTATCTTGAGTATACCATTTGGAGGCAAGATATACATTCTCAAGATAACTTCTTTGGGGATCAATATCAATATCGGAATAATCTTTCCACTTATCCGGATAGCCTATTTTTATTTTGAACGTTGACAATTTATCCAAAGCTTTATTTTTAGAGTCTTCTGACAGCCATGTTAGTTTCCGAATATGCTTACCCAAAGAATCCTGTAGGTTCTTTACAAGTCTAAGCATATAATCCTTATTATCTTTTGGAAAGAATTTGCTCACATAAAGACGCCCAACAGCTTCTCCAAGCATAGAATTAGGTATTGTCATTGCCCTTTTCCATCTTGGTTCCGGTTCCTCTTTCCCAGACATTATCTTCCCAAACATTTCAAAATTAGCATCATGAAATTCATCACTCAAGACCCCGGATGAGTCGGAAACACATTCAAATACCAAGTAATCCTTAATCTGCTGCAATGACAATGTAGGTAAGTATTTATTTAAAAACTTAAGATATCCGACTGATATTATATTTGCCTCGCAAATATTTTCTATACCTATTTCTGAAAAATATGTATTCCAATCAATATTGTCAAAATCTGCAACTATCTTATCTATAGAATATAAATTATAACGTAATTGCGGATTACGTCTTTCTTCGCGAGTCATTTTATACCTTGCAAACTCAGTCTCAATAGAAATCACATTATCCCATACTCGTTGTTGAGAATCTTTATCATAACCAATAAGCTCAACCATTCGTTTCACGTATTTCTCATACGCAGAGAGAATCTTATCATTAGTTTCGCTTCTTTCAAGATAGAAATCCCTATCGCCAAGCCCTAATCCGACTTCCCCTATATGCATTATATTTTTATCTGAATCTATCGGATCAGCCCCTACTCCCGTTGTAAAGAAGGAACCGGTAATGCCATTATGAAGCCATGCCAAAACTCGTATAAATTCATCTTTAGAGAAATCTTGTATTTTCTGAATAAATGGCATGACCGGAGAAGCACCCTCTTTATTAAGACGAGATACATCCATACCCATACAATATAAATCACATACTTTTTGCGCATCTGTTCCTTGTATCTTGCTTTCCGGATCCAATGACAACATAGTGACAAGTTCCTTCAGCTGTTCACGAGCCTTCTCCCTCAATAAATCAAATGTTCCAAAACGAGAATATTCAGATGTAAGAGGATGATTTTTCATCCATCCGCCGCAAGCATATAAAAAAAAGTTATCTCTTGGATCTACCGAAGTATCGAGATTTGATCTATCAATACCATGCCGATCATTTGATAAAAGAGCACCAGGTTCCTTATCATTATTACAGATTCTTTCTATTTTATTTTCACTAATCATATCATTTCCATTATTAGATTTTCACTTCCCGGCATTCTTTGATAATGACTCAAAGTTCTCTTGAGCATTTTCCCATTCAGACATAGCCTCCTCAAGTTTTTTTATAATTTCAGAGTATGCCTTCAATAACTCACTATCACTTTGACCGGATGATAACTTACTCTCCAACTTTGCCTGTTCTTCTTCAAGACGGCAAACATTATCTTCTGCTAATTTAACAGATTTCTCTGCACGTTTAAGAATCTTCTCTCTCTCTTTCTGCTCAGTATAAGAAAGATTCTTACTTGTTGATTCAGATGAATCTATTTTTCTTAATTCATCATTATTCTGCGTTTTTACAGATTTCTCAAGTTCATTCAAACTTGAAAGATTCTTTCTTTTTAAGAAATCATAGATACCTCCGATATTCTCTTTGACCTTGCCTCCGCCAAATTCATATACCTTATCAACAAGTCCATCAAGAAATTCCCTATCATGACTGACAACTATGACAGTACCATCAAAATCTTTAATGGCATCTTTAAGTATATCTTTAGTCCGCATGTCTAAATGATTCGTCGGCTCATCGAGAATTAGGAAATTCACGGGCTCAAGCAAAAGCTTAATCATGGCAAGACGTGTCTTCTCTCCACCGGATAATACCTTAACCTTTTTCTCGGAATTTTCACCTCCAAACATGAATGCTCCCAATATGTCTCTGATTTTAGTACGAATATCGCCCGTAGCGACATTGTCTATCGTGTCAAATACTGATATTGATTCATCAAGCATCTGAGCCTGATTTTGAGCAAAATACCCAATCTTAACATTGTGACCTAATTTAAGATGACCAGAAAAAGGAATCTCTCCCATTATACATTTTACCAATGTGGATTTTCCCTCACCATTTTTCCCAACAAATGCAACCTTTTCCCCCCGTTTTATTGTGAATTCTGCATTTTGAAAGACTACATGATTTCCATACATCTTACCAAGATTCTCCACTATCAAAGGGAAATCTCCAGACCTCGCTGCCGGTGGAAATTTTAATCTGAGTCTAGAATTATCCACCTCATCCACTTCTATAGGGACTATCTTTTCCAATTGCTTTATACGACTTTGAACTTGAATTGCCTTAGTAGCCTGATAACGGAAACGTTCGATAAATGCAGTTATATCAGCTATTTGTTTTTGCTGATTCTCATAAGCTCTTAACTGCTGGGCAATACGCTCCTGACGCATTTTCACAAACATAGAATAGCTTACCTTATAATCATAGATTTTACCACAAGATATTTCTATTGTCCGTTTTGTCACATTGTCAAGGAAAGCGCGATCATGACTAACCAATACAACAGCCTTAGCTTTTGTCTGCAAAAATTGCTCCAACCATTGGATTGATTCTATGTCAAGGTGATTGGTAGGCTCATCCAGAAGCAAGACATCTGGTCGTTGCAACAAAATCTTTGCAAGTTCCACACGCATCCTCCACCCTCCGGAAAATTCACTTGTCGGACGATTAAAGTCACTCCTGACAAATCCTAATCCGATCAACGTCTTTTCTATTTCTGCATCAACATTATTTATATCATCGACATTCAACCTATCTGAAACCGTCTGGATACGATCCAGCAATTTGTAATATTCATCACTTTCAAAATCTGCAAATTCAAGAAGGCGTTGATTTAAAACTTTCAACTCATCCTCCATATCAGATCTTCCCTTGAAAGCCTTGCGAGTTTCCTCTATGATTGATGTGTCATCCGATAACTTCATTTGCTGCGGCAAATAACCTACAGTAACATCATTGGGTTTTGAGATACTTCCTGATGTAGGAGATTGCAAACCATACAGGATCTTAAGCATTGTTGATTTTCCAGCTCCATTTTTGCCAACAAGTGCAATTTTATCACAAGGATTAATTACAAACGAAACATCTGAAAATAGAGGTTTCGCAGAAAATTCCACATTTAAGTTATTAATGGAAATCATGATGCAATTCTGTACTAATTTTGAAGTTTAATATTTTTATTATTCCAACGATTAAATTTAACCTGTAGTATTTAATCCTCAATAGGAACTTATCTCTACAAAATCTATGGAATATAATCATACATCTTATTTTTTGAAGATTCCCTATCAATATCCACTAAAGATGTCAATGTTTTACCAATATCTAATCCAATAGCAAACACAAGCAAGAGATAGGGTAGGGTAGTCTTCATTCATAATTATTCCAAAGTTAACAAAAAATTATAAGAGTACAAAACTTTTTATATCGTCAACCTACAATATTATGTACAAAATAAGACACCCCGATAAAAATCGGGATGCCTTACTTTTATAAAAATTTTTTATTTTAGAGAGACGGTTTTATTTCATCGTGACATAGTTATTAAGATTTGAATCCTCTTCAGGAACAAGTACGATCTCAAAGCCATCCATAGTCAATTGAGTATTACGTATCGAATCAACCCCCTTCTTAGAAGTCTGACCATAAGATACGGAAAATTGTCCAGATTGAGTATTCCCGGTCACAATCAAAACATTGTAATTCCCATTTCCAGACGGAGATGAATATACTGTTGCGATATTCCGCATATTATTAGCTCCGATAACCATATTACGTACAGGAAGATTCTCTAACGTATAGATTATATTATCTCTATATTTCTCAACGTCAGACACACTTGAGTTGACTGTTGCAGACTTTAGATTCGTGATAGCAACATCTGAGGAAAGGCTAACCTTTGAAACACTCTTCTCAGACATACCTGACAAAGAAGAGATTGCATCATAGGCCTCGGAAAGAGTTGTATCAGCATATCCTAAAAGATTTGTAATCGATATTACAAAGATTGATATAAATAATTTTTTCATAGCTTTTTTTAATTTAGCACATTAATAATAAATGACACACATTTGCAATATGGCTTACCTAAAACCAAATTAGTGGTCTATAAAATATAACTCTACACTTTTCTTAAGATGGGGGAGTCTTTATCTGACTTTATATCAAACTTAGAACAACCTAATTTTAATCAATCATTTATATCCATACAAATGAATTGAACAATATCAATAGTAGGAGAGACCGCCATAATCAAATTATCTCCAGCCAAACTGACATCACTATTACGGATTGCCTCTATACCATCAGCAGAAGTCTGTCCGTATGCCGCTACAAAAGGACCTTGCTTTGCCCCAACAATAAACAACACGTTGTATACGCCATTATCAGAGGGCTCTGTAAAAGCACAAACCATTTCTTTCTGATTATTTGCGCCTATAATCTGATTAACCACCGGTAAACTCTCATAAGTGTAAATGAATTCCTGCGCATAACGAGAAGTATTGCAAGTGACACTTTGAAGATCCGTGATGGAAATCCCAGGAGCCAATTGAATCGTGCCCACAGCTTTCTCAATCATACCGGGATTATTTACCAAAGATGTGTAGGCATCTTTCAAAGTAATTTGTGCAGAACCGGAAAAAACAACCGCAACTACTGCAATAATGGAAAGTAATAACTTTTTCATAACTATTGATTTTTAGCATTATATTTATTATGACTTTAAAACATCATAATAAATAGATAAGTTCACTAAAAATCATTAAATATCAATATCGGCCTAAAAATTTAACATTAACATATTGAAGTGGCAATTGAAGTTGTTTAAACTTATTTTGACTTCATTGCATATAAAACAACAACTCGAAATATCCATACTGAATAGATCCGGCATCTACAAGAAAGACGTCTATTGCAATTGCAATAGACGTCTTTCTTGTAGATGCCGGATACGGTATTACATCATACCGCCCATTCCTCCCATTCCGGGAGCTCCCATTGGAGCAACTGGAGTATCCTCTTTTTTATCTGCAATAACACATTCTGTGGTCAAGAACATGCCAGCAATACTTGCCGCATTTTCCAATGCCACTCTTGTGACTTTAGCAGGATCAATAACGCCGGTACTAAAGAAATTTTCAAATGTGTCTGTACGTGCATTATATCCAAAATCTCCAGATCCATCTTTCACTTTCTGGACAATAACTGCACCCTCTACTCCGGCATTAGCCACAATTTGACGCAACGGTTCTTCTATTGCACGACGTATGATTGCAATACCGGTGTTTTCATCATCATTATCTCCCTTAAGTTCTTCAAGCTTAGGGAGGCAACGGATATATGCAATACCACCACCAGGGACAATACCTTCCGCAATTGCAGCCCGAGTAGCCGACAATGCATCATCCACTCTATCTTTTTTCTCTTTCATCTCAACTTCAGATGGTGCTCCTATATAAAGGACTGCCACCCCTCCTGCAAGTTTTGCAAGACGTTCCTGAAGTTTCTCCTTGTCATAGTTGGATGTAGTGGTTTCTATTTGAGCCTTAATCTGATTTACTCGATCTGAAATAGCTTGTTTAGATCCGCTACCATTTACAATAATGGTATTATCTTTATTTATAGTTATCTTTTCAGCAGTTCCAAGCTCTTGTACACTTGCCTGAGAAAGCTGCATACCCTTAACCTCACTGATAACAGTACCACCTGTAAGGACTGCGATATCTTCAAGCATCTCTTTCCTACGATCACCAAATCCTGGAGCCTTTACCGCACAAATCTTTAACGATCCACGGAGTCGATTTACAACAAGAGTAGCAAGAGCCTCATTATCGACATCTTCTGCAATAATCAAGAGAGGACGACCACTTTGCGCCACAGCCTCAAGAATTGGGAGAAGATCCTTCAGATTTGAAATCTTCTTATCAAATAGAAGGATATATGGGGAGTCCATCTCACATTCCATCTTCTCACTATTAGTGACAAAGTAGGGAGAAATATATCCACGATCAAACTGCATACCCTCAACAATATCTACTGTAGTTTCAGTACCTTTTGCCTCTTCTACAGTGATCACTCCTTCTTTCTTGACTTTCTTCATAGCCTCTGCTATGAGCCTGCCAATTTCCTCGTCATTGTTAGCAGATACGCGTGCAACATTTTCAATCTTGTCGATATCATCATCCACCTCCTGGCTCTGGGACTTAATACCTTCAACAACGCAAGATACGGCTTTATCAATACCTCTTTTCAAATCCATTGGATTTGCACCGGCAGCCACATTCTTAAGACCGACATTTACAATTGCCTGAGCAAGTACAGTTGCAGTTGTTGTGCCATCACCAGCCTGATCACCAGTCTTGGATGCGACTTCCTTAACAAGTTGGGCACCCATATTCTGGAATGGATCTTCCAATTCAATTTCACGTGCAACAGACACACCATCCTTAGTGATGTGAGGTGCACCGAATTTCTTCTCAATAATGACATTCCGCCCCTTGGGTCCAAGTGTCACCTTGACTGCATCCGCAAGAGCGTCTACTCCATTTTTAAGCTCTTCACGAGCCTTGATATTAAATTTTATTTCTTTTGCCATTTTCTTAAATTTTTAAATATCTCTAATTCAGCCAATCACTGCAAGAACGTCACTTTGACGCATGATTATATACTTGGAACCGTCATATTCAATTTCAGTTCCGGCATATTTCCCATATAGCACCTGATCACCTACTTTTAGCACCATTTCTTCATCTTTAGTTCCATTTCCTACTGCAAGTACATTTCCTCGCAAAGGTTTTTCTTTAGCGGAATCCGGAATAATGATGCCGCCAAGTGTCACTTCTTCTGCAGCTGTAGGCTCGATTAGAACCCTATCTGCTAATGGTCTGATATTCATATCTGATATTTTTATAGTTTAACTATTCTGTTAATGCTAACAACAAAAATCGTGCCAATTATCAATTATGGCATTAATACAAACTAAAAGAGAAACATTTCATTTCTGAATAATGTTTCTCTTTTAATTATTATTTACCAATTATATTGATTTGACCTTATTATTTTTCATTATTTTACAATAATATAGCTTCTTTCAGGAGCAAGTATGCCTTTTAAAATGCCTTTCTTCACCTTAAATTCCTTACCATATACCTCATCTCTATATGTACCATCTGGAAGACCGGTTGGCAAATTGACAGAATTGGCAAATTTTGAGATATTTATGATAGCAGCTCCTTTATTGCCTCTATTTACCAAAAGAACCTGACCATTATCTGAAAACTTTAAATCTTCTTTTTGTCCAGCCATTCTCGTGCGGAACTTATTCACCGCAACAACTTCAGGATGGAAAAATTCATTATTTCCACGTGCACCTAATACGTTATCTCCCCAATAGTTTTGACGTGTTGATCCGGCGGGACGACTGAAAAAAAGAGGAACTCCATTCTGTCTCGCTGTCAAAAATACCCAGCCTGTACGAATCTGATCATCTGTAAGATGTGCTGACTCATGGGCATTCGCATAAGTATCATGACTCTCAACCCATGTAGTCAGATATTCCGGAGCTGATGTATGATGCCAATTAATCAAATCTAAATCTTTGACACTTCCTTTTTCAAGAGCCTCTCTTAATATATGTCCATAGCCGGACGCCGTCTGTCCGAAATAATCTGCATATTCAGCTTCTGGCACATTCCGATCTTGAAGAACCTCTCCATATACAAAAAGCGAATCATAAGGCACTGCCAAACTCACGCCCTTTACTGATTTTCTTCCTGTTGCAACATCCCAGAAATCATTCTCCTTTACACCAGATGCAGAATCAACCGGATCAGAATGCACTCCGATGTGCTTGGCTGTATCATAGCGGAATCCCTTAACACCAAGACTTAATAGATCATTCACAAACTGCATGTAATATTTCTGAAAATCCTTATTCTCAGTATTGACATCAGGCAACGCTCCAGATCCCCACAACGTGCACTGTAAACGATCATTGTAATCCTCTACAGGTTGCAGTCCATTTGAATGATACATCTTATCTCTACCACCCACTGCCTTATAGAAATCATCAGATACTGCATCTATATCAAAAGCCGTATGATTTGGCAGGACATCCACTATAACTTTGACATTGTATTTTGCAGCAGAATCCATCATCTGCTTCATTTTGTCACGGGTACCTAAAATATTATTTCCAATTTTCCAATCAGTCGGTTGGTAATAATAATACCAGTTGCCCTCTGTTACATTGTCATCAAATATCTTTTTCCCACTGCCTGCCGGTTCATAGCAATTTTGAACCGGAGATGTCTGCACCATCGTAAATCCAGATTCTGCAATCTTACGCATATTGTCGGCAATTGTGGGGAAATTCCAACTCCAAGCATGAAGAATTGATTCAGTATTTGTGACATCGGGATTATGTGTAACCCGATCTTTTGCCACTACTGTGCCGGATATTCCAACACATAGAGATAATGCTAAAATTTTATTCATCCTTTGTATGATTTTTTCACGGTCATAACCAAAATTGGTTAATACGTAACTTTAAAGAAATTAATAGGTATCTTTTATAGAACGCATAAAAACAATGGGTATTTTATCAATTTATAAAAAATAGTACCTAAAATTAAAGAATCTGCACATGATTAATACCCATTACCAATATAAAATTCATACAACACTTCAATATGCACATATGAAACATTGATGTGCAAAATTATAATATTTCTTAAATTCAACACTTTACTAACTGTATGATTTGCATTATTCCTTTAAACTAACTAATTTTGTAGAACAATACTGAATAATCAGTAATAAATAACCCAAAACATGAAATTTTCCAATCTTATTACCATAATACTCTTCACTGCCGGTTGTTGTTCATTTGAATCGGCAGCACAATCATTATTGGATTCTAAACCCCATGCTGAAATTCATAAACAACTTTTGGCAAATGCAAAATCTTCTAAGTTAGACAAAAGTGTAATCAAGGATTTCATCAAAAATGATATTGAGAAAAGAGAGGATTCCAATATAAAGAATACATCTGAATCTACTGAAACGATCACTCTAATCAATGACCTTCTGAAAGAAGCTAATACTCATATTGGCAAACGATACAGATCTGGAGCTAAAGGTCCGAATGCATTTGATTGCTCCGGCTTCTCAAGTTATGTTTTTCGCCAGTTTGGTTATAATCTTGGAGCATCCTCACGCGACCAATACAATCAGGGTAGCGTTGTAGAAAAGCAAGATTTAAAGAAAGGAGACCTGGTGTTCTTTACCGGACGCAACAGCAGACATGGAAGGGTAGGACACGTTGGAATTGTTGTCAGCGTAGACTCTGAAAAGGGCAGTTTTAAATTTATTCATGCCAGTACATCTCAAGGCATACGGATAGATACAAACGACGCTTATTATGGAAGACGTTATTTAGGCGCAAGACGAATCATCAACAATAATGAAACTTTATAACTCTAATAAATTTAGAGTTATAATTAAACAAATTCATTAATAAAGTGAGCATATTTGAATGCCCACTTTATTTTTTGTTTGACATATTCTTTATAAAAAATTCATCAGAATCATCCCATACCGGGAATTTCTTCCTAAAACTATCTAATCTGCTCCTGCATAATGTGGCGTAGACAATTCCCGTTTCATCTATACGGATAGATATATCATTACCTTTGTAATCAATGATCATTGAACTGCCATCGTATTCATAACCGTTCTTATCAACACCCTTACAATTCACACCACATACGTATGACTGATTTTCAATAGCACGCGCAAATAAAAGTTTATTCCAAGCGTCAACCCTTACTTTAGGCCAATTTGCAACACATATCAGTAAGTCATATTTGTTGTCTTGATTCCGGCACCATACTGGAAATCTAATATCGTAACATATCACTATCGATATATTCCATCCTCTATAGCGAATGCATGTATGTGAATCTCCTGGATTAAATACTACATGCTCATTTGCCATTGTAAACAAATGACGCTTATCATAAAAGTACTCATCCCCAGACGGCTCTACAATAAACCCGCGATTAAATAATAATCCACCTGTATCTGCAATAAAACTTCCGGCGATAGCAATATTATAATGATTAGCCAACTGATGGATCATTTGCATTGTTTCTCCGGTGTTTCGTTCAGCCATTACTCTCACAAATTCCTTATCTTCCATAGAGGGGAATCCTGTAGAGAATGTCTCAGGAAAAATTACAATATCAGCGTCTCTATGTATTAAATTCATGAACCGCTTGACTTCTGCCAAGTTTTTAATTTTATCTCCCCATTCAATTTGAAGGGGTACTAATGCCACTTTAAGATCGGTTGTATTCACTTTTCAGATTTTAAATTTATTCGGATACTTCGCACAGTAATCATACGGAGCATAGTAATTTTTAACATACTCCAAATCCTTTTCTATGTCTCCTGTTGGATAATACTCATCTCGTATAAAGACTAATTTATTAGCATAGTCAATGACTCCAAATTGAACTGGGACATCAGCTCCACATGCAATATAAAGGAATCCTGTATGCCATCTATTAGTGGCACTTCTCGTACCTTCAGGAGTAACGGCGAGATTTACGTATTTCTTATTATGAAAAAGCTCTATGACCTGATTTGTCAGCGAACCTTTCTTATTCCCACGGAAAACAGGAATACCGCCTAAAGCCCGAAGCAAGTATTTCAAAGGGAAGAAAAACCAAAAATCCTTCATAAGGAAATTCGCCTCTCTTCCCAATGATTTATAAGCGAATAGACCTAAAATGAAATCCCAATTAGAAGTATGAGGCGCAACGCAGATCACACATTTATCCCTACGTGGAGCAGATATATCTAACTTCCATCCAACTATACGGAGACCATACTTCCAAAGATTCATAAGCTTCTAATTAATTTCTATTCTTGAATAGGTTGTCATATTTTTATTCTGCAACAGCATTCTTATACTGTTCTTTCACCTCTGCGGGAATTGCAGAATTAAATAATTTTATTGCCTCATCTATGCTATTGAAGAAATCCTCTTTGATTTTCACAAATAATTTCTTGTAGAATTTATTTTTCGCAACAGAATATTCCTTCAATCCGGCAAATGCCTTCACACCCTTGTCAAAGGTCACATCAGCATTACTCTTTGCAGCTCCGACTGCACCAAGCGTCAATTCAATCGACTTTGCAATTGAATCTTTATTTACACCGTCTACATTATAATAAGTAGACATCATTGCTTCACATGCAGAAGCTCCTACCGCCTCAACATATTTCTTGAATTCTCTCTTATTTGCCATAATGGTAATATTTATGATATGTCTTTAAATATATAACAGATTTACGTACTATTTTATTGAAAAAATCAATAAATTTAATCTCTTCGTTCCTTTCTGGAAGCATCAATCCTAAGTAAGATAAACAATAATATTGTAAATCCCCATAATGCAGACCCTCCATAACTGAAAAAGGGTAGCGGTATACCTATAACCGGACACAATCCTATTACCATACCGATATTAATACATAAATGAAATATCAAGAATGATACCATGCAATATGCATACACTCGTCCGAAAGCAGTGCGTTGTCTTTCTGCAATTACTATTAGTCGCAGAATAAATGCAAGGAAAACGATAAGCACAGTAGTAGCTCCGACAAAGCCTTCCTCTTCACCAATAGTACAGAAGATAAAATCAGTGTGCTGCTCCGGCACATATTTCAATTTTGTCTGTGTCCCATTTAAGAAACCTTTACCGATTACGCCTCCTGATCCAATAGCTATCTTAGACTGATTGACGTTGTATCCCGCACCTCTCAAATCCTCTTCTATTCCAAGCGAGACTTTAATACGAGTCTGTTGGTGTGCCTCAAGTACATTCCCAAAAACAAAATTTACAGAGAATAGAAACAATACTGACACAAGTGCAAACGATATTGTAATCAAAAATTTTTGTATCCTATGATGAAGCATTGCTAATGATGTATATGCTAATGCCAATCCTAATATCACACAAAAGAAAATTGTACCATTTACTGTTACTCCACATATAGAGAGTATTGTCACAATAACTCCAGAAAGGACAAAACCTATGATTACATTTCTGGCAATTACAAAATCTCGACAATAGAACACCAACATCAAAGTAAAAATAAGAATAATCAATAAAAATACTGAAAATTCACCAACCGGTATATTTAATATCAATGGTGCGGAGAATTTAACTGCCACAACAAAATATACTATAGCACATACCACCGAGAAAAGCACCAATCCACTCATGCCCTCACGGTATAATACAAATATCAATGAAAAATATACCAATGCACTGCCAGTCTCCTTCTGAAGTAAGATAAGACATATTGGCAGAAATATAATTATCAATGCTCTAAAATAATTACTTATCTTGGCATTCAATGAAAAATTATATGAATTAAACAATCGAGCTAATGCAAGAGCTGTAGCAAATTTTCCAAATTCAGCAGGTTGTAAACTGACTGGACCAAACACCAACCACGATCTTGACCCTTTGATATCGGGTGCCAAAAATATAGTAGCAATCAATATGATTATAACAATTCCATATATTGGATATGCATAAGCCTCAAATAACCTGGCATCAAGAAGCAAGATAACTCCCCCAATAACCACAGACAACCCAATCCATAAGAATTGTTTACCTGAGAATTCCGCAAAATCAAACATACTGGCATTATCAAAATCATAGCTTGCCGCATATATGCTTATTGCGCCTGCCGATACCAACAACAGATATAATAATATTGTTATCCAATCAAGTGATCGGAAAACGGAAACATTTGCTTCAGTGTTTCTTGACTCCACTGCTAATAATCGTATTTGAGTTCAACATTCGTTCTTCAATACCCTTTCTGGCTTCAGAAATTGTCCCCTTGAGATACTTCTCTATCATTAGGCTGCCGATTGGCACACCAAAGGTTGCTCCGAATCCTGCATTCTCGACATATACTGCAATTGCAATCTTTGGATTATGATACGGAGCAAATCCCATGAATGCGGAATGGTCTTTTCCATGTGGATTTTGCGCAGTACCAGTTTTACCACATACTTCAATATCCGGTAAAGCTGCCCCACGACATGTGCCTCCCAAGACTGCCATACGCATACCTTCTGCAATAGTCTCATAATATTCTTTCTTTACATGGGGTTCATGTTTTTCCTTATATTTTGAATCGATTACAGTATCAGCTATTGCCTTTACGACATGAGGAGTAAAATAGTGTCCTCGATTTGCTATTGTAGCACTCAGATTTGCTATCTGTAGGGGAGTTGCCAATACCTCTCCCTGCCCAATAGATACCGAGATAATTGAATTTGCGCTCCATTTAGGACCCCTGAATGATTTTGAATAAAATTTTGAATTTGGAATAAATCCTCTGCTTTCTGATGGCAGATCAACTCCTAATCTATATCCATAACCCATCTCCACCAAATAATTTTTCCAAATTTCAAATTGATCGAAGGGCTTAGTACCTCGTTTATCAATCATATTTTTGAATCCCCAACAGAAATAGGCATTACAAGATGTCTGTAATGCAGGTTTCAATGCTATTGGAGAGCCATGACCATGACAACCCACCCTTAATTTATTTATATATCCATGGTAACAAGGATATTGAGTCGCATTCGTCACCACCCCTTCTTGAAGGAATATCAACCCTTGTGTAGGTTTAAAAGTAGAACCGGGAGGATATGCACCCTGAATAGAACGATCGTATAATGGCTTATATGGATCTTTCACCAGAAGCGAATAGTTTTTGCCGCGTTCTTTCCCCACGAGAAGCGAAGGATCATAATTAGGTGATGTCACCAACGCCAAGATTTCTCCTGTGGCGGGTTCAATAGCTACTATAGCACCTATCTTATTTTGCATTAGCTTCTCCCCATACGCCTGCAATTCCATATCAATCGATAACGTGATGTTTCTTCCGGAGATAGGGGAGACATCATGTTTACCGTCCTCATATTTACCTTTAATTCTTCCATACGCATCCTTCATCAATATTTCCACGCCTTTTACTCCACGCAAATGTTTCTCATAGCTTTTTTCAATACCCAAATCCCCGGTATAGTCTCCCGAACGATAATATCTGTCAGATTCTACATCTGATGCTGATACCTCTCTGATATTTCCCAAAACATTTGCTGCTGCAGAATAATTGTATTGTCTTACAGTCCTGGTTTGAATAAAGAACCCAGGAAATAGATATAACTTTTCCTGTAATCTTCCATAATCTGACTGAGACAAATGAGATATCAATTTTTGTGGAGTATATGAAGAATAACCCGGATTTTTTTTAGGATTTTTCATATCCATCCATTTCTCCATCAACTGATCTTTGGTAAGATTTAACACATTGCATAATGTCAATGTGTCAAATTCACCTACATCTTTAGGTATTATCATAACATCATACGCCGGCTGATTAAATACCACAAGCCTATCCTCCCGATCATATACAAGTCCTCTTGCCGGATATATCACTCTTCTTAAGAAAGCGTTACTATCAGCATTCTCCTTATACTTATCTTCACTTACTTGAAGATTGAATAAGCGGAATATATATATCACCACAATGAGACAGATAAATCCCCCGATTACATATCTGCGCTTTGCTAATCTATAGTCTTTCCTCACGATTTTCTTATTATTAAACTATCAATAGCCAGCAACATTAAAAATGTCAGCAAGCAACTTGACACTGATAAAAGCAGTATATCCTTAAAGTCCGCAAAATTAAAATATTCAATTGAAAAAATCATAACACAGTAGATTCCAACCATGGATACCAAATACTTGCAATATATTGCGACCCCCAAAGAAGAAATTGACGGTGTAAGATATTTCGTTTTGTCATCTTTCGGTATATACGCATAATAAATAGGATCTTTGAAAGCTGCAAGCATTGTACATGCAAGGGAATTTAATCCTGGTGTATCTGAAAACACATCTACACAAAGACCCATAATAAAGGCAAGCGTAAATAATACTCCCTTACCAATATCAATTGGCAATCTAATAATAAAATATATGAAAATCAAAGGAACGGCGACATTAAAGATAGCAATGTGATTGCATATCATCACCTGCACCAGCAACAATACTATAAAAAGTATAGAAAATTTGATTATCTCCTTATTCATATTGATGCATCATAACTCATTTGTCTGGTTTAAAATCAAAATTCTGCAAGGAATCCAAGCTCGACTTATATTCGTCTTTAATTACCCTGACTATACTTAAAGCTCTGAAATCTGTTGTAAGACAAACCTTCAGGACAAAGAAATTGTCATCGCTGCTTTTAACGCGATTCATTACTATGCCAACAGGAATTTCACCGGGGAATGTCGTTGAAAAGCCACTGGTAACAATAGTGTCTCCAACTTGAAAACGAGCATGTCTTGGCATTTCTTCTACATACGCAATCTGTGGATCCCTACCTTTCCATGAAAGGGAACCAATAAATTGTGTCCCTTTTAATCTGACAGAAAAATGCTGAGTTTCATTAAGGAGTGATATCACTCTTGCTGTATGCTCTCCCGTTACGTTTACAATACCTACGATTCCATTCTGATCTACCACACCCATTCCACGCTTAATTCCATCAGCTGCACCTTTATCTATTGAAAAATAATTTCTCGGATGTCGAACACTATTGTTGACAACAGTAGCAGAAATATAATCAAACCTATCAGGATATGCCTCATATTTTACAGTATCAGAAAGTTTCGTTTTACATTCAGCAATTTGATGTCGTAAATTTAAAACTTCATTTTCCAACATTGCATTGCTTGCCTGCAAACTTTCATTGATACTCCTAAGATGAAAGTACCCTGTGATCTCAGAGACTGTACTATTCACGAAACTTGAAACCACATTAGCTGAACTTAGGTATACAGAATGATGATATGAATTATGGCTGAAAAGAAGCACAAGACTCAATACCACATAGAACGCAAACAAGAACCATGTGCCATATCTTATAATGAAATTTAATAGATTTCTCACATTTACTAAACGCAAAAGCCACCCCCTTTATAAGGGGGCAGCAATGAGATTAAAATATAAAGTATTGATTAATTGCCGATACTTATGTATCATCTTATAAGGAACGAGAAGCGATTGATATTTTTCAAAGCTACGCCAGTGCCTTTTGCCACAGCATGTAAAGGATCTTCCGCAATTTTAAACTCTATCCTAATTTTATCAGTAAGTCGTTTTGCAAGACCTTTGAGAAGCGCTCCGCCACCAGCAAGATAAATGCCATTTTTTACTATATCTGCATACAATTCGGGGGGAGTCTCTTCAAGTGCAGCTAATATTGCAGTCTCCATTCTTGATATCGATTTATCAATACAATGAGAGATCTCTTCATACGTAACAGGCACCTCCATTGGAAGTGCAGACATTCTATTCGGACCTCTTACAATATATGGTTCTGGGGGATTATCAAGCACAGGTAACGCTGAGCCTACGTTTATCTTTATCTGTTCAGCCATAGTTGCACCGACCTTAAGATTGTGAACTCTACCCATGTGCTCCTGAATATCTGTTGTCAAATCATTGCCAGCCAAGCGGATACTCTTATTGCTGACAATACCCCCCAACGAAATCACTGCGATTTCAGTACTTCCGCCACCTATATCTACAATCATATTTCCCTCTGGAGCCTCCACATCAAGACCAATGCCTAAGGCTGCTGCCATCGGTTCATAGATCATATATACATCTCTACCACCAGCATGCTCAGATGAATCTCTAACCGCACGAATCTCAACTTCTGTAGAGCCTGATGGAATACACACCACCATTCTAAGAGAAGGAGAGAACCAACGCCGTTTTGAGCTTACCATCTTGACCATTCCTCTGATCATTTGCTCAGCCGCATTGAAATCTGCTATCACGCCATCACGGAGAGGACGTATTGTACGTATACCCGGAGGCTCTTTACCTTCCATAAGGTGAGCTGGAGTACCTACCGCAAGAAGCTTATCCGTTTTATTTTCAATTGCGACAACAGACGGTTCATCTACAACAATCTTGTCATTATGAATTATTATGGAGTTGGCTGTTCCCAAATCCATTGCGATTTCTTGTGTGAATGAAAAGAGTCCCATAATTTCTATTTTATCTGTTTAGGGAGAAGCCACATCTACGTGGCTAAGAATCGTTCTAAAAACTTATGCAAAGTTAATCAAAATTTATAAGCTATTGAAATATTATGCTACATTTCGGTTATAAAATATGTAAAAAAGGCATGTTTATTTGAAACATGCCTTTTTTTATTCAATATTACTCCGACTGGAGTAATAATATTTCATATTAATTTGGGAAATATGTCTCAAGGGCATAATTAATACTCTCAAGCACATTTTGGATATCTGAATCATCCGGCTGCATTGATTCTGCTCTTTGTGCAATCTTTTTTGATGATTCAAAATAGTTTTCCTTAATATCTTTACGTGCGGCAGTAGTTTCAGGAGAAGATCCTTCAAGTTCATTCCATTTCATTGTGCCTATACGGAAAATCTTCTTGCTTGCATTTTTAAGAGTTTCGAAATCCACATCCGGAAGGGATGCTGCTTTACGATAATCGGCTTCTGACTCTGCATCCTTCTCCGCACGATCATAGACATAACCTCTCAGACCATAAAGATTTGCATTGTCAGGATTTTCTGCTATAACCGCGTTCAACTGCTCTAGAGCTTTATCTATATTTCCATCCGTCACAATTGAATTAATCATATTATTGATGAAAATTGGCTGAGCAAGACCATATTTCTTATGACCAGCTTCAGCAACATTCAAGATATTAGCCTGAGCTTCTTTCATTTTTGACTCATCCTTCTGAGCAATGGATTGCCAACATGCTATTTCGTAGATGTAGCATTCCGGTTGGTCATAACCGGCAAGGCGAGCCTTCTTGAATGCATTTGCACTTTCTTCAACAGCATTGCCTGAATATGCAGAAAGACCGGCATTGAAATAAGCTGTCGCAATCTGAGAAGGATCAATCAATGCTGCCATCTTTCCCAGCATCCCTGATTCCGGAAGATCTCCATACACCATAAACGCTTCATATGCCTGCGGATAATAATTCTTATTATTAAAGTAATCCGCACCTGCTGAGAAGAAATCATTGGCATGTCCACCAATTTTACCCAATATGTCTTTGGAGAACTTAGGTTTTACCTGACCCTTCTCATTTGGAACACTGTCAAGAGGGAGAGCCTTCATAAAGTATTTGTACCCTTGGATCAACTCATCAGCCATAACAGTGCCCTTTGCAGAAGCATCATCAGGATTTATCATTTTTGCTTTTGTGGCATTGTCAAATGCATCGAACTCAATCTTTCCTGCAATATAGTAAGTGCGGGCATCATTTTGAGTTTCCGGGTTCTCCATAGCCTGTTTTATCAGATTACGAGCCTGATTCAGTTGATCGGTCTTGCCACTCAATTTGGCTGCTTGATCAACATTCGCCTTTTGTGCACTCACAGATCCAATAGCTGCAAGACAGAGTGCAAGTGAAAGAAATCTATTCATACGGTTTATTTAGGTTTAAAAATGAGACTTGTTTATTCCGAAATATCATCATCGAATTGGAAGAGAGAATCTGATATTTTATTCTCTACATCATTAGAAGATGTCTTCTCCGAGACGACATTACTATTAGTTTCAACAATATTATCAGCATTTTGTTCGGATTCTGCAGGAAGTTCCTCTATCGGATCTGAATCCACTTTACATACTGATGCAATCTGATCTCCACGTTTGGTCAAATCTATAAGTTTGACACCTTGTGTTGCACGCCCCATCACTCTTATCCCGGCAACGGGCAACCTTAATGTTATTCCACTTTGATTTATTATCATCAAATCATTGGAATCATTTACATTTTTTATAGCAACAAGTTCTCCCGTCTTTTCCGTAATATTCAGAGTCTTCACTCCCTTGCCACCTCTATTGGTAACTCTATAATCTTCAAGCGGAGAACGTTTACCATAGCCATTCTGCGAAACGACCATTACCGTTTCATCCGGAGATCCTGTCATTGCAATCATACCGATCACCTCATCATCTCCGTCTCCCAAGGTCATACCTCTGACTCCGGTAGACATTCTACCCATTTCCCTAACCTTACTCTCGGAGAATCTTATTGCCCGACCCTCTCTATTCGCAAGGATTATCTCGGAATTACCATCTGTCAGTCTGACCTGTATAAGCTGGTCGTCCTCTCTAATTATAATAGCATTCACCCCATTTGCGCGTGGGCGGGAATAAGCCTCAAGCGATGTCTTCTTAATAATTCCTTTCTTCGTACAGAAAATTAAATTATGGGTGTTTATGTATTCGGGATCCTTCAGATGCTTGACTCTGATAAACGCATTGACACAATCATCTGCCTCAATATTGAGCAAATTCTGAATTGCTCTACCTTTTGAATTTTTAGCGCATTCAGGAATTTCGTATACCTTCAACCAATAACACTTCCCTTTCTGTGTAAAGAAAAGCATGTAATTATGGTTAGATGCAGGATAAATATGCTCAATGAAATCTGAATCCCTGGTATCACTGCCTTTGGCCCCTACACCTCCACGATTCTGTGCTCTAAATTCAGATAGGGGAGTACGTTTTATATATCCAAGATGAGAAATAGTTATTATCATTTCATCATCCGGATAGAAATCTTCTGCATTGAGATCTCCGGAGAAAATATTTATTTTAGTTCTTCGCTCATCACCATATTTATCACGGATCTCAATGAGTTCGTCTTTCATGACATTCCTACAAACCTCATCATTATTCAGAATATCATTTAGATGGGCAATTAATTTCATCAAATCATCGTATTCTCCACGGAGTTTATCCATTTCCAATCCGGTAAGTTGACGAAGACGCATCTCAACGATAGCACGTGTTTGAATATCATCAATACCAAAACGTTCTGAAAGTCTTACGCGGGCCTCATCCGTAGTTCGAGACGAGCGAATTATCGCAATCACATCATCAATGTTGTCACAAGCGATCATAAGACCTTTTAAGATATGAGCTCTCTCTTCCGCTTTCCTAAGCTCATAACGAGTTCGTCGAATAACCACTTCATGTCGATGATCAACAAAAGCCTGCAACAATTCTTTGAGATTCAACGTCTTCGGACGGCCATTTACAAGAGCAACATTATTTACACTAAACGATGTCTGTAATTGCGTCATCTTATATAGCTTATTCAGTATTACCTTAGCATTTGCGTCGCGTTTTATGTCGATTGCAATATGCATCTGACCTCTCGCGCTTGTATCGGTAATATCAGATATGCCATCTATTTTCTTCTCTTCTAC
Organism: Muribaculaceae bacterium Isolate-037 (Harlan); assembly: GCA_003762615.1. Taxonomy (GTDB): domain Bacteria; phylum Bacteroidota; class Bacteroidia; order Bacteroidales; family Muribaculaceae; genus Lepagella; species Lepagella muris. The sequence goes on from RIAZ01000026.1 coordinate 60,115, forward strand.
AAGATCTGCGATACTTTTTACCAAGTCATTTTTTACAACTCCGTATGGTATCTCAGAAATTATTATCTGATCATGATTGCCATCACTTTCTATTTCAGCTTTCGCGCGTATCAATATACGACCTCTGCCAGTCTCAAATGCATCTCGCACACCTTGGATGCCAAAAATCTCACCTCCAGTCGGGAAATCTGGAGCCTTGATATATTCCATGAGCCCATCAATATCCAATTCTGGGTTATCAATAAGTGCTACAGCTGCATTTAAAGACTCTGTAAGATTGTGAGGCGGCATATTCGTTGCCATACCGACAGCAATTCCCGATGCTCCATTTACAAGAAGATTCGGTATCTTCGTAGGAAGAACCGAAGGTTCAGAAAGTGTATTGTCAAAATTCGGAACAAAATCAACAGTCTCCTTATCGATATCCTGAAGCATCTCTTCTCCCATACGGGCAAGTTTTACCTCAGTGTATCGCATAGCTGCTGGAGAATCTCCATCAATTGACCCGAAATTACCCTGACCAAAGACCAAAGGATAACGAAGAGACCATTCCTGCGCCATTCTCACCATAGTGAAATAAATAGAAGAATCGCCATGGGGATGATATTTACCCATAACCTCTCCAACTATACGCGCTGATTTTTTAGTATCTCCTGAAAAGAAATTGCCTAATTCATTCATGCCGAAAAGCACCCTGCGGTGCACCGGCTTAAAACCGTCTCTTACATCGGGCAGGGCTCGCGACACTATTACCGACATTGAGTAGTCGATATAGGCGCTTTTCATTTCCGATTCAATATTTATCGGAATAATTTTGTCGTCTCCTTGCATGTTTTTACGTGATTCGTCTAATTAATCTGACCTCTAAAATAAGGAAGCCAAATGATGGATGTGGACATCCATTACAAGTAGCAAAGTTACAAAAATATATTCAATCAAACAAGTTTAAAATCGGGTTAACTGAAATTCTTTTGAGAGATATTTGTAAAGATTAACCTTGAAATGCTTATTTTTCCATTTTTAATAAAAATTGGCACGATGTTTGCAACAAATCAATTATATTTTGTTATATAAATATAGTCTTATTAAAAATAAAACAGAAAATACATTCATTATATATTTGTGATGAAAAACGATTTTTCGAAACAATTTCGCCCAATTCTTGAGCTTGCTTATGCGGAAGCAAAAAACTTTAATTCCGCAGCCATACAAAGTGAACACTTTGTGCTGGGTTCTCTCCGCAACCAAGACGGGTATGCTTTTAAAATTTTAAAGCAGCTTCAAGTCCCTGTGGAAGAAATGACTCGCGAACTTGAAGAATACCTTGCCGGTATTGAACCTCCAGCAGAAACCACCACATTGTTTGAACAGCAATTTAAGATTTCATTATCAGCCATCAGGCACCTTCAACTTGCTACTTCAGAAGCACGTAAAATGAATGCCCATGCCATTTCCGGAGAGCATATACTTCTTGCTCTAATACATGACCAGCGAGCTATGGATAGTGAATTTTTACGACAGTTAAAAGATAAATATCTCGATTTTGACATTACAATCCAGAATTTATCTGAAGCTCTGTCTCCAAATGCAGGTAAGAATTTTGATGAGAATGACAATGATGACGACGACGAGAATGAATTTTCTCCTTTTAAAGATAATCGTCGTTCATCCGAGGATTCAACGTCTAAGATAAATCGAAAAAATATTGGAGGGAAACCAGGTAATGACACCCCGGCTCTCGATAAATTTGGATATGATCTTACAAAAGCTGCATCAGAGGGTCGTCTTGACCCCGTAGTTGGAAGAGAAAACGAGATTGAACGTCTGGCTCAGATATTGTCAAGAAGAAAGAAAAATAATCCGGTACTAATCGGTGAGCCCGGTGTGGGGAAATCCGCAATTGTTGAAGGTTTGGCATTAAGAATAGTTCAACGTAAGGTCTCCCGGATATTATTTGGGAAAAGAGTTATCGGTCTTGACATGGCAAGCATCGTGGCAGGCACCAAATATCGTGGTCAATTTGAAGAGCGAATTAAAGCAATTCTCGATGAATTGTCAAAAAATCCAGATATAATTCTTTTTATTGATGAGATTCACACGATTGTCGGAGCTGGCGGTGCGCCTGGATCAATGGATGCTGCCAATATGCTTAAACCGGCACTTGCAAGAGGGGAAATACAATGTATTGGAGCAACCACATTAGATGAATATCGTAAAAACATCGAAAAAGATGGAGCTCTTGAAAGGCGGTTTCAAAAGGTAATTGTCGAACCTACGACTCCTGACGAGACTCTTGAGATTTTAAAGAGGGTAAGAGACAAATACGAATCGCATCATAACGTAAATTACACAGATGAAGCACTACAAGCTTGTGTCGACCTCACCCAAAGATATGTCAGTGACCGCAACTTCCCTGACAAGGCTCTCGATGCTCTTGACGAAGCGGGTTCTCGAGTACATATTACTAACATAATTGTCCCGGATGAGATAGAACGGCTTGAGAAAGAAATTGACCAGGTCACCCAAGAGAAACTTGCAGCTGCCCATTCCCAGAATTTTGAGCTTGCCGCATCTTTAAGAAACAAAGAGACTCAAAAGAAGGCTGAACTCGAACAAGCAAAGAAAGAATGGGAAGCCCGCATAGATTCCGATCGGCAAACAGTTGATGAAGACAAGGTTGCCGAAGTGGTGGCAATGATGACCGGAGTCCCCACCCAACGTATTGCCCAGACAGAAGGCATACGACTTCTAAATATGGGGATGTCTCTTGAGGGGGCTGTCATTGGTCAAGATGAAGCTATCAAGAAAGTGGTCAAGGCAATCCAACGTAATAGAATTGGGTTGAAAGATCCAAACAAACCTATAGGCACATTCATGTTTCTCGGTCCTACCGGTGTGGGAAAGACTCTCCTTGCCAAGAAGATAGCCGAGTATCTTTTTGATTCAAAAGATGCCCTTATCAGAATGGATATGAGTGAATATATGGAGAAATTCACAGTGTCTCGTCTTGTCGGAGCGCCTCCGGGATATGTGGGGTATGAGGAGGGTGGACAGTTGACAGAGAAAGTCCGCCGTCATCCTTATTCAGTAGTGCTTCTGGATGAAATAGAAAAAGCGCATCCTGATGTATTCAACCTGCTATTACAAGTCATGGACGAGGGTAGATTAACTGATTCCCTTGGAAGAAGAATTGACTTTAAGAATACAATTCTAATCATGACAAGTAATGTGGGATCCAGGCAGCTTAAAGATTTTGGAGGTGGGGTTGGCTTTAATGCCGGAACAATTTCAAAGGATCAGGCACAAGGTGTCATTTCAAAAGCTCTGAATAGGGCATTCTCTCCGGAATTCCTCAACAGAGTGGACGATATCATAATGTTTGACCAATTGGATAAGGATGCTATCTTCAAGATCATCGATATCGAGTTGAAAGAATTTTATGATCGTATTGAAAAACTTGGGTTCCATCTTGATTTATCAGATGAAGCAAAGGAATTCATTGCATCAAAAGGTTATGATAAGAACTTTGGAGCACGTCCACTTAAACGCGCAATCCAGAAATATCTTGAGGATGAGCTTGCTGAATTGATGCTGAAATTAAATGCAGAAGGTCATATTGGAGGAACAATAAAGGTGACTTATTCCAATGGAGATGATAAGCCATTATTGGAATATCAACCATTATGCGATACCAATGAGCTAAAAAATACCCAGGATACCGACAATATATAATTATATCGGTAAGTCAGCCAAATAAATAGGGCATCTGAAATTTCAGATGCCCTATTTATTTGGCTGACTTCATTTATATGTCTTATGCAAACAAAATAGCTATTCGATATACAACAAACGACAATATCCAGGCTATCATAGTATTATAAAGTATTACGAATACTCCATATTTCCAAGAACCCGTTTCCTTGACTATCGCCGTCACTGTTGCAATACAAGGAAAATACAATAAAACAAATACCATAAATGCAAGAGCGGAGGCTGCATTGAAAGGGGCATGTCCTGTGATCTCTGATGTTTTTGTCAGTCTATCAGCTAATAATTCAGTATCATCATCCCCAACGTATAACACTCCGAGCGTAGAAACCACGACCTCTTTTGCCGCACATCCTGCCAATAGGGAACAACAAGTTTTCCATCCAAAATCCATTGGCTGCATCACAGGTTCAACGAATTTTCCAATATGTCCGAGTATTGAGTTGCTTTGTTGATATTCATTCACAACTAACTCTCTCAATTCGTCAGAATCATGATTTGCAACTGTTTCTGGTGGCATTTCAGAAATTGCTTCCGATATGTATTGCTGAGGAATATCTTCAAGATTAAAATGAGGGAAATAGGAGAGAGCCCAAATAAATATAGACGCAATCAGGATAATTCCTCCCATTTTCTGTAAATATTGCTTAGCCTTTGACCACATATTTCTGACAGTAGCCTTGGCTGTAGGTATCCGATATGGTGGAAGTTCCATTACAAATGGAGTTTCATCTCTCTTGAACCAGAACTTTCTTAATATCTTAGCTGTCACAACCGCAACCACAACTCCTAATATGTATAATCCGGTAAATATCCATGCACCATATTTCGGGAAGAAAGCCCCTGATAAAAGAACATAAATAGGAATTCTTGCCGAACAACTTACAAAAGGATTTATTAAAATTGTAATTAATCGGCTTGATTGACTTTCAATTATTCTGGTTGACATAATGGCCGGCACATTACATCCAAATCCCATGACTAACGGTATGAAGGATTTTCCATGTAACCCCATTTTATGCATCAGTTTATCCATTATGAAAGCTACACGTGCCATATAACCGGAATCTTCCATAAATGAAATAAAAGCATATAGAATCAATATATTCGGTAAGAATACTATCACACCTCCTACACCACCTATAATGCCATCCAAAATCAAATCTTTCAGTGGGCCGTCTGCCATAGATTCACCAAGTTTTCCAGATAACCAACCTACAAACATCTCAATCCATTCCATAGGATAAGATCCTATTTGAAATGTAGCCCAAAACATTAGCCACATTATCAAGAGGAATATGGGGAATCCAAAAAGTTTATTTGTGACAAATGTGTCAATTATCTTCGTTGAATTTTCAGTTTCAGTCTTGCCGTTTTGCAGTGTTTCCGCAAGAGCTCCTTGAATAAATCCATATTTCTCAGCAGCAATTATCGCATTGGCATCATCCCCAAGTTCCCGCTCTATTTTTTCATTTGCCCGATTCCTGATTCTTTCCCATTCATGATAATTTGGATAATCTTTTAGAATCCTCTCCACTTCGGGATCTTTCTCCAACATTTTAATGGCAAGATAACGAGGCGAAAACTTTGGGGAAAGGGTACTGTCAATCTTGAAACTATCAACAAGCTGGCGGACTCCATCTTCAATTTCCGTTCGCAATTTAATATGAATATGACGAGTATCAGGATTACGTAATTCATACACTTCTATAATCGTATCCAACAAATTATCAATACCCCAACCGGTATATGCTTTTGTCGGGACTATAGGTACTCCCAACATTTTCCCTAATTGTTTATACTCAAGAGTTGATTTATTTTTTTCCAACTCATCATACATATTAAGAGCAATCACCATGCTTCTATTCATGTCGATGAGTTCGGATGTCAAATAAAGGTTCCTTTCAAGATTAGATGCCACAACCACATTTACGATAACATCGGGTGTTTCCTCACGAAGATACCTCATCACATACAACTCCTCCGGAGAATATGCAGAAAGAGAATATGTGCCGGGAAGATCAACGATATTGAACTGATACCCTTTATATTTCATTGTTCCGGATTTTGCTCCTACAGTGACACCTGCATAATTACCTACATGCTCATGAGCTCCTGAGACAATATTAAACAACGATGTCTTTCCACAATTGGGATTGCCTACCAATGCAATGTTGATTATCTTATCATGAGGGACCGAATGATTATTCTCCTCTCCATTCTCCACATCAATATGAAGTTCATGCTCAAGGTGCCTTTCCCATTCATCATACGATATGATTTCTATAAGATGTGCCTCACTTTTTCTTAAGGACACTTCATAATCCATAAGTCTGAACTTAATTGGGTCTTGTAAAGGTGCATTAAGTATCATTGTGACTTCTCTACCCTTTACAAAGCCCATTTCCATAACTCGCTTTCTAAAAGCGCCATGTCCTAATATCTTTGTAATAACGCCCGTCTCTCCGGGGTTAAGATCAGATAATCTCATATAAAATATTCTTAGATAATTTATATGCAAAGTTAACTTTTTTTAATATAGTATCATGCAAATTGGCATACCAATAATAAAAAATACCTATTGTTAGGTATAAAAAAGACCTTCCAGAATGAGTCTGAAAGGTCTCCCTAAACTTAATAATTATAAATTATCATTTAAGATATTTATCAAGGAATTTGAAAAATACTCTTTGCCATAATACTGCATTTTGTGGTTGCAGCACCCAATGATTTTCATTGGGGAATACAAGCATCTCTGCCTCTAAACCATGCATCTTTGCAGCATTGAATGCCATCATTCCTTGCGATGCAAGAATCCGGTAATCCAATTCTCCCACAGTTACAAGTATCGGAGCTGACCAATTGTTGACATATTTATGAGGAGAATTTGCATACGTGCGCTGGGCGATGGCATTCTCTTTATCCCAGAAAGGACCACCCAAATCAAAATCTGCAAAAAACATCTCCTCTGTTTCCAAATACTGAGCTTCAAGATTAAAGATACCGGCATGCGCAATAAATGCAGCAAATCTACCTTCATGATGACCGGCAAGCCAGTACACAGAGAAACCTCCATAGCTTGCACCTACAGCAGCCATTTTCTTTTCATCGACATAGCTCTCCTTAGCCATATAATCTGCTGCGGAAAGATAATCCTTCATATTCTGGCCACCGTAATCTCCTGAAATCTGTCGATTCCATTCTGTGCCGAAGCCAGGCAGACCTCTACGATTCGGAAGTATTACAATATATCCATTAGATGCCATTATCATCATATTCCAACGATAACTCCAGAATTGACTTACTGCAGATTGCGGACCTCCCTGACAATATAGTATTGCCGGATATTTCTTTGCCGGATCAAAGTCTGGAGGAAGCACTACCCATGTGAGCATTTCCTTTCCATCGCTGGTCGGAACCATGACCTTCTTTACTTCTCCTAATTTAAGTTGAGAGAGCAATTCGCTATTTATTTCTGTCAGCTGTTTAACGCCTGAATCAGATACAAGGCAAATCTCATTGGGATATCTCATGGAATGCCGTAATGCGATTACTGCGTTATCTGCAACTGGAACAACATCTGCAAAATCACAGACATCCATAGCGACGGTGTCAATTTTACAGGTCTTTACATCAATTGAAAAAACAGGTGAAACTCCTTGGAAATATCCATTAAACCATATTTTGCTTCCATTCTTTGCCCACTGGAAGTTTTCCGGCCAATAATCCCAATTTTCTGTCAGGTCTGTCTTTGTCCCTGAAGACATATCCATCAACATTAATCGCTTCTTGTCACTCTCATATTTAGGAGTTTGCATTGAAAGCCAAGCTAAAGTCTTTCCATCAGGTGAAAATTGAGGATTTGTATCATACCCCATATTGCCTTCCGTAAGATTCTTAGTGGTTTTTCCCTCTATATCGTAAAGATAAAGATCGCTGTTGGTAGAAAACGCATAATCTTGCCCCTTCAATTTTCTTGACACATAAACTAAGCTCTTGCTATCAGGCGACCATGCAAAGGCATCGGCTCCTCCAAATGGACGCATCGGACATTCATAGGGCTCGCCAGCCATGATATCCACAGATTCAGAAATCCCTTTCTCAGAGAAATCTGCGATAAATGGATGGGGAATATTATCAACCCATTCATCCCAATGTTTATACATTAAATCATTGACAACCCTACCGGATGTCTTATCAAGACCCTTAAATAAATCTTCATCCTTATTATAGGCTGCAATTGTTGAACTAAAAATAATTTTAGTCTCATCAGGCGAAATTTCAAAACTTTCTATTCCATTCTGAACATCAGAAAGACATTTCACACCAGATCCGTCAGCATTCATAATATGCAATTGGACCTTGCCTGTCTTATCATCTTTCCGTAGATATGCGATCTTATTCCCATTATCAATCCAGCGTATATTCGATTCAGAGGAAGAAGTCTCTGTCAAACGTTTCATGTTGCTTCCATCTGCATCCATCGAGTATATCTCGGAATTAGACTTATTCTCTTCAATACTCTCGTAAGCAAGCAGGAAAATAATCTTAGAGCCATCAGGAGATGGAAGTGGAGACGAGATCCTACCAAAAGCCTCAAGCACTTCTGCAGTCACCTTGCCATCTATGACTTGAATCTCAGGTTTGCCAATAACTTTATCAGATGATTGACCAGTGTCTTGGCAACCACCTAATACCAGTGGTAATAGCATACCACCCATTGTTGCGGTTAGTTTATTCATATACTAAATTTTAAATTGTACACATGCATTAATCTTGATTCCGCCAAACTGCTTATTAATAAAATTGTCCAAACTTATCCCAAAAGACTAATTTAGACTACTTTAATTATAATGTTATAAACAATTCATTTGAAACAAATAAAAAATACATGCTTTTAATTTGATTAATAATTGCAAATATATGAAAAATTATTCAAATATCTGCATTATTTATTCTTACGAAAAGATTTTTTGCCGGATTTATTTGAATATGCAGATTGATTTCTTCTCTCATAAAAATTTTGAGGGAACAATCTTTTTACCAAATCCGGACGATTCATGCGATGTAATTCAGAAACCAACTGTTGTCTATTTTCCGGCTTATACCAAAAAAAGAATTGACGCTGGGCATTCTTTTCATCCTTAGACTTTGCAGTAAAAATCCTTTCTCCTGTATATGGATGATATCCTGAATAATATATCTCTGTAGCTACGGTCATGGGAGTCGGAGTAAAATCCTGCACTTGTTCTAATTGGAAATCAAGATCTTTTGTAATAACCGCCAATTCCGCCATATCCACTTCAGTGCAATTTGGATGAGATGATATAAAATAGGGAATCAACTGCTGTCTCAGTCCATATTTTTTATTTACCTCCTCAAATATTTTTTTAAAATTTCTGAACAATGAGAATGATGGTTTTCTCATGCAGTTCAATACATTGTCAGACGTGTGCTCTGGTGCAACTTTAAGTCGGCCTGAGACGTGATTGGCAATCAGTTCTTCAATATAATTGCGATTTATTTGATTTATTTTGCCATTCTTTTTATTATGAGCCATTGCAAGGTCATATCGAACTCCACTACCGATAAATGATTTTTTAATACCAGGCAAGGAATCCACACTTCGATATATGTCAAGAATAGGAGAGTGATCATTATTAAGATTCGGACAAGGCTTGGGATGTAGGCAAGAGGGACGCGCACATTTTTCACAAATATCAGTGTCATATCCTCTCATTCCATACATATTGGCAGATGGTCCTCCCAAATCTGATATATATCCTTTGAAATCAGACATGGCACAAACAGCTTTTACCTCATTTAATATAGATTGCTTTGAACGTGAGGCAATAAATTTACCTTGATGCGCGGATATCGTACAAAATGCACATCCTCCAAAACACCCTCTATGCATATTGATAGAATGACGTATCATCTCATAGGCTGGAATACGTTTACCTTTATATCTCGGATGTGGCACCCTTGTATAAGGAAGATCAAACGAAGCATCTATTTCATGCTGTTGCATTGGAGGATACATTGGATTTATCTTTATCATCTTTCCACGAGTCGATTGCCATATCGTTCGCCCATGAAATTTATTAGATTCCACCTCTACATATCTAAAATTTTCTGACTGCCATTTTTTGTTTTTCAGACACTCCTCATAACTATGCAGAATAATGTCATCATCATCGGGTTTATTTTCTGAGAAAACAACCGTCTGTGGCAAATCCTGAATCTGGGAAATATCATCACCATTATCCAAACGACGTGCTAATTCCACAATTGTCCGTTCCCCCATACCATAAGATATCATATCTGCTCCACAATCCGAAAGAATTGAAGGAAGAAGTTTATCCTGCCAATAATCATAATGTGCCACACGACGTAAGGAGGCCTCTATACCACCAACAATTACAGGCATATCCGGATAAATACTCTTAATAATTTTTGTATATACTATTGTCGGGTAATCAGGACGCATTCCATGACGACCGCCTGCCGTATAAGCATCATCCTGTCGTAAACGTCGATTAGCCGTATAATGATTCACCATAGAATCCATTGCTCCTGCCGAAACGCCAAAAAACAAACGAGGTTTCCCAAGTTTCCTAAAATCCCTTAAATCATCACGCCAATTAGGCTGGGGGACAATCGCAACCCTATAACCGGCAGCCTGTAGTACTCTCCCTATTACAGCAGCACCGAAAGATGGATGATCCACATACGCATCTCCAGAAAAAATGATTATATCGGCATAATCCCAACCTAACCGTTCCATTTCTTCCTTAGATGTAGGTAGAAACAGTTTCCGATCAAGTAATGGAAATGTCATATCTGATTCAATCGCTTCCCTGAAATTATTATTTACTTTCATCACTATTTAATTTAGAATCTAACAATGCCTGTGTTGTCAACATTTCATCTCTGAATTTAGCAGCTTCAATAAAATCCGTGCGTTTAGCGGCTGCTATCATTTCCTGCCGCAGATGATTCACCCGACGCTCCAATTCATCAGTCGACATATAATCTGTAACCGGATCGGATGCAACGGGTAATATATGCTCTTCTTCAATATATGGACGAGCCTCATGTCGCATCAAAATATCCTTATTCCCTGCTTTAGATTGTCTGATTGATTGAGTTGATTTGTGAGTATTCTCTGACGATTCATTTTTATAAAGGTCAATCAAATCGCGGGCTGAAGATGTCTTAACTATCTGTGTCGGCACTATACCATGTTCTTCGTTATAAGCAATCTGTTTTGCTCTACGTCTTTCAGTCTCATCAATTGTACGCCGCATACTGTCTGTCACCTTGTCCGCATACATAATGACTTTGCCATGAATATTTCGAGCAGCCCTACCGGCAGTCTGGGTAAGTGAACGATGATTTCTAAGGAATCCCTCTTTGTCAGCATCTAATATCGCGACCAGACTAACCTGTGGAAGATCAAGACCTTCCCTCAACAAATTAACTCCCACCAATACATCATAGGCACCCTCTCTTAAATCTTCCAATATCCTTATCCTTTCCAAAGTGTCGACATCGCTATGTATATAAGCACTTCTGACTCCCCATTTACGAAGATGCTCATCAAGTTCTTCAGCCATTCGTTTAGTCAAGGTTGTCACCAACGTCCGCTCCTCATTCTCTATTCTCAACTGAATCTCCTCCATAAGATCATCAATTTGATTCATTGTTGAACGTATCTCAATTTCAGGGTCAAGAAGCCCTGTAGGACGTATAACTTGTTCTGTAAACACACCCTCTGTCATCATTAATTCATAATCTCCGGGAGTTGCGCTGACATAAATAGTCTGTGGGGTAAGACTATTAAATTCATCAAATTTCAACGGACGATTATCAATTGCAGCAGGAAGTCTGAATCCATACTCCACCAGATTCATTTTTCTTGACAAATCTCCCCCATACATTCCTCTTATTTGGGGAATAGTCACATGACTCTCATCTATAATAGTTAGGAAATCCTTAGGGAAATAGTCAAGTAGACAGAATGGACGCATTCCCGGTTCTCTTCCATCAAAATAACGTGAATAATTTTCTATTCCGGAACAATGACCTAATTCCTTCATCATTTCAAGATCATAAGTCACACGTTCTCTCAAACGATCTGCTTCAATCTCCTTCCCTTCCTTATAAAAAAAGTCGCATTGATCACCCAGATCTACAGATATCCTATCAATTGCGGAATCCATACGCTCTTTTGTTGTCACAAATATATTTGCAGGATATAAATTAAATCCATCAACATTAGAATATGCAATTCCGGTGGAAGGGTCGATTGTCTGAATCTTTTCAATCTCATCACCCCAAAAAATCACCCTTAGCTGAATCTCCTCAAACGAGAGCATTACGTCTACCGTGTCGCCCTTAACCCTAAATTGTCCGGGGGTTAATTCCAATTCCGTTCTGTAATAAAGAGAATCAACTAATTTTCTAAGGAATACATTTCTGGAAATCCTTTGACCTACCTTTATATTAATGACGTTTTGAGAAAAATCATCTGGATTCCCCATGCCATATATGCAACTGACACTTGAAACAACAATTATATCTCTACGTCCCGAGAGTAACGATGCGACAGTAGATAACCGCAACCTTTCAATCTGATCATTTATCATCAAATCTTTTTCAATATACTTGTCAGAAGACGGTATGTAAGCCTCTGGCTGATAATAATCATAATAACTGACAAAATATTGGACAGAATTTTCTGGGAAAAAAGATTTGAATTCAGAATAAAGCTGGGCTGCCAAGGTCTTGTTATGAGAAAGAATCAGGGTAGGGCGCTTCACTTGCTGAATCACATTAGCCATTGTGAATGTCTTTCCCGAGCCTGTCACACCCAATAGAGTCTGATGAGTCAGACCATCCTCTATACCTTTTGACAATTCTTTGATAGCCGTTGGTTGATCTCCTGTCGGCTTATATTGAGAGGTTAATTTAAATTCCATAGACACATGTAATCCTTAAAACGATCTTGATAATGAAAATTTATAAGAAATCGACCCATTTCAATCATTTAAATATAGCTAATCAAAACAGGCGAAATGTAACCTCACACTTAGCTTATGCGACATTACTTAGAATGTTGTCTAAATTTATTCCGAAAGGTTAAAGTTCCATACTTTTTGTTAAATTCATCAGTCTTTTCAATTATGATGGAACCTCATCACACATTCAAAGACCTCAAAATTACCTAAAAGCTCTGAAATTTCCCCATCTTTGAAATAAGTTTAGACAACTTCATACGCAAAATTAATAAAAATCAAGAATAAAATGATATATTTAGATAAATTTAGACTTTCAAAGTTGGTAATCCAATAAAAAAATCTTAATTTTGCAGTCAGAACCAAATCAATTCCGAGCAATCGGATTGTAAACTTTTCAAAAAATGAGAAAAAACATAGTAGCCGGTAACTGGAAAATGAACACCGTTCTTGAAGAGGGTGTTGAACTGGCCAGCCAGATTAATGATCTCCTCAAAGAGAAAAAAGCAAACTGTGAAGTGGTTATATGCGTTCCGTTCACACACCTTGTTTCTGTGAATGGCGTAATTGATGCGCCAATCAAACTTGGTGCTGAAAACTGCTCTGAACATGAAAAGGGTGCATATACAGGCGAAGTAAGCGCCGCAATGGTAAAATCGACAGGGGCAAGCCATGTTATATTAGGTCATAGCGAACGCCGTCAATATTTCGGAGAAAACAACGAGCAGTTGCTTGCCAAGACAAAATTGGCATTAGCAAATAATCTGACACCGATATTCTGTGTAGGTGAAGTTCTTGAGGAACGTGAAAATGGATCCTACAATGATGTTGTTAAAGGTCAAGTAGAAGCATTATTCAGCCTATCGGCAGACGATTTCTCTAAAATAGTAATTGCTTACGAACCCGTATGGGCAATCGGCACAGGCAAAACTGCTACAGCAGAACAGGCACAGGACATGCACGCACATATTCGCAGCGTCATTGCTGAGAAATATGGAAAAGATCTTGCAGAGAATACATCAATATTATATGGTGGATCTTGCAAGCCTGGAAATGCAAAAGAACTCTTTGCTAAACCTGATGTTGACGGAGGTCTTATTGGTGGAGCAGCTCTTCAGGCAGACTCGTTCATGGGCATAATCGCAGCATTTGACTAAATAAATACATGAATGTAAGGTTTTGTCGGATAAATCCGACAAAACCTCACATCTTATAATGCAATAATTACGATATTATTGATAATGAAATTTAAATCATTTTTCAAAATAAAAAGATTAATGCATATTTTGGCATTACCTGTCATTATCGCAGGTAATAGTCTGATTTATGCTGACAATCACTCTGAGGATAATATTATTGAACGTATTCAAATTGAATCCAAAGGGAATGTAATTATTGATATCCCGGAAAATATCCGAACTCTGATACTACATTCTAACCCAAAAGAACAGACAACAGAAATAAAACCCGGAGTAAATAAGCTTGCGGGATTTCGAATTCAAGTATTCAGTGATGGAAGAAACCAACATACTTTAGAAGCCAGAGCCAAAGCGAGGGGTAGTGCCATTCTTGCAAAATTCCCAAAATATAAAGGACAAGTATACACTTACTCCAGTTCTCCAAATTGGTATACACGTGTTGGCAATTTCAAAACGAATTCAGAAGCAAATGCAGCTCTTACAGAATTGAAGAGAGCATTCCCAAACTATTCCTCAGAAATGAGGGTTGTTAAATCGCAAATCGTAGTAATCAAACCATAATGACAAATCAAGATGAAAAGATAATATCCGAAATAGCCGGACATTATCGTGAAATATTGAAACTCATAGGGGAGAATCCAGATAGGGAAGGTCTTCAGAAAACACCACTACGGGCTGCAAAAGCGATTTATGACATAACTGCCGGTTATCGCCAAAATCCTGACAAGATTGCAACTCAAGCAATCTTCGAACATGACGGCTCAAGAATCGTAATCGTAAAGGATATTGAGTTCTACAGTATGTGCGAACATCATATTCTTCCTTTCTTTGGGAAAATTGCCGTTGGATATATTCCGAAAGGCAAGATGATTGGACTCTCAAAATTAGCAAGAATCGTTGATTGCTATGCACGAAGACTCCAAGTACAAGAGCGACTGACATCACAGATCTGCAAATTGCTTACAACCTCTCTACCAAACGAAGGTGTGATTGTTGCATGTGAAGCTGGTCATCTTTGTATGAAAATGAGAGGTGTAGAGAAACAGGAGTCAACAACGGTTACATTTGATTACTCAGGAAAATTTGTTGAAGACTATAACATACGTTCCGAATTTCTATCACTTATCAAATCTTAAAAGTCATAAGACTTAAAAGATATAGGTAATTTTTATTACTATTTTAATTTTTAAGTACATGACAAAAATTTGAAAACATCGAATTTTGGGGTATAAGTCGGACGCATAAGTATGGTCGAAATCTCTTCCAATCCATATTTGACAAGCGACTTTGCCTTTCTTCCATGTTTCAGAATCCTTATC
>RIAZ01000027.1 GCA_003762615.1 Muribaculaceae bacterium Isolate-037 (Harlan)
TTAATGAATTATCCAAATTTTCAATGTACTATTTCGTCTCTGAAAACAAGAATTTCCAGCACGTGATTTTTATGTAAAATCCGGTGTTCTGGATGCCGTTTTTCGGAACGTCAAACTGAACACCCTAGCTACTTATGATAAAACTACGACACCTCTTGATAATTTTCAGTTATTTGAGGATATTAAAACTTATGAGGAGCAACAGAATAATTTCACTATTTTAGAAGAGGGAAAAGAACCTTTTGGAACAAATTCTATTGAAGGGACAACTGATAATAATAATTTTCCTAATAAATCCGCACAATTGGCATTTGAAACTAACGAAAAGATAATGCCATTAAAGGGATATTCAGAACAAATCATTAATGCTGTTTGGGGAAATAATGAAATGAAGGTAAATATTATGTGTTATGATAATTTTTGCTTAGCATTCCCTCTATTGGCTCCTAAAATCAATCAAGAACATTTGGTTATAGTAGAAGGAGATTATACAGAGGAAGAACGACTACATTTACAACGTTTTCTTAAGAAGGAGGTTTTTATTATCTCCGAAAAGATGTTTGGTTGGCAAATGGGCGAATACAAAGGAAGCACAAAAAATGCAATGGCGACAGTTACCCCTGTTCAACAGGTTCAGATAACTCCTTTAGATTTCCCTATAGTATATTCATTACCTCAATGGGTTGATGATTTAATCTTTGATGAATTAAAGGCAGAATATGCACCAGATCATATAAGGTTTGAATACAATCTGAATTTGGACAGTAAAGAAGTACTCACTTATCTTGGAACTTATTTTCCAAGAAGCTATGCTGAAGTATACCACCTTTTTAGTAAATTGCTTTTTGCAAAAGAACAAAAAACATTCATGGGTGAGAAGAATACGTTGAATATTCTTGATTTGGGTTGTGGTACAGGGGGAGAGATATTGGGGCTTCTGAACTATATGTCAGAGAAATGGCAACAAATGTTTAAAAGGTTGTTTCTTTAAAGAAGAGATAAAAGTGAATCATTCCAGAAAAAACAATGATATTAGCAAAATCGTTTTTCGCTTTATATCACATAGACAATTACTCAATATATTTGAGAACAATAAACGTAGCAAACAACATACAGTGTAAAATAAATTAAATCACAATAAATATGGCAGATTTTGATTCTGAATTTTTCATAGACTACTCTAGTCTCGATGATTTTCATAGACAACTTATTGATAGAAAAAACAACAAGTCAATGGTCGTTTCTGGAAGTGCAGGAAGTGGAAAATCGTTGATAGCTCTTCACAAAGCAAAACAAATTGCGGCGTTAGGTGAAAGCTATACAATAATTGTATACACAAAATCCCTGCGAAAATACTTTGAAGATGGATTGCGCAAACTGGGGTTGAAGAATGTATTCCATTATCATCAGTGGCGTCATAACCAACACAAGGTTAAATATCTGATTGTAGATGAATGCCAAGATTTCACCAAAGAAGAAATTGAAGAGATGAAGCAATATGGCGAGCATTGTTTATTCTTCGGAGATTCTGCACAATCAATAATGGGTTTTGGAAATCGTTCTGAAACTCAAACAATTGAGAAAACTGCATCAGATATGGGTATAGCTCCAGACCCATTGTATTTTAATTATAGATTAACAGAGGAAATTGCTGCGTTAGGAGAAAGAGTCGGAAACGTTGAAGACCTTGTTATCAAATGCAAACGTAAGGGTGAGAAGCCAAATCTAATAGCTGCCAGCAGTTATGATGAACAGCTTGATAAGATAGCTGAGATTATAAAGAATAGGTCGTTAACTAATGTCGGCATACTTCTCCCCTTCAATACAGAAGATAAAGGAGAATAGTCTGTAGAGTATGTTAAAGATTATCTAAAACGTAAAGGTGTAACCTGTGAGTTTAAGTATAACGCTAATCAGGATACAGAGATGGATCTTGACTTCCATTCTTCAAACCCCAAGATAATGACTTGGTGGTGTGCGAAAGGATTGCAATTTAAGGATGTTTTCATTCCTGGTTGTGAAAAAAGAACAGATAAGAGAGCGGCATTATATGTGGCTATGACAAGATGTAGCGAAAGATTATATTTGGGGTATACTTCCAGCTTATCTTCTTTGTTCCCATCACAAACAGATTCTGTTTACAATAATAATGACGATATAGAAGTTATCTAAAGATGAAATTATTTATACCAACAACAACCTTGAACATTGACAATATACTCTCTACAGAGTGTATTGCTCCATTGGCTTTTTACAAGGGGCGAGAGTATGGATATAACCAATTTTATAAGATTGATTGTATGCCATATTCAAATGTTCAATTGTGTTTTTCAAAAGTTCCGCATTTTGAAATAAATGATATCGAACACCATAGTTTCCCTTTGGTATTAGAAGTGACAATATCTGATAATAATGGCCAATTTAAACAAATTAAAGACATTGATGGTGTCAAAGTGTATCAGACCGATGATATTGTGCGCCTTACGCCTTATAACACTAGAGTACTATTCTATAATCCAACAGCTCTAAATACGGCTAAATTAAGTTGTTCTGATAGCCTAACAAATAAACTAGGAGATAGATATAGCTTTAATCTCTGTCATCCAGAATTTGACTTAGTGTCATTTATTTGTAGGGTCAAAATTGACGATTTTTGTACTGGATATAATGAGAAAGTGCTTCAAGATAATAGGCTTAATAAAGTCAAAGGCTTTATATTTGGCTATTACCTTGGTGTTGCCAAGTCCCTCTCTACAAATAGTGCGAAACTTTTGAAAATTCAAAAGCGTATTTATGATATAATTGCAGCCATAAAAAACGATGGTGGTTACAATAGCTCTGCTTCAATTGAAGAGTTGTCACAACTTGATGCGGAGTATAAAAGAAACGACCCTACAATGAGGCAATGTAAAGAGAAATGGAATAAATACCTTGAAAATTTGCATATTCCGTTTGAATCTATGGAAACTGTTCTAAAAGATTTTGATGAGAACGATGGTATTAAGACTTCTTTTATGAGAAAAAATGGCTTTGTACCGAGTGTGTCATTAATGCAGTATGGCTTCTATAATTTAGAAGGATATCGGAATGCACTAACCACATATACAACATCAATAGTAAACTCTGATAGAAAGAAACTACTTGACAAGTTTACCGATTCAATCAAATTGACCTTTGATCTTGCCCCATCATATGAAACATGTATGCTTGCAAAGGAAGATGAGAATACAACACTATTCAATAAATTTATTGACCGAATTTTGTGGAGAGACCAATGTCCGACACCTGAAACACTAAGAACCGAACGATTTAGAGGTTGTTTAAAAATTATTGTTAACAGAGGTGAGTTTTCGGAGCGTCAACACCACAGCTGCCACCATGAGCATTTCATTGGCGGATGCAGTGGTTTCCTCATAGTTGCGGCATAGCCGTCTGAAGTTATCCAACCACGCGAAAGTCCGCTCCACAACCCATCTCTTCTTGGCAGGGACAAATTTACCGCTGTAGTTAGAATGTGTAATCTCAATATCAATTCCGAAGTCATGCTTGGCTGTTTCAATGAAGTTGCCACGATACCCCCTATCTGCATAAATGCGTTTGATCCAGGGGAAAGTCGCCACAAGCAAGGCGACAAGCGCATAGGCAGTCTTGGAGTCGTGCATATTGGCTGGAGTCGTGGAACCTTCCAGGATATCACCATCCTTATCGGTTATTATATTGCGTTTTACACCTTTGACCTTCTTGTTGCCGTCAATACCTTTTTCAGAGCGAGGAAGAGCGGAATGGGAGCTTTGGCTGTCTATCGCCCCGATTGTCGGAGTTGGGGATTCCCCTCTCTTGAGCCTTACTTCCTGAACCAGGACATCCTCCAATTCAGAAAAGGCATCCATTGCTCCCCAACGCCTGAAATAGTAGTACACTGTCTGCCATTTGGGGTATTCGTGTGGGAGATTTCTCCATTGAACTCCACTGACATCAATGAAGATGATTGCGTCAAGTATGAGAAAAAAGTCATATTTGCTACGCCAATTATCCATGAGAATTGTTCCTTTTATATACTCCTTTTGAGCATCAGTCAAATCGGTCAGATACATGATTCTTTGAGTTTGTTTGTTCTTTTTCACTTATTAAAACAATCTTAAAAGCATAAGTGCCTGATTATTTGATTTGGTGCTCTTTTTTATTCACATTTGTTTTTAAACAAGCTCTTAATATTGCAACAGAAATTACCAAAATGGCAAAAAACATTTGGGAAGAGACTGGTATGCAGTGGCAGGACAGTAAAGCACAGTATAATCCTTTCAATCAGCAGAAAATGTATATTTCTTTCAAGAAATGTAAGATTGTAGTTTTCTGGACAAAGAATCCAAAGCCGATTCTCCCATACCTTCATGAACTTGACGAAAGAGGAATATACTATTACTTTCAGGTTACACTCAACGATTATGTAAAAGAAGGTTTAGAGCCTAATGTTTCGTCTGTTGAAGACAGAGTTGAGACATTCAAGAAACTTTCTGATATGATTGGTAAGGAGAAAGTAATCTGGCGTTTTGATCCTTTAATTATTACGCCAAACATTACTCCTCGTGACTTGTTGACCCGTATTTGGCATATTGGAAATAAACTGAAAGGTTATACAAATAAGCTTGTATTCAGCTTCGTTGATGTAAAAGATTATCGCAAGGTTCAAAGCAACCTTATTAAGGAAACTATGTTTTTTACAAAAGAGAATGTGGGAAATGCCGAAGTCAACCTTGCTCAACGCATAGAGATAGTAGAAGGTCTTCAAAAGATTCGTGAAGCTTGGCACAAAGATGGTTGGAATGTTGAAATCGCCACTTGTGCTGAGGACATCGACCTTGAAGCATACGGCATAGAACATAATCGTTGTATCGATGGCGAATTGATGAAACAATTATTTGCGGAGGACGAAGAACTTGTCTATTATCTTCAAACATTGAAATTACCAGAAAGAGACTTGTTTGGTAATTTGCCACCAATACCAGAGAAAGTACGTAATGTAAAGGATAAAGGACAACGTAAGGTCTGTGGATGTATGGTCAGCAAGGATATTGGCATGTATAATACTTGTCGTCATTTCTGTGTCTACTGCTATGCTAATACAAGTAAAGAATGTGTCATCAGAAATGCTGAGAAACATAACGATGAGAGTGAAAGTATAATTGGATAATTAGCTGAGCCATAGTTTTAAAAGTGACTCAAGCACGCGACTACAGCGACCGTATTTTTTTATAAAATTAGGCTCTATCGTTATTTCAAATCGAAGTACATCATTCGGGTGCGTAAGGTTTCTTCTTTGTGAATACCGTAGAAATCTTTTTCCTCTATCTCTGTATGATAAAGGAATTTAAACCCGCAACGTTTGTAGAAATTAAGAACGGCATCACTATTATAGGCATCAACTAAGAGAAAACGGCAGCCGGTTTTATTGTCTTTACTTGTAAACCAAAGTTTAATAAAATCCATAACTTGCATACCTATGTGTCGTTGTCCTCCTTGAAAGGCTTTGTCAACGCCAAACCTACCGATTAAAACAGCCGGATATGTACGTCCTCTCTTATGATTGTCAATCGGTCTATTAATTTTGTTGAGTGTGGCTTTAGTAAGCAACTTGGATTTTATGCTATCATTAGACACAGTAAATGCTGCAACCACACGCTTAGGTTCATGACTGGTCACCCATACGTATGTTTTACCTAACAATTGACGAGCATATAGGATGGCATCGTTGGCAAAGAAATCATTCAAATCACACTCCCCACAATCGATTGGAGAAAGGAGTGATTTTACTTCTTCATCCCACTCGGTAAACGAGCATTCTTCGTATAAATCAAAATTATCAGCCATGCTTTTTGAGAAGTGTTTCTCTAAATTCACGACCTTTGTTCACAATTCGCTGTAATAAGTCTTCCTCTTGCTTAGAAAGAGGTTTGCGGGTAACCGGACGACTTTCGGCTTCTTGAATGAACAGCTCAGCAGTGCGCCCCGTAAGTTCAGGAGATGTATGTATTGCTATTGCCATAATTCTAATTATAAAATATTTAAGTATAAAACGGATGAATATTTCAGTTTGTTGTGCAAAGGATGTAAAATTTTAATGTCATTGCCGATATTAAAGCAAAGTCGCTATATACGCCCAAAAGCGGTATAGAAAGCGAAGAATAAAACAATAGCCGAAACTTTTGTGCAAGCATCTGATTCCTTACTACCTGCACATGCGACAAAGTAATCCTTACGGGAAAGGACAACTGTGGCATACTCGACGACATACGGAAGTGATATCATGAGAGTCGTGTGCCCATATTCAAGAGATTTTCCATGCGATTACGCTGTATTTTAACGTTATGAGTATAGATAGTGTTACAAAATTAGTTTAAATGACTTCTTTATGAAAAACTTGTTGTTTATTATATTTTCTTTTGTATTTGGAAGTTGTACAACCAAAGAACCGGAATGTATTCTTTTCAGTAAACTGAATCAAGATATTCAAGATACTTTGATGAGTATTAATCAAAAGGTGCTAAACGAAGGATATCTGCCTAATTCTCTCATTGATTTTTCAGGAAACTGTCTACTTAAAATATCAGAAATTGGCCCCTGGACTTATTCAAAGCGAGTTTTGAATACAAAAAATATGAATTCAATAAAATTACATCCCAATACCCCTGAGCCATATATTGTATATGACGATTATCTCTACTATCCGGATGAGTATAATTTATTTGTTATGGGGTTTTCTGATACAACTGTTTTTAAAAAGATTCCATTCAAGTAATGTTAGCCCGTGCGGAAGTCTTGACAGTGCGCTCACCGTCAGCGTCATACCAGTAGTTGGACACGACTTTTCGTGCCAGTGAGAGCAAAGAGCAAAACTTGTTTAGTCTTTGGCGAACGCAGCCGAAAATGGGCGAAGCCAAGCCGTTGTTGTCCACTGAAAGCAGGCGGTTCTCCTCGTCCCAGATGAGCTTACGCTCACCGACGCTGTTGTCCTTATGCCGTCGTTCATCATACGGCTTGTGTTTACATCCCTAAAAACAATACCCCTGCCAGCATCGTACTGACAGAGGTATCGTTCATCTATGATGATTCTTGCATGAAATATTAGTTATTGAGATATAGGGTATCATTGCCAAGTACCCTTTAACTTAGCAACTTTGAAATTTGCCTTTTTGCCATTGATGGTTAATTCAACAACAGGATTGGAAAACTTAGTAAGGTGTTGGAATGTAAGAATTACCTTTGCCACGCCATCAGTGACATTAGTGTTAACCGAATTGGCTTCGTACCCTTTTTCACCCTCAACCGGGAAAAGCGTTACACCAGATACGATGTACTCGCCACTTGCGTCGTTATCGGTAAAGACAATGGTTACCTTATTTTCATCATTGTTGAAGTAGCAACAATAAGGCGCGGCGTCCACAGCCAAACATGCAATAGCTAAAACTATTGCGACAACAAATTTTCTCATAGTCGAATATTTTATTTTTAGAATCGATTCTTTTCGTTTGAACCTGCTCCACGCCCTTTGTATCGGTCACGGCTGGAGTTAAATGTGTATTGCAATGTCAGGTAAAATGAACGGCTAAGATTGGTAACGCAAACATAGCGTGTTATATCATGACTGAATGTTGTCACTCCATAATTGCGTTTGTCGAAGATGTCGTTAGCCTCTATGGTGACACTGAAACTGTTGTTGAAGAAAGCCTTGTAAAGTTTTGCATTCATGTATGAGCATGATTTGCGATACATATTCCTGTCATTGCCCGCGCTTTCCCACGCCATATCCACGTTCAGCCATATATCGTAAGGCAGGTGGATTGCGTTCTGCCACTGAATCATTCCTTGTGGATTGTTTAGGTGCTTCCTGCCTTGCCATGTGTCAATGGAGAACCATTGCTTTGTAAGGCCAAGATTTATTCGCGGCTCCCAGACCCCTACGTTGAAACTTGTGCCGATAAAGGCACGGATTGGATGTATCTCGGGAAAGTTGTCAAGAGTCATAAGCTTGACTTCCCCGGTATCTCCGTATGGTTTGGTAGTGGATATAATAGGATCTTTTTTGAGAGTGTATGAAAATTGTGCGAAAATTCTTCTCCATGCCCCTGTGAGTTCAATAGTGTGGGTTTTCTCAGGTTTAAGATATGGATTGTCGCCTTGTAGAGTAAAACGGTTGATGTAGTCTATTGTGCCGTCCAGATCCCCATAATTCGGGCGTTGGGTCTTGCTTGTGTAGCTCATTTAGAGCTGCACCTGTCCTATCTGAGTTGACATAAAATATAAATTAAAATTATCAGCCATGCTTTTTGAGAAGCGTTTCTCTAAATTCACGACCTTTGTTTACAATTCGCTGTAATAAGTCTTCCTATTGCTGAGAAAGTGGTTTGCGGGTAACCGGACGACTTTTGGCTTCTTGAATGAACAGCTCAGCAGTGCGCCCCGTGAGTTCAGGTGATGTATGTATTGCGATTGCCATAATTCTAATTAGAAAATGTTTAAGTAGGGTTTGCTGAATAATATTAAATATTTGATACATTTTAAAATAAACAATCGATTACTTGTATATTTAACAAAAATGTAACTTTGACGTTAAAAGAATGCAATAAAAAACAATTACTCAATCACTTCCCATGAGCCGCCATTAGTTGGTCCAATATGGTGTAATCGACCTTCCCTTACAAGAGCGTCTAACCTTCGTTGTACGCTACTTTCATGCAGTCCTAATTGCTTTGCCAATTCAATTCTTGTAATCAGTACATTTGTTCTAATCAAATCAATAATCTGATTTTTCTGTTCGGTTTTGGTTCGGTTTTGGTTCGGTTTTGGTTCGGTACGAATCGATTTGTATCGGTTTTCGGTCGCCTCTTATTGACATGAAAATTTCTCGTGGGATAATGGCTGTTACACCACCCTGTTCCACGGTGAATGAAGGATGGAAAAGATTTAATTTGTCAAATTCCCTCATTATTTTCTCGTATCCACGCCCCCAAGCCTCAATAAATCCGGCACGGTAGAACACTTGAGCCATTTTGGGATTACGTGGCTTGGAAGTATGTTTGCTCATAAGGATCTCGACCGTGTAATCTTCTGGTAAGACACCTTCGTTCCACAAACGGATATGATCATCATATATGCTCATCTGATTCCATGTGCCGGTTTGCTGTTTGTGGACTATACTATATCTTACCGCCATGAGCATTGGCAAAGCCGGATACCCATTTCAGATACTCGTCTTTCCAAATACGCTTGTGCTCTATATTCTGATTCTCTTGATTCATATAGCAAAATTAATTCAAAATCCTGACATTCACAATAGAGCAGTTGATTTAAGATTGTCATAATCTGCTGAATTTGGCTCACTTCGCGGTGAGTATGGTTTTTAAAGCCTGTTTCTTTCGCTTATGCCTGCCCCTTTACCTTTATATTTACTCATTGCGGTGTTAAACGAGTATCGTATAATTAGACGGAGAGCTTGCGTATCGCTGTAATTCCATTTGTCAAGCGTCATTTGTGTGCCATGAGTTATCATCGAACTTCTCGCTGTCTTGAATATGTCGGTAGCTTGAAGTTGGAGAAACCAATTCTTTATACTTTTGGCAGCACCGATGTTTAACTGCCAGGAGGGTTTTAACGTGACAACATCCATCTCTCCACGCGTGCGTCCGGAAATCTCACCGGTCATGTTGAATCCCTTTCCCAATGTCACATTGTTGAAGAAGCTGAAAAACAGTATCGGCGTGTTCAGTTTCTTTATGCCATCCGTAGTTTTCATTGAGA
Organism: Muribaculaceae bacterium Isolate-037 (Harlan); assembly: GCA_003762615.1. Lineage (GTDB taxonomy): Bacteria > Bacteroidota > Bacteroidia > Bacteroidales > Muribaculaceae > Lepagella > Lepagella muris. The sequence goes on from RIAZ01000027.1 coordinate 9,796, forward strand.
AGTGTTGTCCTGATAAGTTCAGTCTGAGACGTGGAGACCACCGTGAAATTCTCGGAGAAAATGAGACTACAATATCATATTTTGACAGATGATTGAAGTTGTCGTAGGTCATTATATTTTGAGGGGTATCCGGCTTATACGGACGAATCACACTGATGATGGCATCTTTGTCGTAAGTATATGTCGCGCTGAAGAATACCCATTTGTATATTCCAGCAAGAGATACATTGTGAATATGTTCCGACGTAAGTGACGGATTGCCTGTCTCGTAGGTAAAGCGGTCGTCATATTGAATGCTGCTGCTCAACTGGCTATATAATGGGCGTTTGGTCTTAGCCTCGTATGACAGTGTAAATTTTGTTTTCCCTATTGGGAATGTGAAGTCCACATTGGGGAAAAATCTGCCGTATCTTCGGCTTTGACCCTTGACAAGCATGTCGTTCTGGTAATAGTCTGATGATGTATGCTCGTACCTGAGTCCGGCGTAAAGCTCTACATTCCTGATGGGTATATTCACCGCAATAAAACCGGCTCCGGTGGTTTCCTTTATCCTGTCATTGGCATCTGGCAGATTGTCGCCGTCATTGATGAAGATATCCTTGCGGTCGGTAGCCGTCACTTCATATCCAAACTCAAGCGAGTAGCCATTGAACAAATATTCCGCCACTCCCTTGGATGCAAACATTGAACTCCTGATACGGTTATCACTCCCGATGATACTTTCTCCTCCGAGCAGACTGTTTTCAACTATTGTCTGCCTGTTACTGTTTCGGCAGGAGTAATAGTCATTATTGATTGTAATGTTGAAGGCATTCACCTTTCCTTGATAATATAGGTTCACAAGATGAACCGGTACTGAGTTTCTTATCCAATTCGTTTCATAATTAATTTTGTCTTCCGTTGCATTATTTACCATGACCGTTTCATCCGTAAGCCATCTTGATTTGGAATCAGGCACTGCGGTGTATTCGCACTTTACGCCAACGTAATGACGGCTGTTTATCTGCCAGTTTGCTCCAATGTTTGCAAGATAGGTGTTTGATTTAGGATATATGCGTATATCTGAATCTAAGAGATAGTGGTCCGGAGTAGAATTGATGGTAGTTTGGTTATGCTGTTTCTGATAACGTCGTGCAAAATCATAATTGAATGTACCGAAGATATCCATCCCCCCGGATCTGTAATTAAGGAAAAGATTGTCTGATTGGGAGAAATAATAAGCTTGCCGCCCCGTAACTGCCATAGACCCGCTCAATCCGTCACCCTGCTTCTTTATTGTCTTTACAAGAATCACGGCTTTTGTTTCTGCACCATATTTTGCACCGGGATTGAAGACAACCTCCACGTTTTGGATCTCTTTTGATGACAATCGATCCAATTCAGATTTGTCGATGAGTTTGCGTCCGTTGATATAAATCTGCGGCGTGCCACGTCCAAGCACCTCAAGATTGCCCTCATTGGAGATTACTCCCGGAAGTTGAGAGATAACGTCTGTACATGTACCGAGATTGCGCAGGGGTGTGCCTTTGACATCCGTTATCAGTCCACCCTTGCTTAGACGTTGCACGTTGCGCGTGCCTGTCACCACCACATCACCAAGCTCTATGGTAAAGGTGGAATCATTTTTAGCGACATTTTTGTTACTCTGGACCTGTGCATGTGTGAGGATCACATTCGAAAACATGAGTGCTAAAATTAAATATTTCATACCTTTTGTTGTTTTTTGACGCAAAGGTATGATGCAATGCTCAGGAGACCAAGAAAATGGCGTTTCACAATCGTTTCACCTTCTTGATAGCATTTCAGAAATGTTGCGCTTGTCGACTCAATATGCCATAGCTCAGTGATTTGTATTACAACTCAAGCAGATTCAGAATTTCAGCAGGGAGCTTTGTTCTAAGTCGGGATTTCCGTGTTCTTATTGCAGTGCCGGTTGCTCCAAGGCAAGCTGCGATAGTTGCATTTGATTCTTTTAGACAAGACATGATGCACGTCACGATATCCTCGGTATTCAATTTGACGCCGGTCATCTTCAAATCAACGATGAAATCGGCGAAGCAACTGATAAGTATTTTCTGAGCTGTCTCGCGTTCCTTAACTGATGGGTAATTTCCGGAATTGCGATATTGTATTGCCATCTTGTCGAGATAAGCCTGCAACTTAGACTCTCTGAACTGCTCGATGCATATATCCATTCTACTACGAACCAAATCAAGTGATTTATCCGACTCATCATCGTTTGCCTCGGCAATGATTTGTTCAACTTTTATGTTGTCGAGACGTTTCTTCAGTTTGAGATATTTTCTTTTTGACTGCCAGACATAGATGCCAACTCCAATGACTATAACCAAAAGTATTCCCAGTCCGATATTTAATAGCAGTTGTCTGTGAGCTTTTGATTGGAGCAATTGAATTTGAAGCCGGGTGTTGTAGTCACGTTGTTCCTCGGATATTTTTTTCTGAATGGATGTGACCTCACTTATTGAATCATTTGTGACAGTGCCTTCGTAAGGTACAACTATTCCCTTATTAAGTAGCCCTATACTTTGGTCTAACAGTCTCAGGTTGTTGTATGTGTTTATTGAATATCGTGTCGGATTCTCGTTATACATACTTCTTGACACCTCCGAATAGTAACGGGCTGAATCAACTTGGGAATTATTCAGATAAATAAATCCTAGTGTAATCCGTTTCCCGAGGCTTTGCGTCTTTATCCGGTTAAGATACTCTACGCTTCTTCTGAAATCTGATGAAGGATTATTGGCATAATTGAGCGCGTATGTTGTAAACAGAGGATCATTCACGTCTGTTTGAGATAATGCTTTTTCCATGTAAATGGCAGTTGAGTCATTATCGCCGATGAAAGAATAGAATAGTCCAACGTCATGCAATGCTCTGGCTCTTTCCTCTTTTGTTTGGGAAACGTTAAGAGCCTCCATAGCATGAGATATTGCCTTTACATAATTTTTCTTTAACGAAGGCATTGCATACATGTTGGATAACTCTATGAGAAGTTCCGATTTTGTAGGGTTTGTGACGTTGGATGCAATATCTATCGCTTTATTTAGAAATATTGAAGCAGAGTCTTGATTGCCAAGCCATCGCATCTTGACAGCAGCAAGTTGATACATGTCGAGCAATGCTGTTGTGTCTTTCTCCGATTCGTAAAATCGGATTGCTTTTTGAAAATAATTGTCTGTAATGAAAGTTTTTCCTTGCTTGACCTTGGCAACAGAAAGTATACGGCATCCCTTTGACATTTGCTCATCAGAAAGATTGTCATCAAGGGAAATCGGAGCCAACATCATCTCCACAGAATCGGGGAAGGTATGCAAAAGAGATTCAGCTTCTGTAAGTTGCCGATCTATTTCATTATTGTGTCTACATCCGGCAAGCAACAGACACAATACAAGTATATTGATAAAAAATTTCATTAGTCTCATCCGGTTCTGACGATCATAAACAAATCTAACATTCCAAATTCGTAAAAATAGACTTATCTCCCAAGATGTTGTGATTCTCAATGGGCAAGGAAGCCATATTTACCAAACGATATATTGAGAAATTTATTGAAGTGTAGATAAATTCATTTGTAATATTCGGTTTAATGGTGTATCTTTGCGAATAGAAACGACAGTTGCGGAAACCACCGTTTCTATTTGAATCTGATAAAGTATGAAATTCTACGATAGAACAGAAGAGATAGCGACGCTACAAAGGATTCGTAAGAACTCCAATGAAAATGCCCAGTTCACCGTCATTACTGGACGCCGGCGGATTGGCAAGACATCGCTTGTGCTTAAAGCATACGAAGATATACCAATTCTGTATTTCTTTGTCAGTCGTAAGTCTGAAAATTTGCTTTGTGAGGAATTTAGGCAAGAGGTTGAAACTAAACTTTCAATAAAGACCGGAGGCTCACCGGCTAATTTTGCCGAGTTGTTTGATTTTCTGATGACGCTCTCAAAGGAACGAAATTTTACGCTGTTTATTGATGAATTCCAAAATTTTGCAAGAGTTAATCCATCCATCTTCAGCGATATGCAGAAGATCTGGGATTTAAATCATTTCGATTCCAAGATAAATCTGATTGTCTGTGGATCTGTATATTCGATGATGACCAAGATTTTTAGGGATTCCAAAGAGCCTCTGTATAATCGTCAGAATCGTTTCATGCATGTCAAGGCTTTCAAGCCGTCTGTGCTGAAAGAGATAATGATGGATAGTGCGCCCGGTTATTCCAATGATGACTTGTTGGCTCTTTACTCTTTTACAGGAGGTGTGGCAAAATATGTGCAGCTTCTGATTGAAGACCATGCTTTTTCCGTTGACTCTATGATTGACAGCATCATTAGTTCGGATTCCGTCTTCATCAATGAAGGGAGGTCTATTCTTGTGGAGGAGTTCGGAAAAGATTATGACACTTATTTTTCAATTCTTTCAGCTATTGCATCAGGGAATACAAGGCGTAATGAGATAGAGTCGATAATAGGTAAGGAGATCGGAGGGTATCTGACTCGTCTTGAAGATGATTACGGTATAATAAAGAAGGCTATTCCGCTTGGTGCAAAACCTCTTTCAAAGAATACCGTATATGAGATACAGGATAATTTCTTCACATTTTGGTTCAGATTCATCTTTAAGTATGGTCATATCCTGGAGATTGGTGCATACAAGCAGATGGGTGACTTAATCAAACGAGATTATCCTACATTTTCCGGAAAGATGCTTGAAAGATATTTTCATGCCAAGGCTGCTGAATCCGGTAAATATACGATTATTGATAGTTGGTGGGATCGTAAAGGGGAAAACGAGATTGATATGATTGCCGCCAATGAGATTGACAGGACTGCTGAAATATATGAGATAAAGCGTCGGCGTAAGAATATAAACATAGCTCAACTTGATGAAAAAGTCAAGGTCATGCTCCCTCAGGTTCCGACTCTGAAAGGTTTTAGCGTGGAGATTAGGGGTCTTGATATGGAGAATATGTAAATCCAAGTTTTTTTATGTACTTTTGTAATTGAAAATCATTCAGAATGGGAAGAATCCTTGCGATAGACTACGGCAGGAAGCGTTGCGGTGTCGCCGTCACCGATATATTACAGATAAGTGCCAACGGGTTGCCAACGGTGCGTGCATGCGACTTGTTGCAATTCGTGAAGGAGTATTGCGGCAGAGAGACGGTCGACAAGATAATCGTAGGCGAACCACGTGACATGCAGGGTAATCCGAGCGAGAGTATGCGCTACATCACTCCATTCCTTGCAAGGTTGAAAAAGGAATTGCCGGATATTCCGGTAGAGATGTTTGACGAACGTTTCACCTCGACCATCGCCCACCGTGAGATGCTTGCGGGAGGATTTTCCAAGAAACAACGTCAGGAGAAGGGGCGAGCCGACGAGATGGCGGCTGTGTTGATCCTTACCGGTTATCTGGAATCGAGATTTTGAAAAATTAGAATGCTTCATTGAAAAATAAAGGAAATGGACGTTGCAAGAATATTATTTGCCGGTGGACTCTCTTGCATGATGTTTCTGCCGATGGGGGCGCAGGTGGATCTTGCTTCCCAGCGTAAGGAGGTGAAGGCGTTTATGTCAGTGCCCGGACATAAAGTAGACCATAAAGGGGTGATAATAAATCCGGTTCCACATGCAATTACCGTGGATTCTGCAAGTAGCCTTTATATCGGCAACGGTTTTAAATTCGATTCCAAGACTCTCTCTGAGTTTTCCGGCGATATTTCAACGGTCGGCATACCGACGGCAGATGATGGCGTCCGTGTCAGGATAAGTTATGGCGATAAGAATGCCCGTAAAAAAGGTGTGCGACAAGTAAGCGGTGCATATTCTCTGACGATCAACAAGAAAGGGGTAGAGGTGACAGCATACGATAAGAGAGGCGTGTTTTATGCGTTGCAGACATTGCGTCAGCTTATCGATAGCCCCGTGGGGAGGGATAAGAATCTTCCATACGTGGATATAAACGACTATCCCGATCTGAAATACCGAGGTGTGGTGGAGGGTTTCTATGGCAATCCGTGGAGCCACAAGGTGCGTCTCTCCCTTATTGATTTCTACGGAAAGAACAAGATGACGGATTATATCTACGGACCGAAGGATGATCCATATCACAGTTCCCCCAACTGGCGCGTGCCTTATCCGGAGGATCAGGCGAATAATATAAGGGAATTGGTGGATGCCTGTAAGCGGAATCATATCAATTTCGTGTGGGCGATACATCCCGGTCAGGATATAAAGTGGGATAAGGATGATTACGAACGACTTCTCTCAAAATTTAATATGATGTATGACCTTGGGGTGCGTTCGTTTGCACTATTCTTTGACGACATTGAGGGTGAGGGTGCCGATTCGCATAAGCAGACGCAACTCATCAACGACCTTACCCGCGATTTTGTGCGTAAGAAGGGTGATGTGTCGAATCTTAGGATATGTCCCACGGATTATACAGAGCTTTGGGCGAATCCGAAACCTACCGGGCAGTTGGCGATATATGGAGAGGAGTTGAATCCGCAGGTGGAGGTGTTCTGGACGGGTAAGGTGGTATGCAGCGACCTGACCCCGCAGACGTTGGAATTTGTAAATTCAAGGATAAAGCGTCCGGCTCTTTTCTGGTGGAATTTCCCGGTGACAGACTATTGCCGTCATATCGTGATGCAGGGTCCGGCGTATGGACTCGACCAGACGTTGACACAAGAGAATGTGGCTGGTATAGTAAGCAATCCGATGGAGCACGGCGAGGCAAGCAAACTTGCACTGTATGGAGTGGCAGACTACACGTGGAATGTAGCCGGATATAATCCGATTGATAATTGGGAGAGGGGTATCGTGAATATTGTTCCTGAGGCACCGGAAGCCTATCGTCTTTTCGCAATACATTCCACTGACACACAGAAGGGATATCGTCGTGATGAATCGTGGGAGACCACTACCTTTGCATTTGACAATTACACACCGGAGCAGTTTGAGGCATTGCGCGATGAGTTCAGTAGAATAGAGGTGGTGCCGCAGAAGATGCAGTCGATTTCCAATAAGGGACTGCTTGAGGAGTTGGCTCCCTGGCTTGAGGAATTTGGTAAGCTCGGCAAACGCGGCAACCGCACGCTGGATCTTATCAAGATATATGAGAAGGGTGATGACCACGAATTCTGGAAGGCATACGTTGCAAACCTTATGAGTGATGATGAGCGCAAGGCGTATGATGCCCATAGGTCAGGCACGATGAAGTTGCAGCCATTCTATGAGGATGCCATGTATGGTATGATGGCAGAGTTCTATAAGAAGGTATCGGGCGTTTATCCGAAGCAATATAGTGCGTCAGACAGTATTGATACTATTCCGGCTTATCAGTTTGCTTTTGACGGTACGCCGGAAACGGTCTATCATTTGGAGGATGCTCTTGAGTTTGACCGTAAGGAGGGTGCTTCGGTAGTGACCATACTTACGGGAGAGCCGACAGGAGAGGTAAGCGTGGTGCAATTTGATAAGAATGGTAAGGAGTTATCCCGTCATAAATTGGAAACTCCCTATACTACATTGCCGTTATCCGTCCCGGCGGTCCGCCTGAGAATAGAAGGTCGTACCGATATCTATGAAATAATTTAGGAAAGGTGTTCCTGGTTTGCGGGATAGACGGATAAGCTATGAAATCGTAAAAATGTTTCTGTGATAGAAACAAAAACGCAAAAATGTTTCTGTGATAGAAACTAAAATAGCTTAATCACATTATTTGTCTGTTTCGATTAGCCAGGAGTCAAGAGATCGGATTGTGCTTGAAAAATTGGCTCCGATTTTTATGATTGCCCGATTGTCATCAGCTTGGAATGGGATCATATAATCGTGCGAATTAATTTGACGGATAGCTTCTAATGCCGATTTATCAATCTTAAATTCAAAGATATAGATATACTTTGAAGTCTTTGCAATCATGTCGATACGACCGGAAGAGGTCTTATACTCCACTTGTGTCATAAAACCGAGCAGTTTCATGATTGTAAATGTGATGTCCTGATAATGCTGTTCAAGCCTAAGCATATTGAAACCATCCTGATTGAAGTCGGCAAACAGACTTTGCAGCCGCTTCATGAATCCTTCAGCATCACCGGATATTACATCATTATAAAATTTCTGTATACTGAACTCTGAATCATAACCAGCATCAGGTATATATACATTCCATAATTGGTTGAGAAAACCTCTTTCTACCTCTTTATTGGGGAATCCGAGTTGGAGCAGTCCGATTTCCGGTTCTGATGCTTTTATTGTGAGGTAGCCGGCTTGATAGAGCACGGGAAGCAGACTTGATTTCATGTCGAACGACACGTTCATGACATCAGACTGGAAAATACTATAATTTTCAAGACGTTGCGGTGAGATTTGATGTGTCTTGATCATCTTCACAAGAAATGTAGGGGTTCCGGTCTGAAACCAATAGTCGCTGATCTTTCTTTTCTGAAGGGCATTCAGCAGACTGAAAGGATTGTAGACGTCAAGTGCATCTTCAGGTGAGAAATTATAGCCGTCATAATTCTCACGTAGTTTCGCGAATGCCTCATCCACTGTAAGATCCCTTTTTTCAGCAAGAGACGCAACCCCTTCATGAAAATATTCGTGTAGCTCGTCCTCAGTTATACCACAGATGCCGCTATATTCCTCATCCATTGATATATCTACGAGATTATTCAGGTCGCTGAATATACTGAGATGCCCGAATTTTGTGACCCCGGTCAGCATGGCAAACCGGATATGTGTATCCTGTTTTTTTAAGTTACTATATATGGAACGAAGATCATTACGATATTCCTCTTGTAAAGATTTATTTCCAACAGTTTCAAGGAGAGGTTTATCATATTCATCAATCAATATCACTACAGGCTGTCCTGTCTGACGATGAGCCTCTTCTATAATTTGTCCGAATCGAAGACCGTATAAATCCTTCTCAATGATTGATATATTGTATTTCTTTTCCCAACCGGAAAGTATGGTGTTAAAATGTTTTTTCAGACTATCCGGCGATTCAAAATTGTTTCCGGAAAAGTCCAAATGAAATACGGGATGTGGTTCCCAATCAGAGGTATAGTCAGCAATAGCCAAACCGTCGAAAAGTTCCTTTCGCCCATTGAAATAGGCTTCTATCGTGGAGATCAGCAATGATTTTCCGAAACGTCGCGGACGGCTGAGGAAGATGTACTGCCCGGTTGAGATCAGACTATGGATGTATTCTGTCTTATCGACATATACGTAACCTCCCTCGCGTATCTTCGAGAAAGATTGCAGACCGATTGGATATAATTGCCGTGACATTTCTCTAATCTTTTTAGTTTTATTAAAGCGGTTTGTGCGACTACTTTCTTGCAAAGATAGTCATAAATATTTTAATTCAAGCATTTGCAGCAGATAATTAATTTCATAAATCTGACATGTGACTTGTTTATCACCATCTTCTGAAGCAACGGAAAAGATTGAAAGGATTGAGGAAACGGAGGAATGACCGGTGGGAATCGCGACGGGCAGCACGCTCGGCTGTTTCAACTTGTGCGGCTACAATATCCTTATCTGTGCCATTCTTTACAGCTTGACGAAGCACAGACATTATCTCATGCTTGTCGCCGAAATTAGCCTCTTGTCGGGAGAGTATGCGTGATACGGTGCGTTTGATTCTGTTAGGATATATCACAAACTCATAGTCCGAATCTGTCTTGATATTCTTCAGTTTACAATCGCCATAGAACACCACCACCGAATAAATCGGTATATGAGGATTATGCGGCAGATTCTCTCTCAAAGCCATGATATGCCCCTTGTTCTGCATCAGCGGATTATAGAAACGGTATTTCTCATGTCCGTGAGCGAGCACCTTTGTCCAGTATCTCTGCCAGACATCACCGAAAATCCAGCCGCTGTAATCCTTTATCTCAAAGGCTATCAGTCCGCATTTCGTAGCCACCACCAAGTCAACCTGCGTATATGTGCCGGATCTCCGCCGGATATAGCAGTCATGAAAGATAGCTTTTGGGTTGATTCCCATTCTAAGCAACGTGAGGACAGTCTTCCTTTCCGACCATTCCCCACGTTTTGGGGACGTTACACTACGGAGCAGCCGCCTGTCGTCAATATATCTCCACAGGCGTATGCAGGCTATAGTGATGAATAGGATAAGGATAGATATTGCAATTAGTTCCATTCTTATTTCTTAGGAAAATCGGGATTAGACGTGAAGGAGTAGGGTGTGCCATTGAAGGAGAAACTTATAGCCGATGCGTGCAGCAGCATACGGGAGCAGGGGGTGCGGTTATTACGATAGTATAGTTTGTCGCCAACTATCGGCATACCGAGTCCGAGAGGGGAGGCAGCGTGCAGTCGCAACTGATGAGTGCGTCCTGTAAGAGGATGAAATTCAATATGGGTAAGTCCGTCCTTGACCTGCACCACGCGATAATCCGTCAGCGCATCCTTGCCGCCATTGGTCATGTATATGTCCACCATCTGTCGGGGGCGGTCGTTAAGGTCGGGAGCCAACGGTAGTGAGATTCTTCCTTCAAGTGGGTGAGAGGTGACGGATATATCGCCGTCAAGCACAGCTATATACGTCTTCTTCACCAACCGCATTTCAAACATACGATGAAACCGGCTCTGCGTCCTCACGTCAAAAGCGAGTAGCAACAGTCCGGAAGTGTCGCGGTCGAGTCGGTGTGCCGGAAATACGTCGCGCCCATAATGCTTACGCAATAGGCTTACCACAGATGGCGCGTCGCTTTTACCGGGTACGGAGAGGAGTCCGGAAGGTTTGTTGACCACGCAAAATCTCTCGTTCTCATATATAATTTCCGGCATCAGTTCGCCGGGGAGGGATGAGGAGGGTGATTGATCCACGTCAAGCCCGCGCATCATCCATCCGAGTATAGGCAGGCACTTGCTATGGCAAGCCGGATAGTGCGCTCCATGATAGCGCACTTCCCCCCTTGGAGATTCCCCATGCCAGAACTCAGCGATTTCCAGAGGTTGCAGATCATGAAGATAGGCATATTGCAGCAACTTCGGTGCGCAGCATTCGCCACTTCCGGAGGGTGGCACTATGCCGTTATACTCTACAAAGATAGTGTTGAGGTCTTTTGATTCACCCTCTGCGTTAAGCATACGGAAATTGGAGAATAGCCAGCGCTGCAGATTCTCCGACATTCGTCGTCGTTTCTCTTTCAATCCGGAGATACGCGCCTTACATTCGTCAATACGCTCCAGTATGGGGGCAAGTTGCTGACGTGCTGCGAGTTTGCAACGATGCAGTTCAGCTTTAAGATACTGGCTCTCACGTATCAGCAGAGTCTCTTCCTCCTGAGATACGCCCTCCTTGCGGCGTGCATCGCGTATGGTCTTAGCCTCCGCCATACGTCGGCGTGCAACCTCAATAGCATTATCGGTCTCCGCTTTCAAAGTCTCATATTCGCGTAGGAGAGATGCATATTCATGGTTCTCTATTTCGGATATGACGCGATTGAGAGCAGAGATCTCCCTTTCATGCACCTTGAAATAACCATCCTCATCAAGATAATCGAATATAGGCGGCACAAATCCCTGCCAATGGAAAGAATCGGCAATCTGTCCGGAGAATGCAGCAAGGGAGGATACCACTCCGTCAGCATCCTTCACCAATAAAATACCAAACATCTTCCCCTTCTCGATTTCATCGCGGAAGGGGGGATGGCGCATGATGTCCCATTGAAGCATCTCGCTATAGGCACGGAGCAGATCCGGACTCGGAGAGTAGTGGAACGGGGAATTCATATCTCGTCAGGATTCTGAGCATGAACCGGCGATATCTTGGGAAATCCTCATGGCGCAGAAATTTGGTCCGCACATCGTGCAGAACCTGTCGTCAGCATCAGGGGCGTTGCGTCTTGACTCAAGATAGTAGCGTTTGGCTTTTTCAGGGTCAAGTGACAGATTGAACTGGTCTTTCCATCTGAATTCATAGCGCGCCTTGCTGAGGGCGTCGTCCCTTACGTTGGCACCCGGAAATCCCTTGCAGAGGTCCGCGGCATGGGCGGCAATCTTATAGGCTATTACCCCATCGCGCACATCGTTCAGGTCGGGTAGGGAGAGATGTTCCTTAGGGGTGACGTAGCATATCATGGCGGTTCCGAGACTTGAGATTATTGCCGCTCCGATTGCCGACGTGATATGGTCGTAGGCGGGTGCTATATCGGTGGTGAGCGGACCGAGAGTATAGAACGGCGCGCCGTCGCATGTCTTGACCTGCTTATCCATATTCTCGCGTATCTTGTTCATGGGCACGTGTCCCGGACCCTCGATAATTACCTGCACATCGTGTTGCCACGCCTTGCGTGTAAGCTCGCCGAGCACTTCAAGTTCAAGAAATTGCGCGCGGTCGTTGGCATCGTGTGTCGAGCCGGGACGCATCCCGTCGCCGAGCGAGACAGCCACATCATATTTGTTGAGAATCTCGCATATCTCATCAAAATGAGTGTAGAGGAAGCTTTCCTGATCATGCTCCACACACCATTGCGTCATGATGGAGCCTCCACGCGACACACATCCTGTCAGACGTTTGCCCACGAGTAGGGCATGCTCGCGGAGCACACCGGCATGGATAGTGAAATAGTCCACACCCTGCTCACATTGTTCGATGAGTGTGTCGCGGTAGATCTCCCATGTGAGGTCGCTCACTTTTCCGTTGACTTTCTCAAGAGCCTGATATATAGGCACCGTGCCAACCGGTACCGGACAGTTGCGGATGATCCATTCGCGGGTCTCGTGTATGTTGTTGCCCGTAGACAGATCCATCAGCGTGTCGCCACCCCAATAGCAGCTCCATACCGCCTTTGCCACCTCCTCCTCAATGCCCGAGGAGAGTGCTGAGTTGCCGATATTGGTGTTGAGTTTTACTGAGAAAGCCGGTCCGATGATCATAGGCTCAGCTTCCGGATGGTTGATATTGGCGGCAATGATGGCGCGCCCGGCAGCCACCTCGTCGCGCACGAACTCGGGAGTGATGTAGGTCTTTATGCCTCTCTTCTCATTATCGAGATTCTCGCGGATCGCCACGTATTCCATCTCCGGGGTGATCATCCCCTTGCGGGCATAGTGCATCTGGGTGACACGCCGACCCTCCTTTGCCTTGCGGGGTTTGTGGGTCATCGGGAAACGTATGGCATCGAGAGACTTGTCGTCACGTCGTGCCTTGCCGTATTCGCTTGATATGTCGGGCTGCACCTCTGTGTCGTCTCTGTCAGCAATCCAACTCTCTCGCTTGCGGGGAAGACCCTTATTGATGTCAATCTTGATGTCAGGGTCGGTATACGGACCACTTGTGTCGTACACTGTCACCGGCTCGTTAGGATATTCCACTCGTTTGCCGTTTTCAATAGTGACCGTGGGATATTGGTGTATCTCTCTCATCGCCACTTTTATTGGAAACAGTTTCCCATTCACGTATATCTTGGTTGAGTTAGGATAGACCGAGACATTGATATTTTCTATGTTCATTATGTTGATTGTTATTTAATTGTCGGAGTATGAGTGTTACAGTGACACGTATAAATAAAAAACGGTCCGATCTGTGGACCGCACCGAATGATAGAGGATTCTAATTCCATGGGAAGCTCCCTTCATCGGCATTATCCGCATCAGGTTCACAGGGTATGATCTCAGCTCCTGAAGGGGCACCCCTGCTTCGTCTGCAAAGGTAGTTTAAAAACTCAACACATGCAAATTTAGGCACCGGTTTTATTTTTTATTCCCGAAGAAAGGATAAAGGATCATTAAGTAATCAAAGAAAAGAAAGAAAACTCTGCGTTCTCCGTGAGATTGATGGTTTAAATGGAGCATGGGGAGCATGGTGCCTCCTGATCTTCTGACTTCTATATCCCGCTGCAGGTTGATGAGATACATAAGAAGTGATTGTAGACCAGGGAGGGTGGGTCAATCGTTGAAGGCAAGGGTGAGGGCTATGCCATCATTGGTGAAATTGATTGCCTTGGGGGAGAGAATTTCAAGAGCCTTCTTCAATTGTGGGATATTCTGAAGATGCACCAATATCGTGTGGTTCTCCTTCGGTTCGATAATCTCACCCAGTTTGGATTTCGTCAGATACTGAGTAATGCCGGAAATCACCATATCAAGGGGTGCACCACCATCATATTTGAAAAAGATGTCATTCCCCTGAATCCTCACCACAGTGAGTTTCACGGAGATAGTCATCAGAAGAATCTTCTTGCCATACGCGACATTGACAGAGTCCCTGTCGACGAAAGACAGTTTCACAGGAGCCTTCGCAGCCTTCAAAATCTGCTGCTCCACTTCCGGATAAGAAATCGCTATTTTCATATCAATCAAATTTATATTTATAATTCTAACGTAACTTAACCGTCAAAATTACTATTCTCTTGTGAGATATTTTTCTCCCATTTTTCTATCTCGTTATAAAACCCATAATCCCGTGCAATCGTCTTGAATCTCCGTAATACATTACTCATATAGTTCGGTTCGAACAATCCCTTTTCAGAAGCTTTCTTATAACGATTGAATGCTTCGGTGAAAGCATTGAAAGCTTCCTCCCGTGAAGGGAAATATGTAAGTTTGATTCTACGGAGTCCCGATTTGAAACATCTCATGTAATCATCGCGAGTCCAGTTCTTTTCCGTGACAGTTTTTTTGTCAATACCGTCGTTTGATGCCTTGACTTGATTATTACCTTGATTTGTATTCTGATAGAGCGACTTTTGGAATTTACTGGTATAAGCCTTTTTGTGGGAACTTGTCAGATGCCATGCAGCACATGCAGCGCAGTAATATGTTCGGGTCAGCTTCTTACCCCCGCTTTTCACCACATCTTGACCATTATAGCGTATAAAAGCGAGAGCTTTCTCTTTTGATGGAAAACTCATCTTGGCTCGATTGCAATCTGGACAAAATATATGATTCTTAGTCGGTTTCAAGTCTATTGATTCGTTATGATATTTATATATTGCCCAAAGTTAACGTTTATTCGTGAGGTATGCAACATTTTACCACGCATAACTTCCCATAAAATACCATCTTACCCTGAGATGATTCAACCATTGACGACACAGAAATCTATATCCCTCATAGACAACGGTGTGATTTAACCGCGGAGCATACGGAGCGCACAGAAATTTATATTTTCCCTTTGAGCTCCCAGTAGGTGGTAAGCATTAACTGAAGTAGATCTTGCAGTTGCCACATACAATAACATCGACAATAACTTATTATGGTTGTAGTCGATGTTATTGTATGTTGTATCTTCAGTCTGTACTTCAAGTTAATGCTTACTGTATTTCAGATCTTCAATCATGTTTTGGTATTTTTTTGGTAAATCTGGATACCAGTTCTCAGTAACTGCCTTAGGATAGTTTGCCTTAATGCAGGCTTGTAAGAGATACATAAGATGTTTAGCTTCCGCTATATTTTCTGCTTCAAAACGAATGCTTCCTATCATATTTTTTTCTTCGGCAGCAGCAGTTTTTACTTTAAGACCATCAAAAACACCGTTGGTTTGAAGAGTTAACCAGTGGTATAATTTTTTCTCCATAATCTAAATTTTATGATAGACTCAATATTAAGATAATATACTGAGAATCTAAATCCTTGGTTATAGATTTAGTACTCATCTTGTCCATAACCAATATGGACTACGCAGCAATGATTCCAACATCCTTGACTAAATGCTGCATCTAGATCTCTCAAAACAGGAATTTCAAATTTAATTTTCATATTTTATGGATTTTATTAGAAATAGGAGCCTAATTTAACTAAAATTCAGACGACTCCATTTAATCTGAATATGTAATAATCGGGGATCTAAATCCATGGGTTATTGATTTAGAACTCATCTTGCCCCCAACCAACATGTACGGCACAGCAGTGAGCCCAACATCCTGCGCTAAATACAGAGTCAAGGTCTTCCAATATTGGAATTTCAAAGTCAATTTTCATATAATCCTATTTTTAGTAATAATTGGAGCCTGATTTAACTAAAATTCAGACGACTCCATTTAATCTGAATATGCTATAATGGACAATAGAAATATGGATTACTAAGTAAGCTTTCAGATTAAATTTAAATTAATTCAAGCCGCATGAGAATATCTAACCTTGTACTCACTTCCAATACCTCCCAAAATATTTTGGACGGCATTAAACAGTGTATCTTTGGAGATATAGTGTTCGGGCTTAATCCATTTCCCTTTGAGAATACGCCAAAGGGTTTCGGCCAAATTCAGATGTGGGGAATATGGCGGGAGATAGAAAATGTAGAGTCCTCTCTTCTTCCAGTCTTCCACGCGTTCTTTGACTTTTTTGCTCTTATGAATGGATGCGTTGTCAAGTACAAGCACAGTAAGTTTCTTGAGAGTCAGAGTGTATTCATCCATATATTCTATGAATCTGTCGCTGTTGATGCTCTCGGTGCTGGTAAATCCATGATACTTGTTGTTACGGCTTATCATACCGAAGATGTTGAGCCTTCCGCATTTCTCGACCCTTATGGATACTTTCTCATCTGGAAATTGCCATCCATAAGGTACATAACCACTCGTGCGGACATGAGACTCATCTCCGAAGACGAGGTCTATATGTCCACTAATTTCAAGTCTGTCAAGTTCTTGCAGTCTCTCTACTGCCGATTCGAGGATCTGCGGCGAGGGTTCTCCCTTGGGCGTAAGTCTTATACGCTTATATCCTGCGCCAAGAGTTCTAAAAAACGTCTCAGCGTGGATCGGGATACCGAAATGCCGGTTTCCTTTTCGAAAGCCGCCTTGGCAGATTTCAGGCTTTCCCGGTTTTCCGAAACTGCCTTGCGAACTGCCTTCTCGTGTTCCTCTTTGTTGAGAATCGGTTTGTGTCTCTGGACGCTTTTTACTTCCAGGGCCTTGATGCCCCCATCCTTGTATGCCTGTTGCCACAGGTATACGGAGACATGGGAACAACCGAGGATTTCTGCTATTTCCTTGTTTGTCTTGCCAGCCGATTTCAACAAAATTCCATGGCAACGACGCCTGAATCTGGGTAACTTCCCAAACTTCTGACCCTGTTCCAATGCAATCTTCTCTGTGTCTGAAAGTTTTATTATATCTGCGTGTCTCATAGTCTGTATATGTGTGTTTAGATTTCACATATATAGACTCAAAAACAAACCTATAGTTTAAATTCAAACTAAACATTTACTTATCAATCATTAATTTATAAAATTTATTTTTATAGTTCTGATTGCAACTCCTTGGTTCTATTGTATCATAATTAATGTCTGCGAATGAAGTTCGATTGACTAAAGAGGGCCATTCATCTATGCGACATCCTCCTCCGCAAATATATTTAAGGTTACATTCCTTACATGGCTTCAAATTGTCAATACATGTAGCTTTTTCTGCTTCTTTTGATAATTGCACGATTTCATCAAAGGGAGTTGTCTTTATATTGCCACATGCTTGTAATCCGGTAATTCTTGCGCAAAAATATACATCCCCATTAGATGTTACAGAGAAAACACCAAACATACAATTGTCCATAATTACATCATTGCTATATGCTCGGATAAATGATAACAATTCATAATGGTCTCCATGCAGTTTTTTATTTAAGAGCATCATCAAATTGTAATATTCATCATTCAGTGATTTAGAGGGGCAAACATCTCTTCCCTCAAGAAGTCCTTCAGAGAATTTTACTAAGAAATTTGTTTTGCCAGTATACTTTGATTTTAAACTTATCGCAAAATTGGCATATTGATTAATGTTATTTTTCAATAAGTTAAATGATGGCGTAACTGCTACAGATGTATTTACACCATGTAATACAAATTGATCAATAGCATGTAGCGATTTTTCAAAGTTGCCACGTCCTCTTATTGCAGAATTCGTTTCTTCAGAGAATCCATCAACGCTAATTTGTATGGAATCAATGTATTTTGAATAATCTTCAATCCATTTATCCGTCATTAAAGTGCCATTAGAAAGTATGCGTACTTTTAAATTATGGTCATACGCAAATTTGATTATATCGTTTATATCTTTATGCATACAAGGTTCTCCTCCGGAGAGAGTTATCTGGTTACCGCCAATTGATGCATAATCTTCTATAAGTTTAAAAATTTCCTGAGTGGATAATTCATTATCCATTGCCTTTCCCGCGAACATATAGCAATGAGGACAAGTCAAATTACACTTATTGGTCAAGTATAGATGTAATGTACGGATTCCTTCGGTTGCACTTATTACGTGTTTTGTACAAAATCTTTTGGCTTCTAATTGAGTAACAACCTCTTGTACGGCATCTTCATCTCCGATGTAATGTGATAATGTTTCCTCTATTGATTTCTCTTGCTGGAATGCTTTAAGGATATCAATATGTAATTCAGAAGGAAAGACCATCCAATTAGCCGTGTTGGGAGAAATGACCAATAACTTATTTTCAAACCTAACAATGGAAAGGTCATCAGGAATAACATATTTCTTTTGAGGATCAATAAAATATTCCATAACCATTTTAATTTTAGAATTAGTACTTTGTTGTTTCAAATGTATATATCCATTAAATCTGATGTTGTGTAATGGTTTTATTCCCTGAGCGATATTAGATTCCTATCTATTATTTTATTTCAAAAGAGTGGAGACAAGTATTTCTCATTACTCTTTTGAAATAAAATAATATCGTAGAGATCCTAATAAATTATTTGTTATCCTTCATTAGAAGACCTCCAATTACGGTCAATGTTGTGCCGAGAAATGCTTTGGCAAATATTTTAGTAGCCTCTTTTGCTGTATTAGTTCGACATTGATTCTCTACAAATTTTTCAATTTTATTTTTAGCCATAATAATATGTATTTTTAAGATGTTTTGGAGTTAAACATGGAATACTCTCTTTTAGTCATCGTTTCCCCAATCTTCAGGGTAATCATTATCATCGTATCCAGATGCTTCAGAAGCATCAAATACGTCTCCACATGAATTACACTTGTAATCATATAGACCGATACGTTCTATATCAGAACTTCTACATTCAGGACAATTCATAATCTTAAATATTTTGTTATTATTTCAACATTTTACTTCCAAGTACAGTCATGATAGTTCCTAAGAGTATTTTTCCCGTGGTTTTAGCAATATCTTTTGCGAGATTATTACCGCATTGATCCTTAATAAATTTATCAAGTTTATCAAATTCATCTTTTGCCATATCAAAAAATTATTTATTGATGTTGGTTAATAATTAAAATACGTTGAAAACAATATAGCGTAAGCTTGTTGTCTTAAACTATCCGCAAATTTATATAAAGATTTTTTATAAATATTTATATAATTTGGTTCAACCTGGTTCACGATTTGTTAAAAAATATAAATTTATAATGGCGGATTTATTTTTCTCTGTGCCCTCTGTGTGCTTGGTGGTTGAATACACTACGGAGAGGGCAGGGAATGTGGAGCTTTTTGAATTATCTCTGTGGTCTTTGTGTGCTTGGCGGTTGAATGTACCGTGGGGAACGAGAAATTTATTTCAAAAAAATAAAAGAAAGGGCTATGGAAAGTGGTTTGGATTAAGTTTTATGCTATAAGGTATTGCAATATAGTGATTTGTATTGAAATGAGTCGATTAAATGTAAGTGAAAAAAGCACGCGTTCAAACCTCAGAAGGCTAAAAAATGCGGTTTGAGGTTTGAACTCGTGCTTTTTTTTATTCCGAAATTCAATTATAATTTGTGAATCAGCTGCTTAAACATGGAGAAATTATTGAAAGTTGTTGAGATATTCTTTAATCTGTTTTCTTAATATCGGGTGCAATAGACGTCCTTTGTCACGCGGTTTCTCTCTCATAGATAAGGATTTTATCGTTATTGACAGTCGGGGCAACCCAAGGGAGTAAGGATGTGTCAGAGACGAGATCTACTGCCTTATGCAATAGCTCCTCAAGATCAGACACCATAGAGGCGTATTTAAAAAGACCTACGGTATCGTCAAAGCTCACAAGAATATCGATATCGCTTTCCGGTGTTGCCTCTTCGCGAGAAAACGATCCGAACACCCATGCTTTCTGTACAGGTTGATTGGAGAAATAATCCCGTAATTTTGATATTATTTTCTGATCCATAGTTATTGACCTTTTATTGAGCAAAGATAACGCTTTGTATCTATAAAACAAAATCATTGGATTAATTTTTCTCTGCGGTCTCTGTGTGCTTTGCGGTTGAATGTACTGCGGGAAGGGGGGAGGGGTAAAAGAGAAGCTGCGCTCCATCGTCATGGGGCGCAGCTTCGTGGTGTTGTGTAGTGCCGAAATTATTTCTTCATGCGGTTGCCGTAGCGGCTGCGGAACTTGTCTACGCGACCAGCGGTGTCGACGAGTTTCTGTTTGCCGGTGAAGAAGGGGTGAGATGCGGAGGTGATCTCAAGTTTTACGAGAGGATACTCCTTGCCATCGATTTCGATGGTCTCACGAGTGGCTACTGTAGAACGAGTGATGAATGTCTCTTCGTTCGACATGTCTTTGAAAACAACCTCACGGTAGTTTTCGGGATGAATTTTAGTTTTCATACTAATTTTTCTGCAGTTTAAGTATTGTTTTAATTGGCTTGACAGGTCGCGATCCCGTCAAATTGGCGTGCAAAATTACAAAAAATCTTTCACACGTGCAAACATCGGGGTCGAAACTTCAGATTGAAGTCATTTCTTGGTGCGGTCTGCGCCTGTGAGTACGGGTAGGGAGAGGTTGTAGCGGAGGGTGAGCACGCGTATCACGATTATGACGGCGGCGCATGCGAGCTGTTGCACCATTACGGAACAGCCCGTGTTGCGGAGTAGCCAGTAGACGAGCGATCCGGCAAGGCACGCCGTGGCATAGATATCCTTACGGAATACGAGTGGCTCCTCGTTGATGAGTATGTCGCGGATGACGCCTCCGAATGCACCGGTGATTATGCCCATTATTACCGCCACCCACATGGGATAGTCGATTGCAAGCGTCTTGGTGATGCCGATGACGCAGAAGAGGGCGAGTCCGATGCTGTCAAATATGAATAGGATCTTGTCTTTGCTTACGAGTATGCTCCGGAAAATGATCACTGTGGCGAGCGAGAGGGCAGTGACGCCGAGATACCACCATGTCTGCATCCAGAACACCGGTATGTCGAGCAGGAGGTCGCGGAGCGTGCCGCCTCCGATAGCTGTGACGAGTCCGACGGTGTATGCGCCGAACCAGTCAAATTTCTTTGTGGCAGCCAGTCGGATGCCGCTTATCGCGCATGCTACCGTGCCGATCACTTCGAGAATAAAAGAAACTGTCTCTTCCATTTCTATTCCAAAATTAAGGCGCGGCCTGGGAGAGAACCGCGCCTTTATTATCTCTTTATTTCTTCAGAGCAATGCTGCTACAGGAAGCAGAGCACTATCACTTGCGCCACAATCACACGCATGAACATCGTGAGCGGATAGACCGTGGAGTAAGCCACGGCGGGAGCGTCGTTGTTGGCAACCTTGTTGGCGTAGGCGAGTGCCGGGGGATCGGTGTAGCTGCCACTCATCATACCGAGTATGGATAGGTAGTTCATCTTGAACTTGCCACGTGCGATGCAGCCAACCACTATCAATGGAATCACAGTGATGAGGAATCCGTATGCCACCCACATTGCGCCCTTGAAGTTGAACACCGTTGCCGCGAAGTCTTTTCCGGCGGCGATACCCACCGAGGCGAGGAAGAGGCAGATGCCTATCTCGCGGAGGAGGAGATTGGCGGCGGAGTTGGTATAGGTGACGAGGTGGAACTTATGTCCGTAGGCACCGATGAGGATAGCCACTACGAGCGGACCGCCGGCAAGACCGAGTTTCATCGGCACTGACATGCCGGGGAACTGGATGGGGAGGCTTCCGAGGATGATACCGAGGAATATGCCTATGAACATTGTGATGAGGTTCGGCTCGTTGAGACGTTTCATGGAGTTGCCGAGCTTACGTGCGAGGTGCTCGATATCGTCGAGTTTACCCACTACAGTCACGCGGTCGCCGATCTGAAGGCGGAGGTTGGGGCTTGCGAGAAGATCCATTCCGGCACGGTTCACGCGGGTCACGTTGAGCTCGTATGTCTCATGAAGATGGAGCGCACCGAGTTTCACACCGTTGTAGTTGGGCTGTGTGACTACGATCCTGCGCGAAACTACCGGACCCTTGTCCATGGGCCAAGTCATCTCCACTTTCTGACCGATGAAGCGGGAGAAGATCTCCTCATCCTGCTTTGCACAGACTATCAGGCAGAGATCGCCGATCTCAATGGTGTCCTGTGCAGTAGGTATCACCACCTTGCCGTCCGGTTTGAGGATACGGGAGCAGGTGTAGTCGCAAGTGATGAGGGTGTGGAGTTTCACCATGGAGAGACCCGACACGAGTTCGTTGGTCACTTTGTAGGTGAGGATTGCGGGAGCCTGAGTTGAATCTTTCTTCTCATCGTCTACCTCTTTGATCTCATCGTCGATATTCACCTTGAATATCACCTTGATAAGAATCATGGTCAGGATGATACCGACTACGCCAAGCGGATATGCTGCGGCATATCCCATTGACATCTGCTGGCTGACGTCGTAGGCGGAGGAGTTGACCTGGAGCACGGTCTGCTGGGCGGCACCGAGCGCAGGGGTGTTGGTGATTGCGCCACACATCACGCCGATCATGTCGGTGATTGATGTTGCACCGTCGGCTCCACCCTGAAGATAGTAGATGGAGAGCATGATGACGACGTTGAGAGCGATGCCGGTCACGGCAAGCATGTTCATGCGTATGCCACCCTCTTTAAACGAAGAGAAAAAGCCGGGACCCACCTGCATACCTATCGAGAAGATAAACAGGATAAGACCGAATTCTCTCAGGAAGTGGAGAGTGTTCCCCTCCACGGCATAACCGAAGTGGCCGAGCAGAATGCCGACAAAGAGCACGAACGTCACTCCAAGCGACACCCCGAGAATCTTCACTTTTCCAAGGAAAATTCCGGCGAATATCACGAAGGAGTAGAGCAGAACCGTGCTGGCGAGCGACATGTTTCCCGGCCGGAGCAGTTCGATAAACCAATCCATAATGTTAAAAATCCGAAATTTAATTATAGTTTGAAGTGCCCCATTAGCTGGGGATGAAAAATCGTCTGCAAAATTAGTGAATTTTTGTGATAATCTTTGTAAATTTGCGGTATTAATTATGCGTGCATACGTCTTAAATATTTTTTGCCCGTGATTCCGACGCGTCGCGTTGTGGCATTGCGTTGTGGCAGAGACGATGCGCGTTTAAATAAAAACATAATAATTACTCTTTTTAGATTCAGTATGAAGAAAATTCGTGCAGCCGTGGTAGGATACGGCAATATCGGGAGATTTACTATCGAGGCGCTTGAGGTGGCTCCAGATTTTGAGATTGCAGGCGTGGTGCGTCGCGACGCATCGAAGCGTGAGGATATTCCGGCAGAGATACCGGTGGTAGGCTCAATCGATGAGCTGACCGACGTAGACGTGGCTATCCTTGCCACCCCGACAAGAAAGGTGGAGGAATTTGCCAAGGAGATCCTTGCCAAGGGTATCAACACTGTCGACAGCTTCGACATTCATGGTCAGATACCGGCTCTCCGCAAGAGTCTCGGTGAGGTGGCGCGTGAGCATGGCAAGGTGAGCGTCATTTCGGCAGGCTGGGATCCGGGAAGCGACTCTGTTGTGCGTGCGCTTCTTGAGGCAGTGGCTCCCAAGGGTATCACCTACACCAACTTCGGTCCGGGCATGAGCATGGGACACACCGTGGCTGTCAAGGCTGTGGAGGGAGTGAAGGCTGCTCTATCGATGACTATCCCCGTCGGCACAGGCATACATCGCCGTATGGTCTACATCGAACTGATGCCGGGCTATGAGTTTGAGAAGGTGGCACACGCCATCAAGACCGACCCCTATTTCGCATCGGACGAAACCCATGTGATGCAGGTGGAGAGCGTGGATGCCCTTAAGGATATGGGTCATGGTGTGAATCTCGTGCGCAAGGGCGTAAGCGGCAAGACGCAGAACCAGCTCTTTGAGTTTGACATGAAGATCAATAATCCTGCGCTTACGGGTCAGGTGCTCGTGTGCGTTGCGAGAGCGTCAATGCGTCTTCAGCCCGGTTGCTACACTATGATCGAGATTCCGGTGGTGGACCTTCTCCCCGGCGACCGTGATGAATGGATAAAGCTTGTCTGATAAATCCTGTCAGATAAATAAGGAGGCTTGGAAACTGTAGCGTAAAAATACGGTAGCTTATAAATGGAGGCTTGAAAATGGTGGAGTGTGTCATAAATTTTCTTACCGAGGTATATGCCGACATCAATTCGCTCGAGGTGAATATGGTCAGCAGCATGTTTCGTCTGTTGCTGAGTATGATTCTCGGTATGGTTGTCGGTGCGGAGCGTAAACGCAAGGGTCAGGTGGCGGGTATCCGCACGTTTGCACTCATCTCTATGGGTGCCTGCCTGGCGATGCTGCTGTCGATCTACGTTCCGCAGGTGTATCTCGGTCTGAAGAACGGAGACCCGGGACGAATCGCCGCACAGGTGATCACGGGTATCGGTTTTATCGGTGGCGGTGCGATGATCCACATGAAAGGAGCTGTGAAGGGTTTGACCACGGCAGCCGGGATATGGATGACCGCCATCATCGGCATGGCAGTCGGCATAGGCATGTATATGTGCTCGATCGGCGCAACGTTGCTGATTCTTATGACGCTTGTCTCCTTCGAGCAGTATGAGAAGAGGAAGAAGATGGGTCAGGAGTCGAAAGTGATCGGTCTGACAGTGGAGGGCGTCCTTGAGAATATCGACGACTATAAGAGGGTGTTTAATGAGGCGGATGTGCATCTCTCCACGTTTTTTGTGGAGTATGACTACGACAGGAACGTCACGGAGCTGAATTTCGTGGTTCTTGCGCATGTCTATACCGATCTGATGCCCCTTTTGTCGAAAATCAGAGGCGTGAATCCCACAAAGAAGCTGACGCTATCAAGCCAGCTTGACATCTGATACGCTTTCAGCTGACAGAAAATGCTAACGAGGAAACGCTACCGGCGAAAAATAGCGGCACCCACGTCAGGATAAGTCCTGAACGTGGGTGCTGCCGTTATGGAGGAGGGGTGTGTTATGATTGTGGATGGAATCACATCAGCTTGCGGTAACGGATACGGTGGGGAGTGTCGTTGCCGTCACGTTTCTTCTTAAACTCCTCATAGTCGGAGTAGGAGCCTTCGTAGAAGGTCACTTTGCTGTCGCCCTCGAAAGCGAGGATATGGGTGGCGATACGGTCGAGGAACCAACGGTCGTGGCTCACTACCACGGCACATCCGGCGAAGTTCTCCAGACCCTCCTCGAGTGCACGGAGAGTGTTGACGTCAATGTCGTTGGTAGGCTCGTCGAGAAGAAGCACATTCCCTTCCTCTTTCAGTGCCATGGCGAGATGCAGTCGGTTGCGCTCGCCGCCCGACAGCACACCGATCTTTTTCTCCTGGTCGGCACCGGTGAAGTTGAATTTAGAGAGATATGCGCGTGCGTTCATGTCGCGTCCACCCATGCGGAATGACTCCACACCCTGAGATATCACCTCATATACGGTCTTGTCGGGGGAGAGATCCTTGTGGTTCTGGTCGACGTAGGCGATCTTAACTGTCTCTCCGACTTCAAACTCACCTTTATCCTGCTTCTCCAATCCCATGATGAGGCGGAAGAGAGTGGTCTTGCCCGCACCGTTGGGACCGATCACGCCTACGATGCCGTTGGGAGGCAGCATGAAGTTGAGGTCGTTGAAGAGTACGCGGTCGTCGTATGCCTTGGCAAGGTCATGCGCTTCGATCACCTTGTTGCCGAGACGCGGACCATTGGGGATGAAGATCTCCAGTTTCTCCTCCCTCTCCTTCTGGTCCTCGTTGAGGAGT
This sequence comes from Muribaculaceae bacterium Isolate-037 (Harlan), assembly GCA_003762615.1. GTDB lineage: Bacteria > Bacteroidota > Bacteroidia > Bacteroidales > Muribaculaceae > Lepagella > Lepagella muris. The sequence continues at coordinate 35,760 of RIAZ01000027.1, forward strand.
CGGTCGTAGCTTGACAGACGTGCCTTCCCCTTTGCCTGACGAGCCTTGGGAGCCATACGCACCCATTCAAGCTCTCTTTCGAGAGTCTTGCGTCGTTTGCTTGCCTGTTTCTCCTCCTGAGCCATACGTTTTGTCTTCTGGTCGAGCCAGGAGCTGTAGTTGCCCTTCCAGGGTATCCCTTCGCCACGGTCGAGCTCAAGAATCCAGCCTGCCACGTGGTCGAGGAAGTAGCGGTCGTGGGTAACGGCGATGACAGTGCCGGGATATTGCTGAAGGTGCTGTTCGAGCCAGTCGATTGATTCTGCATCAAGGTGGTTGGTGGGCTCGTCGAGGAGAAGCACGTCGGGCTGTTGGAGGAGCAGACGGCAGAGAGCCACACGGCGGCGTTCGCCACCGGAGAGCACGGCTATCTTCTTGTCGTCGTCGGGGCAACGCAGTGCGTCCATGGCGCGTTCGAGCTTGTTGTCGATGTTCCATGCGTCGCAAGCGTCGAGCTTGTCCTGAAGTTCTGCCTGACGGTTGATGAGGGCATCCATCTTGTCGGGGTTCTCAAGCACCTCGGGGTCGGCGAATGCGTTGTTGACATCATCATACTCTTTCAGAAGGTCAAGCACCGGTTGCACACCCTCCTGCACCACTTCCTTCACCGTCTTCTCCGGATCAAGTTTCGGGTCCTGCTCAAGATAGCCTACTGTATAGCCGGGGGAGAATACCACGTTGCCCTGATAGCTCTTGTCGATTCCGGCAATGATTTTCATCAAGGTAGACTTGCCTGATCCGTTCAGACCGATTATGCCGATCTTAGCACCGTAGAAGAACGAGAGGTAGATGTTTTTCAGAATCTGTCGCTGAGGGGGGATGATCTTGCTCACTCCCACCATTGAGAATATAATTTTCTTATCGTCTGCCATTTCTGTTTTGCGGTTGTTTTTTTGTTCGGTTGGTTAATCAAGATTGAAGCTGTTTTGTGGCATTATTTCTGCACTGCCTTAGTGCGGTATGCACACTTCACTTTCCCCTTGACGATGTTGTTGAGCTTGGTGCGTATCATCTGCTTACGGATGGGTGACACGCGGTCGGTGTAGACCTTGCCGAGAAGGTGGTCGTATTCATGCTGGATGATTCTCGCTGCGAATCCGTGGAATTCTTTCTCATGCTCCACGAAATCCTCATCGAGCCAGTTGAGCCTTACATGCTCGTGGCGTTTCACTGGCTCTGACAGACCGGGCAGTGAGAGACAACCCTCTTCGCGGCTTACGGGTGCTACGTCGTCAAGAACGTCGAGCACCGGATTTATGAGCGCGAACTTAAGGTCCTTACATTCCGGAAAATCATTGGCGAGCGCTGTGCCGTCGATTACGATCACGCTTATCGGAAGACCGATCTGAGGAGCTGCCAAACCGACGCCCTCGGAATGATACATCGTCTCAAACATGTCGGCAATCAGTTTCTTTACTTCGGGATAGTCGGGCTCGATGTCTTCCGTCTCATTATGAAGCACGGGTTGCCCGTATAGATATATTGGTAGGATCATATTTTTCTGCGGATATGGTCCGCAAGTTTTTAGAGTTATCTGTTAATTCTTAGTCAAAAATTCCTTCGGAAACTTCTTCTACCTCACTCTCTCCCGATGACGTGAACATCTCGCCGCTGCATGCGTTGAAGTCGGCAGGGAAAGTGAATTTGGTATCCTGAGAATAGGGGAGTTTCTTATCGGCATATATCTTCTTCATGTAGAATCCATAGATCGGGAGTGCGGCGCGTGCGCCCTGACCGAGAGCCATGGTGTTGAAGTGGATATATCGTTCCTCACCGCCTACCCATACTCCGGTGACGAGCTCGGGCGTGAATCCCATGAACCATGAGTCGGAGTTGGAGTTGGTCGTACCGGTCTTGCCGCCCATCTGTGCGGATATGCCGTAACGTCCTCTAAGGCTTGCCGCCGTACCGCTGTCAACCACGTTGAGCAGTATGGAGAGTATCTTATAGTAGGCATCCTCGCTCGTCACCTCACTGCGGTGGGGTGTGGTGGAGTATATGAGGTTGCCTTGGTTATCCTCTATGCGGGTCACGAATACGGGGTCAACCCTCATACCCTTGTTGGCGAATGCGGTGTAGGCTGCCACCATCTCCTTGACGGGGACGTCAACCGTGCCGAGTGCGAGTGGGAGAGTGGCGTCGATATGTCCGGTTACGCCGAACATTCTCATCTTGTTGGCAAGGTTCTTCGCACCCAGTTCATAGACGAGTCGGGCGGAAATCCAGTTGTTGGAGTTGGTCAGTGCCCAACGCAGGTCAACCATGTCGCCGATGCGTGCGCTTCCGGAGTTACGTGGCGACCAGTTGCCAAACGTAGGCTGAGTGTTGAGGAATTGTGAGCAAGGGGTGTAGTCCTGCTCCATGGCGAGGGTGTAGAGGAATGGCTTTGCGGTAGATCCGATCTGGCGGCGTCCTCTCGACACCATGTCGTATTGGAAATAGTTGAAATCAGGACCTCCGACGTATGCCTTCACGTATCCGTTGGTCGGATCCATGCTCATCATGCCCGTGCGAAGGATCGACTTCATGTAGAGAAGCGAGTCGTAGGGGGTCATTGTCACGGATTTTGAACCCGGATGATATTTGCCGTTCTCCTTCACGTAGGTGAATATGTCCATCTCGTAAGGCTTGTGGAAAGTCTTCTCAATCTCCGCCTCTGATATGCCGGCATTTTTCTGCACTCTCCATCTCTCGGTCTGCTTCATGGCATTCTTGATGAGGTTCATCACGCCGCTGCGGCTTAGCTCGTCGCTGTTGGTGGTGTACGGACCGGTCACCTGCCCCTGTTTCTCCTTGAAGAATGCAGGCTGGAGAGTCCCGCCGAGATGCTCGTATACGGCTTCCTCGGCATATTGCTGCATTTTGATGTCGATGGTGGTGTAGATCTTAAGACCATCCGTATATATATTGTAGAGGCTTCCGTCCGGCTTGGGATTTTTAAGAATCCAACCGTAGAGGGGATTCTCCTCCCATTGAGTGGAGTCGGTGTTGTATTGCCCCATTGCGAGGATGTAGGCGAGGTTGCTCTTATATTTGTCGCGGGATGGACGCACCGGTTTCTTTGCGCTCATGAGCATCCTTATCTCCTCACGCAGATAAGGCACACCGCCGTCGCGATGATCCACGCGGTGATAGTCAAGTCCCAAGGGGAGTTGCTTGTATGCCTCCGCCTCGTCGCGAGGCAGTTTGCCCGCCTTCACCATCTGCTCCAGCACCACGTTGCGGCGTTCCTTCGTTCGTTCGGGATGGCGTAGTGGGTTGAAATAGCTCGGATTCTTCAGCATGCCGACGAGCATGGCAGATTCCTGCACGTTGAGGTCGGCGGGTTCCTTGTTGAAGTAAACGTTGGCGGCAGTCTTTATGCCGACGGCGTTGTTGAGGAAGTCGAATCGGTTGAGATACATGTTGATTATCTCCTGTTTCGTATAGAATCGTTCGAGCTTTATTGCGATCATCCATTCGATAGGCTTCTGTAGGGCGCGTTTGAGCATGTTGGATGATGGGCGGGAGTATAGTTGCTTTGCGAGCTGCTGTGTGATTGTGGATCCGCCGCCTGACGACTTATCGCCGAGCATGAGAGTCTTTACTCCGGCACGGCCGAGGGCGATGAAGTCGATTCCGGAATGGTCGAAGAATCGTTCATCTTCGGTGGCTATGAGGGCATCGATCACGTGAGGCGACACAGTCTTGTAGTCGGAGTTTACGCGGTTTCCCGCGCCGGCGAAGTATCGCCCGAGTTCGGTTGTGCCGTCGGATGCTATGACTACAGATGCCAGTTTATCATGAGGGTCTTCCAGTTCCTCGATAGGAGGCATGTAGCCGATTACACCGTTATAGATCAGGAGCAGGAAGAGGGCTATCACGGTGCCCAATCCTAAGAACATGATCCACATCCATCTGACAAGAATAGCGTTTCTTGACACTTTGCCGGACTTTTTCTTGCCGTTGAAGGTGTCGTCTTGTTTGTTATTACTTTTTTTACGGATATCAGTCATATCGTTATAACAATAAAAGCTTTTCCAACGACGAACACCGCCGTTGCGGGATAAAAGTCTGTATCAAATGCAAAATTACAAAAAATAATCGAAACCAACGCTATACCGTGGATACATTGAGCATAAATGACATATTGACAAAAAAAGACAGAAGGACAAGATAAGACCGGATGATTTTTAATTTTAGATATTATTTGCCCGGATAATGATATTGGGTTGAATATGATTTTGAAATTATTTTAAAATGATTTAATTTTGTGGAGTTGTATGGAAGTTTAAAATAACTTTACAAAATTAAATTTTTTTTATTCTATGAAGCATATTGCATTAAAAGTTATTGCATTGGTCGCACTCGCTGCTCCGGTGGCTCCCGCTTACGGACAGTTTAATCTTAAGAAGGCGATTGGCGCGACAGCAAAGGCTGTGCAGGCGTTTACTCTCACTGATGCGCAGATGGCTGCCTACGTGAAGGAATCGGTAGATTGGATGGATAAGAATAATCCTGTGCTTCCGGAAGATGATGAATATACGAAACGTCTTCGCCGCCTGACAGAAGGTATCACGGAAGCTGACGGTATACCGTTGAACTTCAAGGTGTATAATGTGGTTGACGTGAATGCTTTCGCTTGCCCTGACGGAAGCGTGAGAGTGTTTGCCGCATTGATGGATCTCATGGATGATGATGAACTTCTCGGAGTGATCGGGCATGAGATCGGACATGTGCTGAAGCATCATTCAAAGAATGCATTCAAGAATGAGTTGCTTACCGGAGCATTGAAGGATGCCGTGGCATCTACCGGCGGCAAGGCTGCTGCACTGACAGAATCGCAGCTCGGCACTCTTGCGACGTCGTTGCAAAGCGCAAAGTTCTCACAGAAGCAGGAGAATGAGGCGGATGACTGCGGCTATGATTTCCTCGTGTCGAAAGGTAAGAACCCGTGGGGCATCGTTATGTCGTTTGAGAAGCTTCAGGGTCTCGAGGGGGATGCCGGAGCGAGCCAGAGCTATATCCAGAAGATGTTTTCTTCACATCCCGAAACTCAGAAGCGTATCGACCACATGAAGAAACGCTGCGAGCAGGATGGCATAGCTCGCCCGGAGAAATAAGATTAAACATTCAGACTGATTTCATCTATGTCAACGATTTTATTGACGATGGCATAGATGGTCAGTCCTGTGGCGGAATGTATCTCAAGTTTTCGGGCTATGTTGCGTCGATGCGTGATGACAGTGTGGATCGACAGGAATAATTTGTCGGCGATCTCTTGATTCGTCATGCCTTTCACCACAAGAGATATGATCTCCTTCTCCCGTTGGGACAGGCTCTCTTTCTCTTCTGTGGATTCTGATTGATGGGTGCTAAGGCTTTTGATCTTCCTTGTGATTGTTTCCATATCATCGATTACGGAGATAAGACCGTCGTAAAGGTCGGCAGCCTGATGCGAAAGTTTTCCTACTTCTATGGCGATTATCTTGCAATTCTGACATCCCGTATCAGCACGGAAATGCTCGGGGTTGAAGATACCGCCAAAAGTGGGATTCACCAGAATTATGTCCGGGGTATTTGAACGTACACAGTCGGCAAGAGCTGACGGAGATTTCACTTCCATGATATTTACCTGCATTCCGGGCAATCTGCGCAGGCAATGGGAAAATCCGGCGGAAAGCACCGGGGAGATCTCGGCTATGATGATATGTAGGTTTCCTTCTCTTCGCATTTTATGATGGAATCGGATGGGGTGAGTGTTTCGGTTAGTTGCGGTTGCGTTCCAGACGCAGGATTGCCGGCACGAGCAGGCAGTCCTCAATGTGACAGTGGCTTGACAATTCCTCCTCGCATCTGTAGATGTCGTAGAGCGCATCATTGAGAAGATTGGTGTTGGCGTCTTCCGGACAATATTTCAGGATTATGTTTTTCAGTTCCTTCAGTTTCAGACTGACAAGATCGTGATGCTCGCTGTAGGTGGTGATCTTGTAGTCTTCCGAAGATTTGCCACTTAGCAGATTGTTGACATATTTGAACACGGTCTTCTCCTCATATTCCATGTGTATGCGCACCTCGTGCATGTATTCGTCGAAAAATTTCAGTATGAGAAACGATACGTCGGTGGTGCGTAGCGATATGCCTTCAAGGAGTTTGCGGCGTATTGCCGGCAGGCAATAGTCAAGGAAATACGAATGGCTCCGTTTGAGGTATAGAAGCAGTGATTCCACGGATACGTTATTATCGGTGTCGTAGTTTGAGAAGCCATCCACGATAAAGTTTACTACCGCAAGGAATGTGGCGCAGTCTACGCCATGGTCTGAACAAACTTTCTCGACGGTCTTGTCGCCGAATCCCATCGGTATGCCAAAGCGACTCATCACCTGAATGAGTTGGTAATTGTCGGCAATCAGTGACACCATCTTATCGGCGGGGTTATATTTTGTCTGTATCGGCATAGTGTGTTGTCTGTGATTTGGGTGGGTTATGTATTGAGGTGGAATGTCGTCATGGGTCGGGCTATATACAAGTGGTGCCACCATCAACGGTGGCAACTCACTTTGATACATAGCGCGGATTTCCGGGAGATACCGGATTTTCCGGCGCATAACTCAATACTTATCTAACTCTAAATAACTAATAACTACAGCTTCTTTTTGTGAAGTTTGGATTGCTTCGCTTTTTCACTGTCTTTACGGTTGCAAAGTTAGACATTTATATTTAGTCGGGCAATAACTATCAATAGGTAAATATAGCTGTCGTCATAGCAATATGTAGTGATTTAGTCCTGTTTTTTCTGCACTGAGAATCCGAATTTACCGATAATATCGCCGAGGGAATGGTAGAATCCGTGGGAGTAGGCGAGCAGGTTGGCTTTTTCAAGGGCGAATCGTCCTGTCTCAGGGTCGATGTAGCGAGAGTCGGCACGCACGTTGACTACATCGGCGGTAAACATGTCATGTGATCCAAGATTCATTATGGTCTTCACGCGACATTCGATGCTGATGGGTGATTCTTCGATGGTGGGGGAGGCGACTTTCTCACCGGGAAGAGGTGTCAGTCCGGTCTCTTTCCATTTGTTGTAGTCACGTCCGGATCTTACGCCTGCCCAATCGGTAGCGCGTGCCATTTCCACGGTGGTGAGGTTGATGGTAAATTCCATATTCTCTTTGATAAGAGGGTAGGATGCGCGTTCCGGTCGTACTGATACGTAGCACATTGCCGGATCGGAACAGATTGTGCCGGTCCATGCCACGGTGAGCATGTTCCAATTCTCCGGTTTGTCGCCACAAGTCACCAATACTGCGGGTAGAGGGTATATCTGCGTACCCGGGCGCCATGAGATCTTTGACATAATACGTTTAATGTTTAATTATGGTTATTGTTTATGTGAATGCAAAGATAATAAAAAGTATGAAATCCTCATAAACCACCATGGAGACGAATAACCCACCACGGAGGGAGATTGTAACCCACCACGGAGGGCACGGAGAACTCGGAGTTTTTTTCTGTGCTCTTCATGTTACTTATGGTTGAAATGGTATTGTTTTGGCAGAATAATGTATTGAATGTTGATGTTTTTGTGGAAAATATTAATATTTTTGTTACTTTTGCATAAAATTATATCGTATAACTTAAACTTAGACATCTTCAATTTAATTAGTATCTTTATGAAAAGGATATTTTCAATTTTGGTAGGTGTGGGGTGCACACTCGCTGCTTTCGCGGTAGCTCCGATTTCTGAAAATCAGACACCACGTATGCTCAACACTCCTTCTTGGGATGGTTTTGATGTGGAATGTTATCGGGAAATGGATTTTGTGAAACCCGGTGCAAAGACGCATCTGATTGGTAAACTTGACGGTTATGACCCGTTATTGGAATATTCTGTTGTGGAAATTTATAGTTATGATCACCTTAATGAAAAGAGGAATGTTGAAGTTGCCGAACTTGATTCAGCGGGGAATTTTGTCGTGGATCTACCGCTCCCACATCCTCAGACCGTAACGCTTATTTTTGGCAGACATTACAGAAAAGTTTTTCTGATGCCGGAAGACACATTAAAATATACTACATCCACTACGCTTCGGGATCCGAATGATTATTCTCGGGCAATCTATTCCAAATTTGAGGGAGGGGATGCGGCTGATGTGAATATTGCCTGCGAATTTATGTGTGACAGTCTCAACCGATATAAGAGGAGGTATGCAGTTGTCAATGATCCCGACAGCATGTTGGTGATAAATGCTAAGATCAAGGCAGCCTTTCATGATGCTGTTGACTATCTGAACCGCACAATCCCTACGTTTGATATGTCGCAATGGGCAAAGGATGTGACGTTTAGCAGATGTGCTGCTGACGTGTATCTGCCTATTGTAGATATGGATTATTATTACCGTGAGCTAAAATATAATTTTGAGGATCGTGATGGAATGACGATTCGGATTCCAAATCCAGAATACCGACCCCTTGATTATTCCAAGTATTTTAATGACAGGAAGGATTATCTTGCATATATCTATGACAATCCACTTATATTATGCGGTGATAATTTGATTATCAGCAGGATTGTTAATGGGTCCATGTTTTATCTGCATAGGGCAATCGCAGCCGGTGGAAATGTGTTAGAAATTGTCAATGGAGAATTTAGATTGAAGTCGGAAACAATATTGAAAGATGGGGAAAGCCGATTGCAGAAGCTTATGGAATTGGATGAAAGATGTGAGAGGAATTTTGGCATAGGGAATTGCTTTATGTCGCAGCTTGCCATGACGTATGGAGTAGTGCCGGGTTTTAAAAATATTCCGGAGTTTTCAAAGGAAATGCTTGATTATTGTAAAATGGGAGCGTCTGTCATCTTGTCTGAGATCTCCTATAAAGGTTTGGCGGCAAGTGTCATTGACGGTGTGTCGGATATAGCTGTCGGTTTGGCGTTGAAAGAAGCAAGACAGAAGGCCGATTCGGAATCACGCACAATATCTGATGTGTCGGATGTGCTTGCTGAAATTATCTCGCCTTATAAGGGGAAGGTTATTCTTGTTGATGTATGGAATACCGGATGCGGGCCTTGTCTGTCGGGGATGTTGGATCAAAAGGGGTTTATAAAGGAATATGCTGATTCGCCATTACAGGTGATATACGTAGCGGAAGAGAGATATAAGGAACCGTGTGAACGTTGGATCGAGGAGAATGAGATAGCGGGGGAGCATGTCTATCTTACTCAAGATGCGTATGCGCATTTGAGTGCGGACTTCAATATTACGGGAATACCATTCGGAATAGTCATTAATAAGGATGGGGAGATAGTCTCTAGCGGCCATCCATTTTTCCAGATCGATTTGGTAAAGTCGTTGTTGAATAAGTAGAGACAGTTTGTAGAATATCCCCCCAGAGGTCACGTATAAACTACCGCGGCGGACATGCAGAAAACATGCAAAACCACCACGGAAAACACGGAGAACACGGAGATTTTTTAATTTCTCCGCGTTCTCCGTGCCCTTTGTGGTTTAAAACGAGTGCCCTTTGTGGTATAAAACCGTGTGCTTGGTGGTATGTAGGGAGTCAGAATTTGTAGGAGAGCATGAGTTCGAGGGAGTTGGAGGAGGATTTGACGTCCGGGAAGAATTTATAGTGCGACGACCGGAGGTAGTTGGTGAAGAGCACCGTACCGAACAGTTTTTTCCATATCTTGAAGTCCGCGCGAAACTCGGTCATGTTGAGGGATGCGACGGATGCATCGCCCTGCACATTTAGTATGCGGTAGTCAACCATCCGCAGGTCTGTGCCGAATTTATAGCCAATCCAGGTGAACATGCGGTAGAAATTGTGTGTCAGCGAAAATGCCAGTTTATCTTTGCCAAACACGAGGTTGAATCCCCCCTTTATGGAGAATCCGGATGCCCAGTTGTAGTTGCGTTCATCAGTCTGATAATGGTCGGAGAGTATGGAGCCGAGGGCAATACCATTTACGTGAGCAAATAGGTCGTAGGTCCAGCGGTGGCGTTCCACATCGCGGAACATGAATCCAACTCCCACACTGGCGGGTATACCGAGCTTGAAGGGCACTTTTTCAATATGGTCAATGGTATCGCTGTCGTAGAAATCGAAATGCTGATAAAGACCTATGCTGCCTTTCGAACGGTAACTATCGAAAATCTCGCGTGCGAGGAGTCGCCCTTTGATCTCTATCTGCGATAAGAGGGGTTGCGTCTTCAGCATCTGCAATTGCGCCTTTATTGTGAAGTAGTCATACGGTTTGGTGGATTTAACCTCAAACCGATCGCCATATTCGGCATCAATCTGCACTGCAGCACCTTGATGTAGCTCTTTGAAATGGCTGTTGTATAACAGCATCTTGTAGCCAGTGGATACGCGTATCGCAAAATTCGGCGTACCGAACATCCTGCCTCTCGTGGGTCTCACTTTCCATGCCTCGCCGGTGATGATTCTGTTGAGTCCCCTAAGCGGCGACAGAAGAAACACGGCTGCTTCACGGCTGAATCGTTCGCTGCCCGACAGCCGGTCATCTATCAGCGCGTCAGATGCACGGAAGAGTACCTCGCCTATTGCTGCGCCACCTATGGGGGTGGCGATGATGTCGTTTGTGGAAGGGTATTCCCTTTCCATAAACATTTCCCACATCGCACTGCCTCCGATAGCAAACAACTCGGATTGCCAGAAATTAAATCCGTTGGCACGTGCCGCATTAAAGTATAGGTTTCCGTTGTAGGGGTGGAGGAATGTGTTGGTGCCGAGTTTGTCATTGTCCCATTTGAATCCGTGCTTGAAATTCTCCTTTATGGTGTTGAACGAGATGTAGGCAAAATCCCCTCTCTGCACGTATCTGTCAAATGCCCAAAGACCGATGTTGAATCCCACCACTTCTCCGGCTGTCCGCCAGAAATGCCGTTTGCTCATTCTTGCCACGTCGGTGGAGTCGGGCGGAATTAGTTCGGTCGTGTGGAATTCAATGGGTATCTGTGCGTTGCACAATAGTCGCAGGCTGATGAATGCGACAATAACAAGAATTCGATGGATATTTCGTTTAGTGTGGAACATACAAGTGGTTTCATAATATAATTCTTATCTCATTCAACAAATAAAACCCGACTATGGTTGCACATAGTCGGGTTTGTTGACATTGTCAGACCCTAAATTTTTTATGAATCGGGTCGGGTTTTATTGACGTGTAGGATTATTTTGCACCAAGGTCGGCGATCACACGGTCGATCTTTGCCTCAGCTTTCTTTACAGTCTCCTCATACATCTCTTTTGAGGGGAGATCTTCACGGACTTCCACGTAGAACTTGATCTTGGGTTCTGTGCCGGAAGGTCTTACCGATACCTTGTCGCCTGCCTCAGTGAAGAACTGGAGCACGTTGGATGTGGTCGGGAAGTTCATCTTCTCAACTTCGCCGGTCTTCAGATTGCGGCAGTTGAGGTCGGCGTAATCCTTAATCATGACGATTGGTGAGCCTGCGAGTTCTTTCGGGGGATTCTCACGGAAGTTCTTCATCATGGCTACGATCTCGTCAGCACCGGATTTGCCCGGACGCACTACGCTCACTCCACGCTCGCGAGAGAAACCATACTCCTTATAGATGTCGATCAGCATCTCGTAGAGTGTCATGTTCTTCTCTGCAGCCCAAGCAGCGATCTCACACATGAGAGTGATTGAGGAAACGGCATCCTTATCGCGCACGAAAGTCTCGGGGAGGAATCCGTAGCTCTCCTCTCCGCCACCGAGGTATCTCTCCTTCCCTTCAAGGTTGCGCATCACGTCGGCAATCCATTTGAAGCCGGTGAAGCAGTCGTAGCAGGTTACTCCGTTAGCCTCGGCAATACGTTTGATTGTCTCTGTGGTTACTATGGTCTTCACGCAATATTCCTTGCCGGTGAGCATATTGAGCTCGCGGTTGCGGGTGATGAGATAATATAGGAATATCATCACGATCTGGTTGCCGTTGACGAGCTGGTATTCGCCGTTGCCGTCGCGCACCACAAGACCGATACGGTCAGAATCGGGGTCGGAAGCCACCACGATGCTTGCGCCTGTCTCCTTAGCCTTGGCGATAGCCATTGACATAGCCTCTGCATTCTCCGGGTTGGGGGATACTACTGTGGGGAAGTCGCCGCTCCTTACGTCCTGCTCGGGCACGTGGATTACATTTTCAAAGCCCCATTTCTTGAGGGAGTCGAATATGAGCATACCGCCTGTGCCGTGGATAGGGCTGTAGACGATCTTCATGTCGGCATGTTTCTTGATTGCCTCGGGAGAGAGTGAGAGGGTCTTGATGTCGTCAAGATACTGCTCGTCGATATCCTTGCCGATGATCTGTATGAGGTCTTTATTGGGGGTGAACTTGATCTGGTCGACGGATGTGATGGCATTCACGTATGCGATAGTCTCCACGTCGTGGGGTGCGATCATCTGTGCGCCGTCGCTCCAATATGCCTTGTAGCCGTTGTATTCCTTCGGATTGTGGCTTGCAGTTACCATCACACCGCTGTTGCATCCGAGCTTACGGATAGTGTAGGATACCTCCGGCACGGGACGGCAGTCTTCGAAGAGGTATACCTTAATGCCGTTTGCAGAGAAGATGTTGGCAGCGAGTTCCGCGAATTTACGGGAGTTGTTGCGGACGTCATGACCTACGGCAACCGTGATCTGCGGCTCATCTTTGAAACATTCCTTCAGATAGTTGGCGAGACCCTGTGTAGCTGCGCCTACGGTGTAGATGTTCATACGGTTGGAGCCTGCGCCCATGATACCGCGCAAACCGCCTGTGCCGAATTCCAGATCTTTGTAGAAGGCGTCGATAAGGGGAGTGGTGTCTTCTGAATCGAGCATCGCCTGTACGGCAGCGCGTGTCTCTTCGTCATATTGGGGTCCAAGCCATTTCTCGGCTTTTTCTTTTACACTTTTCAACAATTCTTCGTTGTTCATGTCTTGTATGTTGATTATTGGGTTAATATTATCAGGTTGAACTTGCTGATTCTTCCGTGACGCCACCTGGCAAGTATGGAAGATACAGTTTTTCTGACGTCATTGTCTAATGTCATTGCAAAACTAATGAAAAAAGACGATAAAACAAATAGTAAATAAGAAAAAGCAATAATTTTTGTCGAATTTTATATCTTTTTACACGTTGATGCAACATCATGAAATATAAAACAGAGGTAGCTTTTATTGGTTCCGATTGTCGGGTGGACGCAGGAATGTCGGGAGGAAAATGATGAAAAAGTTATTGAGAAGACACCGATAATCACTTTTTTTATGTATTTTTGCGATTCAAAACTTTTTTTCTATGATTTCATCAATGACGGGCTTCGGTCGTGGCGGAGCCCAAACTCCTACTAAAAGAGTGAAGGTGGAGATAAAGTCGCTCAATAGCAAGCAACTTGACCTCTCATTGAGAGTGCCTGCCTGTTTCCGGGAGATGGAGGTGGCGATGCGTAATCCGATAGCCGAACGTCTGCAACGCGGTAAGGTTGAGGTGTCGGCGATCGTGGAGAATATCGTGGCGGAATCCACTACCACTGTCAATATTGAATTGCTGGCAGCATATAAGGCTCAATTGCAGCAGATGGGCGAGACGCTTGGATTGCCTGAGCCTAATGATTGGTATCAGCTGTTGCTCCGTATGCCCGATGCAATGAAGACCGAGACTGCGGCTCTTGCTCCGGAGGATGCTCAGGCGTTTGTCGATGCCTGCAACGAGGCTATCGACGCTCTTGTGGAGTTCCGACGTCTGGAAGGGGAGAAACTGTACGGATTCTTTGTGGAGAAAATAGATAATATCCGACGTCTGCTTGCGGAGGTCGACAAGTATGAGGAGGAGAGGGTGCCCAAGATCCGCGAGAGACTGGAGGACCAGCTTTCCCGGCTGTCGTCGATTGAGTATGATCGCGGAAGACTTGAACAGGAACTCATATTCTATATAGAGAAGCTCGACGTCACTGAAGAGAAGGTCAGATTGACGGCGCATCTCAACTATTTCATGGATACTCTCGGACCGGTTGATTCTCTCCCCTCTGAAGGGTCAGGCAAGAAACTCGGTTTCATAGCCCAGGAGATGGGTAGGGAGATCAATACTCTCGGCTCGAAATCGAATCATGCCGATATGCAGCAGATAGTGGTGAAGATGAAGGATGAACTGGAACAGATAAAGGAACAGGTGCTAAACGTATTATGAAAGGAAAGATTATAATATTGTCTGCTCCGTCAGGCACGGGGAAATCCACCATAATCACCTCTCTGATGCAGGAGCCGGATCTTCATCTCGGTTTCTCCATATCAGCCACGAGCCGTAAGCCACGTGGCGCGGAAGTGAATGGTAAAGACTATTTCTTCCTCTCGGAGGAGGAATTCCAGAAGAAGATCGACGGCGGAGAGTTTGTGGAATGGGAGGAGGTGTATGCCGGCACCCGCTACGGCACTCTCCAGAGTGAGGTGGAGAGAGTGACCGGCTCCGGTTCTCATCTCATAATGGACGTCGACGTGAAGGGCGCGCTAAATATCAAGAAGCGTTTCGGCAACGATGCCGTGGCGATTTTCGTCATGCCTCCCGATATAGCCACTCTCGAACATCGTCTCCGTTCGCGAGGCACGGATTCTGCCGAGACAATAGAGCGTCGTCTTGCCAAGGCTGAGTTTGAGATGGGATTTGCCCCGCAGTTTGATACTGTTGTGGTCAACGACTCTCTTCCGAGAGCAGTTGCGGAGGTCGCCGATAAGATAAGAGCGTTTGCCACCTGTGGAATAGAAGCTGTATGTAGAAGATGAGGATAGGCGTATACTGTGGAAGTTTCGATCCTATTCACACGGGTCATGCCATGGTCGCAAATTATCTGGCGCAATATGGCGGTCTGGATGAGGTGTGGCTGATGGTAAGCCGACATAATCCGCTTAAGGTAGGACGGGATCCGGCGTCAGAGCCGCATCGTCTTGCGATGGTGAAGCTTGTGGCGGAAGGATGCAGCCGAGTGGTAGCGTCCGACTTTGAATTCTCGCTTCCCGTGCCCTCCTACACCTACGTCACGCTGTGCCGCCTGCGCGAACGTTTCCCACAGCATAAGTTTGTGCTGATTATCGGCAGCGACAACTGGCATAACTTCAACCGCTGGCGCGATTCGGAGAGTATACTCCGGGAGTTTGGACTGATTGTCTATCCGCGTCCCGGCTACGATCTGCCTGTAGAGCTTCCTGCCGGGGTGGAGGTGCCCGCCAAAGCGCCTCAGGCATTGATATCATCCACGTTCATCAGGAAGGCCGTTGCCGACGGCAAGAATCTGAATTATTTCGTGCCGCGTGAGGTGGCTGACTACATCCGGCAAAACCGACTTTATACAAACCTTTTATAATTACGATATGAAAAGCAGACTTCTGGCCATAACATCCCTGGCCGCCGATTATTGCTCCGTGTGCGAACATGCCCACGAGATGGAGCGGGATGAGTTTGTCGACAGGATACTGAATCTCCTGCCACGGATCTACTGGGAATTCTTCGATCTCTCGGCAGACATTGTGTCGATTGATGATTTCGACTATTTCTCGTCATACGTGGATGAGGATTATTATGAGAGCATACGCCGTCATATAGAGGCTGTGATGGGTGAGGAGGATATGTTTCTTGAGACGTTTGAGGAGGATATGAAATACAGCGAGACCCCAATCGCCGCCTCAATCGCAGAATCTCTTGCCGACATATTCCAGCCGCTTTATGATTTCATATCCGTGGTCAAGGATTCGGAAGGGGAGAGGATGACAGAGGCATACATGCACTGCAAGGAGGATTTTGAATCTTACTGGAGCCAGACTTTGTGCAATGTCCTCCGGGCAATAAACCATATAAAATATTCTTCACAAGGGGAATGAATTAAACAAAAAATAAAAAAATCTGACATGATTGAAAAACTTCTCAAATGGCTCGACAACGCCACATGCAACTTTCTCGCAGTAGAGACAATTAAAGATGAGTTGGAGAATGCCGGTTTCACCGAGCTCCGTCAGGAAGACGCCTGGGATATCAAGCCGGGTTCGCGCTACTATGTCGTGAAGAACGACAGCGCAATCTTCCCGTTTATCACGGGCACGGGAGATCCCGAAGAGTCGGCATTCCGCATCATAACTGCCCATTCCGACAGCCCTTGCTTTAAGATCAAGCCTAACGCGGAGATCTATGGCGAAGGGGGAGTGGTGAGCCTCAACGTGGAGAAATATGGAGGTGGTATACTCTATACATGGTTTGACCGTCCGCTCTCAATGTCGGGACGCGTGATGGTGGATTGCGGCGACCTGCTGAATCCGGAGACTATCGTGTTTGACCTCAAACGCCCTGTGGCGACTATCCCTCATCTCGCCATACACTTCAACCGTGGCGTCAACAATGGCAACCCTCTTTCCGTGCAGAAGGATATGAAGCCGGTGATGGGTTACTTCTCGCCGGAAGAGATTGCCGAGGCTAAGTCAAAGGGCGGGGTCGTGAAAAAAATCGTATCAGAATATCTCGGCATACTTCCTGAGGATATCTTGGAATATGAGATCAATCTATATCCATTGGAGCCGGCTGAGCTTTGCGGTATACGCTACGAGTATTTCCAGTCGGCACGTATTGACGATCTCTCGATGGCGTTTGCCGGGCTTGAGGCACTTCTGGCAACTGCCAACGAGCCGTGTGCAGACACGAGAATTCTTGCCGTATTCGATAACGAGGAGACCGGCTCCGGCACCAAGCAGGGGGCGATGGCTCCACTCATCCGCGACCTCATGGAGAGAATCTCTACAGGCATGGGTGCGTCGAGAGAGGGATTCTTCCGCAGCATAGCACGCTCGTTTATGATTTCTGCCGACGATGCACATGCATGGCATCCTAATTATAATGAGAAATATGACCCGACCAACCATCCCGTTATCGGCGGCGGTCCGGTCATCAAGATAAATGCCAACTGCAAATACATGACCGACGCGCAGGGCTCGGCGGTATTCAAGAATCTTTGCCGTGAGGCGGGAGTGAACTATCAGATGTTTGTCAACCACGGCGACGTGGAGGGCGGTTCCACACTCGGCAACAAACTGACCGTGCAGCTCGATATAAGAGGCGTCGACATGGGGGCTGCAATATGGGCGATGCATTCTGCAAGAGAGACCGCGGGAGTGTCTGACCATCTTGACACGGTGAAGGTGTTCACTACTTTTTTCAGTTAAAATTTCTAAATAACCACCCACAAATATAGGATAAATCCACATTTTCTCCGTTCTTGGCATGGTCAGATTTGCTGAGGCGGAGAAAATTTAATACCTTTGCAGTCGGATTTGGCGGAACGGCGGTCAAGCCGCCTTGAGGCAGTATATGCCGACGGGCGTTAAGCCTGCCCCGGATTTGCCGGAAATGCAATGGTAATAAACTAAAATAACTAAATCAAGATAAAGTTAAAATGAACGTAAATTTCGAAAAGCTCGGAAATGTCAGCGGTGAAATCACTGTGACTCTCGAAGAGAAGGATTACGCAGACAAAGTAAAGAAGCAGCTTAAAGAGATCGGCAAGAAACATGCCGAGCCGGGTTTCCGTCCCGGACATGTGCCCGCAGGCCTTATCGCCAAGAAATATGGCACAGCCGTGAAATATGATGTCGTTAACAAAGAGGTGGCAGACGCCGTCTTCAATTATATAAAAGAGAATAACATTCAGGTGCTCGGTCAGCCTGTGCCTGAAAGCGACAATAAATTCGACATTGCAAACGCCGATTTCACCTTCAAGTTTAAGGTGGGCATCGCTCCTGAGATCGACACTCATGTCAACAAGGATATGCACGTGCCTTACTACACTATCGAAGTGAGCGAGGAGATGGTCAACGAGCAGATGGAGGGTCTCCGTCAGCGTTTCGGACGTCAGGTGCCCGGCGAGGAGACAGAACCCAACGCCGTGATCAAAGGCTCTCTCACCGAGCTTAACGAAGATGGTTCAGTGAAAGAGGAGGGTGTGTTTGTGGAGAACGGCATCCTTGCACCCATCCACTTCAAGAACGACGACCAGAAGAAGCTTTTCGAGGCTAAGCATCCCGGCGATAGCGTGGTGTTCAACCCTGCTGTAGCTTGCGACTCAAGCGAGGTGGAGCTTTCTTCAATGCTCAACATTGATAAGGAGGACGTGGAGAACCATAAGGGTGACTTCCGTTTCGATATCAAGGAGATCATCGTGCTCAAGCCGGCTGAGCTTGACCAGGAGTTCTTCGACAACGCTGTCGGCAAAGATAAGGCTCACAATGAGGAGGAGTTCCGCGCAGCTCTCAAAGAGCTTATCGCTCTCAACCTTGAGAATGACTCAAACTACCGCTTCACAATCGACGCTAAGGATGTAGTGACAAAAGCAGTAGGCGAGCTTGAACTTCCCGTAGAGATTCTTAAGGACTTCCTCATCCGTCAGGGCGACGGTATCACTGCCGAGAATGTAGATGAGGAGTTTGTGAAGATGCGGCCGCAGCTTGAATGGGATCTTATCCGCGACAAAGTAGCCGCTCAGTGTGAGGTGAATGTTGAGGAGGAGGATGTCCTCAATGAGGCTCGTGGTGTGGTTGCCCGTCAGCTCGCACAGTTCGGTCCGAACGCACTCACCGACCAGATCATCGACAAGTATGCTCAGGAAGTGCTGAAAGAGTCAAAGAACCGCGAGATGCTCTTCCAGAACGCACTGAACCGCAAGGTGTTTGAAGCTATCAAGGAGAACGTTTCCCTTGACAACAAGGAGGTTTCTGTAGAGGAATTCCAGAAACTCTTTGTTCCGGCTGAGGCATAATCCGGTGAATCCGGCAATATAATAGAAAAAGACCCGGAGTGAGTGCTTATCCGCACTCGCACCGGGTCTTATGATTCACATGCAGATGAATTTGGCATGATATTTGCAGCATAGTTCCGCATATATCATGCAATACATTAGAAATAAAAGCGATATGAACAACGACTTTAGAAAATTTGCTGTCAATCATCTTGGCATCAACTCAAATACTCTCGACGGGTATACCCGCCACATTGAAAAGCAAGGCGCCATTTTCACTTCTACGACTCCCTCTGCCGACTATATGAACCCGTATATCCTCGAAGAGCGTCAGCTCAACGTGACCCAGATGGACGTGTTCTCACGTCTTATGATGGACCGTATCATTTTCCTCGGCACTCAGGTGAGCGACACTTCCGCCAATATCATACAGGCGCAGCTCCTTTATCTTGACTCAATCGATCCGGATAAGGATATTTCAATATATATCAACTCTCCCGGCGGGTCGGTATATGCCGGACTCGGAATATACGACACCATGCAGTATATCTCCAGCGATGTCTCTACAATCTGCACAGGCATGGCAGCCTCTATGGCGGCTGTGTTGCTCGTGGCAGGAGAGAAGGGGAAACGCTATGCCCTCCCTCATTCCCGCGTGATGATTCATCAGCCGATGGGCGGTATACAGGGACAGGCTTCCGACATAGAGATCACGGCACGCGAGATCCTCAAACTCAAAGAGGAGCTCTACCGCATAATTTCCGACCATTCCGGTCAGCCGTTTGAGAAGGTGGAGGCAGACTCCGACCGCGACTACTGGATGATCGCTGCCGAGGCAAAGGAATATGGCATGATCGACAAGGTGCTTGTCAATCAGAAGAAGGATAAGAACTAATCATTGTTTGTTTTTTCAGAATGGCAACTAAGCGAAACGGATTAGTATGTTCGATGTGTGGCGCGACCGACAGCAGCGCGAATCCGGTGGTGAATATCCTCGACGGACTCAATCTCTGCACCGACTGCATCAAATACATAGATGATGCCCGCGACATGCAATTGAAGACCCGCACTACGAAGAAGGATGCCGGGAAAGCTGACTCCAAGGATGCCTCTATCCCGAAGCCAATGGAGATAAAGGAATATCTCGACCAATACATCATCGGTCAGGATGAGGCGAAGAGGTATCTTTCCGTGGCAGTCTACAATCATTACAAGCGCATCAACCAGACTGTCGGTGACGATGATGTCGACATTGAGAAATCAAACATCATCCTTGTCGGACCGACCGGCACCGGCAAGACTTTGCTTGCGAAGACCATTGCACGCCTGCTTGACGTGCCGTTTGCAATCGTCGATGCCACAGTGCTTACCGAGGCGGGTTATGTGGGTGAGGATATTGAGTCCCTGCTCACCCGTCTGCTCCAGAACTGCGACTATGACGTGGAGAGGGCTCAGAAGGGGATCGTGTTTATCGATGAGATTGATAAGATAGCCAGAAAGAGCGACAATCCGTCGATTACGCGCGATGTCAGTGGCGAGGGTGTGCAGCAGGGTCTGTTGAAGCTCCTTGAAGGCTCTACGGTGCTTGTGCCGCCCAACGGAGGCAGAAAGCATCCCGAACAGAAGATGATTGCCGTCGACACAAAGAATATACTCTTCATCTGCGGCGGCGCATTCGACGGGATAGAGCGTAAGATCGCATCACGTCTCAATACCCACGTCGTGGGCTACGGACATGACGAGACCGGCAGGAAGCGTCAGCGTGAGAACCTGATGCGCTACGTGATGCCACAGGACCTGAAGTCGTTCGGTCTCATTCCTGAGATCATCGGGCGTCTGCCGGTGCTGACGAGCCTTGAACCTCTCGACAAGGAGGCACTGCGCCGCATCCTCACCGAGCCGAAGAATGCCATCGTGCGTCAGTACAAGAAGATGTTCCTGCTCGATGGTGTCGAACTTGAGTTTACGGAAGAAGCTCTCGACCTGATAGTGTCGAAAGCCATAGAATATAAGCTCGGGGCACGCGGATTGCGGTCGATTGTGGAGACAATAATGGTGGATGCCATGTTTGAGGTGCCCTCCATGCCCGTGAAGAAATTTACGGTAGACGCGAATTACGTTCAGGAAAAGCTTGAGAAGGCTCATTTCGAGAAGACGAAGATAGAGGAAAAATAATTCTGATATACAGTTGTTTGCGAAATATACGGGGATATGGCAGCAAGCCATGTCCCCGTAATTATGCACGCAATTATGTTTTAGGTTGAAAAATTTTTTGCATTGATATAAGATATTCAGGAAAAATTTTTTAACTTTGTATATCAAGAATATTTATCGAACCTCAAAAACATGGCAGACATCAAAGCGATTCACGAAGCCCTCAAATATAATTTCGGCTTCGACAACTTTAAAGGAAACCAGCTCGAAATCATCGGCAGCCTACTTGACGGAGAAGATGTGTTTGTGCTGATGCCCACGGGCGGTGGAAAATCGTTGTGCTATCAGCTTCCGGCACTAATGTCGGAGGGAACGGCTATAGTGATATCCCCCCTTATAGCTTTGATGAAGAATCAGGTGGATGCGATGCGCCACTATGGAGAGGATGACGGGATAGCTCATTTCCTCAATTCATCGCTCAACAAGGCTATGATTGACAAGGTGAAGTCAGACGTGCTTTCTGGGCGTACCAAATTGCTCTATGTGGCTCCCGAATCCTTCACAAAGGAGGAGAATATGGCGTTTATGAAATCGATAAAGATTTCATTCTATGCCGTCGATGAGGCGCATTGCATATCTGAATGGGGGCATGATTTCCGTCCGGAATACAGGCGTATCCGGTCGATAGTGAATGAGGTGGGGAACCGCCCCCTGATTGCGCTGACGGCTACGGCTACTCCGAAGGTGCAGTATGACATACAGAAGAATCTCGGAATGCTTGACGCCAAGGTGTTCAAGTCGAGTTTCAATCGTGCCAACCTGTATTATGAAGTGCGCGCCAAGACTCAGAATGTTGACCGCGATATAATCCGCTTCATAAAGTCGAACGCCGGGAAATCAGGCATAATATATTGTCTGAGCCGCAAGAGAGTGGAGGAACTTGCCGAGACTCTGAGGCTTAATGATATCCCCGTCTTGCCATATCATGCAGGAATGGATTCTGCCACCCGCTCCGAAAATCAGGATGCCTTCCTTCATGAGAAGGTAGACGTCATAGTGGCTACGATAGCATTCGGAATGGGAATAGATAAGCCTGACGTGAGGTTTGTGATTCATTACGACATACCTAAAAGTCTGGAAGGTTACTATCAGGAGACCGGACGCGCCGGAAGAGACGGTGGCGAGGGTGTCTGTCTGACTTTCTATACTAATAAAGATTTACAGAAACTTGACAAATTGATGCAAAGCAAGACGCCGGCGGAGCAGGAGATAGGACGTCATCTCCTTGCCGAGACGGCAAGCTATGCCGAGTCATCGGTGTGTCGTAGAAAGATTTTGTTGCATTATTTTGGAGAGCAATATGAAGCAGATAACTGCGGCAATTGCGATAATTGTTTAAATCCTAAGACTCAAGTGGAAGCTAAAGAAGAACTTTGTGCCGTCATTGACACGGTGATTGCTCTGAAAGAGAAATTTAATTCGGATTACATCGTCAATATCCTTATCGGACGACCCACTGACGAAGTGAGATCGCATGGTCATGATAATCTTGACGAATTTGGTTGCTTGTCGAATGCTGATGAAAAAATGTTGGCAACCATAATCCGGCAGGCTGTGATAGCCGGATATCTTGAAAAGGATATGGATAATCTTGATACGGTGAAGGTCACCTCAAAAGGAAAGAAGTATTTGAAGAAACCGGAATCTTTCAAAGTGGTGGAAGACAACGATTTCTCGGATATGGAGATGGAGCCTCAGATAAAGGGTGGTGCTGCATGCGTGACGGATCCGGCATTATATTCGATGCTTAAGGATCTTCGTAAGAAAATGGCGAAGAAGCTGAATCTTCCCCCTTACGTGATTTTCCAGGAGCCGTCGCTTGAGGCAATGGCAACCACCTATCCTATTACGCTTGAAGAGCTTGCAAACATCGCCGGAGTGGGTGCCGGAAAGGCAAAAAGATATGGTGAGGAGTTTGTGAAGCTGATAAAGCTCCATGTGGATGAGAATGAGATAGAGCGTCCGGAGGATATCCGGGTGAGATCTGTGGCAAACAAGAGCAAACTGAAGATCTCCATCATACATGGCATTGACAGGAAAATCGATCTTGAGGAATTGGCGGAAAGCAAGGGACTGGAGTTTGACGAGCTTATTGATGAACTTGAGGCTATTGTGGATGCCGGCACCAAGATCAACATCGATTATTTCCTTAATGAAATCATGGATGAGGATCGCCTTCTTGATCTTATAGACTTCTTCAAGGAGGGACAGGAAGATGACATAGAGGCGGTTTTCCAGGAACTCGGTGATGAATACACTGAAGAGGAGATAAGACTGGTGAGAGTAAAATTCCTCTCTGAAATGGGTAACTGACGGAAAGGCTTCATCCGGCAAAAATATTGACATCGGAGATGCAGGATTATAATTTTATTATAATCTGTCCGTTAGAATATATGAGATTGTTTGGGCTTATCATTTAAAAATAGACCCGGACAATCTCAAATAAAAGAAAACAAACGTCAGATATTATGAGATTATTTTTTGTCGCGGGTTTTGCCGTGGCTTCTCTCTGTTCCATAGCCAAAGATCCGGTTGTGATGACCGTGGACGGGAAGGATGTCCTGAAATCGGAATTTGAATACCTTTACCATAAGAACAGTCGTCAGCAGCTTGAACCGCAGACGATCGACGATTATGTGGAGATGTTTAAGCTCTATAAACGTAAGGTGGCGGATGCAAAGGCGTGTGGAATCGACACTACTGCGACATTTCGCGATGAGATGCGGCAATACCGTCGTGAGCTCGCCGCGCCTTATCTCGTGGATTCGACGTTTATCGATGCGCTTGTGCAGGAGGCTTTGCTACATAGTTCCGAGGAGGTGGAGACAAGCCATATAATGCTTCTCAAAACCAAGGATGGCGTCAAGAACAGAAGAAACATACAGCTTCTTGACAGCATACGTGGAGCGATTGCCGGAGGCGCGGATTTCGGTGATCTGGCAGTGAAGTATTCAGCCGATGGGTCGGCTAAGACCAACAGAGGAAATTTGGGCTATATCCCTTACGGCAGATATCCCTACATGTTTGAGACGGCGGCTTATAACCTTCCGGAAGGGGAGGTGTCGGAGATAGTTGAATCTCCCGTGGGCTACCATGTGCTGCTCGGTGGAAAGCATCGTCCGGCGAGAGGGAAAGTGAAGGTGGCGCATATCATGAAGATGGTGCCGCGGGATGCTACCGACGATGCGCGTTACAAATCAGAAATAGACAGTATATATGATGTGGTGACGGCAGATCCTGACAAGTTCCAGACGTTGGCTTCAGAATTGTCTGACGACAAGGGTTCGGCACGTCAGGGGGGCATGTTGCCGGTGTTCGGACCCGGCGAGATGGTGCCTGAGTTTGAGGCGGTGTCCTATCAGTTGAAGCCCGGAGAGACGAGCCATCCCTTCAGAAGCATGTATGGCTGGCACATAGTCAAGAAATATGAGGATGTGGCGGGTCCGGATGCCGATGCTATAAGAAAAGATGTGCTGAAAGCAATATCCAACCCAAGGGACGACCGCTATACACTCATGAAGAGAAACCGGACGGAGCGTCTTGCAGCAAAGCATAATGCCTCATTGAATCTACCCTTTGTGGAGGAATTGAGTGAGACGGTCTATAAGGATGGGGGAGACGGACTCGCTGAAAGATATTCGGGCGATTCCTTCTGGATAGCGGAAATCGACGGCAAGAGGATTCCTGCATCTGAGTTTATCGCAGGATTGAAGCTGTCGGATAATAATGCCGCAGGAGTGGATATCTCTGCCGCAGCCGACTCATTCTTCGCTGACGCTCTCGTCAACGCAGAGGAGGATTGGCTATATGAGAATGAGACGGACTACCGCAACCTGCTTAACGAATATCACGATGGGTCGCTTCTTTACGAGGTCAGTCTGAGAAAAGTGTGGGACAAGGCTTCGAAAGATACTGAAGGACTTGAAAGATATTTCAAGGAGCATCGCAACGATTATAAATGGGATGCCCCAAGAGCAAAGGGTTATCTTGTGCTGGCTTCATCTGATTCGGTGGCGGCACACCTGAAAAAACGACTTGACGGACTGGCTCCGGATTCGGTTATCCCGGTAGTCAGGAAGGAATTTGCCGGATCTGCCAAGATAGAGCGTATGCTTGTCCCGAAGGGCGTCAACGCTACGGTAGACCATCTTATGTTTGGCGCACCGGAGGCAAAACCTCAGGATTCGCGTTATCCAATAAGTTTTGTCTATCAGTCACGATTGATTGACAGCCCGGAGGAGATGACGGATGTGAAGGGACAGGTCACTGCCGACTATCAGACTCAACTCGAGAATGAATGGATTGAGGAGCTGAAGAAAAAGTATCCTGTCAAACTTAATAAGGGAGTACTTAAAAAAGTTAAATAAGTCTGATGGGAAATTCAGCAGCGGCAAACAGACAACCGGAGCGCGACAGGTGGATAATCCGCCTGCCGCGCTTGTCGGTGGCTGACGGGTGGCGATTCGTAATGTCGTGTGCCATCTTCCTGACCTGTTCCTGCGGAGGAGAGAAGCCTGCCGATGATAGCGGAGATGTGTTGCTCTCGATGGGGAGCAAGATCTTGACGCTGCATGAGGTGGAGGATAAGATTCCTGTGGGTATTGATCCTGCTGACAGCGTCGCGCTTTTCCGCGAGATAATAGGCAACTGGGTGACTACCGCTGTGATCTCTGAATTTGCCGAGAGCAAACTTCCCGATATGGAGGAGATAGACCGTAGGGTGGAGGATTATCGTAACCGTCTTATCGTGACGGAGTATCTCCGGCGTATGAAGGAGAGCCGCCAGCCTAAGATCAGCCAGGACTCAATACGGGAATATTATGACATCCATCGGAATGAATTACTCACAGAATCTCCCCTCGTGAAGGGGATATATATAAAGGTGCCGTCGTCGATTAAGGGTATCGATGAGATCCGTCAGCTTGTCTTCAGCGGCACGGAAGAGGATATTGACCGGCTGGAAAATGATTGGATGGAGGCTGCGCTCCAGTATGATTATTTCGGCAATAAATGGATCGACTGGCAGGTGCTTGCCGACCAGATTCCATATCGTTTTCATTCACCGGATTCATTCCTTGAATCCTCACGCAATTTCGAGACCACTAACAATGGCTCAACCTATATATTCCATATCAGCGAATATCTCCCTTCCGGAAGCGTGCAGCCCTACGAGTTTGCCGCCGCAGCCATTACCGAGGTGCTTGAACAATCGAAGATCAGCACCTACGAGAAGGCGTTGGTGTCGTCGCTCGTGAAAAAGGCGGTTAAGGACGGACGTCTCGTGCCCGGGGCGTATGATCCCCTGCGTCACACGTTGGTGCGCCGGAAGACTCTTACGAAAAATAACGAAACTAAATAATGAAGAAAAACAGACTTATACTGCCGGCTATGGCGGCGGGGCTTTGCCTGACGGCTTTTTATGGTTTTGCCAGCAAGCCGGGTAAAAATATTATTGATGAAGTGGTGTGGGTGGTAGGCGATGAGGCTATATTCCGCTCCGACGTGGAGGAGATGTATCAGGATATGCGCAATCAGGGTGCCGTCATCAGCGGCGACCCGTATTGTGTAATTCCCGAGCAGATCGCCGTGGAGAAACTGTATCTGCATCAGGCGAAGATCGACACCATCGAGGTGCAGGAATCAATGGTGAGGTCGCAGGTGGATCAGCAGATCAACTTCATGATAAATCAGCTTGGCTCTAAGGAGAAGGTAGAGGAATATTTCCGCAAATCACTCCCTGCGATCAAGGAGCAGTATATGGAGCACATGCGCAATGGAGCTATCATAAATGAGGTGCAGAAGAATCTGACGAAAGACGTGACGACTACTCCGAATGAGGTGAGAAAATATTTCGATGCACTTCCCAAGGATAGTGTGCCTTACGTGCCGATGAAGGTGGAGGTGCAGATCATCACCATCAATCCCAACATACCGCGTCAGGAGATTGACGACGTTAAGGCGCGTCTTCGCGATTATGCTGATAGGGTCAACCGTGGCGATGCCGATTTTTCCACATTGGCGATCATGTATAGTCAGGACCGTGCCAGCTCGATGCAGGGTGGCGAGCTTGGCTTCATGTCGAGAAGCACGCTCGTGCCTGAGTTTGCCAACGTTGCGTTTAATCTGAGCGATCCGAAAAAGGTGTCGAGAATTGTGGAGACTGAGTTTGGCTATCATATCATCCAGCTGATAGAGAAGAGGGGTGAGCAGGTCAACGTGCGCCATATTCTGCTGCAGCCTAAGGTTAGTCCACAGGATCTGACCGATGCCACAAACCGTCTTGACTCCATCCGCAAGGAGATTGTGGGCGGTGCGTTTAAATTTGGCGATGCGGCGGCAGTCATCTCTCAGGATAAGGACACCCGCAACAACCAGGGCATCATGATTAACCAGAATGACCGCAGCAGCCGCTTCGAGATGCAGGATCTTCCGGCAGAGGTGGCACGCAGAATCGAGAAGATGTCGCCCGGCGATGTCAGTGAGGCATTCGTGATGGTCAATGATAAGAACAAGGAAGTCGGCGCGATTGTGAAGCTGACCAACAGAATCCCGGGACACAGGGCAAACCTTTCTGACGATTTCAACCTTATAAAGAAGATGTATGAGAGCCATAAGCGTCAGCAGATTCTCACCGAGTGGCTTGAGAAGAAGATAAAAGACACTTACGTGCGCATCGAGGATGGTTGGGACGGTTGCGACTTCCGCTACAAGGGATGGGTGAAGGATGCTAACTGACGGCTCTGTCCGGGGCGCACTCCCGCTCCGGACAGAACCGAAATCGGCTGACATGCAGATGTCAGGAAATAATGTTCTGAAATTTTAAATGTTGAAACCGAAGAATCCATATTATGACAGGCGCATCGTCAGTATCTGTGTCGGTGTGGTGGCTGCATGTTTTGCCGTCAATGTCGGCATGAAGGCGTATGCTCAGGATGTCAAGAGAAAGGAGGCGAAGCAGAAGGAGGAGACATACACACGTCCGAAACCTACCCGCCCCATAAGGCCGCAGATACCGGGCGTCAACCGCTATCAGCAGGATAAGATCTTCCTTGAATATGCCGACTCTCTATATAAGGTGGAATCGTGGCGCGATACGGTGGAACGCCAGATTCTGAAAGGTAACGTTAAGTTCCGTCAGGCTGGAATGTGGATGTATTGCGATTCGGCATACTATTATCCGGAACTTAACTCTCTGGATGCCTTCGGCAATGTAAAGATGGAGCAGGGAGATACGCTGTTCGTATATGCCGATAAGCTCTATTATGAGGGCAACGAGAGAATGGCGCGGTTGAAGAATGGTCCGTCGAGGGCTAAGGTAAATCTGATAAACCGCGATGTGACACTCACTACCGACAGCCTTGACTATAGCCTTGCCATGGAGCTGGGATGGTATGAGAAATGGGGCACCATCGACGATAAGGTGAACACCCTCACGTCGCTCTACGGTGAATATTCTCCGGGCACCAAGAATGCCGATTTCTATCATGACGTGGTGCTGGTCAACAATGAGAACAATTTCACCATGCTGACCGACACGCTGCATTATAATACCGGCACTCATCTTGCGCGTATCGAGAGTGCCACTGAAATTCAGGGACAGAATGATACGATTGTCACTACGCGCGGCGTCTACGACACCCGGCTTGGAAATGCCGAGTTGTTGTCGCGCTCGATAATTATACATAGAGATTCCAACAACAACATAACCACTCTTGAGGGGGACTCGATAATCTACGACAAACTGACAAGAATCAGTAAGGCATATATGTTCCGCGATCCTTTGAAGCACAGTATGCCGATGGTGCTGACCGACACTGCCCATAAGACAACGCTCATCGGAGGATTCGGCATCTACAACGACTCTACCCGTGAGGCTCTTGCCACGGGTTATCCCTTGCTGATGGAATATTCGCAGAGCGACACTCTCTTCTTGCGAGCCGACACGATCCGCACCTATATAATCACGCAGATGGTGTCTGCATCAAGAAGATGGACGGCATCAGGCTATCCGGAGAAGGATGGACAGCCGATAATCAAATGCGACTCTTCCTCTATGTGGCTTGACAATGTATTCTTCCGGCTACTTGCGCCATTGGTGGAGACTCCGTTGAAAATGCTGATAGCAGCGGCTCCGAAGCAGCCTGAGAAACCGTCGGATCCTGTGGTGGCAACTGATTCGGCGGCGGTAGCCGATACGGATTTAGCAATGGATTCAGTGATGGTAGCCGACACGGATGTAGCGGCGGATTCAGTTGATGGTCCGACTCCACCTCTTGTACCGGTTGCCCCGATCAAAGAGATGTCGCTTAAAGACGCTATGCGGAAAGAATCGGCTATGGCTATGGGTGAGTCTGTTTCCAACGACTCCGTTCAGAAAGATTCTGTACCTAAGTATCCGAAGGATTTCCATATTGCGTTGGCATATCACCGTGCGCGGTTCTTTAAGCAAGACCTGCAGGGTGTGGCAGACTCGATGGTGTTTGTCGAGAGTGATTCGATGATGTATATGTATCGGAAGCCGATTGTATGGAGTGGCGAGCGTCAGGTGACGGGCAACCGCATCGACGTTCACTTCAACGACTCAACTGCCGACTGGGCTCTCCTTCCGGAATCCGGACTTATGTCGGAGCATGTCGGGGAGGATTTCTACAACCAGCTTGCCGGCAAGAAGATGCTCGCTACGTTTAAGGACCAGACCTTGAAGCGTCTTGAGGTGTCGGGCAATGTGGAGGCGATATTCCTGCCGCAGGAGGCGGATTCCACCTTCAACCGTCTGGTTGCTGCCGAAAGCTCATTCCTCACCATCGAGCTTGACAGCAATAAGATGGATCGTCTGAAGATGTGGCCTGAAGTGACAGGCACCGTCACCCCGTTATTCCTCGTGAAGAAGACCCAGCAATATCTGCCGCAGTTCAGATGGTGGACGTCGCTCCGTCCGGTGAGGGAATGGTATGGAGGAAGAGTGCATTGGTCGGACAATCTCGGAGAGGTGCCGGATGAACTGGAGCAGTATTTCCTTGCTCCATCCGATTTTGGTGAGCCAAAGTCATTCTCCGGCACGCGCTACGTGCTTCCTGCGTCATCTCTTCCCATCGCCGATGATATCCCGGCTATAGAGGCTCCGGATTCGGTGGCTGGAATGTTGCCGGGGTCGGAATCCCTCGAGGGATTGGAGAAGGCTGACGAGGAACTTGAGGAGAAGGCTTCTGAGATCATCAAGACCGACAGTGAGATGAAGAGGGATGCTTCGTCCGGAAACGATGACGGCAGAGATGACGGAAGTAAGGGAGAGAGTAATCATGGAAGTATGAATGCAGTATCAAAGGAGGAGGAAGAATGAGCGATGTGATCAGATTGTTGCCCGATTCAGTTGCCAACCAGATAGCGGCAGGAGAGGTGATCCAGCGTCCCGCGTCTGTCATCAAGGAGCTTGTGGAGAATGCTGTGGATGCCGGTGCTACTGATATAAAGATATTCATAAAGGATGCCGGACGCACGCTGATACAAGTGGTTGACAATGGCAAGGGTATGAGCGAGACGGATGCCAGGATGGCTTTCGAGCGTCATGCCACTTCCAAGATAAGCGCGGCAGATGATCTCTTCACCCTGCGTACGATGGGGTTTCGCGGAGAGGCATTGCCCTCGATATGCGCAATATCCCAGGTGGAGATAAAGACGCGCACCGATGAGATGCAGCTGGGCACCCGCGTGCTCATAAATGCCTCTGTCGTGGAGACTCAGGAACCATGTGCCTGCGACCGTGGGGTCAACATCATGGTGAAGAACATATTCTTCAATGTGCCGGCGCGTCGGAAGTTCCTGAAGTCGGATAATGTGGAGATTTCTAATATAATGCGGGAGTTTGAGCGTCTGGCATTGGTCAACAACAATATCCGCATGAGTATCGATCTCGGCACCCGCAAGATGGATCTGCGTGGGGGTTCGTTCAAGCAGCGCATCGTGGATATATGGAAGAATAATCTCGACCCGCATCTCCTCCCGATAAATGTTGACACCACGCTGATAAAGATTAACGGTTATATCTCCCGTCCGGAAAATGCACGCAGAAGGAATCCGTTGCAATATCTTATTGTCAACGGGCGCAACATGCGTCATCCCTACTTCCATAAGGCTATAATGAATTGCTACGAATCGCTCATTGCCAGCGAGACGCAGCCATGCTATTTCCTGAAATTTGAGGTGGATCCGGCAAGTATCGACGTCAACATACATCCTACCAAGAGCGAGATAAAATTTGAATATGAGCAGGAGATATGGCCTATTCTCCAGGCATCGGTGAAAGCTTCGCTCGGGAAGTTTGGGGCGGTCCCATCGATAGATTTCACGAGCGACGTGCTTCCGGTGGATCCGTTGCCGGACGGAGAGTCGCCTGAACGTCCATCGCTCGACATTCCCGAAAACTATAATCCATTCGTGGAGCAGCGCAACTCTTTCGGAGCCGAAGGTTCGGATTCAGGATTTTCCGGCGGTTTCTTCCCGAATGAGGGGAGGGAAACCTCCGGCAGGGGATTCTCCTCCGGTGACAGACACAGGGATAGCGTGCCCAGGAATTGGGATTCCCTTTATGCCGGATTCATGTCGGGGAAAGGATCATTCGCATCTAAGGTGGTGGAAGGTGCAGAGGGGGAAGTGACCACATTGCGTCTTGAATCGGCAGGATTGTCGGGTGCTGCCGGCAGCAACGGTGTTTTGCCCGATATGGAGAAGGCTGCCACCATCGGAGCGATATGCTTCCAGCATGCACAGAGCTACATCATAACCTCCTCGCGTGAGGGACTTATCATAATTGA
Source organism: Muribaculaceae bacterium Isolate-037 (Harlan) (assembly GCA_003762615.1). GTDB lineage: Bacteria > Bacteroidota > Bacteroidia > Bacteroidales > Muribaculaceae > Lepagella > Lepagella muris. The sequence goes on from RIAZ01000027.1 coordinate 67,577, forward strand.
CCAGCATCGTGCCCACGTGAGGATTCTGTTTGAGAAATATATGTCGCAGATTGAGAGGTCGGAACAGGTGTCGCAGGCGATAATGTTTCCCGACACACTGACTCTTGATCCGGAGTTCCGCGTGGCGTTGTCAGAAGTGGAGGAGGAACTTTCTCGTCTTGGATTCCAGATAGAATATGAGGAGGAGAACAGATGGCGCATAGCGGGAGTGCCGGCTATGCTGAAGGATTCCGACCCGAAGGATGTGGTGCTGCGTATTCTTGAGTCGGTGACGGAGGATGGTGTCAACTATGGCAGCGAGAGTAAAGTGGCTGACCAGTTGTCGGAGCGCATGGCTCTTGCCATGGCACGCTCCACGGCTATAAAGCGTGGTCAGCGTCTTTCGCCCGATGAGATGGAGCATATCGTGGGTGAACTCTTCTCTCTACCGGATCCGGCATATACTCCCAACGGGAATCCGGTGTATTGCCTCCTTGATCCCCAGAAACTTGAGTCGTTATTCAGATGATAATGGCCCGAATTGCCGGATCCCTTAAAGGGAATCCGTAGATCTGAGGCGTTATAATGTTATCCGAAATCTTAATTAATTAGACATACTATGACGTTAGAGAATATTGTGGCATCAGTCAGTGGAGTGCTCACTGATTATGTCATGGTCATCACGCTACTTCTGATGGCCCTGTATTTTTCAATCGCCACGCGTGGCGTGCAGTTCCGTATGATAGGTGAGATGTGTCGCCTTCTCGTGAAGTCGGGGAGCAAAGGCTCCTCCTCCTCGCGGCATCATCATTCAGGAGCGGTGAGTTCGTTTCAGGCATTCGCGATATCAATCGCATCACGCGTAGGCACCGGGAATCTTGCCGGCGTTGCCACGGCTATAGCCGTAGGCGGACCGGGTGCAGTATTCTGGATGTGGGTCATCGCTTTGCTTGGCGCATCAAGTGCATTCGTGGAGTCAACGCTTGCCCAGCTCTTCAAGGTGAGGGGTAAGGATTCCTTCATGGGTGGTCCGGCATACTATATATGGAAAGGTCTTCACAAACGTTGGTGGGCGGTGACGTTTGCCGTGCTCATCACGCTGACGTTTGGCTTCGCATTTAATTCCGTGCAGTCAAACACCATCGCCTCCGCATTTCAGGAATGTTATTCCTTCCCAAAGGAGTGGATGGCTTGGATCCTGACGGCTGCTACGTTGGCTATCATCTTCGGAGGAATCAAAAGCATATCGAAATTCAGCGAGGTGGTTGTGCCGATAATGGCAGTGGCATATATCCTGTTGGCAGTAGTGATCATAATCCTTAACATTGACCGTATACCGTCGGTACTTGCGATGATAGTGGAGAATGCTTTCGGATTCGGTCAGGCAGCCGGCGGCACTCTCGGAGCGGCGATGACTATGGGTATAAAAAGAGGATTGTTCAGTAATGAGGCAGGCGAGGGTTCTGCCCCTAACGCCGCTGCCACGGCAGCCGTGTCGCATCCCGTGAAGCAGGGGCTGATACAGACGCTTGGCGTATATACTGACACCTTGATTATCTGCACAGCCACCGCCTTCATCATCCTATGCAGTGGGCTATTTCTTGAGGGACATGACGGAATAGTGCTGACACAGCGTGCGATTGACGCAGAGTTGGGCGGCGGTCATAACTATGGCTCCATGTTTGTCAGCATAGCGATACTGTTTTTTGCCTTCACGAGTATAGTGGCAAATTATTATTATGGCGAGACCAATATCCGCTTCATAAAGAACAACGACATGCTTATACGGGTGTATCGTCTGCTGGTAGGCGGAATGGTATACGCCGGTGCGGTATGTTCGCTTGACCTGGTATGGGGATTTGCTGATATCACTATGGCTCTGATGACGCTCTGCAACCTTGCGGCGATAGCGTTGCTTGGGAAATATGCTGTGATATTGCTGAAGGATTATTGCCGTCAGCGTCGTGAGGGGAAAGACCCGGAATATCATGCGTCTCAGATTCCGGAGATAGAATCCGAGACGGAATGTTGGTAAGGCATTAACATTTATTATACTCCCCGGAATGAACAGTGTATGAATTTCGGGCGTTCTTATAGAAGTTGTTGGAATCCTGTTTTAGGCATGAGTCAGACAACTTCTAAATTTTAATAATTAAATTAAATTTGACATGAAGAAGTTCTTTTCAGTTATTGTGATGGCTGTCGCATTGTTTACGTCGATGGGTTTCACGGCATGTTCGGATAATGACGACAATGATATACCGGAAGTTGTCATAAGCTACGACAAACTCCCGACAGCAGCAAAGACTTTTGTAGAGACATATTATCCCGGAGTGGAGGTATGGAGAGTCGAGAAGGAGACAGACAAAGGTGTTGTGCTCTATGACGTGGATTTCAAGAATGGTCATGAAGTGACGTTTGATTCCAACGGAGAGTGGCTTGAGGTGGATGCTCCCGACGGACAGTCAATACCGGCAGGTATCGTGCCTGTCACGATTGAGCAGTATTTGGAGCAGAACTACAGTGGCTATGGCGTCAACGACATCACCAAGGTGGCGGCTGGCTATGAGATTGAGCTGGTGAGTGGGGTTGACCTTCTCTTTGATCAGGATGGTAACTTTCTACGTTTTGACTGATAAATCTTAATTATACTTAATCAAAATAATTATTATTATGGAACACAAGAATGAAGAAAATTTCGGATTGCATCTCGGTCTTTCCATCGTAAAGATAGCATTGAAGGCAGCAGCAGTGGCAGCAGCGTTCTGCATCGTTAAGGAAGTGCATAAAGTGCACAAGGCTATTGAGGAGCATCACAAGTAAAGAAATCAGCCGTAAAGGTTGTCACACACATTTTCGGGAGCATAAAAGGCAGTAGTCTTCTATGCTCCCGTTTTTTTAGAAATCTGCTATAATACTGTAGTCTTGACTTAAAAAATGATAATTTAACAAATTTAATTAACTATTGTTATGTTATTGACAAATAGAGAAATATAAAGAAAATATGTTTTATAACATAATTTTACAGCATATTTGAATCATAATTTTTGTTTTTGAAACGTTATAATAATGAAAGCGACGAGCTGAAGAGTCAGTCGTCAATGGTAAAAAAGATTGTTTCACCAGAATCAAGCCGGCATTGATAAGTATTAACATTTCAATTACAGGTAAACGCCGGAAGGTTCATAAATGATTTTAATTATGACCAGAATGATCAAAACTTTCAAGACAGACGTGCGCAAATTATTCAAAGCAGTAGGTAGGAGCCAAGGTCTCCGCATGACAGGAGATTGCACTCCGGCAAGAAATTTCTAAAGCACGTAGCCAAAAGCTAAATGCAACATTGCTGTGGTGGCCACCCGGTCATCACTTTTTTTTGTGTCTTATTGGTGTTATTCTTTACACAGATAAAGTGGATCATGGTGGATAAATGGGAGGGCGTCCTGTAAAGTGTCCTGTAGGTGCATAAAAATCGATTTTTTTATGTACCTTTGTAATCGATACATAACAATCTATATATAAGAATATGAAAAATATACTATATATATCAGGCTGGCTCGGTGCCGGCAGAAATTCCGGGACATTCCGATGGCTTGAAACTGCATACCCTGATTGCAATATCGATTGTATTGCTCCGGGTGGTACGATTGATCTTACCGAGATGCGGAAGGAAATGGAAAAGAAAATAAATGAGCTAAATCCACTGATTGTGGCAAATTCGTATGGTTGTTTCCTCGCCTCTTTCTTTCCGGACAAACCTGCAGTATGGGTCAATCCATGTCTCTATCCGAGTCGCACGTTACCTCAGATAGCTGATCTTTCGGATGCAGACATGGAAATGCTGCGAATGCAGGAGGGGATGAGAGACTCGCTTTACGACGGGAACCATATTGCCGATGTCCTTCCCGTAATATCCGATGCCGACGAACTTATACCGGATCATCTCGAATATGAGTTTACCGATAAAAAGCCCATCATAGTGCCCGGTGGACATCATAAACTCACCGATGCCCAACGTGCCATCTATCTCAAAAACGCAATCGACTCGCAATTGCAATAAGGATTCTTTTTATTGGAAGATATCATGCCTTTCCCGAATCATTGAAATTTTGTGGCGACCAATATCCTTTAGAGTATGCTTCACTCCCTCTGCTATTTACGTAAAGATGGCCTTCGACATACATCTTAAGGTCCCATCTGAACCGACCAAACATTTTTGAGAAATTTTATAAAATATTTTCACACAATCCACATTCCCTAAAATACTCACTATTAGACAAAATAATACATACCAAAACGGCATCCTATATTTAGTCCGATGACCGACTTTTTTCAAATATGGAGTTGGCATAAAATAAAACGACCTGCCGATTTAAGCACTGTTAGTAGGCTTGGCAGGTTCTAGTGATGCAAAGTTACACTTTTGTGTCTATTCTAAAAAATATTTCAGAGAAAAGTTTTACTGAGATGCTAATTTTTAACATTTAAGCGAAATGACCGTAACTATTCAGCGGACGTAATTTATTGAATACGACCAATGTAGGGATGCACCCTGGTGCATCCGAAGCCCATCAAACCACAATAATACGCAACAACGGATGCTCCAGGGAGCATTCCTACGTTGATTATCAATAAGTTGTACGCCATATTCGCTGAATAGTTACAAATAGCCAGTTCCAAATATAGGAAACGATTAATCTGACTCACGCATATATGAAGACATTTTGGGATAAGATAGCATAGACACTTAGCCGCTTATGCTCTAAAAGGTATTACTTAATTTTGCACTTACCATTTGACACTACAGTTCATATACAATTAAGCTAAAAAAATAATTCTGAATATTCGAATTATAATCGTAAAAATTATTAACTTTGCGAATGGAAAATTATATGTTTTCTATGATATATTGAAAAATAAGAAGCGTTATGTCTTCAGATTGTACGGATAAAGCGTAGGAAACTTACATCCTGAATATGCAAGGGAAAGTCATAATAGTCTTCATGCCATAGGGCGTGGAACTGTTGTAACAGCATCTTTATATACAGGGAATCCCACCACTTATCCATAAAGGCTTGGCATAGCAGCTCATGTCTTTTTAATTTACAACCAAGGTAGGTTTCTTTGAAAGAATAAATTTTAATAAAAAACAATAATTAGACTGAAGAGCCAACAGATAAAATGGCAAGTAACAATGATAGTATCAATAAAACAAATCAGCGAAGGCGGTGCATTTATGGCAGATTTCAATAATGTTATAGTTGAAAGATGCCATTATATTAATGCGGTCGAAGAAAGAGTAGAAAAAACTCTAATACTTTCGAATGCTACAGCAAACATTATGCGCGTTTTTAACAATGCCCCGATTTTAATTAAAGTCTTTGATAACGATTTCGGAATTGAAGCTCCACTTGCTAAATTTAGAATATCGTCAGCTTTTTATTATAAAGATGAACGGGCAGAGGTTTCTCAAACTTCTATGGTACGGGGTAATGAGATTATTGAAGAGATGCCGATTACTCTTGGCGAATTTGAAAGTGGTAAAATTAATATGTTTATGATTTCGAAACAACAAGGGAAAACGATAGCATTCATCATAGTGAATCCCAAAGATAATGATGAGTATTACTATCGCATAAGGTTTACACAGTGAGTATAATCTTTAATTGTAAGCATTAACTGAAGTACTTTTCAGAGGTTGTATTCGGTGCAACTTTGCACGACGCAAAATTACAACCAGGCTACAACCTCTGAAAAGTACTTCAGTTAATGCTTATGGATTTCCAACATGTACTTCCGTTGTTATTCGCCGTAAAACTGCAAAGGTTAGGGGATGTATATTATCCTCGCTTACTCAATTGAGTTTGACTTTACTGATGGTTTCGCATATTTTATAATTAAATTTTTATATTCATTTAATCTGTAAACAAAGCGTTCTCTTTTATATATTTTTTGTTTAATAATACTAATTTTATTATTAAGGTTTTTAATTTCTTCACCAAGTTCTTTGAAGTGGTATTTTTTATCAAAAAATTAAGTACGAACTATATTAAAATCCAAATAAAATGAGGCAAAAATTACATCCACCTTAGATTATTTGAGAATAGTCATGCCTCCGTCCGCTCTTGGGGGCGGTTTAGGCCGCCCCCGCCGCTGGGGCATCCC
>RIAZ01000028.1 GCA_003762615.1 Muribaculaceae bacterium Isolate-037 (Harlan)
TGCGCCCCACCACTATCATCAGTTCACCGAGAAGCACAAGCCATATAAAGCCTATATCCTTATGCCTGATACCTATATCCACGATCGACTGCGTGAGGAAGGGCATTATCAGTTGCAGCAGACAGCCCAGCAGCAGACCACAGAATATCTGAAAGAAATACCTCTTATATTGCCGCAGATACCCCATCATGAAACGGAAGGAACGCTTCTCTCCATTCCTATCATGGTCATGCCGGTAAAATTTTTCCGTCGGTTCCAATTGCATCACAATTCCGCTTGGACCGTCATCCGTCCGATTGCTTATCCAATGACTTTCCAACTCATTCCGGGAGTAGTCTATCAGACCTTTCCCGGGGTCAGCCACTCTGTAGCGTCCTCCATTTCTGGAAATGTCATAGAGCACCACAAAATGATTCTGGTTCCAATGCAGTATGCAGGGTAACTTGATTTCCACAAGTTCATCTGTGGTCGCTGCGAAAGTCGAGGTTTCCAGTCCCACACATCCGGCACCTTCGGCTATGCCGAGCATCGAGACCCCTGCCACGTTTGCATGGCAGAACCCGTCAAGATATTCGAGGCTGTAACACTTGCCGTAATGCCGGCATATCATCGCAAGACATGCCACTCCGCACTGCATGGAGTCATGCTGCCTGATCCATTTGATTGCTTTTGAACGAAACAGATTCATCATTTTTTCAGATATATGGATATCAGGAACTCGCGTCCACGGAGCTGGCTTGATCGTTCAACCTGTGATAGGGTACCGTAGGTGGTGTAGCTGTAGCTGCGCCGGTTGAGGAGGTTTGTCACGGATGCTGATATTTCGAGCCGTTTGCTGATGTTGAAAGTCAGCTTTGTGTCGAGCATCAGCATCTCCTTGTAGCGTCCGGATTCAATCTGGTTGCGGTAGAACTCCCCTCCGGTGGTCCATGTCAGCAGGCTGCATGGGGTCAGGGTGATGTTGCCTGAATAGATGAAGTTGTCGGAGCTGCGGCTGTCCATGCCGGAGATCCTCATCATCGACTTGTCCCATGAGAAACGGAGTGTCCAGTTCAGTAGGTATGAGATGTTGCCGATCAGGGATGGTGACAGCAGGAATGAGTCGTTGGTGTAGTCGGTCATCACCCCCTGCGACAGCATGCTGTTATCCGTCCTCCGGTAGTTGCCCTGCAGCCTCACCGACCCGCGTATGAAGTCAAGGGTCTTGCTGAAGTTGAGCATAGCCATCGCATTGCGTGATTTCGAGGGCATCTCCCTGTAGGAATGAATGATGTAGTCACCGGCGATATTCTGCACGGTACCGAATTTCGACCTGTTCCAACCGTAGTTGCCCATTGCGGAGAGGAATACCCCCGCCTGTGAGTTGCGGTAAGAGTATGACGCAGCCACCGACTGCCCCGACGACGTGTAGTAGTCGCCGACTCCTGATGAGAATGAGCGGTAGTCGGTCATGATCGATGAGTCATGTATGTTGTGCAGGGATGCCGGGGAGCGTCGTGCGGACCCGCGCAGGGTGAGTGCCATCCTCGGTGTGAACCGGAACTTTACCGACAGCGACGGGGATATGAAGAGTTCCGTCCTGTCCTGAAGCCCACCGGAGAAGAAATAGGAATACATGTTGACCGGCACGTTCAGCATCAACTCAAGTTTGCGGTAGCCCCATTCCAGCTTGGGGGCGGCGAACACACGCATGTAGTTTGTGGTCAGCTGCTCCCCGGCGGCTATATTCGGGCTTTCGGTTCCCCATATATCGGTGTCGAGATTCCGGAAATATCCGGATATGCCTGCATTCAGTGAGAGGTGCAGCCCGCTGAACACGAATCCGAGTGCGGCACGTTCATCCGTGTAGAAAGCATGCTGCCTGATGCGTTCCCCGTACTCCCTGCCGTCATGGTTGACGGTCAACCTTTCGGGCAGAGAGTTCCATTCGTTGCGGCTTGTGAATGTCACGAGCCTGTTGCCGAACCGTCTGATTACCTTCAGGAGGTTGCTGACGGCATACTCCGGCATCCTCGCGGTCTGGGTGTTTGCGAGCGTGCCCGTGGTGTTGAGCGTCATGTCGTTCCACGACACGTCAGCCGACAGGGTGTTGTTGAGGAAATAGGCCCGTTGGTTTACCTCGTATGAGAACTTCCCGGTCAGGGCATTGCGGTGGGAGAGGGAGTTCCTGTCCTCAAGGATCACCCTGTCGCCCGATTCGAGGAGATACGTCGTCATGCTCTCCCCTTGGGCGGTCACCCGGTCGTTGCTGTAGTCCACCTGTGCCTTGAACTCACCGTCATGGCGTGTCTTGACCAGATGGCTTGACGACACCATCCACGACCTGTTTAGGAAGCTCCTTTTCCTTTGCAGGTTCGGGGTTGACGGTGCCGCCAGGGAGATGTACCCCTGCATTGACTCGTCGGGTCTTTCCGCCGTGAAGTCCGACAGCTGTCCGGAGAGGTTGTCGCCGGTGTTGTTCCCCTTGAAAGTGGTTATCATCTGGTATCTTCCTGTCACCATCATCGTGAATATATCCCCATACCATAATCCCCCCTCCGGCTGCTGCGACCAACCTCCGGCAAGCGTTCCGTGGACGAGGAATGTTGCCTTCGCCCTGTTCTTGAGCCTGAGGTTTATCGCCGCGCGGTCGGAGAAGCTGAGTCCTCTGAGCACCTGCATCGGCTGGTGGTTCTCCATCACCTCGACGGCACCGATATCCTCATGGGATATGCCGTTTGTGGCGATCCCGTATTTGCCTCCGAGAAGGTCATTCCCCTCGATATAGAACTTGTTTATGTCAGTGCCCTGATACTGTATCTTCCCGTTGTTCGCCACATCGATGCCCGGCATACGTTTCAATACATCCCCTATGGTCCTGTCCTGCTTCTGGGCGAAGCTGCCTACATTATATGTGATGGTGTCGCCGTTCTCCCGTATCTGGTCCGCCTTTACGACCACCTCCTTCAGCTCGATCGCGCCATCCTCCATGGATATTGTGACGCGTTTCCCGTCGCAGACCAACGGAGCGGAGTAGTTCCTGTATCCCAGCATTGATGCGGAGATTGTCAGGTTCTCCGTGGAGCCGTCCTTCAGTTTGATTGAGAATGAGCCGTTCTCATCCGAGGATGCGAATCCGAGGAGCCGTCCGAAGCCGTTCTTGACCATCACGTTCGCGGCCGCCACCGGTTTACCGGATATAGCCTCTACAACATTCCCGTCTATCACAGTCTCCGCCATTGCAGCCAGCTGGCAGAGTATCATCATAATCAGTAGTATGCCCTTTCTCATATTGTTCAGTATCGGTTATTCGTGAGGGTAGTCGGTCTCCTCGAAATCGAATTTCAGTATAAAGGTCTTCTTCATTTTGCTGACATCCGGAGTCTTGTCACCCAACATGCCTGACGTTGCTATCTTGTAGGCAATGTTCTCATGGTAAGCCTTCCATTTTCTCTGAAGAGATTTTATCCTATTTGTAGACTCAAAGATAGGCTGGGGTCTGTAATCGAAATACTCGACATATCCCGGATTCTTGTCGCTCACCTCCAATGCGGAGAAAGAATAGTCATTATTGGAATCAGATGCATGAAGTATAAGTCCGGGGAGTCCCCACAGTTTCCACGGACCATCCGAAACCGGTATTTCCGGAGTGAACCAGACATTCCATTCCCTGCCCCTAAATTTAGTCGTGGCCATGATACATTCATAGCCCAATATGTTTGCAGTCGAGTCGGTCACATTCCATTCCGGTTTCTCCATATCCTCATCTATATTCCAGCTGCACAGGTCAAAGGAATCATGAGTCCTGATTTTCCCTTCAGGATAATTCTTGAAGATTCTAACACGCCACAATTTACCTTTGACATTATAATATTCCTTACCCTTGTATAATGAACGTATATAATCATCGTTCACGTATTCCATAGAATCTATCCACTTCCTTTTAGCTTCATAAAAGGCGCTGTATGATTTTCCTGCCTTTAGGGTCATTGAGGATATTCGAATCTTGTTTTCCCTGTCAAGCGAGTCAGTTACCATTCTCCTTTCATATTTCACTGTGATCAGAGCCGGTTCCAGCTTTATCTCAGTCGCAATCTGGGCTGAGAGAATAAACGGGGAAATGATTGACAGTAAAAATAATAATCTGCAAAACATATTGTGAAATTCTTGTTGTCATTCTTATAGTGGGGTGGATTATAGGTTCATGAAATATATTATGAAGAATAGCATATTACTTAACCCTTTAATCTACCCCACTAATTTGTTACAGTAATCTAAATGACAGGAGTCGTTTAGATATTGCTACCTCCACAGTATTTGTCATATCGTTCAAGCCACTTCTCCCATTGGTCGTAACCGGGGTCATCAGGACTTTCACAAGGGGGAAGTTCAGCGGCTTCTTCCTGTATTTCCTGACATTTCACAGGGTCTATCCAGCCTCCGGTCAAGGAGATGAGCTGTAGTTTAGAAATCTCTTTCATACTGTTGTGTTTTAGGTTTGAAATTGAAAATTTATCGCATCATAACGCGTTGCGACTTACGTTTGTAGGTTGTTTTGCAACCTGCTTTTGAAAAATATATCAGTCACTATTTATTCATGAGGGTAATCGGTCTCTTCGAAATCGTATTTCAGTATAAAGGTCTTCTTCATTTTGCTGACATCCGGAGTCTTGTCACCCAACATGCCTGACGTCGCTATCCTGTAGGCAATGTTCTCCTGAGATGATTTCCATTTTCTCTGAAGAGATTTTATCCTTTTTGTAGACTCAAAGATAGGCTGGGGTCTGTAATCGAAATACTCGACATATCCCGGATTTCTGTCGCTCACTTCCAATGCAGAGAAAGTGTAGTCATTATTGGAATCTGATGCATGAAGAATAAGTCCGGGGAGTCCCCACAGTTTCCACGGACCATCCGAAACCGGTATTTCCGGAGTGAACCAGACATTCCACACCCTGCCCCTGAATTTGGTCGTGGCCATTATACATTCATAGCCCAATATGTTTGCAGTTGAGTCGGTCACATTCCATTCCGGCTTTTCCATATCCTCGTCTATATTCCATCTGCAGATGTCAAAGAAATCATGCACCCTAATTTTCCCTTCAGGATAATTCTTGAAAAGTTTAATGCTGGATGTCTTTCCTACAAAGTCATAATACTCCTTGCCATTGTATTGCGCACGGAAAAAATCATCATACCGATACTCAATTGAGTCAATCCATTTCCGTTTGGCATCATAGAATGCGCTATGATTTTTTCCAGCCTTCAGTGTTAGTATGGTAGTTCTGGCCTTGTTCCCTCTATCAAGGGTGTCCATTTCGACTTTCCTTTCATATTTCACTGTGACCATAGCCGGTTCCAGCTTTATCTCAGTCGCAATCTGGGCTGAGAGAATAAACGGGGAAATGATTGACAGTAAAAATAATAATCTGCAAAACATATTGTGAAATTCTTGTTGTCATTCTTATAGTGGGGTGGATTATAGGTTCATGAAATATATTATGAAGAATAGCATATTACTTAACCCTTTAATCTACCCCACTAATTTGTTACAGTAATCTAAATGACAGGAGTCGTTTAGATATTGCTACCTCCACAGTATTTGTCATATCGTTCAAGCCACTTCTCCCATTGGTCGTAACCGGGGTCATCAGGACTTTCACAAGGGGGAAGTTCAGCGGCTTCTTCCTGCACTTCCTGACATTTCACAGGGTCTATCCAGCCTCCGGTCAAGGAGATGAGCTGTAGTTTAGAAATCTCTTTCATTCTGTTGTGTTTTAGGTTTGAAATTGAAAATTTATCGCATCATAACGCGTTGCGACTTACGTTTGCAGGTTGTTTTGCAACCTGCTTTTGAAAAATGATATCATTTTAGAGTAGCTACTTTGTCAGTAATTATATATTCTAAATCAGAGGAAGTGTAAATGGATGACAATAATCTGTCATTCAAGATAATTCTGGGAAATCCTGAAATATTCATTCCTAAGATCAGTATATTGAAACTCTTTTTGATTTCAGAAATTTCGGTATTCCCTGTATTCAGATCTGATGATGGTAAGTTCGGAATTTTACCGCCACCCCATACCGATAATTCCCTGAAGAAACCATTCTTGTCAGACAGGTATTCTTGAATCCACCTGTCAATTACTTGGGAATCCTTTTTTGAGGTTGCCCCAAGCACTATATCCCATCGGAATCTCAATCCGGTTTTCAGTAATGGGATAAATTCTGCAACAACCTTACGGCAATGGTTACACCCCGGTGAGATTACGGTTGTCACCCTGATTGGAGAATTTTCATCCCCAAACCATATCGGTGATTCAATAGCCTTTATTGGAGTGCTTTCCAATGAAATTATCTCTTCCCGACGTTTTAGCCTCAGCAACGCCATCTCCTCAACGGCATGTTCATTATTTTTTGAACGATAGTCTGAGATAAGCCTTAATGTAAGTGCCGTAATCAGGAATATTCCGGACCAGAGTACACATACCTTTATATTTATGGAATACCGGGACATACCTATAAACATGGCAGCCTCTGCGGCAACACAGGCAGCAACAAGAATACACAACGGACATATCTTGCCGACCTTGAACTGACCATAGACTGAATATCCAATCATCGGAATTATTGCAGCAGCGGAGATGGAATATAAGGAACTTAGATTCCCGGATATTTCCATCAATACCGAGATTGAGGAGGCTGCCAATTGGGATAGGAAGAATACTAAAGACAGACAGCTCATCTTGAATCCTGCGACGGAACTGTAGGAAGATTTATCCACACGTTCACAATCTGTAGCAGTCGATATGTTGCATAGCCTGTCAATCATACCCCCTAAAGGCATATCCGATTTCATATAGAGACAGCAGCTTATTACGAAACCTAAAATCATAGGGATGTAATAGATTGCAGCCATCTTATCATGATGGAGAGAAATGGTTGCAAGTAGGGATATTCCCAATATGATCAGGATAAAAATCCCAAATTGCCAACCATTGGATTCTCTTGTCTGTCGGTCGTTCGTGTATATCACCACCCCATTCCAAAAACGTTCCACATCCGCTCTATCCTTTATAACCCATCGCTTGTTTTTCAGATTATAAGTTTTCAGCGAATGACTGGTATTATCCCATTTGGCGATAATCAGGATTTCCTGTTTGTCATGTTTCAGATGCAGAAGGAATGGAGAGCCGATTTTCTCCAGATATTCCCAATCACATTGACCGGCATTACAGTCTAACCCGACATATTGTAGGGTCTGGATGACGGAGAGAAGGGTCGGATATATAGGAGAGGACTCCAGGAATATCCTGAGACCGTTATTGTCAACACCTTTCAGAAATAGGCTGCTATATTTGATCAATGTTTGAGACAGCATGAGATTTTAAACGTTAATTTTATAAATCCAGATAACCATGAATTACATATCCTTTAATACGGAGTCTGATTTCGATGGTACCTGTTGTTTCATATAAGAATTTGGTGAAGTCTTGTTCTGATGTAAAAGATGCAATACATCCACCATTAGTATCGTACACATCATATAAATATATCTCTTCAGAAGATATTGAGGAAATGTCTACACTTTCATGAGTTATGATGCATACTCCTGGTTTAGATGGCAGACGATGTCTTACCGGACCGTCGTCTACATGTTCCGGGTCTGAGTCAGAGTCTGAGTCAGAGTCTGGACTTTGTGTAACACTCACAACATAGGTCGTGTCGTCAGATGCATGTGCGATTGATGTTGATAATAACATCGCAATGAAGATTGGGAAAGTAAGGAAACCGTTCATAAATGATGTTTTTTGTTTTTCGCAAAATTATTTCATTATTTTCGATATTGCGTAAAAAAGATGTTCAGTTTTTGTTCGAATTTTAAAATTCGAACAAAAACTGAACATTAAATTAAGCTGTATATATCTTATAATAAACGAATTATATCATCAATTATATCTGTGCCTGTTTTCTCATCAAATACCTTGAGTGCAAGGGATTCTCGACGGTAAACGATTGTTGCTTTCGCTCGTCCAACTAATGTAGCAATATTTGTGGGAGAGATTCCACATTTGATTAAAAGTGCAGTATGAATATCTGAAGGTTTTAATTTTCCTACGGTCAAAAGATTTAGCCTTTGTTTGAAGTTTGGAGAAACTTGTAGAATGATTTCCTCAAGTTCTGCCCAAATGGGATTTTTATCCGAAATAACTTTTCCGTTTTTGATATAACTCTGAATCTTATTATAGATTTCTGACTCTAATATGACGGAAGATATAGGAGATGGTTTATAATTGTTACGAATGGATAGAAGCTCATTTCTTAGTTTTATTCTTAAATCCGGTATATCGCCTGAAATTATAGAAAAGTTATTATCTTTATGGGAAATGCTATGTGTATTGCTATTTAAATCATTACTTATACTGAGTTTGGGTAAATATATACATTTATTTCCGAATCCCTTTTCAGCGGAGGCATTTTGAAGATCTGAACTCAGTATCTGTAGCTTATCAAGTGCATAAATTAGATTTAATCGTTGGGAATTATCCTTGTTTTTCATGTATAACAAAGAAATAGACAGGATTCCCGTGATAAGTAAAAAGATAATTATTCCAATTTGCAGTTTGTTATTATACTCTTCAGTCTTGATACGTTCGCGTTGGTGAAGTTGATAATTATAGAATGAGTTTTGCATTAAAGCCTCATTATTCCCATTTTTATTAAGAAGAGAGTTGATAATTACAGAGTAATCATATATATATTTTTGTGCAGAGTCCGGATGAATGTGTCCCTTAAATTCTTTTGAAAGAATTATATGGTATCCTGTATGACGGTTTAGGGAATCTTTGCTTTTGATAAGTTCTGAAGCATACATGATAGCTGTGTCAGCAATACCGGCTTTCTTATAGATATATCCGGCATACGCTAAAGCTACATTTCTTGATATAGAATCAATATTTTTCAACGTAGGGCGAATCAATGTTAATGCAGAGTCAATCTGATTTTTATTATATTTTGTTGCAGCCAGATACATGCATTGCCTTATAGAATCATCCGGGGAAACTCTTTTGGCAATCTTTATTGCTTTCTTGAAAGCAGATTCTGCGGAATCAAACTTCTTTGCATGTAGATTAATCGAACCTAACAGTTCCGTGTCATACATGAGATTTATTGAATCATTAGACAAAGAGTCTGACTTAATAACCTCTGTTACGTATGGAATGGCTTGTTCATACAATCTGAGAGAATTTAACACACCGCTGATTTGACTGAGGATATTATCTCTTATTGAATTATTCATAGATTCGGTTGAAACTAAATCCAATGCATTTTGATAATAGCTTAATGCAGTAGGCATATCCCCCAAGTCATGATATACACGACCTCCGTAATACAATGCTTCTGCGTATCTGCCTAAATGCCGGTTCTTGGATTCATAATTGATAACCTTTAAAATAAGAGAGTCGGAAGTATGAGTTACAAATGCCTTATCGCTGCATTTAACTAATAAGAAATCAAACAAATGTTTGTCAGCATCAGACAGTTCTGAATACGGAATGGAATAAATTGAATCTAATGCTTTTTGGGGATTTTTATTAACCAGGTCTGCTACTTCCGTAAGTCTGTTGTCTGGTTGGGTATTCGTGCAACAGAATAATATTGAAGAGAGAACCAATAATAAAAATATACGGGTAATCATCGTATTGATATATATTTAAAGTTATTATGATTATAATAAAGGTAACATTGAAGTTGCAATAATTGAGGAAGATATTTTGTTGGCAACTTACCCTACAAAGATAGGGTAAAAAATTCAAATATACATCAAATGAATATGGTAAAAAATTAACTCTATACTGCCTTGTATATTTCTTTATTTTTTGGAAAACCATAATCAAAATCAGGTACAATTTTGGGGGCGTCATGGGGCAATCGGAGGGAAAATTCCGTGTTTTTTCAAGTTTTTTCTCCCCTCTTCGGCTCATTTATTGGTCAAAAGGTGATTTTTTGGGACGATTTGGGACATTTGATAAAATTTTTTCAAAAAAAATTTGCATTTCTTTTTTTCTCATATTAATTTTGCACTCGAAAACGATAAAACTCTTTTTAGTTTTTTAGTTTTCTAAAAACAAAATGGAAAATTCTCGCTTTCGAGCAGTAGAAATGCACAAATATTTCTTATTTGACGGGTACTGAAACAAATGGATAATTAGGTGTAAATTAAAAATTAGGGAACTGATAAAATCAATTAATTAAAGCGCAAGTTGACGGGACGTCGTGAGACGCTCCGTCAATGATTTTTATATACTTACCTCTCCTTTGATTGCGGGCCACGGATCGTAGTCCTCAAGCGTGAAATCCTCATAACGGAACTTGAATATATCCGTCACCTCCGGATTTATCTTCATCACCGGCAATTTTCTCGGCTCACGTTCAAGCTGCGTCCTGACCTGATCGAGATGATTGAGATAGATATGGGCGTCGCCAAGAGTATGGATAAATTCTCCCGGCTGTAGTCCGCACACCTGCGCCACCATCATGGTGAGCAATGCGTAGCTGGCGATATTGAAGGGCACACCAAGAAAACTGTCGCCGCTGCGCTGGTAGAGCTGCAACGATAGTTTGCCGTCGTTGACGTAGAATTGGAATAGGCTATGGCAGGGGGGCAGGTTCATGTTGTCGAGATCCGCAACGTTCCAGCTACTCACGATTATACGCCGTGAATCGGGATTGGTCTTTATCGTATGTATCGCCTCCGAGATCTGGTCGATGAATCCTCCGTCATAGTCGGGCCATGAACGCCACTGGAAACCGTAGATATGCCCTAAATTGCCATCGGGATCCGCCCATTCGTTCCAGATTCGCACACCGTGGTCCTGAAGATACTTCACGTTGGTATCGCCTGCCAGAAACCAAAGCAGCTCATAGATGACGCTCTTGAGATGCACTTTCTTTGTGGTCAGAATTGGGAAACCTTCCGACAGGTCAAAACGCATCTGATAGCCGAACGTGGAGATCGTGCCTGTCCCGGTCCGGTCGCTCTTCTTGTGCCCCTCATCAAGGATATGACGGAGCAGTTCGAGATATTGTTTCATTTATTTTGTTATTTTTAATCTTCACCTTTACAAAACAGGGAGCACTAATAACCCCACTAACAAACAGGGATCACTCATACCCCTCTCTTCACTTTGCGCACCATGGGGGTGACACGCATGTTACGGTTTACCTGAAAACGTATTGCGTCGTTCGGACAGACTTTCACGCAGTCGAAACATCTCACGCACCGGGAATTGTCGACGTGCCTGCCCACTACCTTTATGCATTGCGAGCGGCATATCTCCTCGCACTTCATGCAGTTGACGCATTTGTCGGGATCAATCTCGATATGATAGAGAGTGTTGTCGCCGAAGCATCCCAATGCCGTCCCTATAGGGCATACCATGGTGCAGAATCCGCGCCCCGTCAGCAGGGAGAAGACCACGAGCAGCAGCAGGGAGACTATCCCGGCAATAATGCCCACGGGGACCCCCACCCCCAGCGTCAGCCATACCGCAGCCATCCTCGACGGATGAAACGCTCCACAGATATTCTGCATGATGTGCCACGGCTCTATCGCAAACGACACCAACGTCACTCCCGCCACAAGGCAGAACAGATAGATGACGAGGAGATGATACCTGAACTGAACCGGCTTCCTATAAGAGTAGGGACGACGCAGCGGACGGATGTATCTGCGTAGGAATATGATAAGATCCTGCAATATCCCCACCGGACATACGGCTGAACAATAGACCCTCCCGAAAAGGAACGTTATGCCAAACCATACCACAATCGCACCGAGTCCGGATGCCAGCAACGATGGGACAATCTGCACTTCCGGCACTATCCTTGCCATCGGATGTATCGTCTCGCTTATCGCGAGATATGCCACCGCACCGATGAAGAACAGGGTGGCAAGAAAAATCCTTATTGTGCGGAGGTCTTTCATATTACAGCCATGTTTATTTTGATTTGACAAAAACGGGGAGCCTGTATGAACACAGTCCCCCCGTAGATATGATTCTATCCGACGTGGCGGCAGAGGATCAGCGACGGTTGTTGCCGCGCTGCTTCTGCTGCTCACGCATCATAGCCTGCTGCTGACGCTGCATCTCTTCAAGGCGTGCCATGAATCCGCTCTTCTTCTTCGGCTTCTTGGCATTCTCTGCCATGGTGCGGCGCACGTCTTCCTCCTTGATCACGAAACGGAAGGCGTAGGTCTGCACGATTGTGATCAGGAGCGAGAGGAAGTAGTAGTAGGAAAGTCCGGCAGCATAGTTGTTGAAGAAGACCATGAACATGACGGGCATCAGATACATCATCCATTTCATGCCTGGCATCTGACCGGGGGTGTTCTGCATGTTGACACGCGTATAGATGATGTTGGTGACGGTCATGAGAAGACAGAAGAGGGAGATGTGGTTGCCGAAATATTCGGTCACGAGCGGGATGTTGCCGCTCCATGAGATTATGGCGTCAGGCGCGGCAAGGTCTTTCACCCATAGGAAGCTCTGTCCGCGCAGCTCTATCGCAGAGGGGAAGAAGGAGAACATAGCGAAAAGGAGCGGCATCTGGAGCATCATCGGGAGGCAGCCTGCCATCGGGTTGGCACCCGCCTTGTTGTAGAGTGCCATCGTCTTCTGCTGGCGTATCATGGCATTCTCGTTGCCGGGATATTTCTCGTTGATTTCCTTGATATCGGGGGCGAGGATACGCATCTTTGCCTGTCCCTTGTAGCTCTTGTAGGTGAGCGGGAAGAGGACGAGCTTGATGAGTATCGTCATTATCAGGATGATTATGCCGTAGTTGGAGATGAACGAGCCGAGGAGATTGAATATCGGGATGACTATGCCAGTGTTGATCCAACGGAAAATTGACCATCCGAGTGGGATCAGCTTGGTGAGGTTGAGGTCTTCGTCTGCCACTGTCTTCTTGTCGAGCGACGAGAGAAGCGGATAGAGGTTAGGACCGATGAAGAGAGAGAACTGTGCCGGCACCTCTGCACGCCAGTCGTAGTCGTTGACCACTGCCTGGGTGTCGAAACGTTTCAGCAGATAGGGGTCGTTCTTCAGGAATGTCGACTGGAAGTCGGCTGTATTGAATGCTCTCTCGCTGACAAGCACTGTAGAGAAGAACTGATTCTTGAATCCGATCCAGCGTATCTTTGCCTGACGCTCTTCGCTGTCGTTCTTGCTCTCAGAAAGATTCTCCACGGAGCCACCTGCAAACTTGTAGTAGAGTGCGGAATTTCTCTCCTCAAACATCTTTCCTTTCTCCTGACGGATAAGGTCCTGATGCCAGTTGATCTGAAGGTTGCGGTTGTTGCTCTCCACCACCTGTGCCATCCCCTGCTGCACAATCTTGATACCAACTACGTAGCTGTCGCCCTTCGGCAAGGTGTATTCTATACCCCAGAATGCACCGTCAGCCACGGGGAGCGACATGAGGATGGTGCTGTCGTTGACCACCTTCGGAGTGAAGTAGAGATCGGCAGAGCTTACCGACTGCGGGAGGGGTAGCTGGAAATCAAATGTATTGGAGCCGTTCTCGAAGATAACCACTCTCTCCTTGCGCTTGAGGCTTTCGTCGGGAGTGTATTCCGTGTCGTATTTCTTCAGCTCGGCACGCGTGATAGAGCCTGATTTTGCGCTCAATTGCAGTTTAAGCACATCATTTTCCAGATTGATGATGGAGTCTGTGCCGGAGAGGAAACGGGAGAACTTGCCGTAGCGTCCCATTGATAGTGAGGCTGTGCGCACCATCTCGATAGCCTTGCGCTGTTCCTGCACCGACATCTTCTTCAGGTCGGCACGGCATATATCCTTCCAGCTGAGGAGTTTGCCATCTACGGCAACTGTCCCACTCACGGAGTCGCCTACGGCAGTGAGATTGATCGCGCCGTCGGAGAGACGGGCTGCGTGGGTGCTGTCGGCAAGCACCACCTGCTCGCCATGTTCAATGATATTTTTCACAAGCCATTCCTGCTCCGTGTCTGACAACGAGTCGACCGAACTTACCTGTGGAGCGGTAGCCTGAACGCTTCCGGAATCTTCCGGTTCCGATTCCGGAGTGTTTCGTGGCGTCAGCCACATGAAACCGAAAAACACTACTGCCATAAGCAGTAATCCTGTGACGGTGTTTTTATCCATTATTCTTTATCTGTTGATGTTTTTGAGTTAATTCCAAGCTGTCATAGTTGCTGAAGTGGCAAAATCTGACTTCTCCCGCCGACATGCGCACTCATCCACAATACTACATTTGCGTTTAAGTTACAAAATTAGTCAGAAATAACGGATTTTCACACCTCCCCACCCTAAAAAATCTATTTTTCCACAAAAAATACGTAAAATCCAATCTCTCCTCCGCTTCTGATTCATATCTATTGTCGCAGAGTCGCCCAAGAAGTCGTATAAACTGATTCCGAAATGTTAAAACGCCATACTTTCTTGTGAATTTCATCAGTCTTTTTAATTGAAGTTGTCTAAACCTCATTATGCTGGAATCCCAACATACATTCAAAGACTTCTAAATTCACTAAAAATTCTGAAATTTCCCATATTTTAATGACAGAATTTAGGGTGAGACACATCATATTTGCGAATGGGGAAGCATTTAATACAAATCGAAATACATTTGATACAATTTTGAAAGTGTCTTTCATTTGAATTGTATAATTTTGCAATATTTTCAAACCCATTAGCATCCGTTTAGACAATACTTCTTAATTTTTCCACGACGAATATATTTATAACAGCCACGTAATCTCAATAAACTATGATGAAAAGAACCTTTTTGATTATAAGCATCGTATTTGCTTATTCATGGATTCCCACAATCGCTGAGATTCATGATGCAGTCCCTGGCTACGACCGACTTGTATATTGGTGTGAGATGTCGAAAGGGAAAACTTCCAATGATGAATATATACATGCCTACAGGGCGTCAATGGATTCGCTCGATGTGGCGGTCAACTCTCCGGAGGGATTCCAAATGACGTCAGATCCTGATGCCGAATCCCGATTGATATTCTCTCCAGATCCGCAATATCGGTCTGACCATTACGATGGTCAGGTCGGCACAAGCCTGCTCGGTCCCGTTTTTGAATCCGATGTAAAGGATGCCCTAATAGTCTATCCGTTGGCAATAGATTTCATCGGCATGTCACCCGACTACATGATGGAGACCGAACTGATCGCAGCCACCGGCAATGATTCCATCAATATTACCCCGCTGATCAACATGCTCCGTAATCCAGATAATACCAACTCCGACAAAACCTTAGTCTATGAGTATGAAGTAAAGAATCCTCTGTGGAGCGACCATAACCACTGCGTGGCATTGGCTTTGAGAAATAAAAACCACTATGCCTTCCCGATAAAAATATTCCTCAATGACGAGGGACTCAAAAATAAAGAGAAGTATATTGAGGTTGCGCTTAACAGCGTAAGATATGGCGACCAACCGAAAGCAGAATGGATCGAGAGTGAGAATCTGGTTCGTCCTGATGAAGGGGTATTTCCAATGAAAAAGCCTGTAAAATGCCACCACCACAAATAACAGTTTGACAATGAAGATATTATCAGTAATTACACTTATCATAGGAATCGTTTCCGTTATTTTTGTATCTTGCAACAATACTAAAAAGGGCAACGGTACAGATTTAACCACTTTATATGAGATTGATTATTCACATTCTGATCAGGCTAATACAATACCAACAATTGTTGATTCCGTGGAATTCATTCCATTGCATGGCTCAATAGAGAATCCCATATCCGGCATTGACGAACTACAGGTGACCGACAAAGGGATATATATTCTTGACAAAAGGAAAAACAAGTTACATGCATATTCTAAGGATGGGAATCAGCTATTCACATTACACTCAATGGGACATGCGCAACAAGAGTATCTTGAGATTGCTTGCATCGCGGTTACAGACTCATCGGTATTTATTGTTGACAACTTCGGGAAAAAGATAAATGAGTATGGCTCCGACAACGGCATGTTCAAAAGAAGCTATAATGCCCCTATTATCATCGGGGCTATTCGCCCATTGGGTAACGGAGGTTTCATTCTTGCAGAGTTGCCAATGGAGGGAGTGAACCAAATAGAGAACTCAGACGGTAATCGGCTATACATCGCTGACAGTTCTTTCAGCATAAAGCATTCAATCTATCCGTATGATAACCATAGAGACAAGATTGGAATGAGACGATTCCTTTCTGATAATGATTCGGTTATTATATATTCATCAACCGGATACAACGGATTCTCAAAGATCTCTGCCAAAGACGGAAACTTTATCGGCAATGTGTCGGTTAACACTGCCCGACCATTCAATAATATAGAGATAGCAGAAATGGATAAATCAAAGGCAAGGGATTATGTGGTAGAAAGGCGGTGGCAATTTCTAACTACAACGCCTATGATGGCAGGAAAGTATATATGCCTTTCGGTAAAGGATGAAGATACGGCAGAGCCTTGTATATACGATGAAAAATCAGGCAAACTGTATTTTAATGACAATATATCAATGCATAATAATATGATTGCTCCTGATGATGCGTATGGAAACAGTTTTTATATTGTATATAATTTCGGAGGAGAGTTTCTGGATGATCAGTTAGATATGGGGTTTAATCGTCCTCCGCTCGTTGCCGATTCAATTATCCGTAATGACGGCGCAGTTTTGTTGCGATATAGAATGAAGATTGACTAACAACCTAAAGTCATCATGTATCTTGGAATGGTAAAGTATCCTGTTCAGAAAAGAGACAGTGTGTTGGCAGTCATTGCGGAAAATTTGGATTTTGAAGGAACTGTTCTATCGTGAAGTCCTCAAATGATTAAACTGAATTTATCAATTTAATTCAATGACTTTTTTATAACCACAATAACCTAAACAAATATTAGATTATGAATAAGAAACAAATTCTATTGTCATCTATGGAAACAGTTGCCTTGACAGCCGCAGGATATCTTGGCATAAAATCATTCAGCCAGAATAAGGATGCCTATTGTTCTCTGCTTATAGAGAATATCGAAGCGCTGACAGATGGTGATGATTTGCCTGAAATAATCATAATTTGTAGTGCTGAATTAGATAGGAGGTGCTTTACTCAAGGTAATCGGATTGCCATGTGTGGGGAATATATGTATTACCGTTGCCAATATGTCGGTAATCCCACATTTGCATGCATCAATCCTCCACGTGGTAATAAAAAATAATTTCTATTACAAAACGGGGTACTATGAATTCTCGATTATATTATCGTATTTCTATTATTATGATGATTACTCTTATTGCAAATTCTTGTAATAAGAGTAATCGTCCGGATTCAATACCAATCATTAACCTTGATGAAGCCACAGATATTACGGTAGATAGCATAATGGACAAACTTGAGGTTATTCCTCTTGAATTAGGCAATAACCATTATCCATCCGGATTCAATAGCATGTGGAGAACCAATGATAAGATTATCTTAATTGATAGCAGAAATGTGGTTTTCGTATATACGTCAGACGGGAAATATTTATCAGATTCTACCAATAAAATAGGGAATGGTGCCGGCGAATATTCAATTGCCACAGCCATATCATATAACAAGCATAGTGACTGTATCGAGGTGGCGACACCTACACAGTTACTGTTTTATGATTTTAAATTTAATCTGATAAAAGCATCCTTATTGCCTACAAGAAGACCGGGGAATGGAAAAGATGGTGTATTTTTCGGATTTATTCATGATATTTCCAATCATGAGCATCTGCTTATCCCAGAAAGCGTGATGGAAGATAGTCGGAAAATTATGGTATATGATTCTGAATCAGGCACAGTAATCAAAAATTTTGAGTATGATGACTATATACTGGCAGACATGACAATGCAGACAAACTGTTTCCATGATATGCCTTCGGGAGAAATTGCTTTTTTCCCTCCGGGAATAACGAACTATTCTTTTTTGTTCAATCCGGGTACTCAAACGCTTAACAAACAGCATTATCTGGATTATGGAGAAAAGGGAATTAATAAATCTGATTTGGGAAACCATTATTCAAATTTAGAAAAACTTCGTTTAGAAGTAATCAGTTCAGAAAAAACAATACCTCTTAAGACAATGCTTTGCGGAGACAACTTGGTTATTGTCTTAAAAAGAGGCGACACCCTAAAAGATTTTATAACATTTATTTGGAATGTTGAAATCGGGAAAGGTTATGTCTTGAATGCTTACTTCAACGAAAAAATATCTTTCCCCATAATTGATTATTCTGACGACTCCGGTTTGTACAGTATAGTTGACTCTGAAAATATTGGGAGTCTCACTTCTGTCATCAGTCCCTCCAAAGTTACGATAGCGGATTCTCCAATTAGTGAGGGAAGCATCGTGTTGATAAGATATGTATTGAAAAGCCATATTTAAAAAAGACAGAATTTATATGTACCGAAAGAGATAACAAAATATAAGGAAAGATAACCTAAACAAATATTAGATTATGAACAAGAAACAAATTCTATTGTCATCTATGGAAACATGTTCACCCATGTTGCAATATCTCGAGAACTCCGGCACATGCCATGCTCATGGTTATAACTATTGTTACTAATGAATTATCGCCAATGAAAAATATCATAGTGATTATCGTGTCTGCATTGCCAATTGTAATGCAGACCTCATGCAAGGAGTCTGTAAGGAATTCATGTATTCAGATCGATCTATCTTCTGTCCCCATGGATCCGAGTGAAATTGATTTGGATATACTTACCCGTGAGGTGTCTCTTGATAATGACTCCATCATAATCGGTAATATCGTTGATTTGGTTGCCACGGATTCCGTGTGGTTCATTCTTGACGAAAATGGATCGATTATAAGATATCCGTTGGCAGATGGCATCTCTCCAAAAAGAATCAACTCAAGAGGTCATGGATTTGGCGAGTATATCGCTCCTGTCGCACTTACATCAGACAAGGACACTCTGTACGTATTGGACATTGCCACCGCTTCCATCCTTAAATACGACACAGATCTAAAACCCTTGGAGAACGTGCAATTGGATCATCCTGCTCAAAACATACTCATCTGCGGTGACAACATCCTATCCGACAACCTTGATCTGAAGTCTAATTCAAATATGGTGATAATGTCAGATAGGAAAGGGAACCATATTGACAATCTGATTCCGATTGCAGATGTCGGTGAACTTGATTCATACCGGGTTGGAAACACGTTCATGGAACGTATGCAGGATGATGTATTCGTGCTTGATTCAAAGGGCAATACATTATACATGTATGAAGATGGAGTGATGCATCCGGCATACAGATATGACTTTGGGAAACGTATGATCCCGGAAGGGAAACCTCTTGATGTCGGCAACTTATCCCAATATGCGGTTTCCACTCATTGTTTCATATCCGGCGACATGGTTCTGTTGAGCTATCTTCTGGATAATCAGCGGCAATACTGCTACTATGATGTCAAAACGGGACAGATTAAGAATGGCACAGTCAACGCCACATCGGAAGGGTTCCCCTTCTTTCCAAGATGGCAACACGGCAATGAATTGATAGGCTATCTTGAATCGGAATCCGGAGAAAAGAATGGAAGCCTTCTATTCTATACTCTAAAATGATACTTTCTCTTATCCCTCAGCAAGGATGACAACCATAATTCCAAACAATATGAGAACCATATTTCCAATGTCGCTGAAGACTTCATTCGTATTCGCAGTGATGCTTATTTTGTCTTCATGTATGACTACAAAAACAGAAGATAAGGATATATCTCTTAAGGATACTTCGGAGCATATCGTAAAGGTAAGTGATTTAATCTCCAAATATGAATGGATTCATCTCGACAGCATTCCCAATGCTTCAATCGGAAATGCAGCCCGCATCATTGAACATAATGGAAGAATTTATATTCTTGATCTGACTTCAAGAAAGGAGGTGCTTACATTTGGGGCTGACGGTAAATTCTTGAATACTATTGGCGTTCAGGGGAATGGGCACGGGGAATATCCCGACATACTTGACTTTGCCGTCAATACCACAAACGGAGACATCGCGATTCTTTCACCGGCTTCGACTGTATATGTTTATAACGAAGTGGGAAACTTTATCAGAAGCGTCAAGTTGACCGAGTCTTTGCTTTGGCATATCATATTTACCCAGGGGCATTATATCTGTTCTACAGATCATTGCACTTATACAGAGGGGGATGATGCCTTCCTGATATATACATTCACCTCGGATTTCAAACCCGAAGGTAAGTATATTCCGGTCCTTCCCCAACAAATGCCAAGCACGGCGATGTTTGAGGGATTGCTGTCATCGCAAGGAGATACCGGATATTATATGGATATGTTCACCCATTCCCTCTATGAAATAAATAACAGCGGCATTCCGGATCTTCTGTTCACTTTCTCTTTGCCTGATGCCATGCCAAACTCCGTATTTGGAGAGAGTATGGAATTCTACATGCAGCAGACCAAGCATGACTGGATAAAAACCTTCATCCCTCTTCAGGATTCATTCCTGCTGACGTATGTGGTCAACGGTAATCTATGTATGGCTGAGATTTCAAATGAAGGTAAAATCAAGGTCAGCGGTCTTATTGGCGGCATACTGCCCAAAATGTTTCCGGCTGCCCATGGTTCCATACTGTCACCTGTCACAAGGGAGGAATATCAGACTGAATGGCTCGGTATCCCTGAGGAAGAGTTGACAATAAAAGATATGGAAGGGAATCTTTTGCTTCTAAGATGGCATCTGAATGAAACCACACCTTTCTAAAGGCAAGTCTGTGAATACAATTGTAAAATACTTTTAAAGATGGCTTATTCAAGTGAATAAGCCATCTTTCGTAATGCAGCCGCGAGATTTCGTGGATTCTCTTCCCGCGCTTTCAATTTTTCCCAACTTATCGGCTTACCAAAGATTATACGGAACCGCTTCCCGCCTGCTTTGCAGAGTTCACCGGGGAGCAATGCCTGTTCGACGTTGACCTTCAGTCCGAGTTTCTTGCGCCATTTCGCCGTGCGGTAGAACACCATGGAATTCATCCCTTCGAATTTCACGGGCACGACATCGCGCCGCGATTCTATGGATTTCGCCACGAATGATTTCTGCCATTCAAGGTCGGAGATAGTGCCGTCCGGTTGCAGACGCGACACGAGCCCTGCCGGGAATTGCAATATGTGCATCTCCGACTCCAATGCCTCCTTGATAGCGCGTGTCCTGTCTCGCCCCTGGCGTCCGTATTTGTTGACAGGGATAAACATGTCGCGCAACGGCTCCACATTCATTAGCATGTCGTTGACAAGGAAGCGTATGCCGTCGTCGCCATATCTCTCACCAAGCACGGCTATGAGCGCGATGCCGTCAAGTCCGCCCAACGGATGGTTAGAGGCAAACATCAGACGACGGTGCCCTTCAAGATTCTCCAGACCTTTCACCTCAACCGTCACTCCGAGATGCTCCAGGATCTTGCGTGCAAACGCCGACCCGCGTGCCGGGAAAGCGGCACGCAGCATCTCGTTAAGTTCCTTCTGGCGTATCAGTCTCTCCAGTCCGGAGATCAGAAATCCGGGCACAATCCTCCCGACATTCCTCGGAAGGCGCGACCGCAGAATGCCGTGAAGATCTATCTCTATCGGTTTATCCATTTACGCTGTCTTCCTCGTCCCAGAATTCATCTTCCCAATCCTCATCATCAATCGGGAAGTCTGTATCCTCATTGTCATCCTGATGGAAGATGAACTCATCCTCTTCCTCCACACGATGACGCACGTCGAGATTACGATGGGTCATGGTGCTCTTCACCTGATTCTCCTCAGAATTAATCTCGCGCCAGAGTATATCCTTCAGCTCAGTCAAGCCCTGCCCCGTCACTGCCGATATGAACACTGTCGGGATACCTTCCGGGAGCTCGGCGGCAATCTCCTCACGCAGTTCATCGTCAAGCATGTCGCACTTTGATATGGCGAGCACCCGGCTCTTATCTGCCAATTCCGGATTAAACTCCTTCAGCTCATTTAGAAGAATCTCGTAATCCTTCTTTATGTCGTCGCTGTCGGCGGGAATGAGAAAGAGCAGCACGGCATTCCTCTCTATATGCCTCAGGAAACGGAGTCCGAGACCCTTGCCCTCGCTGGCACCCTCTATGATGCCGGGAATATCCGCCATCACAAATGATTTGTCGCCACGGTAGTTGACAATGCCAAGACTCGGCTCCATCGTCGTGAAGGGATAGTCGGCAATCTTGGGCTTTGCCGCCGACATTGCGGAGAGCAGCGTGGATTTTCCGGCATTCGGGAATCCCACAAGACCCACGTCGCCAAGCAGCTTCAGCTCCAGCACCACCGCCTTCTCAATGGCGGGCTGTCCGGGCTGGGCATAACGTGGGGCGCGGTTGGTGGATGTGGCGAAATGCCAGTTGCCCAGACCACCCTTTCCTCCACGAAGAAGTTTTATCTCCTCGCCGTCTTCCGTTATCTCACATAAAAATTCACCCGTCTCCGCATCAAATACGGCAGTGCCCACAGGCACCTCAATTATGCGGTCCTCCCCATCCTTGCCGAAGGAGCGTCCCGCGCCGCCGCTCTGTCCGTCGGTAGCGAAGACATGACGCTGGTAGCGCAAAGGGAGGAGCGTCCACATGTGGCGGTTCCCTTTAAGTATAATATGACCGCCACGTCCGCCGTCGCCGCCATCGGGTCCGCCTTTTGGCACGTACTTCGCCCTATGGAAATGACGGCTTCCTGCGCCACCCTTTCCTGACCGGCAAAGAATCTTCACATAATCTATAAAATTAGATTCTGCCATGTTTTATTTCGTTTTTGGTTATGTTTCCGTTTATTACGTTCTTATTTGAACCCCACACGACGTTTCATCAGATCGTTGGCATAGCGATAATCGTCGGGCGAGCCTATATCAATCCACGTCCCCTCTATCGGATAGCACCCCACCTCTCCGCCGTCGGCAATCAATGATGTTATAAAATCCGGAGCATCAAGATATTCTCCCGCCACTATACGGCTGAGCAGACTGCTTTTCATAAGATAAACGCCACCGTTGGCAAAATAGTTGTAGGTGGGTTTCTCTTCCAATCCCTTCACCCGCTTCCCCTCCATCTTCATAATCGCGAAGGGGACAGAGACGGTGTAGGGCACCGCCGCCATCGTGAGGTCAGCCCCACTTCTTACGTGATGCAGATACATCTCCTCGAAATCAAGGGTGGTGAGAAGGTCGGAGTTCATCAGCAACACGTTGTCGCTGTGTATCCCGTCAATCAGAGCCATGCTACCCATCGTGCCGAGACGCTTTGGCTCACGGATGCAAGTCACCTTCGCACGCCCCGTGCGCTGACGGAAATGCGACTCTATTTTATGCGCCAGATAGTTGACAGTCACGAATATCCGCTCCACGCCGCAACGTTCCAGCTCATCGACGTTATAGTCTATTATCGCCTTCTCACCTACGGTCAGCAGCGGCTTTGGTGTGTCTTGCGTAAGCGGGCGCAACCTCTCCCCCTTTCCTCCTGCCATAAGCACTGCATCAATGGGCAGACGCGTCTTTATGGCGCTCAGATCAACGATGTCGATTATATGCCCGCACCTCACCACGGGGAGCAGCGTCAGACGCCGGCGTCTCCCCTCCGCAATGCGAAGGCACCAGTCTTCTCCCGGGGTGAGATAAAGATAATCCCTATGCATCACGCTCTCCACGGAGTCAGATATATCGGCGCCGGCTATAAGCGCGCGCCTCACGTCTCCGTCAGTGACCGTGCCCACAAGATTGCCGGCATCATCAATTGCAAACAGCGTCATCGACTCCCCAGACAATCTGTTGATGGCGGCAAGAGCGTCGCGCACGTTTGACCTAACGCTGACAGCATGACGACGAAGCAGAGCGGCACATGATGCCGAAACCTCGCCATATATACTATCCGGCAACTTCCGGTTTCGATTCCCGTTATCCATTATTTATCTTGTTGATATTGTTTTAAAGTCTCCTTCAATTCCGTCTCCACCATCACCCTCAATTCCTGCGGTGCAAGCACCTTAACAGCCACCCCGAGTCCGAGTATCTCATGCACCAACTCATAGTTGAGTTGCAGCCTATAGGAGAAAATCGAATAGCTATCGTGCACCTCCTCCTGCTGCGACACGTGGAGCGGCAATGCCCGGAAATATTTAGCCTGAGTGGGTGTGGCCTTGAGACGCACGTTCTTCACCGGGGCAAGGGAGGTGGTGACGCCCACTATATTGCCGAAATAATCATCCGGATTAAAATCTGCCGGCATATCGAAATAGTCGCGCATTATCCTCATATCGGTCATACGGTCAAGGGCATACGTGCGTATCGCCTCCCCTTTCTCCTTAAAGCCGATCATGTACCACCTCTGCTTATACCTCTTCACGAGATAAGGGCGAAACACAATCCCTCTCTCTGCCCTGGAGCGGTTGAATCCTGCATAGGTGAACACAACTTTCCGACAATAGCGTATCGCCTCAAGCACCTGTGGCAAAAATTGCCTCGCCGACGGCACGTCCTCAATCTCCACACGCTCTATAGGCACGTGGGTATCCTTGAGGGCACTGCTGACCGTATATGAATCAAGCATCCAGTTGGTGAACGCACGTCCCTGACGTGAGGTGTCGGAGTCTATGTAGTAACGTCCGCGACTGTCGCAGCAGATGTCAAGATGGAAATTCTCCTCTATGGCACGACGGTAATGATGAAACGTGCGTTCCGGCAGAGGTGTGCCGTCGGAAAGATGCGACTTCACCCATAGCGCATTCAGTTCCTCACGGGTGAGCCGCTCGTAGCGCGACAGGGTGTCGACTATCCATACGTATCTGCTTATAAGGTCGCGTGCCATAATACTAAATATTTGATTTACATTCCTCTATCAACCTTATATACTTATCCACCACCACCTGCGGTGAGAATCTGCGTCTCACCTCATATTGCATCACCTTGCGCATCAGCTCCATCTCCACCTCGTCAACAACTTTGCTGCACGCCCACAATATGCCAACAGAAAGGTTCATCGCCGCCTGACGCATATCAGATGAATATGGCGCGATATAGCCGGTCTGCAGATGATCAATAATATCGCTCTGCCCCCCCCGGTTAAAACTTACAGGTATGCACCCGTAAGCCTGTGCCTCCACAAGAGTGCCAGGCAATGTCTCGTAGCTTGACGACGACACGACTATATCAACCTCCTCATACACCTTGCGTATGGCATCCTCCCCACTCACAACGCCGAGATGACGATGGCTTATCGCTATCTCTCTGAACAAGGAAGCATCCTTGATGCCTCCGAACGTGACCAATTCCAACTCATCCGCTATTTCGGAATACATCTCTTTCAGCACCCGAGTCATATCTATAAGCACAGGGAAACCCTTTATAGGATCGTCAAGACGGGCGGCACCGAATCCTATACGTATCTTTCTACCCTTCAGCGGGGGATGGTTCACCTCCTTGATACGGTCAATGGGGAAGACGTTGGGTATGACGTATACGCCCTTATTATATCTCAACAGTGAGCTCTCCTTTGACCGATTATAAAGCCAGTTGCTCACTGCCACAAATTTCATGTAGGGATACGTGTCGTAGATCCGGTTCTTGTCTGCCCATACCATCGCCGACTCTATTTTGTCGGGACTCAGTCTGCCAAGCAACGGACAATAGTTGCAAATGGAATGGTAGCCCGTGCATCCCCCTGCATGATGACATAGGCTGGTCATGCACCACATATCATGCATCGTCCATATCAACGGCTTGTTCAGACGCTTCATCCGCTCTATACCAGAGAGGGAGAGCATCCCCTGATTGACCCAGTTGAGCAACACCGCATCCGCCTCCTTCACCAACGGATGACGCCACAATGGAAGCCCCTTCGCACCGGTATCTATCTTAAACAGTGTGTCGCGCCGGAAGCCGTTAAGAATAAAAATCTTAAGTCGTTCTACGAGAAATTTCCATTTTATCTTAAGCGATCCGGCAGCCTTCACCACATAGGGAGAATCCGTCAGTTTCTCGACCACCAGCATACGGGCATCTATACCGGCATCACGCATAGCCTGCATAAGACGCATGCTGACCATAGCTGCCCCTCCCGTGCGATCACTTTTATTTATTATCACTATTTTCATCGTAGAAGTCTTGTATTCAGAATTATTACTATCTGTAAGTCGCGGCGACGTATTCCGTTTAACACTTGGTCTGTATTTTCTCGTAAGTCACGTATCTGTAGGCAATGCCATCCGGTGTATGCTCAATCTCACCGACCTCTTCGGGACGCCATTGCCCGGAGTCGGGAGGGAACAGCAACCATGCATCAGCATCGTCACAGGAGGCATCAATCTCCGTCAGATATATCCTTGTGGCGTATGGCAGGAATATCCTGTAGATCTGTTCGCCACCCATCACAAATGGAGTTTCCCCTTCCGTCAGATGCAATGCTGCCTCGGGAGAATCCACAACCTCCGCTCCGGGAGCGTCAAGACCGGCGTTTCTGCTCATCACAATGTTTCTTCTGCCGGGGAGCGGCTTCTTGGAGAGCGAATCCCAAGTCTTTCGTCCCATTATTATGGGATGACCCATTGTAAGACTGCGAAAACGCTTCAGGTCAGACGATATACGCCAGATAAGGTCACCCTCTCGCCCAATCTCTCCGTTTCTTCCTGCCGCAACTATTATATTCAAATCCATATCTATATTGTTTCCATCACTGATAATGCCCCATTTAATAAAAATCAGGGTCCAAATTCATCGGCAAAAATAGCCAATTCTACCCAAACCGCCAAATCCTCTTGCCAAGTTCTAAAATTTTAGTTAAATTTGCCACAAACAAATTATCACACCATCTCCGATGAACTATACAATTATTGACTTCATCAGTCTATTAGGCGCCGTCTGCCTCTTCCTTTATGGTATGAAGGTGATGAGCGAGGGTCTTCAGAAAGTTGCAGGCGACCGTCTGCGTAATATCCTGGGGATCATGACAAAAAACAGAGTCACCGGCATTCTTACCGGCATCGTAATCACAGCTCTGATACAAAGTTCGAGCGCATCCACCGTTATGGTCGTCAGCTTTGTCAACGCAGGCCTAATGAGCCTCGCCCAATCCATGGCGGTCATTTTCGGCGCAAATGTAGGCACAACCGTCACGACGTGGATCATCTCCGCTTTCTCTTTTGAGGTCAGCATATCCGACTATAGCATCCTGCTTCTCGCTGTCGGTGTCCCGATGCTGTTCATGAAAAAGAGCACCTACAAATCGTTCGGTGAGTTCCTGATTGGCTTCTGCTTCCTCTTCATGGGTCTTGACCTCATCAGCAAATACGTGCCTGACCTGAAAGCAAATCCCGAAATGCTCAGTTTCGTGACAAACTATACTACCCTCGGATATGGTTCCGTACTAATCTTCTTCTTCATTGGCATAATACTCACAATGGTGGCACAAAGCTCGGCAGCCACATTCGCTATAACCCTTATAATGTGTTCTCAGGGATGGATATCATTCTCTCTCGGATGCGCGATAATCCTTGGCGGCAATATCGGTACGACCATCACTCCTATCCTTGCGTCACTCAGCGGTAATCTTGCCGCAAAACGCACCGCTATGGGGCATGTGCTATTCAATGTGATAGGATCCATTATCGTGCTGTGTATCTTCCATCCGTTTATGGAACTGGTGGCAAACATCACCCAATGGTGCAACGGCATAAATCCACTCGACATCGATGCCATGCAGGAGTCTGCCATGGCAGACTCCACCCTGCTTGATCCCAAAGGCGGACTCACTTCAAAAGCCCAGGCATCCGTAGCCTTCGGACTCGCGATGTTCCCCACCGTATTCAATGCCTGCAACCTTATGATCATGATATGGTTCACCAAGCTATACGTGAAGATAGTATGCTGGATAATGCCCGCCAAGAATAAGGATATGGAGGAGGAATTCTCTCTCAAATATATCGGACGCGGAATGCTTTCTGCCTCCGAGTTAAATATAACCCAGGCACAGAAGGAGATCGTAGTCTACGGCGAGCGCGTATCCCGTATGCTTAAAATGGCAAAGGATATCCTGCATCTTCCGGAAAAAGATTCCGCATACTCAGAGACCTACAACCGTCTTGAGAAATATGAGGAGATCTCCGACAGAATGGAGATTGAGATCGGCAACTATCTCAACCATGTGTCGGAAGGACGTCTCAGCCCCGAAGGCAAAATGCGTATAGCCGGCATGCTACGCGTGGTGAGCGAGATCGAATCAATCGCCGATGGATGCTTCAACGTGGCAAAGACGGTGGCTCGCCAGCATCAGAACCATGTCAAGTTCACTCCGGGAGTGTTCAATGAAATCGACAATATGTTTGTGCTTGTGGACGATGCCTTCGCCAACATGATGCAGATATTGAAAGAGATGGAGACCCCCGACGACTCTCTCATCATAAAGGCCTATAACAAGGAGCGGGAAATCAACAATCTCCGCAACAATCTCCGAGACTCCAACATATTTAACATCAATAATAAGGAATACGGCTATCAGGAGGGTATCTTCTTCATGGATCTAATCAATGAGGCTGAAAAACTCGGCGACTACATGCTTAATGTGGTTGAAGGCGTGAAACATCAGTTCCGGCCCGCCACAGAAGCCTGACCTATTGACCAAATGAATGCGGAACCACTGCTCCGCCATTTATAACTAAAAAAACAGGACAGTATGAATTCTCATCGCTATTGCGTAATCATGTGTGGCGGTGTCGGCTCCAGATTCTGGCCTTTCAGCCGCAACGACCGCCCGAAACAATTTTTAGATTTCTTCGGCACAGGCAAAAGCCTGCTGCAACTCACTGTCGACAGGATATCGTCAGTGGTGAAACAGGAGAACATAATCCTCGTCACCAACCGTCAATATGCCGACATAATCCGCGAACAACTCCCGGCAATCCGAGAGTCGAACATACTCCTTGAACCATCCCGACGCAACACCGCACCATGTATCTGCTGGGCGGCACGACATATCTGCGCACTTGATCCACACGCCTCTATAGTCACCCTACCGTCAGATCATCTCGTGCTGAAGGAGAAGGAGTTTGAGAAGGCTATCAGAGAAGGGTTTGAGTTTGTTGAAAACGGCGACCGCCTACTGACTCTCGGCATACAGCCTACCGGTCCGAACACCGGATACGGCTACATACAGCAAGGTGCGCCCGAGGCATCCTATCCCGGCATAAAGAAGGTGAAATCTTTCACGGAGA
Source organism: Muribaculaceae bacterium Isolate-037 (Harlan) (assembly GCA_003762615.1). Lineage (GTDB taxonomy): Bacteria > Bacteroidota > Bacteroidia > Bacteroidales > Muribaculaceae > Lepagella > Lepagella muris. The sequence continues at coordinate 29,306 of RIAZ01000028.1, forward strand.
AGCCCGACCTGAAGATGGCAGAGATGTTTCTGGCAAGCGGGGAATTTTTCTGGAACTCCGGAATCTTTCTATGGTCGGCAGAAAGCATACTGAAAGCCTTCGAGAAATATGACCCCGACACCTACCAGCTATTCACTCCTAATCAAGAGGGAGTCTACGGCACGCCTGCTGAGCCGGCATTCATCGACAGCATATTCCCGAATGCCACATCTATCTCCATCGACTATGCTATTATGGAGAAAGCCGACAACGTGTTTGTAAAGACTGTAGATCTCGGATGGAGTGACCTCGGCACATGGAAAGCCCTCTATGAGGCATCCCCGAGAAATTCCGATGGCAACGTGACACAGAACTGCAAGGTGCTCGCCAACGGATGCTCCGGTACAATGTTTGCCGCCAACGGCGACAAGATAATTGTAGCCGCCGGGTTGAAAGACTATATTGTGGCAGACACAGAGAATGCCCTACTGATATATCCTATAGCTGACGAACAGAAAATACGATTAATCGTAAATGAGGTAAAATCCAAATTCGGAGATGACTTTGTATAAGGAATATGTGATAAGGTTGCTTACACACCCTAAATATTACATATTATTTTAATAAAAATGTTTAAACATCGCAAAAAACAGAACGAATCTTTGTCGTTCTGTTTTTTTTAGCTACATTTGCGTTCAGAAAGCAGTTATTTAAACTTATGTTTGAGATTGTGTAAAAATCTGGCACATATCAAGATTCACACATGATGCTCAAAAGTCAATCAGTTTTTACAATTTTGAAATGAAACGCGACTTATTTCGAAGATATGTATGGCTCGTAGACACGATACGACATGCAGAAAAAATACAATTCGAGGAGATTGCCGAATGTTGGCTATCTTCCGCTCTCAACGAGGACAATTCCCCCTTGGCCCTCCGCACGTTTCATAACCATAGGCATGCCATCGAACAACTTTTCGGAATACGAATTGAATGTGATCGTAGCGACCACCACAGGTATTACATCTGCGGAGATCCCTATTCCAACTCCACGCTGCTGAAGATATGGATGCTTCAACGGCTCGGCTATTCCGACCTTGACAATGATCTGCGAAAATTAGGCAAAAGAATTTACCTTGATGCCCTTCCGGAGGATAAATTCGGACTATATGACGTGGTGGAGGCGATGCACAACAACAACGTGCTGAACTTCGTGTTGAGACGACCTGACGAGAATGGCAAATTCTCTATCTTCTTCGCCCCTTACGGCATAAAATTCGTCAACAACAGATGGTACGTGATCGGCACGAACGTCGAGACCGGAGTATTGACCGAACTGCCTCTCGACTTGCTTGCGTCTGCATCAATTACTCAGGCATCCTTCTCCCTTCCTGATGATTTTGAAATTAAAGAGGGGTGATTTTATCCCAATAGGACCGTATTTTTTTTATTCTCCGTTATTTCTCGGTTGCGAGACTTAAATAAATATGTTACTTTTGCGTATGATTTCTATTATACGCATTTTTTTCATATCCATTCTATTGCTCACTGCCGCATGCAGAAACAATTCATTTTCATTGGAGTTTGAGCTTTCGCCCGAGATAAACGCCAATTACAAGATTGCATACTATGCATCCGACAGCAGAGGCGGAATGTTGATCGAGACGGTAGCTCCCGTGGTCGGGGGTAAAGCCGTAGTGAAAGGACGGACCGTAAGACCATCCATCGTGTATATCTCCGGAACCGGAAAAATCCCTATGGCAATATATGCCCAACGCGGACATGACATAAAAATCACAGGGAAAAGCCCTAACCCCTATTCATGGGATGTGGATGGCAACGATATAAATAAAGAACTGTCGGCATGGCGGCAACAGAATGCCGAGATCCTGGCATCTGACAATATGGCGAAAAGGAATGAGGCTGTCGGTGAGTTCGTCATGAAGGATCCATCATCGCCCCTGTCAGCACTCTTGTTGCTCACCGAATTTTCAAGAAAAGAGAATGAACATCTTTTCAGAAGGCTATGGCTCGCTCTTGAGGATGACGCCCGCCATCCGAAATGGACCGACATGATCGGACGTGCTGACCAACCGGATAATTACGTGAAGACGCCGGGGAAACTTAAGACAATGGCGGTAAGGTCATTGCATCATGGAATAGACACAATACGGACAGAGTCCGTGAACGCCACCCTACTTTTCTTCTGGAATTCAGGATTCGGGCAACGAAAAGAGTATGTAGATTCAATAAGAAAACTCGCCGCTGAATATCCCGACTCCACGACAAGAGTGATTGCCGACATCTGTCTTGAAGCTGATTCCATAGCATGGAAATCACCTCTTCGTAGCGACTCGATTAAAGCCGTGATAAGAGGATGGATGCCTGCCGGGCTCGCCGACAGCCGGCTGATTTCTCTTAATGTGACGCGTTCCCCTTTCTTCATAGTATTCTCCCCCGACGGCAACCAACGCTATCGTGGATCGGATCCTGCCGACGCACTGTCTTCATTTCGGGAAGTGTACCCTCCCTCCAAAAAGCATAAATGAGCCAATATCCCCAATCACCTGAATCTTATCCTGATGCTCACAAAAGTATATTCCGCCTCAATACAGGGCATTGATGCATTTCCCGTCACTATAGAGACCGACGGAGGTGCCGGATCGATTTTCTCCATTGTCGGTCTGCCCGACACTGCTGTGAAAGAGAGTCATCTGAGAATGGTCTCCGCCATCACCCACAGTGGCGTAAAATTCCCCCGACGTGGAACGACAATCAATCTCGCGCCCGCCGATATAAAAAAGGAGGGTGCCGCGTTCGACCTCCCTATGGCAATCGGGGTTCTGTCTGCGCATAATATGATTCCATCCGAGCATCTCGCCGATTATATGGTGATGGGGGAACTCTCGCTCGACGGCTCTGTGCTCCCGGTCAAAGGTGCTCTTCCCATGGCGGTGAAAGCCCGTGAACTGGGATTCAAGCGACTTATCGTGCCTGTTGAGAATGTCACGGAAGCGGCTGTCGTGAATAAGATTGAGGTATATGGGGTAAAGAATCTCATGGAAGCGATATCCCTCATTTCCGACAATTCCGACATGCAACCCGTAAGAATCAACACACGTGAGCTGTTCGCGGCAGGAATACAGTCATTTGACCTTGACTTCTCAGAGGTGAAAGGACAAGAGAGCGTCAAGAGGGCTTTCGAAGTGGCTTGTGCCGGCGGACACAACCTCCTTATGATTGGTTCGCCGGGATCAGGGAAATCAATGATGGCAAAGCGGATACCTTCGATACTGCCGCCACTCAGTCTTGCAGAAGCCCTTGAGACCACCAAGATACATTCGGTGGCAGGGAAGCTCGCACGCGGATCAATGCTCATGACGAGCCGTCCGTTCCGCACGCCCCACCATACGGTCTCCCCGGTGGCTCTCGTCGGAGGTGGGGCATCACCTATGCCGGGAGAAATATCTCTCGCCCACAATGGGGTCCTGTTTCTCGATGAATTCCCGGAATTCCCTCGTCACGTTCTTGAAGTGCTGCGCCAGCCTATCGAAGACCGTATAATCACCGTGTCGCGTGCGAAATATACCGTCAACTATCCGGCATCGTTCATGCTCGTGGCTTCAATGAATCCATGTCCATGCGGGTATTACGGTCATCCCACGAAACGATGCACGTGTGCGCCAGGGGCAGTAAGCCGATACATGAACCGAATTTCCGGTCCGTTGCTCGACAGAATCGATCTTCAGATAGAGATACAGCCTGTGGCGTTTGACGATATGGCAGACAAGACTCCGGCAGAGAGTAGCGAGGAGATACGCAAGAGAGTAGTAGCGGCGAGAAGCATTCAGCAACTCCGGTTTCAAGGTGAGAAAGGGATACACTGCAATGCACAGATGAACTCCCGCCTGCTCCATAAGTATGCATGGCCCGATGAGGAGGGACTCGCCAAACTGAAGGAGCGCATGACTCGGCTCAACATGAGTGCACGTGCCTTTGACCGCATCCTTAGGGTGGCGCGTACAATCGCCGACCTCGACAACTCGGAGAATGTGCTTGCCCGCCACATCGCGGAGGCAATCGGCTACCGCTCTCTCGACCGTGCCTCCTACGGCTCAGCATTCTGAAATCAAAATGCCGAATCGGTATCAGCCCCCCAAAAAAACAGTCAAAATCCACATATTATTAATATATGAGGCAAATAAAACAGGGATTGAAAAAATTTATTGAATTTTTATTTCCCTAAATTTTTTCTTAATAAAAAAAGTTTCTAACTTTGCGCGACAATCTATTGACAGATTGCCAGTGTTTTTTAAACCTAAATCTAACCAAACACATGCTACAGTCAACAAATGTAAAGACTATAGAGAAGGTAGTGATCCGTTTCGCCGGTGATTCCGGCGACGGCATGCAGCTCGCCGGAAATATCTTCTCAAACGTCTCGGCAGGCGAAGGTAATCTAATCTCCACCTTTCCCGACTATCCGGCAGAAATCCGTGCCCCGCAAGGCTCCCTAAGTGGCGTTTCCGGATACCAAGTGAGCGTTGGCAAAAACGTCCATACTCCCGGCGACAGTGCCGACGTGCTCGTAGCGATGAACCCCGCTGCCCTGAAAACTAATCTGAAATATCTGAAACCGGATGGAATCATAATCTGCGACGGAGATTCTTTCACGCCTGCTAATCTTAAGAAGGCTCTCTATCAGACAGAAGATCCGATCACAGAATTGGGCATCAATCCAGACAGAATCATGCTCGTGCCCATGACCACTCTGCTGAAGCATACTCTTGCTGACTCCGGGATGGACATCAAGGCCATCATGAAGTGCAAGAACATGCTTGCCCTCGGTCTGCTATGCTGGCTCCTCGACCGTCCGGTTGATAAGGTGCTCGCCAAACTGAAAGCTAAGTTTGCTAAGAAGCCCGCAGTATATGAGGCTAATGAGAAGGTGATACATGCCGGTTGGGACTATGGTCACAACACTCACGCATCCATGCCGACATACCGCATAGAGACCGAAGCAACTGTGCCCGGCACATATACCGACATCAACGGTAACACCGCAACCGCATGGGGTCTTATCCTCGCATCAGAGAAAAGCGGACGCCCGTTGTTCCTCGGATCTTACCCAATCACTCCCGCTACCGACATCCTTCACGAACTTGCAAAACGCAAGGATCTCGGCGTGAAAGCATGCCAGATGGAGGATGAGATCGCAGGCGTATGCTCTGCAATAGGTGCATCATACGGCGGTCATCTTGCCGTCACCACTACTTCCGGTCCGGGTCTCGCACTCAAGAGCGAGGGTATCGGTCTTGCAGTAATGGCTGAGTTGCCGCTTGTCGTAATCGACGTGCAGCGTGGTGGTCCGTCAACAGGTCTGCCAACAAAGACTGAACAGACCGACCTCATGCAGGCTCTATACGGACGCAACGGCGAAAGCCCGCTTTGTGTAGTGGCTGCCGCAAGCCCGACCGATTGCTTCACTATGGCTTTCGAGGCTGCAAGAATCGCAATCGAGCACATGACTCCGGTGATTCTTCTCACCGATGCGTTCATCGCCAACGGTTCTTCTGCATGGAGAATACCGGAAGAGTCTGATTTCCCGGAAATCAAACCCAACTTCGTGTCAAAAGAACAGCTTGAGAATGGCTGGAAACCATTTGACAGGGATATGGAGACTTTAGCCCGCTACTGGGCTATCCCCGGCACGGAGAAAGGTATGCACCGTGTAGGCGGTCTGGAGAAGGATTTCAAGACTTCCGTAATTTCCACAGATGGTCCTAACCATGAGCACATGGTAAAGGTGCGTAAGGAGAAGATCGCACGCATAGCAAACGATATTCCCGAACTTCAAATTCAAGGCAATCCCGATGCCGACACAATATTGGTGGGCTGGGGCGGAACCTACGGACATATACTGACCGCCGCCACCGAACTCAATGCCGAGGGCATTCCGACAGCTGTAACCCATTTCCGCTACATCAACCCGCTGCCCAAGAACGCATTGTCCGAACTCAAGAAATACAAACGCGTGATTGTAGCTGAGCTCAACACCGGTATGTTTGCCGACTATCTACAGCAGCACCTTCCCAACAAGGAGATTCTGCGCATAAACAAAATCGAGGGACAGCCATTCCTCGTAAAAGAGATTGCAGACGGAGTGAAAAAACATATAGCTGAAGCATAAACCTTATGGAAGAGAACATGACAAAGACTTTCGCGGCAAGCGATTTCAAAAATGAACAGACAGCACGCTGGTGCCCCGGATGTGGCGACCATGCCATCCTGAATGTGCTCCACAAGGCTATGGCTGAAATCGGAGTGGCTCCCAAAGACACCGCTGTGATATCCGGTATCGGATGCTCGTCACGCCTACCTTATTATATGAATACTTACGGTATGCATACAATCCACGGGCGTGCGGCAGCTATATCCACAGGTCTGAAGACAGCACGTCCTGACCTTACCGTATGGCAGATCTCGGGCGATGGCGATGGTCTCGCTATCGGCGGCAACCATTTCATTCATGCATTGCGCAGGAACATCGACATAAATATACTCCTTTTCAACAATAAGATCTATGGTCTGACAAAAGGACAGTATTCTCCCACCTCCGACAGAGGTTTCGTATCGAAATCCTCACCTTACGGTACAACGGAAGATCCGTTCATCCCGGCTGAGCTGGTGTTTGGCTCACGTGGCAAATTCTTCGCACGCGGTTTCGACATATCACTCGACACCACACGTGAAATCATGGTGGCAGCCGCACGACACAAGGGCACAGCAGTGGTGGAGGTGCTTCAGAACTGCGTAATCTTCAACCACGGCATCCACACATGGCTTTCAGATAAAGAGGTACGCGCCGAAAGGACAATCACTCTCCATCACGGCGAGAAGATGCTCTTCGGAAAGAATAATGAGAAAGGTCTGGTGCGCGACGGCTTCAACATCAAGGCAGTCGTGATAGGCGAGGATGGATACACGATCGACGATGTGCTCGTGCATGACGCCCATGCAGTCGATGACATCCTACACCGCCAGCTTGCCCTCATGGACGGACATGACCTGCCTCTGGCACTCGGCGTAATCCGCGACGTGGAGGCTCCGACATACGAACACGACGTAGAGGCACAGGTGGAGGAAGTGAAAGCCAAGAAAGGCTTCACCTCACTGAAAGATATGGTGCTCAAGACCTGCGAGACTTGGACCGTCTGAACAATATCAACAGCATAAATAGTAAAAAAGGCGCATTGAATGCGCCTTTTTTTGCACATAATCCAAATTTACGTGCAATTTTTAGCGAAAAATTTCATCAATTGAAAAATTTTCGCTTACTTTGCAATCTGAAATAAGGAAAAATAAATATTAACAACAAATTTAATTTTGCAATTATGGCAGATATCGAGTCAAGAGTAAAGGCTATCATCGTAGACAAACTCACAGTAGACGAGAACGAAGTTACACCCGCAGCAGAGTTCAGCAAAGACCTCGGTGCAGATTCACTTGACACAGTAGAGCTCATCATGGAGTTCGAGAAAGAATTCGGCATCACAATTCCCGATGAGGACGCAGAGAAGATCACAACTGTAGGTGACGCCATCACATATATCGAGCAGCACGCTAACTAATTAACCCTATCCCCACACCAACTTCCCGATATGGAATTAAAAAGAGTTGTAGTAACCGGACTCGGCGCGCTCACTCCCATTGGCAATGATGCCAAGACAGCATGGGAAAATGCTGTCAACGGCGTAAGCGGAGCGGGGCCTATCACGCATTTCGATGCGTCGAAATTCAAGACTCAGTTTGCATGTGAGGTAAAAGGCTTTAATCCTGCCGATCATTTTGACCGCAAGAAAGCCCGCACCCTCGACCTCTACGCAATGTATGCCCTTGTGGCAGCCGACGAGGCAATCAATGATGCAAAGCTTGAAAATGAAAATGTAGACAAAAACCGCGTAGGTGTGATATTTGCTGCCGGCATCGGTGGTCTCCACACTTTCGAAGAGGAGGCCGGATATTTTGCCCTCCACGGTGAGGAGCAGGGTCCTAAATACAACCCTTTCTTCATTCCTAAAATGATTGCCGACATCGCTGCCGGACATATCTCCATAGAGCACAGCTTCCGCGGTCCTAACTTCGGCACCGTTTCTGCTTGTGCCTCTTCAAACAATGCACTCGTAGATGCTTTCAATCTGATACGTCTCGGAATGGCTGACGCTATTGTGGCAGGTGGCGCGGAAGCTGCCGTATTCCCTGCCGGGGTAGGTGGTTTCAACTCAATGAAAGCACTTTCCACCCGCAACGATGACCCTGCAAGTGCGTCTCGCCCATTCTCCGGCTCAAGAGATGGCTTCGTAATCGGAGAAGGTGCTGCTGCTCTCGTGCTTGAGGAACTTGAGCACGCAAAGGCTCGCGGCGCTCACATCTATGCAGAAGTCGCCGGCGGCGGCATGAGTGCGGATGCTTATCACATCACTGCCACTCATCCCGAAGGTCTCGGTGCAAAACTTGTGATGGAGAATGCACTCAAGGATGCTGGAATGAAACCGGAAGATATTGATTATATCAATCTTCACGGCACTTCCACTCCCGTAGGCGATATCAGCGAGGCTAAGGCTATCAAAGAAGTGTTTGGTGACCACGCTTACAAAGTGAGTCTCAGCTCCACTAAATCAATGACCGGACACCTTCTCGGTGCAGCCGGCGCTATCGAGGCTCTTTTCAGCGTGAAAGCGATTACTGATGGTATCGTGCCCCCGACTATCAACCATGTAGAGGGTGACAATGATCCTGAAGTGGACTATGACCTTGATTTCACTTTCAACAAAGCGAAAAAACGCGAAATCAATGCCGTTCTTTCAAATACGTTCGGCTTCGGAGGTCATAACGCAGCCATCATTTTTAAGAAGTATAAAGAATAATTATAATTTATCTTTATATCAAAAAGGCGTTTCCGATGAAACGCCTTTTTCTTTTCTGTGACGTATAATCTATGACGTATAATTTGCGGGGAAATAGTGAAAAATTGTTATTTGAATAGCATTTTTTTTGTTTTCTCACATACAGAGATTAACTTTGCATCTTCATTAATGGTCAAATGATGACGTTGTTAGCAATTTCTCATCATGGGCCACTAAACAGTACATACCGATATGTCATATAATCTAAGGAAAGCCAACGCTTTATTCTGTTGCGTATTAATCTCCGCAATAGCTTTTATCTTCTCGTCATGCAGCGACGATGATCCTGTCGTAAGGACTGAATCCGATCTTGTCGGAGTATGGACCAATTCCCCTGACCACTATCTATATATAAAGTCTGACACGAAAATTTATAGCCTTTATCTACAGGAATATGAAGGGGAGACTGTAGGCATGATCGAGCCGGACGGCTATGTGTATGAACCTGCATACAATTTCATTGTATATATGGACCGAAACAGTGAGCCAGACGTATACCAGCTCATAAGCCTTGACGAAGATGAGATGGTGTGGTGCTGGGTCGATAATCTTATGGACGAGAAGTATGAGGATATGTCAAAGACAGAGATCCTGGGACAGCTAATCATGGAAGCTGACAAGGGATTCACCTTAGACATGTCGAAGACCGTCACCTATAAGAGGGTGCCTGATGAGGAATTTCAGGCAATGCTCGACAAATTCGGTCTTGAAATCTGATTTTACAACCGAGAATATATGAAATCGCCCCCATCCTACGACTGAAGGATGGGGGCGACCTATATTCACGAGAATCCAATATTTTAAACGAATCTTACAATCGGACGGATTTTTTAGAATCTCAGAAATATTTCTGTTCCTCTCCGGTCATGACAGAAAGAAGATTGTTGGCAAGACTGCTTGCCCCGATACGGAACAGATCGCGGTTGAGCCATTCATCGCCCAGAACCTCCTTTACAATCGCATAGTAGTGCACAGCCTCTTCTGTGGTGCGGATACCACCCGCAGCCTTGAAACCAACCTTTCTGCCGGTCTGCTCATAATATTCCTTGATGCACTCACACATTACATAAGCCGCCTCAAGCGATGCGCCGGGATAAATCTTGCCCGTGGAAGTCTTGATGAAATCCGCGTCGCTCCACATTGCAAGTATCGACGCCTCCTTGATTGCCTTAGCGGTCTTCAACGCTCCCGTTTCAAGAATCACCTTTAGTTTCGCATCCTTGGCGGTATGCTTCAATTCTATCAGCTCATCACAGAGTTCCTCATAATTCTTATCGCGAAGATAGCCAAGATTCATCACCACGTCAACCTCATTGGCACCTCCTGCCACGGCAAGTGCCACGTCTGCCACCTTCACAGCCGTGAATGTCTGACTTGAGGGGAAACCACCCGCCACAACTGCCACGTCAACACCTGTGACGTCAAGATTTGAGCTGACCACCTCTGCGAAATTACTATAGACACATATCGCAGCCACGCTATCGTATTGCGGATAATCATTGTCGAAATCGTTTACACGGCGAGTGAATGCAGCGACGCTCTCCTGGCTGTCTTCTGTGCTCAATGTCGTGAGATCTATCGAACTGAAAAGAAACTTATAGACATCGGGGGTGGCATACGTCGCAGATTTCTCAACTATCTTGCTGACTTCAGCTGCTACCGATGCATCGTCTGCGACAACCTTGCTGTCGCTCAATGTTTTCTCATATCTATCCATATTTTCTGTTTTTATGGTACCAAATATATTTTCTTAACACACGAATCACACTATCGTTTATACCGGTGGGGTCAACACCATCTTATTTCCGGCGCGGGGCTATGCGGTCCGGATTCTGCTTCAGGAACTGTTCCCATGATTTCGCACCCTTCTCCACCTTAGGCTTACCCGTCTCATAAAAATGGGTCAATGCCGCCGCAAGTGCATCTGTGGCATCAAGAAGACGCGGCATATTCTCCTGAGGTATCCTAAGGATATGGCGGAGCATGTTGGCAACCTGTTCCTTTGACGCCGACCCGCTTCCCGTGACAGATTGCTTTATTGAAAGAGGGGCATACTCGCAGATAGGTATGTCGCGCGACAATGCCGCTGCCATAGCCACTCCCTGCGCACGTCCAAGCTTGAGCATTGACTGCACATTCTTTCCAAAGAAGGGAGCCTCTATGGCAAGCTCATCCGGCAGATATTGCTCCACAAGACCCGTGACACGTTCAAATATCCTTGCCAAACGCAGGTAATGGCTCTCAAACTTACTGAGCTGTATCACTCCCATCACTATCACCGATGGTTGCTTTCCGTTTATGCCGAGCACTCCATACCCCATGACGTTGGTGCCAGGGTCTATACCCATTATCACCCTTTCGAAATCATGTTCCGGTCTGATCTTACGGGTTATTGTGTGAGTTGACTGAGTTTCCACTCCTGAGCCGGTTTTAAGCCCGCTGGAACTATTTTCATTCATAGGACAAGACTTCCATCAACGTGATGAAAAAAGCGGCGTGTGGACCAAATTTTGCATTGAATCTTCCCAACACCTCCGGCAGACGGATGTCATGCCAGTCATGAGCCTCTTTTTCTGTGTAAAATTCAGCCTGAAGTGCGATACTCAGACCATGCTCCGGTCCGGGTTTCTCTCCCCCTGCCTCAACCACGGTCTGCAGACGTGGATTGCACGCCGACCCCTCAGACGGAAAAAGAAGAGGCAACGCCTCCGTTCTTATCCATCCGAGAAAATTCTCCTTCATATAGGGGGCAATGACAAATGTAATATTATAGATATACATATTTTCTGATTTAAATAAATTCCCTGCAAATCCTGCTTGAACATAAAAAAACGGCATGCTTTCACAAACACGCCGCCAAAACAAAATTATGAAAAACATTCAACGCTATGCTGCAAGCAGCATTTCCTGAGCCTCTTGTCGGATTCGAACCAACGACCCCGAGATTACAAATCACGTGCTCTGGCCAACTGAGCTAAAGAGGCAAGTGGATGAGCGATCTGCATCGCACAGCTCAACCCGCTACCCTTGCTTCGGTCAAGATCTGGGGGATTTACGGGGAGCACGTCGTGCAGGACTCACCCACTGCAAAGTTAGACATTATTTCGATACTGACCAAACATTTTTCCATATTTTATTTGCTAAAAAACATAAAAGGCTGATACATCTCTTTGTATCAACCTTTTCCATTTTCTTATTTTTTACGCATTTTTTAGCTATTGTTGCCACATTTCAATGAGGATCGAGGATTATCTGCGTATGACGGGACGCTCCCCCTTTTCCGTCGGATGTCCGGATGCAGTGCGGGGCCAGCCATTTTCGTCCCAATATATCCGATCGAGATATACCTTACGCCCTACTTCATAGTCTGCCTTATCCCAACCATGATAGAGCATCCATTGCTGTCCGGCATCATCTGTCACGAAGTTGGCATTGTGTCCGGGACCCGCCACCTTGTCATCACCCTCATGCATAAGGGAGAATCCATTATCAAGTGCCGGACGTCCATCCTTGTCAACATACGGCCCGAAGAGTTGCTTGGAACGAGCCACAACCACGTGATACGTGCTCCTGTCCTCGTCACAACAGCTGCCTGCCGAACCGACAAGATAGTAATATCCGTCATGCTTCAAGATATTGGTGCCTTCCGTAAGCGTTCCGGCTATACGCACCGGAGCGGCACCCGGTTTGACACGGAGCCCGTCTTCGGTAAGTTCTATGCCGTAGATACCCCTGAAGCTACCCCAGAAGAGATATTTCTTCCCGTCATCCTCAATGTAAAACGGATCTATACTGTTCTGCACCCCGATCTCTTTGCTGATAAACATCTTCCCCATGTCGGTGAATGGTCCTTCCGGTGAATCTGACGTGGCTACTCCTATGCCACATTCCCATTCCCCTCCCCATCTTGACTTGGAATAATAGAGCACATATTTATCGCCGATCTTCTGGATGTCGGGTGCCCATATCATTCCGTCGGGCACCATCTGCGGACGTGTCTCTTCAGTAAATGCCGTCCCCACGAATTTCCAGTCTACAAGATTGTCCGACTTAAAAATAGGCAGGTTTCTCGTGTTCTCGGTAGCATAGAGATAGTATGTTCCCTTTCCGTCGCGTATCACCGTCGGGTCGGGTGCACTTACTGATATGACAGGATTCGTGTAGTGCTTAGGTTTCTTTGCCGATACAGGCAATACCGCTCCGGCAATTAATACTGCTGAAATAATTCTGATTTTAGATCTGTCCATAATGTTCTCTTTTTTTTATTTTATGAAGGATAAAATTAAAAAATATAAGACGACAGGATTAGGGACAAGTAAAATTAGAGATAATTATAATAAGCAATAGTTAAAAGCAAGAGAGAGGGAAAAGACGCCTTGGGTCTCTTCCCCCTCCCTATTTGCAGATCACTTCACCCTTTCTATGACCACGCCGTCGATAAGGGCGTGGTTAGTGTGAAGGTTCATGTTCTCATCTTCCGGATTCAGCACAAGTTTTATTTCGTGTGTGCCCGGCGCAAGCATCACTCTTACGCTGTTGGTCATTCCCCAATCATTCCAGTTGCCGACACCTCGGTGGGGCATGACGATTGTGCCCACATCTTTGCCATCTACATAAAGACTTCTGACGGCTGCCTTATTCTCTGTATTTACAGGTCCGTTTCCATTGGCATAACGGAATGAGAGCGCATACTCTCCACCGGGCAGTTCTGCATCACCGGTCTTTATAGTCATGACCACCGGGGCTGACGAATGATCCGTCTCCACGAATCCATTTCCACGATACCCCTCAACCTTATTGTTTTCGGGCGCGTATGACACTTCAGGAGATGCCACTGAAAGCTTCTCCCCCGCCATGTCGAAGAATCCATGCAGACGATTGCTACGCGGCTCTGAGGCGAAGCTTTGTGTGCCGTTTGACGACACGCCTATTACCTGCCATTCCCCCTCTTCCGTTGCCGGCCATGAAGTCTGGCGAGTGCGTCCCACCTCCTTGCCGTCACGTAGCACAATGTATCCGGCGATATACTCTATCGGGTTCCATTCAAGTATATTCAAGACCGGCACGCCTGCCTTTGCCAGTCGGCTGTCGGTGGAGAGCCAAGTCTGAGGCGTGAGCGGTGCCTTGGAATTATTCACCTTATTAATCTTCATCGGAGAGATCGGCTCGTCTGCCATTGTCACGACAATATCCACATTCCCCTTCAGTTTCTTCGCAGGGATAAGAGTGCCGTTCTTTATGTCAAACTCCTTTCCGTCTACAGTCATTGACTTCACCTTATCTCCATACCCTTTCACAGTCACGTTGAGCCGTGCTCCACGATAAGGGAAATCCGACAATGTGCGATCGGCTGCAAGAGCTTTCGGCACAAACGGATATATTCTGAGACCATCCTTCTCGAAGTTCAGTCCGAAAAGGATGCGGTTGGTGAGCGCGAGATTTCCGGCAAGACTCCAGAGCATGTTGGAGGAGTTCAGCTCGGTGAATATATCGCCATTATCAAGATTGAAATTCTCCTTATTAGTTGCGAAAAGAGCAGCCGGGCGTATGACGCTTCCGATACCCTCCATCACACCCTGTTCGTTACCGGCCTTCGCCTGTGCGAGTGTCCAGTAAGATGCCACGAAGGGCCACAGGGCATTATTATGGTAATTGGGCATGTCGGCAATCTGCGGATAGAATATCGCCGGACCAAACTTCGTGGTCGGGTTATTCTCCGAGATTGATTTCTGACGGTCGGCGGGCGCAATGTCATAAAGTATGGCAAGAGCCTCACCGAGAGTCTCGGCACGCGGATTGAGAATCTTATTGTCGCGTCCGTAAGTGTACATACCGTAGTAGCCCTTGTCAGGCATCCAGAAAGTTTTGTCGATTGCAGCCGACAATGTCTCCGACTCCTTCTTATATTCGGCACTCTCCACCTTCTTACCGAGTTCGGCAGCCATCTCCGACGCGCAATTGAGGGCAGCCGCATACAGCACGTTTGTGCCCATCGCCTCGCTCTGGGATATGTCTGCCACCTGCATCCATTTCGGATAGCTCTGCTCTCTCCAGTCGATAAATGATGTCTCACCCTTCACAAGCCCCTTGTCGCTCATGACTGTCTTGGCATCCTTTGCCAACGAACGCTGCACGATGGGATATACCGTCTCAAGCCATTTCTTGTCGCCGGTCACTTTATATATCTCCCATGCTGCCACGGTCCATATCATCCTGTCGGTAGAGATTGGCCATGCGCCACCCGATCCGGTGTCCTGTATGATCTGCCCCTCCTTATTGACCTTCTTCATCAGAGAGATCATCGATGCTTCCGGCTGTAGAGCTGCCATGGAGAGGATGATGGAGTAGCTGACGTCACGAGTCCACACGCCTGCCCATTCCTTACCGGTGCGGAGAGTCGTGTCTGGCTCTACGGCATTCACCATCTCATCGAGACCCATATTATAGATAGCCTCCATCAGACGGTTTCCACCACTCACTTTCGGATATGCGGAGAGATCGTTCTTCCTCTTCCATACCTGATCTATGGGCATGAAGTAGCCGGGACGCCCCTTATACGTGGAGCGTATCTCGTATGGGTTGACTGTCCATGCCTTGAATTCATCCTGGTAGAGAGTATCCCCTTTCCAAGTATAGGCATCGGTAGCCACCACCACATCATCTGATGCATGAGCGGCGCCACACCCGCCAATGAGTGCGACGCCCCCCATAAATGTTGAAATGTTCTTTCGATTCATTATTCAGGATTATAAAATTTAGGTATACTATTATTGAGGTCGGTTAACCTTTATTTATTCCATCAGTCATTTCTTCTGACGACGCTTGTTGCCGCCATGCGAACGACTTTTCTTCTTGTCGTTGGGAGTGTGTCGCGGATTGCTCTTCTTCGGCTCTCTCAACGGCTTGTTGGGATTACCGTCGTCAGAGACAAGTGCGAAGTCAAGTTGCTTCCTGTCGAGGTCGGCACGCGCCACCTGCACCTTCACCTGGTCTCCGAGAGTATACTTATTGTGGAATTTTCTTCCGATAAGACAATAGTTCTTCTCATCGAAGTCATAATAGTCATCGGCAAGATCTCTTACCGGCACGAGTCCCTCACACTTATTCTCGTCAAGTTCAACGTAGAGTCCCCACTCTGTCACTCCGGAAATCACGCCCGAATAAATCTCTCCGAGTCGGTCCTGCATGAACTCCACCTGCTTGTAGCGTATTGACGCGCGTTCGGCATTAGCAGCGAGCTGCTCCATGTCGGAGGAATGGCGGCACTGGTCTTCGAGTTTCAGTTTGTCGGTGCTACGTGCACCATCGGCATATTTGGCAAGAAGACGGTGCACCATCATGTCGGGATAACGGCGTATCGGCGATGTGAAGTGGGTGTAGTAGTCAAGGGCAAGACCATAGTGACCCACATTGTCGGTGGTATATGTCGCCTTAGCCATACTGCGTATCGCAAGCATCGCGAGCATATTCTCCTCTCCCCGACCCTTCACGTCTTTAAGCATCTTGTTAAGGCTCTTGTTGACCTCCTTCGCCGTTCCTTCCGATTTCACCTTGAAGCCGAATCGTAGTGCTATCTGCGAGAAGTTGGTAATCTTTTCAGGATCCGGATTGTCATGCACACGATAGACAAATGATTTTGCCTTCTTACCTTTCGGCACCTTGCCGATGCTCTCTGCCACGGTGAGATTGGCAAGGAGCATAAATTCCTCTATAAGCTTGTTGGCATCTTTCGATTCCTTGAAATAGACACTGACCGGCTTGCCGGTTTCATCGATTTCGAAGCGCACTTCAGCACGGTCAAATTCAAGCGCACCGTTATCATAACGGCGACGGCGCAACTCCTTGGCAAGTTTGTCGAGAGTCAGTATCTCCTTTGCGAAATCACCCTCGCCACCCTCTATGATTGCCTGTGCCTCCTCGTATGTGAAGCGACGGTCAGAGCGTATCACTGTTCTGCCGATACGGTAGTTGATCACGTTCGCCTTTGAGTCAAGCTCAAATATTGCGGAATATGTAAGTTTATCCTCATCCGGGCGCAAGGAGCATATACCGTTGGAAAGATGCTCGGGGAGCATCGGGATGGTACGGTCAACGAGATATACGCTCGTGGCACGCTGCTGTGCCTCCCGGTCTATGATGGTGTTGGGCGTGACGTAATGCGTAACGTCTGCGATGTGCACACCTATCTCCCAATTACCATTGGCAAGCTGACGGATGGAGAGCGCATCATCGAAATCCTTTGCATCACGCGGGTCAATAGTGAAGGTGATGACATTACGGAAATCCTCACGTTTAGCCACCTCTTCCGGCGTGATTCCGGCATCAATCTTATTAGCTGCCTTCTCCACATTCTCCGGATATTTATACGGGAGTCCGAACTCTGCAAGTATGGCATGCATCTCGGCTGTGTTCTCCCCTTTCCTACCAAGGATGTCGACCACCTCGCCACGCGGGTTCATCTCCTCATCTCTCCATTGCGTGATGCGGGCTATTGCCTTGTCGCCCGTCTTGCCACCCTTCAGTTTCAAGCGTGGTATTATGATGTCGGCGGCAAGGAATTTAGAATCCGTGACGAGCGAAGCATAGTTCTTCTCCACGTTAAGGGTGCCGATGAACACTTGGTCTTTCGGCTCCAATATCTCGATCACCTTTGCCTCCGGCTCCTGACCTTTACGGCTTGCAGAAATCTCCACACGCACCTTGTCGCCATTGAGCGCATGCATTGAGTTGCGTTCTGCCACGAGAATTGTGTCATCATCTATCATGACTCCGTTCTTGCCGTTGCTGCGACGAACAAAGATACCGATATTCTCCGACACACGATTGCTGTTTGCCTTATATTTTCCCAAATCCACTTCAAGAATCACTTCTGCCGCCGCAAGCTCGTCAAGCATGTTGATGACATCATTGCGGTTTGCCGGATGACCCGCGCCTATTGCGAAAGCCACCTGCTTATAGTTGAAAGCCTGTTTCTTCTCCTTCTCAAGAAAAGCCAATATCTTTTCCTGGAGTTCCGACTTCTTCATACGTATTGCCTTTTTAGGCTTATCATTATCTTTCCTTTTCATAGCGTTTGATTTTTTCTTTTTTATTCAGCAGCCACCACCCCCTATTGTTATAACGCAAATCTATGATTTTCGTCTATTTTTAATTACAAAGTTTCATCATTTTTCAGGAATCGGATCTTTCCCTTCAGTGTCCGCAGGATGGAAATGGGTGTAGACTATACCACCTTTTGACTTACCCACCGCCTCCTCAAGGCTCTCCCTACTTGCCTCGCGGATACGCTTGACGCTTTTGAATACCTTCATGAGGGTCTTTGCCGTAGCCGTACCGATCCCTTTTATGCTGTCAAGTTCGCTTGACACCTGTCCTTTTGAACGCCGGAGCCTGTGATGGGTGATGCCGAAGCGGTGAGCCTCGTCGCGCAACGCCTGAACCACCTGAAGACTGCGGCTTTTCTTGTCGATGTAAAGCGGCAACTGGTCGCCGGGGAAATAGATCTCCTCAAGCCGTTTTGCTATACCGACAAGTGCCACTTCACCTCTTATTCCCATTTCATCGAATGCCTCCACTGCCGCACTGAGCTGACCTTTTCCGCCATCGACCACCACAAGCTGCGGCAACGGTTCCCCCTCTGCCATCATCCGGGAATAACGACGATGAAGCACCTCCTTCATTGAGGCGAAATCATTTGCCCCCACCACCGTCTTTATGATAAAATGACGATAATCACGCTTCGCGGGCTTACCATTACGGAAGACCACGCAGCTTGCCACCGGATTCGTGCCCTGTATATTGGAGTTGTCGAAGCATTCTATATGGCGTGGCTGCACATTAAGACGGAAATCGCTTTTCATCTGTTCCATCAGTTTCTCCACCCCTTTCTCAGGATCAAGTTTCTCCGCCAATTTCTCCTTATCAAGCATGTATTGCCTTACATTCTTCATGCCCACATCAAGAATCTTCCTCTTATCCCCTCTCTTGGGAACTATGAACTCCACTCCGGCAAATTCCACGTCCGGTTCAAACGGCACAATGACCGTCTTGAAAGTGCGGTCAAACCTGCGGGCTATCTCCCCTATTGCCATTGAAAGGATTTCCGATGGAGTCTCCGCAAGTTTCCGTCTGAACTCCATATTTAAGCTCTGAACGACCGCCCCGTGATGCAGGTGCATGAAATTAACATAGGCGGAATCCCCGTTTTCATCGTAGGCAAACATGTCGGCATCCTCCTTTTCCGTGACGGCTATGACCGTCTTGGAGTTGTAGCTTCTGACCGTCTCATACTTCTCCTTCATAATCTGTGCCTCCTCAAATTTCCATTCCCCACTGAGTCGGTCCATCTCCTCTTGAAGATATTTCTCAAGCACATCGGTCTCTCCTGAAAGTATCTGACGCACCTGCGATACATACTCCCCATACTTTTCCGGACTTATCAGACCACGGCACGCGCCTCCGCATTTCTTTATATGATAGTCGAGACATAGGCTGAATTTATTCCTCACAATCCCTTTCTCATCCAAGGCATGACGGCAACTGCGCAAGGGATAGACATCGCGTATCAGCTGCAACACCACTTTTGCCGACTGCTGGTTGGCGTATGGTCCGTAGTATTTGCCATCCACGTCCCTCTCTCGCGTCATAAAGACACGTGGATACAGTTCCTTCGTGACCACTATCCACGGATAGGATTTATCATCCTTCAGCAGGACGTTGTAGTGAGGCTGATAGGATTTTATCATCGCGTTCTCAAGATGAAGGGCATCCTCTTCGGTAGCGACCACTATAAACCGCATGTCGACTATATTTCTGACAAGAAGATTCGTCTTAACTGAATCATGACGTCGGTTGAAATAAGAAGACACGCGACGTTTAAGACGCTTTGCCTTGCCGACGTATATGACTTTTCCATGACGGTCGATATACATATAGACTCCTGGAGATTCCGGAAGATTAAGAATCTTCTCACGAAGGTGAGCTCCCGGACGATTATTGAAAAGATCATCCCTTGTCCTGTCGGGAGTAAATTCTATCTCAAATTTACCGGTGCCGTCAATGTCCCGCCCTACCCCGGTCAATAAGGGGGAATTCGGGAGATTATCTGTATCTTGATTTCCCATATTGAATTTTTCAGTGATTTCAGAATTGAAATCTATCAAGAAGGAGCCATCGAATCTATTTCGGTGGCTCCTTCGGAATCCATTCATGCCGAGGATTCATTCAAGATTAGATCTGTCCGCAATATAGTTTTTCAGTAAAAACGATGCGCTACAATTCCAAAATCACGATGAATACGGCATTTTTCAGCAGACTTGACTCCACTTAGTATTTCAGCAGAGAAGTCACTTCACAATCCTGTGGAAGAGTGTCACGCCCATTCAGGGCTGTAAGTTCAACAATAAAGTTTATATACACCCTCTTCGGATTCATACTCTTCACGAGCTCGTAGCAAGCCTGCATTGTGCCACCGGTAGCAAGCAGATCGTCATGGATCACCACTACATCTTCTGAGGTGATTGCATCACTATGAAGCTCTATCGTATCAACCCCATACTCCTTGGCATACGCCTTCTTTATCGTCACCGACGGCAATTTGCCAGGTTTACGGGCAGGCACGAAACCAGCTCCAAGTTCATACGCAAGGATGCTTCCACCGATGAATCCACGCGATTCTATACCGACAACCTTAGTTATGCCCTTATCACGATAGAGAGCGGCAAGCTCCTTACTCATGACACGCAATGCCTCGCCATTTTTCAGCATCGTGGTCAGGTCTCTAAAAATTATACCCTTCGAAGGGAAGTCGGGCACATCCCGAATCAGGTCTCTCAGACTCTCAAGTTCCATATTATTTCAATTTTAATTATTCAGCAGAATTGTTCCACGTGGAACAATTTCACTCTATCTTATTATTATTCCGCACTTAACGCACGATTATTTTTTCATCGTTTCAACAGCACAAGCAGAATATTTATATCCGCCGGTGAAACGCCCGGAATACGCGATGCCTGCCCGATGGTCACGGGACGAATCTTACTCAATTTCTGCCTTGCCTCCGTGGAGAGCGACAACAAGGAGAAATAATCCATATCTATAGGAAGCTTCACATATTCCAATCTCTCTGCCTTCGCAGCGAGCTCTCTCTCTCTCGCAATGTAGCCGTCATACTTTATAAGTATCTCCGCCGACTCCACGATCTCTTCACGGCGGCACTCCTCTATCTCTCCTATCCTCTTGCGAAGACGACCGATAATATTTGCGAGATTTGAGAAATTCAGCTGAGGTCGCTTCAGCAGCTCGACAAGACGAAGTGATGACGTCATAGGCGAAGTGCCCAATCCCTCCAATGCCTCATTTATCTTGTCTCCCATCTTGACAGTGAATCCGGAGCACCATTCTATGAGGGCATCCCGTTCCTGACGCTTACGCTCCATCGCGTCATAACGCGACTGCGTGACAAGACCGATCTCATATCCCCTTGGAGTGAGACGCATGTCGGCGTCATCCTGACGGAGAAGAATCCGGTATTCCGCACGCGAGGTAAACATACGGTAAGGCTCATCCACACCCTTAGTCACGAGATCATCTATCAGCACTCCGATATATGCCTCATCTCGTCCGAGCAACAAAGGCGACCCCCCCTTTGAAGAACGCGCTGCATTTATGCCGGCAATAAGACCCTGCGCCGCCGCCTCCTCATATCCGGTGGTACCATTGATCTGACCGGCGAAATAAAGACCATCCACAAGCTTTGTCTGCAAATCATGAGTCAGCTGAGTCGGATCAAAGTAATCATACTCTATGGCGTAGCCGGGTCGGTAGAAATGCACGTCTCGAAGTGCCGGCACATTCTGAAGTGCCGACAGCTGCACCTCCCACGGCAACGAACTGGAGAAACCGTTGATGTAGTATTCATTCGTAGTGGCACCCTCCGGTTCAAGAAAAAGCTGATGGCTATCCTTATCTGAGAACGTGACTATCTTAGTCTCTATGCTCGGGCAGTAACGTGGACCGATACTCTGTATCTGCCCATTATAAAGTGGAGAGGAATCCAGATTATCATGAAGCACCTTGTGCACCTCCGGATTAGTGTGCACAATATAGCAGCTGCGCGGAGGAAGCACCCTACCGACTTCCGGAAGGAATGAGAATTTATGGAAATCTCTTTTCACAAGTTCTACCCTCGTCTCCTCTCCGGGAGCAGTCGCCTCTATTGCGACTACTTCATCATCACCATCCTGACGATCTGCCAATGAGAAATCAATCGACCTTCCGTCAATTCGTGCGGGTGTGCCGGTCTTCATTCTCAACACCTCAAAACCCATGTCGCGCAGCTGGTCAGACAATCCCGTTGAAGCAGGTTCGGCAATACGTCCGCCGGATATTTTGGTAGCCCCGAAGTGCATAAGTCCGTTAAGGAATGTCCCGTTTGTAAGAACCACCCTCTTGGCATTAAATTCAAAACCCAGGGAAGTCCTCACCCCGGACACCACCGGTTTTTCGCCCGACATATCGAAATCAAGAGATTTGACCATATCCTGAAACAAGTCAAGACCCGGTGTGGTTTCAAGCACGTGATGCCATTCAGCAATATATTTCTCTCTATCCGATTGCACACGCGGAGACCACACTGCCGGACCCTTCGAGCGATTGAGCATACGGAACTGTATCGCAGTGCGGTCAGCCACTATACCCATCTGCCCACCAAGAGCATCTATCTCCCTGACAATCTGTCCTTTTGCAATTCCGCCTATGGCTGGATTGCATGACATCTGAGCCACTCGGTTGAGATCCGTAGTAATCAGAAGCGTAGACGCGCCAAGCCGAGCCGACGCAACCGCCGCCTCACAGCCTGCATGACCTGCCCCTACAACTATTACATCATAATTGAATTTCATCGTAATTATTCTATCGTTTCCCAAATTTCAAGGGCGGCATCCTCATTTGCCTCCATTATCTCACGTTCGCCCGGTCCTTTGTCGTCGATACCGCACAAATGCAGCAGACCATGCACTATGACCCTGAGCAGCTCGCGTTCATAAGCCACACCCAATTCCTCCGCATTGCTACGCACCGTGTCAAGAGAGATAAACAGATCTCCTCCTACCCTGTCGCGGTGAGAATAGTCGAATGTGATGATATCCGTGAAATAATCATGATGCAGAAATTCTCGGTTCACCCGGATAATCTCATCATCATCACAGAACAGATAGTTCAGATTGCCTATCCTCCTGCCATGAGAGGCAGCCACCTCTCCGAGCCATTTCTCCACCTTGCCAAGATCAAGAAGAGGCATCTCCACATCCTTTGTCTCGAATTCTATCATAATACTTTCAATTTATATTCCCTTCCCTCCCCATGTCAATTTCAATATCCATATCCATGCAGGAAGAAATCCATTCTTCATCATCTGCAAAAGTACAAAAAAACCTACAAACTACCGCTAATCATTCAATTTATATGCCAAAACGCGGCAAACTTTTCCATATATGCAATTTTAGCATTTTTTCAATTTTTCGGACACTCTATTATAATAATATTCCATATCTACATAATATATTAATAACCATATATTTATGCCTATATTTAAATATAATTAACCGCCATGAGATTGAAAAATTCAATTCCATACGGCAAATTACCCGTAATTTTAAAATTCTCAATCCTCATAAAACCGGCTTAAAATCACCATGAAACGTATTAAAAACGCCAAAATGTTAAATATTATTAATTTAATAAATCTCTATTGTATATCTAAAATAAAACATCTAATTTTGTAGACTAATCTTCAGAGGAAGATAACTTACCGGGGGTAACTGGATTTGACAGCACGTAGAAACGGTAAGTAAGCATGCAGAGCTTTGATGTGCAAGCTCTATAATAACAACGCATCGAACTATAATTGGCGAAAATAACAATTACGCTCTCGCTGCCTAAACCGAAGTATAGTAAGTTGGCTTTATTCGCGTCACAGTGACGTGAACGAGACATCATCCCATTGCCCGGTTCCGAGACGTTTGGACAAGATGGTGCAGAGTAAATCGGAAATAGACTTTCAGGAGCCTTGACTGGAAGTTGAATTTTAAAGGATAAGGAACTGATTGGTCGTCGCGAGCCTGTCAGTTCTCGAAAACCAATTCGATGACTAAGCATGTAGAAAGCTTATTGGGTCCGTGATTGGACGAGGGTTCGAACCCCTCTACCTCCACCCTGCATCCGAACCATATTCGGACGACATAGCCTCAGAACCGCACGGTTCCGAGGCTTTTTTCATCCCCTCCACTCCTACTAATACAATTTCACATCTCAGGATTCATTTTATGAGAATTTCTCATAAAATGAATCCTGTTTTAATTTTTATTGTTATCTTTATCGTGAAAACAGAATATACCTTGTTAGTAAATTAGTTGTGGATTTTGCAAAAGCCTATTCAGCGTGCTCTTTGAGCCATTGCAAACGACGTTGGTCAGGAAGATGCTTTACTGTAAAGTTCTCAAACTTGGCCTTGAAGCCTTCACCATCGGGACAAGCAGCCATCACCCCGACCTGCATAGGTGTGTTGTCCTGCATCCATGCGTTGCGCATCATAGTGTACTCCTTGTCATCAAAAGAATAGAAAATCTCAACCGCATCAAGGCGACGCACAGCTTTCAACCAGATATACTCCACCGGCTTATCAAGTGTGATGACACTCCAATCGGATGTGTGATGTGTCACTACTACCGACAGATTGTATTTGCCGTCCACATACTCTATGCCACATTTGATATAGTTCTCCGGATCGATGCGCAGCATAAGTCCTGCTTGGTCAAACCTGACCTTATAGTCTCCCGACACCTTTACCTTAGCCTCGAATTCACCCCCGTAGTTGGCATAATAAAAGGGGGCGTCATCAACGGTAAATCCATAATGTGATATGCGCCAATAATCGGAATATGGGGTAACATCCATTATGAGAGTTTTTCCATCGATTTCCCATACGGCAGGCTCATTAAACCAGTTCATTTTCTCAAGGGTCTGGGCTTCTGCAGCGAAAGATGTCATCACCGCTGCCAAGAGTAATGCAAATTTATTCATTATGATATGACTATTATAGTTTTCTGATTACCTTACATGGATTACCGACGGCGAGTGAATTGTCAGGTATATCTTTGGTCACTACACTGCCGGCTCCTATCACACAATTGTCACCAATGACAACACCGGGCAACACAGTCACATTGCCGCCAATCCACACATTGTTGCCAACAATGATTGGCTTGGCGTATTCAAGTCCCGCGTTACGTTGCATCACATCAAACGCAACTCCTCTCTGGCTTCTTCATTTGCCGGAATGATTGCGTTAAATGCATGGAGAAGAATCTTGCACTCTCTACGTTCGTCTATCAATGACGGATCATTATTAGCGTCATATAGTTCTCCTCTGAGCATCTTTTCTTTTTCTGTAATCATTGAATAACCATAGTTTGTTATTAACTTTGCAAAGTTAACACCCTTTAAACGAATGTACAATAGTCAAAATTAACCATTTTATGAATGTAAGGAGCAAACTCGACATGGAATTTTCCAAGCAGAAGGGGCTGTACAGTTCTGAAGACGGTGCATGTTTGCAAAAGAGTATCATTACAGCCGAAGGATATGCCATTACTGAATGTGCACTGGCAGTATTGAGCGACCTTAAAGAACACAAGAGCTATATTTTTGACGGCGGGTTCGCTCAAACACTTGATATTGATGCTTCTGTATGCAACGGGGAAATCAATTCAATATGGGAGCAGAATATCCTCGATGTTATACATCCTGATGATTTGGAAATGAAAATGCTTAATGAGCTTCTGTACTTTCACCATATACAGAAGGCTTCCGGTGCAATGCGTTTCAGACAGAATTTGTGGCAACAGGTAAGGATAAGGAGACATGACGGAGACTATATGACTGCAATGCATCGTCTTTACTACATACCGGACAGCGATGGCAATACGGTCAGATTCGCACTCTGTCTCTATGGTCCGTTATTGTTTCCGATGCAGAACTGTGCAGTAGTCATCAACAATATCAACGGCACGAACATGAGTCTTGATGTATCGACCGGCAAAGATATTCTATCACATAAGGAGATTTCCGTACTTCAAATGATTGCCAACGGTATGAGCAGCAAAGAGATTGCACGACAACTGAGCATAAGCGTCCACACAGTGAGCCGCCATCGTCAGAACATCAATGCAAAACTACAAGTTCACAACTCAATGGAGGCGTATAGAATAGCAAGATCATTAGGAATTGTCATCTGATGGAGAATTGTTGGCGGATCTTCGGGTAAAGAAAGAAAATAAAAATATATTTAACTAAGCATTTTAGTTGCATAACTAAAATATTTAGTTTATCTTTGCACAAAAATTAATGATCATGAAGAAACTAACACCAAGAGAAGAGGAATTGATGCAGATATTTTGGGAGCGTGGTCCGCTCTTTGTCAAAGATATCGTGGCGGGCATGCCTGATCCGAAGCCCCACACCAATACTATATCAACTTTTGTAAGGATATTGGAGGAGAAGGGATTTCTCAGCCACAACAGCTTTGGAAAGTCGCATCAATACTATCCTATTATTTCGTCAGATGATTATCAGTGCTACACCATCAAAGGGATAATAAACAAGTTCTTCAACAATTCTTTCACTCAGATGGTGTCAACCTTATTCAAAAAAGAAGACATATCTGAGGAAGAGCTCAGAGAGCTGTTACAAAAAGTAGAAGAAGCACATAAAAACAAAGAATAATGCTGACCCATATTGCCCAATTTATTACGTATATGGCGTATTCTGGAATAATCCTGATATGCCTGTACTTCATCTACAAGCTTTTCCTCTGCAACACGACGCACCATGGATTCAACCGTCTGTATCTGATGCTGTCGTATGTTGTGGCATTCGCGCTTCTTCCATTGCAGATGTTTTTTGACAATGCAATGCGGCAACCGGTCGCACACGGCCGTACGGGAGTATCCATATCAGACTCTGACGCCCTCTCTCTTCCGCAATGGATGGTATTGTCGGTAATAGGGATCTATATTGCAGGGGTGGCAATAATGCTTGCCATCACCTTGGCAAACATGGTTAAGATCGCGAGGATTAACCGTGGCGGCACAAGGCACGATGGCAACATAGTGTTCACTGCAGACGACAGATTCACTCCTTTCGGATGGGGAGGACGCATATTCATAAGTGAGAAAGATTATGCTGAAAACGGGGAAGCTATCCTAATCCATGAATCCTCACATATTTCACACCATCATTGGATCGACATTATGCTCGCCCAGCTGGCAATTATTTTCAACTGGTTTAATCCGGCTGCGTGGCTTTTGCTCCGCGAACTGAAGAATGTGCATGAATACCAGGCGGATGCTGCCGTTGCCGACTCAGGACTCAACATAAAGCAATATCAGCTCATGCTAATCCGTAAGACAGCCGGAATAAAATTCTCAATGCTGGCAAATTGCCTCAACCACGGACTGATAAGCAAACGCATTAACATGATGTTGAGCAAGCCTACACCCAAGAGATCGATGATGGGTGCCTTTCTAAGCATCCCGGCTGTAGTCGCAGTGATTATGTTTGTAAACTTTGACTCGATGGCGACATCAATGACCCACTCGTTAAGACCGACCACGGACTGGGATGAAACGGAATGGATCATCGACGGTAAGCCGGTAGACTACGAGTCGTTGGAAGGACTGGATCCCGACCGGATAAAGTCAATAACTGTTACAAAAGATCCGAAGACCCATGTCATCATTGAACTAAAAGATAAATAATCACATAATTATGAACAACTACAAGTTTATTCTGGCGACAATACTCATATTGCCGCAAGGGGTTTCGTATGCCTCTCAAAATCAAGCTGACGGTCCACAGATCAAAGTTATTGGCGTGGAATCTAAAGAGAAGGACAGTATCCTGCCGGATCCCACCCCTCGCAAAGTGGAGATATCAGGAATGTCAAGATATGACTGTGTGTATGAGTATAAGATAAACGTGGGGGGAGGCGAGACCTATGCTACCATTCTGCAGATAGGGGAACCGCTTTCCAAATTCACCGACTATACCTCATATCTACTTGACTCTATCGCAACCGCCCCGGTCAGCAACGCCGCCCTCATTGAAGAAATGCAGCAAAAGAAAACGAACTCCGTCTTCTTCTTTGATACCGAAGTATGGCAGAATCTACCGGAAGGCTCCATGACCGTGACGCAAGAAATCGCACCTAACATAATGGGATACGAAGAGCCAATGGGGCAAATTGAATGGTCTCTGCATGAAGATTCTACTAAAAATATATGCGGATATAGTTGCAACAGGGCAACTGCCTCTTACGGTGGACGGGAGTGGACAGCCTGGTACACGCTGGATATCCCTGTCAGCACCGGACCCTGGAAGCTAAACGGTTTGCCGGGACTTATCATGGAGGCTGCCGACTCTGAGGGTCTGCACACCTTCACTGCCATCGCATCCCGCGAAGAGAACGTGCCGATTGTCTTGCCCGACAAACTGAATGTGCATTTTTCCAACCGTGACAAGGTGATAAAGCGCAAACTCAATTCAGAAGCAACCGGCATGGAAGGGATAGACCCATCAATGATTGAAAGCATCACCGTGACTAAATCAGCAGCCGGAGGATCCAACATCATAATCAATGGTATCACTTTACGCCAACGTCCCAACGGCTATACACCTCTGGAAAAGGAATGAAAGCTTTACTGTTGTTGTTATGTGCCATGATGGCACCCATCTGCATCGACGCCCGCAACGTGATTGATGGTAAGGTGTGGGATGAGGGGGGAATTCCCCTCTCCCATGCTATTGTAAAGGCGACGTCCGGCAAAACCATCAAAGCCTTTGCCAATACAAAAGCCGACGGCTCATTCTCGCTTGCGATCGAGCCGGACACTGACAGTCTTACAATAACCGTTGACAAACTGGCATTTGAAAGGCTGACACTACGTGTGCCCAATGCGAATCAGACCCTTAAGCTGCGTATGCAGCCTAATACCACACAACTGCGCGAGGTGGTGGTGAGCGCCCCTGCGGTTTACCAGCACGGCGACACTCTCCGCTTCAACCTTGCGCAATTTCTAGGGAAAGGGGATGTGCCGCTCGACGAGGCATTGAGAAAAGTGCCGGGCATTACGGTCGCCGACAATGGCAAAATCAGCTATATGGGTAAAGATATCAGCAATTTCTATATCGAGGGATTGGAAATGCTTGGAGGCAACTACGCTCTTGCCACACGAAACCTCGCTGCAGCCAATGTCTCGAGCGTGGAGGTGCTCAACAACCACAACGAAGCCAAGATGGATAAGGGGAAACTGTCGGATAAGGTCGCTCTCAACGTGCGTCTGAAGAGGAGCACCATGTTCCGTCCGGCAGGCACTTCGGAGGCATCAGCCGGCGTGGGGGTATCCGCAGACAAGGTGACAGATAAATTCCTGTATGCCCTGGGTACCACAGGAATGATGTTCACGCCGAAGTTCCAATGCACTGTGTCTGCAAAAATGGGAAATATCGACGAATTTGCACTTCCACATTCCGGACCGGTCACCGTAAGGGGCTATGGAGCCGAAAGTGCCGTCTCAGGAGCCGAGGATGTGATCGGCACGCTCCCCGCCAGCTCACCCCCACTCAGTAGCAAAAGATACCTGAATGTCAACGACCGACTGGTGTCGGCAAATTCCATATTCAAGACAGGCAAGGAAAGCACTCTCAGGATCAACGCCTCTTACGCTTACCATAAGCAGGACAATACCTCCGCATCTTCCGTAGACTATTATCTGGGCGACGACCGCTGGCTGACCGTCAACAACGAAAATTTCTCTTGCCGCCACAGGCATTTGCCAATGCTCAGCGCACAATATGAACTCAACTCAGACCACATGTATTTCAGCAACGATTTCTCTTCGGCTGCCGACTTCAACAAGATCGACATGCCAGTAATCGCTGACGGATCGGCTGTTAGCCAATATGAAAAATTTGATAAATTCAAGATTGCAGATGCTGTTTACCTACGCTTCCGTATAGGACATCTGGAATGGCATTCCACTACCGACATCAGCTGGGACAAGACACCTTCGCTTTCGCTTGACATATCCACCACTGAAGGCAACATCTTGCAAGAAGCCCGGAGCAGCCGCTTGAAAGCCGTGCAAAGATTTGGCTCCACCATTCGTGCCGGTCTTTCGGAATGGGACATCTCACTGAAAGCCGAAGGGAGTCGCGAGAAAGTGGCAACCTCCCTTACCCGTATCGGCTCCCAAAGCGACAACGACATGCTGGGTCACACATTCCTATTCTCCGCGACACCGTCATATCAACTCACTACCCGCGACAAGCGCATGAACGTCAATGCCCGTGTGGATTTTAAAGCCGTGGCAATAAGCGGCGACAACCGTGTCGGGAAGGGGGCGCGTCTGCGTTTCAGCCATTTCTATGCCGACCCATCGGTGCAGTTCAAATACACAGCCACACCATCATCGAAATGGACATTCTCATCATCTTTCAACCACACCCACGGCGACTTACTGACACTGCTTGACAATGAAGTGATGCACGACTATCGCCGAGAATCCGCCAACTCAGGAATCCTCGCACGCAGTTCCTCATTCTCGACAAGAGGTCAATACGAATACCGCGAACCCGTCAACTTATGGTTTGCATATCTCTCCGCCAGCTATTCCATATCAAAACATAACCTGATGCAAGGGCAGTATATAACAGACTCGTCTTCCTCCTCATCATCGATTGCCGCCGATAACAATGGGCAGGATTTTACCCTCAGCGGCTCAGCTTCAAAAAACGTGATGTCAATCCGCTCCAAATTCACGCTATCATCGGCATACTCCATCAATAAGAGACGCATTATGCAGCAGAATGCGCCCACAGAATACTATTCTACGGACGCCTACGTGAAGGCAAGTGCCAACGTGCGACCGCTTTCATGGATAGAGACTGATCTCGCAGCAGAAATCAGCTTCACGGAATCACGGTTTGCCAACGTGCGCAATGACTACCGCACCCTCAACGCCCGCTTAAGTCTCTCCTTTTTCCCAATCGACAACCTTGAACTTAAAACAAACGCAGACTATTCCGACCGACAGCTCTCCAAGAACCAATATAAACGCAATCTTCTTTGGGACTTCAGAGCCACATATAAAATCAAATCTCTAAGAATCAGACTCTCAGCCAACAATATATTTAACCGCCGCCACTATTCCTACATTCTCTATTCGGGACTGGACACGTATGCCTACAACTATGCCCTGCGCGGCCGTGAAATCACTCTGTCTCTCATCTTCACCAAATAATGATGGCAAGGTTTCCCAAATCATAGAGTGAAGCCACGGGGAAACCGGCTGCCAAAAATGCGTTGAGATAAGACATTTATTTATTGCGGGATGACGATGTGAGGTTCATCGGATTGAGGGGGCTGGAAGTTGCTCACGAATGAGTGCAGACGGGACAACGGGACAATCAGGTCGTCTGGACCGACTCCTCGACGCGATTCCAGCCTGCGGCTCAGCGTAGAGAGCGAAGCTTCCAGATACACCAATAGCGGCTCTGTTCCCGCAAGCGCGCAGGCGCGGCGCATTGCGTCGCGCTTGCTGCGTTTACACATCGTAGAATCAACTACCACCCTCTTTCCATCCTTTAGCATACGCAAAACGATCTCCAAGATTTCGTCATCGGCTGCCCTAAAAACTTCCATCTGCATTTCGGAAGATAGAGAATCAATGGCAGAACCATACTTATCCCAGATTATGGCATCGGCAGATACGCGGATAAACCCGTAGCGTTCGAGATTTCGGGCAAAATAAGTCTTGCCAGAGCCGCTGATTCCGCACATCAAAATCACTCGTCGCGAAGCAAGATCGGGAATGATATCAGCAGAGTAGCAGGTGTCAGTTATCATCACAGGGCGGAGGCAATTTCTTTCAATACGTATTTCTGTGAACCGAGACCGAGTTGTTCGGCATAGTCCAGAATATGGGTGGCGTTGCGCGATTCTATACGCTCAATGAGATGCGATTTACCCGGATCAGGAGAAGCATACACCATATCCACACAAGCACGGTCAAGTGCCACAGGATCGAGCGACGCGAGTATGCCGATATCTTCCATGTGTATAGGTTCCGGCTCAGCCACGCAATCACAGTCAACGGAGAGGTTGTTTGCAACACTGATATATAGAATATTATCACCGGCTTGGTCAAACACCGATTCACAGGCTTCTGCCATAGATTCCAGGAAGTCGTTCTGCGGTGGTAAATTCTCCCAATCCACAGGCACTGTCTTTGATTTACCCGCAGTATGGATCCAGGCCTTACCGGCAGCCGAAGCCATACCGATAGCCACATTCTTGAGTGCTCCGCCAAAACCTCCCATCGGATGTCCCTTGAAGTGGGAAAGGATAACTGTGAAATCATAGTTGCGCCAATTCTTGCCAACGAAGTTCTCCTTCAGATGGCGTCCATTTCTTACCGGTAGCGACATTTCACCTTCGCCATCCATGATATCCACCTCGGCAATAGCAGTGAAACCATGTTCAGCGGCAGTCTGGAGATGGTCTGGCACATTGCAACGGCGTCCGTCGTAGGCTGTATTACATTCCACAATAGTACCATCTACAAGATGTACGAATTTCTTGATTACGTCAACGCTGAGATGATTGGGGTTGCCTGCCTCACCGGTGGAAACCTTGATTGCCACACGCCCCTTTGCCTCGCGACCGAGAGCCTTATAAACGTTTACGAGATTGTCGGCAGTGATGCGCGGACAAAAATATACTACTGAGGGATTTTCGGATGTCTGCATATCTATTCATTTATAATTATTTATATAAATCAAAGAGAAGAATTGTTAGTATCTTAAGATACTTAGAGGATTTTCGCATATTACCTCAACGAAGAGTCTGAGTTGGTAATCATTTTCTAATAACCTTTTCGAGGTCCAATGAATCTATCCCCGTTCAGATGAATCATGTGGTCTGGCATATCAGCAATCCATACTTCTGTCTCCCACGCCAATTGATCTGAGAATTTTTTGAAAGTGGCGAAGTCAAGAAATGCCGAAATGAAAATTTTTCCTGCAGTGACATTGCGTGTCATTGCTTCAATCTCCCCTATGCGTTTGGGATCCATCGGACCAACGGAGGTGATAGATTCGATGAAATAAATCCAGTTCTTATCTTCACGGTATAGAACCACATCCGGCATTTTGTCGTGCAAGGTTATCTGAAATCCAAGTTCAGATAATTTTTCCGTATTCTTCACCAAATCTTTCCGAATGGTATCACCGACGTAAAGGCATTCAGAATTAGGTGCGAAACGAGGTGCAAACTCCTCAATTATCGCCTTTTGTAATTCATTATGCTTACCCGGACTGAATGTAAAATCCTGACTATTGATACGCACAGGCATTTTCTGCATCCTCTTTTTAGACGCATAAATTTGGGACAGCGATTCGTGGTTGGAAAAAAACATTGTCAAAGCTATACCCGGCTCTGCCGCACTTGGATAGTCCTCCTCATTTACTTCCTTAATCACATTTAGAAATTCATTCGTGATGCGATAGCAGTAATTTGGACTATTTGTTGGCATTCCGTTGTCTTCAATGATAGCCGCTGTTCTGAAAGGATGCATAGCCTGCTTACGGAATGTTTCACGGGAGTTCTCGGCATAAATTACATTATAATTATTTGCGATAAACCGGATGATATCATGTATGCGTATCCATTCATTGGTAGCATCAGACCACCATGTCCCCCGTTTTAACCCAGCCATTGCAAGCAATGCAAGAGCACAAAGAACACCCTGTTGTTTCTGAGGCATTCCAATCTGATTCAATAGGATCTTTGCATGTTCTAATTTATCCATCTATCTATTATTTTATTACAGTTTGCCTCTGTGAGGTCTTGATGCATAAGTTCTCTTCCCATAGCCTCAATTACCTCACGCTCAGGAATAGGCATTTGATTTACTTCTGTAGAATTTACCTGTGTGGAGCCGTTCAAGATACGGTAATATGTATCGTATAGAGTGGAATTAAGCAATACATACAATCCGTAAGTTATGCAAGGTGAATCACATTTCACGAAGTTCACTTTATTCTGCGTACTGATATATTCGAATTGTTTATACCGCTGCTTGAGGTAAATGCCACATTGAAGACGACGCTTCTCCTCTTTTGCCGTAAAGCGTTTTACAAGCAGAAAGTCACTATTCCTCTGTAGGAATGATGTCCTGTCGGTCTTGATTACCTCTCCCTCTTTGCCCAAAGGCCATGTGACTCGTCCATTCTTTATATGCTGTGAGTACAACAAAGGAAAAGCTCCTTCCTCCATTTTGTCACGTAGCACTTCTCTTGTTCTAAAATCGACTATGATACCCGTCTGCATCTTCATATTCATGCCCGGCAAGGTACTCGGTAATTTGTTGACTCTTTCCAGAACCTTTGCCTCCTCTGTGTCTGTCACGAGATAGACAAATTGGTTCTTAGGAATGACAGTGTCATAAGAAGCTCTGAATTGTTTTAAATCCCTGAAATCTGATGTGGACGAAGTTGTAATATTAACACATTCAGGCTTATTCGTCGTCTTTTTCACCTTTACTATAATTGTTTCCTGAAGAACTGATTCTCCGCTAAATACCTTATCCCTACTTTCAAATAGATGCACATCAGTAATCACGCACTGACTGAACATATAGCTCCGAAATTTCTTGAAATAGGCACCGGAAGTCCATGACCGAGGAATGATATAGACAAGCTCATGTTCAGGTTTTAGATTGTAAATACCCATCGTCCAGAAAAGGAAATATAGATTTGGAGCTCCGTGACACACAGTAGGTATAGCTTTAGCTTCCGGCGCATCCTTGGATATTTTCAGATATGGAGGGTTGCCGATTATATAGTCATACCTGTCACCGTCTTCCGTCATAAGTGAGTTGACTCCGAAAAATTGAGTCGTGATATAATTTTCTTTCAGAAGTGTATATTCAATACCATAAATCTGCTTGGCAAGTATCAGATTCTTCTCCAAAATGGAGAAAACCTCATCGTCTGTTTCGTAACAGGTTAGATGTACAGTTCCTTTGAAACCATTATTAAAGATATGATCCAACATAGCAGCACTCAACACACCGGTTCCGGCTCCGGCATCCAACAGTTCAAGATGTGTCTTCGAAAAATCAATCTCAAAAAGAGATGCCATAAATCTTGCGGTGGAAGCAGTCGTGAAGAACTGTCCGAAAATTTTTCTCTTTGATTTTGGCACACTGGAAATGAAGCCGTTAGTATTTTGTACGACCTCTGAAAGAATATTATTATGTTTAGACCTGTTAGTCATTCTTTATACCGTAAATAATATGGTTCTGCGACTATTCCATATCGTTATGTAGGATTAAGCAGCACTCGTATGTCAACCTCTAATAAGCCGGGATTGACCGCAACGTATATATCGGTTGGAAACAACCTTGTATCCTGTTGATATATTCGCTCATCTGCAAATCATTTAACATTAACGTAAAGTTAATTAATTTTATTGATGCGACAAAATTGATTTAATAAAATCAGATAGAACTTAAAATCAATGGTGAAAAATCAACTCTTTTGTTAGACTCCATTTCATTGTCTATGATTTTCTTGATCTTTTTTGTAATTTTAGAGGTGTATTGTGCGACTAACGGATAAAAACATCTGTTCTCAGAAATGAAATCACCGGAAGTAGATAAATTTGAAAAACTGGTAAGAGAACCGGGAGCTGATGCCATTGGCAACCGCTCCTGAGCTTATAGAGAATCGCATTTACGACCTCGATAAGGCAACCTTGGGAGACAAATCCTCTTTTTGCTACGCTGAGATTTGGCATTATTTCATTTTTTATTGTATCTTTGTCGAGTACAGTGTATTTCGGCATTGGTTCGATAAATTAAAGTGTCGTAACTCTAATATAGCGAATTTCAACCGAAGTACGCTGTATTTTAATATCTTGACATTTATTTTAACATTTAAAAATTAGTTTAAACCACTTCAATATGCTCTGGTATGTATTTGCACGATTCTGTTATGGATTTTACTCGGTGTCGCCTTACGACTCTCATTAGCATTCACCATAACGACATGCACACTCATGGCGGCTGACTGGATAGCCGATAATTGGTCAGCCTACCCATTGAAAGTAGTGACCGATTCTAACACCACCCTGCTGCAGGGTGCCGTCATGGCGCGAAAATCAAAGAAACGGTTCGCCATCTCTTTTGCAACAGGACTATGTATATTGATTCTGTGGTTTGTTTGGCTATGCTACGAGTTCATATCATCCCCCGTTTGTGCCGATTTCTTCGGTCTTGACACCGGACTCTTATTCATCATATCCGGCGGGATAGGAGGAATAGTGGGAGTAATCATTGCAGCACACGTGCTCCGAAAAATCAACAACAATCTCAAAAGCATCGACCGTCAAATACAAGAGTACACCTCGCAACTGCCATAATAATATTTTTGTAAAAAAGTTGTTTTATATATAAACTTTAATGAAGCCCTGTTTTTCCACATTATCGAAATCTTGGGTCTGAAAATTGAGATAGTTCGTCCTTTGGCTTTAATGCCTTAGTCACAAATTTGCGTTTAGACTTTCAGGGAATTTTTGCGCCGTTTTTTATGAAGATAGAGCCGTAGATCGCTTCTATAAGCGATATTGTCCCGGATTTTTTATAATTTTGCATATTGGTTACTCGGCAAATTTTGAGTAATCGTAAAGAAGATTATGCCTGTCTATGAAGCATGTTATTCTCATATATCTGGTATTCATATCCTGCATATCGGGCGGATGCGGAAGGGGTTCATCCATGATGGACAGGATGGACTCCATCGACAGTATCATGGAGCCGGATCCCATTGCCGCGCTTTCCCGTCTTCAGGAGATAGAGATCTCCGAACTGGGGTCGGCAAGAGAGAATGCCCGCCATGCACTTCTCCTTTCCGAGGCAAATTACAAGAACTACATTGATTCGGATGATGACTCACTGATAAATGTGGCACTACGCTATTATGCTGACTTTCCCGACTCGGAAGAGTATATGAAATCACTCTATTTCCGAGCCTCAATAGCCTTGAATACCAATAATCCCGGCAAATCAATATCCTTACTGCTTGAGGCAAAAGAGATAGCAAGAATGCGGGAGGATTACGACTGGCTTGCAAGAATCTCGGAAATGATGGGAGACGCGTTCTTAAAAGCCCATAACGATGATGAATCGGGGGAATGTTCGTTGGCGGCTGCCGAATATTACAGATTGGTCGGCAATGAGCGGCGTCACAGGTTTGTAATGGTAGACTATGCCATATCATAAGGGAATCAGGGGGAGAGTGACATCGCTTTGAATATACTGGACAGCATCTACAGGCTCTCTGTCATTCCCCCTGCCGATTCGATGCTTTCTTATTATTGTATGCGTTCCAAATTCCCAATATTGGTCAATACGAAAAAATATGATGAAGCTAAAGACCTGTTGGGGCATCTGTCAGAGCGTGATTTAAGGAGACTGATGACTGCAAGGAATCGTGCCAGATATGCCCGCATCAAGCTGTATTATGGTGATCTGAAAGGATGTTACTCCGAGCTCAAGTTGGCGGACTCGCTTATGCGTTATTCCGACAACCGTGCTCCGGTCTATTCCGGATGGGCGGAGTATTATACCTGCACCGGTAATTTTGAGAAAGCTAAGATATACACTGACAGTAATATCTCATTTCAAAATAAATATGTCCGTACACTCTTGAAAGAATCCGTAGTCTCTGCTCAAAGAGACTATTATTCGTCAAAAGCTGACAGGGAAAGCTCCAAATCCAGGAGAATAACCGTCATTCTATGGATATCTCTGACAATGGCGATTATCGTGACAGTAGTCGGATTCATCATACACAGGCTTGGAATAAAAGCAAAGGATGCGGAAATAGACTCAAAGGTTCAGAATATACTGCTCCTTTCCAATCAGATCTCTGAAAAGGATGCGTCATACTATGCCCTGAGCAAGGCGTTGGAAAGCAAGGATGATGAGATTTCGGAATTGAAAGCTGCGATGGAAAGACGGCAGATGCAATCGCCGGAGGTCGTGGGAGATATTGACCGGATAAAGTCTGATATGCAACGGGAGATGTCGGAACTGTTCAGAAATAGTTGGAATATCCTCAACATTCTCTGCAACCAATTTTTTGAGAAAGGGGAATCGGAGGTCATGCGCCAGACAATTCTGAAAGATATAGAACTTGAGATCGAAAAGATGAAGGATTGCAAGTACATGCAAAAGATAGAGGATGCTGTCGACAAATATATGAACGGGATTGTTGGTAAGATGAAATCGGAATGCACCTTTCTTAAACCGGACGACATAACCCTGCTCACCCTTGTATTGGCGGGTTTCTCCCCACGTGCAATATGCCTGATCCGGGATCTGAAACTAAAGAATTTCTACATGAAGAAAAAGCGACTGCTTGACCGTATCGCTGCTTCCAATCTACCCGACAAAGGGGCTATTCTCTCATATTTTGCATAATTTATTAATAATCAACGAGGTAACAAGAGAAATATTTCAATAAATAATAACTAATTGATTATTAGTTATTTACAAACCAATATCAGAGTGTAGACAAAACTGTTTCTTCTACATCCACTTTATTACTGATTATCAACTTGTTACAAATAAAGATGTAGACAATTATGATTGCCAAATATTTGCCATATCCCAATGCAATCCATAATTTTGCAGCCATAACCTTAACAAGATCCCGACATGAAATTTACAAAATTTTCCATTATGTTCATCCTGTTTGCATTCTGTCTTCACATGCACGCCTCTCCCGTGCAAGACTCCTCTCCGAATGTAGATATACCAATAACTGAGATTCCTGACTCCGATGATGAAACTCTTAAACCGAGGATGCCGTCTCGGCAGCGTATATGTTGCACATACGATGGAGAAATGCTTTTCATCAAATTTGCGATATCTGAAGGAGAGTGTACACTCTGCTTGGAATCTTCCGAAAACGGCACTCAGATTCAATATTTAGATTCCTCCGCGCCTGCATATATTAATGTGGGAAAAGTGGAAAATGCAAATCTGTTGATCCTCACATCAAGCGGCCATACCTATATTGGATGTATATACTGAATAATGTTCCTAATATAATATATATAGATATCCCTACATTCTCCGGAGAATACACGGTTCAATGTATCACAGATGACGGTTCTGTCTTCTCCGGAACAGTAGAGTTTTGAAACATCGCAACATAATGCCTCAATATTAGACTGGTATCCGGATGGTATGGTAATATTCTAAAATGTCAAAAAAACTTATACCTATAACTTATAAGTATAAGTTTTTTGGAAAGCATTTTGTTTAACTTTGCATGGAATCAAACAACAAATAACCTGAATCATCATAAGGTATAACAATAAATAATCAAAAAACATGAAATCAAAAGTTAATCCCAAATTTATTCCCTCTGAGATTTTATCAGAAATGGAATCGTTAGAGATACATGGAGGCACATCTCAGGAAGATGTCACTATTCATGCGGTAACTGGATGTAATACAAATACATATTGTGAGGGAGCACATTGCGGAAATTGTGTGGCTCAGTGTGGAGGTACAGTGACACCACCTCCTCCCTCAACAAAACCTGATGAAACGTGATTTTTATACATGGACAGCTAATGAGAGCATTGCCCGGCGATAAAGTAGAGGATTGCTTGCATACCCTCTGCCTTATCGCCGAGACTCTCTTTTTCACGATTACTTATTTTTACGATTCCTTAAATTAAATTTTACGTATTGTCTATGAAACCAAGTATTTATAACCAATTTGTAGATGATGGGGATAAGGTTATTGTCTTTAATGGTATTACAGAGAAATTTTTTGAAATAAAATCCACACATCTTCCTGTATATAAGGATTTATTATCTAATTGCCATCTGTATGGTGATGAGGTCAAGCCATTTATAAATAGGATGTATGACGAGGGTTTCGTTGTTGAAGATGATATGGATGAGCTGGTCCGTCTTGAAAAAAAAATGACTATATGGTCAAGGGAGGATCAATATTATCTCATGATCCTCCCTACCTATCAGTGTAATCTAAGGTGCTGGTATTGTGTCCAGGATCATGAGAACCTGTGGATGTCCGACGAAGTTTTTAAGAGAATTAAGAAACGTATTGTCTCCAAATTGAATGATCCTTCAATAAAATCTTTCCATCTGTCATGGTTTGGGGGTGAACCTCTGCTGTCTTTTGACAAGGTGGTCATGATGACTTCTTTTGCGAAGGATTTGGCTTGTAAACTTGATAAAAGTTTTAGTTGTGCAATTACAACAAATGGCATTTTGCTTGACCCTCACAAAATAGAGATACTCAGGCAGTGCGGGGTAGACAGTTATCAAATAACCATTGACGGTAAACAATCATACCATGATGCTGTCAGAAATCTTCCCAATGCATCATCATTTGATATCATACTGAAAAATGTGGATGAGATTGCAAAACATACACACTGCACACTAAGGTTTAATTACACCCATGAAAATCTTCATCCTGATGCAGTAATTCGAGATATAGATGATAGGCTTTCTCAGGGAAGCAGAAAAAACATCACGTTCATGCCTTATAAAGTTTGGCAAGAAGCATCCCAGTCTATCAGTCAAGAGGATATAGACAGGCTTTATTATAAAGCGCAGCTTATTGGTTTGACTCCAAAGCTTCCAAGATCCGGAACATGTTATGCGGATCAGAAGCATTTTGATTGTATTTTCCCGGATGGGAGAGTGGAGAAATGTGATAATAATCCTATTGCTACGACTAAAGGAACCCTTACCGACAATGGTGATATTATATGGGAGGGAGGTATTCCCGCTTCCCATATTCCCGTGCATAAGGTTGAAGATACCGAGTGTTCCAATTGTGGATATTTCCCTATCTGTGGAGGACCATGTGAGCCTAAAAGAAATGAGATGTTTAAAAATTATGGCAAGTTAATTTGTCAATATGATGATACGGACAAATACATGCGCGATATAATAAGAAATATCGTAAAGAATTCAAAGCAAATTAAAAATGTAATTTCCCAAAGAGAAGAAATGTGATGACGCATATAAAGAAACTTACCAACTTGCTTCTGGTTACCCTTATTTTGTTTGGCCATAACGTCGGAACCCCTGCAATCCCTCGTGAATGCGTGCTGAATCCGGACACCCTGACGCAGGCATTGCCGCAAGACACACTCCCGGAATTGACGGTGGAGAAGAGCGTGGTTGAACATAAGGGAAAGACCGACACCTATCTCATAACAAAGGAAATGAGGGGGGATGCCCGCGAAGCCGGGGATATCCTTGGGAAAATATCAGGCATGCACTATAATCCGCTCACCAAGGCTCTCTCCTATCTCGGATCAGGGAATGTCAAGATTCTTGTTGACAGTCTTGAGAGAGATGATGATTATATAAAACGGCTTAATCCGGACAGATTCATAAAGGTGAACATAACCAATTTCCCGTCAGGAAAATATAGTGGCTATGATGTTGTGGTCAATCTTGTCACCAAACCGCTCTACGTGGGATATGACGGTGTCGTTATTGGAGAGACACGCATACGCCCCGGCCACAATAATGGCAAAGGCAGAAATATTTCATACTGGAGAGGAATCGTGCAGGCCACTTATACCAGGGAAAAATGGAATTTTGCATTCTCGGGTTATGACAACGGAGGGCAAGAGGCAGAAAGACGATGGGGGGAGGAGGTGTTTCCTCTCAACAATTATTACCGTAAGAATCTTAAGACGGATTATTCCGATCCCAATTACGTCTCACATTCCAATACGGCAAACTTCTCCCTATGGACAGACTATAAGATCTCCGACAGCCATTCGTTGTCGCTGGGATTGTTTGCAAACCCGTCTTTCTCAAAAAATGTCAACCGCAACATGATCATATCCGGCATTCCAGAAGAAACGGCCACGGAGGAATTGCAGACAAAACGGAACTCCGATCATGGCTCTTTTGCACGTGCGGCAATTCTGCAGTACAGAGGAAAGGCCGGCCTGTGGTCGATCGATGCCTCTGCCCAATATACGAGAACCTCTGTCGACAGACTTTCATCTGTGGAACGGAGCAGTTTCAGGATTGAGGACAACAGGCATCTCGCCAATGATTTCGTATGGGGGGGGATAGACCTGTCGAGGAGCTTCCTTGATTCAAGACTCGGTCTTACACTTTCTGACCACGCCACATGGACACGTTATACGGAGAAGGGAATTCCCGACGGCAATCTTCTCACTTCAAGCAAGGATTTCAGAAACGCCCTCACAGCCGGCATACAATACAATCCGGCATGGAATTGGGGAATAGGAGCCGATATAGGCTTCAATATAATTAATTCCAGTTACGCTGACGGCAAATCCACCAATGTCACTCCCAGATTTGGCCTTAATGCCATGTGGTCATCCTCAAAGGTGATGGTCAGGCTGAACTATACGGCCTCCACCTTCTATCCCACCTTGGCTCAGCAGCAAGACTTCGGACGTTTCACGGACTCCCTGATATATTCGGCGGGCAACCCCAACCTCAAGCCCAACCTCTATCACAGGATCAGCGCCATGGTCAACATACTGAGGAATCTGACGATAAGCGGGGAATATTGTTATTCTTCAAATATGATTTATAATATTGCCGGAACCCGGGAAGGTGTGAGGCCTGACGGAATCAATGGATATTATGTGGCTTTCCAACCACATAACGGAAGATTGTCCAACTGGAAAGCCAACGTGACATACAACAAGACCTTCAACAGGAAATGGACTGTGTCAGTATCTGCAAGTGTCGATGGCCGGCGGACAGTCTATGAGAATGAGAGGAAGTCAAGGATCCTTCCATCATATAACTGGTATCTCATGTATAATAGCGGCAGACATGCCTTTCAGGCCTATCTGAGCAGCTCATTGGAAAGTGGTCTCGCCATATCACCACAAAGTGTATCCTGGACAAGAAGCGACAGTTATGCCCTGTCGCTTGTAAAATTCCTTTTCTCACACCGTCTTCAGATCGTTGCGATGTGGACAATGCCGATACACATGATAAAGAAATCAAATCGCTCGGAACTCATCTCCAAGGGATATCACAGGGTGTCTGAGAACGACCGGTACAGGCGTGATGACAACCAGATCAATCTCACTCTTGTATGGAGATTCCAAGGTGGTAGCAAAACAAGGAGTTATTCGCGCAGGAACGAATCAATAAACATATATTGAGCCGAATATCAACGGTAGTTGGTAATGCCTATACCACAGCATATACATTTGTAAGATGGAGTGCATACGTCCGAGGGACTCGATGCAATGCGGTGTGGCGGCTATACCCTTGATTTTATCGGGCAATATTGCCACGCCACCACGGAGG
The DNA here is from genome assembly GCA_003762615.1 of Muribaculaceae bacterium Isolate-037 (Harlan). Taxonomy (GTDB): domain Bacteria; phylum Bacteroidota; class Bacteroidia; order Bacteroidales; family Muribaculaceae; genus Lepagella; species Lepagella muris. The sequence continues at coordinate 72,746 of RIAZ01000028.1, forward strand.
GTGTCTCCATGCTCGGTATATCACAGGCGGCAAAGTGGTGGAGACCGGGAACCACGACTCCCTCATCGAAAGGAAAGGGGCATACTACAATCTCGTGAAGAACCAGCTTGAATTAGGCAACTGATATGAAGACAGATACAGATAGTAAGACAGATATGGCAACTGAGAAGAGAACAGACAAGACGGTTGGGACGGGGGATAAGGACAGCCATGACAACATCGAGCTTCGCTCGGAGAAGGTGAGGGAATAACTCCGTGCTCTCCGTGTTTACTCTGATATCACCAAGGACTCAAGTGTTAAAATTGTAGGAATATTATGTTAAAATTTATAAATACATGTATTTGATAATTATTTCTGCAATTTTAATCTTGGATCTCTTGATATGTATAG
>RIAZ01000029.1 GCA_003762615.1 Muribaculaceae bacterium Isolate-037 (Harlan)
GATAAGGATTCTGAAACATGGAAGAAAGGCAAAGTCGCTTGTCAAATATGGATTGGAAGAGATTTCGACCATACTTATGCGTCCGACTTATACCCCAAAATTCGATGTTTTCAAATTTTTGTCATGTACTTAAATATAATTTAGTAAGAATTAATTTGGGCAGTAGAGAAGAAATTAATAAACTTTGTATGCCAAAATAAAAATTAGAAATGTAGTATGTTATTGTATGATTTATGTGCAACCCAACCAATTGGATCAATACTCAGACATGGAGGGGGAATATATGGAGAAATGGTTTTCTTTAAAATTGCAGAGAAAACAAATAAATTTGCATGTTATTATGATTCAAGGAAATGGATAAATCCAAAAATATTGGATATATGCAGAAATAATAATATAAAATTATATGATTTAAAATCAATACAATTTGATGATATTATAGATTCATACACATTATTATATTCCGCATTACCGGATGAACGAGCAAAATACGTAAAAATACGTAAAATTTTTACTGTGCATGGCTTGAGATCATTAGAAGCTCCAAATGATATTATGCGAATTAGATATGCTATCGGATTTAAGTCTAAAATAAAAGAATTAATAAAGTATTATTCGGATAATATTGCCAAGAAAAGAGATTATGATAATTTTATTAGAGACTATTGTTGGGATAGTAATAATATTGAGATTGTAACAGTTTCAAATCATTCACGTGTGTCAATAGAACTCTTAATACATGATATAAAGAGAAAAAATATTCCGATACGTACTTTCTATGCACCAAATACCATAGATTATTTAAAGGAAGATGCTAAAAGAAATGGAGAATCTTATTTCTTAATGGTTAGTGGAAATCGTTATGTAAAGAATTGTCTTAGAGCTGCAATTGCATTTGATGAATTGATAAGTGAGGGATATCTAGGTGATGTTAAATTAAAAATTGCAGGAGCTTCAGAAGGCTCGTATGATTATAAATTTAAGAACCCTGATAAAATAGAATTTTTAGGATATGTTTCTGATGAAGAGTTAAAAAGTTTATATGGAGGAGCGTTTTTATTTGTATATCCATCATTAAATGAGGGATTCGGATATCCACCATTGGAGGCAATGTTCAATTCTGTTCCAGTTATAAGTAGTTGTTTTGCATCTATACCGGAAGTTTGTGGAGATGCTGTAATGTATTTTAATCCACTGTCAATACAAGAGATTAAGAATAGAATGGTTCAAATGCTTGATAAGGAAGTTCGAGATCACTATATTTTGAAAGGAAAAGAAAGATTTGAGTATATTAAAAGTAAGCAAGATAGCGATTTGAATAGTATGGTTGATTATTTATTGGAAAAATCAAAATAATTATAATGGAAATTATAAGGAAAGTTGATAAATATTTCCATATACGATATGACTTGGTTATTTTAAGTTATATCGTAGCATGCGTATATTATTGGTATACACGAGTATGCTCGCCAATAAATGAAGTTTTAAATATTAATTATATTCTTGCTTTCACAATACTGTTATCGTTCGATTATACAAAAATAGATAAATTTAAAATAGCATTATTTATTTTATTACCAATATGCGCGGTGGTTTTTCGCAGATGGTTGGTAATTTGGACTATATTTGCATTAGTATATCAGATTGGGTATTATAATATAGGATTAAGGACAATTGGGAAATTGTCAATTATTATACTTGTAATTGAATTATTCATCCAATTTGAATTATTTCTTTTGGGGATTGTTGAGGATACTCCTAAATTTGTTGTTAAAACAGAACGATATGCACATGATTTGGGGATGGGAAATAGTAATCAATTTGGGATGTTGATATTTGAATTATGTTGCATGATATATTTATTTATTGGTATAAATAAAGGGAAAAGATTACTGTTTACAATAATAACTATTATTGTTGGATGTATAATGTTCTATTTCACATCATGTAGAACAGCTTTTTATTCTATATTACTTTTGAATATTCTTGCATTTGGATATTGGTTGAATTTATTTTCAAAATATTATAAAATACTAATAGGGATACTTCCATTTATATTTTTTGCATTAAATGTTTATACTGCACTATTTTATGAGGATATGTCTGAATTTAATGAGATTTCAACGGGCAGAATGTGGTATATGAAGAAATATTTAGATGATTTTTCTTCTACGGACTGGCTGGTAGGTGCTGTTGTTGAATCAAGCGATCCTCTTGATGGAACATATTTGGAAATGTTGTTAAAAGGAGGAATTGTTATGACAATATTTTTTTCATGTTCTTTTTTTATAAGTATAGTAAAGTATTATAATGAAATAAAGAAATATCTTCCAATTGTAATAGTTACGTTAGCTGCAGGTTTTTCTGAAACGATATTTACAGCACCATCTCCATGTACTATTTTATTATGGACAATAACATTATTAGTATATACTAAAGACCAATTAAGTTATTAAGATTTGATTCTTATGAAAACATATTTATTTTTTGCGCAAGATGGTGTTGGCGGAGCAGAGAGGGTGATGGTTACGATTGCTAATATCTTGGCAGATAAGGGGAATAATATCCGTTTTATCCTTATAAGAAATAAAAATTCTAAGTCGTCCTCATTAAGTACTCTTATTGAAGGTCGGTTTAAATATGAAAGAATAATTTGGAGAGGGCAAGTGCAATTGCTAAAAGAATTATATAGAGGAATCCAAAAAAATAATCCGGAGGTGATTTTTGCATCGGCAATGCACATAAATCAAAGGTTATTGCTTCTTAAGCCATTTTTCAGTGGTTGTAAGTTTATAGTTAGAAATGATAACTATCTTTATACCCTTTCAAAGTTAAAGCGCATTACTTTGAAATATATTTATCCGAAGGCAGATGCAATAATCGGACAGACGGAAGAAATGGGAGAGGAATTGAGAAGAATAGGTATTTCGTCAGATAAAATAAATGTTGTTAGAAATCCTATAGATACCGATATGATTAATGAGAAATTAAAGGCTCCAAGTCCTTTTGACTCTGATGATCAATCGGTAAAATTTATAGGTTGTGGAAGATTTTCACATCAGAAAGGTTTTGACATATTGGTTAAAGCTTTTAGTATAGTAAAGCAATCGATTCCGGGTGCAAAATTATATCTTTTGGGAAATTTGGAATATGGGGATGGAGCGGTTAGAAAAACAGTGGAGAATATTGTAAAAGAGAATAATCTTAATGATTCAGTGATTTGTACGGGTCATATTGATAATCCCTTTAAGTATATAAAACATGCAAATGTCTTTGTGTTGTCTTCCCGGTGGGAAGGTCTTCCTAATGTACTTCTTGAATCGGAATATATAGGTACACCATCTGCTGCAACTAAGTGTATTCCGGTTATTGAAAGAATGATAAAAGAGGGAGAGAATGGATTCCTTGCAGAATCAGAAAATCCTCAATCATTAGCGGAAGCAATGATTAAGGCTGTAAATATACCACATTTTAATACAACTGAAGGGGAAAATAGGGAGGAATGGGAAAAACTTTTTGAAAAAGTTGTAGGATAAGGATTATTTGAATTAATTATGAAAATAGCAGTAGCAGGCACAGGCTATGTAGGCCTCAGTATAGCGACTCTTCTCGCTCAGCATAACACGGTAATAGCCGTGGATGTGATTCTCGAAAAAGTGGAACTCATCAACAACCGCAAGTCACCCATACAGGATGAATACATAGAGAAATATCTCGCGGAGAAGGATCTGGATCTTACCGCAACCCTCGACGGTACGGCGGCTTACCGCGATGCAGATTTCGTTGTAATCGCGGCACCAACCAACTACGACCCGGTCAAGAACTACTTCGATACCCATTGCATCGAGGATGTGATTGATCTCGTACTAAGCGTCAATCCAGATGCCGTCATGGTCATAAAGTCAACTATCCCTGTTGGTTATTGCCGTTCCCTTTACTTAAAATATGCCGCCAGGGGAGTGAAAAAGTTCAACCTGCTATTTTCCCCGGAATTTCTTCGCGAGTCAAAGGCTTTATACGATAATCTTTATCCCTCCCGTATAATTGTTGGTTATCCCAAGATGATAGACCGAGGAGAATTTATGTATGAGAATGAGGCGATAAGGAAGGTTGTGGATGTGGATTATCTTGAGGCTAAGGCACGAGAATTTGCAGCGTTACTTCAGCAAGGTGCAATCAAAGAGGATATTCCGACTCTTTTCATGGGTATGAAGGAGGCGGAGGCAGTCAAACTCTTCGCCAACACCTACCTTGCTCTCCGCGTCAGCTACTTCAACGAACTTGATACCTACGCAGAAGTAAAAGGTCTTGACTCGCAAGCAATCATTGAGGGAATTGGACTCGATCCTCGAATTGGCACCCATTACAACAATCCATCCTTCGGTTACGGTGGATACTGCTTGCCCAAGGACACCAAACAGCTCCTTGCCAACTATGACAATGTGCCACAGCAGATGATGTCTGCAATTGTTGAGAGTAATCGTACTCGTAAGGATTTTATTGCTGATCAGGTCTTGAAAATGGCTGGTTACTATAGTGAGAATGGTCAATATGATGCCTCTTTTGAGAATCATTGCGTTATTGGAGTGTATCGTCTGACAATGAAATCAAATTCCGATAACTTCCGTCAGTCATCAATACAGGGTGTGATGAAACGTATTAAGGCGAAAGGTGCGACCGTAATCATATACGAACCTACGCTTGAAGACGGCTCTACCTTCTTCGGTAGTCGAGTGGTCAACGATCTTGACGAATTTAAGGGACTTTCCCAAGCCATACTTGCCAATCGTACAAACGAAGAACTGAAGGACGTAAAGAATAAGGTATATACAAGAGATATTTTTGCACGTGATTAAGATATGAATATTCTCGTTACAGGCGCAGCAGGATTTATTGGAAGTAATCTTTGTGAGCGGATATTAAGGGATCAGCCGGATAGTGTCGTCATAGGTATAGACAATATGAACGATTACTATGATGTGAGTATAAAAGAATGGAGGTTGCAGCAATTAAATAGCTTCGGATCAAGATTCATATTCATAAAAGGGAATATTGCGGATAAGAAACTCATAGATGATGTCTTTTCCAAATATACCCCGGAGATTGTTGTAAATCTTGCTGCACAGGCTGGAGTCAGATACAGTATCATAAATCCTGATGCATATATAGAAAGCAATCTTATTGGATTTTATAATATACTTGAAGCGTGCAGGCATAGTTATGATAATGGTAAGCCCGGAGTGCGTCATCTTGTATATGCGTCTTCGTCAAGTGTGTATGGGAATAATAAGAAAATTCCCTACAGCACGGATGATAAGGTGGATAATCCGGTAAGTCTGTATGCTGCTACTAAGAAGAGCGATGAGCTGATGGCTCATGCATATTCAAAGTTGTATAACATCCCATCCACAGGTCTGCGTTTCTTTACGGTTTATGGACCTGCGGGTCGTCCGGATATGGCTTATTTCGGATTTACAAATAAGCTGATTAAAGGGGAGAAGATTCAGATATTTAATTATGGTAATTGCAAGAGGGATTTTACATATATTGATGATATTGTAGAGGGAATCCTTCGTGTCATGGCTGGTGCTCCTGAGAAATCAATGGGAGAAGATGGCTTGCCAATTCCGCCATATAAGATCTACAATATCGGAAATAATCAACCGGAGAATTTGCTTTATTTTGTGGAGATTCTTCAAGAGGAACTGATTAATGCGAAGGTGCTTCCTGAAAATTTTGATTTTGAATCACATAAAGAACTTGTAGCAATGCAGCCGGGGGATGTCCCAATTACCTATGCAGATACAGATCCGTTGGAACGAGATTTTGATTTTAAGCCATCAACTCCACTTAGAGAGGGCTTGCGCAAATTCGCAATATGGTATAAGAATTTTTATTTGAATAATTCTTGTAGATGATAGCAACTAAGGAAGAGTTGAAAGAATGGATAAAAGCGGATTATGATAGTTATGGATTTAAGTATCCATTCTTGTCAAAATTCACTTTTTCTGAGAACGGCACTATGTTTGCCTATGTGAAGAATCTACGATATTTGGAGTATTATACAAATAAAAAACAATATCCATGGGATAAAATATTTAAATTTTGGTATCTTTTGAAATGGAGGTATTGGAATATACGTCATCAGTTATATATATCCCCTAATACTGTTGGCCCAGGTCTGCATCTTGTGCATCATGGATACAGGCGGATAGGTTCAATTAGAAAAATTGGTTGTAACTGCACTATTCTTCCGATGGTATTGATTGGTAAGAAATATCCTGATGCGGATATGTCAGATGCTGAGATTGGAAATAATGTGTATATAGGAGCAGGCGCACTGATCATGAATCCTGTTAAGATCGGAAATAATGTGACAATTGGAGCTGGTGCTGTGGTCACTAAGGATATCCCGGATAATGCAGTAGTCGCTGGTAATCCTGCTAAAATTATCAAAATTAAGGATGTTGGGAAAATATAAATCTATTGATTTGTATATAAATATATACTATTGTTTTTAAGAGTGGATAGTTGTATGTATTTATGATATCCTCACCCGAAAGTTCCGCATTGGTGAGGTATAAAATAAGGATTGTTTTTGGGGTATGAAGGTATTGTTTGTTTGTACGGTGCCGACTGAGAAGAGTGGGATTCCGGGCGTGGTGTTTAATCTAATGAATGGGTTCCGGGGTAGTGGAATTGAGTTAGGGTATGTTGCCATTAATGAGCCGGATGAGTCGTATCGGAGGATTCTGAAGGGGTTGGATGCGGGGTTGTACGTGATTCCTCGTAAGATTTCGAATCCGTTGAGATATGTAAAGGATCTGGCTAAGGTGGCGCGTGGTTATGATGTGGTGCATGTGCATGGTAATAGTGCCACGATGGTGCTTGAGATGTTGGCTGCGAAATTGGCTGGTGTGAGGCTAAGGATTGCTCATAGTCATAATACGTCTTGCAGCATGAAGGGTATTGACAAGTGTATGCGGCCTCTGTTTTATACTCTCTGTAACGGACGGATGGCTTGTGGAGAGGAGGCTGGAAGATGGCTGTTTCGCGATAAGGGGTTTAAGGTTCTGAATAATGGTATTGATTCGGAGAAGTATCGTTTCAGCCAAGTTAATAGGGATAGACTGAGGCGATCGTTGGATTGGGAGGATAATGCGGTGATAGGACATGTGGGTAATTTTGTGGAGCAGAAGAATCATCGGTTCCTGATAGAGATTTTCAGGTCGCTTTATGCCAGGAATGATAATGTGAGGTTATTGCTTTTGGGGGCGGGACCGTTGCAACCGGAGATTGAGGAGATGGTGAAGGGTTATGGCATTGAGGATAAGGTGCATTTTGCCGGTTCGGTGAATAATCCTCATGAATATATGTCGGCAATGGATTTTGTGGTGATGCCGTCACTTTTTGAGGGATTGCCGCTTACGCTTGTGGAGGAACAGGCTAATGGTTTGGAATGTTTGGTGGCTGACACGATAACGCGGGATGCTGATTTGACGGGGAATGTGCATTATATGTCGCTGAATGAGTCGGCGGATAAATGGGCGCGTAGGATTGAAGCCGGACTTGCCGATAAGAATCGAGATGAGGTGTCGGCAAGAGGGATAGAAGATATCAAGAGGAGTGGTTTTGACATATCATCGGCTGTAAAGGATTTGGCTGATTATTACGCTTCTGAATTGCAGAAATATGAGAAGAAATAAGATATTTAGAGGGTGTCTCTTGGTGATATTATTTGTTGCCGCATTGTTTGCCGTAACTTCGTTTAAGGATAATGGTAAGGATAGGGACAAGGCGCAATGGAAATTGGTATGGGTGGATAATTTTAACAAGAACTGTCTGGATACGACAGTATGGGGCTATATGAAGAGAGGAAGGGATGCCAGCCGTAAGTATCATTCCTCGAATCCAGATTGCTATGCTTTTAGGAAAGGTAAACTGATAATCAAAGGGATTAAAAATCCGGATATGGATTCTGATACAGCCTCTTATCTGACCGGTGGGATAACAACTCAGGATAAGAAGGCGTTTAAGCCGCCGTTCAAGATTGAGATTCGTGCGAAGATAGGTTCGGCGAAGGGTGCTTGGCCTGCATTTTGGATGATGCCGTTTGTGAATGAGAACGGTTGGCCTAAGGATGGTGAGATTGATATCATGGAGCACCTGAATTATGATAGGTTTGTATATCAGACTGTTCATTCTGCTTATACGAAAGCGGATCGGAATGCCAACCCCCAACGGTTTACCAAATCGGATATACTGCCAGATAAATTCAATACGTATGGGGTTGAGGTCACTGAAAACGACGTGACCTTTTCGGTGAATGGAACGGAAACATTGACTTATCCTCGTGTAGAGAAGGATTCGCTTAAGGGACAGTTCCCGTTTTTCCGTGACTGGTATCTGATGCTTGACATGCAGTTGGGCGGCAGTTGGGTCGGAAAGTTAGATCCCGCTGATTTGCCTGTTGAGATGGAGATTGATTGGGTGAAGTATTATCGCAGAAAATAAGGATTCATCACTATAATTCAAATTTCGTAGCTTTTTATGAATACTCGCAGATTCGTTGATTGTATCACCGAGTCCGCAGCAAATTATCCGCACATCACGTTTTCTAAGTCCGGCGCAGCTTATACCTGCGTCAACCCTTTTTCGTATCATATCGTCAGGAGGAATGCCGATCTGTTTGGGGCTTTCGACGGATTGTATGTCGACGGGATGCTGATGTGCAAGTTGATTAATCTGTTGTGGCGCAGGTCGATCCCGAGACTTAGTTTTGATATGTCTGGCATGGCTGTTGACCTGTTCCGGCTTCTTGACGAGGCTGCCGGGGATAAGACGGTTTATTTTATCGGGGCTAAGCAGGAGGAGCTGGAGAAGTCGGTGGCGCAGATCAGGAGGAGTTATCCGAGGATGGCTGTTGCCGGGTATCGCAATGGTTATTTCTTGGATGTCGATGACAGGAGGCGTGCGATACGTGATATTGTAGATTCGGGTGCGGATTTTGCGATTGTGGGGATGGGTGCTCCGCTTCAGGAGCAGTTTGCGTTGGATTTGCGAGATGCGGGATTCAAGGGTATTGTGTTTACGTGTGGTGGTTTCCTACATCAGACGGCTGATAGGATAAATTATTATCCGGATTGGGTCAATAGGTATAATCTGCGGGCGTTCTATCGTCTTTTCCATGAGAAGGGGCTTTGGGGACGCCTGTATAATGTTCTTATTGAGTTTCCGGTGCTGTTTACGTATGATACGATACGTAGCCGATGGATCGTCTCGTCTACTTCCTAATGGGAGCTGAGGAGATTTTTATGGGGAGGGTGGGCTTGGTCGGCACCCCTCGCCCATGGGCTCGGGCACGGAACTCCAGCGGACACGGCTGAGTACGGGTAGCCCCAGTTATCTGAAGGGGATGTAGGGATTGTGACTGTGGGTTATTTCAGGAGGATTTCGATGTCGCTTTTTAGAAAGTCTTCTATCGATATGCCTCCGGTGCCAACTTATTCAAATTGAGATGCAATTTTACTCAAATTGGGATGCAATTTGGAATTTTGAGTGGAACTCAAAAGGAACTTGGATTTGAGCGGAACTCAAACGAAACTGCTGAAAACATCTGGCTTCTGGGCTGTTCTTTTAGGGGGCTGAGGCGGGATGGCTTTTTTTTCTTCCCCTTTAGGGTGCTTGTTATGAGGATTGGTGGGATTGATTTTGTGAGGAGCGGGGAGGGGTTCTCGCTTAGGGGGTGTCCGGAGTTTTGGTTCGTGACGCGGGATGGATTGTCAGCGGCGCGATGGATGGGGTATTATTTGGAGGTGCCGGGTGTGGATGGTTTGTTGCGCGTCAGGAAGCGGTGCTATGGGGGATGTATGCTGACGAATGTGCCGGTGTATGGGGATGTTGTGTTTTTGCCGGAGGATGGTGGCTCTTGTGATGGTAAGGGTAGGATTTTCCGGCGGGTGTCGGAGGCAGGGGAGGATGGTATTTTGATTGAGGATTTGTGGGAACGGTGGTTTCTTCTGACTCCGGATGGTAAGAGGAGAGAGGTGATTCGCGGGCTTGGTCGGGACCCCTCGCCCATGGGCTCGGGCACGGAACTCCAGCCGACACGGCTGAGCTTTGGTAGCCCCTCGGTTCATTGAAGGAATTGCCTCTCGGCTCTCTGTGGGGGAATTTGATTTTGATAACGGGAAGCCCCGGAAAGATTTGTGTCTTTCCGGGGCTTCTTTGCGTTTTATTCCCACTCGATTGTGGCTGGTGGTTTTGAGGAGATGTCGTAGACTACGCGGTTGACGCCGCGCACTTTGTTGATGATCTCGTTGCTGACGTTGGCGAGGAACTCGTAGGGGAGATGTACCCAGTCGGCGGTCATGCCATCGGTGGAGATCACGGCGCGGAGTGCGACGCAGCTTTCGTATGTGCGTTCGTCGCCCATTACGCCTACGCTCTGCACGGGGAGTAGCATCACGCCTGCCTGCCATACGCTGTCGTAGAGCCCGGCGTCACGGAGTCCGTTGATGAAGATGGCGTCTGCTTCCTGCAGTACGCGCACTTTCTCTGCGGTCACTTCTCCTATGATGCGGATGCCGAGTCCGGGTCCGGGGAAGGGATGACGTCCGAGGAGTCGCTGGTCCATGTTCATGGCTTTACCTACGCGGCGTACCTCGTCTTTGAAGAGGAGGCGGAGCGGCTCAACGATCTTGAGGTTCATCTCTTTGGGGAGACCGCCCACGTTGTGGTGGCTCTTGATTGTGGCTGACGGTCCTTTTACGGAGCAGCTTTCGATCACGTCAGGATAGATGGTGCCCTGTGCAAGCCAACGTGCGCCTTCAATTTTCTTTGCCTCTGCATTGAACACTTCCACGAAGTCGCGTCCGATGATCTTACGCTTCTGTTCGGGGTCGGTTACGCCTTTGAGGTCGTTGTAGAAACGTTCGCTGGCATCTACGCCGATGACGTTGAGACCCATGTGCTTGTAGGAATCAAGCACGTCGTCAAACTCGTTCTTGCGGAGCAGGCCATTGTTGACGAAGATACAGGTGAGGTTCTGTCCGATGGCTTTGTTGAGGAGCATGGCGGCAACTGATGAGTCGACACCTCCGGAGAGACCGAGTATGACGCGGTCGTCGCCGAGTTTTGCCTTCAGTTCTGCCACGGTTGTCTCAATGAATGAGTCGGGGCTCCATGTGCCGGAGCATCCGCAGATGCCGAGCACGAAGTTGGAGAGGATCTGTGTGCCGTCGGTTGAGTGGTACACCTCCGGGTGGAACTGTATGCCCCAAGTCTTCTCCCCTTCGATATGGTAGGCGGCTGCCTGCACGTTTTCGGTAGAACCGATTATGTGGTAGTTCTCCGGGAGACGGGTTATTGTGTCGCCATGCGACATCCATACCTGAGTGGGTGAGGGCACGTTGAGCATCAGCGGGTCGATCTGGTCCTTGACCGTGAGCATTGCGCGGCCGTATTCACGGCTGGGCGCACCCTCCACCTCGCCGCCAAATTCGGCAGCGAGGAGCTGTGCGCCATAGCATACTCCAAGCAGGGGCAGATGACCTTTGATGTTGCTGAGATCCGGTTTGGGAGCATCCGCGTCGCGTACCGACGAGGGGGATCCGGAGAGGATGACGCCCTTTATGTCGGCGTCAAGCTCAGGAATCTTATTGAAAGGATGGATCTCGCAATACACGTTGAGCTCACGCACGCGGCGTGCGATGAGCTGGGTGTATTGTGACCCGAAATCCAGAATCAGTATTTTTTCCATTTGTATGATATTATTCTGCACGTGAATAGTTGGGTGCCTCTTTCGTGATGGTCACGTCGTGGGGATGGTTCTCGATCACGCCGGCAGAGGTGATGCGCACGAAGCGAGCGTTGTGGAGAGCCTCGATATCCTTCGCACCGCAGTAGCCCATTCCGGAGCGGAGACCGCCGAGGAGCTGGTAGATGGTCTCGGCGAGAGTACCCTTGTAGGGTACGCGAGCCACGATACCTTCCGGCACGAATTTGCTTGAGTCGCAGGTTGCGCTCTGGAAGTAGCGGTCTTTTGAACCTGCCTGCATAGCCTCGATGGAGCCCATGCCACGGTAAGCCTTGAATTTACGACCGTTGTATATGATGGTCTCGCCCGGAGATTCCTCTGTACCAGCGAGCATTGAGCCCATCATTACGCAATCGGCACCTGCAGCAATGGCTTTCACCACGTCGCCGGAGTAGCGGAGACCGCCGTCGCCGATTACGGGCACACCATATTTGGCAGCTACCTTCGAGCAGTTGAAGATTGCGCTCAGCTGGGGCACACCCACGCCAGCCACGATACGGGTGGTGCAGATTGAGCCGGGACCGATACCAACCTTGATGCCGTCGGCACCGTTTGCGATGAGGTATTCGGCAGCCTCGGCAGTGGCGATGTTGCCCACGAGCACGTCGATCTGCGGGAACTGTGCCTTCACTGCCTTGAGAGTGTTGACCACGTTGGCGGAATGACCGTGGGCTGTGTCGATCACGACAGCATCCACGCCGGCATTCACGAGAGCCTCAACGCGTTTGAGAGTGTCGCTTGTCACGCCTACGCCGCCGGCTACGCGGAGACGACCCTTGCTGTCCTTGCAGGCATTGGGGTAGTCCTGAATCTTAGTGATGTCGCGGTAGGTGATGAGACCTACGAGCTTGTTGTCTTTGTCAACCACGGGTAGTTTCTCGATCTTATGACGGAGAAGGATCTGCGAAGCCTCTGTGAGGTCGGGATTGGTGGTAGTGACGATATTCTCTTTGGTCATCACTTCGGAGATGCGGAGCGACTCATCAGTCTGGAAACGGAGGTCGCGGTTAGTCACGATACCCACGAGCTTGCCCTCGGTGTCAACCACGGGTATGCCGCCGATATGGTTCTCGTGCATCATGCGCTGAGCATCGCCTACGGTCTGTTCGGGAGTGATGGTGACGGGATCAAAGATCATGCCGCTTTCAGCACGTTTCACCTTTCTCACCTGTGCAGCCTGCATCTCGATAGGCATGTTCTTGTGGATTACTCCGATGCCACCCTGACGGGCAATAGCGATAGCCATAGCGGCTTCCGTTACGGTGTCCATTGCAGCCGATACCACCGGGATGTTGAGGGTGATGTTGCGCGAGAAGCGGGTCTTCACCTCCACCATGTTGGGAGTGACCTCTGAATATGCCGGAATGAGAAGGACGTCGTCAAACGTCATGCCTTCCTCATTCACTTTTTCTGTTAAAAATGACATTTCAATCAGTTTAAATGGTTAATAAGGAGAAAAAACGTGTGAATCTATCAGAAATTCTTCAGTTTCTCTGATATGATCACGGTCTGAGTGCGGTCCGGACCTACGGAGATCACGCCTACAGGCACCTCCGTGAGCTCCTCGATCTTGCGGACGTAAGCCTTTGCAGCCTCCGGAAGCTCGTCGAAGCTCTTAATGCCGGTGATATCCTCTTTCCAGCCGTCCATCTCGATAAACACCGGTTTGCAGCGTGCGAGTTTGGAGATTGTGGATGGGGGAGTGTCGATGATCTTGCCGTCGAGTTCGTAGTGGGTGCAGATCTTCACCTTGTCAAGACCTGAAAGCACGTCGAAGAGCATGAGTGCCCAGTTGTCGATTCCGGCGAGGCGGCTTGTGTAGCGTGCGACTACGGCATCAAACCAACCCACACGACGGGGACGGCCTGTGACTGTGCCATATTCATGACCGCGTTCGCGGATTTCGTGAGCGATCTCGTCAAAGAGCTCTGTCGGGAAGGGACCCTCGCCGACGCGGGTGCAGTATGCCTTAGCGACGCCGAGCACGTTGTCGATCCATTTCGGGGATATTCCGGCACCCACGGGCACGCTTGCCGACGACGGGGTGGAGGATGTCACGAAGGGATACGTGCCATGGTCGATACAGAGCATCATGCCCTGTGCGCCCTCGAAGAGGATCTTCTTGTCGGAGCGGAGAGCCTTGTTGATGAGGTCAGAGGTGTCGACGATGCGCGGACCGAGAATCTTGGCAATCTCCATGTAGCGGTCGTAGACCGTCTGGAAATCGTATGTGTCGAGACCGAGCATCTTCAGCTCCATGTTCTTCTCGTCGAGAGCGGCTTTCAGACGCTCAGCGAAGTATTCCGGCTCAAGCAGGTCGCCCATGCGGAGACCTACGCGGCTGTACTTGTCGCTGTAGGCAGGACCGATACCCTTCTTGGTGGTGCCGATGAGCTTGCCGCCTTTCAGGCACTCGTAAGCCCCGTCGAGCGCGGAATGCCAGGGCATCACCATGGCTGCGCGGTCGGAGATGTAGAGCTGATAGTCGGTTATGCCCTGGTTGTGTAGCTTCTCAAGCTCCACGAGCACCGATTCCGGATTCACGACCATGCCGTTGCCCATCACGTTGACGGTGGCGGGGTTGAATATGCCTGACGGGATGCTCTGCAGGGAGTACTTATGACCGTTGAACATCACACTGTGACCGGCATTGTTGCCACCCTGATAGCGCACAACCATGTCGGCACGACATGCGAAATAGTCGGTAATCTTTCCTTTACCTTCATCGCCCCACTGGGAGCCGATGACAACTAATCTTTCCGACATTATTCTTCTAATTTATTACGTTTGTAAATATGGTCGATGTTTTTGAAATAGTAATCGAGGGTGAAGCAGTTGTTGAGCTCCTCCTCTGTGAGTGCGCCCATCACAGTGGGGTCTTCCTTCAGAAGCTCCTGATATGATGCGCCCATGCTCATCGCCTTCATTGCGATAGGCTGCACGGTGTCGTAAGCCTTCTCGCGCACGAAGCCCTTGTCGATGAGTGCGTTCATCACGCGCTGTGCGAAGATGACGCCGTTGGTGCGGTAGATGTTTGCCATCATCTGCTCCTCAAACACGACGATATTCTCCAGGATGCCCTTCATGCGGTTGAGCATGTAGTCGAGGAGGATAGTTGCGTCGGGCATGATGATACGCTCGGTTGCGGAGTGGGAAATGTCGCGCTCATGCCAGAGAGCCACGTTCTCGTAAGCCGTCACCATATATCCGCGAAGCACGCGTGCGCATCCGCAGATGTTCTCGCTGCTGACCGGGTTGCGCTTGTGGGGCATTGCGGATGAACCTTTCTGACCCTTGCCGAATGCTTCCTCCACCTCATGCACCTCGGTGCGCTGAAGGTTGCGCACCTCAAGAGCCATCTGCTCGAGGCTTGCACCGATTACGGCGAGAGTAGCCATGTAGTAAGCGTGGCGGTCGCGCTGTATCACCTGAGTGCTGACGTCGGAGCTGTCGATGCCAAGTTTGTCGCATACATAGTCCTGCACGAAGGGGGGTATGTTGGCGAAGTTGCCGACGGCACCGCTGATCTTACCCACCTCGACGCCGCGTGCGGCTGCCTTGAATCTTTCGAGGTTGCGGCGCATCTCAGCCAGCCAGAGCACCCATTTGAGTCCGAATGAAGTTATGTCGGCGTGTATGCCGTGTGTACGACCGATGCAGGGGAGTTTCTTGAAACGGATTGCCTGCTTCTTGAGCATCTCGATAAATTCCTCGATATCTTTGAGAAGAATTTCATTAGCCTGCTTGAAGAGGTAGCCGTTGGCGGTGTCAACCACGTCGGTTGATGTCAGACCGTAGTGCACCCATTTGCGTTCCTCGCCGAGCGATTCGCTGACGGTGCGGGTGAACGCCACGATGTCGTGACGGGTCTGAAGCTCGATCTCCTTTATTCTGTCGATATTGAAAGTGGCATTGGCGTTGAGTTTCTCAACGTCTTCAGCGGGCACAACACCCAATTCTCTCCAAGCCTCAGCAGCGAGGAGTTCCACTTTGAGATATGCACGGAACTTGTTCTCCTCCGTCCATACCTCTCTCATTACGTCTCTTCCGTATCTTTCGATCATTTCTATGTAAGTTTTTTATTTTTCCATTTTACGAAGGAAGCACTCAAGGGTGTTCTCCATGAGGCATGCGCGGGTCATCGGACCGACGCCGCCAGGCACGGGAGTGATCACCGACGCCTTATCCTTGCAGGCCTCATAATCCACGTCGCCGCAGAGCTTGCCGGTCTCCGGGTCGCGGTTTACGCCAACGTCGATGACGGCAGCACCTTCGCCCACCATGTCGGCAGTGACGAAGCGCGGACGACCGATAGCCACCACGAGGATGTCGGCGGCTGATGTTACTTCCGCAAGGTTCTTGGTGCGGCTGTGAGCCATAGTGACAGTGGCGTTGCGGTCAAGGAGCAGCTTGGAGACGGGGAGTCCGACGATGTTGCTTCTGCCGATCACTACCGCCTTCTTACCTTCAATCTCCACGCCTGCCTTGTCGAGCATCTTGATGATACCTTTCGGGGTGCAGGGCAACGTGCAGGGGAGTTTCTGCCAGAGTGAAGCCACGTTGGCGGGATGGAAGCCGTCTACGTCCTTCTCCTTGGCGATAGCCTCGATCACCTTGTCCTCATCAATATGCTTCGGGAGGGGGAGCTGCACGAGCACGCCGTCAACAGTGTCGTCGGCATTCAGCTCGGCGATCATGGCGAGAAGTTCCTCTTCAGTGATGTCGGCGGGGCGACGGATGGTTGTGCCTTTGAAGCCAACCTCCTCGGCATCCTTACCCTTACCCTTCACGTAAGACTGGCTTGCGGGGTCTTCACCCACAAGAATCACCACGAGATGAGGTGCGCGTCCGTATTTCTCTTTTGCCTCAACCACTCTGCGAGCCACATCCTGCTTGAGTTCTTTTGCTAATTGCGTTCCGCTTATAATCATTGTGTATGTTCTGTTTTTAGGATTTCCATCTCCCCGACAATCATGTCGGGGAGATGGAAGATATTAGAGAGATGCTTTACCTATGTCGGTGCGGTGGAAGAGCGAGGGGCACTCGATCTTCTCGATCTCAGCCTTGGCTGCTGCGTTGGCAGAGGGTATGTCCTTACCTTTGCCCACCACCATCAGCACGCGTCCTCCGGCGGTCAGAATCTTGTCGCCGTCACGTTTTGTGCCCATGTGGTAGACGTCGGCATTCACCTTGTCAAGACCCTTTATCTCCACACCCTTCTTATAGGAACCGGGATAGCCTTCGGAAGCGAGCACCACGCCAAGATAGGCGTCGTCGCTCCAGCGAGTCTCACAGTCGCGACCCTCTACGGCAGCTTCCACAAGTTCGTAGAAATCGCTTTCAAGACGCGGCAGAACTACCTCTGTCTCCGGATCGCCGAAGCGTGCGTTGAACTCAATCACCTTCGGACCGTCGGCAGTCAGTATAAGACCACCGTAGAGCACCCCTTTGAAGGGTACGCCTTCAGCCACGAGACCGTCGGCTGTGCGGCGGATAATCTCGTTGAGGGCTTTATCGCGGATCTCTTCAGTGACGAACGGAACGGGTGAATACGCACCCATGCCGCCTGTGTTCGGACCCTTGTCGCCGTCGAAGGCGCGTTTGTGATCCTGTGCCATTGCGAGGGGGTACACCTTGTTGCCCGATACGACACACATGAAGGAGAACTCCGGACCGTCGAGGAAATCCTCAACCACCACGCGACCCTTGCCGAAGGCAGAGTCGAGAAGCATGTCGCGGAGAGCCGCCTCAGCCTCGTCGTAGGTCAGAGCCACCACTACGCCCTTACCTGCTGCAAGACCATCATATTTGATGACTGCGGGGAGGGGACGGTTCTTAACGTAGTCCCATGCCTTTTCGAAGTCGTCAAATGCTTCGTAGGAGGCTGTGGGCACGTTGTATTTTGTCATTATCTGCTTTGCAAACTCCTTGCTGCTCTCGATGCGTGCGGCAGCCTTTGTCGGACCGAATGCCTTCAGTCCGGCAGCCTCCATGGCGTCAACGACGCCGACAGCGAGTGCAGCCTCCGGACCAACGACTGTCATGTCGATGGCATTTTCGGATGCGAACTTCACGAGGGCATCTATATCCTCCACACCGATAGCCACACACTCGGCATCGTCAGCGATACCGGCATTGCCGGGTGCGCAGAAGATCTTGCCTACCTGCGGCGAACGTGAGAGAGCCTTGACGATCGCATGTTCGCGACCGCCGCTTCCCACTACAAGTACTCGTTTCTTGCTTTCCATCTCAGATCAATGTTTGAAATGACGCATTCCGGTGAAGAGCATTGTGATACCCTTTTCGTTTGCCACCTTGATGGAATCCTCGTCGCGGATGCTTCCGCCGGGCTGTACGATAGCTGTCACGCCATATTTTGATGCGAGTTCAACGGTGTCGCCGAAGGGGAGGAAGCCGTCGGATGCGAGCACAAGACCCTCGGTGATTCCGGCAGCCTTAGCCTCTTCGAGGGCGATCTCGGCAGAACCTACGCGGTTCATCTGTCCGGCACCTACTCCGGCTGTGGCACCATCCTTCACAACGACGATGGCGTTGCTCTTAACATGCTTCACGATCTTCCAGCCGAAGTCCATCTCAGCGAGTTCCTTCTCGGTAGGTTTGCGCTCAGTGACGCACATGTCGGCAGTGATGTCCTTGCACTCCACGTCGGCATCCTGTACGAGCATACCGCCGTTGACACCCACGTACTGCTTCTGGGGCTCTTTCACGTTGTCCATCTTCACTTCGAGGAGACGGAGGTTCTTCTTCGATGCAAGCACCTCAAGGGCTTCCGGCTCGAAAGCGGGAGCCATTACGATCTCAAGGAAGATAGGTTTCATGAGGCGTGCCACTTCGGCAGTCAGCGGACGGTTCATTGCCACGATGCCGCCGTAGATACTCACCTTGTCAGCCTCGTAAGCACGTGTCCATGCCTCAAGGAGATCCTTGCCCACGCCTGCGCCACAGGGGTTCATGTGCTTGAGTGCGCAGCAGAACGGCTCTGTAAATTCGCGGACGATGTTGAGCGCGGCATTTGCATCCTGGATGTTATTGTAGCTGAGTTCCTTGCCGCCGAGCTGACGGGCGTGAGCTACTGAGTAAGACACCTCTTTGGGTGCACGGTAGAATGTGGCAGCCTGATGAGGATTCTCGCCGTAGCGCAGAGTCTGGATTGCGTCGAAAGCGAGGAACAGTTTCTCGTCAAGACCGGCAGCCTTGCGCATATAGGTTGCGATGTTGCTGTCGTAGAGAGCCGTGTGGGTATATGCCTTTGCTGAGAGTTTCAGACGGGTTTCGGGAAGAGTGTTGCCGTTTGCTGTGATCTCCTCAATTATGTTGGCATAGTCGGCAGGATCGCATACCACAGTTACGTCGCGGAAGTTCTTGGCTGCGCTGCGGAGCATTGAGGGACCGCCTATGTCGATGTTTTCCACGGCGTCTTCCATAGTGACGCCCTCTTTTGCGATGGTTGCCTCAAAGGGGTAGAGGTTGACGCATACCATCTCTATAGTGCCGATGCCGTTCTCTGCAAGCTGAGCCATGTGCTCCGCGCTGTCGCGGCGTCCGAGCAGACCGCCGTGCACTTTGGGGTGAAGAGTCTTCACGCGGCCTTCGCAGATCTCAGGAAAACCGGTGACGTCCTGGATGTCGGCAACCACGAGACCTGCGCCACGGAGCACTTTCAGAGTGCCGCCTGTGGCGATGAGGTCCCAGCCGAGATTCTTGAGGGCAGTGGCAAATTCCACGATGCCCGTCTTATCGCTTACGCTGATTAAAGCTCTCATTTATTTTATTTTGTTGTTGTTTTTGTTGCTTAATGTTTATGATTGTCATGCCGCATCTCCGCGATGTAGGGGAGGCGCGTCAGAGGGAGGAGAGTAGCTTCTGGACAGTAGCCGGATAGAGGATATGTTCCTGAGCATGGACCAGAGTCTCCAGTTCGTCGCGGTCGCTACCTTCGTAAGAAATGGCAGTCTGGGCGATGATCTTCCCTCCGTCGAGAGTCTGGTCGACGAAATGGATAGAGATTCCGTAGACCTTCACCCCATATTTCATTGCCTGTCCGATCGCATCTGCCCCTTGGAATGCAGGGAGCAGAGAGGGGTGGATGTTGATGATTCTCCCTTCGTAGGCATTGAGAAGCACGTCGCCGATTATTCTCATGTATCCTGCGAGGCATATCAGATCTACACCCTTTTCGCGGAGATGACCTAACAGCATGGTCTCAAATTCCGCCTTCGACGCGAAGTCTTTCGGACGGAATTCCACTACGGGTACTCCGAATCGTGCGGCACGTGTCACGACGTATGCGCCGGGTTTGTCAGTGACGCAGAGAACCACTTCCGCGTCAATCCTCCCTTCGGCACACGCCTTGGCTATTGCCTCAAAATTGGAGCCGTTGCCGCTGGCGAATATTGCAATCCGTTTCTTGTCTTTACTGTCCATTGTCTATGTCGTTAGATGCTTGTAGTGCGGAACTACACCTTATAATATAGTGACGCCTTCGCCTTCGACCACCTTGCCGATTACGGAAGCCTTCTCTCCGGCTTTCGTGAGGATCTCGATAGCCTTGGGTGCGTCCTCCTCGTTGACTGCAAGCACCATGCCGATGCCCATGTTGAAGATGTTGAACATCTCGCGGTGGGGCACCTTGCCATATTTCTCAAGCAGACGGAACACCGGAAGAATCTCCCAGCTGCCCTCTTTCACCTCTATGCCCTGCCCTTTGGAGAGGATACGCGGGATATTCTCGTCGAATCCGCCGCCGGTGATGTGGGCTATGCCGTGAACGTCGATCTCCTTGAGCACCTCATGCACCTGCTTGACGTAAATACGGGTGGGGGTGAGGAGCATCTCGCCGAGAGTCTGGTCGCCTGTCTCCTCATATTTCTTGTTGAGGTCAAGACCGTTGTCGGCTACAATCTTGCGCACAAGGCTGAAACCGTTGGAGTGTACGCCTGAGGATGCTATGCCCACGAGTACGTCGCCTGCCTTTACTTTCGAGCAGTCGATAAGGTTCTCTTTCTCTACGGCACCTACAGTGAAACCTGCGATGTCGTAGTCGTCCTCGTCATACATGCCGGGCATCTCGGCGGTCTCACCGCCTACGAGTGCGCAGCCTGCCTGACGGCAACCCTCTGCCACGCCTGCCACGATTGCCTCAACAACTGCGGGATGATTCTTACCCACTGCCACATAGTCGAGGAAAATCAGAGGCTCGGCACCCTGTGCGAGCACGTCGTTGACGCACATTGCCACGGCGTCGATGCCGATGGTGTCGTGCTTGTCGAGGGCGAATGCCAATTTAAGTTTTGTGCCGACACCGTCGGTGCCGCTCACGAGGATGGGATGCTTATAGTTGAGCGAGCCGAGATCGAACATGCCGCCGAACGCGCCGATGTTGCCCATGCAGCCGAAGCGGTTTGTCGATGCCACATGCTTCTTGATGCGGCTCACTACCTCATAACCGGCTTCCAGATTCACGCCGGAGGCTTCATAACTTTTTGCCATTTCTATATTTTTTTATACGCCCCGCGCAATTCTCTTTCATGCGCGGGACGCAAGGATTATTAATATTATTTTGCCTTGAAATAGGCTACAGCGTTGGCGAAGAGGTTCTGGCTCTTGTTGCCGGCGATGTTCTTCATCAGTCCGTCGGCATAACGCTCGGAGTGTGCCATCTTGCCGAGGATAAGACCGTCGGGCGAGATGATGCCCTCGATAGCCTCTGTACTGCCGTTGGGGTTGGCCGGGGAATCCATTGTGGCGTTACCCTCGCTGTCGGCATACTGGAATGCTATCTGACCGTTCTTGCGGAGAGTGGCGGCAAGTTCTGCGTTAGCCACGAATTTCCCCTCACCGTGGGATGCTGCAACTGCGTGCATCTCGCCGAGTTCGAATCCGGCAAGCCATGGGGAGGCTACCGAACCTACGCGGGTGTTGACGATCTGTGAGATGTGACGGTTGATGTCATTATGGAAGAGTGTGGGGGAGTCGGCTGTCAGCTCACCGATCTTGCCGAAGGGGAGAAGACCGGATTTCACGAGTGCCTGGAAGCCGTTGCAGATGCCGAGGATCAGACCGCCACGTGCGTGGAGGCGTTCGATTGCTGCCTTCACCTTCTCATTCATGATGACGCTTGCGATAAACTTACCGCTTCCGTCGGGCTCGTCGCCCTCGGAGAAGCCGCCGGAGAATGCGAGGATATCGCAGGCATCGATGTGTGCCGCCATGTCGGAAGTGGATTTCTCGATGTCTTCAGCCGTCTGGTTGCAGAATACGGATGTAGTCACCACTGCACCCTCCTTGGCGAATGAAGCCGCCATGTCATAGTCGCAGTTTGTGCCGGGGAATACGGGGAGATACACCACAGGGTTATCCTTAGGCTCACCCTTGTATTTTGCCACTTCAGAGCCGGATGTCGCATTCTCCACCTTGCCGCTCACTGCGGTGCGGTCGGGATATACGGCGGTGAAACGCACACGGTTAGCCTCAAATGCCTCGTCAATTGAGATCTTCTCTCCGTTGACGGTGAGGGTGGGCTCTGCCACTGTCTCGCCGATAAGGTCGAAGTCGGGGAGGTTGAGGATATCCTTGCTCTCCACCACAATTGAACCGTTGCCATAGTTGAAGAGGTCATCCTCCTTGGCTGTAATGTTGACGCCGATGCGGTTGCCGAAGCTCATCTTGGCAATAGCCTCAGTGAGACCGCCGAAGCCGAGTGCATAGCCTGAAACTACGGTGCCCTCCTCGATGAGACGCTGGAGTAACTTGTAGTTGGTCTTCAGTTTCTCGGAATCCGGCATGAGGGAGGGGAGCGGGTTGTGGCGCACCACATATATATAGTTGCCAGCTGCCTTGAACTCAGGGCTGATGACGTTGCGGCTGTCTACGGGAGCCACGCCGAATGCGATGAGTGTCGGGGGCACGCTGATGTTGGCGAATGTGCCGCTCATGGAGTCCTTGCCGCCGATTGATGCAAGACCGAACTCAGTCTGCATGCGCAGGGTGCCAAGTAGTGCGGCGAGAGGCTTGCCCCATGATTCGCGGGTGTGCATGCGCTCGAAATACTCCTGATAGGAGAATCTCATGCGCTCGTAGTCGGCACCGGCTGCAACAGCCTTGCTGATAGCCTCCACTACTGAGTAGGCTGCACCGTGATACGGGCTCCAGCTTGTAAGGTAGGGGTTGAAGCCGAATGCCATCATGCTGGCGGTGTCGGTATGGTGGTTGCCTACAGGGAGTTTCTGCACTGATACCTGTGCCTCTGTCCCCTGAGTCTTGCCGCCGAACGGCATGAGCACTGTCGATTTGCCGATTGAGGAGTCGAAATGCTCGATAAGACCTTTCTGGGAGGTCACGTTGTCGTCAGCGAGAAGGTTCAGGAATTTATCTTTGAGTGAGTTGCCTGCCACTTCATGTACAAACGGATCACGCGGCTCGATGGTGCCGATTGTTGCCTCTGCGAAATGGCGTGCACCTGCTGAGTCGATAAACTCGCGGCTGAGGTCTGCAACTACCTTGTCGCCGTAGAACATGCGCATTCTTCCGGTGGAGGTCACGTCTGCCACATGGTTGACCTCAAGATTCTCCTCATGGCAGTATTTGATAAACTCATCCATGTCTTTCTTCTCGACCACTACCGACATACGCTCCTGGCTCTCGCTTATGGCGAGTTCGGTGGTGTTAAGACCGGAATATTTTGTAGGCACTCTGTCGAGATGTATGTCAAGACCGTCGGTAAGTTCGCCGATTGCCACGCTGACGCCGCCGGCACCAAAGTCGTTTGATTTCTTGATGAGTCGTGTCACCTCCGGACGACGGAACAGGCGTGCGATCTTTCTCTCTTCGGGCGCGTTACCTTTCTGCACCTCACTGCCACACTCCTCAAGTGATGATGTGGTGTGTTCCTTTGATGAACCTGTAGCACCGCCGATGCCGTCGCGACCTGTGCGACCGCCGAACATGAGCACTACGTCTCCCTCTGCGGGGCTTTCACGACGCACGTCGGATGCCTTCACTGCACCGACCACAGCACCTACCTCAAGGCGTTTTGCCACGTAGTCGGGGTGGTATATTTCGCGCACGTGGGTTGTGGCAAGACCGATCTGGTTGCCGTAAGATGAATATCCGGCAGCTGCACGCAGGGAGATGACTCTCTGGGGAAGTTTACCCTCCATAGTCTCTGATACAGGTTTGTAGATATCGCCTGCACCGGTGACGCGCATTGCCTGATATACGTAGCTTCGTCCGCTCAACGGGTCGCGGATTGCACCGCCGAGACAGGTAGATGCGCCGCCAAACGGCTCAATCTCAGTCGGGTGGTTGTGAGTCTCGTTCTTGAACTGAAGCAGCCAGCGTTCCTTCTCGCCGTCAACGTCTACATCAACGTAGATGCTGCAAGCGTTGTTCTCCTCGCTCTGCTCCAAGTCGTTGAGCTGACCTGTCTTCAGCAGGTAGCGTGCGCCGATGGTGGCAAGATCCATGAGGCAAAGGGGCTTGTGCTCACGTCCTAATTCCTTGCGGATCTCATGCCACTGGCGAAGGCTCTCCTCAAGGTCGGCGGAAGCGAAAGAATCATTCACCTTTATATCGGTCAGTTCGGTAGTGAATGTGGTGTGGCGGCAATGGTCACTCCAGTAAGTGTCAAGGATACGAAGCTCAGTCTCGTTGGGGTCGCGACCTTCGGCAGTGAAGTATTTCACCACTTCCATAAGGTCGTCGCCGTTCATTGCCAATCCCTTCTCCTTGCACCATGCGGGAGCCTGATCGGCAGTTATTTCGCGGAAACCTTCAAGCACTGGCACCGGTTTGGCAGCGGCTCTTTCCGGGGCAGCGAGTATCGACAGGTCTTTCTGACGCGATTCCACGGCATTGATGCAATAGTGAGCAATTTTCTTCATCTCCTCATCGCCTACAGAGGCATCGAAAATGATGAGGCGTGCGCTGCGGATCTCGATGTCGGCATCCGGTTTGATGAGCTTGACACACTCAACGGCAGCGGCTGCACGCTGGTCAAACTGTCCGGGGAGCGACTCAATCGCAAGATAGGGGCGTCCTTCGAAGTCTACTTCCTTTGACACGTTATCGGTGGCAGGTTCGCCAAACACCTTGTAGCTGCTCTTCTCCACCAATTCAGGAGTGAAGCCGAAAAGGTCATAAACGCAAAGGAGACGAAGGTCGCGGATGTTGAGTCCGAGATTTGAGTTGAGCTCATTGCGGAGGCTTTCCGCTTCCACACGATATGGCTCACGTTTCTCTACGAAAATTCTATATGGAGTCATGATGAGATGGTTGATTTCAATCAGTCTAATGTTGATGCGAGAACTTTCTCAGCCTGTTTGCGACGGAACTCGTCCATTTTCTCTTTGAGAGATGCGTCGGTGATGGCGAGCATCTCGATGGCGAGGAGTGCGGCATTCTTTGCACCGTCGATAGCCACAGTGGCTACCGGTATGCCTGACGGCATCTGCACCATCGACAGGAGAGAGTCAAGACCGTCGAGAGTCTTCCCCTTGATGGGGACTGCGATGACGGGGAGGGTGGTGAACGCAGCCACCACGCCTGCAAGATGTGCGGCACCGCCTGCAGCGGCGATTACGGCAGCGAAATCACGCTCACGCAATCCGCTGACCCATTTTTCGAGCTCCGCAGGAGTGCGGTGTGCGCTCAGAACCTTAGTTTCAGACTCGACGCCAAACTGAGCAAGAGTCTCAGTGGCAGCCTTCATGACTCCCCAATCGCTGGTGGAGCCCATAACAACACCTATTTTCACTTTATGATTCAAGTTTAAAAAACGGATGGGCGCCACATAATATGTGGCGTCCACCCGTTTATATTGTTACACTGTTTACCTGTCTGTTGCTGCCGGCTGTATGTCGGCATGCCTTCACCACACAAGAGCACACTATTATTCCCGAAAGATGCAGACGCGCACTTGTGATGCTCGAAATCCTGCCCGGCTTTCGTCTGGCTGAAGATATGTCACGTCGTTGCATATTCATGCGGAATCAAGATGTCTCCCTCCCGGAAAGGAAATTTGTGGTTCTGTGTGCAAAATTAATAAATATTTTTGACATATCCACAATCCCCATCCAATAAATCATCAGCTAATGCAGTTTTTCAGGGTCGTTTCCCCAGTCTTATTGTCTGCACATTATATCTGGTCTGAAGCCTCATCCGGGGTGAGGCGATAACTTCGGTTTGGTTTGTGTTGAATGCCTGCTCACAGAAGACACGTTGTAGCGTTGTACGGTTTCCGCAAACTCCGATAAAATGCAAATTTGAGCCTTGTAAACTCCGATAAAATGCAGTTTTTGGCATTCTAAACTCCGATAAAATGCAAATTTGAGCCTTGTAAACTCCGATAAAATGCAGTGACCTGCCACAGTTCATCCATTAATAATCTTACCGGGATGAAGTATATATATCTTTAGCGTCATGCAGTTTTACGTCATTCAACTAATTATACGGAAGAAGCATCCCAAAAGTTCCAATAAGAAGTGCAACGGTTTCGTCAGCATATCGTGCAATGAGCTTATCAAGGTACGCATCTCGTCTGATAGGGCTATTTATGTTCATATCGTATTCCGAATTTACTGCAAAATTACAGTATTTCCGGAATACATGCGAATACTAATAAAAGGTGGTTAATGATTCTATTTACAGTTCACAAATGGTTTAATGGCATCTATACTCCAAGCATAATTCAGATTTGCCTGAGACCCGTCGGCAAAAGAGCCGGATGTGATACCTACCACTTCACCATATTCGTTTATCAATGCTCCACCACTGCTACCGTGATCAATAAGAGCTGATATTTGCATTAAATTCTTGTCTCGCCATTGAGAGACCTCTCCAGAGGAAAATGTGTTTTCAAGTCCACGAGGGCTGCCGATTGCATAGACTTTTTCGCCAACACTGGGTTTATATTTTGCGACAGGTATATAATTGGTGTTTGAAACATCAACTCGGAAAAGAATAAAATCCTCATCCTCGCTGCTCTTTATTACTTCAGCCACCTTATATACATTGTTGCTTCCGGCAAGTTTTATTCCTTCCTCTCCAATCCCGGTACCCTTAAACACATGATAATTACTTACCGCAAGTCCTTCATTATTGATGAAGAATCCGGATCCTTGGTACATATTGTAACCATCAGAAGTGAATACCATAAAGACTGCTGTATTATATTTTGCAAAAATCATTGATCCATCAAGTTTGTTGTTGTCACCCCGATTATCTGAAAGCACAACATTAAGATCATGTTTGCATTCAACTGCAACCTTGGATTGTGAAATATTGCTCATTTCGGAATTTTCGGAATGGGTAGCAGCTGGTGGCCTATTATGACCAGACTTATGTGCGCATGAAGTGGCACATAAGATTACTATCAAAGCAATTATGATGTTACTTTTTCTCATTGGTTGATTCAAAAATATTCTTAGGTAGGATGTGAATCAAAAAACGTTGATTCTCGGTTTCTTCCTCTTCACGCATGGAGTGAGTGTCAAGTTTGCCATCTCCACTCCCTGAAATTAAAATTTCGCAGTTGTTTCCAAAATTGATACCTCTGTCCTCAACCCAGAATCTCATAAGCGCAAGGGCTCGCTGATAACTCAATTCATAGTTATAAGTGTAATTATCTCGTGAAGCCTGACCCTCTACAATCAAAACATATTGGTTTTCTCTATGGTTGTCAAGAAAGTTCTGAATTTCTTGTCCGGCGTTTGCTAATTTGTTAAGTTGCCAGTCTTTATCATATGATATGATTGTATTAAGGTCTGATTTTCCTGCGGGATAACGAACCTGAATATTGAGGACGTATTTTTTGTATTCCGGTCTATACTCAAAATAGTCTTTATTCAAATCTTTAGTCGATTCTTCTACTTTCTTGATTTCTTGGAGCTGTGCTTCCGTTGCTTCCATGCGCTTATGCAATAAGACAATGACGAGAATAAAAAGAACCAACATGACGAAAAATAGGCTCGTCATGAGGTCTGAGTAACTTGTCCAAAAGAAAGATTCTTTTTTATGAGCCATTGTATTATCATTTATTTAACGGTGTCTGCTTTCGTTTGTTTGTCACTTGCTGGAGTTTCAATATCAATTACAGCTGGAGTAGATATAGGCGTATCCAGAACCGTTTCTACGTATGGCGGTTGTGGTTGCACTGGTGTCTGTTTAGGAAAGAAATACACTACAACATTGAATATACAAGCAGATGCTATTATTATGAGAGCAGAAACTGCAGTCCATTTCATCCAAGAGGGCATAGAGGATCCTGTAATAACAGTGTCTCCATTTCCCGTGGGTAGAGCCATCATTTGAGATGTTTGTATTGACTGGTTAAGTGCAAAAGAAATATCAGATGCCAGTTTAGTATTTGACTTCTCTACTTTGTCAATCAGTTTGTCCAAACGAACAGGAATGGATGATATTTCCTCAAGTTGTTTAGCCAATTGAGGCATGTGAGACATTTGAACACTGAACTGAGCATTCATTTGAGTCATAAATCTTTCAAAAGAATCTTTCTCATCCTCAAGTATCTTCTTAAAATGTTCACTTTGTTCAACAAAACGCTTTTGCATTTCATTAACATTCTCAGAAGTAGATTCTTTAATCTGTTCCAATGATTCTTGAAGAGTTTTATCGGCATCAGCGGTAGTTTTGGCAATCTCACTCTTATGACGTCTAAAGAAATCACGTATTTCTTCAAGTATGTGCAATCTATCAGCTTGTTCACCAAATTGAGATTCAAAGCGATGTATGGCTTTGGTATATCCCTCAACATTATCAAGGTACTCATTAAAGGCTTCAAGTTTATCCGTACATTCTTTAAGCTCCTTAAGCACTTGAACATTCGCTTTTGCCATCTTCATAACATCCATGTCATGAACGGCTTTTATTATATTTGCTTGGATCGCATAGGAATGATTCACCGCGTTAAGTGCATTCCCAAGATTTGAAGTATTTTCTTTGAATGTATTGTTAAACTTATTGAGGTTCTTGACAAGATTGTTCAACGCTTGCGATGTATCTGACGGTAATTCTGGAAGAAGTTCAGATTGCATCCATGCAAGAAAAGAGTTCTTGCCGTTTTCCTCTGTGAGCTTACACCGCTTAAAAAGAATTGAGTTAAAGGTGGTAAAAATTATGCCAACTATAGATGCTCCCATAGCCCAAGCTACACCCCTCAAAAGAGCATTTATACCTTCGGCTGCTTTAGCTGAGTTAGGGTCTATTTCGCCCGCACTACTACTCATTAATGTTAAGATCGCATTTGATCCAAGTAAATCCCATAAACCCAAAATGACTCCCGCCATAGTACCAGCGAGTCCCCAGTACAATGGTATTGGCGTTTGCGTTGCGATGTCATTCTCAACTGAATCGCAGTGTCGGTCAACCGCATCTTTAAGTAATCCGAAATCAATGACTGATCCTGCGTTTTTTTCAAGATACTTATTGATAGAATTTTTTATTGATTCAAAGATTGAATTACCTGCGCCATAAACTCCATCAACAAAATTGGTTTGTTGATTGCGACGCAGACTCCATGAAGATTCCTCTGAAAAAATCTTACTGAACTGGTTCATACGCAACAGATTCTTTATAAAAAAGAATATCTGAATGCAAATGATTAATATGATAATAATTGGTACTAATACGTGCATGGTCTGTTATTTACTCAAATAGATTTGTGCTTTTTTCTTGATGACCCAACGATTATCTTCTTTGACAGCTTCGCCCGGAAGAATAGTTCTCATTTGAGTTGCTTCGGAAGGAGCGCATCCTTGAAGCTCAAGTGCGAACTTGATGTTGTCGTTGGAGCTAATCTCATTGATGAACTGGTTTCCTTCTAAAAGATTAAACTCAGCTTTGTTATTTCGAATAATGACAGAGAATCGGGCTTCAGAATCACGTGTTTCAAATAAATGCTTAAAATAAGCACTGGTTGATGACATCTGTGAGGGAACGCCAAAATATCCGTGCTGTTCGTGAGAAACTCCTGGTTTTGACTGAATCGTCTGAATAGGTACTGGAGTAGGTATTGGTTGTGTTTGGGCACGGCTTTCTTGCTTCATCTGTCGCTCAATACGAGATATTCTATCTGCGAGCGAATAGTAATCATTCGCAGAAGATAAATAAGATGTCTGCCGTGTATTTGATGTTGGTTTTAACCTCAAATCTGAGATTGCCTTTTTCAGTTCTTCAATCTCATTGCGGTGTCTTCCGGCTCGACTATTAGCTGCAGATGCTTTGATAGTAGATATAATAGCCAGAATTATGGCGATTCCAGCGACAACCCAAGATATAAGAATACTCAGTGCAGAGTCTTTTTTATAATCGTCTAATTCCGTCTGGATTTTGACAATTTCTTTGCCCTGTTTTTCATTTTCACTAAAAACTTCATTAACCCTTGAATTGACTATGTTGATAGAATCTAGAACGGCCTTTTTCTCTGTAGAATCAAGTTTATTGCCAGTATCAGGAATGGTTGTTTGTCCGGATTCTATTGCTGTCTGATATCTCGCAGTATCAGTGGCAGTATCCTCTTCACATGACGAAAAGACCATGCTACTGAATATAAATGAAGCTATTAAGATTATTGTATGAAGCGTCTTCATTGTTATTATTCTCTAAGCGAAGTGAAAATTTCATTTGACATAGACTGAAGAGCACCCTTTATTGGGTAAAAGAAGAAAGTTTCCTCTATTACATCATCAACTTCAGTTTCTTCTCGACGTTGTATTATTCCTTTGTCTAGGAATGTTGTCAAATCTTTAGCCGCAGCTTGTTGAGCCACTTTTAAGGAAGACATTTTTACTCCAAAATTTCTGTCGAAATTGAACGAATTATTCATGTCAACAAATACAAATCTGAAAAATTCTTCAACAGCTTTTACAGTTCTCGTTTTGTAGGAATCTGTTATGGTTGCATACGTGTCAGTATTCTTTACGATACCAGTACAGTCACTTTTGAACACGATTGTCTTGTCGTGGTAATCATCATCTTCTACTCCGATTAAACCACCTTTACAGGTAGAGTCTTTAGGACTGGAACCTTTTTCAAGTCCAAGCAATTCCAGTTCTTTCCCATAGGGATGCCCTAAAACTTTCTCAAAAATTAACTTGGTGTATTTTGCAAGAATTTTATTATCAGTTGTAATGACACGGATTACCTTGCTTCCATTTCCACTAAAGGAAATATGACGCGGCACATCAAGTCCAAGAGCTTTTGTAATCTGAGCTATATGGTAAATAATAGAGGTGTAGAACACTATGAAAACTATCTTGAAATCCTCATCTTCCTGCAGAAGATAATTAAAATCAATAGCCTTTTCATTAATTCCTACTGCTTTTGGAAGAGAGTTGTCTTTAAGCCCAAATAAGAAAGAAGCCATATTAGCAGGGTGTTCATTATTTGAACTGTTAAACACTCGTACTAATTCAGAAAGATTCTTTTCCTCTAGGAGCCGAAGTATGCCTCCTTTATATCTGTCTACGATTCCATTGTTTTCATCAAGATCTGAGAATGAGTTCTCAAACAGGGCATTAGACGCGTATCTAAAAGACGTAACATGATTTATGGCTTTATCTTTGGCAAAGGCAATGTCCGTAGTTCCACCGCCAATATCAACATTGACGAGGCTCGTAGCTGTAGAGTATCTTTTAAAGAAATACTGAATAGGAGCAGCTGACTCGGTCATACTGTTTGTAGATCCTTCCCCGAAGTATTCTTTATAAGCTTCATCCCAAGTTTCCCTTAGGCGACGAAGACGTTTGGGTGCCATACTGATAGGATAAAACCAAGTTATCTTAGTCTTTGTAAGATCGCCATTGTTAAGAAGAACTTTATTGCGTATTATCAGCATCAATGTACGAACATACGATTCCATAACACGCATATCTTCGCCGTTGCCCCATTTTATGTTGTACTTCAGGTAATTGTATGACAAGTCTGAACGCTTATCATAGGTGAACGGCAGATTCACAAGCGTGAACGGGGCGACGTCCTTACTCCAATCTACTGTTTTGGCACACGAAAGTACCGTGCGGGTAGGAAATCTGAAATCTCCATTCCCAATTTCTCCGGGAATGAAATCCTTTTCAAAGAGAGCCGTTTCATCAATCAGGTCGTCCAGATAGCCGAATTCATTCTTTTGAGGGATAAACATCTCACAGAGAGCCCGATCACTCTGAGTAAATGAGAACACCTTCGGTGCTTCATTTCCTTTGCGATATTCGATATGGGTGTTAGAAGTTCCCAAATCGATTGCAAACTCAAATGTCTCAACATTGCGCTGGCTCTTGAAAATCGGAATGATAATCCCTCGATAAGTATTGTTATGTACTTGAATGTAATCAAATGATTGCCCTTTGATTAAATAGTTATCGGCTTTTATCAGAATCTCCTGATCCTCGTTTCTGCATGATTTGGATGGCTGAGATATTTTCTCGTCATCCACATAGAACCCGAAATCAATTTTTGCATTTGCAGCTTGAACACAAGAAACGTTATAAATTGATTCTGATGGATTATTGAAACGAACTTGTGGCATGATGAAGCCAGTGAACTTCATTTCAGTGATATTCCCAGCATTATTCTCAATATTAGCGGAGCTATTATTGTAATATATACGAGAATATTCTATATAAGAGATATTGCCGGCTCCCATAATGGGGATACGAACAATGACATTTACAGATTCTCCTGCTAGGAGTTTCATCTCAACCATAGGTTTGCCATCAGGCAGATTCCCCATCAACTCCTCAATTGAAAAATATTTGAAGAAAAGAGGTTTCAAAGGGATAAGGAAAGCCAATTCTGGTTTATCTATTTTGATATGAGCATCAAAATAGTTGATCGAATTCATTGCATGAGGTACCTTAATGATGGTATCTTCAAGAATATCGCTAATGGTAAGATACGGATGAATCGAGCCATCAAAAGGCAGTTTGCGTTTTGATAAATTAGATTCGTCATCTTTATAATTTGCACGATTGGTGTTACCCCACTTACCAGTGGTGTATTTCAGTTGGCTATATCGATTCCCTGCTTCTATCGGTAAAGCCAATGGTAAATTCTCAATCTGTTTGGATGACTTAATGAGGAAATCACTTGTTGTAGAAATCGGACGATGTGATTTTGTGTATAGAGTGTGGCCCAGAACTTCGACAAAATCGTTTTGTTGAACATCCTTTACTTCTATTGAATCAAAATCTTCAAGAACGATAGCTGTTACATTGTTCAGTTCATTCTTTTTATTTTGATCTGCCATTTCTTTATAGGTAGCATTGATATATGTCTCAACTTCAGGAAAAAGTCCCGCAAAATTAGGAATGCTTTTCCGTAAAGCGAACAGATATTTGACAAACTCGAAATCACGCTTGTATAATGGTTGGTACTCACTATCAAATGGTTTGTCTTCTCCAAAGAATATATCGTTGACGTAACTGAGATCGTTTGCATTGCTGAAAAACAATGTCGCAGGAGAGGTGGCTCCAATAATATTCAACTCATCGGGACCTTCAAGATAGTTCAGTAGATAGATATTTTTCAGTTGATCAAAATTATATGTTCTCGAATCCGAGCTCATATATTTTCGAAGGGCATCTGCAAGGTATTGATGACCTGCTATTGTCGATTGCTCCAATTCCGCCAGCATTAGAGAAGGATCCCATTTGATAACCTCAACCTTTCCGGTATATTTGTCAAGGTTGAAGAATATCTCCGCGACATCAAGTGTATCTGAAACCATCTTATGGAAAATGGTTTTTCCGTCTAATTCAACCTTTCCTGTGTGTTTATTCGGCTTGCAAACTTCTTTAAAGGCAGTCTTTATCAGGTCTATACGAGCAAACGGAGAAGGAATTGACGTAATCTCATGACGAGCAGACGCACCATCAGGATCTTCGATAGTATCACGGCTTGCTGAGTTATATGGGAAGACCGGGCTATTATTCCAATCCTCATAAGTAGATGTACCTTCCTTATATAATCTAAATATCTTTGACATAGTGATTAGTTGCTTAATTTATCTGTTACAAGTCTTTGAGTACCAAGATAGAACATTTCAAGAAATTTATTCTCTTTTCCATTACTCTTGCATTTACGTACAGCGGAATTGAGCCGGTCTGTTACAAGATTATAGTCAGATAATCTATTCAGAATTCGTTTGGGTTTTACACCCTCAACAAGCTCAAATGGTTTATTTCCGCATGAAAGATTGAAAAGATGCAAAGACCGTGTGTTCTCTTGCATTTCCTTCAACCATTCATGATATTTATGAAAGAAATCCGTTAGATCATTAAAGAATAGACTGCTGTATAAGTCCTTGAAGTTGCCATTAGCTGCAAATGTGGAGGACTTATAATAATCAACCTTATACGTGAGTGCATTTGACATCATTGTAAACTGAACCATTGGATTATAGAGCATGCTACGCATCTTTTGATAGAACGAGTTGAATGATACAGCACTTACTATATCTTTTATGCCCAATTCCATATTAGATGTACCCATATAAGTGCTATTGGAAAAGTCTACAATAGCTGTAGCTCCAAGAAACTCAATTAAATGCGCATCATTTTGTTGTGCAGAACCACCTTCGTGATTTTCATACGACTTCGCAACATCATCAGCAAGATAATACAAAGCATCTATTGACCCATTCTTGCTAATGTTACTCTCATAATAAGCAAGAGCTGACTTGGTCTTTGATATGAAGGTCGAAGAGTCGATCTCACTATTATCATCTGGCTTTAATTTGAAATATGGTAGCATAGTGATAGCCCCAATTGTTGCATGATTTATAATATTATAATTTGGAAAATTATTGCCAGTTCGGAGTGTCTTTAACAATAATGGGAAACCACTTGCACCGGTTCCTCCAAATATAGAACTGATGATAAAAATGCGATCTCCATCAATGAATTCACTTGCAAAAGTTCCAAAGTCAACAGAGTGCGCAATTTGATTAAGCACCACACTTCCAATATTTGGATTACCCTTAAATCCCACTTCCATTGAAGATTGGAGATTTTTATCGGAAAACAGCATCTTCGTTAAAGCTTGGTTAGCCTTTGTCATAGACGCATAATCAATGAACTGCTGAAATGTTTTATCATCAGTATCATTGATTTGAAGGGTATAATTTGGAAGTATCTGTTTAATTTTAGTACGAAAGAAACGACTTTCATTCTCGTCAGAACTAAATTGTAGTTTGCTTCGTATCGCAGAGTATTTATTGAGAAGACTTACTGTTCGCGTCAAATCTGCATTTGAAGTGTCCGGGTCAATAATAATTGGTACAACTTCATCAAATCCAACCTTAACGCCAGAAGCCAACATCATGGTGAGGGATCTCAGAACTCTGGATCCTGTCCCACCGATACCGAATATAAATAATTTTGACATAGCTTTAGAATGGTGCTCGTGAACAATTTGTACTCCACCATTTAAAAATGAAGGAGAAAATTACAAACGCGAAAATCGATAGTATCATGTTGGAAACGCCAAAACAGAGAATTTCAGACTCTCCGATATTCAATGGGATTTGCATATTGGTTGAAGGATCGTTGGTTACCATCTTATTCTCATAGTAGTCTTTAAGCACCCATTGCCATCCGACTACAAAATTAACGAGAGCGTTTATTCCCAAGAAAATTAGCCAACCCCACCAATTATTTAGACGAGGATGATTAATAATATAGTAATATACCAACACCATTGCAAGGCTTATACCTAACATTGCAAGTCCAATTCCAATGAAGGAATTATTAGGAGATAGTGGAGAAGATACCCCCCACATATAATCCGCAAGTTCAAGTCCAAAAAAGTCTTCAAACCAGCAGTAAATGCTTCCAAAAAAATTGCCCATATATTATTTGCGTTTAATGTTAAAATTAAATGTTGTACTTACTTTCTCATTCTTGTAGGCATCTGCGACACCTTGAATCAAATACTTTATGCCTGTTGTTTTATCGATATTCTCTTTGATGTTTGTTCCCGTTTCATCATTGGATTCAGAGACCCATGAAGGAAGTTTAGACACGCTAAAAGTTAGACAATCTTGAGCAATCATTGTACCCTTTGGAATTATAAACTTTATAAAATGGGAATATTTACTATGGCTATCAGTTATTGGATAAATTCCATCCACAATAAGTGTAGGATTGTTGAACGCATAGTTTCCCTTGTCTTGCACTATCCCTTCCGGTTGAAGCGTACTACGAAAATCAGCTTGTATTATCAGGTGATAATCGCCACGTTTAGGAATTACAGTTTTGCTTGTTAGGCGATTGTTATGTATATCAAATGGCACTGTGGACTGATTTGCAAAAGCCACTATTCCACCAATATCATATTTTGATAGTTGTGATATAGGCACTTCCGAGTTAAGTTTAGCAAGATAATTTTTATTGCCGAATATCCATATATAATATGGACGTTTCACATTATCAAGTTTCTCAATTGAGCCATTGGGATAAAAGTATTTCCCATCAAAATCTGAATACAATTTCAATATTTCAACACCTAAATCAGGTATTCGTTTTTGAGTATTAATAACTTCATCCTTAATCCGGATTTCACAGTGCGTGAGGAATTTTCTTGCATCTTTTGATGGCAAATCCAAGATGCAATCAGATATAAAAATTGCAACAGTAGTATCATTTACATTGTCAAGAACTGACGCAATAATATTGCCCAAATCAGTGTTAGCTGTATTTCCACCAGCTTTGCGAAATGATACAGGATTCAGATTTTTAATGTACGATGTTAGGTCTCCTTTATAAGGTATGACTTTACTATTTATATAGTATAGCTCTGTTGCAGACGTATTACGGTTCAGATCACTTATATAGTCATAGACTGCATCTTTCAGTTGCGAACCATCGCACATGTAACCATCCATGCTTCCTGAATTTTCGATGAAAACTTTTATACTTGGATTATCTGATGGTATTGATGATGCAACAGGTGTGGCACTTACTTCAATTTTGTCATCTCCACAACTTACCATTGCCAAGATTCCAACTGTGGCAATACTGATTAGAGTAGTTATGATTAGTTTTCTTCTCATTCTATTCTGTCTTGTAGTTATGTATTCTGTTATTATGTTGAGTATCTCTAAACAAGAGTTTAGAGATGCTTATAAGGTTTTGTATTTCAGAATATTATTTCTTTTATACATAAGTGTTTGCTAAACAATTATAGGATTTGATATACTTGGACTTAATTAAACATAAAAAATATTAACGTAGAGATAGCTTATTTTCAGGATTTTTTATAACTTTGCAATATTGATAAGTATCTCTTGTTTAGAGATTTGTAGAATTGCTAAACAAATAAGCCCCAAGATTAGGATCTTGAGGCTTTTCTTTTTTAGAGGGATTTGAGGATGAGGGAGTTGGCTTTGTCGACGACGGAGGTGTCGAGGGAGGCGAGGTAGATTTGGGTGGTGGCTTCGGAGTCGTGTCCCATGCCTTCGCTGATTACGCTTAGGGGAATGCCTTTTGCTTTGGCGGCGGATGCCCATGAGTGACGGGCAACGTACATGGTCAGCGGTATCTGGATGTCGGTCATTTCTGCAACTTTTTTCAAGTTCCGGTTGATGAGGTAGCCTACATTGCGGTAGGCACATCTCTCATTGATGCCGGAATTGCGTATGATTGGTAATAGATACTCTGAGGTGTTTTCGGGATATTTATCAATTATCACCTGCATTTCAGTAGTCCAAGCAATTGTCAGTTGCTGTCCGGTTTTGCGGCGGCGATAGATGATGTGTCCGTTTGTGAGGTCTGTCTTGCGTAGGTATGCCATATCTATGAAGCTCATTCCTCGGAGCATGAAACTCATCATGAACATATCGCGGGCATAGTCGAGTGTCGGATTGAGTGATAAATCCAACGACTTTATTTTCTTTAATGTCTGTAAGGGTAAAGCACGTTTCACGGTTTTATCCACGCCGGTATAGACGTGTCTGAAAGGGTTGCGGTTTTCGATAATGTCGTCCTCGACCGCACGATGATAGACTGCACGGAGAATACGGGTGTAGAAAGAGATGGTGTTGGGAATATTGCCGCGATTCTGATGCCATGCCTCGTATGCTTCCATTACTTCTGTGTTGATGCAGTCAAGCATAATGTCTTCGTCATTGCGGAATTTCTTGAAGCTGTTGAGAGCGGCGGAGTATGTTTCGGATGTACGGATTTTGCCGTTCTGTTTCAACTTGGCAATCATACTCTCCATGTAGTTGAACAGGGAGTATTCGTTGGCATATCGGTTGAATTCATCGATCACATCGTCAGCCATGTATGGGAGACTTTTATTTTCGAGTTTGCGGATGATTTTTGTCAGCCGTTCGATATCCCAGCGGATTCTCTCGCGGATTGAGAGTATGAACGATTTGCGCTCACTTTTCTGGGTGGTTATCACCATTGAGCGGTTTTCGTCCCACTCGGATGGGAATACGTGATATTCGGTGAGAAGTTGTCGGGGCTTTCTCTCGTGTATGATCTGATAGTAGATTGTGCCTTCGTGATTCGGGAGTTGAGAGGGTCGGAACTTCACTTTTATGGATGCCATTATGATGAAAATTTTATGGGTGATTATACTTGACAGTGAGAAGTAAGCATTACTTATCGGGAGTGAAGTTAATATGTAGGTGGAATAAGGACGTGATATTCTGATATTTTATGGATTATTATCGCTAAAATTGTGAAAGTGAATTTTTGTTGTTATCTTTACAAAGTGATGATAATGGTGATGTGATTATGAAATTTCGTACTGAATATGTGGCGGAGAAGGCTCCGTTTACTCTGTCGCCAGATCAGCCGGTGGTGATGCTCGGTTCTTGTTTCGCGGAGAATATTGCCGGGAAGATGAGGCGTTGCCTATGGAATGCCGTTAACCCTGCCGGCACTCTTTATAACCCTCTTTCGATTGAGCGGTCTTTGCGTATGTTAGTTTTTGAGAATGACCGGAGAGGTATATATATGGATTCCCTTTTCAAGGGGGAAGGATTGATGCGCAGCTGGTTGTTTGATTCCAAACTTGCAGCTGAGACAGCCGAGGATTCCCTCTCGGCATTTGAGGAGAGGGGGATGCTGCTTGATTCCACGTTGAGGGATAGTAAGGCAATGTTCATTACCTTCGGCACGTCGTGGTGCTATTTCCTTGCCGACAGGGAGGATTATGTAGTGGCAAACTGTCATAAGCAACCTCAGTCGCTGTTCCGACGCGAACGGGTGAATGTTGCGGAGATCGTTAAGGTGTGGGGAGAGATGGTCACTATGCTGAAGGAGCGTTATCCGCAGTTGGAGATAGTCTTTACGGTTAGTCCGGTGCGGCATCTGAAGGATGGTTTTGTCGGCAACATGCGGTCGAAAGCGGTTCTTCTGTTGGCTATAGAGGAGCTATGCCGAAGCTATGAATGGTGCCATTATTTCCCGGCATACGAGATAGTGAATGATGATCTGCGTGATTACCGGTTCTATGCCTCCGACCTTGCACATCCTTCGGAGGAGGCGGTGGAGTATATATGGGAGGTATTCCGCGCTACCTATCTCGATCCATCCGGGGAGGCGATATTGAAAGAGGGTGAATCGATCCTTCGTGGTTGGGAGCATCGCCCGCTGCCTACATCCGCGCGGGAGCCGTCGGCGCAGTTGCTCGCGAAGGAGGAGGCTCGTCTTGCCGCAATCCTCCGTCGGCATGAAGCCCTATTGTTGCAGCATCCCGCCATGCTTCCGCTCCCGGCAAAATACCATTTTTGATCAGCGGGTGGGGATTGTGATGGTGATTGAGAGACCTTTGGCGGGGTAGTTGTCAAGAAGGATGTTGCCTTCGTGGAGCATCACTATCTGGCGGCTGAGGAAGAGACCGATGCCGT
This sequence comes from Muribaculaceae bacterium Isolate-037 (Harlan), assembly GCA_003762615.1. Lineage (GTDB taxonomy): Bacteria > Bacteroidota > Bacteroidia > Bacteroidales > Muribaculaceae > Lepagella > Lepagella muris. The sequence continues at coordinate 39,714 of RIAZ01000029.1, forward strand.
TTCCGTCGGGTTTTGTGGTGATGAATGGCTGGAAGGGATCGGATGCGATTGAGGGGGGGAGTCCGTTGCCGTTGTCGGAGATGTTGATCTTGCAGCTGTGTGCCGACATGGTGGCGATGACGGTTATGGTGGGTCTCTGTTTTTGTGCTACGGCTTCAAGCGAATTTTTCAGAATATTGGTGAGTGCCTGTGAGAAGAGGGCTTCGTCAATGTAGAGAGTGGCGTGGTCGGCAATCTTATAGGAGATGCAGTTGGCGTCAAATTTACCGGTTGTCGCGAATTGCTGCAATGACTTGTGCAGTTTGCGGAAGAATTGGATGGCATTGACATGCTTTTTCTCCGGTCGTGGGAGATGGGTGAGGGCGTGATATGAATCAAGAAACCGGGTGATGCTTTCACTTTGGGTCCTTATTACCTCCAGTGCCTCCACGATCTCTTCGCGTGAATAAGAATCCACATCAGCGGTGATCCCTGCCGACAGGGAGACCACGGGGGTGATTGCATTTCTCATCTCATGGGTCATGACGCGCAGTATGCGGTCATAATATAGTTTCCTTGTCTCCAGATCCTTGTTTGCCTGATGATAGAGCATGGTAATCTTATTCATACCGTCTGCCATCTCCTTTAATTCCCGGTCGGCACCCTTGGCTTCAAACCGCATGGAGGTGTCGTTCATTTCAAGCCCACCCACGAAAGATGATAACGTACCGATCAGGAGTCCGCAGATGTGGAACACCATCACAATCTCTATCGGTAGGGCAAGAGAAATGAGTATTCCGAGAGATATGCGTCCGTTGAAGAGGAGGATTGCTGAGGCGGAGGCTGTCAGCACTAAGGCAAGCAGCAGGAGGAATAGTTTCAGTTTAAAGTAGCTCACTTCTTTTAAGGATATTATAGAGAGTCTGACGATTGATGCCGAGTCGGGCAGAGGCTGCCGACAGGTTGCCGTCGCAGAGATCGATTATTCTACGTATATGATCAATCTTGATTTCATCGAGGGTCATATTGTTTTTCAAAGTCTCCTTCTCCGTTATCTCGCGGGCATTGTTGACCGATTCGATTTCCGACAGTCTCTTCCTGTTCTCCGAGATAGCGTTGTTAATCTTCTCAACGAGAGTATCGTTGTCCCAAGGTTTCATGATGAAATCATCCGCACCGAGTTTCATTGAATTTACCGCAAGATCCACGTTGCCGAAAGCCGTGATCAGCAGAACGGCGGGAGGGCAAGCCCTCTCCTTGATATAGGATAGCCAGAAGATGCCTTCGCTACCGTCAAGCTGCATATTGTCAAAATTCATGTCGAGCAGTACGGCGTCTGTATCGTTATCCTTAAGGAGAGCCGGGATGAGTTTCGGATCGCCCACGGCAGCTACCTGGCTGAATCTCTTTGAAAGAAGTAGCTTTAGTGACGTGCGGATTGCCGGATTATCATCTATTACCAATATTTTCATTAATCATCGATATTTTCGTAATGCAAAAATAGTGAAATGGATTTAATATTATGTTGTGAGGGTGGTTAAATACAGAAGAAAAGAATGATGATGTCTATTTTTTAGGCAAAAATATGAGATAAATCATGATTTTGTGGTCTGAAGGGGATTGCTTTCATATCCCTGATATAAATTTGCACAAGCAGTCAGGACCGCTTCCTCGGAATAATGTCTGACTCCATAGTAAAACCTAATAAGATACGAAATGATACGAACCTTCACATCAGATTTACGTAGGAATATCACCAAGATACTCTGTCTGACCATCGGCATGTCTGTCAGTATGGTTTTGGTAGCAAAGATATATTATGAGAAGACCTACGACCTTTTCTTTAAGGATTCAGAGAGGATATACTTGGTATATGAGCAGTTTGATTCTCCCGACGGCACCTACGATTTTGACCAGACATCAGGCGCGTATCCACCGGCGATGAAGCGGTATCTCCCACAGGTGGAGGAGGCTACGCGTTTTACCTGGCTTACCGAGGGGAGTATTATACTTGAGGATGGACAGACGTTGGAGAGCGGAGGGATAAAGGTGGCAGACAGTTGCATGTTCGACGTTTTCCGTGTGGATATATTGGCTGGTAATCCTCATGAAGCATTGAGTGTGGCTAACCATTGTATGATACCCGTGTCGCTGGCAGAACGGATAGGTGGGGATCCTGTCGGGAAAGTTTTCAGCGTACCGAATATATCGGAAGATTATCGTGCCGTGATAAGTGGCGTGTATGAGGATTTCCCGGAGAATTCATCGTTGCCAAACTCTATCTTTATGAGTCTCTCCACATTGAAGGCGCTTGGCTGGGATGGTTCGGATAATTGGATAGGGAATGATGCCTACAAGAGTTTTGTAAAACTAAAGAAGGGGGTGTCTCCCGACGAACTTGATGCGGGCATACGGAGGATGCTCACTGATAATCTACCGAAGGAGTATCTTCAGGAAAGAAATTTCAATATCGGGGTGAAGCCTCTTGTGGGGTATCATTCATCGGGTAAGGATACGGGTATGGTGATACTTATGCTCACGATTCTTGCAATACTCATGATGCTGTCGTCGACGATGGATTATCTTATGATTGTGGCGGGTCAGGTCAGAAGCCGGTCGAAGGAGATGGCGATAAGGAAATGTTTCGGCACCGGTCATGCTAAGATATTCCGGATGATTATAGGGGAGAGTGCCCTCTACGTCGCCATAAGTGCGTTGCTTTCCGTATTACTGATTTTCTCGTTGAAAGGATTGTGTGAGTATATGGTGGGTGTCACTCCGGAGGTTATGTTTGCCACGCCTTACATGTGGCTTGTGCAGCTCCTTGTCATCGTGCTCCTGCTTCTGCTGACCGGAGTGGTGCCGGCGGTGGTATATACGCGCACGGGTATTGTGGCGGGATTGAAGATGAAGGCAAGCCATAACAGGATATGGAAACTGGCTTTGCTCGGAATTCAGTTCTGCCTTAGCGGAGGGTTGATCTGTATGTTGGTGCTGATCGGGTTGCAATATCGCACTGTCAGCAATTATGACATGGGTTATGACTATTCTGATATAGGGATGGTCAAGATTGAGAACAAATGGAAGGATGGAGCAGCGAAAGTGATGGAGGAATTGAGGAAGTTGAGTTGTGTGGAGGTGGTAGGCAGTGGTAGCCAGAATTTCGTGACCATGGCATCGGGAGGTGAGATATGGGAGGATGAACGACCGGATGTGGTCTTGCCGATAGCCGACATGATGAACGTTAACAGGGAGATTTTTGATGTGTTGGGGTTGAAGTTTATCCAAGGAGGGACATTCCCGGAGAATCCGTCGGAGGATATGAATGCCGTTGTCGTGGATGAGAGGATGATCAAGGGGATGCGCGATGTATTCGGTATTGAGGATGACAACCTTATCGGGAGAAGGTTCAAGAGCTCTTCGCATGGCGAGGATAAGGAATATACGATATGTGGCGTGGTCAGCAATATCCACAGGGGTGGGTTCGGACTGGAGATAGATACGCGTCCGGCAGTGTTCTTCCCGTCGGATAAGCCGGAATGGGTCATTTATGTGAGATTTGATGACATGACCGGGGATAATCTCAAATATGCGCAGTCCACACTGGATAGCGTCGTCAAGGATAATGAGAGCTACATTGTGCCTTACGGTCTGCAATTTGACAGATTCACATACGAGATCAGGAAGTTTGCGGCAATGGTATTGATTGTAGGTATTGCGGTGTTGTTGATTGCGTTGTCCGGTCTGTCGGGATACGTGGCGGATGAGGTGGAGAACCGTTCGAAGGAGATAGCTATAAGGAAAGTGTCGGGCACTCCGGAATGGAAAATTGTCAGACTATTTTGTATCGATGTGTTGAAGATTTCCCTCCCATCCCTGTTGATAGGCGCATTGGTGGCAATGTGGGCAGGGTCGGAATGGCTGACGAATTTCAGCATAAAAGCAGAGGTATCGCCTGTAATCTTCCTGTTGGCTATAGCTTGCCTGCAACTGCTGATTCTTGCAATGGTGGTGATAGGTAGTATACGGGTGGCGAGAAAGAATCCGATTGAATATCTGCGAAATGAGTAATGATAAGGGTTTAAGGTTTAAGGTTTAAAGTTTAAAGTTTATAGTTTATAGTTTATCTCACACCCCATAAACCATCAACTATAAACCATCAACTATAAACCATAACTCGCACCCCATCAACTATAAACCATCAACTATAAACTATAAACTAAGAATAAGATATGAAGATAGAGATAAAGAATTTGGAAAAGGTGTTCCGCACCGACAGTGTGCTGACGGTTGCGTTGAATGATGTGTCGCTCGATATAGAGGATGGTTCGTTTGTGGCGATTATGGGACCGTCGGGATGTGGCAAATCCACGTTGCTCAATATCCTCGGTCTGCTTGATAGTCCGACGAAGGGTAGCTGTCGGCTTGACGGGGTGGAGGTGGCGCATCTGAAGGAGCGTCAGCGCACGGATTATAGGAGAGGACGTATCGGATTTATATTCCAGTCGTTTAATCTAATCAATGAATTGAATGTGAAGGAGAATATAATGCTACCTCTCGGCAATCTCGACCTATCACGTTCGGAGAAGGAGAGACGGGTGGAGGAAGCTACCAAGAGGATGCACATATCCCACCGATTGCGCCATTATCCGTTGCAGTTGTCGGGTGGTCAGCAGCAGCGTGTGGCGATAGCGCGAGCCATCGTGTCGAATCCGGGTCTTATACTTGCCGACGAGCCGACAGGAAATCTTGACTCTTCCAACGGCGCGGAGGTGATGAAGATATTGGATGAGCTGCATAGAGGGGGTGCCACAATAGTTATGGCAACCCACTCCCTGAAAGATGCCGCTCATGCCGACCGTATCATAAATCTCTACGACGGTCAGATCGTGGAGAATCTGACCGATCTGATGTGATAATAAATATATACTTAAATATTTTGATATTTTGGAAAATAGAATTATTTTTGCATTGTTTTAATATGGTATTAAAATAGAGCATAATTTAGCAATGGATAGCATCTTGATACTTGGTAGAAGAGTAAAACTGATGTCACGCGATAAAAAGCAACTAAAAGGGCTTGCTGTCGGGGATATTCTCTCGTATCGCTTTATGGAAGGAAAGTATCTTGGACAGGAATACTTGTTTGCGAAACCTATAGGAATGAAGTCGACTCCGCGGGCAATGGCAATTACATCAAATAAAGTTAAGGAAATTTTAGGTTTGCCATTGGTATATATTTTGGAATCGTGTCCTGCTTATCTGCGTCAGCGACTAATAGAGAAAGGCGTGTTTTTTGTAGTGTCTGACAAATTTGCCTTTTTGCCAACGTTGATAGCAAATGAACGTATCAGGATCACTCCGGAGGCTGAACGACTGACTCCTGTGGCACAATACCTGCTACTGTATCACTTACAGGTAAAAAATCTTGACGGCATGGCAGCTAAGGAAATATCTTCATATATTCCATATTCCTACTCTAACGTGACTTTGGGTCTTGTCTGCCTTGAAGACCTTGGATTGATTAGAAGGGAAACGGATGACTCAAAAAGGAAGGTTGTTCAGTTCACCTCAGTAGGGAAAGCTCTTTATGACAAGGCATTGGAATATCTGCAAAATCCTGTTGAGTCTCAACTATATTGCGATGCGTTGGATTCGAAAAAGAGGTTTCCGACCTGTGGCATAAATGCTTTGTCTCATTTCTCAATGCTTTCTCCAGATCCTGAAAGAATGGTGGCCGTCAGCAAAAAGGATTTGAAAGAACTTCGAAAGGAGGATGCCATAGTGGGAGAAAACCGTTATGATGGATCGGTCTTTATTGAAGTGTGGAAATATCCGCCGGTCACTGAGAAAGGGTATGACGGGGAATGGGTTGACAAAATTTCATTGGCTCTTTCGTTGGCAGATGATCAAGATCCGAGAGTGGAAAAAGAAGTAGAACGAATGTTGGGAGAAATAAAATGGTAGGACTTGACAAATTCAAAGAAGCGTTTTCTCAATATTCCGATAACTGCGTGATTATCGGGGGAACAGCTTGTGAAATCGTCATGAGAGGGACTGCGATACGTCCGCGCGCCACTCATGACGTCGATATGATTGTTGTGGTGGAACGCATGACTCCCGAATTCGGTCAACGTTTTTGGGATTTTATTTCTGAAGGCGGATATAGTCCGGAAAAATACAAAGTTCCGGATAAGGGACATTCCAAATATCAATTATATCGTTTTGTCAACGGAAGAGTCGGATATCCGGAGATGATCGAATTGTTGTCTCGCCATCCCGACGTGCTCGGTGAGCCGCGTGGTCTGGTGATAGAACCGATTCCTATAGATGACGAAGTGTCGAGTCTTAGCGCAATCATAATGGATGATGATCTATACAACTTTACTGTCGGACATAGCATTGTCACGGACGAAATTCGTCATGCTGACGCATTGGCTCTGATTGCTTTGAAGGCGTGTGCCTACCTTAATCTTCTAAAAGACAAGAATGATGGCAGACATGTAAATTCCAAAGATATCAAGAAGCATCGTTCTGATGTTTTGAAGAATGTAGTAATCCTGGAGGAAACAGAGGTGTATGCTCCCGCTAAAGTTGTGGATGTCGTTCAGGAATTTATATCTTCATTACGAAATGATTGGACGCAACTTGCCTCACCGTTGGCGCGTGCGTTAGACAGTGACGAAAATTTTGTGTCCGGACTGCTTGATATCCTCGAAACCATATTCGTTGCTGAAGAATCATAAGGAAAGTGTCTATTTTTCAGTTCAAGTTGGTGATGTTACCGGTGCTTGCGCCATTGACGGAGGACGTCGCAGCGGGATATTTCCGGAAGTAGTGATTCCGGATTTGCCGTGAGCGTCTTGTCGAGCGCGGTCAGAAGTGCGTATTGTCCGGAACTGCGGTTTACGGTCAGTTGTGTAGTGTAGTCATGACCGTTCCAGCTTGATGTCTCTGTCATCCATCTGTCGGGGGAGGCGTATATCATACCGAACAGGGCGGCAGCCTTCACCTTCGGGTCGGATGATTTCGCACATTCGCGCAGATGGGCAAGTGCCCTCCCTGCAAGTTCCTTCTCGCAGATGGGATATTTCTCATATTGGGTGAAGCCGTATTGGGAAAGATACCAGCATTGACCGAAGCGTGATGCCTGATAGAGTGCCGCAGCCTGTTGCAGACCAATCTCATCCTTGCGGGCGGGAGACGCATCCTTGGCTTCATCCTCAAGGCGCAGCATGTAGTTGCAGAAATCCACTTTTGCATTGCGTTTCAGGTGCTGCGGTTTCATGGTTTCCTCATAGTCGGAATCCTTCCCGGTCTGATGCCCGTTCCAAGCGGGAATCGTGTAGTCACGTCGTGCGGCATAGAATGCTATCGGCTGATTGTCGAGATAATCCATGCTCACCTTCTGAAGATACGATATGGCTTTCTCCCATTCACCCTCCTGAAGATATTTGGTGCCGAGTATGTCGTTCTTGAAATCATCCGTAAGCTTTATCTTGGAGGCGGCATATCTCTTCAGGGGATCGTCACCTGGATTTTCAAGAGTGGCGTATAATTCGGTTATGTCGCCAGACGTATTGGGGAAAATGTCGTCTCTCATCGGATTGAGTGCATATTCCGGATTCGCGCCAAGATAGTCGCGGCATATCCGCATAAGACGAGCCAACGACCTGTCGCCCCTCTCCTCATAACCCTTTGTCAGACCGAGATTAAGGATGCGGTCGCGGGCATTGATGAGTGTGCTGCTTCCGCTTTTTTCAATCTGACCGTCAAGCCATGCGAGTTCATCGGTGATGAATCGTTTGAAAGTCGGGGTAGTTATGTCGTCGGAAGATGTGGCGAGGAGCATGCGTATCCGGCGTGCCATGTCTTTGGTATCGGTGTCGGATTTCATGGACATTGCCTTATCAATCTTCTCACGTGCCTGCTTGAAGTCGCCTAAGAAATATGAACATAGTGCGGATGCCGTCTCCCATAGACACGGGTTGTCGGTGTCGCCTGATTTCGCAACACTGTCGGAGAATGAAACAAATTCGGTCATCTCCTTCATGTGATTCTTGTCGATTCTTGCATACGATTTACCATTTATGTCATCCCAATATTCGGAAAGCGCATTGTTGAGATCAGAATCGGAACCGTTCCTATTGTCATGATAAATGTCGGCTACATCCTGTAGTGTGTTGACGTATTTCTTCAGTAGATATCGATGTATCGGGGCATCCGGATATTTACTGTATAAATCTTTTATGCCGGCAAGATTGGTATATTTGCGCGTGCTCCATTGCAGACTCTTGGAATCGTTCTGGTCGGCATATATGTTCCAAGCCTCGGCTTTCTTTCCGGTTTTAAGTAAGGCGTTTGCATAGATGTTGCGCATCATCTCGCGGACGTAGCCGGGTGCGGTTTTAATTCCGTTGCTCTCCCAAAGACGGATATTGTCGGCATAATTACCCGACAACATGTTGGCACGCATCTCGAGAAGAAGCCATCTGTTTGCCAGCGGACCGGAGGTGTTGCGCCGACATTCGGATATAATCTTTCTAAGGGTCTGCTTACGTTGTTCGATCTCTTGGGCGGTAGGATACTCCCAGCTATTGAGCGAATACATTGCCGCCACATCCAGATAAGATTCCAAAGCATCAAGATACTTCAGCATATTAAGGTCATTCTTCCTTTTTGCCGCTCCTTTCATATCATCCATTGAAACCCAGCTGAGAGGTTGGTCACAACGGCAGTATTCAGTCCAGAACTTGTCGTTCTCATCATCGAAATACTTCTCGAATGACGGCGAATCAAATTTAAACATGTACCATCTTTCGGGAGCGGTCCATACGCAGGCTTTCCCCGGAAATGCATTTATGAGGAGAATGCTAATTAAAAATATCCTCAAAATTCTGTTTATCATAGCGTTTTATATTGAAATTGTTTAAATCAAAGAGTATTATCTCATCAGCACATTCCGGTCGGCGTGACTCTATCTCACGTCGGCATCTGATTATGTCGGTGATTGAAGGTTGGCGCACTACGATGGAATCCGATTGCAACACGGGAAGATCGTCATCAGAGTGCATTATGTCAACAAATTCCCCATTGCGGAAAAGCAGGTCCCAACGGTAGATGGGATAAGCTGATACGAGGGGGAGGGGGTAATCCTTAATGTATTTCAGATAAGGCATCACATCGTCAGGGTCAAGAATCGGTTTCTCTTTACCGATGTCGCGCATGTCGCCCGTATTGTAGACCATCAGCACGCCCTTGTCGGCGGGGGGTGGAGAACCGGCGAGTTGGTGCAGACGGATGGTGGAGGAGAGTGTTATGCCATCCTTGGCGGTCATATCCTTAAGAGATTGCATGAGGTCGAAGAAGTCGTCGCGGGTGGATCTTGTCCAGTCGCAATCGATCTGTAACTCCGTCACTGTGCCCATACCGTGAGTCTCGCTCATTTGCTTGACGCGACGGAGTATCATGTCGGCAAGACGTCGGCGGTCGCAATCCAAGGCATCGGGGAGTATGAATACCATGGGTACAATCTCCCTGTTAAGGTCGGCAGGTACGCTATCGATCCGTATTGTGGCGTTCGGCATGGGGAATCCTCCTGATTCATCTGGAACCACATCAAAATATCTCACATAAATCTTTCCGATCTGATGACGGTCAAGGAAATCCCTTTTTAGAGAATCGATACGGAATGCCGTGTTCCAATAATACACGGCACGCACCCTCTCTCCCTCCTTGCGCCTGCCACAAGCCATCGTCAGCAGCAACAGGAGGACGGATATCGCAACTGTAATTCTAAATAGGAACGGTCTCATATTTATGTAAGAATTTAGGGAGTCGTTATACGGATTAATAACGTTTGAAGAGGATAATATTGTAGAAAGATGCAGATTTATCAAATCTTTGGTCCGGTCTCTTGACACACTTCAAAACACAAACTTCTTGCAGGCATATTCACTTCGCCGTCCTCATATCGGTACCGTAAGGGAAACTTTCGCAGTGCTTCACATGAGAGTAGGTCACAGTGTGGAGTATGGCAAGGAGCATGGGGATTTTGTAGTGGATGGCAAATATACGTTTGAAGTGGGAGGAAAGGATAAGAGTTTCAAACAGATTGCCGATATCCCTGATAGCTATCTTCTGGTGGATGAGATAGAATACGCTGTAGGCAACCGGTTGCCTCTTTGGCTGATCGGCTTCCTATACTGATTTTGTGGCTTAACTTAGTTGTATATATTCTGATAATATTGTAATAATATTATTGAGATAGACGCAGATTGTTGTGGATTTATGTAAGATGTATTATCTTTGTGGAGTGTATGTAGTGCGGCGCGGAATTGCGGCGCAGGCAGTTGCTTAACGAAAATAATTTAATGCTATGAGGAAATTTAGATTTCTGATTCTTGCTTTTTTGGCAAGTCTGTTCGGGTCTTACCGGGCACATGCGTTGACGGGCGATCCCCGTGAACTGACCATCTATCAGGTGATGGTGGCGTCTTTTCAACATGACCCTGCCGGCGCTCCGGGCTACAAGGCTATGTGGGGACCTGATAATGCTATGAAAAACGGTAATCTCAGAGGTGTGATAAATTCGCTTGACCATATCAAGAAGTTGGGCGCAAATGCTATATGGATGACTCCTATTTTCGACAGCTCGACAGCTTCGGGGGGTGAGAAATTGCAGTCTACCGGTTATTTCACTAATAATTTCTTTGCCATTGACCCTCATTTCGGCACGGAGGATGATTTGCGTGAACTCGTGGATGAGGCACATAAACGAGGCATATACGTGATTCTTGACGGTGTGTTCGGTCATCATGGCGGAGTCACAGAGCCTTCTCCGAAGGGAAACACGCTTGACGTGACAGTGGTGGAATGTGACCGAGGCAAGGAGGGTGGTACGGGTAATATCGCCTATCCCGGTTCGCTTGACTATATAAAGGAGGTGGCTACATATTGGATAGATAAGTTTGGCATCGACGGCTGGCGTCTTGATCAGGCATATCAGGCCACGCAAGGAGGGCATAATTATTGGAATGAGATACGTGGCGCAGTCGAACAGCTCACTTCAGAACGTAAGGCACGTGGCGAGAAGTGGGGTACGCTGGGTTATATGGTAGGTGAGGACTGGGGTACTGCCGATGTAATCAACCGTGGTGTGTATCGTGACGGTGGTCTGGTCAGCGCGTTTGACTTTGACGGAAAGGAGCGTATCAGCGGACCTATGCAGGAGCCGGGGAAAGAGGGACTTGAGAATGGTTGGGATGATGTCGCTACTGTGTTGGCAGCTCCTACGGTGAGGGGCTATCTCAACGATGATGTCATGCCTAATCTCTTCCTTTCAAATCATGACGGCTATCGTCTTGCAGACCATTTTGATCAGGCAGATCCTTATTATTATGAGAAGATGATGACGCGTAATGCTATACTTGCAGCTTATTCAGGTCCGATAACCCTTTATTATGGCGATGAGTTTGCTGACGATACCCGCGATGCGGTAGGTGCGCAGAAAGATAACATTGCACGCACCACCGGACATCTTACCCCACGCAATGAAGGGGAGCGTCGTCTGGAGGGATACGTGGCAAACGCGATGCGTTTCCGTGCGAAGAATCCTGCCATGTGGCGTGGTGAGGCTCACTTTGAGATGCTTAGAAATAAGGCAGGAGGCGATGTGTTGGTTGTCACAAAGGAGGATCCTGAGAGCGACAATCGTGTGGCTATAATCTTCAGTGATGCCGATGCAGAGGTGCCAATGCCGGAACTTGGAAAGTCGGTAAAAGTGAAGGCATGGATGCCGGTGTTTATCCAGTTGAACTGACAGAGATGCAGAATATGAAAAAATGAATTGAAATTCCCGGATTAAATGGATTTAATTCGGGAATTTCAATTAAAATGAGTATATTTGCAAATGAAAACTCAAGTTGATGTGCGCGGATAAAGTAAGCATCAATGGTAAAAATAAATTGATATGGAAGCGTGGATTATATGGCTGATAATAGCGGCTGTGTTGGTTATCGTAGAGGTGTTGTCGCAGATGGTGTGGACGTTGTGTCTGGCGGTAGGCTGTCTGGGATCGCTGGTTGCGGCTCTTTGGGGAGTCGGGACTGTATGGCAGATTGTAGTGCTGGCGATAGTCTCGGTAATGGCATTTATCGTGCTTATGCCATTATTCAAGAAATGGCATGACCGCAGGCATAAGTTGGAGAGCCGTGACGACAGGACCGGTATGGATGCATTGCTTGGGCGTCGTGCTGTGGTGACAGAGACAATACATCCCGGCAAACTCGGACGCGCAAGGATTGACGGAGATAATTGGCAGGTACGCACTCCGCATGACGACAGTCTTGTGGAGCGAGGAAAGGAAGTGGTGGTCATTGCCTACGACAGCATAATCCTTACCGTCGAGCCGGCTTAGTCCTTCCAGACCCCAGTGCCCGAGCCCATGTGCGAGTAGTTGTGAAATCCCAATAAACTTAAACTCTAAATTTTAAATTGCATAACCATGGAAACATTTTCAATTATCCTTGCAGTGTTGGTGGTCATATTGGCTATTGTAGTCATATCCGCCGGAGTAAAAGTCGTGCCGCAGTCAGAGACTCGTGTCGTGGAGCGTCTCGGACGTTTTCACAGTGTGCTGGCACCCGGTCTTAATTTCATCGTGCCGTTTATTGACCGCCCGAAGACTATCTATACACGTCGTATTGAGAACTCGATTGGCAACAGGACGATTGTCAAGACGGTGGCAACATCTATAATTGACCTTCGCGAGCAGGTGTATGATTTCCCGGCTCAGCAGGTGATTACGCGCGATAACGTGACGACTGAGATTAATGCGTTGCTTTATTTCCAGATCACAGATCCGAAGAAGGCGGTATATGAGATTGATAACCTTCCGAATGCAATAGAGAAGTTGACCCAAACCTCTCTGAGAAATGTGATCGGTGAATTGGAACTTGATGAGACTCTCTCATCGCGAGATACAATTAATTCGCGCCTACAGAATATTCTTGATGATGCCACAAATAAGTGGGGCGTGAAGGTTAACCGCGTGGAACTTCAGGATATAACGCCGCCGGAGAGTGTGCGTGAGGCTATGGAGAAACAGATGCAGGCAGAGCGTAACCGACGTGCTGAGATTCTGAATGCGGAGGGTGAGAAGCAGTCGCTCATCTTGCGTTCGGAGGGTGAGAAGACGTCGAAGATCAATCAGGCGGAGGCTGTAAAGGAGGCTGAGATACTTAGGGCAGAGGGTGAGGCGAAGGCTATCATTCTTAATGCTGAGGCTGAGGCGGAAGCGATACGCCGTGTGGCGGAGGCAGTAGCGGCGTCAAAGACGGATCCCGCCACCTATATGCTTGCCATGAAATATATAGAGACACTGAAGGAGATGACTTCCGGCAAGGATGGCAAGACGGTCTATATTCCTTACGAGGCATCATCGGTGCTCTCCTCAATCGGCTCAATAAAGTCGCTTTTCCAACAGAAATAACCCACATACAACTAAATAAAAGGGAGCGACAATTGTCGCTCCCTTTTATTTAGTTGTATGTATTTATACATCTTTGTTTCTTAAACGCTCCATGTTTTTCTTATCATAGGCTTCCCCTCGTGAAAATAGATATTCAAATTTGACGATATTTCCATCAATTAGGATATGAAGAACGAAAAACGCTCGTTTGCTGCCTATCCTTATTCTATATACATTATTGAGGGTTTCAATCTTTTTGCAGTTGCTTATTTTATCAATGCTTTCAACATCAATAACTTCATTTATGGCATCTACTACTGATTTGTGTATCTTGCCCGATAATCTGTCAAGAGCTTTGATAAATTCTTTAGAGAAATCAACTTTCATCTGTATGGTCCAATGCCATGACGGCGCATGAAGTCATCCTTTTCTGTTTCAGAAACCATAATTTGTCCTTCAGGACGAGTGGAAACGAGATGACGGTATATCTCTGCATCATCCATTTCTGCTGCGTCTTCAGCCAAAAGCTGTTCAATGTATTTCTTTAGGTTTATTCCCATAACAGCAGCTTTGACACTCAAAGTGCGAAATACGTCTTCCGGTATATCAATGAGTTTGCGATGAGAAAGCTGAGACTTTTCTGCCTGAATTGATATTGTCTTCATTTTGTTATTCTTTTTTGCAAAGTTAAAATATATATATCGTATATACAAATTTAATCAATGAAGATTTCACTCAACTTTATCTAAATTTACTCAAATTTATTTGTCGGTAGGGTGACTACGATAATGTCAGGAGCCATTGCCATGCCGGAATGACATGAATCATAATGCCCTCTTCAACTTCGATATCTTCTGTTTCGTCATAAGTTATTATTTGCAGATTTTTACAACCTGTGGCTTTTGAGGCTTCCAATATCCCGGCGATCTCTCTCTTGCGTGTGTCGGAATCCATCATGCTCCATGTCACTTGTATGAGTTTCAGAATCTCCGTGCCACGTTGAACTATAAAATCACATTCTCCTTTGCCTTGATAGTAATATATCGTGTCAATCGGAGTTCGTGTGCGGTATAATTGTAGAAATACTGTGTTTTCAAGTTTTTTGCCATCATCATTACTTTGGGGTAGTAGGACAGCATCACGCAATCCATTGTCAATGCAATAGTATTTGGGTTGCGAACTTTCTATTTTCTGAAGAGATTTGCTATAGTTTGAGATGCGCAGGAACATGAATATATCGCATGCATAATTTGCCCAATCATAAAGGTCATCTTTGCTGACTTTAAGTCCTCGAGACTTTATATCCCCATGAATTGATCGTATTGATGTCGGTTTTGTCAGGTTTGCCATTATTCTCTTGAGATAATATCTGAGCACTTCGATATTGGAGAGTTTGTAATGCTCGACCAGATCCTTGAGAAGCATGGTGTCAAAATATGTCTGTAGTGTCTTTACTTTTAAAAGCGGATTTTCCATAAGTACAACTTCAGGGAAACCGCCTTCATTATTATATTCAAGAAATGCATTTCTTAATTTTGCCAAATCGGGTTCCAACCAGCTGTCGGTCTTGACACCTTTGAAATTACAGTATTCCTTGAAAGAGAGGGGGAGGGTCTCGTCCTCTTCCGGCCAGCCACGAAGAACGGATTTCAGTTCGCTGCTCAACATGGTGGCGTTGCTTCCGCTGATATATATGTTTTTGGAATAGTGTTTGTAAATTCGCATTACAAAATATTCCCAACCTTCAATAAGTTGTATCTCATCAAAAAACATGTACACTGAATTTATCGGGATATCCGGATACATTTCAGTGTATGCCTCTAATATCAGATGCATTTCATCAGATGACATTTTTACTAATCTTTCATCATCAAATCCAACCCAAAGGAATCTGCGTCGGTCAATACCTTGTGACAGCAGTTCATTTATGACATTCTCCATGCGGGATGATTTACCGCATCTTCTTACTCCGGGTATTGTCACAATCTTACCGTCTCCTACCGGAAGAGACTTTTCGCGTTTCTTAAGGTCGGTAGGAAACTCTGCCTGACGCATGGCAATCTGTGATTTGAGATACAATTTATCCATAGTGTCCTAAATTTGGGGACAAATATAGTGAAAATTGTCCTAAAAAAAAGGACAGATTGCGGACATCTTGATTTATTTAATATTTTTTATAATAATTTCATCAAGTCAGTAAATAAATTAACTTTATATTTGAGAGAATTAAAAAACTATGTATTAAAATTTTGAGAAGTGGATTGTAATGGTTATCTTTGCGAGAGATAACCATAAATCCATTACTACATGGCTAAGCCTCATAAATATATCAATCCTTTCACGGATTTTTGATTTAAATATATCTTCGGTAGAGAGGAATCTAAACCGTTTCTGATTGATTTTCTCAATAGTCTTCTTGAGGATGGTCCCGATTATGATAGAATTACGTCTCTTACGTATCGAGACAAGGAGAAGAATAAGTCTCGTAAGGATGAGAGAGGGGTGATTTATGATATATACTGCACTACTTCATCTGGAAATCAATTTATTGTGGAGATGCAGAAGAAAGCGCAGAAGAATTTTATCTCCAGATCGGTTTACTATCATTCTGTAGCCATTGCAGAACAAGGGAAGGTTGGTCCCGAATGGAATTTCAATATTGATCCGGTAATATTTGTGTCGCTGATGGATTTTACTCTTGATCATCTGCCTAAAGAGTTTGCAGTACATGTGTCGCTCTGCGAACGTAAATCAGGCAAACCGATTACTGATAGAGAGCGTTATATATTTGTGCAGCTACCGTTATTTGACAAGAAAAGACCGGAAGATTGCATTACTAATATTGACCGATGGTTTTACGTCTTAATCAATATGTATAATATGGAAACTATGCCTTTTACTGTGCAGAAGAAATTATTCAACCGCCTTTCTGAGGTGGCTTCATACGCCAGTCTTTCTCCAAAAGAGAAACGTCGGTATAATGCCGATCTTAAGGCGTATCGCGATTTGACAAACCAGATGGAATACGCAAAGTCGGAGGCTCTTGCTAAAGGTGAGGCAAAGGGTAAGTCTGAGGAGAAAATCAGACTTGCTAAGTTGATGAGGGAAAGAGGATATGATGTCTCTACGATTGCCTCGCTTGTGGAGATGCCTGAAGAATGGGTGGAGAGTATTGTCATTGGATAGCATTTCTGCTGAAATTCAGGTCGCCTTGTAGTGGGATACAGGTGCTTCTATAACTAAGAAAGGAATTAGACGATGCGTCTGATTCCTTTCTTAGTTATAGAAGGTGACTTCTTTTGGGGAAGTGGGCAGTTAGGCTTTGCGGATGTAGTCGACGATCCATGCACCTACCTCTTTTGTGCCGTATTTGGCTCCACCTTCCACTTGTATCTCCGGAGTGCGTACATTGGCATCGAGTGATGCGTTGACCGCCTCGCGGATCAGTTTCCCTTCAGCTGTAAGGTCAAAGTATTCAAACAGCATGGCTACAGAGAGAATCTGTGCAAGTGGATTGGCAATGTTCAAACCCTTTGCCTGTGGCCATGAACCATGGATAGGCTCGAATACCGGAGTATGCTCACCGGTGGATGCGGAGGGGAGTAGTCCCATCGAACCTGTGATGCAGGAGCCTTCATCGGTAAGGATATCGCCGAAGGTGTTCTCTGTCACCATTACATCAAAGAACTTGGGATCCTGAATCATACGCATGGCTGCGTTGTCAACAAACATATAGTCTGTCTCTATTTCGAGATATTTGCTTTCCATCTCCTTTGCCACCTGACGCCACAGACGGGAAGAGGCAAGCACGTTTGCCTTATCCACTACCGTAAGATGCTTGCGGCGACGTCCGGCATATTTGTATGCCTCCTCAAGGATACGTTCAATCTCGGGACGTGTGTAGGCGTTGGTGTCGTATGCCTTATCGTTGTCCTGATATTTCTCACCGAAATACATGCCGCCGGTGAGTTCGCGTATGCAGATAAAATCGGCACCGCGCACAAACTCATCCTTAAGTGGGGATTTGTGGATGAGGCAGTCAAAGGTCTCAATAGGACGTATATTGGCAAACAGACCAAGCTTCTTACGCATAGCGAGAAGTCCCTGTTCGGGACGTACCTTTGCAGTGGGGTCGTTGTCAAATTTGGGGTCGCCTACGGCAGAGAAGAGCACTGCATCAGCATTCATGCAGATTTCAAAAGTCTTCTCCGGGAACGGATCGCCGACAGCATCGATTGCGGAAGCACCGCACAATGCATATTCGTAGCTTACATTGTGACCAAATTTCTCACATACTGCGGACATTACCGCAACACCCTGTTCGGATATCTCCGGACCTATACCGTCGCCCGGAAGAACAGCTATTTTTAAATCCATATTTTATGATGTTGGGGCAACATGGTGGATAGCCGCTGTTGCCTGTGGTTAATGATTGTTTATTGTCAGGATTCCGTCTGTTTGCGCATCTCATTTTCCATGAGGTTGAGCATCTTTACGGTAGCCTTGATTGCAGCCTCCGTTTGGTCGGCATCCAGACCGCGTGTGCGGTAGACGCGATCCTCCCATTCCCATGAAATGGTGGCTTGCACCAGTGCGTCGGTGCGACCGCCGGGGGGGATGGAGACGTTGTAATTGGAAAGATGAGGGAAACGACGGGATAGTTTCTCCTTATAGATATGTTTCACTGCACGCATGAACGCGTCAAACTGTCCGCTGCCGACGGCTGTCTGTTCGTAGATCTCACCGTTGATTTCCAGTTTAACGGCAGCCATAGGATTTAGTCCGTAGGCTGTGCTGACCATATAGCTGAGCAACTTGACGTGCTCTTCGAGAGTGGAACTTTTCAGGACATCAGACACGATAAACGGAAGATCTTCCTGAGTGACCACCTCTTTTTTGTCGCCCAACTCGATGATTCTTTCCGTGACCATCTTTGTCTGTTCTGGCGATAGCTCAAGACCGAGCTCCTCAAGATTACGGAGTATATTTGCCTTTCCGCTGTTTTTACCGAGGGCATACTCACGTTTCCTTCCGAAGCGTTCGGGGAGCAGGTCATTGCAGTACAGATTCGCCTTGTTGTCGCCATCTGCATGCACGCCTGCCACCTGTGTGAAAACACTGTCGCCTGTGATGGGGCGGTTAGGCGGTATGGCTATGCCGGAATAGTTTTCTACAAGACGGCTAACGAGGTTGAGCTTGCTCTCGACAATGTTGGTGTGTGCATTAAACTGGTCCTTCAATATCGCCTGCACGCTTGCGAGAGGTGCATTTCCGGCACGCTCACCAAGACCGTTGACGGCAGTGTGTATCCCCTTGCAGCCGCCGAGCACGGCGGCAAGCACGTTGGAGATGGCGAGGTCATAGTCGTTATGGGCGTGGAAGTCGAAATGTATCTCCGGATAAAGTTTCACCATCTTTCTCATGAAGAGGAGAAGTTCAAGAGGATTGAGTATGCCGAGAGTGTCGGGAAGCATAAACCTTTTTATCTCGCAGTCGCGGAGTGCATCAATCATCTTGAAAACGTAATCGGGAGAATTCTTTATTCCGTTACTCCAATCCTCAAGATATACGTTGACGTTTATCCCCATCTCATGAGCGAGGGAGATATTTCTGCGTATATCAGCGAAATGCTGTTCAGGAGTCTTCTTCAGTTGGTTGACGCAATGGTTTTCAGATCCCTTGCATAGAAGATTTATGTTGACGCATCCGCAATCGTTTATCCAGTTGAGGGATGTGCCATTGTCGACAAACCCGAGAACCTCCACTCTCGACAGGAATCCGGCCTGACGCGCCCATTTGCAGATGCGTCTGACGGCATCTTTCTCTCCATCGGAAACTCTTGCGGAAGCCACTTCAATGCGGTCTACGTTAAGATCCTGTAGAAGGGCGCGGGCTATCATAAGTTTTTCATGTGGCACGAAACTCACTCCGCTGGTCTGTTCGCCGTCGCGGAGTGTCGTGTCCATGATCTCTATTTGTGCCGAATGACTATTCATTATCTTCAGGCTTTGGCATTACGCTCCCACGCTTCGGTCTTCTCCTTATTTTCAAGAAGGAAGTCGATGTCGTCGAGTGCGTTCATCAGGCAATATTTCTTATAACCGTTGATCTCGAAATTTTCGCTTTTACCGGTCGCCTTATTTGTGATGGTCTGGTTGGGAAGGTCAACCTCGACGATGGTCTTGGGGTCGTTCTTGATGGAGTCAAACAGCTCCGCGAGAAATCCTTCCGAAACAACTACGGGCAACACGAAGTTGTTAAGCTCGTTGTTCTTGTGGATGTCGGCGAAGAAACTGCTTATGACCACGCGGAAACCATATCCGGCGATAGCCCATGCGGCATGTTCTCGACTCGAGCCACTGCCGAAGTTCTTACCTGCTACGAGTATCTCGCCGCTATATGTGGGATCATTAAGCACGAAATCCTTGTTGATTGAACCATCGGGATTATATCTCCAGTCGCGGAAAAGGTTCTCTCCGAAGAAACTCTCCTCACGGGTGGTGGCTTTAAGGAAACGTGCGGGTATTATCTGGTCGGTATCGACATTTTCGAGAGGAAGAGGCACGCAGGTGCTGCTGATTATATCGAATTTCTGTTTCATTATCTGAACTGTTTCGTATTATGAATCACGTGTAGATGAGTCAAGAATGATGATTCACGCATTAATTAATGTTCTCGGGTCGGTGATGACGCCTGTGATGGCAGCAGCGGCAGCCGTGAGCGGGCTTGCAAGCACTGTGCGTGCCCCCGGACCTTGGCGACCCTCGAAGTTGCGATTTGAAGTGGAGACTGCCAGTTTGCCGGCAGGTATCTTATCATCGTTCATGGCGAGACATGCGGAGCACCCCGGCTGACGTATCTCAAAACCGGCTTCCTCCAGAATCTTGTCGAGTCCCTCTTCCTTTATCTGCTCACTCACCATCCAGGAGCCGGGCACAAGCCATGCAGTGATGCGGTCGGCTTTCTTCTTCCCTCTTACGATAGATGCGAATGCACGGAAATCCTCGATGCGTCCGTTGGTGCATGCGCCTAAGAATACGTAGTCCACGGGAGTGCCGATAAGCTTCTGACCCGGTTCGAATCCCATGTATCCGAGACTCTTGAGGTAGGATGCCTTTCCGGCATCAGGGATAGTGTCAATGTCGGGGATGCTTTGGGTTATGCCCATGCCCATACCGGGATTTGTGCCGTATGTCACCATAGGCTCGATATCCTCAGCTTGGAAAGTCAGTTCTTTGTCGAATACTGCATCATCACCGCTTCTTAGGGTTTTCCAATATTCTACAGCCTTATCCCAATCCTCACCCTTTGGAGCATACTCACGTCCCTTGATATATTCAAAAGTTTTCTCATCCGGAGCGATGAATCCGCCTCTTGCTCCCATCTCTATAGAGAGATTGCAGAGAGTGAGTCGTCCCTCCATTGATAGGTCGCGCACAGCTTCACCGGCATATTCCACAAAATAACCTGTAGCGCCGGATGTGGTGAGCTTCGACATGAGATACAATGCGATATCCTTTGCTGTCACACCCTCTGCGAGTTTACCCTCTATGTTTATTCTCATAGATTTAGGTTTCTGCTGAAGGATACACTGTGAAGCCATAACCATCTCCACTTCCGACGTGCCGATACCGAATGCCACTGCGCCCATTGCCCCGTGGGTCGACGTGTGGGAGTCGCCGCATACGATGGTCATACCGGGAAGCGAGAGACCGCGTTCCGGACCGACAACGTGGATTATACCGTTCTTAGGATTAAGCATCCCGAAATGGTTCAGACCAAATTCTTCAGCATTCTTTGCAAGGGTGTCTACCTGAGTTTTGCTGACGGGATCCTCGATAGGTTTGTCCTGGTCATGAGTAGGTGTGTTATGGTCAGGCATGCAGAAGATGTTTTCCGGACGAAAGCATTTTATGCCTCTGCGTCGCATGCCTTCAAAGGCTTGCGGACTTGTTACTTCGTGGCAGTAGAGCCTGTCGATGTAGAGTTGTTCCGGACCGTCCTCCACGTGCTGCACCACGTGGCTGTCCCAGATCTTGTCAAATAACGTATTTGCCATTTTACCTGTAAAAAATATATATAGTTTATAAAGTCGAAATAAAAAAGCCTTCCCCATTTGCGGTGGGAAAGGCTCTGTGAATATCCTAAAAAATTATGCGCAGACCAATATTCCCACCGACGGATGCCGTAGAATAATGGAAATAAGTCGTATTATAATGAACGATGTCATTGTTTTGGTCTTGCGTTTAAAATTGTTGCAAAGTTATATCGTTTAATGCAAAATTGCAAGAAAAAGATAAAAAAAGAGGTGTGACAGCACCTCTTTTTTATTGTTATATTGAAAATTTATTGAGAATGGGTTATTTGAGTGGCTTGATGTCAAGTTTCACGGGCTTTATCATGTTCTCCGGAGCAAGGATGGTGTCAAGATCCTTTTGCGTGAGAATGCCGTGTTCGAGTACGAGATCGTAGACGCTTTTCCCTGTCTCAAGAGCCTCCTTGGCAATCTTGGTAGAGTTTTTATAGCCGATGACTGGGTTCAGGGCGGTGACTATGCAGATGCTGTTGCGAACCTCTTCACGGCATCTGTCGGCATTTGCAGTGATGCCGTCAACACAACGGGTGCGGAGTGTGTCAAATCCGTTGATCATCAGATCGACTGACTCGAAATCGCACTGAGCCATAACAGGCTCCATGGCATTTAGCTCCATCTGGGCGGCCTCCCCCGCCATGGTTACGCAGAGTTCATTGCCTATGACCTTATAGCAGATCTGGTTCATGACTTCGGGAATCACAGGGTTGACCTTTCCCGGCATAATCGACGATCCCGGCTGCATGGCAGGAAGATTAAACTCTCCAAGTCCGCATCTCGGACCGCTTGCAAGGAGTCGGAGGTCATTGCAGATTTTGTTGACTTTTACAGCTACACGCTTCAAAGCAGATGCGTAGCCTACAAGGCATGATGTGTCGGAAGTGGCACCCACGAGATTGTCTGATAGCTTGATATCCCAACCTGTGATTTCTGCAAGCGCGGCAACGCATTTCTCAGCATAGCCCGGTTCTGCACATATACCTGTGCCTATGGCAGTTGCGCCCATATTTATTGTCAGGAAGTCATTGGCAGCCTCATTAAGATGCTTAATCTCATCACGGAGTATGGCGGCAAATCCGCTGAATGTCTGTCCGAGAGTCATCGGTACGGCATCCTCCAGCTGTGTTCGTCCGATCTTGAGGATTGATGCAAATTCCTTACCCTTGCGCTCGAAAGACTCAATCAGTTTCTCAAAATGCTCCATATAACGCAAGTGAGAGAAGTACATGCCGATATGTATGGCTGTGGGATACGCGTCGTTGGTAGATTGAGAACAGTTGACATGATCATTTGGAGAGCAATATGTGTACTCACCGCGTTTATGTCCCATGATTTCCAATGCACGGTTGGCGATCACTTCGTTGGCATTCATGTTGGTCGTGGTGCCGGCTCCACCCTGAATCATATCGACGGGAAATTGGTCGTGGTATTTGCCATCGATTATTTCACGGCAGGCTTGTTCGATTGCATCTGCCTGTTGCTTTGTAAGGAGTCCCAGTTCATAATTGGCGCGTGCTGCACCCATCTTCGTGATAGCCAATCCTTTTATGAAAAGCGGATACTCGTTGAGGTGGAATTTACTGATTTCGAAGTTCTCAATTCCACGTAATGTCTGCACTCCGTAGAGATCGGAATCGGGAATTTCGCGTTGCCCGATGAGATCAGATTCCACACGGAATCCGGTGTTGTTG
The DNA here is from genome assembly GCA_003762615.1 of Muribaculaceae bacterium Isolate-037 (Harlan). Lineage (GTDB taxonomy): Bacteria > Bacteroidota > Bacteroidia > Bacteroidales > Muribaculaceae > Lepagella > Lepagella muris. The sequence continues at coordinate 62,947 of RIAZ01000029.1, forward strand.
GTTGTTTCCATGATAAAATAAATTTATGGTACTAATTTAAGAAATTGTATAAATTTCGGTTATATTCGTTGGTCAATGGTACACGGAATAAAGAGCTACTGTACATGGTATGACTCTTCACCTATACATAAGTAACGAGCGATTTTCCGAAATCATATATAAATAGAATGAACATTACTCTAATTAAAGATATGTCAATTTTAGGGTTGACAGTGTAATTGCCTATTGATCCCGTGCAAATGTCATGCACGATAAAGTATTTAATATAATAACAATTTTCATGCATGAAATAATTCTTAATAAAATGAAAAGATTGCAACATACGGCATATTAAAATGTTTATTAGTATGAAGTAGTCTGACAGGATACTTTCATGTTAACCTGATTTGAGGGATGAGGTCGTGAGGCATTATTCCGAAATTTAAAAATTCAAAACTATGATACTACAGTTGTTGTTTGTATTGGCTGCTATAATAGTAGGTGCCCGTCTTGGGGGCATCGGACTCGGAGTTATGGGTGGAGCCGGCATGGCAGTTCTGGTGTTCTTTTTTGGTCTTGAACCTACCTCGCCGCCGATTGATGTCATGCTTATGATTGCCGCGGTCATTTCGGCAGCCGCCGCCATGCAGGCCGCCGGAGGTCTGGATTATCTTGTGTCGCTGGCAGAGAAATTATTGCGCAAGCATCCGTCGCAGGTGACGGTGGTCAGTCCGTTGGTGACGTATCTGTTCACGTTTGTTGCCGGCACAGGACATGTGGCATATTCGGTATTGCCGGTAATTGCTGAGGTGGCGCGTGAGACAAAGATACGCCCGGAACGTCCGCTCGGTATTGCTGTGATAGCATCCCAACAGGCGATAACGGCGAGTCCTATCTCTGCCGCCACTGTGGCATTACTCGGACTACTGACCGCTGCAGGTATCTCGCTTTTCGACATATTGAAGATTACTATCCCCGCCACTCTTTGCGGTGTGCTTGTAGGCGCATTGTTGTCAAAGCGTGTTGGAAAGGAGTTGATGGATGATCCGGAGTATCAGCGTAGAGTGAAGGAGGGGATGATAGAGGAGAATGATAAGCCTGTCAACCGTATAGAGAATGTCGGGAAAGCCCGTCTTTCGGTGATATTGTTTCTTTTGGCTACGGTACTTATAGTATTATTCGGATCAATTCCATCAATGCGTCCGGTGTTTGAGGGCACACCTGTCGGTATGCCGGCGATAATAGAGATATTGATGCTGACCACATGTGCGCTTATCCTTATATTCACTAAAACCAATGGAATTACGCCCACTCAAGGTAGTGTATTCATAGCCGGAATGCAGGCTGTGATTGCTATTTTCGGTATTGCTTGGATGGGGGATACCTTTATCAATGGCAATCTTGCAGCTATCACCGCACCGATTGAGGGTATCGTCCGTGATATGCCTTGGCTATTTGCCGTGGCACTCTTTGTGATGTCGATTCTATTGTACAGTCAGGCTGCCACCGTGAGGGCAATAATGCCTCTCGGTGTCGCACTTGGTATAAGTCCTATGATGCTTATTGCTCTTTTCCCTGCTGTCAACGGATACTTCTTTATCCCGAATTATCCTACCATAGTGGCGGCTATCAATTTTGACCGCACAGGCACCACGCATATCGGCAAATGGGTGCTCAACCATTCCTTTATGATGCCTGGAATGGTGGCTACGATTGTTGCGATTGGTGTTGGGTTGCTGCTTATTCAGATATTTTAGACCAATGGCATTTTAGACTAATTATGATATACTATGGACAGACACAGCATTTTAGTGGCAATGGCATTGGTGGCTCCTATAGGGGCAGTTGCTCAGGTTGCTGACCACGACACGGTGGCGGCAGAGAGAGGGTTGATAGAGGAAGTGGCGGGAATAAAGAAGAAGACCGATAAGTTTAATCTCTATCTTAACATGCGTGGGGATTTCAACGCTGCATGGCGAGGTTCTACGTTTGATGAGGGGAGTTTCCGTATGAAGCAACTCCGCATAGAGATGACCGGACAGATCAACGACTGGTTGAGCTATCGTTATCGCCAGCGTCTTAATAAGGGGGATTCTGAGTCGGGTTATCGCGACAACGTGCTTGGCAGCATCGACTATGCCGGGATAGGTATCCGACTCGGAAAGGTATCGTTTTTCCTTGGCAAGCAATGTGCTGCGTATGGCGGTATTGATTTCAACCGTAATCCTATCGAGGTGTTGGAAAATCCGGCGTTGGTGGAATATATGGGTAATTTTATGACGGGTGTCAAGGTGGCGTATGATTTCACACCGTCGCAACAGTTGCAGTTTCAGGTGCTCAATTCACTTACTGGCTCATCGGAATCCATGTATGGGGATTATGAAAAGTCGAAGATGCCCATGGTATATACTCTTAACTGGAACGGCAATTTCAATAATTTCTATAAGACCCGGTGGTCGGCATCCTTCATGAATGAGACAAAGGGTAAGAATCTTGTGTATTTTGCATTGGGCAACGAATTCCGTTTCTCCGATAAGGTGAGTGCGTATGCCGACTGGATGTATTCACGTCAGGACGTAGACCGTATGGGGGTCATGACAAAAATGGTTGCAGGTGCGGATGCGTCTTTCAATACTACTAAGGTAGATTATATGTCGGCATTGGTGCACGTTGACTATCGTTTCCATCCGTCGTGGAATGTGTTCTGTAAAATCATCTGCGACACGTCGGGCATATATTCAAGTCATGACGGATTGGAGAAAGGTAACTATTGCACCTCATGGGGGTATCTTGCCGGGTTGGAATATTACCCATTCAAAGACCGCACACTTCATTTCTTCGCGGCGTATACTGGGCGTAATTATCTCTACACCGACCGGGCTAAGACATTCGGCAACAAGGATTATTTCACCAATTCCCTCTCCGTCGGATTCATCTGGCAGATGCCGATATTCTGAGCATCTGAGGGAAATAAAAATGATAAGGTCCAATTGATTTCAATCGGATTATCGGTCATTTTAAGAATCAAGGGTAGGCGAGGATTATCGAGTATCCATATATTGGCTCCTTCGGCATTGTCGCGTGCATGTATCACGTTTGTGGTGGGAGATACGTCAATTTTTTTGAAAAGTATGCCGTTGATTATTGTCTCTCCTTTATCTTTCAGATTGGCGAGGGCATCAGCCGATATTATGCCGAATGTCTCGGAATCATCGAGAGTGATGTGGTTGCCGTCTTCCGGCATGAGATAGCTCAGTGAGTCTCCATGCCTGACGGCTTGGCGTGTCATGACGTAGCTGCCTGTCCAGAGTTTCAGATTACGGACGATGCTCCAGTCAAGCTTTATTCCACCGTCAGGCATGTTGTGGAATACATACTTGAACCGTCGTGTCTGTCCGTGTAGCTTGTATGTGGCGGTAAGGGTGTCAGATGATTCCGGAATGATATCGGCATATAGGTCTATTGAAGATAGAATGAATGCGATTGCTGTAAATGCAGTAATAAGGAATGGCTTAAGAAATATTAATTTCATGATGATTCAGATAACAGGGGATTTGATATTGATTTCAGTTGGCGTGCATCCTTTTGCCCCAACCGGATGGTTTGGGTCCCATCTTCAACCTTAATTCACCACCGGAGATAATGTCGGAATGTCGCAAGGTGGAGAGATTGTATGGCTTGCCATTAAGTGTGGCTGCGATTATGTGGCGGTTGGTGTCAGACAGATTGTCAGCAACGATTGAGAAGGTCTTCCCTTCGCCTACAGAGAAAGTGGTGGATCTCAGCAACGGGGAGTGGATTATGTAGTAGTCATGTCCGGCATTTGGATATATGCCGGCGAGGTTGAACATGAGCCATGAAGACATTGCTCCGGAGTCATCATTTCCGGGAAGTCCGGTGGGAGAGTCGTTGTAGTTCTCTTCAATTATGCGGCGTATTGTGTCGGCTGTTTTGTCGGGACGTCCTATCCAATGATAGAGACAGGGCGAGAGGAATGACGGTTCATTGTTGACGTTGAAATAATTTTTGGAGAAGAACGTGTCGAGTCGTTGGTCAAAAGCCTTCGGTCCGCCGCACTTCTCAATGAGTCCGTCTACATCGTGAGGGATGCTTAGGGAGTATTCCCAAGAGGAAGCCTCATAGAAAAACATGTTCCACCAAGGTGTGTACCAAGGACCCTCAAAAGTGAGGGGAGTGTATCGGAATGTTGGTTTATGCGTTTTTGATTTTCCGAAAGGGATTTCATCAAGCCAGTTCCCTTCGGCGTCGCGTGGCATTATAAAACCCTTCGCACCATCATGCTCATAGTCGTCGCGCCAGAGGTTTTTCCATGATTCCGATTGCTTGAGGTATCTGTCAGCCAGCTCGTCGTGCCCGAGCTGATGTGCCACCTGATATATGGCGAAGTCGCATAGCGAATATTCCACAGTACGGTTTCCGGCACGTGGTATACCATGAGGGATATAGCCTAATGATATATATTCCCTTAGTCCGCCACGTCCTTCCGCTTCCTCATTTCCACCGGGAGGTATGGTGGCATCAACGAGCATCATCTTCAGTGCCTCCTCATAGTCGATACTTTTGATACCCTTCACACAGGCATCTGCAATCACCACTTCTGCATTTGATCCCCCTTGTGTGCGTCCGTTGGCATTTCCGCTTCTTGCATCGGGCATATATCCGTCGCGTTTCCCAATGTTGACGAGGGAGTTTACAATGTCGCACAGACGTTCCGGAGCTATTATGGCGAGTAAGGGCATAGAAGTGCGGTAAGTGTCCCAAAGAGCATAGAAATCATCATAATATGGCACCCCCGGATCGGTCCATAGGGGATTCTCTCCACTTCGGTCAGAGGGCATTATGAGCGTATGATAAAACGCGGTGTAGAACATGCGTTTCATATCTGCGGGGGTGGAAGGATGCAGCTTTATTCGGTTCATCATGTCATCCCATGAATCAAGTAGTTCGGAATGGATTGTTTCGAAGTCTTTCCCTTCAGATTCGGAGATGAGATTCCTTTGAGCTTTCAGTTGGCTGATGAACGATATGCCTATTTTGACGTTGATGGTGTCGGATCCCGGAGGAAAACTGACAAGAGCTCCTGTCTTTTCTCCGGAATCGTATTGGTAGGGATCATTGGTGATTGAATCCCCTTTCCATGTTGCCACTTGGGAGAAGGGAGTGTCGGACGAGAGGTGGAAATATACGGTGTATGCTCTTCCATTGTTCCAGCCGCCGCGTATACGTGAATATCCGGCGATTTCATGGTCGGAAACTACCTGCACTTCTGAGCCGACGAATTGCTGTGCCTCACGAGAATCCGGCACAGGATTTTCACCAAGGAAGAACCCTGCATCTATCATTAGGGAGTTGGGTTTGTCAGGCGTGTCGGAAGGATAGGATATGCGGTAGGCGGTTGTGCGTGGAGTGGTGGTTATTTCTGTCGTTATTCCGCTCTCTTCAAATGTGGTGGAATAATACCCCGGTTTTATCTCCTCATTCAGGCGGTGTGCATGATGCTTTGTAGCGGTCAGATTGCCGGAGAATGGTTGGATCAGTATGTTGCCGTATTTCGGACCGCCACCGGTACCACTGACATGTACCTGAGCGAACCCGTCCACACGTTCCGGCATCGGGAGCCATCCGCTGTTGGGGGATGGGGTACAATCCGGACCTGGGCGCACCATACCGAAAGGTGCGGATGGACCGATAAATACTCGTCCGAGTCCTTCCGAACCTATTTGGGGATCGATATAGTCCGACAGTCTCTCGTTTGCAGATGATTGAGATGACGTAATTGTCTTGGCATCAGCTGTCGCGACAATCGTCATCAAGGCAGTTAGAAGTATTATATAGTATCGCATGGTATCAAATTCCAACAAATTCAACTCTCCCCATCAAAATAGGTAGGGTGTTCAGTTAGTTGTTCCGTATTCAGCTCACTTTTTTAAGTGTTTCGGTTCTATCTTTCACCCAATTGCGGGATAGATTGGCCTTGGCCCAGTCATCTATCTCCTTAAGTTTAACATTGGCC